>NZ_CP166195.1:0-1482731 GCF_045679545.1 Enterovibrio litoreus
GCGGGCAAATATCAAAGGACCGATATGATATCTAAAACAAAACTCGACAAAGCTTAAACCATGCTACTCGCCGCGAATATTGTGGCTTGAAAGGGATTCAATGGCTTTGATCAGCGCGGAATGATCCCAATTCTCACCGCCTTGCTCTGCGCATAAGCCAAAGAGATCTTGGGCTGATTGCGTATTGGGCAATGCGACACCCAGTGTCTTGGCCCCCGTTAAAGCGAGATTCAAATCTTTCTGGTGCAGGCGGATTCTAAAACCGGGGTCGAAGGTGCCCTTCACCATGCGTTCCCCGTGTACTTCCAGCACTTTGGAATTGGCAAAACCACCCAGCAAGGCGTTGCGAATACGTGCTGGATCGGCACCTGCTTTGGAAGCAAATACCAATGCTTCAGACACCGCCTCTATGTTCAACGCGACAATGATTTGGTTTGCGACTTTGCACACTTGCCCAGCGCCGCAGTCACCCACCAAATTGATGTTTTGACCCATGGCTCCGAACAAAGGCAATGCTTTCTCAAAATCAGTTTCAGCGCCACCCACCATGATAGTCAGCGTGGCATTGATGGCTCCCACTTCACCGCCAGACACGGGCGCATCTAAATACGCAGCGCCGCTTTCTTTTACGCGAGCAGCAAACTGCTTGGTTTCTAGCGGTGAAATTGAACTCATGTCGATCACGGTTTTTGTGTCATCTAAAACAGGCGCGATGCCATATTCACCGAACAAGACTTCGTTCACTTGTGGCGTATCCGGGACCATGGTGATGACAAATTCGGCCTCTTTTATCGCTTCCACGTTGGTGGCGAATGTTCTCGCGCCACCTTCTTTCAATGAAATGGGTGCAGGTGAACGACTTTCAGAAAGATGGAGTTGATAGCCCGCTTTTTGCAGATTCTCTGCCATGGGTTTGCCCATGATGCCCGTGCCGATAAACGCGATTGTCGTCATGCTATGACTCCTTATTCTGCAGGTAGTCCGCTAACCATTTCAGACCTTCGTGAGTTGTGGTTGCGGGTTTGTACTCGCAGCCCACCCAACCTTGATAGCCGATGCTGTCGATATAGTTAAACAGGAAGTGATAATTCAGCTCGCCTGTTCCTGGCTCATGTCTACCTGGGTTATCTGCGATTTGAATATGACCAATGCGATTGATTGAGGAAGCCATCGTTTGGGCGATATCGCCCTCCATAATCTGCATGTGGTAGATGTCGTATTGCAGCGAAATGTTGTCACTGCCCACCGCATCACAAATCCTCAACGCCTGTTGGGTATTGGTGAGCGCAAAACCGGGAATGTCACGGGTGTTGATGGCTTCAATCACTAGCCTTATTCCCGCGCTTTCCAACTGTTCATTGGCAAATTTCAGGTTCTCAATCAGGGTTTCCTCTGCGTGTTCCTGACTGACGCCCGCGGGGACGATGCCAGCGAGACAGTTCACTTGCTGACAATCCAGCACGCGAGCATATTCAATAGCTTTTGAGACACCGGAACGAAACTCTTTAACTCTTGCCGGGTCAGCCGCGATGCCACGATCACCATTATCCCAATCACCCGATGGGAGGTTGAACAGCACTTGTTTCAGTTGGTTTCTATCCAGTTCCGCTTTAAGTTCCTTTGCGTTAAACGCATAGGGAAACAAGTACTCCACGCCTTTGAATCCGAACTTGGCCGCGGCACTGAAACGCTCAATAAATGGCAGCTCGTTAAATAGCATGGATAAATTGGCAGCAAGCTTTGGCATATCAATCTCCTTATCTCTTTGTTCTTGTTCTTCTTATTGATCTTGTATTTGCGCTGTGCAAACACTTATCTGTCTTTCGCCGCCAAAGCGGTGGGAGCATCAGCAATAGATTCCGCCAGCGATTCGAACTCATTCACGGCATCGATTTCAGCGCCCATGGAAATGTTGGTGACCTTCTCCAGAATGATTTCCACCACAACGGGAACGCTGTGTTTTGCCATTAGTGCTTTCGCTTGCTCCAGCGCAGGCGCAATCAGATCAGGGTCTCTGACTCTTATCGCCTTACAACCTAAGCCCTCAACGACGGCGACATGGTCGACACCATAATCGGCCAACTCTTGTGAATTCTGATTTTCGAAGGCCAGTTGCACGCAGTAATCAATGTCGAATTGACGCTGCGCCTGTCGGATTAAACCGAGGTAGGCGTTATTCACCAGCACATGAATATAGGGAAGCTTGAACTGTGCACCGACAGCTAACTCTTCGATCATGAACTGAAAATCGTAATCGCCTGAAATTGCGACAATTTGACGCTCGGGATCGGCAGCGCGAACGCCTAAGGCCGCAGGCACTGTCCAACCTAAAGGCCCAGCCTGACCACAGTTAATCCAGTGGCGAGGTTTATAAACATGCAGGAACTGCGCGGCAGCAATTTGTGAAAGACCAATGGTGCTGACGTAGCAAGTCTCGCGGTCAAATACGCGGTTCATTTCTTCGTAAACACGCATGGGTTTGACTGGCTGTTCGGTGTAATGGGTTTTACGCAGCATAGTGGCTTTACGCTGCTGACAATCACTCACCCAAGCGCTGTGATCTTTCAGGCGACCTTGAGATTTCCACTCTTTGGCGACCTCAACGAGTTGCGACAGGGCTAAAAATGCATCTGACACGATGCCGAGATCCGGACAGAAAACACGGCCAATTTGCGTCGGTTCAATGTCGATGTGAACAAATTTTCTGCCTTCGGTATAAACATCAACCGAGCCCGTGTGGCGATTCGCCCAGCGGTTACCAACGCCAAACACCAAGTCAGATGCCAACATCGAAGCATTACCGTAACGGTGGGACGTTTGAAGCCCCACCATACCCGCCATCAGTTCATGATCATCAGGGATACTGCCCCATCCCATTAAAGTAGGAATAACCGGTACGCCGAGAATTTCCGCGAACGCTTGCAACAGCTCAGACGCATTGGCATTAATCACACCACCGCCTGACACAATTAATGGCCGCTCTGCTTCATTGAGCATTTTCAACGCCATTTCCGCTTGATGGCGTGTCATCGCAGGTTTGTAGGGATCAAGAGGCTCATAGCTATCAATATCAAATTCGATTTCAGCCAGTTGAACATCCAAAGGCAGGTCTATCAACACAGGGCCGGGACGGCCAGAACGCATCACCTGAAAAGCATGCTGAATCGCCCGAGGGACTTGTGCGGGCTCCATCACGGTTGAGCACCATTTGGTAACAGGACGCGCTATCGATTCTATGTCTACCGCTTGAAAATCTTCTTTATGTAGACGCGATCTTGGTGCCTGCCCTGTAATACATAGAATTGGAATGGAGTCCGCCTGCGCAGAATAGAGCCCCGTGATCATATCAGTGCCTGCTGGGCCAGATGTGCCAATACAAACCCCGATATTTCCTGCATTTGCTCGCGTGTAGCCTTCAGCCATGTGCGATGCGCCTTCAACATGGCGAGCGAGAATATGGTCAATCCCTCCTACTTTCTTCAATGCTGAGTAGAAAGGGTTAATGGCAGCCCCCGGCACACCAAATGCTTTCACCACCCCTTCACGCTTTAACACTTCTATGGCTGCATCAATCGCTCTCATCTTTGCCATTCCCAAACCTTTTTGTATACAATTTAATCGTTAATTGTATTCTTAGATCGATTATTTATTAACCGCAAGTGATTTTTCAACATTCTTACAACAGCAAAATTGTTCAAAATGAGGTGCAAGTAAGCCAGTTGTGGCAGGAGAACAGTGGTCTGACAACTCGATTAGTATCAGAGATTAGAAGATATGACTATTCACATCACATTAACAATGTGCTTTTATTGTTCACTATAAGAAGAAGATAAAAACACTATTTTCATTAAAATTGTATACATTATTTAAGGACACTGCTGATGTATGACATTAAGAATAACCCTGAACATCAACAAAATCCGCGCCAGAGCAAAGCCAGTGACACCACCTCAAGGCTGGAAGTCGTCGGGAGACTGTTTAGCGAAGAAGCCAAAGCAATACTCAACCCATTCGCTTTAACCTTTTTGGAAGCCTTGTGTGTGAACTTTGCCACTGAACGTGACGCCCTGCTCGATATGCGAAAAGAGAAACAGGCTCAATATGACATGGGTTCACTGCCCGATTTTCGTGCAGATACACAGCCAATTCGTGATGAACCGAATTGGAGAGTGAATGCCATACCCGACGATCTGCTCGACCGCCGTGTAGAGATCACAGGCCCTATCGATCGAAAGATGGTGATTAACGCCCTCAACTCTGGCGCGAATGTGTTCATGTGCTGTTTTGAGGATGCAACGTCGCCGACATGGGAAAATATGGTCAATGGCCAAATCAACATGCGCGATGCGAATGCTGGCACGATTGCGTTCACTGAACCCAAAAACGGTAAGCATTATCAACTGATAGAAAACCCTGCCACCTTGATCCATCGCCCTCGTGGTTTGCACTTAGAAGAGGCGCACATTCTGTTTGATGGCAAAGCGATGCCAGCCAGTTTGATGGATTTCGGCCTGTACTTTTTCCATAACTACCAGAACAGAAAAGACAAAGGGCAAGGGGTGTATTTCTACCTGCCAAAACTCGAATCACTGGAAGAAGCCGCTTGGTGGGAAGCCGTATTCGATTTTACGGAGCGATATTTCAACGCTGAGACCGGCACCATTCGCGCGACAGTATTGCTAGAAACACTCCCTGCCGTGTTCCAAATGGAAGAGATGCTGTTTGTCATGCGCAAGCACATCGTCGGTATGAACTGCGGCCGTTGGGACTACATTTTCAGCTACATCAAAACACTGAAAAACCATGCTGACCGCATCCTGCCCGATCGTCATGCCATTGGCATGGATCAGCCGTTCCTTGAGGCATACAGCAAGCGTTTGATCCAGACCTGTCATCGTCGCGGAGCTTTGGCCATTGGCGGTATGTCGGCGTTTATTCCATCCAAAGATCCGGAAGAAATGGATCGCGTGACTAAGAAGGTTATCGATGACAAACGCCGAGAGGCCACCAACGGCCATGACGGCACTTGGGTGGCGCATCCACATTTGGTGACGCTCGCACGCGAAATTTTTGACCAGTATCTGGATGGTTCAACAAATCAGCGTCACTTCATTCCTGATGGCACATTTGATAGCGAATTATTACTCCGCCCTTGCCAAGGTTCAAAAGACGAACAAGGGGTGAGAAAGAACATCCGCATTGCAGTGCTTTATATGGAATCCTGGCTCCGCGGCGTTGGCTGCGTGCCGATATACGGATTAATGGAAGATGCCGCCACCGCTGAAATTTCTCGTGCCAATATTTGGCAATGGTTGAAGCATCAAGTCTCTTTAGATGATGGACGCCCGTTTACCGTGAAAATGTTCAGAGAGTGGCTGGATCAGGAAGTGGCTGAAATGAAAGCATCTACAGGTGGCGAAGCAAACCGTAAGTTTGACCAAGCGTCGGAGCTGTTCTTCTCGCTTTCTACCGATAGTCACTTTGCCGATTTCCTTACGATTCCTTGCTACGCAAAACTCGAATAACGCGCAATGGCGACAGCTTCTCTGTCGCCGTTTACATCTAGCATCTGGAGTTTACTTGGAAATAATTGTTTTCGCTCACCCTGCGCGAGCTTTTTTCTCGCGCACTCCTCTCTGGCATTCCTTCCATTCTTTGTGTTCTTTCGGCTTTTTCTGTTCTCTCCAATCCTAGCATTCTTAGATCACTGTCTAAACTCTCATCAATCTTCGGAATGGAACAAAACTCGCCCCGCAAAGGTAAACGCGATTGATACAAGAACTGCGTCGATGTTGTACAATCAGTTCAGCTATTCTTATACAAAATTCTTAAATCATATTTTCTATTTTTTGCGTTCACTTTTAGGACGTTATTTACAGCAAGCTCGTAGGAGATGACGAGTCGTAAAAGGGATAACTGTATGACAGGGCTTCTCAAAGCAAGCACAAAAAAGAGCAAACCAACAAACCCAAAAATGACACAAGATGACATCGTATACGGTCATATTTTTGATGCCATCCTAGAGCAACGTCTGCCACCGGGCACCAAACTTAGCGAAGAAGCGTTGGGCGAAATCTTTGGTGTTAGCCGCACCATTATTCGTCGTGCACTGCTTCGCCTTTCTGTTGAGCAGGTCGTCAGCACGCGCCCGAACCGAGGTTCGATTGTCGCTTCACCATCTGTTAGCGAAGCACTGCAAATACTCAAAGCACGAGAAGTCATGGAACTGGCTATCGTTGAGTTGGCGGCAGAAAACGCCACGCCTGAGCAAATTGCAAAGTGCCGTGCCATGGTCGCAGAAGAGCATGAAGCGATCGCGCAAAATGATACAGGCCGAAGCATTCGCCTTTCCGGTGAATTTCACATCGAATTGGCGGCAATGGCTGATAATCTGCCATTGATGAGCTTCCAACGTAGCTTGGTTTCCCAGTGTTCTTTGATCATTGCGCTTTATGAATCTACCAAGCAGCACAACTGTTCGTATGACGAACACACGCAACTGCTTGATGCCATTGAAGCTCGGGATAAACAGAAAGCGATGGCGTTGATGAAAACGCATCTCGACCACATCAAATCAAAACTTAACCTTCACGATGAAACCAACGCTCAAGATCTTCATGCCGTTTTTTCTAACGTGCTAAAAAAGAAAGCTTAAGTTCTGAGTCTAGATTCTACATATTGTCCCACTCTGTAGTGGGACAATAATGCCTCCCCCACATATTTTTCTTATCTTCTATTACCTTCTCCGTTGTCACAAAACCAATTCCACCTATCGTTTCCGAGATTATGAAACGATCAAACTCACAAATTGTATACAACAATCCAAGACAATCTGTGATGTGACCTACCCATAAATCCAACTATCCATTGATTTATAATGATTTTTATTTGTTAGTTTTTACGATCTTACTTGTTAACAGAAAGTTGACCCATCGGTCAGAAATGACTAGCTTGTAATCAATGGATTCAAAAGCGTCATGGAGGCAGTGTGATCCGTTTTCTCTTAAATCAGACCTTGCAGGAAGAAAAGGATATTTCTCCCAATCTGACTGTGTTGAATTACCTACGCGAACATGCACGCAAGACAGGTACCAAAGAAGGATGTGGTTCCGGTGACTGCGGTGCGTGCACCGTCGTGTTGGGTGAGGTGGTCAATGGCAACCTTGAGTACCGAAGCGTTAACTCATGCCTCACCTTTGTTTCGGCGCTTCACGGAAAACAGCTTATTACCGTGGAAGATCTTCGAACGAAAGAGGCGCTTCATCCCGTACAGAAAGCCATTGTCGATTTTCACGGCAGCCAATGCGGTTTCTGCACCCCGGGTTTTATTATGTCGATGTTTGCACTCACCAAAAACACACCGAACGCCGATAAGGAAGATACCTATGAAGCGCTCGCTGGCAATCTTTGTCGTTGCACGGGTTATCGCCCTATCGTTGAAGCGGCGTTATCACTCAGCCAAGAAGCCCCTATTCGCGATCAGTTTTCGGATTATGAGCGAGAGACAATCGATAAGCTCAATGCGATGGGTAAACCCGAGCTTGAACATCATGCTGAAGGAAAGACGGCTTTCACCCCGACGAACAGCGATGAACTGGCTAAGGTTTTGATGGCTCACCCTCATGCCAAGTTGCTGGCAGGCGGAACGGATTTGGCTTTGGAAGTGACACAATTCCATCGCGACATTGATGAGCTAATTTACCTCGGACATGTCGATGACATTAAAACCGTCTCCGAGACCGACACACATATCGAAATCGGCGCCAATGTACCGTTAACGGATGTGTACCGTGCGCTCGAACCTCACTACCCTGATTTCGGCGCGCTGATCCATCGGTTTGCGTCTTTGCAAATCCGAAACCAAGGCACGGTTGGCGGCAACATTGCCAATGCCTCGCCGATTGGAGACAGCCCGCCTCTGCTCATCTCGCTCGGTACTTCGATGATATTGCGTCGTGGCGATACCACACGAGAAATATTACTCGAAGACTACTTTAAAAGTTACAAGGTCACTGATCTACAACCGTCTGAATTTATTCAAACCATCCGTATTCCCAAGCCGCAAGCGAATCAAACATTTCGTGCTTATAAAATCTCTAAGCGCTTTGATGATGATATTTCAGCGGTGTGCGGCGCGTTCAACCTAACCTTAGACGGTGACAACGTAACAGATATCAAAATAGCTTTTGGTGGTATGGCGCCTATTCCTGCCAGAGCAACACAGTGCGAGCAAGCACTGATGGGCAAGCCACTTTCTTCTTCCAGCATTGAGCAAGCAATGACGGCACTTGCGACTGATTTTCAGCCGATTTCGGACTTTCGCGCCAGCAAAGCATACCGCACTGAAACCGCGGCCAACCTGCTTTATCGTTTGTATATCGAGCTACAAAATATGCGCGGCGAAGCCATTGAAACGAGGGTGATTCACTATGTCCCGTAAAACTGCCCCCGAATTAACGCCTGAACAAATGGCGACACAAGCCAAGCAAGGGCTTGCCACTGGTGTTGGAAAATCGGTCAAACATGAAAGTGCCGAGAAACAGGTCACTGGCGATGCACTCTATATCGACGACCGCCCTGAGTTTCCCAATCAGCTGCATGTTTACGCATTAATGAGCCCACATGCGCACGCCAACATTACCCAGCTAGATGTTTCCCCTTGTTACGACGTCGCAGGTGTTCGTGCGGTGATCAGCGCCAAAGACATTCCGGGTGAGTTAGACATTGGCCCAGTGCTACCCGGCGACCCGTTATTGGCGGATGGCAAAGTGGTGTATGTCGGTCAGCCCGTGATCGCCGTAGCGGCAGATACCTTGGACAACGCGCGTAAAGGCGCACAAGCGGCCATCATCGAATATGAATTGCTCACAGCGGCATTAAGCGTCGAAGAAGCGCTGGCACAGAAGTCATTCGTGACAGACAGCCACCAGCAAAAACGCGGTGACTCTGAAAAAGCCATTGAAGCAGCAAACCATGTATTGGAAGGTTCGCTGCATATTGGTGGTCAAGAGCACTTCTATTTGGAAACCCAAGTCTCCAGTGTTGTTCCTACCGAAGATGGCGGCGTGATCGTCTATTCCTCGACGCAGCATCCCACCGAGGTGCAGAAACTGGTGGCCTCGGTGCTGGGTATTTCCATGCACAAAGTGCTGATTGATATGCGCCGTATGGGTGGCGGGTTTGGCGGCAAGGAAACGCAAGCTGCAGCCCCCGCATGTATTGCCGCCATTATCGCGCATCAAACGGGTCAGCCAGTGAAGTTCCGATTGCCAAGACGTGAAGACATGATGATGACGGGCAAGCGCCATCCTTTTTACAATCAATTCAAAGTGGGCTTTAACGACAATGGCGTGATCCAAGGCATCGATATGGTTGTCGCAGGCAATGCCGGGCATTCACCGGATTTGTCACGTTCGATTGTCGATCGTGCCATGTTCCATTCTGACAACGCCTATTTCCTAGGAAATGCCACGGTGACGGGGCATTGTGTGAAAACCAACACGGCCTCGAACACCGCCTTTCGTGGCTTTGGTGGCCCGCAAGGCATGATGATCATCGAACATGTGATGGACACCATTGCCTATCATCTCGATAAAGACCCGCTCGATGTTCGCAAAGCTAACTATTATGCCAGTGCCAATCAGGCTGGTAGTGGCCGCGACGAAACCCATTACTTTCAAAAAGTCGCAGATAACTTCATTCACGAAATGACGGCGGATCTAGAAACAGAGTGTGATTATCAAGCAAGGCGTAAAGCCATTGCGGATTTCAACGCAAGCAGCCCTATTCTGAAAAAGGGCATTGCGCTCACCCCAGTTAAATTTGGTATATCGTTTACCGCGACCTTTCTCAACCAAGCCGGTGCGCTGATCACCATTTACAGCGATGGCAGCATCTGTCTTAACCACGGCGGCACTGAAATGGGGCAAGGGTTGAATACCAAGGTAGCGCAAATTGTCGCCGAAGCATTCAGCGTGGACATTAGCCGCATTCAAATCACGGCAACAAATACGGAAAAAGTGCCAAACACCTCGCCAACGGCAGCGTCATCAGGCACAGATCTCAACGGTAAAGCCGCCCAAAACGCTGCGTTTCTCATCAAAGATCGCATGGTGGCGTTTGCAGCAAAACACTTTGAGGTAGCACCGGATAAAGTCATCTTCAGCAACGGCATTGTGAGCGTTGGCGACCAGCACAGCATGACGTTCAGCGATTTCACCGAGCTATGCTGGATAAAGCAAATCTCGCTTGCAGCCACGGGGTTTTACAAAACGCCTAAGATTTTTTACGACCATGCAAACGCGCGCGGTCGCCCTTTCTATTACTTCGCGTATGGCGTCTCATGCTCTGAGGTGATTATCGACACGCTCACTGGCGAATATAAGGTGTTGCGTGTGGATATTCTTCACGACGTTGGTGCATCGCTAAACCCTGCGATAGATATTGGTCAGGTTGAAGGCGGCTTCATTCAAGGCATGGGATGGCTGACAACGGAAGAATTGGTGTGGAACGACAAAGGCCAGCTAATGACCAGCGGCCCAGCCAGCTACAAAATTCCTGCTGTTGCTGACACGCCAGAGATCTTCAATACCCGATTGGTGGAAAACCGCACCAATCCAGAAGACACAGTGTTCCATTCCAAAGCCGTCGGTGAACCCCCTTTTATGCTCGCGATTTCCGTTTGGAGTGCAATTAAAAACGCAATAGCCAGTGTTGCCGAAAAAGGTGAAGTCCCCTATTTGTCTGCTCCCGCTACACCCGAGCAGGTGTATCAGGCAATTAAACGAGTACGAAAAGGAAAATCACCCTTGAGTCAGGCGAAATAGGGCCATGAATCAATGCGTGATAAAGCACGGAAAAAAGGAGCTGCACCATGTTTATGGATAACTGGATTCACGCCCTCGCCCAGTTTGAGCAAACAGGCACACCCTGTGTCATGGTCACTGTGCTAGAAGACAAAGGCTCAGTGCCTCGCGGCGCTGGCAGCAAAATGCTGGTGACCGAGAAGGAGATCGTCTCCACAATTGGTGGCGGGCATCTTGAACACATCGCGATGAAAACTGCCCTTCAAATGCTGCTTGATGGGGATCATAGCGTCAAAGTAGAACACTTCAACTTAGGCGCTCGTTTAGGCCAATGTTGCGGCGGCATGGTCACACTTAGCTTCGAGCCTGTTGGGCAGCAACGTCATGTCCTCGCGCTGTTTGGTGCAGGTCACGTTGCCAAAGCTCTTGTGCCTATTCTGGCCACCTTGCCATTTAAAGTGATCTGGGTTGATGAGCGTGACGCGCAATTTCCTGCATATATTCCCGACAACGTGGAGAAGCGACTAAGCGACGATCCTGTTGGTGAGGTAGCAACCCTGCCCGCAAACAGTATGTATCTAGTGCTGACTCATAACCACCAGCTTGATTTCGACCTCTGTCGCGCCATTCTTAAACGAGGAGATAGCCGCTATTTCGGGGTAATTGGTTCACTGTCAAAGCGCAAACGTTTTGACCATAGGCTAAAAGATCGCGGATTCGATCAAGCGGCCATTAATACCATGATCTGCCCGATTGGCATTGGAAGCGTCAAAGGGAAACACCCTGCTGAAATTGCTGTTTCTGTCGCGGGTGAGCTCATCGCCTGTTATCAAGGTGAACACATCTCTAGCAAACGGGAGCATGCAACACAGAAACAGGCAGAAAAACGCTCTATTCTGGTTACAGAACCAAGCGAAAACCCAAACAATAAAAATAACGAGAAAATAAGGGCATAAAGGAATGAAAGACCCCAAAGCTCACCCTACAAGAGCCTTTCGCGCAGCCATATTACATAGCATTGCCAACCCAACGGACGTGGGTTTGGAAGATTCATACCAGTATTTTGAAGACGGGATCCTGCTTGTCGCCGATGGACACATCGTGAATGTCGGCCACGCCGAGGACATGCTGCCAACACTGGACCCCAGCATTGACATCATCGAGCTTGAAAACAAGTTAATCACACCGGGCTTTATCGACACCCATATCCACTATCCGCAAACGGGTATGATCGCCGCCTACGGTGCTCAACTGATCGATTGGCTAAACAATTACACCTTCCCCGAAGAAAAACGCTTTGAAGACGATGATTACGCCCGCGATGTCGCGGTACATTTTCTTGATGAATTGGCGCGCAATGGCACCACCACGGCGCTCGTGTTCGGCACTGTGCACAAATCCTCTGTTGATGTATTTTTCCAAGAAGTCGCAAAACGCAACCTGCGCATGATCGCAGGAAAAGTGTTGATGGACCGAAATGCACCGGACGATCTCACCGACACGCCGGAATCTGGCTATGCCGACAGCAAGGCACTGATAGAAAAGTGGCACAACAAAGGCCGACTTCATTACGCTATCACACCGCGGTTTGCACCAACCAGTACCTCTGAGCAGCTTCATTTGGCAGGCAAGCTGCTGAAAGAATATCCCGATGTTTATCTGCACACTCACCTTTCCGAGAATCACAACGAGATCGAATGGGTGGCGGAGTTATTCCCCGACAGCAAAAACTATCTCGATGTTTATGATTCACACGGTTTGCTTTCAAGCCGTTCAGTGTTCGCCCACGGTATTCACTTGTGTGACCAAGAATGCACAAGACTGGCAGAAACTGACTCTGCTGTTGCATTCTGTCCAACGTCCAATCTGTTTCTCGGTTCGGGTTTATTCCCTCTTGATGATATGGAAGCCAAAGGGATTAAAGTCGGAATGGGGACAGACGTTGGCGCAGGCACCAGTTTCTCACTGCTACAGACCATGAGTGAAGCGTACAAAGTGATGCAACTACAGGGTAAAAAACTTCACCCATTGAAGTCGCTATATCAAGCCACGTTGGGCGGCGCGAAGGCACTCTCGCTAGATCATATGATCGGTAACTTCGACACGGGCAAAGAAGCGGATTTTGTGGTGTTGGATTTACACGCGACACAATTGATGAAGTTTAGAATGGAGCACGCGCATTCATTGGAAGACAAACTGTTTGTGCTCATGACATTGGGAGATGATCGCGCCGTCTTTGATACATACTCTTATGGCCAATCCGTGTATCCCCCTCAATAACAGATAGAATTTCTTATATTCCATTCACGAATGTGTCTCATGTCTACGCTGAGACACTGAGTCTTTCGGCCAAAGGCGAGTCTAGTTGGCGTTAGCTGTTGTTGTGCGAATGCCAAAACCGTTGGGTTGAACCGTTAGCACTACACCATCACTAAACTGAACCTGTTGCGTCGTGCTCCCGTAGTTATAAGCCATATACGTGAGCGTATCACCTTTCTTAAACGCTACCGCTGTTGGGGAATCAGCCGTTAACGTTCCTGTTCCCGTAACCAGGTGACCTAACGCCTTCCATGTATGTATCCAATGGTAAGTGTGCGCCTTCGATTCACCTTCTTCGGTGACATAATTCGAGCCTCGCGTTTCATAGTCCGCAATGGCCGCATCAGCATCTGTCATGGCCCATAGGTTCCACCATATATCTCGCCAATGTCCGTCTTGCAAACCCGATGCTTTTCCATTGCTGGACTCAGTTAAACCAAGTTCAACGTAGTCTTTCATGTAATCCGCATGGAGGCCGACATGGAAAACTAATGGATTAAGCGGAAGCCCTTGAATGCCAAGAATGTGTGCATAAGCGCCACTAAACCAGGTAGAGAAAACGCCGCCTGTGCCCCAAATGATTGAGGTAGTGATCTTGTTGTAACCCGGCGGGAAGTTATCGTAATCATCCCCTTTGTTTGGGTACTGCGGCGAACGATTGCGATAGCCGTCGAGGTTGTTCCAGTATTCCCAATACGCCGCACTGGACGACGCGTGCAAATACATGCCTTTTTCA
This sequence comes from Enterovibrio litoreus, assembly GCF_045679545.1. Taxonomy (NCBI): domain Bacteria; kingdom Pseudomonadati; phylum Pseudomonadota; class Gammaproteobacteria; order Vibrionales; family Vibrionaceae; genus Enterovibrio; species Enterovibrio litoreus. The sequence continues at coordinate 13,861 of NZ_CP166195.1, forward strand.
ACTAACTCATCGTCACCCGTGATCAAGCCGTAAAGCACAATCGCACCATAGGAGTTGGCCGCTTCTGATGTCGATTCGTTGTTATTGCCGAGCGCAAAATTGGCGTGACCTGACGCCCATGAAAAGCCATTCGCAGGGTCGAAATTTCGCAGGTAAGGGAACATGTCATCCCCTTTGCTCGCGGCATAATCTCGGATCAACAACTCGACCATAGGGCCGTACTGATCAGCGCCACACCATGATTTGTCGGTACGACAAATTTCCGCAGCGGCTCGCACGAAGTAGCCGTAATGGAAATGGTGATCGTTAAGTTGTTGGTGCGTACCGAACGACTCTTCCACGCCCAGCAAGGTTGTCCATGTTTCATCATAAACGAAATACCTTACCGTATCTAAGCCACCGTTGGTGTCTGCACTAAACCAATCTTCCAGTTCAGACTTCAACCACGCAGTCAGGGTGTTAGCTTCTGCTTCCATACCAATAGAACGGGCGATGGCAATCACTTCCGCCGCTTTTCCGTAACTCTTACCTGACCAATAGGTGTCTGTGTATGGGTTCCATCCATTCGAGCCTTTATTAACATATTCTGTCACCAGACTGCGTAATGTAGTGATGTTAAAGTCCCCAAGTGTGCTCGGAAGCGTCGGCAATACCCCAACAAACGGCATGGTGTAAGAAAACGAATTGGTTTGGCTAAACTTGATCACACCCCGCGCACTGCGCATTTTATGATTGATAGTCGAAGCATTGCTGTTCTTCCAATGCAGTGGGTGCAAACCTGCCAACGTTTCTATCGGGTTACCATTGGCATCAAGATAACTGTGCGTCACTGTAACTTGGTTATTGGCGCGATTAACTTCGTAATCAATTTCAACATTACGAACAACTTGACGCGCCAACGCAGCAAACTGATTGCTTACCGCACTGCTGGGTACACTGCTGCCCGGTAACAGTACAATGGTCGCTTCTTTGGCGCTGTTTTGTATCGTGATACGGTTACTCGTTTTGCCGCTAAACGTCGTGGCACCCTCACCCACAACCAAAAAGTTGGTGTAATTTCCCGCGATGCTGGTCCAAACACCCAGCATGTTGTTTGAATCAGCAAACGTGCCTTTTTCACCGCTGTTAGCCCTCAGGGTCTTCAGCACTATGTCGCCACGAAACGCTTTCACATACACATAAGGCGAACCATGTACAAAGGTCGCTTCCATGATAGGTGTTGTGCCATTTCGCCATTCGACGGTCATTGCGCCATCGCTGTGATCTTTGAGGTAGCCTTCCATGTCGCTAAACTGCGAGTTGGCAATGGCAATACCATCAAAGACTTCATCAAACGGCGCGGGTACTGTGTATTCAAACTTATCAACCGCACCTCGAAGCCCACTAGGAATCCCAAGCATTCGAAAGCCGCGCTCAGAGATACGCGCACTGATTGGGTCCGGGGTGATATACCCAGCGCTGTGAGGGTCGCCAATGCGCATTTCCCCTAAGAAAGACACTGAGCCCCACCATTTGTGAGTAGGCACAGGTTGATCTGAGAGTTCAGGAACAAGCTGAGGGAATATTTGAGTTGGCGTACCAATGTTGGAGCAAGATTCTACCCCTGGCTTCACAACGCCTGCGTTATACACCCAAAAGCCGTGGTCTTCTGCACAGCCATAGCCTTCTGGATTAAACGTGTCTGAAATGCTGCCAGCGCCATACGGTGTAATGACATAATCACCAGTATAAATATTGTCGTTCCCTTCAGCTTCAATCAGATATACATCCGCCACCAGCACAGTGCCACGACCTGAAAATTGAAGGCCAATCCACGTTAAATCGGTAAACGCTGGAAACGGAACCTGCATCTCAATCCAGCCGTTACTGAGTGCTGTACCGGTATTCATCGCATAAGGCTTTTTGTCTTCGGTGCTGTTCACGCCCTGAATGGACACTTCAACTTGCGTGGCAAAGGTACTCTTCACTTTAAAACGAAGTTGGTTATACGCCGACGCATCAATAGCATCTGCTGGAATGCGATTGCCCCAAGCAAGTTCGGCATAAGGAACGCCATATCCTGTGCCACTTGTTACCTGAATAGCACGCTCATAGGTGGCGTCTAAGGGGTTTGTATTGATCGTTGAATTGGAGCCCCAAGAGACAGCGGATTCTGCAAAATCGAATGAATCAGCATTCTCTGAATGGAAAACATAACCATTGGTGTCTTCTGTGCTGCCAGAGCCAGATTCCGAACCGTCAGTGGTTATCGTTTTGGTTAGCGTAATGTCTATTCCGCTATCCGCGCTACCCACGGTGACATTGCGAACTAAACTGCCAAAATCAGCATGTGATATCGCCACTATGTAGTTACCGCTCGGTAAGGAAAATAGTGCTCTACCCGAGGTATCTGTCCGTTGAGTCCTGCCTGATACATCGACGATGGCATTGGAGATCCCTTGATTCGAATCCTGATCAGTCACTACCACACTTAAGGCGTAAGTAATCGTCGTTTCTGAATGGGTTTCGTCACCATCACCATTTCCGCCGCAGGCAGATAATAAAAATGATAGACAGAGGTAGGCAAAAATTCTGAAATTACTCAAAGGGATACATCCATTCGCTAAGAATCCAACCACTTTCTAATGATTCACAATTCATTTTGAAAGCGCTTTCTTTTTGAGCAGTATATGTATGCCGCCTCTTCAACACCCGTTGATTCATCACAACTTCGACGGTTGTCGTCGCATTTATCACCAAATAGCAAAGCGCGAATCATAAGCTTCAAAAACAAGACAATCTGCAGTGCCGCAGACGCATTCCCAAAATTTAGGCATAAAAAAAGCGCCTTAACTTAGGCGCTTTCTTATTCAATCGAAAGTTATTCTTCGACAGGCTTTTTCTTCTTAACCATAAAGACATCTTCACCCACAGACACACCCTGATAGAAACTTTTGTTACGCTTCTTCGGCGCTGCTTTTTTGGAAGCTGGCTTGTTGGTTTTCTTCGCTTGTGTCGGTTTCTTGCTGAACGTTTTCTTACGTGGTGGCACCAGACCTTTAAATTTACCTTCCAACCCGTCAAAGGTTGCGAAAGTCATTTTCTTGTCGAGGAAGCCTTCTATGCTTTTGAAGCTGTTCCAGTCTTTCGGGCCTACGAATGAAATCGCAATACCTTTATTACCGGCGCGACCTGTACGGCCAATACGGTGAACATACTCTTCCGAGTGTTTTGGCATATCAAAGTTCACAACGTGCGAAACGTTTGAAATGTCCAAACCACGCGATGCCAGATCTGTTGTGACCAACACTCGATGCAAGCCGCGCTCAAACTCATTCATGATGCGGTTACGCGCACTTTGGCTCATCTCACCGCTCAGTGCGACAGCCTTGATGCCACGCTCAACAAAGAGATTCGCCAAGCGCTCGGTGTCAGCGCGCGTTGCGGTGAATACCATCAACTGCTGATACTCTTCATCAGCTAGCACGCGATCTAACAAGGCTTGTTTATGGTCTAGGTGGTCACACAGGTAAAAACGTTGTTCGATATCTTTGTGTTCTTCGTTCACGAAACCAATGGCAACACGCTTAGGTTCTTTCAGCATGTCTGCAGCAATGTCGTTCACTTGACGATGATCGAGTGTGGCAGAGAACATCAGCGTTTGACGGCGGCGGTGAGCAGCAGCATCGTTAATCGCTTTAAGCTGAGGTGCAAAACCCAGATCTAACATACGATCTGCTTCATCAAGGATCAGCATTTCCAACCCTTCTAGGCTCAGATGGCGATGCTCAAGGTGGTCAGCAAGACGACCAGGGGTCGCGACCACGAACACTGGGTCTTTACGAAATTCTTTCGCTTGATCATTGAAGTTCTCACCACCAAGTATCAACACCGCTTTGTATTGTGTGCCCGCAATCAATTTACGCAGCTCACCATACACTTGTTTTGCCAGCTCACGCGTAGGGGCAAGAATAACAACACGTGGATCGCGGCGGGTTAACGCTTTGGCGCGCATCACGCGCTGCATCGCTGGGAGCAAGAAGGCCAGTGTTTTACCTGAGCCCGTTTTAGACGACGCCAACAAATCTTTCCCGGCATTGACAACAGGAATGGCGGATGCCTGAACATCTGTCGCGGAGTCAAAACCCCAATGTTCTATTGTTTTTAGCAGGCGTTTGTCTAAACCCAGGTCTTCAAATTGCAAGGTGATACTCCAATGTTTCTTTATATACAGGTCGTTACTGCGTCATCGTTATGTTTTTCAACGCAGAGCTACGCCCCACAGAAATAGGCGCGGATCTTATCATATTTCTGCATTACGACACATTTTTATTGTGCGTGATCACACTTTCGCCGACAGCTAACATCTATCCGTCGGTATTTGTCGTTGATAACGGTAGCGTAACGCGCAGTATCACCTTTGCAGCCCCAACCTAATCCTGTCGAGAACCTTATCAATGACAACATCCAATCCCCTTTATGCATGGAAGCGTTTCACCCTTGAAGAGCGTGAGCACACTTTACCCAACGGGTTAATCACCAAACATGTCACCGTCACTCACCCTGGTGCCGTGCTGATACTGCCTGTCGCCAACGATGGAAAATTGGTGATGATTCACCAGTATCGACCGTCTATCGATCGTTGGATTTATGAATTCCCCGCAGGCACCATGGAATCAAAAGAATCGCCCGATTTATGTGCAAGACGAGAGTTGGCAGAAGAGGTGCAATTGTCAGCTTCCGAATGGCACAAAATTGGTGAGTCCCTTCCCGCTCCCGGCTTTTGTGATGAAACGCAGTATCTGTACGTCGCAAAACAGGTTTCAGCGTGTGATGGCGAACTGGATGACGACGAAGTGCTAGAAGTGGTGCATTTTTCTGTCGAAGACGTCGCGAGAATGATTGCACAAAACGAAATTCAAGATAGTAAAACCATTGTGGCGTTTTGTCGGGCACAGCTACTTGGATTGATCGGTTAAATCCACCTCAGACGCCAGACGCTGTTTTTCTGTTCAGTTCATAGAACTCGCTAAACAGTCCAAAGAAAAAACCAAAGAATATCGCCTTTGATGCTTATCGTGGATTGATCACATCGCGCCTCAATAACAAAGCCTTAACATTGACATCCGACCAGTTGAGCCTTTAACGTGAGTGATGCCATTTCATATCAAGGATGAATAATGAAACAATCCCTCGCACACGCCAATCGCATGCTCAATCTGTTCGGATTCTTCAAAGTGCCCCTGATATGGTATTGCCGACCTAAGATACTGGTGCTGAACGATGAATCTGTTCAAATTCGTATTCCGCTCAAACGCAGAAACAAAAACCACCTCAACAGCATGTATTTTGGCGTATTGGCAGTCGGTGCTGATGTGGCTGGCGGCTTTATGGCCATGAGTAAAACGGAAACGCGCGGCAAAAAAATATCTCTCGCATTCAAAGCCGTTACCGCCGAGTTTTTAAAACGCCCGGAAGCGGATGTTGTGTTTACCTGCAATGATGGAAAACTGATTGACGAAATGCTCGACCAAACCATGGAAAGCGGTGAACGCGTCAATCAATCAGTGCGAATTACAGCAACTTGCCCTTCACTGCATGGTGACGAACCCATGGCTGTTTTTGATCTCACGCTCTCTGTAAAAGCGATAAACAAGTAACCTGTAATATTCTGAACACGCTCAGTAAGAACCGCATCACGTACTGATAAGCCTACCTATTCTTGGCTTGCCCAAGTTAGAACACACAAAATCTCTAAAATGACATGGGTAAGTTTTTGCCCTTTTCTCCTTTTAGTTATTAGACTTAAGTATTACAGGCTGTTCGGCGGAGCGCGTTTTGATTACAAAACTGGGCGAATTTTTCAAACTCGATACTGCTCCTGGTATTCTTCTCATCGCATCAGCATTTGCTGCTTTGCTTATCGCCAATTCTCCTCTTGCCCCCTATTACCTCGCCCTTCTCGATATGCCAATCCATTTCAAAATTGGTTCACTGGATATTCAAAAGAATCTCTTGCTGTGGATTAATGATGGCTTGATGGCCATATTCTTTTTACTTGTTGGGTTGGAAGTTAAACGAGAGTTAATGCAAGGGGCACTCAGAACCCGATCTCGTGCCATGTTTCCAGCTATTGCAGCCATCGGTGGCATGGTAGTGCCTGTCCTCGTTTTCGTCTATTTCAACGCCAACGACCCACAAGCACTTTCCGGCTGGGCAATACCCGCAGCGACAGATATCGCTTTTACGTTGGGCGTATTGGCACTGTTTGGGAAAACGGTACCCGTCAGTTTGAAAGTGTTTTTGTTAGCGTTAGCGGTGATCGACGATCTTGGTGCAGTGATCATTATTGCGTTGTTTTTCAGTAGTGATTTGTCCGTGTTAGCGCTCTCTATTTCGGTGCTCGCTTCTGCTGCACTTTTCTATATGAACGCGAAAGGGGTCGCGCGATTAACCGGCTATTTATTAGTCGGCGCAATTCTTTGGGTAGCGGTGCTAAAATCTGGCGTGCACGCCACAGTTGCCGGCGTGATCCTTGGCTTCGCCGTTCCGCTCAAAATCAAACATCACCGCATCAGAAGCCCGCTACGCTATCTTGAGCATGGTATTCACCCGTGGAGTAGCTTTGTCATACTGCCGCTATTTGCATTTGCCAACTCAGGTGTGCCGCTAGACAACCTCAATATGAGCATGCTGAGCGAGCCCCTCCCTTTAGGCATCATTTTGGGGTTGTTACTCGGCAAGCCCATTGGGATTTCTATCGCTTGCTATGTGTCGGTTAAAGCGGGGATAGCCAGTTTGCCAAAAGGAGTGCAATTTATGCACATCATGGCGGCATCCATCTTGTGCGGTATTGGTTTTACTATGTCTATTTTTATCACCACTTTGGCTTTCCCAGATCTCGATACGCGTGGATTGGTAGACTTGTCTCGCATCTCCATTTTTATTGCATCGATACTTGCCGCCGTCTTGGGTTATATGGCGCTTAAACTGACCTTTCAACTGTCCTCTAAGTCTAATCTTGAACAAATAAATACAGACGAAGACTGAAGACGTTGCCCTTACCCGCGTCAAAGTTGCCCTTACCCGCGTCAAAAAAGTGCGCATATCTGCCCCTAATTTTGCCGAGCATAAGTCAGAAATTCTGCCAGTCTATCAGCATGTTTTTTTCCCCATAAAGTCACCTCTATTGACATTTATAGAAGCCGCACTGCAACAGTGTTTCAGGAGGTAGTCTACCTAGTTATCAACTGTTTCTGTGGATAAAAATTCATTTATCCACATGCGAATTCCACTCGTAACACATTGATTTATAATCATTCTATTTAGTCCAGTAATGTATACTGTTTTTATCACAAATTTAGTATGTGATTTCAGGCAAAAAATAGAGATGAAATTGGGATGTAATAGCACCGCAAGATAGCTGTATATATCACTATGCTTTTGGTGGAATTGCTCAGGAAGTGTGACAAGACGTAAATGCGAAAACTCGGACAGAAACACATGGATATCCGCAGTCAAATGCTCAGGTCACATGAGTCCTTCGGATGGTCAAGTTGAGGGTGAGTGCGAGTGCAGATTTTCAAACTATATCAACTATGTTGTCAAAACCGCACTGCACCTGACAGCGAACACACGCTCGCTGAACAAGCATCTTGAGGTTGTTTAAGTATGAATCCATTCACATCAACTCATACTCAGTGATTCGACCTCTTTTATAATCGCGCCAGTGTACTCGCTCAGTTTTGGCAGGAGGGTTTTCAAATCTTCTATCTGGTCACTATTCATCTTTTCGATGGAAAGGCACAACGAAGCCAGATCATCCGCACCAATCATTGATGCAGCACCTTTCATGCGGTGTGCGATTTTTTTTGCCGCAGCGATGTCACCACTGTCGAGTGACTGTTGGAAAGCGTCAATATCTGCTTGTTGCGACAACACATAACGCCCAAGAATATGCTGAACAAGTTCATCGCTGTCACCGACTTGATCACGAATCCGATCGAGATCTAAGGATGGATTTTCGTCAGTTAAGCAGGTTGTCGACACTATCGGTGCCATTTCAGAACGTTGATCTTTGTCTGAGGATTTTTCGTCCTGATCAACTTGAACACACTCGCTTTCATCAACTTGCGCGGAAGCATAGTGTTCAATCTCGCTATTCGATACATAGTCACTGCTGACATAGAGCAGCATTAAATTGACCAACTGCTCTTTAGTAAATGGTTTGGCTAAATGGGCGTTCATACCTGAACGAATACAGCGCTCAGCGTCACCGGAGAGCGCGTTAGCCGTTACAGCAATGATTGGCGTTTCAGTATCAAACTCACGAATTTTACTGGTTGACTCAAATCCATCCATTTCTGGCATTTGGCAATCCATAAGGATCAGATTGAACGGCGTCTCGCGGTGCAGTTCGAGCGCTTGAAGACCATTGTCGGCTAGCGTTGGGTTACAACCCAAACTATTGAGTACCAACATCATCAAGTCTTGATTCACTAAATGGTCTTCTGCAACCAGTACGTTCAGACCTTCAAACCTAACAAACGCTTGAGATTTTTCATCCACACTTGCTGGTAAAGACTCATCAATCGTCAACGAGTGAATCAATGTATCTGGGTTCACCGGGTTTATCAGACATGGCATACCTAATTGATCAATCACACCATCGTGACTGATCATAATTGCGTTTGCTGCCTGATTAATGACGGGACGCAAATCCCCCATCACGCTGTCATCAATGAACAGCAATGTTGAATCTGTAATGGACTCGTTGGGAGTGCGGCCCGGCGTAAACTGAGACACATCCATGCCGACACTTGAAAGATAAGTGCTGAAAACCTTGAATAGCTGGGTGTCATTTGTGGCAATAACCACCTGAAGCTTGCGCACATCTTCACGCAATGACATGCCACTGAATAAGGTGTCCACATTGTCTCTGTCGCTTTTTAATGGGATGTCGACAGTAAATGTCGTCCCCATATTTTCCTGGCTGACCACTTTTAATTCGCCACCCATAAGCTCAGTGAGCTTCAGGCAAACCGGTAGCCCAAGGCCTGTGCCTTGATAGGAGCGAGAATAAGAGTTGTCGACTTGCGTGAAGTTTTCAAAAATGGCCTGTTGGTTTTTATCGGGAATACCAATGCCTGTATCCTTCACCCTCAAACGTAACAACGACTTTCCATCAAGACTAACCCGGCTGATGTGCACCATCACCGAGCCCTGCTTGGTAAATTTGACGGCATTACCCACCAAGTTAAGAATTATTTGGGTATAACGAACAGGATCAATCACTAACCAACGGGGGAGATCAGGTTCAATCAAACAGTGAAGACGCAAGCTTTTCTCTACTGCCCGAGCATGGAAAACAACTAAAGCGTCATGAACCAAATCAACCAGCTCAGTATCTTGCTCAATAAGCTGCATTTTCCCAGCTTCGATCTTGGTCAAATCGAGAACATCGTTGATGATGTTGAGTAAAGCGTTTGAAGAATGAACAAGCGTATCGACAAAATAAGATTGCTGCTGATTGAGAGGTGTGTCTTTAAGCAAATTGGACATGCCCACTATACCGTTCATGGGCGTTCGGATTTCATGACTCATCATGGCGAGGAAATTGGTTTTGGCTTCATTCGCTCGCTCTGCATCTTCTTTCGCGTGTCGCATTTCTTCTGAGATTAAATCGTTCAGTTTCTTTTGGCGAACGAAGTTAACCATAGCACTCAGGCTCGACAGCACGGGCTCTAGCCATGAGAGCAAATCGTCATCGTAGCTTGTCGATTCATCAAATAAGCAGACCACTCCAACCAGTTGATTAGAGAGAAAAAGAGGCATACACAGCGAGTTGATAATCAATTTGTTGTTGGTGGTGGTCAGGCCAGCGACTTGTAGGCTTCTGTCCCCTTTCTGGGTTTCAATCACCTTGGTGACAACACTTTTGACAAATTCTTCAGACACATACCCATTGGCAATAAGACGGGTTTGCGCCAACGCTCGATAATTATTTTTCTCGCTATAATCAACTTCAACGATCAATCCGTGATTGCTTTCACCGATCCTCAGCAGTATTTTGAGTACTTCTTTAAAGCTGTTGTGGTAATCATCACTAACAAGAAACTTATCTTGAAGTGTTTTCACTGCAGAAAAGAGTTCTGCACCTTTCGACACCTTCATTTTATCAACATGTTGCTCGGTAATGTCTCGAATGATGGCGACTTGAAGTGGCATATCATTAACTTCAATTTTCGTCGAACGAACTTGAACGATGACCTTATCTTTGGAGCGAACGAGTTCATAGTTCAAATTTTTGGTATTAAACCCATACAAGGCTTGCGAAAAATAGGCGCGCGAATCGGGCACAACCTTCGAAATGATATTGGTTAACGACGTTTCCTCTATGGGTATATCATCAAGCTCAAACATGCGCTTTGCGGCGTCATTCAGTGTTGAGACCTTGTGGTCTTCCCCCAGCACCAGAAGTCCGTCTTTGTAACTGTGAATGATAGTGTTGAGGTAGTTTTTGCTGGATTCAATTTCCTTAATGGCACTCGCGTATTTCCAAATCAAGAACATGATCATCAGATCGAGCAAAAATACCTGCGAGATACCCGATACGATTTCCGATGTCAGCGTGTTGTCGATCGGTCTTGGGTCTTCATAGATAATCAGTTCACCAACCGCTCTTGGTTTATCAAGTTCTTCGTACATGATTGGAAAACGGTGAAGTCGAAATTCATTGTCGAATCGACCATCTTTGGGTGGCGTGATGTGGCGAAAACTGTCGTCGTTGGCAACGACTTCGATTCGATAGACAAATCGAGAAAGCGCTTCACTTTCAAGGTCATTAATAACGGTCTCAAAATCAAAGTTCCAAAGCTGATTAGGCAAGCGATAAGACAACCGAGTAGCGATAGACGAAATCTCATATTCCAACTCACCATGAAGTCGTTCATGGGTTTTCACGTAATTAAACGCCCCAAACATACTGAGTATTAAAGTACCACTTATCAATAAGATGACGGCCAATTTTGTTCTTATCATGAACATAAGGCTAAACCTGCATACTGGAAGTGATGTCAGCCGTGCTGCTTCTTGCCTGCTCGAAATCTTTTAGCACCGTCTTATCATTAAGTTTGAGCTGATTGCACCAATGCAATAAACCGTTCCAATTGGCGTGTTCAATATCATGACACAACGCAAGAAGGTTGCCATAAACGCCTTCTTTTGCCACCAACGCACGCTTCACATCGGGAGATAAATCGAGATGAGAAATAATATCGGACATGGGTTTACTGAGCATGACATCAAGCATAGAAAACGCACCAACAATGAACCCTTCGTCCTGATTGAACGCTTTAGAGTCCAGTTGTAGTGACGATAAAAATGTTGCTCGACAGAGCGCAACGCTCTGAAGTTGGGCCGCATGTTGGTGATCAAGGTTGGACATGATTAGTAGGGAAACCAAACGCCTTAGCGATTGCACCCCCAAATAAATAACAGCCTGACGAGGATTTGAAATTTTGTTCGTTTTGGTTTTTGCCAAGATATTTGCGCTTGCTATGACCTTGTAAAGCAAAGACACATCTTTGGAAATGATTTTCGTTAACGTATCAATATCATCTGGATTGCGGTTAATAATAATGCAGACATCAAGCAGCGACATGACTGAAGGTGCGACGTCGGCGGTACGAACAATCTGCGGCTTTTCAAAAAAATACCCTTGAAACAACGCGAATCCGAAACTTTGCGCCTCGACAAGCTCTTCTTGCGTCTCTACTTTCCGAGCCAAGAACACTTGCTGCGAGAACTGTGCGATGGCATCTTGCCAATCAGCGGGATGACTTCGCTCCATACTGATGCTGAAAATATCCACCAGCTCGAGGTATTTTCGCCATTCGTTAGTCATGGCTTTGCAATCCATCAGAATGCGATACCCTTCGGAGCGGTAATTTCTAAGCTTACTCACGAGCTCTGGCGAAGGCAGGCAATCCTCAGTAACAGAAATAATCAGATGCTGAGCTGGCATCGCCAATGGAATTTCGTCAAGCAATGATGACTCGCCAAAACTGACGATATACCGTATTTCAGCTTTGCGATTGGAACTGACTAAAAAGTTAGCACTCAAAATACGTGAAGTTGCCGTGTCTTCATCGACAGACGGAAACTTGTTCTCCAAACCCTCGCGGAATAGCAATTCGCTACCCCAATGTTGCAACTCGTTGTCAAAGATTGGTTGGCATGAGAAAAATACTTCGGCCACGCAGTCGCCATCCTATTAATGAGACATGTAATTAAAATTTAGACTACCTACCGCATTTTTCCTTCTTTTTCCGCTAAATAGGCGAAACCGCCGCAAGAAATCATCGACCTTCACCCTCAGCGACATCGAAACAAAAAAGGAAACCAGTCGGTTTCCTTTTTTTCTTTATATTCAATATGTTTAATACTAGTCAGCCGTCTCTTCAATTCGGAAAGGAATCCGCTGAGGCTTGTCACTGAAACCACCGACACTCACTTTTGTTATGGCATCACCATCTGGTTCCACACTCGCCCAAATCAATGAACGGCGATTCAAAATCTCGCCTTGTTCAAACAGGTATCGATACTTTCCCCCTCCTTGATACACATGGAGATATGAAGCTAACGCACCAGCAGCACTCCCCGTGGCAGATTCTTCATCAATACCTAACAAGGGCGCAAAATTACGACAGCGTGCTGAAATGTCAGATTCCGCGGGTGTCAGCGAAAATACGTGTACAGCACCCGTTTTTGTCGCTTTGTTGAATTTTTTAATCGCGTCTAGGTCAGGTGAGACCTTCTTCAATACGGCGTCGTCCGTTACAGGGACAATCACATCCACCAATCCTGTGGACACTGCCTTCACTGGCAGCCCTGTGGCGAGAATATCTTCAACCGTTAGACCTAACATTGGCGCTAATTCGTCGGCAGAGAATTCTTTGCCAAATTTTGGCAATGCCTGCTCCATTGAAACACGACCTTCAGAAGAGACTGAAACCCCAAGTACGCCAGCACCCGTTTCTTGAGTGTAATCACCCTCTTTAATCTTTCCTGTTTTGAACAAGGTCGAGAATGTGCCCACAGTGGCATGGCCGCAAAAATCGACTTCATTGATGGGCGTAAAAAATCGCACGCGAAAATCTGCTTTTTTTGAGGGCAAGACAAACGCTGTTTCCGAGTGGCCGAGTTCTTTGGCGATGGATTGCATTTGTTTGACATTGAGATGAGCACAGTTGAGGACGACACCCGCTGGATTGCCGCCTTTGTTGTCTGCGACAAAGGCATTAACCACATAGACTTCAATAAACTCTGACATCGCTACCTTCCTTGTTTTTTTATTATTCTGTTTCGGCTTTGTCCCCGAGACGAAAAAAATCTGAGGACAATACGCACTTAGGTATATTTGTTACAGTGTTACAAAAAAGCGAAAAACACAAGAAATTGATGTGGATTCAAGAACGGCGCGGTTAGGTCGTCACGAAAATTGCTTCAATCACGCTAAGAATGACGTTAAAGCGCCATTCACTTGCTAGATGTTAGGTATTTTCCTTAGAATGCTTCTCACATTTTAATGTCCCACATCGAATATGGGTATCAAGCAATGATTGATTTAGAAAACCTGATGAAAGATGCACCTGAGCGCGAACCGGATCTTCCTTTGCCTTCTCTAGAAGATCAAAAGCGTATCGTTGCAGAGCTTAAAGCGCTGGAAGAGAAAGGCGAACTGACGCCTGAAATCATGGAAAAATACTTCGGCGGAAAATCAACGCATTGATCATCACGCCTTGGCTATAACAATCCAGGTTCCGGTGGATGTGTGGCTATTGCTTTGAGCAACTATCGTTTGATTAAGCAGAAAAACGCGCAGATGAAGCGCGTTTTTTATTGCTTTTGTCTCTGTTGCTGCATTTTTCTTGCTTGGTTTTCTATTGCTGACTGTTCGGCCTTAATATGCTTTCAAACAGCGCACTTCCTTCAAACAGTTGGCTAGCAAGACGAGTCAATACATGCTCATCGATGTGAGAAATGACCTCATCGGGATACAACACTCCCTCGACGCCATATCCCCACAGATCATAGCGAGCCAACGCGCCTACCATATACAGGCCATCGTTACCGATGTCATACATATCCCTTGAAAGCTGACGAGCCGCATTGTCTCTTTCTCGTTTTGTCACTGGCGCGGAAAGCACTCGTTGAATATCTGGCCAAAGAGACGTTAACTGCTTTTCTCTTTCCGGTGAAATCAATGCCGTCAGGCTAGTCACCGAAACAGCTTCGCCGTCCCATGTCCAAGAAGAAAAATACGGGTCATAAGACAGCGCATATTTTTCTCGTACTAGATCGTTGTAACGTGATTGCAGCACTCGATTGAGCATATCTTCTGCAAAAATAAGCCGCAGTGTACGCGGTGCTGCATCGGAGACATAGACACGCTCTACATAGGTGCGATATTCAGGCGAAGTGTGTTTAACAGTGCGGTCTCCTTTTCGGTTGTACTGATTCGCAACTGGCGGTGTTTCGCGTCGCTCAGTGGCAATGCCACCCAAGTACCCTGTCACAAGGTTTTCAATCGTGCTCAAGGATTCATCAGACACAACATAGATTCGGAAATGGCCTAAATCACTGAATAATTTATTATATACGTACTCAACATCATCAAGTGTTACCGCTTCATAGTCTTCAACCGACAGCGGGGATTCATAAGAAGTTAGTGGATAGAGGGCATCCAACGACGCACGTCCAAAGACATCATAAGGTGACTGCTTTGCGCTCTGTACGCGATGCATGATACGCGCTTTTTCTCTCATGAAGGTCTCGCTATTAGGCTTAATTTGTTCAACCAAATACCGAAGCGCATTCATTGATTCCGGCAAGTAACCATTAGGACTAACGAGAGTGAGGTTGTGGCTTTTACTCAATACCTGAGGTTCGATGGAAATACCGCGAACTTCGAGATAATGCGAAAAATCGAACGCTTCAATATCGCCAACCTTCCCAGTCCGATAGGTCTCAAACAATAATTCAAGCGCCGCCCTCTCTTTTCTTGAAAGCACGGACAAACCACCTTTGGCTTGGAGTAACACATAGCTTTCATAGGTTGGCCTATCCACCTGATAGAAGATAACTGGGATCCCATTGGGAAGCTGCCATTCAAATAAATTATCGTCTTGTTTATCGACCGTGATTTCGCCTTCATAAAACTTGTTAGGCTGCGGTATTTGAATATCCAGATAGGCGACATCTATTTCCTCACCGCGCTGCTTTAGTGCCGAGAAGTAGCTTTGTTT
The DNA here is from genome assembly GCF_045679545.1 of Enterovibrio litoreus. NCBI lineage: Bacteria > Pseudomonadati > Pseudomonadota > Gammaproteobacteria > Vibrionales > Vibrionaceae > Enterovibrio > Enterovibrio litoreus. The sequence continues at coordinate 29,148 of NZ_CP166195.1, forward strand.
CAACGCTTCAGCATCTGATAGCGGTTCGCCACTCGCATAAACCAAGGTCAAACCCTGATTTGGGGAGATCAGCAGCTCGTTCAGACTCGCGTTGAACACATCGAATGATAGCGTGTCGAGAAAATCTTCAAAATTCGCGTTTAATTCCCGCTCATCTTGCGGCAATCTATTTGTGTAAAGCTCCTGCACCGCCGTTTCAGCTACCTCAATCGGCGTCGCTTCATCAAACAGATTGACGGACGACCTGTACTGTTCCACAAGCGCATGGAATTCGCTGGAACTGACTCCTTGGTCACGCAATGACGCAACATTCTTCGCTAATGCTTCCAAAACATCGTTGCGATCGACGTTGTTGAATGCCACGACCAACTCATGCACGTTGAAACCCGGTGTAAAAGGAGAACTGTTGTATATCCCATTGTGTGAGATTCCCATACGATCGAATTGTTCTTCCAGCCGCAATTGAATGGCATCAATCACCATCCACGATAGCCATGTGTCACGCTGTTCGCGCAACGTCGTTGGAACCTCTTGACGACCATTTGGGAAACTCAGAACTACAGCCGGTGATTCACCCTGCGGCGCGTATAGCGTCAGGGGGTATTGAATAGCTGAATTAATGTCAGGGAGAACATGTTGCTCTGGTACATGATGGCTTGTGCGTAAAGACGCGAATTCTTTGTTTATTTGTGCGCTGAGTGTTTCTACCTCAATCCCACCAACTATCACCAATTGCATACGATTAGCTTGATACCACTGAGTGTAAAACGCCTGTAAGTTTTCACTGATGGCATTGGTTAGTGCTTTTTCTGTACCAATAGGATCACGTTGAATATAGGGAGAGCCTTTCAATAAGGTGTTGTATAGCTTTAACTGCCAAGATGCTTCTGATCGGTTGTCCTGACGCCACTCACCAAAAATAACCCCTATTTCACTGTCAACTTCTTCTTTATCGAGCAGCAGCCCATCACCAATATCTCGAAACCACGCCAACGCCTGTTCGGCGCTATCCATGTCTGGTAATGACAGTTGATACACAGTACGACCATAATCTGTTACTGCGTTGATATCCGGACCAAACTCAACACCCACCGCCGCGAATGCATCAAACACTGAGTTGTGAGGAAAACGCTTAGTACCATTGAACGCCATATGCTCAATAAAATGTGCATATCCCCTTTCTTCTTCTTGTTCGTTTAGGCTACCAACATTCACTACGAGCCGAATTTCTACGTCCCTGCCCTCAATTGGGTACAAGTGATATTGGAAACCATTACCAAGCGTCACAGATGTCCAGTGGGGATCGGGTGTTATTGCGGAAGAAGGCGTCAATGTCGAACAACCCACCATTAACATCAAAGTTAGGGTTGATAAAAAGCGAGCAAACATAAAGGCTCCACAAAAGTAATGCTTTAGACCGCAGGCACAGGCTGACGATAAAGAGAGAGGACTATTAAGACATAGGCGAGGCTGAAAAAATTGCAATTCCAATAGAAGTGTGAGGTTCAATTAGATTTGATGCCAATTTTCAACGCAAAAAAAAACCGCCAATAGAATGGCGGCTTAGCTTACTTATCACAATTGAATGAAATCAAGTATTAGGCGATGAGATCAAAACGATCCAAGTTCATGACTTTTGTCCAGGCGGCAACAAAATCGTTTAAGAATTTTTGCTGTGAATCCTGTGTCGCATAGACCTCAGCCAAGGCGCGAAGTTGGGAGTTTGAACCGAAAACTAAATCAGCCCGCGTTCCCGTCCATTTCAACGCACCGGTGGCTCTGTCACGACCTTCAAACACATTGTCACCATCCAAAGGCTTCCATTCAACGCCCATATCCAACAAGTTTCTAAAGAAATCATTGGTCAGCGTCTCAGGACGTTCGGTAAACACACCGTGGCAATGCCCACCCGCGTTGGTGTTCAGAACACGCATGCCACCCACAAGCACTGTCATTTCAGGCGCTGTCAGCGTCAGCAATTGCGCGCGATCCAGCAGCATTTCCTCAGAAGATACTGTGTATTTGGCTTTCGCATAGTTGCGGAAGCCGTCGGCCTCAGGTTCTAGCACCTCGAAAGAGTGCACATCGGTTTCATCTTGTGATGCGTCAGTTCTGCCTGGTGTGAACGGAACATTAACCGTTTCGCCCGCATTCTTAGCTGCTTTCTCAACACCGACACCACCTGCCAATACAATAATATCTGCCAGTGAAACGCGCTTGTCGCCTGTTTGGGAGCCGTTAAAATCAAACTGCACACCTTCTAGCTTTTCTAACACCATGGCCAATTGATCGGGATGATTCACCGCCCAATCTTTTTGTGGTGCCAAAGCAATACGCGCACCGTTTGCCCCGCCTCGCTTGTCTGAACCACGGAACGTTGACGCTGACGCCCATGCTGTTGAAACCAACTCAGAGACAGTTAAGCCTGTTGCTTCAATTTTTCCTTTGAGGTGTGCGATGTCTGCTGCGTCAATCAATGCATGATCACGCGCTGGAACAGGGTCTTGCCAAATCATCACTTCACTTGGCACTTCTGGGCCAAGGTAACGAGAACGAGGTCCAAGGTCACGATGGGTTAATTTGAACCACGCCCGTGCAAATGCATCCGCAAACTGATCGGGGTTTTCCATGAACCGGCGAGAGATCTTTTCGTAAGCAGGATCGAAACGAAGCGATAAGTCTGTCGTTAGCATCGTAGGCAATCGCTTTTTGGTGCTATCGAATGGATCGGGGATCACACCGTCAGCATCTTTCGCTACCCACTGATGCGCACCTGCTGGGCTTTTTGACAATTCCCATTCGTAACCAAACAGGTTTTCAAAGAAGTAGTTAGTCCATTGTGTCGGCGCTTGTGTCCAAGTGACTTCCAAACCACTGGTAATCGCATCGCCAGCTTTACCCGAGCCGTAACGGCTTTTCCAGCCGAAGCCTTGCTCTTCCATTGGCGCTTCTTCGGGAGAAGCCCCAACTAACGCAGCATCACCCGCTCCATGCGTTTTACCAAAGGTATGTCCACCCGCTATCAATGCCACGGTTTCTTCATCGTTCATTGCCATACGTGCAAAGGTTTCTCGAATATCAATGGCAGCAGCGAGCGGATCAGGGTTACCGTTTGGCCCTTCTGGGTTGACATAAATCAGCCCCATTTGCACTGCGGCCAGTGGATTTTCTAGATCGCGATCATCACTGTAACGGCTATCACCTAACCATTCCTTTTCATTACCCCAGTAAACGTCTTCCTCTGGCGCCCAAATGTCTTCACGCCCACCCGCAAAACCGAATGTTTTGAACCCCATGGATTCCAGCGCGACGTTGCCCGTTAAGATCAGTAAATCTGCCCAAGAGATACTTTGACCGTATTTTTGTTTCACAGGCCAAAGCAAGCGGCGAGCTTTATCTAAGTTTCCGTTATCTGGCCAACTGTTCACGGGCGCAAATCGTTGGTTCCCCGTACCCGCACCACCTCGGCCATCAGAGGTTCGGTATGTGCCTGCACTGTGCCACGCCATGCGAATAAATAGTGGCCCATAGTGTCCAAAATCTGCAGGCCACCAGTCTTGTGAATCTGTCATTAATGCGTGAATGTCTTTTTTAACCGCCTCAAGATCGAGTTTTTTGAAGGCATCCCGATAATTGAAGTTATCGCCTAGAGGGTTAGACGCGGGGGTGTGTTGATGCAAAATATTGATGCGAAGCTGGTTTGGCCACCAGTCGCGATTTGTCGTGCCACCACCAGCAGTGTGGTGGAACGGGCATTTGCTCATATCAGACATAACTTTTCTCCATTTAAACGCATGTCGTGCTCGTAGAGTTAATTTATAGGTGGATAAGCCTTCTGTATCCAATGGGAAGATCCTAACGCTGTAATAGGTTATTTCGATGTCTTGTAGTGAGCGGGAAATATCATTTAACATCAGATAGTTAAAACACACCAGCGTTTGTATTTATGAGACAGGGCCATCAAATGAAAGACATTGGTACAAGACCTCTTGTTCCTGAGCTAGCACACCTCACTGAGATATTTGCCCATAACAAAATAGACCCCGCAATGAGCGGGGTCTATCTGTTATTTTCCTAGCGTTGATTTTGCATCAATGACTTATTGAAGTGCCCATGGGCCATAGGCCGCTCCAGGGGTATCACCTTTCGTCCACCATTTCGCTTTGTAGGTTTTGCCGTCGTAGATAGCCAAGTCGCCACCTACATAAACCTTACCTGCGCTCCACGATTTAGCCGAACCATCATCAAATGCTTCCCACACAGACGAAGATCCCGGTGCTTCACCTTTCGTCCACCATTTCGCGGTGTATTCCACGCCGTTATATGTCACTTTATCACCGGTGTTATAAATGGTGTCTTTGTCCCACGTACCGTTCACTGGGCCAGCGTTTGCTTTCACATTGACAAGTACGGTTGATTTAGCACTCGCCACACCATCGTTAACGGTAACAACCACTGAAATCACGCTGTCTTTGTCAGACTCTGGAGTTGCCACGGTAATAACCGCAGAGTTACCGTTTTGAACAACCACACCTTCGCTTGCCGTAAAGTTCAGTGCATCGCCTTCAGCATCAGAAGCAGACACCGAAATATCGACAGACTCACCAGCGTTAACTGTGACAGATGCGGGAACGGTCAATACTGGTGGTGTATTTTCAACAACGCCAGAGCCTTTTACGTTGACAGCCACGGTAGCCACGTCAGATTTCTTACCGTCAGTAACAGTCACTGTAATGGTGTCAGTAACATCTGACGCTGTGTTTGGTGCTTGGTAAGTGATCGTCGCCGTGCCATCACCATTGTCAAGCACATCTGCACCAGCAGCTGTGAATGACAACGCATCACCGTCTGCGTCTTTCGCTGAAACAGCAAAGCTAATCACTTGACCAGAATCCGCCGCTTGTGCGCCCGGTACAGAAATGACTGGCGCTTCATTTGGCATTACATTTGCGCTAAACACATTGTCAATTTGCTGAGCCAGTGGCGATTTAAGGTTGGTACACTCTTTTAGCTTAGTGCCGTGATTGATAAAAGTGCCTTCACACTGAATGTCACCGTGCACCTGCCAAACAATGATACCGCCAAGATCGTTATTCACGACATACTCAGCTTTCTTACGAATGGCTTCTTCATCATCGTAACTTAGGAAGTATTTTCCTTTTACAGCATAAGGCACTTCTGCATTGGCATCCCAGAAGTGCTCCCAACCAGTTTGCTTAATGATGTAGTTGTAGTTTGGTTGCCCTTCGAACACTTTCCAGTTATCCAAATCCACTGACGAAGGCGTAGGACCATCAACGGAGAAATTCACGGTGCGCTTGTCAGTCGGTGCACCCAAGTACGCCGTTGCTTCCTTGGTTTGAACACCACGACCGTAGAAAGCCGCGCCGAAGTTAATCTTATTAGATGGAATACCGCGTGCTTGCATCCAGATACGCAAATCGTCCAATGTTAATCCATCAAACTCTTCTTCTGGGTATGGATACAACGGGGAGTTATGACCGGTTACGTTTGACCAACCACCGTTGAGGTCGTAAGTCATCATGTTGAAGTAATCCATCGAATTTGACAGACGATCCCAATCGTAACCTTCTAGTGCAGCTGGCACGGCTTTAAACGCAGCAGTCAGCAGTTTGTCATCACCAATACGCGCACGAATATCGTCCATCAACTGTTCAAAGTTGGCGTAGTCAACATCAGTACCGGTAAAGTTCATGCCGCCAGAACCTGGGAATTCCCAGTCGATATCAATACCGTGGAAACCCAATGCCATCAAACGATCTACGTCTTTCAGGAAGCGCTCTTTCATGACAGGGTTAGCCGCCATTTCAGGGAAGTGTTTTGACATACTCCAACCACCAATAGACGCCATCACTTTCACGCCATTTTGGTTTGCTAGGTCGATCAAGCCTGGGGCACCGCCCGCCTTTTTCAACGGAATAGGCATTTGGCCTGTTACGCCTGATGGTGCATGTTTCCAACCACGTCCATCTTTCACAAAACCTTGGGCTTGCACTTTTGCCAGCTGATCAGCCTGCCAAGGTTCGTTTCCTGGGAATTCATGAATGTACTCAAGCTCTCCCCATAGAATGTGAAAGTCCCAGCTTGAATAAACGTCTGGGTGTAACAATGGGCCCGGCTCTTGAACAGCATTAGGTTGGTAAATACTCTTGTTGCGCAAATCGCCACTGTGCAATGAACCATCTTTTGCCACGCCGAAGAAGGAGAAGTTAAGAATGGAGTAGATGTCCATGTCTACGTTCAGGTGGGTAGCTTCGCCTTTTACGCTAAAACCTGCATCAGTGCCCTTCCACGCTTCCCATTGCGTCAGGTAACCAATAACGGCTTTGTCATGTGTTGGTGCTGCTTGCAGTGAGGCGCTCATGCCTAGCGCACCAGCGACACATGCGGCAACCGCTGTGAACTTAAGTCCTTTATACATTGTTATTTTTCTCCACGTCTTGGATGTTGGTTGTTGTGCTGCCCCTACTTTTCCACCACTTAATTTCCGACGCGAATGTAAATATCAAACTTTGGTATCAAGATTAGGAATGTGTTTACTCAGTTACATTTATTTGGCAATTTTTTTGCAGCAAGGCATCTAATCTGAAGAAAGAAACAGGCGTATATCACATGGAATGAAATTCAGATTTTTATCTTAAATATCAATAATATTGAACTAAAATCACAATGAATCCGAGTATAATGAGAAAGTTAAATGGTGAATAAAAAAACTCCGCCAGCGCAAAGCATGGCGGAGATAAGCAGCAAATGAGAAGCGCTAACTAAGTGATCCCTTCAGCAGGGAAACAGTGAGTGTAAGCCGTGCCCTTTCAGCACAAAAAACCATTTAGCAAACACCGTACCAATGAGTTGTTAGCCGTTGAATCGCAATTAATCGGGAAAAAATGATTAAACTCATGATTCTATGATTAATTATGAGGCAAGTTTTGCACCAAAACTGCACACATCATGCACACTCCATTTCTCCTGCTGTACGTCTACATCATCACAAACGTTAATCGTTTCACATCTTGTTGAGTTTTAATGATTCCAATCCGCCCGAAGCTTGATGATAATGACCGACTTCAAGGCTTTGCCGACAACAACCAGTGAGATAGCTACCATGGATTTTGCGTTACCTCTCGTCATCCTCGTGATTTTCGTTTTCATTATTCTTAACCGCCAAAAAGCCAAAAAAGCCGCAGCAGAAAACATCCAAGCTGGCGCAGCATTCTTAGAAAAAAACGCACAAGAGGAAGGTGTGAAGACCACCGCTTCTGGTCTTCAATACAAGGTGTTGGAGCAAGGCGAAGGCGAAGCACACCCAACGGCCAAATCTCGCGTGAAGGTACACTATCACGGAACATTACTTAACGGCGTCGTCTTCGATAGCTCAGTAGAACGTGGCGAGCCGATTGAATTTGGATTAAATCAAGTCATTAAAGGCTGGACAGAAGGCGTTCAGTTGATGAAAAAAGGCGAAAAAACCCGCTTCTTTATTCCCTCACATTTGGCATATGGTAACGGGTCAGCGGGTGCAATCAAACCGGGTTCAACACTGATTTTTGAGGTTGAGTTGCTAGATTTTAACTAATACCTTGTTTCTATATATTGAAAAAAAGCCGCATACATTTGATGCGGCTTTTGTGTCTTCGCTACTCCACTGCCTACTTTCAGACTGCGTGTTTCGGCTTTAATCGATTTCGACGACTGGCGGATGCGCCACACTGCGCGTCCACACCACGGCTTCCTCAAGAGGCATAGGCTTCGCAAAGTAGTAGCCCTGACAAATATCAATGCCACAGCCTTTGACAAACATTTTCTCAGCATAGGTTTCTACACCTTCTGCAACGATGGCACAGCCTGTCACTTCACTGATCTTCGCTAACAATTGATACAGATTCTGCCCGCGCTCTTCCTGCACATTAAGCAGTAATGAGCGATCAAGCTTCACTTTGTCGAAGTTGAATTTTAGTAAATGAGGAAACGACGCATAACCTGCACCAAAATCATCAATCGCCACTTTCACACCTAAGCCCTGCAGAGCATCAATGTTGCTCTTTATCTGACTGTGGTCTTCTAAAATGGCCTCTTCCGTTATCTCTATCTCCAACGCCGAAGCTGGTACACCGTATCGTGCTAATCGCTTCGCGATGAAATCAACCGTTCTTGGATCGGAGATTGTATCTGCCGAAATATTCACCCCAATTTTGCAGCCGCTACCCAAAGGGAAAGCACTCATGTCAGAGAGAACGAGCTCGATCACCATGGTATCGAGCTGCCACATGGCACCCAATTGCTGAAAATCGGCGACAAACGTTGGTGGCTGGAGGTTACCTTTCACATCTCGATAGCGCACGAGCGATTCAAACGCGATGTGATTCGGGTTATGCAAATGCACCTGCGGTTGATAGAACATCACAAATTCACCCTGACTCAGCATACGGCTCACACGTTGACTGACTTCATGCTTGTTGATGTAACCTCCCATCGAAGTATTCAGGTCGACAAGGAAAGATTTCAAGGCACTGTTTTCAATTTCGTTTTTACGATGGATGTCTTTTCCATCAATGCCATTATTGCCTGAATAATGCAGATAAAAGGGACGATAAATCAGTATGCCTATCGCCACCACAGCAAGCTGAAGTACAACACCACCCACACTATCTTGGGTAGCAAAATAGCCGCTTAGAAACGGGGGCGTCATCCAGTCGACAATCGCGCTAACAGGGTTCACCCACCCCAAAGACATCACAACAAATACCAAGACAAAACTAACCATCGGAACCAAAACAAAGGGGACGATCAAGGTTGGGTTAAACACGATGGGTAAACCGAACAGAAGCAACTCGTTAATATTGAACATCACGAGCGGCAAAGCCGAAAGCGCCAACGTTATGTGACGACGCTCTTTGGAAAACAACAAAACACACAACAAAAGGCTAAGCGTGTTTCCCGAACCACCTATGGACAGAAACGCATCATAAAATCCCTGACCTAAAATGTTCAACGACTCCGTGCCCGCTTCCCATGCGGCAAGGTTGATTTCAGTGTCCTCAAATAATTGCTGTTTTGCCCTGAAAAGGAAGTTGTGTCCGTTAATGCCTACAGAGCCTAATAGCCCCAGCAGGAATACGTAGACTAGGCCACCGTTAAACGTCAGTGGATTGATTGCTAGCACTTCCCGGTAACTATCAACATGGGTGATAAGTGCACTCGTTAGGGCTGACAAGGCCATCGTTAAAAGCAAAAAGCCGAAGAAATGCACCACTTGCTTGTATAGCGAGCTGACAAAGTCTATACGGGCTGGGTTTAATGGGTACAAACGAAATGACACACAAGATGCCGCCGAAATTCCAGCCGTCAGCAACGCCACCAAAGGGTTGTTTGGTAAACCACTATGCTGCGCCACTAGCCCATTTGCTAATGAAATCGTGATGAACATGGCCAGCGCGTAGGGCACCACCACCATTGGGTTAACGCTATGTTTTGACGATAAATAATAGGTTGTAATTAGACATAGTGCGGTTGGGTATACGCCAATCAATATGTTTGAGAAATAGAAAAACTGTTGAGCTGCAAAAGGGAAATTTGAAGCATTGAGTGAGTGCCCAACAAATATAGAAATCGCATTGCATATCGTGAGGGGAAGAAGCAATAAAAAAACAAAAGATATATCACGTACATAGGTATCGTAATACACCTTTAGAGATGGCAATTTATACATATAGGATGATAAATCTCATTACACACGAACACAGTACAACAAACTCACTCAAACCAATGCACATCCTGTTTACACTTAACGCTATTTCATGCACAGACAACCGGACTACTTATTTTCAAAAGCAATCGAAAAGCTTATTGTCAGAGAGAAGAAATGGCATATAGCCGCGAGATAGATAGGATAGTGTACTTTTCTAAACATCAAGGTGACTGCGGCGGAGAGTTTTTGTTTGTTTTGTTTCGCTATTAGTCAAAAATTTTGCGGATTATATAGCCATAATTATATTGTCTCAAACAATAAATATGCACATTTGCCACTAAAACTCACTCAACTATAACAAGAGTGCTCACGAATACATGCAGTGAATAACCATTAACGAAAACAAAGCAAATATCACTAAAGAAATATATATTTGCTTAACCTCAAGATGCTTGGGTATCACTAGCCTACCGACACATCATCTTCGTCGCTCTCCTTAGAATTCGCCATAAAAGTGGAGAAACCACCTCAATTCCCGAAACTGAGACTCCCCGTATTTCGCGTGCCTCGAAGCGTGTTAGAGGCTCTATGTCTTTTTTCTTATTGATTATTTTATTGACCGTTATTTAACCAGTGTGTATGCCTAATGTATGGCGCGTCAAAACATGGCTTCGATCAAAACGTTCTGCCGCCATTCAACGTGAACACATGCAAAGCTGGGAGGCAAAACAGTCATCTTTCTCTGAGGCGGAATATCGACCCCGAAATCCGTCACATGTTGATGACTGGCGATGACTCTAACGATGGTCAACGTTCGTCCATTTGGGCGGTATATTAAGGAGAAAAAGGGCATGAGTGATGTAGTCCTTAATTTTACACGTGAAGAGTTCGGCGTTCGGCTGGCGAAGGTTCGTGCAGCCATGGAAATAAACGAAATCGATATTCTTATCGTTCACGACCCGTCCAACATGTCTTGGCTCACAGGCTACGACGGCTGGTCATTTTACGTACCTCAGTGTGTCGTCGTCGCGCAAACTGGCGTCCCTTTGTGGTTTGGGCGCAATCAAGACGCCAACGGAGCACGCCGCACTGTTCATATGTCTCCAGAAAACGTGGTCGGCTACCCTGATCACTATGTGATGAATCCACCGCTTCACCCAATGGAGTATCTGGCCAACGCAGTGCTTGGTGAAAAGGTATGGGACCGTGGTCGAATTGGTGTCGAAAAAGACAATTACTACTTCAGCGCAACCGCCTACGAGGCATTGCGTGACAACCTACCCAACGCATCATTTACGGATGCAACAGGCTTGGTTAACTGGTGTCGTGCAGAGAAATCAGAACAAGAGCTGTATTACATGAGAGCAGCAGCGCGCATTGTAGAAAACATGCACCGCGTGGCTTACGACCTTATCGAACCCGGATTACCGAAACATATTCTGGTGGCTGAAATTAACAAGCACTCCGTGATCGGTCACGATGGTCACTTCGGCGACTATGCCGCTATCGTCCCCTTGCTACCGTCTGGCATTGACGCGTCCGCACCTCACCTCACGTACAATGATCGTCCGTTTAAAAAAGGTGAAGGTACTTTTATCGAAATGGCGGGGGTTCACCGCCGCTATCACTGCCCGCTTTCACGAACTATTTATCTTGGCGAGCCGGAAGATCATTTTAAACGTGCAAACGATGCATTGAATGAAGGGCTAGAAGCAGGGCTTGCAGTTGCCAAACCGGGTAACACGTGTGGCGACATTGCCCGCGCTCTCAATGCCATCATGGTGAAGTATGGTTTTGATAGGGGCGGTTCACGATGCGGCTACCCTATCGGCATGAGCTATCCACCGGATTGGGGTGAGCGCACCATGAGTCTTCGCGACACTGACACTACCATCTTGAAGGAAGGCATGACGTTTCACTTCATGCCAGGACTTTGGATGAATGATTGGGGTATGGAAACCACAGAAAGCATTGTAATAACCAAGTACGGTGCAGAAACATTGTGTAATTTTCCGCGACAGCTTTTCATTAAACACTAATTCGTCAAACACTAAACGGCACACGCAATAGCCAACACAGAAGAGGAACAAGGTTACATGGATAAATTACCGCCCAGCTCGGTATCAGCGACGGTTGATTTTGATGCCGACGGCATACAGCATGGCTTTTTGAAATTGCCTTATTCACACGATGGCTCAGCGTGGGGTGCCATCATGACCCCCATCACCGTCATTAAGAATGGTGAGGGTCAAACAGCGCTGCTAACGGGAGGGAATCATGGCGATGAATACGAAGGGATCACGTCATTACTCAAATTGAGCCATACCCTGAAACCCGCTGATATCAAAGGCCGCGTAATTATCGTGCCAATGATGAACCACCCAGCTGTCGAAGCGGGAAGCCGTGTTTCTCCCATTGATAATGGCAACATGAACCGCGCATTTCCTGGTCACCCCTACGGCAGCATGACAGAGCGAATGGCTGACTACTTTAGCCGTCACCTTGTCCCCTTATGTGATACCGCACTGGATATTCATTCAGGGGGGAAGACACTCGATATCCTCCCATTTGCCGCGGCACACCGCCTTACCGATAGAATACAAGAGTTTCGTTGCATCGAAGGGGCGCGATTGTTTGGTGCACCCTACTGTTTTTTTATGGAAGAAATGGACCCGACGCAGCTGTATGACACGGCTGTTGAAGCACAAGGAAAAGTGTTCGTCACCACGGAATTGCGAGGTGGCGGAACCACGAACCCTGAAACAATTGAAATGGCTGATCGGGGGATTCATAACTTTCTTGTTTACAGCGGTATTTTGCTTAAAAGCTACATTGAGCCAACTAGCGACCCTATCTTCTTAGAAATCCCAAATGCTCAGTGTTATTTGCAAAGTGAACATAATGGAATTTTGGAGCTATGTGTGAACTTGGGTGATGAAATCAAAGAAGGTGACCTCATCGCGCGCGTTTATTCGACCGAGCGCAGTGGACAAGCTCCGATCGAATATCGATCACAAACTCACGGTATCCTCGCTGCCCGTCGGCATTTAGCTAAGATCAGCCTCGGTGACACCTTCGCCGTGCTTGCGAAGCCAATCGACTAACCACCTCACTTCTGCGGTACAGCGAACGGCGTGGCATCATGCATCCTAACGTCGCTCGACGCCGCTTGTTTGTGTCATTGGCTATGTGAACCAAGCGCCCTCGCCGCTTGCCACTCGCCCATCACCTCAAGCACACAAAATTGGCGACGAGAAATGTCAACAATTCCAACTCTGTGCCACGCTTAAAGCTATCGAGCACACTGAGACAGGGTCATCAATGCAACTTGATCGGTACGACACAAAAATCCTGCAAATTTTGGCGACACAAGGGCGAATCACAAAATCGCACCTCGCCGAAGCGATTAATCTGTCGATCAGTCCATGCTGGGAACGAGTAAAACGCCTTGAAGAAGCTGGGATCATTGAAGGCTATGGCGCCAAGATCAACCCCAGTATCTTCAGTAAAAAAACGCCTGTTCTGGTGGAAGTCACACTAGGAAAACATGACGCAGCCAGTTTCAAACGCTTTGAAGAAGCCATGCAAACCTGCCCTGAAGTGGCTGACTGTTTCGCAACGGGTGGAGGCATTGACTACATCCTCAGAGTCATGGTGAAAGATATCGATCAATATCAACGTCTTGTCGACAGTTGGCTGGTGTCAGAACTCAGCATTGAACGCTACTACACCTACATCGTCACGAAAACGATCAAGCACCAAGGTGACACATTTGAAATCGATGAAAACCTGATGCGATAACCTTCTTTTCGTCTCGAAATATTCTCCTCAACGCCTCTTTTATTGCTCACGTCAGGCCATTATTCCCGCTCTTAATTCTGTGCAGAAAAAACACCATGTCTTTCGTCGTCCAATAGAAAAAAACCTCATGCCAAACCCTATTTAACAGAAAACAACCCAGCCGAAACTGACTTACCTTTTAATGAGAAAAACCATATATACCCAAACAAACTCCCGCTGAACAAGCATCTTGACGTTGCTTGGGTATAAACGAGTCACCTTATAGGGAGGTCATGTATGGCCGCACTGAATTTGCCTTACGAAGGAAAAGCCAGCAACGCTGTGTTAGCCCAGTTGGATGATGCGCGCTTACTCCGTCAGCTTGCTTATATAAACGGGAAATGGGTGGCAGGTAACGACGATATTGCCGTGACCAACCCCGCCGATGATCATGTGTTGGGTTATGTCACCTCATTAAAAAAATCTCAGGTCGACAAGGCCATCAACGCTGCGTACAAAGCGTTTGTTCCTTGGCGTGCCTTATCCGCAGAACAACGGGCGACCAAACTGATGCGTTGGCATGATTTGCTGCTTGAAAACAGAGAGGACCTCGCCCGCTTAATGGTATTGGAACAAGGAAAAACCTTAAACGATGCTCGTGGCGAAATTGATTATGGCGCATCGTTCATTCGCTGGTTTGCCGAAGAAGCGCGTAGAGCTTATGGTGAAACCATCCCTAGCCATATCCCCAATGCACAGCTTGCTACTCTGAGAGAACCGATTGGGGTCGCGGCGTTAATCACGCCATGGAATTTCCCCAATGCGATGATCACCCGCAAAGCCGCTGCTGCATTGGCAATTGGTTGTACGGTGATTGTGAAACCTGCCAACGAAACACCCTTCTCCGCATTAGCACTCGCGGAACTGGCAGAGCGGGCTGGCATTCCAGCCGGAGTATTTAACGTGGTCACCGGCGATGCACCCATGATCGCCGCCACGCTGTGCGCCTCAGACAAAGTAAAGGCCCTCTCGTTTACCGGCTCCACACGCGTCGGGAAAATCCTACTCGAACAATGCGCAGATACAGTGAAGAAGTGCTCGATGGAGTTAGGTGGCAATGCCCCTTTCATTGTTCTGCCGGACATGGACATTCATGAAGCAGCCAACGCTGCGATTGATGCCAAGTTCCAGACATCAGGCCAAGACTGCCTCGCCGCCAACCGGATCTTTGTACCTCGCGAACGACACGATGAATTTGTCGCGGCCTTCGCTGCTGGCATGCAAACACTTCGCGTTGGAAATGGCATGCAAAAAGGCGTAGACCTTGGCCCGTTGATAAGCCGTCAAGCCGTCGAAAAAGCGCAAAAACTGGTCGACGATGCACTCGAAAAAGGCGCAACGCTACTCGCAGGAAAATCACCACAATCGCTCAACAGCAATTTTTTTCATCCCGTACTGCTAACCCAAGTTACGCCTGACATGGCGGTATATCGTGAAGAGAACTTCTGCCCCGTTGCCGGTGTGATTGCCTACGACAACTTAGATGACCTCCTTGTTGCCGCGAACGACACCGAATATGGCCTTGCCGCCTACGTGTACGGAAACGATATTCGCGACATATGGAAGCTCATGCGCGGGCTAGAGTTTGGCATGGTAAGTGTGAACAGCGTGAAAATGACGGGTCACCCGATCCCGTTTGGCGGCATGAAGCAGTCAGGCCTTGGGCGCGAAGGTAGCCGACACGGTTTTGATGAATACAGCGAAACTAAATACTACTGCCTTGGCGGTTTACCGACAGCCAGCGGTTGCTGAACTTTTGCAGATACATGGAGTTTGATATGACACAGAATATTGATACCAAAGCCTTGCTCGAAATAGACCGCCAGAACGTCTTTCACGCATCAACCCACCTAAAGCAATACGCCGATGGTGACTTGCCAGGGCGTATTATCACCAGCGCCAAAGGCATTCGCATTCAAGACTCAGAAGGCATAGAACTTGTCGATGCTTTCGCGGGGCTTTACTGTGTGAACATCGGCTATGGCCGAGAAGAAATGGCCGAAGCCATCTACGAACAAGCCAAGAAGCTTGCTTACTACCACACGTATGTCGGCCACACGAACGAAGCATTGATCACCCTGTCAGAACGTATATTGAAGATGGCGGGCCAAGGCATGAGCAAGGTGTATTACGGCATGTCGGGCAGTGATGCCAATGAAACCCAACTTAAGCTCGTTTGGTATTACAACAATGTGCGCGGGCTGCCAGAGAAGAAGAAAATCATTTCTCGTGATCGTGGCTATCACGGCTCCAGTATCGCCTCGGGTTCAATGACAGGGCTTCCACTGTTTCATGCCCACTTCGATCTGCCGCTTGATCGTATTAAACACACTGTCGCGCCTTACTATTATCGTCGCCAAGACGACGGGATGACCGAACGTGAGTTCTCAAAATACTGCGCAGATGAATTAGAAAAAATGGTGCTCGCCGAAGGTCCAGAAACCGTCGCCGCCATGATTGGCGAACCTGTACTGGGCACTGGCGGTATTGTTCCGCCACCAGAAGGTTACTGGCAGGAAATCCGCAAAGTATTGGATAAATACGACATTTTGCTCATTTCTGATGAAGTGGTTTGTGGTTTTGGTCGTCTTGGCGCTGACTTTGGTTCAATCATGTATGACATGAAGCCCGACCTCATTACCGTCGCCAAGGGACTGACTTCAGCCTATCAACCGCTTTCCGGCGTCATGGTGGGTGAAAGAGTATGGAAGGTACTTGAAGATGGCACAGATCAATGGGGCGCTATCGGGCACGGTTATACCTATTCAGGTCACCCATTGGGCGCGGCATCGTCGCTGTGTAACCTCGATATTATCGAGCGTGAAAACCTGACGGCGAATGCCCGTGATACGGGCGCCTATTTCCAACAACAGATGCAGGCCACGTTTGCCAATCACCCGCTCATTGGTGACAGCCGCGGTATCGGATTGCTGCATGCCCTTGAGTTTTCCAGCAACAAGTTCAAACGCGAACACTTCGATCCCTCTTTAAAAGTCGGCCCACAAATCGCCGCTGCATGTCTTGAACAGGGTTTGATCGCTCGTGCCATGCCACACGGCGACATTTTGGGTTTCGCGCCACCTCTGGTTGTTAACCATGCAGACATTGACGATATCGTCTCGCGGGCGAAAAAAGCCATCGACAAAGTGACAGACAAGTTGGTGAGCAGTGGCAACTGGAAGGCCGCTTAACACATTCAAACATCACGTCATGCGATTGAAAAAGCCCCGAATTCGGGGCTTTGTGTTGAAGATTGACGCATAGCTTTAATTGATAATGCCTATCTACACGACTTCTGCTGGCTCAAGTGTTTTTACTTTCTCGGTCTTTGGCGGTTTGATACCAAACAGCAATGAAAACATCACTGGCACGACAATTAGCGTCAAGATAGTCGCAAAGCCTAGTCCCGCCATGATAGTAATCGCCATCGAGCCAAAGAAAGCATCAAACATCAGTGGCACCAAGCCAAGAATCGTGGTCAATGCCGCCATACTGACCGGACGAACACGACTAATTGCACTGTCCACAATGGCCAGATATGGGTCTTTGCCTGACTCCAACTCGAGGTTTATTTGATCCAATAGCACGATGCCGTTTTTCAAAATCATGCCGCTCAAGCTCAATAAACCAAGGAACGCGGTGAAACTAAACGGCATATTCCAAAGCAAAAGACCAAAGGACACGCCGATGATAGACAAAGGCACAGTAAACCAAATCACCAAAGGTTTTTTCAGCGAATTAAACAGCAGCATGGTGATGACAAACATCAACAAATAGCCCATTGGCAACGAACCAAACAGTGAGTCTTGCGCATCTTTGGATGACTCATACTCGCCGCCCCAGCTAATGCTATACCCATCAGGCAGATCCAACGCCATGACCTTGGGTTGAATTCGTGTGAACAAGGCTGCCGCCGTGTCTTCACTGAGGACATCATGATCAGCCAATACCGTTAGCGTACGATTGCGGTCGCGGCGCTTAATCAATGGCTCATCCCAAGACAATGAAATACCGTCAATGACCTGATCAATCGGCACATACGCTTGAAGTGATGGACTCCAAATCTTGGCATTTTGGATGGATTCAAAATCCACACGCTCAGATTCGGGTAATCGACCCACAATCGGCAGAATATCCGTTCCATCGCGCAGCAAGCCCATGGCTGCACCACCAAAGGTCATTTGTAACGTGTTGGACAAATCTTCTTTCGAGATACCCAAACGACGCGCTTTGGATTCATTGAACATTGGCACGAGTTCTTTAGTACGCTCGCGCCAGTCATGGCGAATGTTTCTCGCACCCGGATCGGTATGCAGAACGTCTTCCACTTGTACCGCAATGTCACGCAGCACTTGAGGATCTGCCCCTGTGATCCGCGCTTCAATTTTTGATGCTGGAGACGGCCCGAATTCCATCAACTTAAACTGGAAAGTTGGCGTATCAAACTGTCGGGAAAGCTCGCCGTTCAGCGCGCGCAAAACCACAAACATGTTGTCACGATCCGTGGTGCGAACTTGGAGCTGCGCATAAGCTTCGTAGCTTTGCTCAGGCTGATAAGTCAGCGCAAAACGTTGCAAGCCCTGCCCCACGGAGGTTGACACAAATTCCACATGTTCTTGCTCACGCACATACGCTTCGACACGCTCGGTCTGTTTGATGGTTTCGCGTATGTCTGTCCCTTCCGGCATCCACATGTCTACATAGAACATGGGCGTATTCGAGGGCGGGAAGAACTGCTGCTTCACCATGCCAAACGCCACCACGGCAGCGAACAAAAGTGCCACCATGGCCGTGACAGTTAACCAGCGAAAACGCAATGCCAGCTTGAGTGACCCACCAAACAGCGTAAACAACCACCCTTTGTATGGATCGACATTTTCATCGACAGCGTTAGTGTCTCCGTCTTTCAGCAGCAAATTAGCCAGGAATGGCGTGATAGTGAGCGCCGTAATCCAGCTCAAGAATAAGGAATAGCAAAGCACCCAGAACAGGGAGCCCATAAATTCGCCCGTGGCGTCTTCAGACAAACCAATCGGCGCAAAGGCGGTAATCGCAATCACTGTTGCACCAAGCAACGGCCATTGAGTTTGCTTCACAATGTCAGAGGCAGCTTGCACCTTGGTACGGCCTTTTTTCAGCCCAACCAATATACCTTCCACGACCACAATGGCGTTATCCACCAGCATCCCGAGCGCAATGATCAGCGCCCCAAGGGAAATCCGGTGCAGTTCAATTTTGTTGTACTCCATCAAAATGAATGTACCGAAAACGGTAAGAAGAAGCACAATGCCGATGATGATGCCGCTACGTATTCCCATCGCAAACAGCAGCACCAGAATCACGATCGCGACTGCCTGTCCAAGGCTGACAATAAAGTCCTGTACCGAGGCGTCTACTTCTTCCGCTTGGTTATAGAAATAGTTAAGTTCTATGCCCGCAGGTTTCATGGTTTCAAGATGCGCAACCTCGGCACTCAGTCGCTGGCCGACTTCCACCACGTTCACACCACTTTCAAACGAAACAGCAAGGTTAATTGCAGGTTGTCCGTTAAACGTCACCACGTTTGTTGGCTTTTCTTGAATGCCACGCACCACGGTTGCCACGTCTTTGAGGCGGATAAGATTGCCCGTATCGCGGCCATGAATGATCAGGTTCTCAAGCGCTTCTACCGTATTTAGCGTTCCGCTTGGTCGAATAACCAAACTCTCGCCATTCACCATGACTTCACCAGAAGAAACCACGTTGTTCTGCTGATTCAGCAGCCCAGAAACCATCGACATATCGAGATTCAACGAGGCAAGGCGATCAAGAGAAATCTCAACGAACAGCATCTCCTGCTGGTCGCCAGCAATCGACACTTTGCCGACGCCATCAACCATTTCTAAGTCACGGGACATCACATCCGCATAGCGTTTTAGCTCGACATAATCGTAGCCATCGCCTGTCAGCATGATCATCACACCGAACACATCGCCAAAGTCATCAATGATGGACAACGAGGTGACACCTGCTGGCAACGTAGGGCGAAGGTCATTGATTTTACGACGCATTTCATCCCAAATTTGCGGCAATTCGTCAGGGCCGTAATCCATCTCCATACTCACCATAATCTGCGACATGCCGCTGGAAGAGGTCGATGTGATTTTGTCGATGTATGGCAATCCACGAATTTCTTTTTCCAGTGGATAAGTGAGTTCTTCTTCCACTTCTTTCGGTGTCGCACCCGGATAGGTTGCCACCACCATGGCATCTTTAATCGTAAAAGCCGGATCTTCAAGACGACCCAATTCAAGAAACGAGGTCACGCCACCTATTGCCAAAATGGCAATAAACAACCAACTGATCACTTTGTTCTTGATGGAATATTCAGCGATATTCATCCGTTGTTTTTCTCCGCTGTATCAACCTGTTTGCCTTCGCGCAATTTACGCAGGTTCGAATTCACCAACACATCCCCTTCGACGATGCCAGACGCGATAATCGCGCCGTCACCATTCACTTTTGATACCACCACTTCAACGCGATTTACTTGGTCATCATTTAACTTCCAAACGTAAAAGCGTCCTTGTTCGTTCCCCGCCTGCAACGCGGTCATAGGGACTTGATAACCATCAACAGCAGTAATCCCTGCTTCCACCATGTCTACGGCAACCGTCGCCGTCGTACCCGGTAGAATCGGTGGGTCTATCTGATCGCGCTCAAGCCACATGGCATAAGCGCCCGTTTGTTGGCTTGGTTCGTTAGTATGTTCGAGGTAATGCATCTGGTGTTCAGCGTTCACGCCAGAAAAGCTCACCATAGGGCGATATGAAACACTGCGGCCTGTTGGGGTGATCATCGCCAGCACGTTGTCTGACAATTCAATCTGCACGTAGACTTTGTCGTCTTGATACAAATTGACCACTGGCTCCCCCGCTTGTACACGTTCAAAACGCTCCTTGAACACATCGGAAACTGTGCCGCTGAATGGCGCTTTCAGTTGGGTATAAGCAAGTTGGTTTTTTGCCAATTCGTATTGGGCTTTTGCCAACTGACGATTAGCAGAAAGCTCATCGAGTTCAGCTTGAGAAATCATCGCGCGTTTGAACAAGTCCTTGCTGCGCTCCCACTGTTTCGATGCCAGTGAATATTGGGCTCGGGTGTCATTCAGCGCTTGTTGAACACTGTTATCGTCTAACTGCGCGATCAATTGGCCTGCGGTCACTTTGTCGCCCGCTTTGACCAACACATCACGAATTTCACCCGTGGTACGAAACGCTATCGGCGTCTGCTCGGCGGGCACAACCTGACCTTTAAACACCCGAAATTGATTTTTTACTGGTGCATCGATAGCCACTGTTGAAACGTAAAGTGGCTGTTCGACTACAACGTTGGCATTGTCTTCTGAACAACCCACAAGCAACAGCACGCTGGCAATCGCTGCGGTGAGTATTCTTTTCTTCATTAAATCCCTTCCTCACGAATCCATGCTTTCACTTCTTGTCCTTCACTCAAGCTTTCAACGCCTGCGACAACGACCAAATCGGTGACATCTAATCCCTGCTGAATTCGCCCATTGGTATCAAGGAGAACGGCAGTTTTCGCCACTCGCTGGGTTGCAGCATCCATCACCCACACCATGCCTTGGTTGTCTTCTCGGCTAACCCATGCCGTATCTGGCAGTGAAAGCTGTAGCCCTGTTTGTGATTTCGCAATCAATACATGCCCTGTCATGCCGCTCAATAAATTGCGGTTTTCTGGGCGCTGAATCGTCAACGTTGCCTGATAGGTGTTGGTTTCAGCGTTCGGCTGAGTGGAGATTTCTTTGAATTTTCCGGGGATCTTAGTGGTGGGATCGCTGTCCATCATCACCCAAAGTGGCTGCTGAGAAAGCGCGGCAATACCGAGTTTGTCGACAAAATGCACAGGCAGCGCAAAAGAAACGTCGAGTTGGGTATTGTCGATAATATTAAGGATTGGCTGCTTAGCTGCCACCACTTGATTAGGTTTCGCAAAGGTATAAGCCACCACGCCATCAAACGGGGCGCGAACTTGGGTATAACCCAATTCTGTTTTGGCTTGTTCGTGATGCGCACGTTCTGCTTTATAAAGCGTTTCAGCTTGATCGTACACATCCGTACTCACCAATTGCTTTTTATAGAGCTGCTGCGCACGTTGCCACTGAGTTTTCGCTAATAAATAACGCGCTTTGGCGGAATCTAACGCCAACGCTAAATCACTCGGATCGAGGGTCGCAAGCAAATCCCCTTGCTTGACGTGTTGCCCCATTCGAACATTCAGCGATTCAATTTCTCCCGCAACCTGAAACGACAACTGCGCACGTTTAGTTGCATCAATTTCTGCTAAGAAATTGTCCGTCGCAGAAACCACATAGTCCTGCACTGCCAGCAATTTCACGGCCTTAACCGGCATTGCGTCCGTTGTTTCAGATACCGCTTCGTCACAACCTGCTAATAACCCTACCGTGGTGATCATCACCAACAAGCTTCCGAGGGTGCGTTTCAATCTTTGATATCGCACGTCGCTCTCTCCAATATTTGAGTTTATTACACACCTGTGCAGTATATGGCGATTTTTGATTCGATCAATATATTTTCCATCTGTATAATAAAAAAATTGGAGAAGTGATCCTTAATCTGATACAAAGCGTTAGTCGCAAAGAGGAGTTGTTTTGAACGTCATGCAAGAAAGAAAACAAGGTCGCCGAAGCGCAGAAACCGCAGAGCAAACGAAATGCCTTATCTTGCATGTCGCTGCTGACATGTTTGCTGAACTGGGGTTTGAGCGTGTGTCGCTACGAAACATCAGTGAAAAAGCGGGGGTCTCTCATAGTTTGATCCGCTACCACTTTGGCAGCAAAGAACAAATCTGGCAGGCGGTTAGCGATGGCATGGACAACTACTTGCAACGCTATATCCACGCGCTACTTGAGAAAATTTCCGTCAATGAAGACAGCGCCTACCGCATCTATCTCTTCTTGGTCAAAATGAGCGCCGTCACACTGTGTGAACCAAAGCCCATTCAGTTTATTGCCGATGCCGTACGCCAAAAAAATGATGCCCTGCTCGCCTACTTCCTTCGTTCTAAAGACGAATTTTCATCGGCGTTTAAATCTTTATTTGATGACTACAATCAAAAGCACCCCAATAAACCTGTTGAGATGTGGGAAATGAAATGGCAAATGCTGCAAAGCACGCATGCAGCGGTCAGCCTAAAACCCATGCTGAATGAAACTTGGCCAGAACTTGGCGGGGATGAGGATGCCCTTTTGCTCAAACATTGGACTCTTTACAACAAGCAAGTCGCCATGCAGATGGGCATTGCCCAAGAAGACATGATTCATCCTGCGCATCTGAGCGAGATTTTGCTCGATATTCCTTGCCATGTAGAGCCAACATCACCGCTAACACACGCAATGGATTGAATAAAATAGCAGCATATTTTGTCAAATATGAGCAAGTTACCGTCAATTTGATGTCTTCTCATATTTTAAAGACAAAATTCGTTGACCTTCCCCTAGCAGGAAGCTTTATACTCGTTAGCAATACTCAGCCATAAAAGTCTTACGATGCGCTTTTCTTCTTTTCGCACATACTGGATATCAGTGATCAGCTTGCTTGTCATGCTGTTCACCAGTTTTGCGTCTAGCGCATCAGCTTCGTCAATGCAGATAACAATGCAACTTAATGGTATGAACGGTCATCAAATGTCTGCTAACGTTGTCGATTGTGGCATGAGCAACCCGACGATAAATGACCATACGCAGCACGCCGCACCAGCAAGTTCAGATACGCACAACCCAGCCAAGCCACATTGCGGTGGTGAAGAAAATAGCGCTCATAATTGTTGTGCAGCAACCTGCTTTACGTCAGTTGCACTCCTATCCCCTATTTATCAATCCCAACAACACATCACACAGCTTGCTTTGATCCCCTCAGAGCGAGGAATCAATGTGATTGAACGTTCGCAATCTCTCTACCGACCCCCGATAGCTTAAATCCATCCCTGATATGTCGTACCACTGCGCCTTTTTGATGCGCCGTGGAGGGTAATTCCGCGTCCGAATTTGACGCGTACAGAATGGATTTAACTCGTGAATATCAAACCAAGCTTATTAGCACTGTCGATCAGTGCCATGGTTTGGATGCCAACGCCCGCTTTTGCCGCTCCATCGGCAGAGCAAGTGCGTTTGGCGTCTGACTCCAACATGCTGACCCAGCTTATCGAAACGGCGCTAGAAAACGATGCAAGCCGCAAACAGTTTTACGCGCAATCACAAGCCATGCGTGAAACAGGCATTGCCAGTACCACCTTGATGGATCCCAAACTCAAAGTGGGTGTGGGTGGCTTGCCCGTGGACAGCTTCCAATTCGATAAAGACCCAATGACCAACATCTCCATGGGTTTAATGCAGCAGTTTGAACGTGGCGATACCTTGTCTTTGCAAGGAAAAAAAGCCAGCCAACAAGCCGATGGCATTCAGCTTCAAGTCGAAATACGTGAGCGCGAAGTCGCAAACTCCCTCACTCAACTATGGTTGGAACTGGGCTATCAGCAACAGGCCGAGCGCGTTTTGCGTGAAAACCAACGCCTAATGCGCGAACTGGCTAACTTCATTCAAACCAACTATTCGATTGGTAAGAATGAAGCGCAAGACCTCCTCAACGCCCAACTTCAAGTCAGCAAACTGGATGAAAAACTGCAGGCGAATGCACAGGTTCAGCGCCGCATTGTTTCTCAGCTTTCCGAGTGGCTGGGCGCAAACTGGCTCGCCAACGCGAAAGATCTCAACGCCAGCAACCAGCTGAATTGGCAAACACTAGCAACCACACTCAGCCAAACTAGCTCCACTGAGCATTTTGTCCTGCTTCGCCAACATCCGATGATCAAAATGGCCGATATCGCCATTACGGCTCAACAAACACAAGTTGAAATAGCAGAACAAGCTTACGCGCCGCAATTTGGCGTGGAAGTGATGTATGGCTATCGCCAGGCCAATGGCATGAATGGGCAGCCCGCTTCCGACTTAGTTAGCGCGTATCTGACGTTAGATATCCCCCTTTTCACCGATAACCGTCAGGACAGAAACCACGCTGCCGCTCAGTACCAAGTGGGCGCAGCAAAATCGCAAAAGGATCTCCTCCTTGCACAAATGAACGCCAAAGTGAATGCGCTATTGGTGGACAGAAGCAACCTTGAACAACGCTTGGATCGCTACAGAGCGACCTTGCTGGAACAAGCCAGCGCACGCACAAAAGCGGTTGAACGCGGGTATCAAAACAACACGGCACAGTTTAATGACGTGATTGCAGCAGCCAGTGATGAGCTCACGTTAGCCCTTGAGCAGCAGCGACTTGTTACCGATTTAAATATCGTGAACAGCAATTTGGCGACCCTATTGGGCAGCTTTGACTTCACGACAGTGACGCCCGAAATCGCCATGCCAACTTCAACGCCAAACAAGACCAAGCACTAAGCCGCAAGGTAGGAGATAACAATGAAAACAATGCAAGTAGCTACCCTCGCTTTGCTGGTTGGCGGTGCCATCGGATTTGGTGCAAACCAACTACTTTCAGGGCATGACATGTCAGCCATGGCTGGCGCAGCGCCATCTGCAAGTCATGATGAGCCTTTATATTGGGTCGCGCCCATGGACCCCAATTACCAGCGTGACAAACCCGGCAAATCCCCGATGGGCATGGATTTGATCCCGGTATACGCCGATGATGTTTCCGGTTCAGATGACAAACCCGGCACCGTAAAAATCAGCCCCACCGTCGAGAATAATCTTGGCGTGAAAACCGCCGCTGTCGAATGGGCTCCGCTATCACCACGTATTGAAACAGTCGGCTACATCGCTTTTGATGAGAGCACACTCTGGCAAACCAACGTGCGTGTCGCGGGTTGGGTTGAGTCTTTGTATATCAATGCCGTCGGTGAAAAAGTCAACAAAGGCGATGTGCTGTTTACGCTCTATTCGCCCGATCTGGTTAAAGCACAAGAAGAACTGCTAAACGCCTATCGCACAGGCCGCAAAGGCTTAATGAAAGGCGCAACAGAACGGCTGGTTTCTTTAGGGGTCGATCGCGACCAAATTGCTCAAATCATCAAACGTGGCAAAGCATCACAAACCATAGATGTTAAAGCCTTGGCCGATGGCATTATCGCCAGCCTTAATATTCGTGAAGGCGGCTATCTTTCTCCTTCACAAGCGGTGATCAGTGCAGGGCCACTGGACGAAGTGTGGGTCGATGCCGAAGTTTTTGAACGTCAGGCGCATTGGGTCAATGCAGGCAGTCAAGCCACCATGACACTTGATGGCGTCCCCGGCAAAACCTGGCAAGGTAACGTCGATTACGTTTACCCCATTTTGGACCCGAAAACTCGTACTCTGCGCATGCGCTTGAAGTTCAGCAATGCTGATGGCGACTTAAAACCCAATATGTTTGCCAATATCGCCCTGCAACCTGTCACGGAAGATGCCGTTCTCACTATCCCGAAATCATCGGTTATCCGCTCTGGCGGCATGACGCGTGTGGTGCTTTCAGAAGGCAACGGAAAATACCGCTCTGCTCGCATCGAAGTGGGACGCGAAGCAGGTGAAACTATTGAAGTGCTGCAAGGCTTAACCGACCAACATCGTGTGGTGACATCCGCTCACTTTATGTTGGACTCAGAATCCAGCCAATCGGCAGATCTGGCGCGTATCTCAATGCCAGAAGAGATGGTTGCCGATACCCAATGGGCGAAAGGTGAAATCACCGACGTGATGATGGGGCATCGTATGCTCACCATTAATCATGAACCCGTGGCCGCTTGGAACTGGCCGGGCATGGTGATGAATTTCACTTTTGCCGAAGGTATTGAACTGGCCGAGTTCGAAGTCGGACAAGCCATCGATTTTGAAATGCAAAAAGCCGAATCAGGCCAATATGAAATCGTCGATTACAAAATGTCTGAAAATGCCATCGCGACACAAGTGTGGGTAAACGGCGAAATCTCCATGCTGATGGCAGATTTTGGCATGATCACCCTCACCCACCAGCCTGTTAGCGAGTGGAAGTGGGACACCGGAGAAATGAACTTCTCTGTGGACGACAGCGTTAATCTGGCCGATTTTGCTGAAGGCCAAACTGTTCGCTTTTTAGTCGCCAAAAACGGTGTGGATTACCTCCTTAAAGCGCTTGAGCCAAAAGGAGAACAGCAATGATTGGTGCCGTGATCCGATGGTCGATTGCCAACCGATTTCTGGTGCTGGTCGCGACCTTGTTTCTCACATTGGGCGGCTTATACAGCGTTAAAAACACCCCCGTTGATGCCCTGCCGGATCTGTCCGATGTTCAGGTAATCATCAAAACCAGCTATCCCGGTCAAGCGCCACAAGTGGTGGAAGATCAGGTGACTTACCCGCTCACCACCGCCATGTTGGCTGTACCAGGCGCGGAAACGGTAAGGGGGTATTCGTTCTTTGGTGACTCTTACGTTTATATCATTTTCAACGACAATACCGACATGTACTGGGCACGTTCGCGCGTGTTGGAGTATTTAAGTCAGGTTGCACCTAAATTGCCGCCTAGCGCAAAACCGACGCTGGGGCCTGATGCTACGGGTGTGGGTTGGATTTACAGCTACGTGCTGCAAGACAAAACCGGACAACACGATCTGGCGGAGTTGCGTAGCTTGCAAGATTGGTTCTTAAAGTACGAACTGCAAACCGTTGAAGGTGTATCCGAAGTCGCCACCGTTGGCGGCATGGTGAAGCAATATCAGGTACAAATCGATCCTGCCAAGCTGCGTGCGTATAACCTGACGCTGCAACAAATCAACATGGCGATCCAAAACGGCAATCAGGAAGCTGGCGCGTCTGTGATTGAAGTGGCGGAAGCCGAACACATGGTACGCACCACGGGTTACCTTTCAAGTGTGGAAGATATTCAATCTTTACCGTTGAAAGTGACCGAGAAAGGCACACCATTGCTGCTAGGGGATATTGCCGACATCAACATTGGCCCACAAATGCGTCGTGGTATTTCAGAACTGAACGGCGAAGGTGAAGCCGTGGGCGGCGTGATTGTCATGCGCTTTGGCGAAAATGCCAGCGAGGTTATCGCTAACGTCAAAGCCAAGCTCGAAGAACTGCAACGTAGCTTGCCGGACGGTGTGGAAATCGTGGCCACCTACGATCGCTCCACCTTGATTGATAATGCTGTCAAGAATCTATGGGAGAAACTGGCTGAAGAATTCATCGTGGTTGCGGTGGTGTGTGCCCTGTTCCTGTTCCATATTCGCTCATCATTGGTTATCGCCATTAGCTTGCCGATTGGTATCTTGTCCGCCTTTATCGTTATGCACTGGCAAGGCATTAACGCCAACATCATGTCCCTTGGTGGTATTGCCATCGCCATTGGTGCCATGGTAGATGGCGCTATCGTCATGATTGAGAACGTCCACAAGCACATAGAGCGAACCCCACTGACGGACAAAAACCGTTGGCAGGTGATCAGCAAAGCCGCAGAAGAAGTGGGTGCGCCGCTGTTCTTCTCACTGCTTATCATCACCTTAAGTTTCGTGCCTGTGTTTGCGCTAGAAGGCCAAGAAGGCAAGATGTTCTCGCCGCTAGCCTTTACCAAAACGTTTGCGATGGCGGCCTCTGCGGGTCTCGCGATCACCTTAGTGCCGGTGCTGATGGGCTACTTCATTCGCGGGAAAATACTGCCGGAGAACAAAAACCCGGTGAACCGTGCGCTTGTTGCTCTGTATCGCCCCTTGTTGAACCTTAGCTTGGCCTTTCCAAAAACCATGATTGTGCTAGCCATAGCGTTGATGGCTTCGGCGTATTACCCCACCAGCAAACTGGGTAGCGAGTTCATACCGCCATTGGATGAAGGCGATTTGATGTACATGCCGACCACCTACCCCGGTATTTCTATTGGCAAGGCGCGCGAGCTATTGCAGCAAACCAATAAGCTGATCAAAACCGTACCGGAAGTGGAAACCGTATGGGGCAAAATTGGCCGAGCGGAAACCGCGACTGACCCTGCTCCGCTCACCATGATTGAAACCGTCATCCAATTAAAGCCAAGAGAAGAATGGCGAGAAGGGTTGACCACTGACGCATTACGTAAAGAATTTGATGATTTGGTGCAATTCCCTGGCCTCACCAACGCTTGGGTTATGCCGATCAAAACCCGTATCGATATGTTAGCGACAGGCATTAAAACGCCCATCGGCATCAAGATTGCGGGCCCTGACCTCAAGGTCATCGAAGGCATAGGTGCCGATCTCGAACCCATCTTGAATCAAGTGGCTGGTACAGCATCGGTGTATGCGGAGCGCGTGGCTGGCGGACGTTATGTCACCATCGACATTAAACGCCTCGCTGCCGCCCGTTATGGCTTGAGCATAAAAGACGTTCAACAAGTGGTTTCTACCGCTGTCGGCGGCATGAATGTGGGTGAAACCATTGAAGGGTTAGAGCGTTACCCTATCAATGTTCGCTACCCACAAGACTACCGAGACTCTGTGGTGAAGCTGCAAAACCTGCCGCTTGTGACACCCAATGGCGCACGTATCGCACTGGCTGATGTGGCCGATATTCGCTATGAAGATGGCCCACCGATGATCAAAACCGAAAACGCGCGTCCTAATGGTTGGGTGTTTGTCGATATCGACGGTCGAGATCTAGGCTCTTACGTGGTTGATGCGCAAAAAGCGGTCGCAGAACAACTGCTGTTGCCAACCGGTTATTCCTTGGCATGGTCAGGTCAATACGAATACATGGAGCGTGCAAAAGAACGCTTGAGCATGGTCGTGCCTATCACCATCGCCATCATCATGTTGCTGTTGTACTTGAGTTTCCGTCGCGTAGGCGAAGTCATGATCATCATGGCGACGCTGCCGTTGGCCATGGTCGGTGGCCTTTGGTTGATGCACTACTTGGGTTACAACTTCTCGATTGCCGTGGGTGTTGGGTTTATTGCCCTTTCAGGTGTGGCAGTCGAAATTGGCGTCATCATGCTGGTTTACCTCAATCAGGCATGGCACGCCAAAAAGCGAGAAGCCCAAGAAAACAATCTACCGCTTTACCCAGAAGATCTCACTGGCGCCATTCGTGAAGGTGCAGGGCTTCGCGTTCGCCCTGTGATGATGACAGTGTTAACCGTCATTATCGGCCTGATCCCAATCATGTATGGCGAGGGTACTGGCTCTGAAGTGATGCAGCGTATCGCTGCCCCTATGATTGGCGGCATGGCATCCGCGTTAATGCTGACGCTATTGGTCCTTCCTGCCATTTACAAACTTTGGAAAAACCGAGAAATCACACAACACAGTTAACGAATTTTCCGTGTCGACGAGGCACGGAATCTCTACTTTAAGAAGGAAAACACAATGAAAAAAACACTACTGGCACTATCACTGGCTATTTTTACCACCGGCGCGATGGCAGACGGTATGGACCATTCCAAGATGGATCACGGCAAAAAAGCACAAGCAACCATGGACCATAGCCAAATGGATCACGCAGCCATGGGGCACGGCGACATGGATGATTCAAAGATGGATCATTCGAGCATGATGAACATGGAAGGTATGTCTGCGGTAGGTATGCCCGCGAACGGCGCAAAACCCGACAAAGTCGTCCACGTTATTTTGACTGATGACATGCGCATCAACTTCAAAAAAGACGTGACTATTGAGCCAAATGACGTGGTGCAATTTGTGGTGATGAACGTGGGTAAAATCGACCACGAGTTCTCCATCGGCTCAATGGACGAACAACTCAAACACCGCGAAATGATGAAAACCATGACAGGCCATCACGACCACGATTCCGGCAGCACGGTCACCGTAAAACCGGGCAAGGCTAAGCAACTGCTATGGCACTTCCACGGTGATAAAAACGTTGAGTTCGCGTGCAACATTCCAGGCCATGCGGAAGCAGGCATGGTGAAGAGTGTGACACTGTAACGCTCACGGTATTAATCAATACAAAAATAGCCGCAACAAGCGGCTATTTTTATGAATCGCACTTTTATGAGTCGCACGAACACAGAAAAGATGATGATTTATTGGCGCTCTCTGTTGTAGATCTCTTTTTCAAAGCTCGATTCACGAAGATGCCATATAACGAGATATATCAGTGATAGACAGGCCGCCACCACCACTGAAGGAACAATAAGTTGCCATCCAACATCAGTAGGCCAAGGGTTATCTTTGAGATAATAAAACCCGATTGCTCGCCCTAAAGCAACGCCCAATGTGATCATCAGTGCATTGACGGCAATATAACGAAATGCCCCTTTTTGGCGTGTCTTCGCCCATCGCAAGAATGCTTTATCTTTTTTATCCATTCTCTTTTCCTAATCTGCTATTCATCGGCTTTACACGCCACGCTCTTTAATAAAAACGTAATTTAGGATTGGAACTCTTTCCATCTTGAACAATGAAAAGTCACAACTGCTCACAACAATGCATCCAGGGCACACAACCCATTTCACGATTTACGGCAGTGTGTAAGTTCTCATTTATCCCCAAATCCAAGGAAGAAAATTACATACTGTAAATTTTCATGCACACCCATTTTTGCCTTAATTCCATCATTTTCTCGACAAATACAACCAAGAAAAGCATCTTACTCAGTCGATTGCCTGCATGAATTAATGGAAAAGCAGGCGTAATGAAAGGAATCAACAATCATGGATAAAGACCATAGCCTCAGGGAAAACCTGTTGGCCTTGCTGCTTGGCAGCGCACTCGTTTCGCTCGGCGTTATCTTCTTCAATCAAGTCGGCTTACTGACAGGCGGCACAGCGGGACTCGCCATCTTCGTCACCAAAGTGAGCGACTTTAGTTTCGGACAAGTTTTCTTCGCCCTGAACCTACCGTTTTATGTTCTTTCAGTCATGCGTATGGGTTGGCGATTTACGCTCAATACCTTCATTGCCGTCACCCTTGTTTCCTTGGCCGTTGACCACCTTTATCACGTTATCGAAATCGCGCGTATTGAACCGCTTTATGCTGCGCTAATTGGTGGCGGCTTGATTGGCATGGGTATGCTAGTGATTTTCCGTCATAAGATGAGCTTGGGTGGGTTCAATATTCTCGCGCTGTATCTTCAAGAACGCTTTGGAATTCGAGCTGGCAAAGTGCAAATGGCACTGGATTGCGCCATTGTGGTGATGTCGCTTTTCATCGTCGATATCACACTCATTGCGCTGTCTATACTCGGCGCCATCACCACCAACCTGATCTTGGCAATGAACCACAAACCGGGTCGCTATCAGCCTAAACCGGAAGTGGTATAGTCACTAACAAACAAACCATAACAATCAGGCCACCGTTTTGGTGGCCTGATTGTTATTAAAAGAAACTAATTGGCAGATAGAAATCCAACTCAAAGCGTTCCTGATCATCGATAAAATGGTTTTGGTGATAATGCACATACGCAGGCGTTGAGCCTAGCTTAAAACCAGACGCTGGAAGCCATTGCTCCAGCACCTTGCTGATTTGAGGCAGCAACTCACCGTATACCCCCTCCAAGCGAAACACTGCATGCAAACCGCCCGGCACCACCAGCTGATTGACCACACCGCGCACTTTTATTGGCGCATCAATGGCGATGCAGGCAACGTAGCGGCACTTATCCAGTTCCACCCATGCAGGGTTTGAATGGTGTAAGCCAAACTGCTGTGAAAAATCACGCCCTTCACTGCTTGCCCAAGCCTTGAGTATTCGCCAAGCATTTTTGATCGAACGGTCATAGCCGACATGGCGCACATACGCGGCGAACCGCTCTGGCACCTCGACTATTTTAGGCTGAGGTAATGGCATATCAGCAACGCGAAGATAGCCCGCGGCTACATCAGGGTCCTTTAAGTAGGGCTTATTGGCTATCTGCATATCATGCTTTCGCCATTCACCCGGTGCAACCTCAAACGTCGCTTTAAATGCACGACTAAACGAAGACACCGAGTTAAACCCACACTTGTTGGCAATCTCAAGCACGGATGATCGTGTATCAAACATCAGCTGATTGGCGGCATATTCCATGCGAGTGCGGCGGATATATTGATGAATCGACTCGCCCACCACACTTTTGAAAATACGATGGAAGTGTTGTTCTGAATACGCAGCCACATCTGCCAAGGTTTTCGCGGGTAAATCGCGGCTAATATCTTTGTGAATGTAGTACAGCACATCATTGATGCGGGAAATGTGTTGATGGCTCATTTGACCAAATAGCATAAATGGACATATCGAACAGCATAAATGGACATTCTAAAAACCGCAATGCGTTGTAGTATTTTTCCATAAGTCATTCATACGTCGTTCAGGTACTGATATGGAAATCGCAACATCGCTTCAGCAAATCCCTTCTTCCTATATTCGTGAAATTTTGGCGGCAGCGTCAGACAAAAACGTTATCTCTCTCGCAGGTGGTTTGCCGGATGAAAAAACCTTTCCTATCGACTTGATGAAAGCCACCCTCGAAGGCCTGTCTGACATGCCCGAGGTATTTCAATACGGCGCGACAGCGGGTTATGGCCCACTACTCAAGTTCCTGAACAGCTATTTTGAACTGCCAGAAAGCCACATGGCGATGGTTTGTACGGGCTCACAACAAGGCTTAGATTTGATTGCCCGCGCCTATGTGAACCCCGGCGACAAAGTCGTGATGGAAGCACCAAGCTATTTGGGTGCGATGCAAGTATTTGGCTTGGTACAAGCTGACATGGTGACCGTGCCGCAAACCGAATTCGGGCCGGATTTAACTGCACTAGAAACCAGTTTTGCCGAGCAATCACCAAAAATGTTTTACGCCGTGCCAGATTTTCACAACCCAACAGGGGTGTGCTGGTCACTAGAAACACGTCAGCAAGTCGCCGCGCTGTGCATCAAATACAAAGTGGCACTGATCGAAGACGCCCCTTACCGCGAACTGCGTTTTGCTGGTGAAGCCCTGCCATTGGTGTCAGATTTCTGCCCGCAAAACTCGATTGTTCTGCGTTCTTTCTCGAAAATTGCGTCTCCCGGCCTGCGCATTGGCGTCGTCACAGGCAAACGCAGCTATATCGA
Organism: Enterovibrio litoreus; assembly: GCF_045679545.1. Lineage (NCBI taxonomy): Bacteria > Pseudomonadati > Pseudomonadota > Gammaproteobacteria > Vibrionales > Vibrionaceae > Enterovibrio > Enterovibrio litoreus. Next base: position 62,773 of record NZ_CP166195.1, read on the forward strand.
ACCTATGGTTAAAGTTAAACAAGGCGCAGACCTGCATTCAAGCGTGCCAATGCAAGCCCTGCTGCTTGGTCTGTTAGAACACAAAGACTTCGATCAACACATTGATACCATTCGCTCGCTTTACAAATCTCGCTATGAAACCTTGTTCAACGAATTGCAGCAAAAGCTGCCTGAAGGGTGTGAATTGAACGCCGTTGATGGTGGCATGTTTGTTTGGGTAACACTGCCTGAGTGCGACACCTTTGCGCTGGCAAAATCGCTACTCAGTAACGGTGTGGCGGTTGTGCCTAGCCCTGTTTTCTACCCGAAACCAGAAAGTGCGGATGCTGCGCTGCGTTTGAATTTCACCAACGCGACAAACGAAGAACTTGCCGAAGCGGTGACGCGTTTGGCAGCAGGTCTGCGCGAACAATTGAGCGCTGCGACCAATCAAGAAATGCCCGTTTTCGTATAACGGCAAGTCACACACCGCCATCTGATCCCTAGAAAACAGCCAAAAAAAAGGGCATCGCAAATTTCTCTGCGATGCCCTTTTTCGTATGATGTTAACGTTACCGAATGAACGTGTATTAGTTCGCGTCGATCACTTCAACCGTGTCAGCACCATCTACTGTGATCGCGGTCGTTTCTGTCGCCGCTTTCTCTGTAGCACTCGCCGCAGTGGCTAATGACGCATCCACGTCGCACGCATACGCGTTACCAAACATGGTGACAGAGCTTGAGAAACCAAACGGTTGATACAGATACAGCACGTTGCCGCCTTTCTCTGCCGCTTTCTTACGCATTTGGTTTAGCGTTCCCCAAACCATGTCTTTGTCTGCGTGTAACCAGTAATCGTAAAAATGCCCTTCTGAGCCGATCACTGTGCCTTTATGCTCACATCCTTGAATCGCATTGATATCATCCCAAATCACTTGGACTTGTTCTGACTCTTGGGTTGGGAAAGTCACACAGCCCGATAACAATGCAGCAGAAACCCATGCTGCACATAGCGATATTTTTTTCATTTAAGACGCGTCTCTACTGTTTCAAGGGCGCGAAGTTTATCCTGAGTTGATGTAAAAGCAAGCGAAATAGACTGGCATAATTCTGCGTGCTTATTGGCTCTGTTTCAGGAATAGCTCTTTGAAGTCAAAAAAACGCGCCAACTACCAAAGTGAGAGATATCTCGGCCGCCGGTTGCACCCGCTTCTTCGCAGATAAAACCTGTCACCCAAGTCCCGTCATCCAACTCAACTTTCCCCAAGCCTAACGGGCTTGGAATGCCCGCCAGAAAATCACCGAATCGTGCCATTGGCATCTCCCAAAGTTCCAATTCAATGCGATTCCCACCTTCTTTTGTGCGCACCATGCCCGGACGCTTGGGCTCTTCTCCTGCCAACGCAAACAACTGGTAACGCGCGGCACTGCGTCTTTTTTCCAAGAACGTCGCTTGGCGACTAACCAACTGATGGTTAAGCGGCAGTCCCGCCATGTGTGCGCCACAGACAGCAATCACCATAGATTCTGGGATACGCTCACCGACTTCAATGCGAGACTTACCCGTGTACGCTTTGGCCATTTCTAAGAGCTTCGGCTCAGTGCCTTTGTCTGAAAACAGCGTGATACCAAATGGCATGTTTTCGGATTCGTCGTCTGCAGGCACAGCAATGGCAGCATAATCTAACAAGTTCATAAAATTGGTGTAAAAACCCAAGTTGGTATTCAACTGGATCGGGTCAGCCTGCATTTCCTCAATGGTGTAGATACTCCCAGCCGTTGGGATCAAGATGGCATCGACAGAATTCAAAATCGCATCACAACGCTTTTTCAATGCTTGAAGTTCATATTGGGCATTGAACGCATCTACCGCTGTTAACCCACGAGCGCCGCCAATAATGGCTTGAATTGCGGGGTCGCAGTCAGCTTCATGTTCATCAAAAAACGCTTTGATCCCGGCATAACGCTCAGCAACCCAAGGGCCGTGATACAACAATTTGGCCGCATCCAAAAACGGACTGAAATCCACGTCCACTAACTCTGCGCCTAACGCTTCGCACTGGGCTTTGCTTGCGCTATAACGACGCCTGTAATTATTGTTGCCGAAGAATTCCAATTGGGTATCACGCGGCACACCAATGCGTGGCTTATCGAAGGAATAAGTGACCTTTGAATCAGAGTCAGAAAAGTCTCTCGCATAGCAATCAGACGGATCGTATTGCCCAGCTACGGGCAACACGTGTTCAATGTCTTCCACCGAATGTGCGAACACAGTAATGCAATCCAGCGTTCGGCATGCTGGCACTAAGCCGCGACAGCTAATTCGCCCGATACTCGCTTTCATGCCCACCAAGCGATTAAACGCCGCGGGGACACGCCCTGATCCTGCGGTGTCTGTCCCCAGAGAGAACAACACCTGCTTCAATGCCACCGACACGGCACTGCCAGCACTTGACCCCCCTGAGATGTACGTTGGGTCGATACTATTTTGACACGCGCCATACGGGCTACGTGTGCCGTTTAAACCCGTGGCAAACTGATCGAGATTGGTTTTGCCTAACGGCACCGCGCCCGCTTCAATCAAGGCCTGCACCACAAAGGCTGAACGGCTTGGCGAGTAGGCGAATTCTTTGCAGGCCGCCGTGGTCGGCAGTCCCAATAAGTCGATATTGTCTTTGATCGCGAATGGCACGCCATATAGTGGTTTTAGTTCGGGGTTGCTGTTTTTGAGCGCTTTGATATAGCCATCCAATTGCGCTTCGCTGATATTCGAAATCCAACAATGATTGACGTCAGCTTTGGCTTGCTTCCACTGCTGACGTAAGTATGCGTCTGGCGTCGTCTCACCGCTTTTGTACGCATCCAGCAAGGCTTGAATTGACGTGAATTCCATTAGATCTGCTCCATGACTAACAATGTTTGACCTGCTCGCACTTGCTCACCTTCCGCTTTGGCATAGTGCACAACGCGACCCGATTGGGTGGCGGTGACTTCGATTTCCATTTTCATCGACTCAACAATCAAGAGGGGTTGACCAATTTCAATGGTATCGCCGGGTTTTGCCAGCAATTGCCACACGTTGCCCGCCAACTGGCTAGAAACGGTAAATTGCCCATCTTCCAACATGTCGTCAGCCGTGCTTTGTTCTTCCACCGCTTCGGCAACAAAATTGGCGTCGCCACTTTCTTCCCAGCGCTGACGCTCTTCATCGAACGCCTGTTGCTGGCGAGATTTGAACGCGGTGATCGACGCCTTTTCTTGCTCAAGCATGGCTTCATAGTCAGCAAGGCTGAAGCGGGTTTCTTCGATGCGGACGTCAAATTGCCCGCGCGGGAAATCGCGACGAATATCCGTCAGTTCTTCGTGAGAAACCGGATAGAAACGGATCTGATCGAAAAAGCGCAGCAGCCAAGGTTTATCAAAGGCTTTGCTCTTTCCGTAGCGGTTCCACATTTGGAGCGTTCGCCCCATCAGCTGATAGCCACCCGGCCCTTCCATGCCATACACACACATATACGCGCCACCAATACCGACGGCATTTTCAGGCGTCCATGTACGCGCGGGGTTGTATTTGGTGGTCACCAAACGATGGCGAGGATCCATCGGCGTCGCGACAGGCGCGCCAAGGTAAACATCACCCAGCCCCATCACCAAATAGCTGGCATCAAACACGATGTCCTTGACCTGATCCATGCTGTCCAAGCCGTTAATACGACGAATGAACTCGATATTATTCGGGCTCCACGGCGCATTTTTTCGCACCACTTCGTCGTATTTACGCATGGCTAACTGGATTGAAGGATCGTCCCAAGACAAAGGAAGATGCACCACGCGTGATGGCACGGTGAGCTGTGAAATATCACCGATAGCCGCTTCTGCACGTTCGAGGATCGCCAGCATTTCTTCGCAAGGTGACTGCAAGTTGTCGTAATGCACTTGCAGCGATCGAATACCCGGCGTTAGCTCTTTAATCGCGGGGACGGCCATGCTTTCCAAGGTCATCATTAAGGCGTGAACACGAAAACGCAGGCGAATATCCAGCATTTGTGGGCCGTATTCCACCAGCAGGAAATCCTCACCGCTTGGGCGATACACCACCGTCTCACCGTATTTGTCGGCAGCAAGTTCTTTCAACACCGGCGTAGTTGGCATGAAAGCCGCGAGTGAAAGTTCTTGGGTTTGTAACTGGGCAATAGCGAGGCGTTGATGTTTCTCGGCTTCTTCGGCATCAAACATAGTGACAGGCTGGAATCGCACTTTGTCGCCGGCTTTTAGTTGCCCCATTTTCCACAAATCCGCTTTGATAATGGTCGCCGGACAGACAAAGCCTCCTAGGCTTGGGCCATCTGGCCCTAAAATCACCGGCATATCTCCCGTGAAATCGACCGTACCTACCGCATAAGCGTTATCGTGAATATTCGATGGATGCAGCCCTGCTTCACCGCCGTCGGTTCTCGCCCATTCAGGTTTTGGCCCGATAAGACGCACACCCGTGCGGCTGGAGTTAAAGTGCACTTCCCATTCCGCATCAAAAAACGCCGAAATGTCATTGTCAGTAAAGAAATCAGGCGCACCGTGCGGGCCGTAAATCACGCGCAATGTATGCGTCATGCCCAGATCGGGTTTAACCATGGTTTTGCCAGTCAGGCTTTTATCGTGTTCAACGGGATGAAGATGAAGCACATCACCCGCCATTAACGCGCGGCCACCATGCCCCCCGAATTTACCCAAGGTAAACGTCGAACGGCTGCCGAGATATTCAGGACAATCAAACCCGTCTTTGATCAGAAGATACGCGCGAGCACCCTCACCTGTCATCGCGCCAAGCGCAAGCGTATCGCCCTTTTCAATATCCAGTACCGTCCACATAGGCGCGTCCGCACCGTTGCATTTCACATTGATGTCAGCGCCCGTTACCACCACTTGAGTCCGCTGGTTGAAGCGCAGCGTCGGGCCATTAGCGATGATCTCTAAACCCGCACATGTCTCTGAATTTTCGAGTAATTGATTGCCGAGACGAAAACTCAGGCTGTCCATTGGGCCCGATGGCGGAATGCCGACATGCCAATAGCCACTGCGCGCGGGATAGTCTTGAACTGTCGTTTGTGTCCCGCTCGCCAATACATCCACCGTCGATGGTTGATAATTAAACCCAGCGAGACTCGATGTCAGCACAGTGCCCTGCTTCACCATAGGTTCAACAGCAAGCTGAGCTAAATAAGACAGATTAGTTTCAATGCCATACAGATGAGTGCTATTCAATAATTCAGCAATATCTGCCAGTGCACTGTGGCGATCGCCCCCGTGCACCATGACTTTGGCAATCATAGGGTCAAAAAATGGACTGACTTCTACGCCCGCCTCCACCCAGGTATCAATCCGTACTGTGCTACCGTTTTCTTGCGTGATCACGCGGTTTGCATCAATACCCTCAGGGAAGGCCAATGTCGTGATCAACCCTGTCGATGGCTGAAACTGTCGATTTGGATCTTCCGCGTACAAACGGAACTGAATCGCGTGACCATGTGGTTTGGCGGCTTTCGCTTCCACCCAACTTACGTGATATTCGCCCGCGCCAATTTCCACCATCAGCTTGACAATATCGACGCCAAAGATCATTTCAGTGACGCCATGTTCCACTTGCAGACGGGTATTGACTTCGAGGAAATAGAACTGCTGCGTGGACTGATCAAGAATAAATTCCACCGTACCCGCGCTGCGATAATTGACCGATTCGGCCAGCTGAATCGCCGTCTGATGCAATGCTTGGCGGGTTTCATCGTCCAGATTTGGGGCCGGTGTTTCTTCCATCACTTTTTGGTTACGTCGCTGCGCGGAGCAATCACGTTCACCAAGGGCAATCACATTGCCTTCGCCGTCACCCACCACTTGCACTTCAATGTGGCGTGCCGCTGTGATGAATTTTTCCATGAACAAGCCGCTATGGCTGAAGTTGGCTTCACCCAGACGTTTTACAGCATCAAACGCATCCGTTAACTGTTCGGCATTTTCGCAAAAACGCATGCCAATACCGCCGCCGCCTGCAGTGCTTTTCAGCATGATGGGATAGCCCATGGCTTCGGCGCTAGCAATCGCTTCTTCAACGCTTTCCAGCAAGCCCGTTCCGGGAAGCAGGGGCACATTCGCCTGCTCCGCCAGTTCACGAGCAGTATGCTTTAAGCCAAACTGATTAATTTGGTCACTGGTTGGGCCGAGGAACACAAGATTTTCTTGTTGACATGCTGCCACAAAATCGGGGTTTTCACTTAAAAAGCCATAACCTGGATGAATCGCTTCTGCGCCCGCTTCTTTGGCAATAGCGATGATTTTGTTCATGTTGAGATAGGTTTCAGCGGCGCTGCCTTCACCAAGGCTGAAGGCTTCTGTGGCGTTTCGCGTATGCAGGCTGCCTGCATCGTCTTCGTGATAAACCGCCACACTCGCCACACCCATTGCATCTAATGTGCGGATGATCCGACACGCAATCGCGCCACGGTTTGCAATCAACACTTTATTGAACATCTTGTGCTTGTTAAACATCTTGTTCTTGTTAAACATCTTGTTCTTGTTAAACATAGCTTTGTCTTCAATTCGTCGGGTCGTCCCGAATTAAGACCGAAGGTGTGTCGCCAACACGGTGAGTGAGCCTGCTGGCGTGAGGGTCGTCCCTTACCTTATTTTTTGTGTCTACCGTGCGAACTTACGCCGCTTCCCAAACCGAAATTTCAACGGGAGTTGGGTTATACGCATTACAAGGATTGTTCAATTGGGGGCAATTCGACACCAACATAATCACGTCCATTTTCGCTTCCAGTTCCACGTATTTACCCGGCGCGCTGATGCCATCAGCAAAGGTCAGCCCCCCTTCGGCGGTGACAGGCACATTCATAAAGAAGTTGATGTTGTGGCTAATGTCGCGCTTAGTCAGCCCATATTCAGGGTGCTCTGCCACCGCCAATAGCCAAGAGTCTCGGCAAGCATGCATACAACGTTTTTCCAGCGCATAGCGCACGGTGTTGCTTTCGGTAGAGCATGCGCCGCCGAGGGTGTCGTGACGCCCGCACGTATCAGCCACAATTTCGAGCATCGGGTTCGACAAATTCGACATCAACACAGATTCAGCAGTGAGGTAGGCGTTGCCCTGCTCACGCAAGGTGTCCATGGCGCTATAGCGCTCTGAGGGATTATTCGCGTTGTAGAACAAGGTATCCGCAGCCTGATTGCCTTCCAGATCGGTAATGCGAACACGTTCGCCTTTTTTCACCACGTTGAAGTAGTAGTCACCCGCATCGACCACTTCACGAGAAATGACGTTCTCCATTTTAAAATCACTCTCTTTGATCATCTCATTCTCCTTAAGCGACGAATACAGGCTGATATTGGCGAGTGTTGAGGAATCCACGGCGGTTTTCATCGCAATGATTTAGACAAGCATCATCTGCCTCAACTGGAGAAGATTTCACCATTTCGACATCAACCGGATTGCGCGGATAAACCACGGCTTCATTCATCGGGTGCGGGCAGGTGCTAAACAATACGATGGTGTCCATCTCAAAACGCAGTTCAACCACTGAGGCGGCTTTGCTGTGTCTTTGCACAAAGGTGAGCTGACCATCATCAGTGGTTTCGACCTTGCTGAAGACATTGAGCGTGGCGGCCAAATCACGCAGGCCAAGCCCAAATTTCGCCATTTCCACCAGCATGGCGTCATGTCCATTTTGCAGCCAATCATTACGGTCACTTTGGTAGTTACGCTCGCCCCATACCTTGGCCACATGGTTTTTGTTACTCAAACCGCCGACGCTGTCGATCCAGCCCGTATCGTCTTGCACAATGGAGCAGAAAATTCGTCCCATGTCGGAATAGACACAATTGCCTGCCGTCAGCTTGAAGGTGTGCTGGCATTTGAGGGTGTCAGGCAAGTTAATGCGCTCTAACGGGTTACGTGGGTTGAACAGCAGTAAGCTCGCATTCGCGCCACCTTCCACGTCCGTTAAGCGCAAGCTATAACCTGCTGGGATTTCTAATCCGCCGTGTTGACCACCGAGATACCGGTGATAAAACAAATTCTTCAATTCCATTTATTGATCTCCTTGCTATTCATTTGCGAAATAATCCCAGTTCAGGCCACGTCTTGCTGCTTGGCTTGTAAACTGGCAATCAGCGCATCTTGTCCGGTTGAATTGAGTGGGATATCAAACGTGACTTGCGAACCAAAGCGCTCCGGCTCTTGTGGGTCGAATCGCGGCTTGTCGAACACCCAAAGACGCGAGCCCAATTTGAAGCCTTCGTGTAAATCGTGAGTGATCATAAAAATGGTGAGATTCTGCTCTTGCCATATTTGGTTGATCAATTCGTGCATGTCTTTACGAATACCGGGGTCGAGCGCGCCGAAGGGTTCATCGAGCAATAAAATGCGCGGCTTTTTCATCAATGCCTGCGCAATGGCAAGTCGCTGCTGCATACCGCCTGACATTTCTGCTGGATACTTATCTGCCGCGTGCGCCAATCCAAGCTTGTCGAGCTGCGCCATCGCTTTGTCTCGCAACACGGCGCGACCACTGCCCCATATTCGGCCTGTTAAGCGACTCATTTCTAGCTCGTCCGCCACCATGATGTTTTGTAGTGCTGTCATGTGTGGAAACACCGAATACTTTTGGAACACAATGCCGCGCTCCGGCCCCGGCTCAGAACTCAGCGGTTCGCCATCAAGCAGCAATTGACCACGTGAAGGAGCTTGAGTACCGAGCAGCATGTTGAGAAAGGTTGATTTCCCGCAGCCCGACGTACCCAAAATACTGATGAACTCCCCCGCCATCACTTTGATGTTGAGGCGTTCAATCACCACATGGCTGCCATATTCTTTCCAAAGACCTTTTGCTTCGATGATCGGCGTGTTGGCTTCCATCATTGACGCATTGCCATCAACAATGGGCTTTGGCCCTTGGCTGTTCGACGTGTTGCTTGCTGACTCACTCATTAGGATTTCCCTCCCTGTGCGTGAAACCATGGGTAACGGTGGGCTGACAATTTCTGTAAGGCCCAATCCATCAAGAACGCCAAAATCGTAATCCACAGCACGTAAGGCAAAATCACATCCATCGCCAAGTAACGGCGAATCAAAAAGATGCGATAACCCAACCCTTCCGTCGCAGCAATGGCTTCCGCAGCAATCAAAAACAGCCATGCGCTGCCAAGCGTCAGTCGCACAGCTTCAATGAGCCGAGGCATCACTTGCGGAAGGACAACGCGCAGCATGAGCGTCCAAGAGTTTGCGCCCAAGGTTTGGGCTTTGATGATTTGTTCGGCAGGAAGGCTTTCGGTGCGTAGCTGAAGATCGCGGATCATCATCGGTGTAATCCCAATGATAATCAGCATCACCTTAGACAGTTCACCCAACCCCAACGCGATAAACAAAATGGGAAGAATCGCCATTGGCGGGATCAACGACAAGGCGCGAACCATGGGAGACATTGGCGCACGCACATACGGGATCATACCGTTTGCCACACCAATCACCAGCGCCAATAACCCGCTGATCCCCACGCCCAGAAACAAGCGCTGCAAGCTCGCCCAGGTATCGACCCACAATAAGTAATCGCCAGTGCGTTTGCTCGGCTCAAAAGCCATACGATCAATCGCGGCAGCAAAGCTATCAAACGATGGCAGTAACTTGTCGTTGGGATTAATCGCCAATCGCGCATCGGATGCCACCATGTAGGCAGCGATCAGAAGAACAAAGGGCAAACAGGCCAGAACAGTGCGCCCAAACGCGGAAGGCTTACGGTTAATAATCCGAGTCATCATGCTTCCTTACAGCGCGTTATCTGCCGCCATTGCCATATAAATCGGGTTGAAGCGAAGCGTGATGTTTTGCTCATCACCGAACACACCCACTGGCGTTTCAATACCGATGAAACCGGCGTCCGGTGCGCCTTCACCCAGCAAACCATGTTTGAATGAAAATTCAGCCACTTTCGCCATGGTGTCTTTCAGTGCGGCAGATTCAGTGAACGCCACAGCGTCAGCGGGTTCATAGAACATTTTGGTCGATGCCAGTTGGTCTTTGTAGCCCGCCAAGTCCGTACCGGAAGCGGCCGCCATAAACTCGAGTGCTTGAGCGCCAGCTTCGTTGTCCTGCTGCATAGTTGCCATGATTTCATACCATGCGCCCGTTAGTGCTTTACCCAGCTCAGGATGCTGCGCCAAGGTGTCTGTGTTCACCACCAAAAGGTCAATGATTTCGCCGGGGATCATGGAAGAATCGAACACTTTGTTGGCATTGGGCATTTGGGTAATTTCAGCCAGTAACGGGTTCCACGTCGTCACAGCCGTCACCTCTTCGGTTGCAAATGCAGGCACCAAATCAGCGTCAGTGGTGTTAACCACAGTGACATCACGCTCGGTCATATCGACAGTTTCAAGCGCACGAGCCAACAAGTAGTGAGAAACACTTAACTCTACCAAGTTGACCCGCTGGCCTTTGATGTCAGCGAGTTTGTCAGCACTTTTCAGCACGATGCCGTCATTACCGTTTGAAAAATCCCCCACAATCAGTGCGGTGGAATCAACGCCGCTGGCAGCCGGAATAGTCAGTGCATCCATGTTGGTCATCACAGTGGCATCAAACGAACCCGCGGTGTATTGGTTGATCGACTCGATGTAATCGTTCACCTGCACCACATCGATGTTAACACCGTATTTGTCGCCCCACTTTTTGATGATCCCTGCGTTGTTGCCGTAGTCCCAAGGCATCCAACCGACATAGATTGACCAAGCAAGACGAAACGTGGGCTTGTCTTCCGCTATCGCTGGGCTTGATAGAAAAGAGAAACAGACAGCAACGCTCAGGATCAAACGTGAGATGGTTTTTCGGGTTGATGAAATATTGCGGAGTATTGATGAGAACTTATACATAACTACCTCTACCTTGAGTTTCACAAACTGGATGGAGCCAAAGAGATATCGATTTCATCTCCCGGGCTTTTATCCCTCCGTGTGACCTCAAGTGAGGTTGACAACTCTCGGACCAGACACCGTGACCTTCTTCGTTCGGGCAATTAACCGCGATACATTGACGAAGAGAAGAAACAGCCGGAACCCTAGTTATCTATTGCAAATTGTCGTCTAGCGCTAACAAAATCGAGTATTAACGCTACGTAGTGTTGATGTTAAATCACCATTCACCGATACATCTTTGGCTCGCTACTGTTTCGATAACAGCAAATGCCTTGCCAGATTTTCATCTTATTGATTAGTATGATTTTAAGGAGATTTTCTCGTATTTCATCGAATATCGATGCGCCAATTCAGTGCGTGAGTTGCACCGATTTACACCTAAATATCTTCTGCCAGTGCATCACCGAAGCCCACCGAGCAAGGCACCTCAACGCTATTCACCTTATTTACCAAAACATCCCATAGATTTACCAAAACATCCCATAAATTGACTGAACTTAAATGGCTGAAGAACCGTAACAATTGAACGGTTTCCAGATATACCCAAACCAACACTGACACTGACACTGACACTGACACTGACAACGATGGAGTACATGTGAATCAAATCAATCCAGCCAAGTTACGAAACAGCAAATGGACAGCAGTGAAACCGATGAATCGAGAAAAGCATTTTCTGGTCTCAGACATTGAGTTTGAAGAAGACGGATCAGTGATTTCGTGTCAACTCAAAGCGGTAATTTCTAAAAATGCGTATCTCATTGATTGGAAAGACCTAAAAAATAGTGCGAATTGGGCTCAAGGTTGGAAATAACGAAGGCTCAGTCAAGAACGCTGACTCAGCCACAAGGATCTCAAAGCCGATCTATTCCCAGCTGATTTACACGGTAAATTCGAGCTCAATGTGTGGGTATCTAGCGGTAATCTAACAAGAGAAGCCGACGCATTCGTCGGCACTTTCTTTTAAATACGATGAATGGCGATGCCCATTACAAATGGCTTCAGCAATAATAACGACTACAGTAACGACGCCAAATGTTCAGAAAACTCAGGGGTTCGCAGATAACCGTAAGATTTATGCTCATTGTTCGGGTAATCATTGCAGACCAAATGATCCTTCACGCCTATATTGCTGCTATTGCGGCTGTAGTCATCGGCAAGATGGGTATCAATACACACGTAATCACCAGGATCGGAAAAATTCGCCCAAGATTGCGTCACACAAGATGGCGTTCGAAGCTGGTTTCTATGGTTCAGCATATTGCCTTGCACTGGCGCCATGCCAAGTGGGGATCCCATGGTGATAAAGTGATCAATCTGATAGCCCGTTTTGCCCATATCACGCAGCACTTCATAAGCCACGATCGTGCCCATCGAATGGGAAACCAAAATCACTTCGTCGTCGCGATGTTTTTTCAAAATGTCTTCAAGTCGCTTATTAACACTGTGGCGAAACGCGGTTTGGCTATAGTACTTGCCCAAATCTCTCAGCACTTTCTTAGCGACACTTCGCGCAAGATGAGAAAACACCCCGCTGTATTCTTCAACGGTATCAACGACGCCTTCAATCCAATTGCCTGAAAGCTTTCTTATCCGGTCAAAGAAGCCCTTTTTGTAACGTTTAATACTGCCCGGCGCGGCTTTTTTATAAGGCTCGCTGTTATCGACATCATTCACAGGCCCTCCTGTGTAATGCAAATCAGCGTAATACGCCATTTCAACCTTGGTGTCACCCAATGACGTCAGAGAAGTATTGGCCCTCAATCCTTCATTGATGGCTTCAATCCAATTATCTTTTAATGTCGCGGGCGCTGGCTTATTCGATCGCCCGTGAATCAATACGATTACCTTTGCCATTTTCATCACCATTTATTCTATTTTTACTGTATGAAATACGTAATGCACCAACAGAGTAGATTGGCATAGGATGGTAATGTGTCTATATATAGCTACAACAGCGGAAAAAGGTTGTTCGACAAAGAACGCAAAGGAAGCAGGAAGAGATGAAAAAGCATCACGTAAATTGAGATGAGGGAGTAATTAGTTCAGTGGATGAAGCGTAGATATGAAGTACAAAAAAAAGGGTTTCTCTGCCAACCGACATGACGCCGATTGAGCAGAGAAACAAATTTTGACAGCAAGGAGTAAACGTTTATTGTCTGTAGGACATGTGCCTTACGCACACTTCTCTTATTGCAAACCCCTTGCCAGTTTTTTATTCATCTGATTTTAAACAGAAAAATTCAAATTACCTGACGTTCATCTCTGGCCGGGCGCTGTTGTAGTGCACTGTTTGCACTGCTTTGTTTCACTGGCACTTACTTTAGCGAGCGCATCAATGCTCCAGCCGAACACTCATTTTGAAGTAAGGGATATCACCTTTGTAAAAACGCTCGCCTTCTGGCGACATACCAAAGCGTTGATACAACCGCATGGCAGATTCACGCGCATCGCACCAAAACACCTCAGCGCCTTGGTTTTTGAGCACGTTTCCACTTAGCAGCGTAGAAAGCACTTCAGCACCGATACCCTGCCCTTGATAGCTTTGCAGCGTGGCAAACTTTCTCAACCGCGCACGGCTGCCATCAAAGAACACTGACGCGACACAAACAAGCTGCCCTTTTATGAACGCGCCCAAATGCAAGGCCGTTTCATCACCGTCTAATTCACAAAACACGGGTGGCTTGTCAGGCCAAAGCACTTCATGCCGAATAGGGATGGCCTCTTGCCAAGTAATGTTTCTAATATTGATACGCTATCCTCTTCAACACTCCGAAACCCTAATAATAACGTTGACATGATAGGTGACGAAAAAAATCCCCGATGAATCGAGGATTTCAAACATCATTGTCAGCACTGGATTAACGTTTACTCGTTCAGTAACTCGACTACGCCAATACCACCGACATAACTGCCACTTCCTAACGGTAAGTCATCAAAGTTTTCATCGATGTACGTGGTGCTGCCGTCCGAATTGGTAAGCAGTATGTTGTCGAGAATACTGCGATATTCTGCGCCAAAACCGTTGTCGTCAAACGTATACGTCAGAGAGTAATCTTCATTTAAATGGTCGATTTCTCGTGATACGTCATACGTATTACCGAGTTCATCAGTTATTTTCAGGCTAAAGACAATCTTGCCGTTGCTTTCAACAAGATCAGCATCCATTTTCACTACAGAACCAATGACTTTCGGATCTTCGTATAGCCAGTCACGATCACCACTAAAATTATCACTCTCTTTCAAGATGTGTAATGAGCCAGTGATCGCCAAATAATCGAATTTAATGTAGCCCTTCCACTCGCTAGAAGATGTATGGAATGCCAACTCCCAATCTTCGTTATACGCCGTAACCAAAGACAGCTTGTGATCGAAAGTGCGCTCACGTTCAATAAGTGGAATTTTCACATTTTTGCCAAACACATTGATGGCCTTACCCGTAGTGAAGCTGTAATTATCTTGATCAGCATCGACAACAGTTAAGCCTTCCCCAATTCGCGTAGACCAATTGAATGTCCTTTCTGCATCACTTTGTGCCAGTGACAATGGTACACCTTCAAGGTTTGTCCCTGAACCACCCAAAGCGATTTGATAATCTGTGCTGAATTTCAAGGGTTGATTGGTGATGCTGCTTGAACCGCCCGACGTGTCATAAATTAGGTGTACAACCTTACCAAGCCAGATTGGCATCACATCTACGTCATCCACATATCCACCGAGCCCGTCGTGCTCGGTCACGCTTAAATTGTTTGAAACGCTTTCTATGTCCATCCAGTGATTGAATTCGATCGTACTTGCGTAAACCTCTTCTTGAGGCTGAATGTGATTTACCACTTTCGGCGATCCGACATTTACGCGCTGTTCTTCATCACGCAATAGTTGGAGGTCTCGAATTTCAAGAGAATCGTCATAAACTGATGCTGTATTATTTAGCGTTAAGTATTCCGATTCCGGTCGTCCTTCAGACAATGCCTCAATGTCGATTTGACCTGTCACCATGGTGGATTTAGCATTGTTTACGCCGGTAAAGTGGAGTGTGTTACCACTTAGTTTCCACGCTTCAATACTCAACCTAAGCTCAGTAAGCGCATCACCAAACAAAAGGGTTGGTGACTCACCTGAGAGCGGCTGAACGCCCACTACATCATATTGACCATAAGCAGAGTGTGTCTGTTCTTCGACGTAAAACGCATTCCCCTTGGAGACATGAATAGGTGTTTTCCAATAGTAATAGTCTGGTACTTTTACCGAGAGAATTTCACCCGCAGCGTAAGGTAAAATACGCTGCATTTTTTCATATCTGCTAAAATCGCCTTCAGAGTCGTCTTCATACGTTACATACATGCTGTAAACATAGCCATCATCACCAATAACCACCCGGTTAGACCAACTCAAACTGTCTGGACGATAACTTTTGATGGTTCGTTTCTTGACGCCACCTTCAAATTCTTCGCTCGCACGAGCGATACTAATATCGTCATTTGCCGTTAAATTATCACGGTAGATAACAGTACCGTTGTCATCCAAAGAGTAGAAACCATCACTCCAGTACAAACCATCCGTTAACGTGACCGTGCTCAGGGATGTCGCCAAAACATTAGGGATCATATTCAGCGTATCGGAGCGATACACCAAAGCATCATCTTGCGTCACTATGAAGCTATTCACTTCATCAGCATCAGAAGTTATGGTGACTGCGTTACCGCTCACAGCATCAATTTTAGTCAATTTTGCATTCGTAAAATATGAGTAATCTAGCGATTTGTATTCATAATCTGTGCCTTCATTTTTTGTCGTCACGGTGAATGCTTGGCTTAAAAAGTAAACATTACCTTGGCTATCAAACTGAATCGGCTTGTATCGGCCATCGTTGACTTCTTTCAGCCATGTACCCCAAGGCGCTTCTGCAAAATGACCAGGTAGCAGACAGCTCACACCATTGTCTGCAAGAGTAATTTTAAAGATGGCGCAGTTTTCTTCTAGAACCAGAGAATAGCTGTCGTATTTATTCAACCAATCCAACGCAGCATAAATGTACTTGCCGTCGGGGCTCTTGACTGTAAACGAGAAATTGGTATCAAAATCGGAAGTGACTACGGGTAATAGCGCACCATCGTCTCCCAATGCAAATAAGTTAGTGTTACCTGAGCCCGAGCTTAGTGATTTTTTCGCCGAAGACCAATTGAAGTCACGAAATTCAATCGATGGCAAAGTGTCCTGCTGATTGCTAGCGCTAGACATTGTTGCTCGCAATGCGCTTTGAGAAAAGGCTTTCTCCGTTGTCACTAATGTCGACGCGTTACGTAAATCAAACGCAATCTTGGTGTATGTCGATGACGAAGAATCACTGCCACCTGAGCTTGACCCATCATCAACACCAGGAGAACTTCCAGAGCCTCCGCCTGTTGCCGAATCACTACCGCCTCCTCCTCCACCACAGGCGGACAGCATTAAAGAGAGAATAACCGACGTTGCAATTTTACTTTTATAGAAACCCATGATTGTCCCTTTCTGAGCAATTAACTTCTCAGTGTTTTGATTCACCATCAGGCGCTCGCGCTTTTCTTGAACGCTATCTTGTGAATCGAAGCACCATTTGCTTCTGGTTCTTTCATGCTTAAGAGCACGAAGCCAACAAATAAAGAGTTTCATATTTTGGCAATACAGGTTGTCGCAAAATTTGTAAAAATACACAGAATCCCTGTCTGCAAATTAAGACAATGTGATGAATGAAAATGCGGATTAACACCTTTGATGAGGGAAAATAAATGCAGGATATGAGAAAAGTAACCTGAATAGGCAGCTCGACCGCGACAAACAACATACTAACCAATTGGTCAATAATAAAATTCAGAATTACCAGCGCAGTGCAAAAAGATAAATCACAACGATTACTGACAGCAGGAATGTAGATGAATGTCTCATTATTTCAGTGGGTTACTCGGTATATTCAACCTATCGAACATGCTGTCGGGCGTACCCTACGATGAGACGAATTCGTCTTTGCCCGACAGCTCTTCACTTCTATCTTTTCAGTCACAATATTCTTCGCTTACCGATAAAAAACACTACTCTTTCATGCCAATCCTTGTTGCATCATTCCCACCAAAAGCTTGAAATGGTCTTAATCCAAACAGCGGCATAATGGCGTAAATGTGATCAAATATATCGGCTTGAACACCTTCGTAAAACACCCAATCCGTGTTGTTGGTAAAGGCATAGATTTGGAGTGGTAAGCCTTCTGCGGTTGGTTCAAGCTGGCGCACCATGAAAAGCATGTAATGGTGGATATCTTTGTGGGAGCGGAGATACGTCGTGAGGTAAGCGCGAAACACACCAATGTTTGTCATTTGACGAAGGTTAGCCACGTGAGGAACATCATCAAAGTTTTCGTTGAATTCTTTAATTTCTCGCGATTTTTCAAAGAGAAACTCGCGAAGAATCCGTATTTCTTTCAGCGATTCTATTTCTTCTTCAGTCATGAACCGAATCGACGTCAGGTCAATCTTCACTGACCGCATAATACGTCGCCCGCCGGAATCAGACATACCCTGCCAGTTGATGAACGCATTTTGCACCAGCGCATACGCAGGCAACATGGTGACTGTGTTGTCAAAGTTTCGCACTTTGACTGTGGTGAGTGAAACCTCTTCTACTGAACCATTCGCCCCATAATCACTCATCTCAATCCAGTCGTTGAGGCTGACCATGCGGTTAGCCGCAAGCTGGATACCTGCGACAAATCCTAATATGGTGTCTTTGAACACCAACATCACCAAACCCGTCGCCACGCCTAAACCACTTAGAAAAATAACGGGAGATTCATTCGCCAGAATGGAGATGGACACCACAATACCGACAATAAAAGTGAACAGCTTTATCAGTTGAACAAAGCTCTTGATTGGCATCCGACGTGTGACGCCCTTGTTATCGGCAATTTCGTTAAGTGCATCGAGCAGGGCAAACATCATCCAGATAAACATCACCAACACCGATACACCGAGAAAACGGTCAGATAGTGTTTCCAGTACAGGTTCATGAGCAAGAATTGGCGGAATAAGCAGATCGAGGATCATGATGGGAACGAGCATCGCGATTTTTTCCAACACTTCATGGTGGGTCAGGCTATTCCCCCAAGACGTTTTGTTTTTGCTAATAGCAAAATTCACAGAACGGACAATGACGCGATGTACAATCAAATAGCTAACAACGGCGACACCAATGGCAGCCAAAATGAAGACGATGGTAGGTTCCGTACCGTAGGGATCGTTGTCGACCCCCATTGACGCTAATTTATCGCTGACGTACTTACGAACCCCGTGGTCTAGCATGGCACTCTCCCTGCAATGAATGACTTCTGAGTGACATCAAGAAGCAGGATGAAGCGTCTTGTCAGTGACTCGCACTTAAGCCTATCAGGCACGTCTCATGTCGGGTGAGGCAGTTTTGATACTGGGGTTTGTTTCATCCTAATTTATGCAATAATTAATACAATTTGTTATCGCTAATCAGCACCTCCAATCGGTTTCCTTCGCCTTTCTCAGGGCCACCTACCATTTCGTCGTAAGCACTTTCTTGGCGCATCATTTGCGTTTTGGCTTTTATATTCTGGCACTGCTTTTGGATCGCTAACAGAGAGTGGGCGCGGATCAAATTGCCGATGTCATCCGTCACCATGAACTCGTCATCACCAATCATCACAGAAGCCTGATACAAACACAGATCAAGCGAGTGGATCACCAAGGTGTCTATATTGTCGAGCTTAGTGAGCGCTCTGAGTGTTTTCTTCATGGCCGATCCCCTCTATTTTCTATCATCTTGAACGTCTTTTTTGCGTTTAAATAATCATTACGCTCACACTAAAGATAAGGATTATTTTTGCGTTAATATCACCTTACTTCCGTGAAAAAATCATGGCCAACATTTGGCGCTGAAACAGCGAAAATGCGAAAAATATCGAAAATGTAAGTGCAACTGACTCAACACACTCCACTTATGGGACAAAGCGTCATGCCTGTAAGAATAAGGCTTTAAACGTTATCCTTGACGGATTTCTGTGCTTCATGTTCAAGGAAATTCGACAAATCTGTGCTCCACTAAAATCGAAACACGACAAATAATCACAGATACGGAAATCATAATGAAAAATACGATCACAACCGCCCTTTACAGCACACTTCTCCTCTCAAGTAGCGCCTTTGTCTCAAGCGCAGCGTTTGCAAACGACTACGCTTGGGAGCAACTCGTCGCGTTAACCGATGAAACCAATGGCATTGGCGCGAGACGTGTTGGCACGCCTGACGAAAAACGGACAGCGGATTGGATTTCAGAGCAATGGAAAAAATCGGGCTATGACGTCATCACTCAGCCGTTTACGTTTGAGCTTGATGGTAAACAACTCACCTCTGAAAACGTGATGGTAGATATCCCTGGCCAATCAGACAAAGTGCTGGTTATAGGCGCACATTACGACACCAAAGGGGATGAAAAAGGCTCACTCGGCGCGACTGACAACGGATCCGGTGTGGTTGCGTTGCTGGCGATGGCCAAAGACTTGAAAGGAAAAACGCTTCCCTACACGGTTCGCCTTATCGCCTTTGGTGCAGAAGAATTTGGTCTGAATGGTTCTAAATACTACGTAAACCAAAAAGGTGCTCTGGATAATGTGGTTGGCATGGTTAACCTCGACACCATTATTGGTGGTGACAACCTATATGTGCACAGCGCCCATTCCACACCGTACAAATGTGACTACGTCGAGAACGCCAATTACTCAGGCGACACATCTGTTCGATCAGGCTTGAAAGCGGTTTCTGACCGACTCTACAAAGAAAACGGCCACAAACTTCACCCCACTTTTGAAGGCTACCCTGAAGGCGAAACAGGCAATTGGTCAGATCATGCGCCGTTTGCGTGCAGCGGCATTCCCATTGGATACCTTGAAGCCACAAACTTTGCCATAGATGGTGAAGAAGGGAATGACGGATATTCGCAAACCACGAATGAAGCGCTGTGGAATTGTTTTGATGACAAAAAGCTCAGTGCATGTAACCGCGAAGAAGAAGAACACTGGGGTAAGATTTGGCACACCAAGTTTGACCGCTTAGACACCCTAACCCCGCTGTTCAAAGACAGACTGCAAACTCAGCTGAATCAAAACATTCAAGTGTTAGAAAACTTTGCCCTTGAGGCGAACAAGTGGGTGCAGTGATAGCGCTAAACTTGCTTTCAACAAATCAAACCCAATAGCTGAAACGAAAAACGGTGCCGTTGGGCACCGTTTTTATTCATTCACCAGCATGCATTCATCGCGCACATTCATTTCACACATTCATTGCACATTTATCGCAAGCCACTTCTGCAGTCCTTTTTAGGACTCAAATATACTCATCAATAATATTGTTGTCTCGACGATCCGCACTGTTGCGGCGGTCGTACCCTTGAAACTTCACACGGTTGTGCCTGCGTTCACGCGGACGCCTGCGCTCAATCACATACATGCCATCCACAAGTTGGGTGTCAATCGTGTCGAAAAACTCATCATAGGATTTAAGGTAGTGTTGGACTTTCATCTGCCGCTCTCTTTCCGCCCGACTATTTCCATCAAACCACTACCCCTTGCGACGAAATAACGTAAGTTCGCAGATCACATGTTGGCGCTGTGCGAAGCACGTGTCACATCACTGACTACTGATTTGATAGTAAGAGTCTTACACCAGCAGCGGGATGACTCCAGTGCGTGAACACCCTGAATGCACATGCGTATCATCCATGAATCACATATTCAGATAAGAGACAGAAAGCAGAAAATGCGATGAGATTTGCATCCCCCCACTCAATAAACGCTTCTTTTCTACGCAATCAAGCACTTATAGCGCCAAGTAACTTGAACCAATGTCACATCTGACAAAACGCTGACATTCGCCCTGATTTTCACGCACAAATGCTGTGATAGATTCCGCGCCGAAAATTAAGCACTTTGTCTTTTAGGGACTTTTGAATGAAACGATACGCAATGATTCCCCTGCTAACCCTGACTCTGACTGCCTGTGGTGGCGGTAGCGATGGCGGTAACACAACAACTCAGCCAGCAACACCAATGTCGGTTGAAGGCAAGATCGAGCAGATTTCCGGAAATACCGTGACCGTCAACGGGCATCAGTATCAAGTAGAAAGCGTCCAGTACCGTGGTATCAATATTGCCCCTGAGCACCTTGAAACCAACTTAATGGTGAATGCAAACACAGCTTCACGCGCACAAACAGGCGCGCACATTGAGCTTGAACCGACGTTTACCGGTCGTATTGAAAAAATCGGCGAACCTGCAGGCACGTTTACCATTAATGGCATTGAGTTAAGCTTTGCTGCCCTTTCACCAAGCATTCAAAACGGTGATTGGGTGATGGTCTCTTCACTCCCAAGCGCCAACAACAGCTACAAAGTCTTGTCAGTGATTAGCTTCGACTTTGATCAAGACGGGTTGGCGGAAGCAGAAGGCCGCATTTCATCCATTGATTTCAACAACGGCACTTTTAAAATTGGCAAATCGCTAACCGTGTTGTTTGATGAAAACTTAGTCAACAACCCAAAGAAACTGCGCAATGGCACCTGGGTTGAGGTGATTGGTGGTTACAACGAAGATAACGGCGTATTGACCGCCGAAAAGATCAAACTCAAAAACTACAACGACGTCCATGGCGACGGCGAGATTGAAGGTATTGTCACTTGGGTAGCGATAGATAAGAGCGCGTTTGAAGTGAACTATCGCGGCACCTTTGATATTCACCCATCGACCAAATACGACGATGGCGACAAATCCTCTCTACGCATCGGCGCTGAAGTGGAAGTCGATTACATCAAAAAAGGCGACAAGCTGATTGCCAAAGAAATCGAATTTGAAGACGACGTTGATTTTGACTTTGATTGGGATGCGTTTGAATTTGAAACCGAAGGCACTGCATCAAGCGTGAACGTCGATGACGAAACATTCGTTATCAAGATCAAAGGTAAAGAACAAACTATCTACATCGATGCTCAAACTCGCTTTGACGACGGCCTAACCATAGATACTCTTGATGGTGAACGTCTAGAAGTAGAAGGCGTGATCATCAGCGGTGATTATGTTGCGCGTGAGATTGAAAGAGAAGACGACTAAGTGAACCTCTGAATCAAGACGACAAACATAATAAAAGGGGCGAACGCCCCTTTTTGTTTACTGAATACTAACACCGAGCTTGCAGCTATCTGGTTCACGCTCAGTGTTAATCAATCAGAATTAGTTACAGCCGTTAGAACAGTCAACTGGAACGCTTTTGCCACCCAAGATGCTCACGCCGACGAGACTAATGCCGCCTTTTACGTAATATGTCTTTCCGTTTGTGCCGACTAGACGTGCTGAAACAACCTGACCGAATTGCATACGACGCATATCATTGGGACCACGCTCATAGTATTTGCCGCTACCATTGATTGTGAAACTGTTTAACTTCGTGCCATCAAGATAGAACTCAAGAGTTGTTCCCCTTGGAATGGTACCACCTAAACTGGCATGAATACCTTCAATGTTTTTATCTAAAGAGAAGTAAATAATGTTAATACCATGCCAAGTCACTTCCCCCTTTGAGGCTGCATCAGTAAGCAAGCCATCCACATCAACATCGTTATCACGGATTGTCACACTCGCCGATTTCAGATCGCTCTTATCATCTTCCAGCCATGCTTGAACCGAAAAGTTCTCGTTTTGTTCAAATGTGCTGTCATTCACAGTAGAAACGGAGATCTTGAATGAATCCACACCTGACGGAAGCGCAATTTCAGTTCCCGTCGCAGACAACGTCGCACTTGCTGTTGAGTTGTCAGAGAACGTTAACGTTACCGCGTTTTTGTAATCACTGTTCAAATGCGCAGAGCCACTGACCAAAGCCAAATTAATAGTGTTACTCGTACCAACGGTCTCTTTAGCAAATGAAACCGTAAAGTCTGCCGTAAAGCCTTCACTCACCGCTGTCGAACTTGCCGTCAGGCCAGACAATTCGGTTTTAGCATCGCTAACAAACACGGTAGTGTCATAACAAGTATGCGTTTCAGATGTCACCGTCGCCATTGCGCTAATTCGCGCTGGGAAGATACCAACAGAAACAATTTCACCCGTAGAAGGCTTTAAACGCCAAATTCGGTTCGTGTTCACATTGCCCGACACATTTTGGTTTTTAGTCGTCACAAGTAATTGGTTATTTTGATCTTTCGTTACGCCAGCGACAAAGTCCAAATTATGGAAAGCAAGCAGCGTCAGATCTGCCGTTTCAGTGTTTACAACGAAAGTGCGCGTGTTGGTCACAAACAACAGCTCACCATCCACAAACTCAAAATCACCCCAGTTTGTATACCCACCTAGTCGAACGTTCATTGGAAATAATGCAACTTGAACCATCTCACCAGACACAGTATCAACCGTGAAAAGGCGATTAGCATCTGACGCGTAGAGCACACCAGTGGCAGGGTCAAACGCCATGCGCAAAATTTGATACTTGGTATCTGCCGCCAAATGATGCGTACCACTTGCCACATCAAAGTAAGCTAGCTGAAACTTAGTGCTCGTGCTTGCCTGAAAATCCAGTGCTTTTAACTCTTCTTCGGTAAATACTGATTCGACACCCTCCACATGGTAAGTAACAGGTGCTGGAACGCTTGCATAGTAAATTCGGTCGGAGTTAGCATCGTATGCCATTGAAGAGGCGCTAAATAGTGCTTTCGAATCAAGAAGCATGCGCTCTGAAGCATCGAGAAAATATTGAGAACCCATTTCCTTGCTTTCTTGAACGTCTAGAAGCGCACCCACATGCCCTCTGCCTGCATTCATTGAATAAACGTTGCCATAACATTCTGCATAAGCAGCGGCAGAGGTTAATGTAGTCGCCGCGACAAGCATTGCAATACGAGCATACTTCATAAAGGTGTCCTTCCTTAATAGATGAAAATCCAACGTTCCTTACCTGAATCTTTTGTAACTATTTCGATAACTCACTGTTGATAACATTAACAGTAAAATGATCGCTTATCCTTTGGCTGATATGACAACTAGGCAATATTCACAACAAAGGATGAGTACATAATGAGAAAGTATTCTCAATATTGAACTTGCTTGATGAAATACGAGCAGAAAAGTATGAGCCAAGCAGATATCTATCTGACACCACAGATACTATTCATATCCATGTGTATTAAACCCATATATACCCAAGCAACCCCAAGATGAGAGGCCTCCAAAGGGCGAGTTTTGCTGACCACCATTCTTTGTTGCTGATTTTCAACGTAGAGCGACTATGCTTTCAAACCAGCGCCACGCTTGACACCCAAACAAACTCTCGTTGAACAAGCCGCTTGCGTTTGTTTGGGTGTATTTCATGATCTTAAATTCAACTCCCTTCAATGCCATCACATCTTAGGGCCATCACATCTTAGGGGTTGAGGGGTTTCGCCTGTTAGATCAAAGAATACAAATCAATACATACACCTAGAGCTGCTCACCTTCTTGCGATGAGTCGAGATGGCAATCACCAACCAAATCAATGAAGAAAAACCTTTCGAAAGCTATGGATTACCGTTCATCGGCTAACGATAGCAAAATATATAAGCCTCAGTAACCAACCAGCGTTTAGAGACAACGACAAGGCGCGTTCAGATAGACAGTATTTTTTATCTAGCGAAGAATTCAGACACCGGGCAATAATATTTGCCTAAATTAACAAGCAGAGAAGAAAAGATGAAAGCAGTAATAGTCTCGGCGTTGATCGCTAAAATACTGCATAGACATCACCTAATCACTTATCTCAGGGATCAAACCTAAAGGCATCTTGTAGCTACCCGTTTTAATCAAACGGTTGAATAGATGAGTGCCGCATTTCTCCTTCTTTGGACGGATTAAGGTTTAAAACGGCATCAACACAGATTACTCTGTCAAAACATCAAGCTAACGCCGTGTATTAAAACAGTGTCGACGGCGCTAAATACTTAATAAAAAACATGTTTGGCTGGGAGAATAAGACCAATGAAGGTGACGCATTTTTTTAAGCAGTTAAACAAAAACCTGATTGGTAAGCTTCACCGTACCAGTGAATTTCAACAAAGAATGTGGATTGTAAACGTGCGAGAAAGCACGTTGAAGAATGAATCGTTTGTGGTGAGCGAAGACAGTTTCTCAGAACCCATGCAATGGATGAAGCGCCATGACTACGATGACTACATGATTGACGAACTAAACCAACTCAAGCTCTCCGAATCAGCTAGCTTCAAAATTGGCAATGCAGAACATTGTTTGTTCAGAGTCAAATAGGTGTCGAAATGGAACACGCTGTAAGGCTAGTTCTATCTATAACATCCACAAAGGTGAGACAACATCCACAAAGGCGCGGCAACATCCTCAAGGCACGACTCTCGCAAAAATTTTGACCAAAGTGAGACTGACCCTATTTAGCAAGCGTGAACAGACTGGAAATTTAGAACTATCATTAGCATATGTTTCAATGTTGAGAAATATGCAGTATGACGCAAAGCAAATTGCCATTTTTTCCTTTTCTAATGTTCCTGCTTCTCACTGGCTGTTGCGATGATCCCTCGCTCACAGGCGCTGTTGCAGACTCAGACAGCAACGAAGATAGCCCGCCTTCACTCTCGTCATTCAATTTAACCAGTATCAATGCGGGAACATCAGGCCCCAAACAACTTCAATTTACTTGGACAGCGGCGTCAAATGAGGCGGGAATCACCTATTCCGTCTGTCAAAAAGACACAAATGAAGACAACAACTGCCAAGCGCTCGGTGCCTCAGTCACAGACGTTTTAACGACGACTATCGAAATAGAAAGTGTCGCTGAAGCCTTGGGGAAGGATTACTTCATGCTGGCGTCGAACGGAACAAATGTCATGTCATCGAGCGAGTCGGCACCTGACCCATCTGTGATTACAGGGATGATCGGCTATTTTAAAGCGTCGAATACAGAGACGCTGGATCGCTTTGGCGAATCGGTCGCCATTAGTGATGATGGAACCCTACTTGCCGTTAGCGCTTACAGGGAAGATAACGGCGCGTCAGGCATATTTTCTGATAACTCAGAAACCACAGATACTGGCACGGCCAACGATTCTGGTGCCGTATACATTTTTCAAAAAACGAACGGCGTCTGGTCGCAAACAGCCTACATTAAGGCATCCAATACGGGTGCTGATGACAACTTCGGTGGAAAAATCGCGCTCAGTGGTGATGGGTTAACCTTAGCGGTAGGCGCAAAATATGAAGATAACAGTGCGCAAGGGATCATTACTAACGGCTCAGAAACGTCAGACGTAGGCACGGCTTCAAACGCGGGTGCTGTTTATCTGTTTACCCGAAACGGCAATGTGTGGACTCAAACGGCTTACGTCAAGGGGTCCAATACAGGTGATGATGATCAGTTTGGTCATAGTCTGGCGGTGAATACCGATGGCACTGTACTCGCGGTAGGTGCAGTCAGAGAAGACAACGGTGTAACAGGGGTCATCACCAACGGTTCTGAAGTCACGGATTCTGGCACCGCTTCCAATTCCGGTGCCGTTTATCTTTTTGAGAAAAGTGGAACAACTTGGAGCCAAGTCGCGTATGTCAAAGCATCCAACACCGGCGCAGGTGATGGCTTCGGCGATTCCGTTGCGTTAAGCGGTGATGGCAGCACCTTAGCGGTAGGCGCGATGGATGAAGATAATGACGCAACCGGTGTGATCACTGACAACTCAGAAACCACAGATACCGGAACAGCGTTTAGCTCTGGTGCTGTCTACCTTTTCAAGAACACCAGCGGTTGGAGCCAAATTGCGTACGTAAAAGCATCCAATACTGGCTCTATTGATGATTTTGGAACAAGTGTGGCATTGAACGAGGATGGTACTGTTTTAGCCGTCGGCGCCGCCTTTGAAGACAACGGAGCGACAGGCGTCATCCTCGATGGTTCAGAAACCACAGATACTGGCACGGCCGTCGATTCTGGTGCCGCCTACCTTTTTGAAAACAATGGAGGAAGTTGGAGCCAAACCGCTTACTTAAAAGCCTCAAATACCAATGAAGCTGACTACTTTGGCCATAGTGTTGATGTCAGTTCCGATGGCTTAACCGTGGTGGTGGGTGCTTACAGTGAAGACAGCGAAGCGACGGGTATCACAACTGATGGATCAGAAACAACATACAGTGCTACCGCAACCTATTCTGGTGCGGTGTATATGTACAAAAAATCAGGAGGGGTTTGGTCTCAATCTGCGTATTTCAAAGCGTCTAATACAAGCGAAAGTGATGACTTTGGGTCAAGTCTCGCCTTGAATAGTGACGCCTCCACATTGGTTGTCGGCGCTTCAGGAGAAGAGAACGGAGCCACAGGCCTCATTTTTGATGGTTCTGAGACAACAGATTCTGGCTTTGAAGATAAATCCGGTGCGGTGTATTTGTACTAGGTGATATGTTTCACGCCCACAAGATAGCGACAATGTTATGAACGTCATCAGTCGAAAGATCGCCATTCACAAAAACCATCTGCATTGATATCAAATCCATTGATGTTCTCAAACTTGTTGGTTTCGAACTAAATGGCTCTGTCTATATAGGCGTATCTATGTAGGTGTATCTATATAGGTGTATCGTTAATCGCGGCATAAATCACTTCGCGCCAAGACCGATATGTGCTGCCATCATCATTGCGTTCTTCCGCCATAGATTTCAGCGTCTGTTGGTTTCCTGTTGCTTCTCTTTAGTTTGTTGCGCTAGAAAATGATGCCGCCTTGGCACTCAGTCCCGCTGAGTTAGCGATATTTAGCTCATGCAGCGCCATAACGTCTGAAGTGATTCTTTGAATAGCAGCAACTTGATTTGCGTATCGCTGAATAATCACACCATTGCCGTCTAACAAGAAGAAGGTTGCCGTGTGCTCCAGTACGTTGTTTTCGCTGCGCTGAGTCTTAATACCAAACATTTCTGCTGCTTTGGTCACAACAGACGGCAGTCCCGTCAGAAAGCGCCAATTCTCTGAATCAATGTTCATTTTCCGTGTGTAATCAGAAAGCACGTTTGGCGTCTCTTCCTCAGGAAGTAAAGAGACAGACAACATAACAAAATCACGTCTGATCTCCTCTGGCATTTCCTGATGAATGGATTTCATGTATTGCGTCTGCATCGGACATACCGTCCCACAGGTGGTATACATGAAGTTAATCAGGACTATCTGCCCACGAAAATCACCTATCGATACCGCTTCACCAGTTTGATCAGTAAAGCTGATCGCAGCCAACCGCTCAGAGAAAACCAAAGGGTCAATAGCCTTTGGCATCTCTTTGAGAGGATCAAACGCCGCTCCATGCAAAGAAAACGGTATCAGCAACGCTGAAATCAGCGCAATCGTAATCATTCGTTTCATCATCACTCCTTAATCGGCAGGGACAACTAGATACCGTTCTTGGTTGTCCCTGCCAGTTACCCTTGCCATCAACCTTTGTGCATTGGACTACTACATAATCAAGTGTTGATCCAACGCTTCCAGTCATGCTTATCATCACTTCATATGATTCACATTGACTCGATGCACCACCACCCCGCCGAATAACGACGGGTTTTATCCTTATGTATTGTCAGATTTCACTTGAATAATCTGACCTACAGAAGGCGTACCCTCATCGTTAAATGCGTAAAGGATGTAATGGCCAGGAGGTAAATAATTCCGGTCAGCGGTGAGCGTAGTACTTACATGACCATTCGAGTGTGTAAACGCCAAATCATAAAAACGCTGTTCCATATTGAAGGAGTGCGTCACCGCGCCGGTTCTGACAAGCGTCAGACGCGAGATATCTTGATTTGAGGAAAAACTGATTGCGCCATTGGCTGGTAAAGAGGCCGGCACTTCTGAGATCGTTGGCCTAACTCTAGGCTCACCCGACTCGGTCAACAAGTAACCCGGAGAATAGATTTCTACATTGGTATTGGTCAATGGCCCGGGTGCACCGCCGCCCGCAATCAGTACTCTGCCATCGGCCAACAATAGCGATGTGGAGTGATAGAGCCTTGCCAAACTGGCTTTCGCCGCAGTCGTCCATTGACCCGTTTCAGGATCCCAGATTTCGGCGGTATACGCCTCTTCAACCAACGCATTGTCCTGTGCTGATCCCCCCGTTACAAGTACGGTGCCATCCGGCAAAACCGTCGAGTTCGCCCAGGCAAAACGGCTGTGATGCATGTCGTTGGTTTCTGAAACAACAGGCGCACCATTGCGGATATCAATGATGATGGCGCCAGTTTGGCTTGGACCGCCCATTTGCAAAATGAGACCGGGACGATACATTACCGCGGTTGAATAGAAGTTTTTAACGTCACCATTAAGCAGTCCGGCATTTTCAACGGCGCCATTCCCTTCAGTATCCACGTAATACATCATAGAACCTGACACACCAAAGACTTTACCGTTTTGAGCAACCCACTGTCTTGGATACCACCAACGCCCTTCATCACTACCAAACGCTTCATAGCTTATAGCTCCAATCAAAGAGCGCCACTGCTTCGCTTCTACGGAATAAATTTCCGGTGTCCAGCTGGGAACAGCAGCCCCATCAATACCGCCCACCAGCAAAATATCACCACTTGGCAGTGTTGTTGCCGTTGGATACCAACGCGCGGCGTTCATGTCTCCCGTTTTAGAGAGGGAATTGTCAACTTCATTGAATACGACCGCATCAACAATGCCCTTATTCTGACCCTGCCCATAGCGCGCATCACCACCCGAAATCAGGATTTCTGCTGAGTCTGGGATAACAACAGGCGCACTACAAAAAGAGTCGACTTGCATTGTATTCTCTAGGGTTAGGTGCGAATCGGCACCCATTCCTTGTTCTGGGTTCCATACGTCGTAGTAATACTGAGCGCCCTGAATGCCTTGATCATTAGTACCAAAGGTCATCACTTTGCCTGCCGCCGTCAACACCGAGTGAATACC
Organism: Enterovibrio litoreus; assembly: GCF_045679545.1. NCBI lineage: Bacteria > Pseudomonadati > Pseudomonadota > Gammaproteobacteria > Vibrionales > Vibrionaceae > Enterovibrio > Enterovibrio litoreus. Next base: position 92,709 of record NZ_CP166195.1, read on the forward strand.
AATTAATGGCCAATCATGAACTTCACTCCAACTTCCTGCATTTTTAGGGTTGGCGTAACACGTCACGCCCAAGCGGTCAATATACCCACTCGCACGACCAGTAATGCCTGTGGCTGCCATATTGCCACAACTCAGATTCTTCGCAGGCTCACCTGACAACCCAGTAACACCATAATTCCCCTCGTTTCCTCCTGACAAACTCACGCGAGAAAGCAATGGTTGGCAAAATGCACTGACTTTTCCAACAAGTGTCGCGCCGTTATGTTGGCCATCAGAAACATCTAAACGTGATACGGCTTGGTCTTGCGGACACAGTAGCTCAAATTCGTCGCCACCCGCCCCGCCAGCTTTCTCTGAACGTACTGGTGCATCAATCCAACTGCCGGTCTCATTAACCTCAACGCAGATAGCGCCAATCCCATCGATGATGGAGCCCCCCCCGCCAAAGACACCGGCCAACACTTTTCCGTCCTCGCATTGATAGCTAAACGGCGCACCACCAAAAGTACCTACTTCAGCGGTTTCAGTGATCACAGCTTTACCAAGGTTTGACGCTGTGTTGCATCGCAGAGCAACTTGATCAATCAGCGAGCCTGAACGACCCGTTATACCTTGCGCTGCTTTCCCATCTGCACAGGACAAATCCATGAAATCAAGGCCTTGTTGGCCAGCTGTTCCGATGGTGCTCTGCACGCCAGAAACTGAAGTGGCACCTGAAAGTGCTTTACAGTGCACTGACAGTTTTCCGACAACCCCAATATCCCACTCAGTTGACGAATAAGCATTGATTCCCGAGATGGCGCTACCACTAGGACAGATTAAATCAAACGCACCTCCGCCGTTTCCACCAGCTTGTTCTCCATACGTTTCCGGCGTTCCCTGCCAGTTGCCCTGGCCATCAACAGAAACACATACCGCCCTAAGCTGATCGATAACATTCCCTGAACGACCACTAATGCCGACCAAAACCGCGTTTTCAGAGCAATCAACGAGGTATGGCTCACCACCGGAACCGCCCACCCTGGCCGTTTCAGTAATAGGGGCCGCGACCGAAAGAAAAGGCAGACCTATCGCAGAAATAAAGACGGGAAGAAGAAAGAATGAGGATGAGCTTGAGCTTGAGCTTGAGCTTGAGCTTGAGCTTGAGCTTGAGGATGAACAACGAACCTTAAAAATCATCAGAATACTCCATGTATTATTGACACTCTCATGTGCACCTGCGGATGATAGGGATATTCACTTCTAAGCACTGCCTTATAAATGAGACTTTTGTGTAAAAAATCATATGAACTAGAGGGATAGACACTTTAAGACTATCTCAACAACCAATAAGACATTTTCAACAGAAAGAAGATGAAATACAGACGCTTTTCTACTATCATCCTGCCGCCTGAGCGCAAGCGTTTGCTTTCTTTTCTCATTCCTTGCTGACAGGCGCCAATCCGAATTTTTCTATGGAGGGACGCCTAAAAATGACCACACTAACAATCACACGCCCTGACGACTGGCACGTTCACCTACGCGATGGTGAAGTTCTGACCCATACCGTCCAAGACATCAGCCGCTACAATGGTCGCGCGCTGATTATGCCGAACACGGTTCCTCCTGTTACCAACACTGAAATGGCCATCGCCTACCGCGATCGCATCATGGCAGAAAAGCCGTCTGCACAGTTCGAGCCCCTGATGGCGCTTTACCTGACAGACAACACAACGCAAGAAGAAATCAAAAAAGCAAAACAAGCGGGTGTTGTGGCTGCAAAACTCTACCCTGCTGGCGCAACCACCAACTCAGATTCTGGTGTGACGTCTGCGCGTAATATCTACCCAGTATTGGAAGCCATGCAGGAAGTCGGCATGCTTTTGCTTATCCACGGTGAAGTCACCACCCATGACGTAGATATCTTCGACCGTGAGAAAGCATTCCTAGATACCGTGTTAGCGCCAATCGTTAACGATTTTCCAGAACTGAAAATTGTGCTTGAACACATCACCACCGCTGACGCAGCCACCTTTGTGAAAAACGCCAACGACAACGTAGCGGCAACCATTACTGCGCACCACTTGATGTATAACCGCAACCACATGCTGGTTGGTGGCATTAAGCCGCACTTCTACTGCTTGCCGATTTTGAAGCGCAACACGCACCAAAAAGCCTTGGTAGAAGCCGCAACCAGTGGCAGTAAGAAATTCTTCTTGGGTACAGACTCTGCCCCTCACGCCAAAGGCGCGAAAGAATCTGCGTGTGGTTGTGCCGGTTCTTACACCGCTCACGCCGCGCTAGAACTTTACGCAGAAGTGTTCGAGCAAGAAGGCAAACTGGACAACCTAGAAGCGTTCGCCAGCTTCAGTGGCCCCGACTTCTACGGCCTACCGCGCAACAGCGATACCGTGACCCTCACGAAAGAAGAATGGACAGTGCCAGAAACCATGCCATTTGGTTCTGACATTGTGGTGCCCATTCGTGGTGGTGAAAGCATTAGCTGGAAAGTGAAGTAACCGGAAAGCAAAATAACTGAAAAGTAAAATACCCGAAGAGCTTCGCTTGCTCGTCAGCGAGTAACGCGTAAATAATTCCAAGGCGCAAATGATTGAAAAGGCCCAACCACTGTGTGGTTGGGCCTTTTTTATTTAGTCACTTTTTGTATTCACTAACCATGCAATTCAATCGTTAGCGTTAGCTCACTCAACCCGCTATTCGCGTGTTACCGCATCCACAAAATAGTGATCAACACCGTCGATGTTTTCACACACCAAGCCGTGTACATCGGTTTCAAAACCAGGGAAGCGCTGATTGAAATCACGCACAAACTGCAAATAGCGCACGATGGTTTTATTAAACAGCTCACCCGGAATAAGTAGCGGAATACCCGGAGGGTAAGGTGTCACCAGCATGGCGGTGATGCGCCCTTCCAACTCATCAATAGCAACACGTTCAATCTGGCGGTGCGCCATTTTCGACCATGCATCCGCTGGCGTCATCGCGGGTTCAATGTCAGACAAATACATCTCAGTGGTAATACGCGCCAAATCATATTCTTTGTAAACGTTATGAATATCCGTACAAAGATCACGCAAGCCCATTTTGCTGTATTTTGGCTGACGCGCCGCGAATTCCGGCATCACGCGCCACAGTGGCAGGTTCTGATCGTAATCATCTTTAAACTGCTGCAACTCCGTCACCATCGAGTTCCAGCGGCCTTTGGTAATACCAATGGTGAACATGATGAAGAAGGAATACAGCCCCGTTTTTTCAATGATGATGCCATGCTCCGCCAAGTATTTACTGACGATAGACGCAGGAATACCGATGTCATCGAATTTACCGTCCACGTCCAAGCCGGGGTTAATAATGGTCGCTTTAATCGGATCAAGCATATTAAAGCCCGAATCAATCTGACCAAATCCATGCCATTTGTCATCGGTATGGATCACCCAATCATCACGCTCGCCAATCCCCTCATCTTCAAACGTGTCTGGCCCCCACACCTTGAACCACCAATCTTCACCGAACTCATCGTCGACTTTTCGCATCGCTCGACGAAAATCTAACGCTTCAAGAATGGACTCTTCCACCAATGCCGTGCCACCCGGAGGTTCCATCATGGCTGCCGCCACATCGCACGATGCTATGATCGCGTACTGCGGGCTTGTGGATGAATGCATCAAATACGCTTCATTGAAACGATGCGTATCAAGCTTACGGTTTTGACTGTCTTGCACCAGAATTTGCGACGCTTGAGACAAGCCCGCCAACAGCTTATGGGTAGATTGCGTGGCGAACACCAGCGCATCTTCTGAACGAGGACGATCAGACGCAATGGCGTGCATGTTGCGATAAAAATGGTGGAACGACGCATGCGGCAACCACGCTTCATCAAAATGCAGGGTATCAATGGTTGAACCCAGCATCCCTTTTATCTCTTCCACGTTATACAACACACCGTCATACGTGCTTTGTGTAATGGTCAAAATGCGCGGCTTTTTGTTCACAGCCTTGCTCGCAAACGGATGTTTTTCAATCTTCTTGCGAATCGCTTCTGGGGCAAACTCGGCTTTGGGGATCGGGCCGATAATGCCGTAATGGTTACGCGTCGGCGTTAAGAAAACAGGAATCGCGCCGGTCATAATAATGGAGTGCAAGATCGACTTATGGCAGTTGCGATCGACCACCACCACGTCGCCAGGGGCAACCGTCGAGTGCCACACCACTTTGTTCGACGTCGACGTGCCATTGGTAACAAAAAACAGGTGATCACAACCGAAAATACGCGCTGCATTTTCTTCACTGTCATAAACAGGGCCGGTGTGATCTAGCAGTTGTCCAAGCTCATCGACGGAATTACACACGTCAGCGCGAAGCATATTCTCACCAAAGAATTGGTGGAACATTTGGCCGACAGGGCTTTTCAAAAACGCCACACCGCCCGAGTGCCCTGGGCAGTGCCAAGAATATGAACTGTCATTGGCATAATCCATCAAGGCATTGAAGAACGGCGGAGCCAATGAATCTAAATACTTGTTGGCTTCACGAATAATGTGTCGCGCTACAAATTCAGGCGTGTCTTCAAACATATGAATAAAGCCGTGCAATTCGCGCAAAATGTCATTGGGTATGTGGCGCGATGTGCGCGTTTCGCCATACAGAAACACAGGAATGTCGCGATTGCGTTTGCGCACGGCGTGCAGAAAATCACGTACCGCCGTCAGCGCGATATTCACGTCATTTTCATCATTGGTGTCGAACTCTTCATCGTCTATCGAGACAATAAAACACGAAGCGCGGCTGGCCTGCTGCGCGAACGACGTTAAGTCGCCATAACTTGTAAAACCGACAACTTCCATGCCCTCATTGCTGATAGCCTCAGCAAGATCCCGGATACCCGACCCTGAAATATTTTCAGAGCGGAAGTCTTCATCAATGATTACGATGGGAAAGCGAAATTTCATCAGTTGAGTGTCACCTGTTAAAGAAAAAGATACGGTTTATCGCCTGCACGATGAAAAGAAATGCGAAGGAGAATTCGCCCCTCTTTTCGCGCTAATAGTAGCAGCATCAATAAATTGGGAAAGCGAATAGTCTCGCCCTGAGCGCTTCAAAATTAAAATAGTTGCACAAAATTCGCATAACAATTCAACCCCAGTGATCTTGACTACTCCCAACATCGTCTCCGATATTTCGTCGACAATTCCACCAAATCGGCAGCATGAATCTTCCATTGGCGAATAGCGATTAGCGATTAGCGATTAGCGATTAGCGATTAGCGATTAGCGATTAGCGATTAGCGAAAACTTAAAAGGCCTCACCGTGATGTGGTTAGGCCTTTTGGTTATGAGCGATCGACCCACTGAATCAGCGTTGTCGAAAATGAAATTACAGCACTCTTAGGCTTTTCACGCTCAAGGTGCTGGTTTCGCCAGTTTTAAAATTCAGTTTTGGCGAAAGGTAGATGTCTTTTACATTGCTTAGGTTGAGTGCAATTTTCTTCGTGCTTTCAGGTGCCCAGCTCGGTTGGGCAAAATCATTGGCATTCAGCGTTACCGTTGTCCACTCATCAGACGCAGGGATCACGGTTTGGTAGTGCGCGTAGGAACCATCGCCGCTTGAACCAAAATCAGACTGGTTAAACTTAACCGAAACGTCTGCGCCAGAACGGTAAGTGATCTCAACAAAAGACACGCCCGTTAGCGCAGTATCCGTCGCACAAATCAGCTCTACAAACGGCCAATTCTTACCTTCCTGCTTTTTGTACAAGGTGAATTCAACATTGATTTCATCATTTTGAACCAATGGGCTGTTCGCTTTGAAGCTCGAACCAAAGTTATCTGTCGCCGCCTTCCAATTCGCCGTGTGAAGTAAATTAACGCCCTTAATGTCGTCTGCCGCTTGAGCGATAGGCATCGCTAAACTGCTGAACATAAGCGCACCAAATAGAAAGAGTTTAGAAGAAGTGATTGTCATGTTAGTCAGAAACCTTATGTGAATAATGGTTTCTTCAGTATGGATTTACCGAAATAACCTGTCTGTAAACAAGACGTTAAACTATGAGACAGGTCATTTGGCGGTGGTTTTGGTGAGTGAATTTGCGAGTGGCAGTTACTTTTGTTTGATGGTGAGTGAAAGAACCAAAGCCACTGCGCAGAGGGCGGATTTCAAAACCAGACTGATAGAGACGGACATTTAGTGTCGGTTACTAGAAGATTGCTAAAGTGGCTGTCCCTTTATTGCATTAGCTGTATTTACCACCTCACAATCAGTCGAGAATGTCTCTCAAAAAGATTAGTTTTGGAATACGATTACCCTTTTTATCTCCCCCCCAAACAACAGTTATGTGCCCATTAATTGAGAGTTTGTTTTTTAGGTCTAAGGGTTTGATAGTTGGGTCAAGCTGCAACTTTACACGTTTATTATGTAGTGATGGAGCAACCACAGCCCAACCTCTTTTGGTTGAGTCTAGATCTATTGCCCGTATTTCAAGCCTTACATCGTGAAAATCTTCAATGACTTCTTCAAGCTCTTCAGAAGCCGACTTATATTCAGGCATTGCTCGAACTGAGTCATTTGTGATCCTAAGATGAGGGTCGTCGTTAAATGTAATTGTAGCGTTCGCATCGAGTTTTGCTGGCTTTACAACATTGAGCGCATTCTTTGCTAACTTCTCTTTGTCTTTAATTGCAGAAATTACGATGGACGTAAATTCATCAGCAGTCATATCGACCATTCCTGCGCCAATTTGAATAATAGTATTATTATTAGCTTCAATTGTTGCTTTCGCCTCTTTATCAGAGGGTGAAGATGACTTACCTAAATAATAAGAACCACCAGCTAGAATCATTGCTACTAATACCGCTGACAAAAAGTTTGGATTATTGTTCATGATTTTCTCAATACCTAATTTTTGCCTCGTGTTATCAATGCACTCATCAAATCTTTGCTGGTTTCCAAAGATAAGTTTTACAACTAAATCTTCCCATACACTATCGGAACGAAGCTCCTTAATGAAAACTTCAACATCAATAATCTTTGCGTCGGGGAAAAGAGCTTCAAGCACTTCAGGTGCTTGTTTGACAAGGCATTCAAAGGCAATAAGAGAATGAGCTATTTCACCAAGTGGAACGTATTCTTTATTAGAGTAGTAAACTCGCTGGCTAACTTCATGGTACTGCATATTGCCTCAAAATAATAATTAAAATCTCATGTATAACACATCACTCAATAATCTAATTGATTGACATAATTCATGATATAGCTAACGCAAAAATCAGCAGCGAGTTTACGAGTACGCTAAATTTTCTTGTTCAATGATTTTCATGCGATTGGACACTTCTTTCTCTAGCTCCATCATTTTCATTTGCATATCTTGTTGCTTCATCGATGAATTTTCCAAACCATGCTTAACTTGTGCATACTCGTCAGAAAGTGCCGCATATCGTTTCATTATGTACTCATATTCCGGATTATCTATGTCGTCTCTTAATAGATGCTCCTTATGATGTCGCATGTCATTCCGCACTGATTCTAATTCATGCAGACGCTGCTGAAGCATATGACGCTCTTCTTCGTATGTCATCATTATATGCTTACTGCGTTCCAACTCTTCAAATAGCCGGCTCATTTCCATTTTTCGTCTTTTGAGGTATTCCATCTCCCTCATGCGTTTATGAGCAAGCTTATCTCGTCGCTTCACTTCCCTGATTTCTTCAACCACTTCGTCGCTGACTTGTTCGTCTAGATTTTCTCTCGCCAACTCTAGAAAACGGTCAGCTTGATACATATGGAACGTGTTGTTAGCCCTATCCTTAAATTCCTTAACTAGCTCAGGGCGTGGGCCTACAGTTTTACCTTTGAATTTTTCCCACCAATCCTCTTTCTTATCATCAGTGACCAGTACTACACCCTTTCCTGATTCAATTGCCTTGTCAATTACCTGAGACCAAACGATAAGGTCACCATATTTCCTGCATTTCTCAGCAAAAACCTCACTATCACCAGACTTGGAGCCGTCTTTGAAACCTGGAGGTATTTTTTGTTTATATCTCTCTTCACCTTCCAAAATAAGCTCTTCAAGCCTATCTTTTTCAAAAGGAGAGCCAACCCTGTTTTCAAAAATAGAAGCAAGAGCATCTTTTATTTCATCGTTCGATATTCGTGCAGTATGAACAGATTTATTATTTTTCAACTCCTCACAAAGCTCTTCAAATACTCGACTTACTTTATCCATTGTCCCCGAGCTAACAAATGGGTGTTGTCGAGCATTCTCCAGATCACTTCTTAATGAGTTAATCGATTTAGTAGTGTCGTCATATGACTTTTCTTGTTGGTCGATAACAGACAAACGATTGTTAAAATACTCTTCTGCTGCTCTATGCGGGAGCCAAGCTCTGTTTTTTATCTTCTCTAAAATACGAAGAAATTCACTTCTTGTAGTATCTGAATATCGATACAAATTTAGTAAAATATTGGCATCAAACACGAACAGTGACGTATCCCATACTTCTCTAAGATGCCCCTCACTTTCTTTAAAATGGCCGGGGAACAGATCCTTCATGCTACCTCCTTCATTGAACAGCTTATTAGATCCCAAAACGGCATGTTTAATCCCACCACCAAGACCAACAACAACGCGATCTGCCTTCATCGTCACTTCAGACGACCTGCAATTTCTCGCCCAGTCGACATGCCCACAATTTTGGCGTTAAAGATACCACGAAACACAAAAATCCATACTATTGATGAGTCACATATTCCGTACAACTGACTGATATTTATCTAAATATGCATGTTGCGTCGCAACAAATTTCTTATGGAAGGTTCTGGCGTGGGATTGAAGTAAACGAGGTAGAGGTAAAAGAAACCAAACAGTGCGCGCTTGGCGCACTGTTTGTTGGCGTTTTTATGTTGTGAAGCGGGAAGCTAAAACGGTATTGCGTCGCCTTGTTTTACCAGCAGTTTAAGTTCGCCGGTTTCATGGTGGGGTAAGGTGCGGTGCTTATTTGGTGGTAGATCATTAAACGCGGTGGCGAGTATTTGTAAAGTATCGCCGTGTGCCACCAGCAAGATCACTTCATTGTGATATTTGGCTTCGAGGGCATTGATTAAATTCAATGCACGGGCTCTGACTTGGGCGGTGCTTTCTACGCCGTTTTCTGTGTTATCCGCCGTGAGCGCGTCTTGCGCCCACACCTGCTCATAGGCGGCGGAGGTCTTCCCTTCCCAATCACCGAAATAACGCTCGCGCAGGCGAATATCAAGCTTGGGTTCTGGCAAGTTAAGCGTGTTGGCAACAATCGCGGCGGTTTCTCTGGTGCGCGTGAAATCTGAAGCGAAAATCTGGGTGATTGGTGCGCCTTGGTATTGTTCGGCGGCGGTTTTGGCTTGCTGTTCACCGAGTGGCGAAAGGCCATATTGTTCGCAGCCGATGGCTGGGTCACTGACCACGATGTCAGCCACATTGGCTTGGCTCTGGCCATGTCGCATCACCAAATAGGTGTTGTTAAATACTGTCATCACACGTCCCTTTCGTTCTCATTCTTTTCATTCTGCTCAGTTTGTCCTGTCTGTGGTCAGGAAAACGCGTTCATAAAACCAATGTGCCGCGCTGCATGGCTAAAGGCTAATGCAGCCGCCCTGACTTTGCTATTCCCTTCATGCTTATGAGCGATAAACACGCAAAACCTTCATCTGACTGAAACCAGAGTTTCACATTCGCTTGCTAACAATACGCACCAGCAAACACGGAAATGACCATATGCTCATAATCACAGATTAGCCTGACTTGAATGAGCATTTGACCATAAATTGACTCAAAAATGAGCATTTGGTCAACAAAGGAATGTTGGTAGCAATCAAATGCTCAAAGATGTTGGCGAAATGTTAAATCAAGAACTAGGTTGAGTAGAAAATGGAGAAGCACGCAGTATGACTCTGGATTCCAAGCTCAAATCTAAAACCGAGATTCGGCGCGAGTTGATCATTGAGATGACCCAAGCCAAAGGCAATGTGTCTGTCGAAATGCTAACCGAGTTTCTCGGCGTGTCGGCACAAACCGTGCGACGCGACATTAATCAGCTTTGCGGTGAGAACTTGTTACGCAGACGGCATGGCGGTGTGGAAAGCTTTGAGCGTCAACTCAATGCCCCCTACCAACAGCGTGCATTGACCAAATCTGCTGAGAAGCGCGCCATTGCGCGTGCCGTGGCCGAGATCATTCCTGATGGTGCAACCATTTTCATTTCCATTGGCTCAACCCCGGCCATTGTTGCCGAAGCGCTTTCGCAAAAATCTGAACTGACGGTGATGACCAATAACCTGAATGCCGCGATGACGCTGAGTAATGAGCCGTCTAATCGCATCATCATTCCCGGCGGTGAATTGCGAATGCCTGACCGCGACATTCTCGGTGATGGCGTGTTGGATTTCTTTAATAGCTACCGCGCCGAATTCGGCATTTTTGGGGTGGCAGGCGTATCAGAAGACGGCGGCATGTTGGATTTTCATGCATCAGAAGTGCGCGTTCGTGAAGCCATTCGCACCCATTGCAAAACATCTGTGTTGGTGATGGACAGTACCAAGCTAACACGCACAGCACCCGCCGTTGGCGGCAGTATTTTCGATGTTGACCAGATCATCATGGATCGGCATCCCGGTGATGATTTTTCTGCGCTCTCTGAGCGTGTGGGAGATCGTCTGAAGTTAGTTGGAGGCGAGGTTTGATGAACACAGAGTCCTTTGTGGTATTCGACAATATTGGCAAGCGCTGGAAGGGTCAGCTTGGTGTCGAAAACATTTCTATGCAGATCCCCGAAGGATCGTTTGTCGCCTTACTTGGGCCGTCGGGTTGCGGTAAATCCACCACATTGCGCTTGCTGGCGGGGCTGGAAATTCCCGATGAAGGCAATATTTATATTGATGGCCTTGATGTGACAGAAATGGCGCCGTCTGCACGCAACCTGTCGATGGTGTTTCAGTCTTATGCCCTTTTCCCGCACCTTTCTGTGGCGGAAAACGTCATGTTCGGCATGAAGGTACGAAAAGTGCCCAAGCAAGAACGCTTGGAAAAGCTCAACAACGCGCTCGATATTACTGGGCTTCTTGGTTACGAAGACCGAAAGCCCGGCGAACTATCGGGCGGTCAGCGTCAACGCGTGGCACTGGCGCGAGCGATTGTGGCAGGTCAGCCATTGTGTTTGATGGATGAACCCCTTTCAAACCTTGATGCCAAGCTGCGCCATTCGGTGCGAAAAGACATTAAGAAGCTGCAACGCGATCTCGGCATGACGGTGGTGTATGTCACCCACGACCAAACCGAAGCCATGAGCATGGCTGACATCATCATCTTGATGAAGGACGGTCACATCATGCAGACCGGTTCGCCACGCGAGCTTTATAACCAACCTCAGAATACGTTTGCTGCCGAGTTCATTGGCGCGCCGCCGATGGCGTTGATCAATGGCGGCACAATTTCAGGCAGCGACCATGCTGACAAAGTAGGCGTAAGAACTGAAAACGTGACCGTGGTGGAAGCCGGACAAGGCCGTTTAACCTGCACGGTGGCAGAAAGTGAATACCTTGGCGAAGAAACGCACGTGTTGTTAGAACACCCTGCCGCCAAAGGGCTTGTGGTGAAAATGCACGGCTATGCTTCACTGAAAGAAGGCAGCACCGTCGATATTACCTTTGAGGATTCGGCGCTGCACTACTTCGATAACAAAGGTAACAGGATGACTTAGCAAAGCATGCTGAGCTGTTATTCCCGCACTGCTTGTTGATGGGATTCAAACGCAGTGCGGGGATCGAACTTGAGATAAATGTTCAACTAAACCAATGGTGAAACTATGAAGTTCTCTACGTTATTCAGTTGTGCCTTTGCGGGTACATTTGCTTTAGCCACCACCTCTGCGGCTGCGGTCACAGAGCTAAACATGTACTACCCGATTGCCGTGGGCGGCTCGCTAACCAAGGTGGTCGATAAATTAGTAGACGATTTTGAAGCTCAGAATCCGGATATTAAAGTCAACGCCATTTACTCGGGCAACTATGATGACACCCGCGTTCGTGCCCTGTCTGCACTCAATTCAGGAGAACCTGCACAGCTTGCGGTAATGTTCTCGATTGATGTGTATGACTTGATTGACCAAGAGATCATTTCGCCATTCGATGAAGTCATTAATGTGGAAACCGACAAAGCATGGCTGGAAGATTTCTACCCAGCGCTGATGGAAAACGGTCAGGCAGAAGGCCAAACCTGGGGCATTCCGTTCCAGCGTTCCACCATTGTGGCTTACTACAACAAAGACATGTTTAGAGCCGCAGGTCTTGACCCAGAAAAGCCACCAACAACGTGGGCGGAAATGGTCGAAATGGGCAAAAAGCTCACCAACGATGACACCTACGGCATCATGATCCCATCAACGGGCTACCCCTACTGGATGTTCCAAGCGCTGGCGATTCAGAACGGCAAAAAGCTGATGTCGGATGACGGCTTAACCACGTATTTTGATGACAAAGACGTGGTGGATACGCTGAAATTCTGGAAATCACTCTCGACTGAACATGGCGTGATGCCATCTGGCACGGTGGAATGGGGCACGCTACGTCAGGCATTCCTTGAAGGTAAAACCGCCATGATGTGGCATTCAACGGGCAACCTGACCGCAGTGAAAAATGCGGCGAAATTTGATTTCGGCGTGGCGATGCTTCCGGGCAATGTGCGCTTAGGTTCACCAACGGGCGGCGGTAACTTCTACATCTTCAAAGACACCTCTGACGAAGAAAAAGCCGCTTCACTGAAACTCATCAAATTTATGACTGCGCCTGAACAAGCGGCGCAATGGTCAATCGCAACCGGTTATATGGGTGTTTCCAAAGGCGCATATAAAACAGAAGCACTGAAAAATTACGTCGTGGAATTCCCACCTGCCTTGGTTGCAAGCAACCAACTGGAACATGCGGTGGCGGAGTTCTCAACCTATGAAACCGCGCGTGTTCGTGAAGGGTTGAACAACGCGATTCAGTCTGCGCTTACGGGCAATAAAACGCCGGAAGAGGCACTGGGTGAAGCGCAGCAATCAGCGCAACGTCTGCTTCGTAACTACCAGTAGAAGATCAAACCACTGTCAGTCGCAGTTCAACTAACAGTGGGTAAAGACTCATTATCTAACCCGCAGACACCTCACCGCCGCTTGGGTGGGGTGTCTGTCCCATACCGAGCAGTATTATGAATCATTACGCGGAAATGGAACGTCGCAGGCAGCACCTCTATGGGTGGTTTCTCCTCACGCCTGCGGCCATTCTGTTAACACTGTTTGCGTTTTATCCGTCATTAGCGACGTTCTGGGAAAGCTTGTTTTCCAAAGGCACGCGACGCAGACCCTCCGAATTTGTCGCCATGGAGAACTACACGGATCTGTTTAACGATCCCACGTTCTGGATTGTGGTGAAGAACAACCTGTTTTATGCCGCCATGACCATTCCGATCTCGATTGCTATCGCACTGATCATGGCGCTGTGGGCAAACTCGAAAATTTCAGGCAAAGGCTTTGTCCGAACGGCTTACTTCACGCCGACCGTGCTGCCGATGATTGCTGCTGCAAACCTTTGGCTGTTTTTCTACACGCCTGATCTGGGTGTACTCGATCAAATTGGGGCATTGTTTGGTTTTGAATCCGTCAACTGGCTGGGCCGTCCCGAAACCGCGCTGTGGGCGGTGATCATCGTGACCATCTGGAAAGAAGCGGGTTTCTTCATGATTTTCTATCTCGCGGCATTGCAGACCATTCCTGCCGATTACAAAGAAGCCGCCGACATTGAAGGCACTAGCCGCTGGACCTACACCCGCCGTATTGTGCTGCCCCTTTTAATGCCGACTACCTTGTTCATCACGGTGAACGCGATGATCAACTCGGTCAAACTCATCGACCATTTATTTATTCTGACCAAAGGCGGGCCGTCTGATTCGTCCAAGCTGATCCTTTATTACATCTGGGAAATGGCCTTCGCCTTCTTCGATGCGCCACATGCCGCCGCCATGACGGTATTGGTGTTGCTAGTGCTGGGCATTGCTGCCGCTGTACAGTTCTTGTACCTCGATAAAAGGACGCATTACCAATGAGTTCCGTATCCTCAATGAAAAGCGTATCTGGGATGAAAATGGTTGAAAAATACCTCGATTCCTTTGGTGCATTGCTGCTGGCGGTGATTTGGATTTCACCGCTGTTATTTGCGTTTTGGGCGGCATTTCATACCACGTCTGATGCGGTGAACTTCAATGTGATGTCCGCGTGGACACTCGATAATTTCAGGGTGGCGTGGGAAGGCGCACCGTGGATCAAATACTTCATCAACACCTTCTTTTTGGTCACCATTGTTTTGATCGGCCAGTTTGTGATCACCACCTTGGCAGGCTTTGCCTTCGCGCAGGTCAAATTCCCTGGTAAAGATTTCGTGTTCATTCTGGTGTTACTCCAGTTGTTCATCTTGCCGGAAGTGCTGATCGTCGAAAACTATGCCATCACGTCAAAACTGGGGTTGTTCGATACCATTTTGGGTGTGGGTATGCCTTACATGGCAAGTGCTTTCGGGATATTCCTGATGCGCCAGTCGTTCAAATCCGTGCCCTATGAATTGCACGAAGCAGCCAGCGTTGAGGGCTGTTCACTGTTCGGCATTTTGATGAAGGTGTATGTGCCATTGGCGAAACCGACTTACTTAGCTTACGCGCTGGTATCGGTTTCGACGCATTGGAATAACTTCCTGTGGCCGTTAATTGTGACCAATTCCGACGATACACGCCCACTGACCGTTGGCCTTTCAATCTTTGGCGCACCAGAGAACGGGGTCGATATTTCGGTGATTTCCGCCGCGACCATGATGTCGGTTGCGCCACTGCTGATCGCGTTTTTGATTTTCCAACGCCAGTTTGTGCAAGCATTCTTGCGTGCGGGTATTAAATAGTCGAATAGCTAAGTAGAGGCTTTATTGTGACTCGGATTATTCAAATAACAGATATTCACCTGACTGTGCCGCCACACAAGGTGTCCGGTCAGCTGAATACTTACGCACTGTTTGAACAGGCGATAGATAAGATTGAACAAGATCTTCCGTTGTTCGGTGACGTTGACGCCATTATCGCAACAGGCGACATCACAGATTACGGCGATGTGGAAAGCTATGAGCTGTTTAAGACACAGATTGAGCGCCTCAACTTGCCCTATTTGGTGATACCGGGTAACCATGACAGCCGCGAAGCCATGAATGCGAGCTTTCCGCAATTTGCGGGGTTCGCCCCTCACGATGAAATCAATTGGGTGCAGGAATATTCAGATTTCGATGTGATTGGGTTGGATTCGGTTATCCCCCATCAAGGCGGAGGGGCGTTGTCAGCATCTACCTTGCACTTTTTGGAACGCGCACTTGCGACAAACCAAAACAAGCCGGCGTTGATTGCCCTCCATCACCCGCCGTTTGAATCTGGCATTCGGTTCATGGACAGCATTGGTTTAAAAGGCGCTGACGACATGGCCGATTTGTTGAACCAGACATCACGAGAAGTCCGGGTGATTTGCGGCCATTTGCATAACAGCATTGTGTGCAACATGGGCCAAGCGACCGTGTTGTCCTCCCCCGCTATTGCCAGTAGCTTCATGACCGACCACCGACCGAACGCCCCAGTGGGCTTCACACAAAAACCCGGCGGTTACATGCTTCATGAGTGGCAAAACGGCTTTCGCAGCAGCTACCTTTCTTTGTCACCAAATGGGGATCTTTATCCGTTTTAAGGCAGAAAACGACGCTGTTCGCGTCGTTTTCTCTTCATGTCAATTTTCGATAATCAGGAAGCACAAAGCCTCTCAATTCTCACAAAATGCTCTCAATGCCCTGCTAAATCTCTCAATATCTAAACATTTCCACATTGATGCAATATTGTGGTCTGCCGTCTGTTCTTTATCTACTCAATACACAAAAAATGATAGGACGTGTTCCGTGATGAGACTCTGTGTACTCCCCGTGTCTGGGCTTGCCTTGTTGGCGTTATCCATCAATGTGGCCGCTAACGAAAAATATGACAACTACGGCTTTGTGGGTGGCAGTGTCACTGTCGGAGAATCGGTATTTTCTAACGGTGGAGCAAAAGGCGGCGTAGAACCCAATATTTTCTACAACGGTGAATATGGGTTTATTGATGGCAGCTTGTTGAACTATTCCGTGTTGCCTTGGGTGGGTATTTCAGGCCAATGGCGATTCGCTGAAGTTTCTGATGATTTTGATGATTTTGATGATATTCCAAATGGTATCCATGATCGCGACGGCAATGGCGAGTTAGGCCTCACCTTAGGCACTGTCGGCGCTAGGCTGACGTATTTGCATGATGTTACCAACGAGCACAACGGCTATGAAGTGCAACTGCATTTGGGGCGAGCCTTTCATACCCCTTTTGAACCATTCACTCTTTCTCCGTATGTCGAAGTGGATTACCGTGATGCTAAGTTGTCGAATCATCTTTATAGGGTGTCAACGAACGAAAGCCGTGCCTCTGGTCTTGATGCTTTCGATTCAGGCAGCACTTGGGTATATAAATCGGGCTTGATAGGAATATACGATTTTTCTGACGAATTCATTGGTTTAACCAAGTTAGAGCTTGAACATCACGACAACGCCAGTCCATTGGTGCAGCAAGATGTGGCCTGGCAATTTAGCATTGGGGCAGCGTATACATTTTGATCCGAGTTTGCCCTTTCATTGTTGGCGATGCTCACTCCATCGCCCTGCGATTTCCCAGCCACTTCACGCACAAGAAAAACCTGATATCGCCCTATTTCAATCCACATTTGCCAGCATTTAGCAGACTCTACTGATAACCATCTACCCACCGTCGGGAATATTTCGTTCTTTAGCGGCTTCCTCAAAATATGATTGCCTTAACATGAAGTATGTTCAAAACAATCGACTCACCCGCAATTCTATTAACATAAGCATCAAATGTTAGCTTACTGTTAATCATGTCAAAGAATGAAACGCATGTTTATATATAATCCATTGAAAGATATGTAATTAAAAACAAGCGTTGGATGATGATAAATAAACATGTCTACATACTCTCCGGAGATGCCACGTGGTCCAGCTTTGTCTTGGCGGGATTAAAATCCATCTTTTCAAATCACACATTTTCCGCATTGTCAGAGCCTGAACAACTGTGGGCGCTTGAGGAAAATAGCATTGTGATTTTTGACAAATCGACGTTGGGACACCCCTCTTCACTGTTAATTTCCCCCGTAGAACGTGGAGGACAGTGGCTAATCGTTAATGGCGAAGATATTGATGAGGAAAGCGTCTCTGGCCTGATTTCACTGGGCTTCTCTGGATTAATCATCTCGCCGTTCACGCTGGAAATGTTGCCTCGTGCCATCAGAACCATCACATCTGGTCAACTGTGGTTTAGTCGGAAAGCGATGTCCACCGCGCTTAAATTTCTCGTCAAGACGGGCGGAAATTCATGCCATTCGGTAAATGTGTTGAGCGCCAAACATTCCCTTTCTATACGTGAACAACAGGTATTTCTTCACCTGTTGCAAGGCAAAAGCAACAAAGACATTGCCGTACAACTGCACCTAAGCCCGAGCACAGTCAAATCTCATGTGTCCAGTATTTTGCTCAAAACAGGAAAAAGCAGTCGGAATCAATTGAGCACGCTCCTCTTAGAAGAAGACCAAGATCAAACTGAAGATCAGGCAGATACCGGGGCTAAAAAGTTCGCCCTTGAGCACACAGCGTGATCTTTAGTCCATTTCTAGTCCCTAAATGAATAACAATATAGACATTTGGCCGATACAAAAGCAGGTGCATGCCATCTAAAGTTCTCCCTATCAAGACAAGGTGGTCTTAACATTGGAGAAAGAGATGAAACGTTTAATTGGTGGTATCGCAATCACACTACTGTTTTCTGCTGGCGTAAGCGCTGATGGCTGGTCTAGTTCACCTCGCGAAGATGGCCAGACTCAATTTTATGTTGATTTAAGCGGTGAAGTGCCACAGCGCTGCCGTATGCATACACAGCAAGAAAGAAGCATTGAGCTGGATGTAGAAAACACGAATTCACAAACCAGTGATTTCACATTTAAAGCTTGGTGTAACAACGACAATGCAAAAGGCTTGCTGGTCGTTGGTGCTCAACCGTTTAAGAACCAAAATGGTACTGACGTTATCCCATTGAATGTGGCTTTCAAAGACGCTTCTGGCGTTATTGATGGTTCAAATAACGCATCAAATGGCCACGCTATTCACACATCTATGGATGTGAGCAACAGCACTCAAGGTGATTTGGGCGACGCGAACACCATCAACATCACGCCAACGATTAATGGTTGGGAAAAAGCGGGTCAATACACAACGGCTATGTACGTTTCTTTGTACCCGAACTAAGTAACACTTTTCATTTAAATATTTGGGGGCGCTAGCCCCCTTTTGAGGATTATATGCGTTTAGTCAGAATATCGCTGATGGCGCTTTTGCTGTTTTCTCCCATTTCAAAAGCCTTTGAACTGTTGCCTATGGTCTCGTTTTTCTCAACGCAGAGCACCAACAGTGAGAAGTTTTTCCAGATTAACAACACCACTGATCAACCCTTGCCGATCGAAATCTTTGTTAAAAGCCGGTCGATTGAAGGCGATAAACCCGAATCACTCTCGGATTCGGATGATTTCTTTGTCTTCCCCCCTCAGGTGCTTATTCCTGCAGGTAAAACGCAAATGGTAAAGGTGAAGTACATTGGTTCACCCATTGAATCCTCAACGTCTTATCGCGTTATTTTTAGCCAGCTTCCCATCCAAGATGATGAAACGGCAAGCAGCATTAAAATGTTGTTTCAAATCGGCGCATTGGTGTTTGTTTCACCCGACTCAGCCACTAGCCTTGTTAGCGCTGCGGTTAATGTCGAGAACAAAGAAGCCCCTTCTTTGGTGTTGGAAAACACAGGAACGGATATCGTTATCATTCCTCAGTTAGA
The DNA here is from genome assembly GCF_045679545.1 of Enterovibrio litoreus. Taxonomy (NCBI): domain Bacteria; kingdom Pseudomonadati; phylum Pseudomonadota; class Gammaproteobacteria; order Vibrionales; family Vibrionaceae; genus Enterovibrio; species Enterovibrio litoreus. The sequence continues at coordinate 111,709 of NZ_CP166195.1, forward strand.
GCTAAACGTAAAAACCAATGTCGCTGCGCACACCTGGAAATGGGATGACATTAGTTCACTCCTGAATCGCCAATTTCTGGTACCAGGAGAACGCGTCCATGTTCAGATCGACGCTCTTTTAGCGGCTAATGAAATCCCTAACACGGTGGATGTGAAAGGATTCCAGTGAGTATATTAGGGAAACTGCGTGCACTTTTTTTCCTTTTCCTGCTTTCTGCTTCTGCGAACGCAACAACATTCAATCTGCCGCTAAACCTCTCGCAGAAAGAACTAGGAATGGTTTCTGTCTCCTTGCAGGGAATGGATATTGACGCAGTTTCGCTTTCTCAACTTAAAAACCTGTTGGGGCAACGTGTCTCTGACGAAAGTTGGTTGGCACTTTCCCTGAGCGAAAGCCTCAGCAGTGATGGCATGGTTTCACTCAATACACTTGCTGAAGCCGGCATTGATATTAGCTTTGACCCTTCAACACTTTCTCTGACAGCAAGGATCACCGACAAAGCACTCGGTCTAGCCAATGTTGATTTTGGTGAACAATACGAACCCTTTAGCCCATCGGACAACAGCCCATTCAGTTGGCTTAACAGCTTCAATTTTGCACACAACTCACGGTGGGAAGGTGAAGAACAAGAGCACGACCGCTACAGTTCTGTTGAATGGCTAACGCAACTGAATATCGGTGGTGCTTCGGGTGTGCATTTTGAGGCCGCTAACTACTTACAAATGTCTGAAACGGATTCTCAGGTGTTACGTGGGGAATGGACGGCATTTTACGATAACCCTCACGCGCCTTTTCGCGCATCTGTCGGCGATGTTGAATCCGGTATTTCAGGCTTTCAATCTAACGTGAGCCTTGGTGGGCTTTCCATCGAGAGTGACTATTCCGAATTACAACCACAAAGAATTATCGGCCCGAGCAATAGCCAAGAATTGATATTGCAAGAAAGTGCTGAAGTGGAAATCATCGTCAACGGACAAATCATCTTCAGTGGGCGTCAAGACGCAGGTCGCTTCAATTTGATGAATTTACCCATGTCTAACGGTGCAAATGACATTACGGTCAACGTCACGTATCTGTCGGGAAAAACGGAAACATTGGTATTCAGCCAGTTTTACAACAGCAACCTGTTAGATGAAGGGATGTTTAACTACGCATTCAGCGTGGGTGTGCCTTCTACCTTCAGTGATGATGGCATTGAGTACTTAGATACTTGGGCGGCAACCGGTTTTACGGAATATGGTTTGTTTCCTTGGCTCACTCTTGGTGTGAATGGCACCTTCGCAAAACATGGCCAAATCTTCGGTGGACTGGCAACGATACGTTCAGATTGGGGCAACATTTCTGCCCGTTTGGGACTGAGCAACCATGCCGAGGCTGACGCTGGAAATGTCACTTCCCTCAGCTTTGAAAGCGCCATTATCGGTGCTCCAGAAAGCCAAACGCCAAACCTTAGGTTGAGCGTGGAATTTGCAGACAACTATGCCTCATCACCTTGGGATAACAAGGCGCTGCCTGTCTCTTATGAACGCTATCTCGCCAATTATGTGCTTTCTATTAACGCACGGTGGGATGCAACCTTGTCTGGCTCCTACTATCTGGATAATAACGATGACGAACTGACGGGTATTACGTCGACGCTGAACTGGAAAAACGGTGATATCACCCTAGGCGCAGGCGTGACCTACAGCCAAGACAGCAATGTGGCATCTGATGATACCCAGTATTTCTTTACGCTTGATTGGCGATGGAACCATAAACAATACGGCTACAACTTGGGCGCAAGTTATAACACGCGGGAAAACCAATCTCGTATCGATGCAAGCAAAACCAATAATGACCGTGTAGGCAGTGTCGGATTCCGCGCCCTAGGCGAGTACGAAGACACCAGACAACGCCAAAATGCACAACTGAGCTACACCGCAAATCGCGTTCGTTTGGAAGGCGAAGTGGAAAGAAGTGAGTTAAATAACACCTCGTCAGACGCCAGCTATTTGGCTTCGATTCGCGGAAACACGGCGTTCGGTTTTACTGATGGCAAACTGGGTTGGGGTCGCGCACAACCGGGCCCATTCGTGGTTGCTCAACTTCACCCTACGCTTTCTGACCACGAAGCACAGTTAGGCGTGGCACAAGATGGGAGCTATAAAGCGGCCGCAACCTCTTTGATCGGTGGCTTGTTACCTCTCGACATGCCCTATTCACGTAACACTGTTGACCTCTCTGTGCAGAATGCACCGATAGGCTACGACTGGGGAGAAAGCCGAGTCATTTTCTCCCCTGCCGCGACCACTGGCCACCTCATCATGATCGGTTCTGATGCCTCCTACACGGCGAAAGGTGTGCTCCTTACCGACAACGGTACTCCCATCTCTTACCTGCAAGGTGAGCTCATACGGGGTGACAAGCGCCTCTCGTTTTTCACCAACAAAACGGGACGCTTTTTTGCCCAAGGTATTGGCCCCGGCACTTACACAATGACTATCGGCAATTCCACGTACCAGCCACTGACCATCGTGGTTGAGGAAAACGACAACCGCTTAATTGACCTTGGAACGCTAACCGCGAAATGTGTCGAGGAGAACTGTGATGCAAATCCTTAAATCGCTCACCAAAACGATCATAGGCTCAACAATTGCGCTGATGGTTTCATTCCATGCATTGGCGCAAGCCGAAAACAATGAATGCAGCGGAAACTGGTACATTAACGTCAACACCACGTCTTCCGTCGAAGACCAAAAGGGTCAGAAAGGCGTGTGGATCCCGGCTACCGTTTCCCTTGACCGCGAACTGGCGAAGTGCGCCGATAAAATGTTACTGAAGCAGCCTGAAGGGGGAAAACCAACACTCAATGGCCCAATGTCTTCACATCATTATCAATTCAAAAATGCAGCACGTCAGGATTTAAAGATCCGAAAAACAGGTGTGTATGTGCTGAATTTATCCGGCCAGCCTTCCGTCGATTTTTGGATCTATGCTCCCTCCGCGAGAACATTTTCTCCGGGTGACTATAAGGGGATCATCGAAGCTCGTCTCAACGGTACCAAGATAGACAAATCGTTCACTCAGACACATGCTTTTAACTTCCAAGTGAAGCCTTATGTCCGCGCGAAATTAATCAATACCCATGACGATTGGCTAAAGCCAACAGGCACATCGGTAAGAGTCCACTTGGGTGATTTAACGCAGAGGAATCGCCGTGAAATTCCTGTTTACATGGAAAGTAATGGCTTTGTCAGCATTGCTTTCTCTTCGCAAAATAAAGGACAACTGGTCAACACCACAAGTCGACGAAACCAAGTGCCCTATCAGCTTCATTTTGCCGATCAATCGGTGAACTTAACTGACGAGGTTACCTTTAACGCGGGAAATCGCCCATTCCGTGGCAAAAAAGTGACCATCGCATTTGAAAATACGGCGTCTCCCTATGCGCGTGCGGGTCAATATGAGGATGTTGTGACCATCAATATGTTTGCGCGATAGTTTTACTTTTATTTGTAAGGCGCGTATCACTCGCTGATTCGCGCCTTTGTCACTTTCCCCGTATACCCTTCGTCCATCTATCTCTTTACTTCTTTATCTCTTTATCTCTTTATCTCTTTATCTCTTTTCAACCTATCAGCCTGTGAGATTTCCTCCCCTTCTTATTTTTGAACCCTACAATGTTAAAGGAGTGTTATCAAAGCACGTTCTTTTAACGGCGGGATATGGAAGACTGCGTGTTACAGGGCTAAATGGAGAGGGCAAACTGATGGAAAAACAAGGCGTAGCGAAATCAATTCAAATTATCGGTGTTCCCGTGGATTTAGGGGCCTCACGCAGAGGCACAGATGGCGGTGTCTCTGCCGTCCGTATTGCTGGCCTCGGTGAGCAACTCAAAAAGATGGGATATACCATTTCACAAGAGCTAGATATTGCCGTCCCATCCAAAGAATCTCGCCCGGTCGAAACCAGTGGCAACATGCGATTTAGAAGTGAAATTCTACAAGTTTGCCGTGATTTAGCCGTCGTGACGCGAAATGCCCTCGAAAATGGTGACATTCCTTTGGTGGTCGGCGGTGATCATTCGATTGCGATGGGCTCCATCTCGGGCATTGCTGATTTTTACCAAAAACAAAACCAAAACATTGGTTTGGTTTGGTTTGATGCGCATGCAGACATGAATATTCCGGGCATTTCGCCTTCAGGCAATGTTCACGGTATGCCGCTGTCTCACCTGCTTGGTTATGGCGATAAAGACTTCACCAGCATCCTGAGTGCTAATCCAAAAATTAAGCCCGAAAACGTTGCACTGGTTGGGGTTAGAGACATTGATGCCAAAGAAAAAGAGCTCATCAAGGAGTCTGGCGTTAAGGTTTATAGCATGCGCGATATCGACGAATTAGGCATGAGCAGAGTCAGTGACGAAATCATCGAAATTGTCACTAAAGACACTATTGGTTTCCACGTCAGCTTTGATGTTGATGGCTGCGACCCCGAGTTTATCCCCGGTTCAGGGACACTTGTCCCGGGTGGTGTCACTTATCGCGAAGCACATCTGCTGTTGGAGAAATTGGCCGAGACAAATCTCATCACCTCCGTTGATCTGGTGGAATTGAATCCCTTCTTGGATCAGAAAAACGTGTCTGCTGAACGCGCTGTCGCATTGATGCTAAGTGCTTTTGGGCGCAGCGTGCTGTGATTTAAGGCCAAGCACAACCCCCGAAGCATTGACGGCACTAACAACAAAAAGCCCCTGTCTTTCGACGGGGGCTTTTTTAGCGGTTTGAACTCAGCGTTGTGCTGTTACTGTTTCAACACGAACTTCAAACGAATGATTGCTTGATACTAAAGACCGTTACCGTTTGCTTGAACGGTTTCAGCATCTGTCCATACAGTGATCTTTGAATTTGCGTAAGTAAACACGTAAGCACGCAGCTCAGTAACCTGTTGGAAGCTCAGCGACATGAAGGTAATCATATCATTGGTAATTGCTACAGACGCTGAAGCGTTTGCGTCATATTGCCAAATACCCGCTTCGACATTCAATGTATCGTTGCCGTCACCAAGATACGCCACAAATCCATTCCAAGCGCCTGGATCAGTATTTGTCACCGTCTGCATATTGTCTGACTGTGAGAAAATCGCACTCGCATTCACCGTGACTGTTTGGTTACCTGTTTCAGCCACAATCGCTTCAACTTGCGCAATGGCTTTGCTTCCCGGTACCTTGCCGCTGGCATAGTAGCTGCTGCCTGAAAGGTCGATATTCGCATCACCACTCACAGTCAGTTTGTCAAAGCCACGGTCGCCGACATAAACGGTACCATTTTGGGTCAAGAAAGCTTCGTTTGAGAAATCTTCCTGATCAAAGACCATGGTGTCGTTGCCTTCGCTACCGATATAGAGATCTAGACCCGTGCCACCATCCATAATGATGTCATCGTCATAACCTGCTTGAAGTACGTCGTTACCTTCATCACCAAACAAGGAATCATTACCGCCCGCGCCAAACAGCTTGTCGTCACCTTTACCACCATGTAGTACGTCGTCTCCGTTGCTACCATTGATGATATCGTTACCCGCACCACCATAAAGTGTGTCGTTACCATTGAAGCCTGTGATCACATCGTTTCCTGAGCAACCATGAAGCACGTCGTCACCGGATGTTCCGTTGATCACCTGATCACTGGCTTTCGTTGCCGCTAAAACGCGCATTGAACGAGGAGCAGAGAAATCAAGATTCTGACCGTCATATGCTTTCACGTTTTCCAACGCTAAGTTTGGTGTGTGGCAGCTAAATACTGCAATACGGTTGTAAGAAAGGTTGTCCCAATTTCCAAGCATCACAGCCGTGCCTTCTGAAGGCTCGACATACACTTCATGTGCATAGATCCATGATGGCAATGAATACCCTGAACGCTCGCCAACAGGGAGACAGTATCTATCGCCCGTTTCAAGACTCACGATACAACCCAATGCTTTATCGCTCGCAACAACTCGCATTGAACGTGGTGCAGAGAAATCAAGATTCTGACCATTAAATGCTTTCACATTGGTCATTTTTTGGTTTTCTACTGTGCCTTGAAAAACCGCCAAACGGTTGTAAGACAAGTTATCCCAATCAGAAAGCATCACCGCGCTGCCTTCTGAAGCCTGAACGTAGACTTCGTGTGATTTGATCCAAGATGGCAGTGAATAGCCTGAACGCTCACCGACTGGCATACAGTATTTGTCACCTGTCTCTAGGCTAACAATACAACCCAAGGGTTTGTTACTTGCAACAACACGCATTGAGCGTGGCGTTGAGAAATCAAGAATTTGACCGTTGTATGCTTTTACGCTGCTCAATTTTTGGTTATCGACAGTACCTTCAAAAACAGCGAGACGGTTGTAAGACAAGTTATCGTAGTCAGACAGCATGACTGCACTGCCCTCTTCCGCCTGCACGTACACTTCATGAGATTTGATCCATGATGGCAGGGAGTAGCCTGAGCGTTCGCCAACAGGTAGGCAGTATTTTTCGCCCGTTTGAAGGCTCACAATACATCCTTGTGGTTTTTCCTCATTTGTTGCGCCAGTTGCTGCCGCTGCGTGCCCACTCATTGTGGTCATTAGGAACAAACCGACAACTGACGTCAATGTACCAACTACTTTATTCATAAACTTAATCTTCCTTATGAATCGATCAAATGAACAATGTGTAAATGGAGAGAATAAGACCCTGCATAAGCATTGAGTTTCTTCATATGTTGACATTCACATTTAGCAATGGGTGGCAATGGATCAATATTGATACATGAACGTCAGATTTTTTAACTTGTTTGAATTCTGACTTCACGCTGACATACCAGCAACCCTGATGAGCAAAGTTGAGCCGATAATCAGTCAATTGCATGCGAGGATCCTAAGGGGAAAATCAAACTAAATTGGTACTCTAAAACTGGAATGTAAAAAAAGACGCACATGTCGTCTTAAATTCAATGCAGAGAAGCGGTGTCATGTCGATTAAGAGTGCTCAAGCCTTCCCTTCACTCGCTCAACCACATGTTCTGCCAGTATTTGTGAGGCATCCAATACTGGAAGTGCCGTTGTCAGTGATTTGGCAATAACCGACAATTCCGTGCAGGCAATCAGCAAACATTCCGCACCTTGATCTTCCAAATCTTCAGCCGCGCGATTAAACGCTTCAATTGATTTGTCATTGTGCGCATTGGCTTTCACAGCGCGGATCAGCGCCATGAGCGCAGTTTGTTCAACGTTACAGGGATACAAGGTTTCAACGCCATATTGCTCAAAAGCGGGCTGATAGAGTTGGGTGATTTGTAACGCCGTCGAACCTAACAACCCTACCCGTTTAATATTTGGGTAGAGACGTAGAATCTTGTCCGCAGACAGCGTCAGAATATTCATAACGGGGACAGACACTGCATGCGCCACATCGTCGTAATATTTATGGGCTGTGTTACACGGGATCACCAGAAAATCCGCGCCGCCTTTGACCAACCCCTGCGCCATGTTTGCCATATAGGGCGCAGGCGATTCACCCGTTTTCTCGATTAACGCCTTGATGCGTGACGGCACTTTGGGGTCGTTATCCACCAACAGGCGAATATGATCAGCATCATCGTTTGCGGGAGTTGCTGCGATGATGCGTCGCATCAAATCAACGGTTGCCTCTGGCCCCATACCGCCGAGGATCCCAACGGTCATCTCCTTTTCGATCATGGCCTTACTCCTTCTAATATCCCATCATGCTGGGCAGCCAAAGCACGGTTTCGGGAAAATAACTCATCACAAACACCACTAAGATCTCCACGAGAACAAATGGCAACGCCTTCACGGATATTTCTTCAATGGTGACCTTGGCAATACTGGAACTGATGAACATGTTCTCCCCAAGCGGCGGTGTGGAAAAACCAATTTCACAGCAACAAACCAACACCACGCCGAAATGAATCGGGTGGACACCAAACTGCACCATAACGGGCAATAGCACGGGCGTGACGATCATGATGGTGGCAAGGGTTTCCATGAACATGCCAATTAAGATCAAAAACAGGATCACCACCAGCCAGATCAGTGCGAGGCTGTCTGTCATCGACAATAACGCATTGGCGATTTCGGTGGGTGTATCGTTTTCGACCAGAATACGCCCAAACGCAGTCGCGGCGAACATGATGATCAACACACGCCCCGTCAGCCAGGTGGTGGAACTGAGCGACTCTTTTAAGCCATCCAGCGTCAGTTCTTTGTGAATGAATTTACCCACGAACAAGGTGTAGAAGACAGACACCACGGCAGCTTCGGTTGGGGTAAACATGCCCGAGTAGATACCACCAAGGATCACAAACGGGGCGAGGATTGACCAAATACCCTCTTTGCACGCTTTGCGAAGTGCGCCGGGTTCATCATTTACCGCACCGACATAACCGCGCTTTTTACTGATCACATAGTTGGTGATCATCAAACCACCTGCCAACATGATGCCGGGAACCACACCCGCAATAAACAGTGCGCCGATTGATTCACTGGCAGTCACACCATAAATCACCATGGGAATGCTCGGCGGAATAACCACCCCCAAACCACCGGAAGACGCGGTAAGTGCTGCCGCATAGCCTTTGTTGTAGCCTTTATCGGCGAGCGCAGGGATCATCAACATGCCCACAGCGGCTGTGGTGGCTGGGCCTGACCCTGAAATTGCACCGAAAAACATACTGGCAAGAATGGCCGAAAAGCCGAGACCACCCGCCATTGGGCCGGCCATCAATTCTGCAATGTGTACCAAACGGCGAGAAATGCCCGAAGCCTGCATTAATGCGCCAGAAAGAATAAATGCCGGTAGCGCCATAATGGGAAATGAGTCCACGGCGTTCCATGCGGTTTGTACCAGAGAAACGTAATCGTCACCCGACAGTAAATACACCAGCATGGCCGAGCCACCCAGTGCAATGACGATGGGAGCGCCAATGAGAAGAAGCCCAAAAAATGAGCCGAAAAGAACGAGCGATGCCTCCATTGAGGACTCCTTTTCTATTTGATTGCAACAATCCGTATTGCGGCTTTGTCTTTGTTAACAATCGTCACGGGTTATACGGCTTAACCCTGCTAAAACACATCGAGACGACCCGTCAATCGACCTGAACATCGTCCACATCTTTGAACTCAACCCCTTTCACTATCTTCAAATAGTTAACCTGAATGATCCGAATGGAGGTCAAGGTGAAAGAAATAGGGAAAATCCAATAGAGGTAGGCCATTGACCAATCAAGTGCCGGAGACATGAACTTGTATTCCATCAAGCTTTCAATCACTTCAATGCTTTTGATGGTCATCAAGGTGTTGAAAGCAATCCAAAGCGTATCGGCAATCAGCTCAATACCGGTGCGTACTTTGGTCGGCAGCATTTTCAAATGAAAGGTCACACGGTTATGTGCCGCCAAACGCGCCGCATACGATGCACCCAAGAACACAAACCACACAAAGGCGAAGCGGGATAATTCTTCACTCCATGGAATGCCGTAATTGAAGGCCACGCGAAGAATAACTTGAATAAACAGTAAGGTGACAAACAGACAAAGCAACGCCTGACAGGCGTAACTTTCAAATTGGTCCATTCTTTGCCAAAAGGTTTGCCATACACTTTGCGGAACATTTTTCGGTTCATTTTGCGGTACATTTCGCATAGACACGTCCTTGTAAGGGGCGTTGCCGCCCCTTCTATAAGTTGGACAGTTCGTCAACTATTCCGAATTGAGCGGACGATTACTTCTGCAATTTCTGCAGTACATTGTCGAAGCTTTCCTTGCCACCAATGTCTTCATAAAACGCAGGCCAAACTTTTTCTTTCGCCATTTGAATCCACTTGTCTTCGTCTTCCAGCGTGAACACTTCTACACCGTTCGCAATCATGTTTTGCTTGGCGTTTTCCGCTTCCGTCATCTGGAATACCAAGGCGTATTGCTGCGCTTCCAACCCTGCACGAGTCAAAATGGCTTGCTGCTCTTCACTTAATTTGCCCATGGTGCGGTTGCCAATCAGCAAAGGTTGCAGCGAATACTGGTGGTGTACTTCTGTCAGGTATGGCTGCACTTCGTAGAACTTCATGGTGTTGTTCACGATGTACGGGTTGTCCTGTCCATCCACCACTTTTTGTTGCAGTGCAGTGAAGGTTTCTGTCCATGCCATCGCAATCGGGTTTGCACCGAACACTTCCCATGATTTCAGCATGATGCTGTTTTGAGGAACGCGGATTTTCAGCCCTTTCACGTCTTCCATGTTTTTCACGGGGCGCTTTGAATTGGTCAGGTGGCGGAAGTTGGAATAGGTCCAACCCAAAATATTCACGCCCGCTTCTTCTTTGGCGAGGGTATTCCAATATTCGCCCAATTCACCGGTGGTAATTAACACCGCATCAGAAGAGTTGGTGATCAAATACGGCATGGTGAGTGCGCCGAGTTTTTTCGAAAACGGGGTCACGTTACCAATACCCACTAACGCCATATCTAATGAACCCAAGCGGATGTTTTGCACCATTTCGGTTTCACCGCCGAGCGCACCACCGGGATAGAGTTTGATTTTGATATCGCCACCTGAATAGAACTCAACCAAGTCTTTAAAACGCAGTGCATACGCACCCTGATCGGATTCAATTGGGTCGCCCATTCCGACCTTCATGGTTTTAGCGCTGACGAGTACGGGAAGTGCCAAAATAGAAATGACGGCCAATTTTGCCAATTGCTTTAACTTCATATCCTTTACCTCTTAGTCGATAACATCCGTGAATTTCTAGGCGTTAACACGCCGCTTTCTAGAACCTGTTGTTTTATTTAATGCACTACAGACACCGCATTCGCGATGCTTACAAGGTTTCAAGCACCTCTGCGATCACTTGGGCGATACTGGCCGCGTCTGACTGTTCAAACGTCAGTGGAATACGCATATCCAATAGCGACCCGAGAACGCGCTCGGTTTGTGGCAAAGGGGGTTGATCTTGCAAATATTCCCAATGGTCATATTTACTGCTGTATCCCGAAGGCTGACTGTCGCCGACCCATTTCAGGCTGACGCCTCGCGCTGTGCATCCTTTCACCAACTGTGAAAGCTGGTTAGCCGTCAGATCAGGGAATGAGAACTGGATAGAACTGCCAACGAAATGTTCTTTGGGCGAACGTTCAATTAAGCGAATGCCGCGCAACGATGACAGCGCAGACACCATGGCGAGATAGAGCTGATTCCAACGCTCGCACTGCTCATCTAAATGCGCCAATTGAGGACGTAAGATAGCCGCGCGAAGGTTGTCCATTCGCCCACTGTAATTGGGCGTGCCCTTGGCAATGCCTTCAAACGTTTCGATGGGCGGAAGGGTTGGGTGCTGACCAAACAACATGTAAGAACCGGAGTAAATAATGGCTTTAGCCATTACCTGATCGTCGTTGGTGACTAAAAAGCCCCCTTCGCCGGAATTAATGTGTTTGTAGGTTTGCGTGCTGAAACAGGAAACCAAGCCAAACGTGCCGCTTTTCTTGCCGTTCCAATCTGCCCCCATGGTGTGGGCACAATCTTCAATCAGCGCCACGCCACCTTGCTCGCAAATCGCCACCACCGCATCCATATCGGCAATGTGACCACGCATATGAGAAAGCAGCAGAAATTTCGCGCCAGTTTCCTTCACTTTGGTAGCCAAATCGTCGAGATCAATCGTCAGATCGTCTGCCGTTTCAACCAACACAGGCACACCACCTGCGTTGTTAATTGCCCCCGGTACAGGAGCCAAAGTGAAGGCATTGCACAAAACTGCATCACCTTGTTTCACGCCCGCACAGAGCAAAGCCACATAAAGGGCATAACCACCGGATGCGCAGCTCAGGCAATATTTCATGCCGAGATAATCGGCAAATTGCTTGTCGAGTAAATCCGCTTCGCTACGCTCACCGCTCACCGTGTTATAGCGATGAAGCCTGCCAGTACGCATGACTTCTACCGCACTGGCAATGGCGTTTTCCGGTATCGGCATTTGTTGCGTAAACGATTTTTTAAACGTGTGCATCGTCGTTTTCCTTAGGCTTTGCGCATTCAAACCGCACTCAATGAGGCTGTTATCAGTCGTAACGCTTTTGCTGGTAGACCTCGAAATCCCAATCTGTGTCAGGGAAATACTTGGTCAAACGCCAATCACATGCCCGCGCGTGACCTTCCATGCCTTCTGTGCGCGAAATGCGAGAACCCGCAGTGCTAAAGGTCAAGTTGGCTTCTTTGCTCAATTCCTGCGTGGTTAAGATTTTCAGAAACTTCTGCACATTCAGGCCGCCGCTGTAACGCGCCGCTTTTTTGGTGGGCAAAATGTGGTTTGTGCCTGAGCATTTATCGCCGTGGGTCACTGTGCTGCCTTCGCCTAAAAACAACGAGCCATAATTGGTGAGGTTTTCTTTCCACCAGCCTAAGTCCGCGGCTTGAACTTGCACATGTTCACATGCCCATTCATCACTCACTTTCGCGGCTTCTTCACGGTCGTCGCACACAATCACCACACCGTGGTCGCGCCAAGCGGCTTCGCAGACATCTGCATTGGGCATGTCTGCAATCACATGGGGCATCATCTCAATCACTTTCTGACCAAGCGCTTTATCCGTGGTGAATAACCAAACCGGAGAGTTTGGGCCATGCTCTGCTTGTGAAACCAAATCCACCGCAATGGTCATCGGGTCGGCGGTTTCATCGGCAATCACCGCGGACTCTGTTGGCCCTGCAAACACATCAATACCCACTTCGCCAAACAACAAACGCTTGGCTTCTGCCACATAAGCATTTCCTGGGCCAACTAAAATATCGGCGGATTTTCCGGTGTAGAGCCCGAATGCCATGGTTGCAATCGCATGCACACCGCCCATCTCAAGGATGATGTCTGCACCAGCAAGATCCATCGCATACACCACAGCGGGGTTGATTGAGTCACCACGAGGCGGAGAGCAGGCAATCACGGTTGGCACACCCGCCGCTTTCGCCGTTGCCACACTCATCAATGCAGACGCTGCATGGGCATAACGCCCGCCGGGCACGTAGCACCCTGCGCAATCAACAGGGATCACCCGTTGGCTCAGTTTCACGCCTTCTTCGGTTTCAATCTCAAACGCTTGCAAGCTCTGGCGTTGCGCGTCGGCAAAACGTTGGATCTGACGATGCGCAAAATCGATGTCGTCTTTTACGCCTTGCGGCACAGACGCAATCAGTGCTGCTCTTTTTTCATCAGACAGAACGAAATCACCCTGCCAGTTATCGAACTGCATGGCGTATTCTTCGACTGCCGCCGTCCCTTCACGACGGATCTTGGTCAACATGTCTTTGACCACTTGCTGAATGCGCTCATCATCGGTTTGCACGTCGGCTTCCCGCTCAGCGCGTTTTAGGTATTCCATTGTGTTTACTCACTGATATTCGGATTCAAAAAGAAAGAGATACGTGAAAATTCCCAACGAAAAGCCGCTCAAAGACAGCGGCTTTATCAGGACGGATTAGCAGTAAGCTTCAAATCCAAACGCGTCTCGGTAGCCCGGTAGCGCTTGTGCACCCCCTGTGTGCAAGAACACGATGTTTTCGCCTTTTTTGAAGTGACCCTTGCGGATAAGGTCGATCAAGCCTGCACCGCCTTTGCCTGAGTAAACAGGGTCGAGCAAAATGCCTTCATGTTTGGCAAACAAAGAGATCGCTTCAATCGTGCTTTCAGCAGGAATACCGTAGCCTTCACCCACGTAATCACAGTTAGCCACCACGCTTTCACGGGGCACTGCACCCGGAATGCCGAGTAATTCACAGGTACGCTCTGCCAGTGCAAACACGTTGGCCTCTTGCTTGTCTTTTGGTACACGCACACCAATGCCCAGTAGTGGAATCTGGCTGTTCGTCGCGCATAGACCCGTGATCAAACCCGCTTGTGTACCCGCAGAACCCGTTGCATGAACAAGGTGGTCAATCAGAAGGCTCTGATCGTTGGCTTGCGTCAGCAACTCCAACGCACAATTCACGTAACCCAGTGCACCGATTGGATTAGAACCCCCACCAGGAATGATGTAAGGCTTGCGACCTTCCGCGCGCATTGTCGCTGCCACATCTTCCATCGCGGCATTCATGTCGACGCCTGCAGGGAATTTTTGTAAAGAAGAACCAAACAGCTGATCCAACATCACGTTGCCGTTGAATATATATTCAGGGTCTTCTGAACCGGTGCGATCTTCCAACAGAATGTGACACGCCATGCCGCACTTGGTCGCTATCGCTGCGGTTTGACGCGCATGGTTTGATTGGGTCGCGCCTTGAGTGATGATGATGTCTGCGCCTTGAGCAATGGCATCTGCCATCAAAAATTCCAGTTTTCGCGTTTTGTTACCGCCACCGGCCAAACCCGTGCAATCGTCACGCTTGATCCACAAATTGGGACCGCCAAGCGCTTTAGACAGGTTTGGCATAGGTTCTAACGGCGTAGAAAGGTGTGCAAAGTGAAGACGAGGAAAGCGAGATAAATGCATAGTCATGTCCCTTTTAATAACTAACTAAAAAATCGGCTCAAATGGCCTTTTACAATAATTACAGCCTGTGAGACGCCGAGGACTTCCGCCAATACCTATATTGAATAGACACCGGTTACTTTTCGGCATATCTGTTTTAGCAGGACGCTAAGGGATTGAATTGATGGAATTGAAATGGCTTAAAGACTTCATTGCGCTCAGTGAAAACGGCAGCTTTTCTAAAGCCGCTGACGCGCGATTTGTGACACAACCAGCGTTTAGTCGGCGGATCCGTTCGCTGGAAAATTGGTTAGGCATTGCCTTGGTTAACCGCGATACCCTGCCCACAACGTTGACAGAGGCTGGTACCGATTTTGTCGACGAGGCACGGCGATTAATCAATGACATCACGGATGTCAGGCATAGACTGCAACAGCGTAAGAACCCGCATTCGTTGATTTTTCTCGCTCAACACTCCACGGCGGTGTCGTTCTTTCCGGGGTGGATACAAACCCTCAGCCCATTGGTTGGTGATGCTTTGGTGAAACTCGTTCCGGGCAATATTCACCATCTGAATGAATCGTTTTTGGCAGGTTCAGGGGATTTTCTACTCGCGTTTGCGTCTCAGGCGTTTGATAGCCCGCAAATGAAGCGCAAGAGTCAGTCGATTCAAGTGGGACGAGATCGCCTTATTCCGGTTTCTGCGCCGGATGAATTTGGCGCGCCATTACACACCTTCACCGAAGGAAAAACCTGCCGTTTGCTAGCGTTTCCCGAAGAAATCTATCTTGGCGGATTGGTCAAAAGATCCGCGATAAGCGCGATCCCTTCCCATTTCCGCTACGAAGTGGTGTGTGAAAACGAAATGGCGGAAGGGCTAAAAGCCATGGCCATACAAGGATTCGGCGCAACCTGGTTACCTTCAAGCTTGGTAAAGCAAGAGTTAGAGGAAAAGCGATTGGTCGAGCTCGATGAAGCGTTACCTAGAATTGATTTGCGAATTTTGCTGTACCGAAACCGCCATACTGCCAAACCGGAAGTTGAGCGATTTTGGCAGTATTTGAACGAGCTTTATGGGCAGCAGTAAGCGGTATTGGTCTGGATTCAACCTGCCAGTTTGTTAAGCGCGATGCAATCAGTGCTGACAGATTACTCTATCTCTCCAATGTCCAAACTCGTGTCAGGGTAGCGCCTTCTGGCACGTTGATACCACATTTCGTTTTAGCTAAAGCAAATAAAGCAAACTCAGTCACTGAGCTTTCAAGAGTTTTCTTAATGCTAAACGTGAGGTGTGTGGACATTGTCGTCTTATTGCACCTTCTCGTTCGTCAATTTGGCGGGAAAAGATGATATTCTATTAAAAACAGATAATTACAATGAGTTCTGGTGTTGGGCAGACGCAAAATAAAAGCCCAAAGGGAGGAAGACGTTGACTTCACCTCTTTATGAACAAAGTTTACGAACTGAAGATTATGTACGAAGCTTATCGTACAATAATTGACTGTACGATAGGTTTCGTACATAATCTTACGGACAAATATGGGTTTTAGTGAAGTAAAGCGAAAGGTCATTGAGTGTATTGAAAATGGTGCTTACGATCATGAGGTTAGATGCAATATTGATGTGAAGAATCTCTTTCAATGTGGCCAACTGACTGATGAGTTTGTTGTGGGGTTGATTAAAGCTACAAGAGGTAATGAGTATGATGTTAGTCCTCATCACCAAGCCCCTACAGTGGACGTGCATGTATTCAAACCATTTAAAGATGGTAAGCAATGGTATGTAAAATTCTATTTTGTTGAACCAGATGTAATGTTTATAAGCGTTCATGAAAGTGGGGTCTGAGATGAAAATTGTAAAAGAAGGCGATAAACGACAAGTTGTTTGCCCTAAATGTGGTTTGTCACATGCGACTTACACTCTGCGTGATGTAGACTTTAGCGATAACTCAGGTACAGTGAAAAATGTGCTTGCTGGCGTATGCGATAGTTGTAATGAAGTGGTTAGTATTCCTAAACAGTCAACCGCTAAAGTGAAGGCCGAGTACAATAAGGTGAAAACTCCCGTTGATGTAAGAGTTCCTGCACATTACTTAGATATCCTCACTGTGGCATCTCAAATAATCGAACCAAGCTTGACAGAAAATTTTAACAAGGCACTTGTTTTGTATTATCTACACGCATTGAGTAGCGGGCGTTATCCTGCTGAAAATTTAAGCAGTTTACTTAGTGCGGATATTGCGAAAGCAAAGGCATCAAAAAGACTATCTTTAAAGCTTAACCAGAATAGTCTAGATGAAATTGATAGTCTTATGAAAACGCAAGGCTTGAAAAATAATACAGAAGTATTTAAGTCTCTAATTCTTAAAATTAATGAGGATATTGTGCAACCTAAAAATCCTCGCCACCTAAGAGAGTTACAAAATTTTGCGGCTGCATTTTCGTAGAATGACATAACACGCATGAACTCTTCTTTCGACTATTTGGTTATAGCTCTGATTTGGCTGCGCCAGCAGCCAATTTTCTCGAACAACAAAGCCCGGATGTACGATTTACCCAATCTAAAGTTATCCGAATATGGTGTGCTAGAACACCAACTCTAAGCCACTTCTGTCCAAAGTTACTTTGGTGGCACTGAGGTTCAGGTTGTGCGTATAGGTTAGATTCACGCTACCAATGCTGTCCGATCGAGTATGCGTCAATACAAGTAATCGCATTGGCTGTTTGATGATCATCAGGCAACTCAGCCAAACACGTCTATCGGGTCGTATTGAAAAACTCCGAGAGTACCATATGGGTGATCACCTGCTTCAGCTCAGGATACGCCTGAATATGCTCGCGGATTTCATTTAATCGCGCCATATTGGGTACATCGACATACAACATCATGTCCGTTTCTCCACTAATGGCATGACACCATTTCACGCCATCAAGTGTGTAGATGTCGTCGGCGTAGGCTTCGCAATGCTGAGAGCATGCGGAAGTATCAAACTTCAGTGCTAAATACGCCGTCACGCCGATGTCTGATTCTGCTTCGGCAATATCAGCGTGATAGCCGAGTATGACCTTGTCTTGTTCTAGCTTGCGGATTCGGGCGGTGACCGCAGAGCGCGACAGGCTCACATCTCGTGCAATTTCACTCACGGTTCGACGAGCATCAAGCCGCAATATATTCAAAATCTGTGTATCAAATTTATCCATTGTTCTTTGCTCTCAACTTACATGTTGATTTTATTATTACTTCCTTCAGTCACCATACTTTATCTTCCCTCTCGATTTAGCGCTCATAAATTTCGCCCAAGAACGCCCTGTATTCACGAAAAAGCGTCATTTTGACGGCGACACGAAAAAATTCCGTTAATCTGATGCTGAACAAAGACACTTTGCGCGATGCTTTTTTCGCCAAACCGCATTACTCTGGAACGGCTTTCCACTCAGATCACATAGAAGTGACAATGAATCAGTTAAAAAAAGAAATCACCTTGTTATCAGGTATCGGGCAACTGTCTACCACATTGCTCGGTACTGGCTTGTTTATGATCCCGGCCATTGCAGCAGGGATTGCTGGCGAACTGTCACTTTGGGCATGGTTGGTGTTGTTTGTGGCGATTTGCCCCATTGCACTGACCTTCGCTCAACTTGGAAAACGCTATCCTAACGCAGGCGGTACCGCTTACTTTGTGCGTCAGGCATTCAACCCACGGTTAGAACGCAGCGTCGCTTGGCTGTTTGTCAGTGTTATTCCTGTGGGTGTGCCTGCCGCGATTGCCCTTGCCGCTGGCTTTTTGCAACAACTGCTTCCCGAAGCGTTGAACGATTTCTTGTTGGCACAACTTATCACCGTGGTGCTCTTGATTAGCGTGAATTTAATGGGGGCGAAATCATCGGGCCAATTGCAAACCCTGATTGCGGTGAGCATTTTTGCCCTTGTCGGCGCATTTCTGTGGCGCGGCGAAGTCGGCATCGCGGATTTAACCATGCCTGCGATGAGTTCAGATTCCCTCTGGCCGATTGGCGCGGCATTGGGTGTGATGTTTTGGTGCTTTGTCGGTATCGAAGCCTTTGCGCATATGGGTGAAGAATTCAAAAACCCGCAACGAGATTTCCCCATCGCCATTATCGTCGGCTGTTTTGTGGCGGGCGCGACCTATTGGGCCATGTCAGTGGTTATCTTAAAATTCCACGCCTATGGCAGTGTTGAGTTTGATAGCGCGTCCATCCCTTATCTGAGTGAAAAGCTGTTCGGCCCTAACTTTAAACTGCTCGTCAGTGTCGTCGGTTTCTCCGCCTGTTTCGCCAGCGTGAATCTCTACACACAAAGCCTATCGCGCATGGTGTGGGCGCAAGCGCGAGAATATAAACCCAAGGGGAAAATGGCGCAGGTGTCTGCACGTGGCGTGCCCAAAAATGCCACCTTGGCGATTGGCGCAGTACTGGCGATTTCATGCGTGATTGGCGAATTGTCCGGACTGAATCTAGAGTTTTTCTTAAAGCTCGCCAACGGGATTTTTGTCTTGGTGTATCTCATGGCGATGCTCGCTGCCTTTAAGTTGCTTCAAGGTGCGTCCAAGTGGCTGGCGGCCGTCTCACTGGTACTTTGTACTTTTGTTTTTATTTGCTTGGGTTGGTCGATGCTTTATGCCCTGACTATTTTTGGTTTGTTGATGCTGCAAGGCAAGAAAGACAAGCGCAAAGCATTGAACTTATAGCAAGTTATACGCTGCTTCTGCATCAATCTACTATCGACAATACTGTTAATATATGAGATTTTTCGAGTCAGGCACGACGCAATCACGGGGAATCGACACAATGTTTGTACTATTGGACGGCGGCATGGGAAGAGAGCTTCAGCGCATTGGCGCACCCTTCTCTCAGCCACTTTGGAGCGCTCAGGCACTCATTGAATCGCCAGATTGTGTTTATCAAGCTCATCAGAATTTTATTGATGCGGGCTGTGATGTGATCACTGTGAACAGCTATGCTTGCGTCCCCTTTCATCTTGGCGAAGATCGCTATCAGCAACACGGTTTTGATCTTGCAGAATTGGCCGCACAAATTGCCCAACGCGCAGCGGAAGACAGCGAGCGAGAAGTGCGTGTGGCTGGGTGCATTCCGCCCGTACTCGGCTCCTATCGCCCTGATCTGTTTCACGCAGATATCGCCGCGCCTATCATTGAAACCCTGATTAATGCACAAGCGCCTTACGTGGATTTCTGGCTGGCTGAAACGATTGGCTCTATTGAAGAGTTTCACACGATTTGTGATTCCCTAACCCGCACCACATCCGTAAAGCCTGCTTTCTTTGCGTTTTCCTTGATGGACGTGGAAATGGATCAGCCTCGCTTGCGTTCAGGAGAATCTGTAGCAGATGCTGTGCAAGCCGCTTGTGAGCGAGATGTGGATGGTATTTTGTTCAACTGCTCTCAACCGGAAGTGATGCTAGATGCCATTGGTGTTGCCCGCGTGATCGTGGATAAACATTCAAACAGCATTTCGCTTGGCGCGTATGCCAATGGATTTTCTGTCATCTCGCAAGATCACGAAGCCAATGACGCGCTAACAACAGTACGAGAATTATCTGCCGACCAATATGCGGCTTACGTGAAAGCGTGGCTGGATGCGGGTTCTAACATTGTGGGCGGCTG
Source organism: Enterovibrio litoreus (assembly GCF_045679545.1). Classification (NCBI taxonomy): domain Bacteria; kingdom Pseudomonadati; phylum Pseudomonadota; class Gammaproteobacteria; order Vibrionales; family Vibrionaceae; genus Enterovibrio; species Enterovibrio litoreus. The sequence continues at coordinate 131,834 of NZ_CP166195.1, forward strand.
CTGCGCAATTTTCCCCGAGCACATTGCCTATCTCGATTCACTGAGAAAGCAATAGCGGCTCCGTTTATCCCTCGTTGTGCGGCAACACACAACGAGGGAATACAGTGGTAAGCCTATTAAATACACTCGTTGAGCGCTAACCGCCGCTGTTTCACCTTGTCACTCTGCAGAAAATCAAGCACGAGCAAGTTAAAGATCTGGGTTTTCTCAAGATGAATGTTATGAGCGGCCTGCGGCACAACCGCAAGATTCGCCCCCGTAATTCCCCGCCAAAGCGACTCGGTTTGTTGCCACATGTAAGAGCGATCACTGTCTGGCCAAAGCACTAAGGTTTTAGCCTCTATTTCAGTCAAACGCTCAAGTGAACGCCACCCTGCCATGGCTCGTAACCCATTGATATAAGTTTGAGTTTGAACGCGCAGCGCCAACTCCATGCCACCAGCAAAATCAGGATCGCCTTCTCCATCTGAGAACCAGGTTTTGACCGTATCATGCGCGACTTGCTCAGTCCCTTGAGTTTCAGCACGCACTATGCTCTCTTCAATGGATTCAAAGCGCCCAGGCAAACTGCCCATTGGTCCGGTCGCATAAAGCACTAAACCGATCACTCTCTCAGGGGCTTTGATCGCCACTTCTTGCGCAATCATGCCACCCATGGAATGTCCCATGAGGTGAAACTGGTCAATGCCCATTGCATCCAGTCGCTCCAACACATAATCGGCAAAGCCATCAACGCTGTCTAAGCCAATCACATCTGCTTTTCCGCCGTATCCCGGCAAATCAAAGGCGACAACATCAAAGCGGGAGGAAAACAGGGAGATCTGTTTTTCCCAATAAGCCAGACCACTTAGAAAACCATGTACAAGTACCAACGTGGGCCCTGTACCGACACGTAAACAATTCATCGTATTTATTCCATTAATTCAGGGAGCCAAAGCGCAGTATCAGGCATGCCAATCAGCACGAACAACAAGACAACCAAAGCGGCGATAAACGGAATACATCCAATGATCACGTCGCCTATGGTCACTTTGTCTCGGGCGAGACTTTGAATGACAAACAGATTTAACCCCACGGGAGGTGTTAGCACAGCAATCTCCATGGTGATGGTGTACACCACGCCAAACCAAATAAGATCGAACCCAGCGGCATGTATCAAAGGGAACAAGGTCGGTAAGGTGATAAAGGTCATGGAAACAGGTTCCAAGAACATGCCGAGAATGACATAAAACACAATGATCATCGCGAGCACGGCATAAGGCGATAACTGCATGTCGACAAACAATTCTGTAAATTGTTGCGGGATCTGGTGGTAGGTCATCACGAAACCAAACAACACACCGGACGACAGCAATAGACCCAAGTAGCCCATGGTTTGCATGGTGGCTTTCAGTGCCTCTAGCAAGCCTTTCAGTCGCAACCCGCCGAAAGAGAAGGCAAGACCCAGCATAAATATCGCCGAGACACCTGCCGCCTCTGTGGGCGTTGCAATACCTGCATAGATTGAAATGGTGATCACCAAACCAACAAGGACAATAGGAAGCAATGCTGAGAGCGCGATTAACCAAGGAATAGGCGTTGCATTTTCATGCCCTGGAATATCCTCAGGATTCACCTTGCCCCAAATAAACACGATGATGAAGAACATGGTTACCAGAATCAGGCCGGGCACCACACCTGCGATAAACAATGCGCCGATCGACTGGTCGGTCACAATGCCGTAGAACAATAAAATTAAGCTTGGTGGCAGCAAGACACTGAGTGTCCCCCCTGCGGCGAGCACACCACTTGATAGACGCTTGCCATACCCAAGTTTGAGCATTTGTGGCAAAGCAACACCACCAATGGTCAGCGCACCCACCATGCTGGAGCCACATACCGCACCAAAACCAGCACACGCGCCAATACTGCCGTAGGCGGCAGCCCCGCGAATGGGAAGTTTACTGTGCATGAACCAATAGAGATTTGGCCCAATGGAGGATCGCCCTATCAGCTCTCCCAGAAACACAAACAATGGTACTGCCAGCAAAATATAATTAAACCACACGCCCCATAGTTTTAGCTCGACCGTCACGAGAGACGACTTGAGACTTAGAATATCGAGCAAAAAAGGGATTGAAGCAGCGGCTAGCGCAAAAGGGATCGGCAAACCAATGAGGATAAACCCCATCAGCAAACCCAACATCCCCAACCCAACGACATACCATTCCATCACTGATCCTTGTTTTCTTTGTTTAGTCTTCAGTTAAACGTTTGTTGCCACGAGATGACTGTGTTCGCGGAACGACTATATGTTCGCGGAACGACAGCATGTTCACGCAATGACAATTTGTTCACGCCGCGTCCTGCGAGCGAATGTCATCGTCCAGAGGAGATGTACTTTTTTCCTCTTCTGGCGGGTCACCGAAAATGAGCATGCACAGCGCGGTAATGCAAAAACTCAGCAGCGCAATAACCACAGGAATCCAGAAATAGAAACGCGGCCAGAGGAGAATTTCAGACGCAGAGCCAGAATCAATAGACTTGAACATGGCTTTGCCAGACGCAGCCAAAAAGAAGCTGCCGACAAGCAGCATCATCAACATATTGAATTTATCGACCCAGAACTGGATGCCCTTTGGCAGCCTGTCTCTGATCAGGCTCACTTTCGGGTAAGAATGGTTGAGCAGCGCATAAGAGACGCCAAGGAAAGCCACAGGCACCAGCAAAAGTGCGGTGGCTTCTGTCACCATGCCGTCTGGGCTATTAAGTATGTAACGCACTCCCACCCCGTAAGTGATCCAGGCAGCCTGGATCACTACGATGGCAGCGCCAACATACAACAACGCCAGAGACACAGTGCGCAAGAGTTGAAATATTGTTGTTTTCATCAAGCGCACCTCATCAACTACTTAGCGTGCGCCGCGAACAGGCCCCGGATCTCATCGGCAAGTGGCACACCACAGGCTTTGTTCACTTCTGGACTCCATTTCTCAACAATGCCCTCTAGCAAAGCTTCGGTGCGCTCTTCCGACATAGAAACTGCCGAACCACCGTTCGCCATGACCGCGTCACCCACACGCTCGTTTACCCAAGTTTCATAACGAGGCTTCAACCAGGTTTCGGCTTCTACTGCGGCTTCTTTTAATGCTTTCTGATTGGCAGGGCTGAGATCATCAAACTTATCTTTGTTCATCATGTAGATGATGTTGCCGTAGAACATATTGGCGTTGACCATGTGCGGCATCACTGACCACAACTTCCAAGAACTGTACGTCGCCACCCCCATGTTGATGCCATCTACCACGCCACGCTCTGCGGATTGGAAGACTTCTTTCGGTGCAACGAATACGGGTTTGCCGCCCCACGTTTCAATCATCAAACTCACTAATGGGCCAATTGAGCGTACTAATTTTCCATTCAATTTACCGATGTCTGATACTGGATCTTCAAACCACCATTCCTGATCGTACGAATAGTTAGAGTTAATCAAAGGGATCAGATCTGACTTCGCCGCTTCCGCTTCAATCAAGCTGGCATAAGCGGCGTCAAGTTCAATTTGTTTTTCCAAATTAATCGCAACCGGATACAAAGAGGTCACGCGATAACATGGAAGACGTGTATCTGCTGGCACCCAGCTGATATCAGACACGCCGCCTTGCATCGCATCCACCCCTTCACTCCAACCATGCAGGGTCGATGATGGGAAGATCTGAACTTTCAAATCACCGTTACTTTTCGCAGCGGCTAGCTCAGCAAACTTCTTGAAGCCTTGGTAGCGAACATCAGATTCATTCACATAGGTCGACAAGCGAATAGTCTCCGCAGCTTGGGCGGCAATTGGCATCGCGCCAATGAGCGCGCAGGTGATTGCGGTGAGGCGGAAGGCGTTGGCAGTTTTTGCAATATTCATGTGACTTCTCCTTGTCTCTTTCGACACAGATTGGAACGTTTAAAACATGAGGCCGCCCGTTGGTGATTTGCGGCGAGGTCTATAACAGGTGCTAGTAATAAGCATGACCACATACCGTTTTTATGCGTTATGCCAATTCGATTGGTCGGCATGCCGATTTTTAAGGGCACAAGATGTATTGCGAATAATCAGAGAGTTGGGGCAATTGCACCCCCTATACCCCTGAAAAAGAAAAGGGTTTTCACGTAAGGATTTTTTGCTGATTTGGCATTTTCTTATCTTTAATGCCTGAACAACGAATGCGCTTTGTTAAGTTTAAAGAAGCGATATGCGGAACGCAGTTCACACAAAGGAATGTGATGAAAGGCTTTGTAGTCTGCAATGTGGGGGGACTCAGAAACAACCTCATCGCGACGAGCAACTTGGATGCATTACAGGTTTGGAGAGGATGTTTGGACTTTAAACTATTGGAAGATTTGGTGTGTCTCGCCCATTCCACCAGCTTTACGTCAGCAGCAAGAGAGCGATTTGTTACGCAACCTGCGTTCAGCCGACGAATTAAAGCACTTGAGCAATGGGTAGGAGCAGAACTGGTTAACAGGGAATCGCAACAGCTTGAGTTAACCGAACAAGGGCAAGCATTTGTGGTGGAGGCCGAAGAAATTCTTAATCGCCTTTATTTGGCACGTGACTCTGCCCGAGCACTGAAAAAGAACGCGAACAATGAAATCTCAGTCGCGGCGCAAAATTCGATTGTGCAAACCCTGTTTATGCAGTGGATGCAACATGTCGAGAAAGCAGTGGGGCCGGTTTACGTTCGTCTTTCTTCAGACAGACTGGCCGATTGCATTGACCTTTTCGTTCAAGGCAGCGTGGACTATTTGCTGTGCTATACCCACAAAGAACTGGGACTCGGCATTGATCCATCACGTTTCCAAAGCGCAGTCATTGGCGTGGAAACCTTAGTGCCCGTCTCGTTAGCCGTTAATAATCAACCAAAATACTGTCTGCCCGGCACTGAGCATGAACCACTCCCGTTAGTGGCTTACACCCATCAGTCACTGTTTGGCAAAGCGATTAACCAATTGCTGGATAAACAACCTTGCTATCTGACGCGACGCTATGAGAACCCATTCGCGCATACATTGAAATCCATGGTGTTAGGTGGTTATGGCTTGGCGTGGCTTCCCCGTTCATTTGTTAAAGACGAATTGATGCGCGGCGAATTGTGTATTGCAGGTGATGAAAGCTGGCATGTTCCGTTTGAAGTTAGGCTTTATTACCGTGACCCCGACAATGCCTTTTCGAAGTCGATTGTGCGGATTTCTCAGAAGATGTCATGCGAAGAAGGCACAAATGAAGCTCATTCAAATCAGGAGGATAGCAGCAGTGTCAGTGCCAATGAAAACAGGCTTAGTCGCCCAGTAGCCCGTTAAAAGCAGGGTGGCGTTTTTTTAAGCTATCCGCCTTGATAATCCAAACTCCACCCAGCAGCAGATCGCGTGGCTATGATGCGATACTCTCCCATGCCTGCTCGTGCTGCCTGAGCCACAAAAAATGGCATGATGCTACGCATGCTTTCGCCCTGCTCTGTCATCGGTGTTCCGCGCTCCAATTTCTCAAACCCCGGCGCAATCTCACTGGCAGATCGTCTAATCGTGAGCACAACTCGACGATAACCTTGCCTATCTGCATCGGAAAGTACGTCAACAAACACAGCCACCGTGGTATCTATTTGTGACTGTGGAACGGGTTCAACGGTGATCACTTGCGGCTCGCCACCCGTCACTGGGCTGCCGGCACCGGGGGCAGGGCTTGCCGTTCTGCTATCAGAGCCGGAAGATCCACCATCTGGCGTTAACATCACCCGCATCAGCGTGGAGACAATGGTCGGCATAACCGCCCCCGCCGCTAACATGGATTCTTGCACCACGGTGCCACCAATGATTCTCGCCATTCCCCCTTCAACGAGGCGCAATCCCGCGCCTGATTGAGCAATATGATCCAAAATCGTGATGGGAACGAGTCGATTTGCCGCCGCACCTGCTGGCATCAATCGCGCGAGTGCTTCGGCAGAAAGCCCTGAAGCTTCGAGCAAGGCACCTTGCATAATGCCGCAACTGGTTGGGTTACCGCCTAACCAACGAACAATCGCGGGTGCACTGTTTTGCACAAGAGAAGTCGCTCGTTCGATATCAACCGCAGCCTCTGCGGCTTCAACAATCACGTAGGCATTGACACGCTGCCCCATGCCCGCCACCGCTCTTTCTGTGATTTCTCTTGGCGCAACCTCAAACAACAACTTGAGCGGGCCGCCGTGTATCTTGATCAATTGGCCTGCGGCATTTCGCGCATACATGACGGCGTGATTAATTCCACCTTCCGTCACCAAAATCATGGCGCCGCGCTCTAGCGCTTGCATCATTTCAGCTGTCGCAGCTGTGCGAGTGGCAAACACTGCGCCACCTTCGCGAACAAACGCTTCACCGGTTTCCCTTAACACGGCTTCCGTCGCAATCTCGCCGCCTTCTCGCACCACGAGTCGTGAGCCTTGCCGTTGCACTGCGGTTCTCACTAACGCTGCCGGCGCTCGGATCAAGGCTCTTGCAGCCACACCCGCAGAACCTAGTGTTGCCATGTCCAACATCAGAAAACCAACGCCCAATACACGCTGGAAATAGGTTTCCGCTTCGCGTATTTGCTGGATTGAGCCGTAAATCGGCACTAAGGTCCAAAGGCTACGTGATGGGTCAGGTTCACCCGCCGCGTGTCTTGCGCGGTTCTCTTCTGGGCTGTCGGACACCGCCCACGTAACCAGCCCTGCGGCAAGACCAATGCCTGCCAGAATAAGCCAAGGGGCGATTTGGTGAAGGTCCTGATCAACGGCGCGGTTAATCTCATATTTTTTCCCACGCAACGCCGCACTCGCTGCATATTCCGCTTCATATTCAGACTGCCAAAAAGGTTGGCTAATACGCAGATCGCCATACGCCGTTCCCGCCCCTAAACGCCCTTGAACCGTATGCGCCAATTCATGACCAAGAATGTGCTGCCCTGCCCGACTGGCTAGGTCAAGACTGCTATCGACAACAATATGATCATTGAGCGTATAGGCGACCGTGTTTAGGGCTTTCAACGATTGAGTGGCTGCCGCACTTCGATGCAAACGAATGGGGGACAAATCGTAACCGTACGATTGTTCAAACGGCGCTCTCACTGCTGCGGGAATGGGCTGTCCGCTTTCAAGCCCCAATGAATGCACCTGAGGAGCCAAGCGCGGAGACGCGAAACGTGACGTGGATTCTTGCTGGGAGAACGCTGCCTGAGAGGGGCTCTCAGTCGCTGCGCTCAACAACGCATTACCCAATGCCCCCAGCGAAGAGGACACAGAACGAGGAACTGGCGGCAATGCGGGTGCGGGCTTTGTCGGCGTAAACCGCTTGATCACCCGTGCCATATCCATGGGCCTCGTATCGGAGCCACCGGGAAGCGACCGCTGGCGCGTTTGTGATGATGGTAAAGATTGCAAAGATGACGAAGATGACGAAGATGCCGGTGGTGTGCCTGCCATCGGCGTGCCACCGCTTCTCAATAGCAGTTGAGACCCCCTTTCTGACAGTAAAGAGCCCGATTCTGATAATAAAGAACTTGTCTCCATCAAAGCGCCATTCCCCACCGACAACAGATCACTGGTGCGCGATTTTTGGACGAGGCCATTCTTACTGCGTTCGGAATTCGCAGTCTCCGTCTTTTTCTGTGGCGGCGCAAAATCAGGCATGGTTACCGCTACTCCACACTGCTTAAGCTATTTTTTCGTCGGTCTGCCTTTCACGGGTTGCCTTAACGTCGCCTTGCGCCGTGCGGCGGCTTTTTCCGTTGGAGCGGCTTTCAATTTTGCGTCCACATTGAGTGTCGTTTTAGGTCGAGGTTTCGGCTCGGGTCGTATTTCATCTTGCTTGATCGGCTCCTCTTTTGGCTGCTCCTTGTTTGGCTCCTCCTGTTTGGGCTCAGTCGTCTGAGAAACCATGTCTTCAAACTTGCCTATCTCTTTCAACTGCTCACGTTCACGTTGAATAGATTCATCAATCTGCTTATTAAACACTGCGCGTTGCAGCTCCAGATCGGCAATACGACGTTCAACCCGAGACTGTTGTTCCAGCGCATTGGCTTTGGTTCTGCCAATCGGATCGGGCTCTTTGTCGGGGTGACTGACTTTCTGCAACGCCTCGACCAGAGAAATGTGTTTTTTCAGTACCTCACTTGCCTTAGCCATCATGTACTCCTTACTCAAATCTGCTGATTAAATGCGTTCTGAGGGGCAGGAAATTCAGTATGATTTATCACTGAACTGGTCGTGATGTTGCCAACGAATGGCCCCTGCATATTGTTGAAATCAAACGACGGTAAAAAACGGGTATTGGCCTTGACCTGATTGCCCATCACCACCGCACGGAAACCACGAAGTACGACGGTGGCATGTTGCCCAATTTCATCAGGAACAAAGCCCACATGCTCAACATAATTGTTGTTGAAGAACACGCGTTCAAAACGAATATGGAAGTTATCTATCAAGGAATTGGAGAGAATTTCCACCACAGTGTCAGCCCCTCGACCCAAAAATTTGTTGTTGCTGATCTGGGCGGAATAGCCAATGCGCAGTGCCGTTGCCCCCAAAGGGAAGGCAATTTCGATCAACCCTTGCATCAGCAAGGCTCTGTCTTCCAATGTCCGCTCTCGCGTTAACAAATCGGAATAAGAGACCAGATTACTTTCGATGCGCGCTTCCAGCACGAAAAGTGCGCCAATTCCCACGGTGCGAGCGGGGTTGACCTTTTCATCTTTGCTCACGCCCGTGTTCAAAACCTCGTTAGATTCCACATGACATTCGCCAAGCTGAAAGATGCACGCAATGGACGACGCCAGTACGTTCTTACCTTCTGCACCGACATAATTGAGCCGATTGCCAATAATGGCGGCACGCGCCAAACACAGCGCGACGAAAATCCCACCGTTGCGGCAATTGCTAATTTGGTTGTTGGCGATATCCACCCTGACGCAGCGCTCGCAAAGTACCGCCGCGCCGCCATCCGCAATGTGGTTATTCTGCACTTGAATGTCTTCACTTTGGCTGGCAAATACGCCGATGGTGCAGCCCGATAGGGTGTTGTCGTCCACATTGACCACGGTGCATTCCGAGAGAGACACGGCAAGTTCGTCACCAGAATCCCCGGCAAAATCATTGTTTTTTATCCGCAGCCCTGCGACCTGCTCTGCCACAATGTTGCCGGTACAACCTTGAATCCAATTCTGCGCAACGGTGATCCCGCCAGTGAACATTTCATCGTCGCCACCTAACAAAATGGCAATCTGAGATTCAATCTGTTCTTGGGTTTGTATGCGATTACGTTCAATTAACGCACCCAATCCACGCACCATGATGCCAGTGCTGTCTTCAGCGGCGAGCATGATTTGGTTTTCTGATACCACGCCAAACGCACAGGCACTTTCTATCGCGACGGCTTCTTGATTGCTTTGCAATCGCCCTAACACAATTCGGTTTCCCATCACTGTGCTGTATGATGCTGTGGAGAACGAGCGACCCAGTGGCTGGTTATTGATCACCACGCCGCGCACATAGCCTTGAATATCATTGCCATGCACCTGTACTCGTCCCGTCAGACGCGCAACGCCGACGCCGACGATACCGCTTTCCTGCCCTTCTTTGTCGACATGGGCGTTGATTTGGTTGTTTTCAATCACCAGATCTTCGCCGCCATCGTCCATCCAAACGCCAATTTGAGTGCCTGACAGTGAACATTGCGCCACGCGGACGCGCTCGCAATCAAATAGACCAACAGCAGGGTTATCGGTTGGCACGGCATTCTCTCGGGTCGAGATCACTCGACAATCTTCAATCAAGCTGTCTTGCACGTGACGAAACACCATCACGCCTTGCGGCTTTTCGCTGCTTAAACCCGTTAAAACAGAAATCATGGTGACATGAATGCCCGACAAGGTTTCTTCTTGTTCGCCGCTGACAAGCAGCGCGGCATCATTGCCAAGGTGACGAATTTGCGCACCATGAGATTCACCGTGCAAGGTGACATTGGGATAACGAATACGAAGCGGACGACGGATGACATGCACGCCCACTTTTAAGCAGACACAGCCCCCAAATTCTGGTGACAAGCTATCTAATGCGGTTTGAATATCTTCGCCCGGACGCACCACCACGGTACAACAGCCCGTCACACCTATTGGATCTCGACAATCTTGAAAAACCGGGGCGACAAACTCACCATTTAACGCATCGATCACCGCTAAGCGGCAGCGATGATGATGAAAAGCTTGTGGCGGCGCATTGGTCAGTGTTTCAACTGAACTGTCGGCATAGCGGGTGACAAAACTCCAATTGTCACCAATATGGTATTCCCCTGCCCCTGCATCGCGGGACAAGGTCACTTCGACCCCATCTTCGAGTGCGATAAACACACCTTCAGGGACGGCAATTAAACCGTCACTGGCTGGTGCATCAAGATTGGTGATTTCATTGCCATCGGTATCGAGTACCACACCAAACTGGTCCCAACGACGAAGAATAGGATGAAGGGTTTGGTTAGCCGCTGTCGAGGCGGGAACCAATACAATTTCCCCCGCTGCGAGCGGATTTTCCAGCACCACGGTATTGGCAGCGTCATTGACTGAAAGAATACGCACCATGGTGCCGGGCAGGCCTTCCAACACGCGCACATCGTCGGTAATTTCAGCCCAATCGCCTGCACTGAAACGCAGATAATCGTCTTTGGCGACTTGCTCAAGGGTCAGGGTGTTGTTGGCAGGTTGCGCCAATATTCGCCCAGCGAATGCGCCGTTTACCCGCGACCATTTCATTAAGGGCAAACCCGCTTCATTCACATCATGAACCGCCACCATGTAGGTGCGATTTTCTAGCCCTCGATAGCCGCCCTCTGGCGGCAGCAAGCAAGGGTCGTTGACCGCAGATGCGGGATTGGCTCGGGAAGATAATCGCCCTGAAGATGGCGCAATAAACGCGTCCCAACCTTCAATGTCTTCATCGTCAGTATTACACGTCACGCCATCACCGACAGGGCCAAACAATCGCACTTGCCATACGGTTTGCATGCGAGCGCTGGTATCGACGCCAATCGCCGGATCAACTAAATCGGGGGCTTCCAAAAACGTGACCGGACGTTTCCACACATCGAGATAGGCCAGATACCGTCCGTCTTCAGGCTGTATTCCCGGGTCGGCGCTAGTCAGCATCGGTCGATAAGGCTGATCATCAAAGGGGATCGGCATCTCACTGTGCAGTTCTTCAAGGGGCAATGAAAAGTGATGCTCATCGTAGCCAAAGCTCTCAGCTAACAAGCCATCGACATAATATCGCCCCGGATGAATCAGCAAACTGCCTGCTACCACATCCAATCGAAAGCTGTCTGGAAGGTGGGCGGGATAGCCACAGAAGCCCGCTAAATCAATAGTTTCAGCACGAAAGCGGCGATCTATCATGGCCGCCGCTTCATTCAGCGGCGTGTCGGAGACCACCCTGCCTTGCATCGACACCAATTCGGCGTAATTGTGGCGTGGGTCAAAGGTCTTTCCTGAAATATCTACAGCCATGGAACTCTCCTTCAAGTCACATAGATCAAACCGGCATCGAGCCCGATGGGTAAGAATTCATTGAGACGAAACAGCAGCGCATCATGCCGCTGCGGCTGATAAAGATGGTGATACACACCCATTTCGCTGCCACTGTCTGCACCTCGTAATATTTCGGTTGGCGCAGAAAGCAGTAACTGCCCGTAAGCGGGGTCGCCATAACGGGTAGAGGTAAACGCAGGCACGACACGCGCCCGAACACCATGAAGAATATGTTCGCGTTCGGCATCAGTGAGCGAGGGGTTGCGCGCTTCGGCTTTTTCGATAGCGTTTGACCCTGCGAACTGCGGCTGACAACGATGCTGACGCGGTACACGAGAAAAGGGAGGGATATAAGAAAAACGGGCGCATCCGGTTTGTCGTTGTAATGCCCAAACCGGTGATGTCCACGCATCCCCTTCGCCAAGTGCGGCGTCGAGAATGGAATTTGATATCAGTGGAAAAGACCGCGCAGCTATTTTGCCAATGACCGTGGTTTCACACAGAGTCAGCACACCGCCATGACTGATTTCATCAAGGGCTGAAAAGGCGACATGGTTATGTGAAGTGGCATCGACAATGCTGTCTTTCACCGACACTGACGCCCCTTCTACCGTGCGAATTGCACCGACGATGCTGTTTTCAATTTCCACGGTAACATTGGGGATTTCAACCAGCAGCGACGCCGCATTAGGCAGCATCGGCTGTCGGTTTATCGACAAAGCGTGTCCAGGCACTAAAGTGACGTTTCGAAGCACTAAGCGACGTAATTGGTTGTCGCCGGTATCAGGCACCACCAGCCTTCCACCAAACACCACCAACCCATCAATGATCACTTCGGATTCCGCGCCACCGACCACGGTAAAATCACCACCTTCGAGATCGATAAATACGCGGTGTCCGTCTGCGGCGCGCAGCGACACCGTTTGATCGGTATTCACCGAAATGTCAGGCGATACAGCAAATCGATGCGACACGCCAATTTCAACCACACCACCGGATTCCACATTGCCCAGTGCGGCTTGAATATCGCCGCCTGCGCCGACACTGTGCAAATTAGCGGAATGGCTAATAAAGCCTTCGCTGCGAGAATAAGCCCCGCCTCCAATATCGGTGCATGCACCATAGTGGAATGTCACTTCCACGGTTTCTGGCTCAACCATGCTAGCAGGAAACGATAAGCGCCCAAGTTCGGGGTCGACCGAGATTCTGTCTACGGGCGAATGCGCCCAGTCTGCGCCATCATCACTGAGGTTACAGATCTGCAATTGATTGGCGGTTTGCATAATGCCATTAACCACCACAGTGAACGCGTGAGGATAAAAACCGTCGAGCCGATTTGCTGCAATGCCTCGGCGCAACAGCGGCACAGGCAGATTTTCCTCGCGAGCCAAATGGTTAATATCAGGCTCAGTTTGAGGCTCATTGAACAACGGAGCATTGAACCCCATCGGCTGGAACAGATATCGTCGCGCTGCCAAACGAAACGCAGGCGTTAACGATTGACGGTAATGACGCAATCGCCACAAGAATATGCCGACATGCTGGAAATGATGTTTCCCTTCACCTTGGCTGATCCGCCCTGTCGCCATCGTGTAGCTGGCGGTATCAAATGGCGTGTTGATAGCTTCACACTTCGCACTGTCTCTGACATTCAAGGTGTAATGATTATCAGGACGCGGCGCGGCAAGATGTTCTGGTCGGGCGAGCAGTTGGAAGAACTCCACCACTTTGGCAGGCCAGCGCGTGGTATCAGATGCTAATTGTTCCAGCGCTAACGCCACACCGCGGCGTCGGGTTAAGCGAATTTGATTGGCGGCGGCTGCGCGTTGACTCACGCCCGGAATATTTGGCCCGTAACGATAACCCACCAACTCACCAATGTAAGGCGCAGCCCATTCATCACAGGTTTCAATAAACTGGTTATCATAGAGGCGATCGGCATCGTTTTTCACGATCGCCGCTTGCTCGGCGAGAATTTCCATTAAGGCTTTGAGGGGAAACCCCTGTGCTTCATCGCGTTTGCGATAAACTTCTGGCAAGAGTTGATAGAGCGCGTCAGGTGACAAGCTGTTCATACGCTGACCTCCAGAAAATCGAGCGGCCCAGGATGCAAACTCAGCACTGATGCGCCCAGCACTTCGGTATCAACGCCGCTACCCATCACCTCAGCATTCGCTGCCGCGAGACCATCGTGGCGTGTAGGGATCTCGCCCGTGTATAAACGTTCAATCACCACCGCGTCGATTCCCGCCACATCGTGCAACAGCGCAATAATTTCACTGGCAAAAACAGGCTGACCAAAACGGCGAGCGTCAAACGACAATGCCGCACGCAATACAGCTTCGGCACTCTCACTCACTTCATCGGGGAGATAATCAGGATGGACTTGAAGACGCACACCGAGCTTAAAAAAGCGCTGGCGATAACTTCGTAAAATAAAGCGTGCAAACGGGTCGCCGGCTGCGGTCAACGCTTCCGTTAAGCTGCTGTGCAACGCACTGCCCTCTGGCACTTGCGCCCCTTCTTCTGCTGCTACAGTGACCACCACTTGTGGCCCACCAGAAAGATGCAACCACTGCGCACTGGCTTTGGCAATGCCGCCATAACCTTGGGAGAAGTCGGCGTAATCCGTTAAAGAAACCACGCGTCCCAAGGTGCGACAGGACAAAGGTGCGCTGCGTTTTATCGCATCACGCCCTTCGGGATCCGCACCGCCGTCGGCATCGAGCAAATTATCGACCGCCTGAACACCAAGCGGCTGCGACATCAATAAATTGAGTTGCCCGGCTTTTACTCGCCCAATCAAACCATGAGTTTTACGGTAACTGGCGCGAATGTTTTGCTGACCTTTACCCGGCATCGCGCCTTTCACGCCATCGCCAAAGGTGATGTGACTGTAACCTTGTTCATCAACACGCATCGAATACACGCGATCAGCGGGTTGCGTGCTCAAAAAGTTCGCCACCGGATGCCACAGGATTTGATTAACTCTAATTTCTAGCGTGGGTTTCACGCCCGTTGGCGTCGCCGCGGGCACAAAGGTTTGTGGCGCTTGGCGGGTAGTAAAAGAAGCATGGGGCAAAGCCGCGCCATCACCCAAGACTTCCACCACCGATTCACCTTGAGTGGCTTGTGCAACATTGGCAGCAATACGCAGGCTTTGTGGGAAGTAAGCTGCGCCTAAAGGTTCAGTCAGAGTGAGCGATGTGCCCGCACCGGCCGACAGTTCATGGTTAACAGACTGCACAATGCGCGTGGCAATGACAGGCATCTCGCCTGAGCCTTTAGCCAGTCCGTTGAGAATCACTTTGCGCCCTTCTTCTAGGCCGGGAAACCAGCCATTAAGCTGAACGGAAACCGTGTCAGCATCCAAGGGGGAAGTGATCGGCGGTTCCGCCAAGGTTAAAAACTCACTGGCAGCAAACACGGTAGTCTGTCTAATGGAGAACTCGCCAAAATCCTCGTTTCGATCCAACGCCAAGCGGCTACTTTTACCGGTAACAGCAAAAAATGAAGCCGCGACCTCGGCAGTGTCTGTGACCTGATAACGCGCCCATGTGTCGCCATCACGAATAACAACCTCACTGTCATTGGCGATTTCTGCTATCTGCCGTTCAAGGTAAACATGATTAGCGCCGTCTCTCATCAAAGATAACGTACCTTCATCGGCCCATGTTGCGGCAGTCTTGCCCGCGTATGGACCCGGTTCAAGGCTTTCTACCACCACATCGCTGCCGTCCACGCTGTAAACTGGCACCATGCCCGTCAACGAATGATGAAGGCTGCTCAAGGGCGGTGCGGCGTGACCAAAAATGGCGGCTGACGCACGAAAAACCAGCACGGTTGTGTTGCTCTGGCTCGCCGCTTCCAAAGGGGCGAAAAAGGCATTTTCTGACAACTCAGCATCCGCCAATACCGTGACCAGTTCTGAAGTACCAAGGGTGTGATCCAGCTTTTCTGCCAACGCACCAGACACCGTGGTGGAAAAGCTGCTTGATGCAGAAAATCCTATTTCTGAAGCAGGATCCGAAGCAGGTTCAGAAATCGGCTCCGTGCCGATTGGCGATACCGTTACCCATGTCAGATCTTTCGCGTCAGGGTCTTGGGCGATATTCGCCAACACCGGATCGACTGCATTGACCACAGCAAAAACTGGCGTGCCGTCGTCGGCAATAAAATAGACCCCATCGCCCGCTTTCAGCTTGGTATTGGTGCCCCAAAACGGCAGTTGCGTCGTCGAAGCCGTTAACGGATGGGGCGCCGTCAGTTTTGGACGAATGGCATTCCATTCCGCGCGAGCCAAGAGATCATCAAGGGTTTCATAAATAACGGGCGTTTCATCCTGCCCCGGCGTGCTTTGTATTTTGGTGCCTGCTGGGACAGTAATACGCTCAGGAATGCCTGCGCCCGCGGCAATGTTAAACGACAGATCGGCACTGGCTGCCGCGCCGGGATGGGGAATGTAATCAATCAATATCGCCATTTCATGCAGCGATTGGGGCAGTTGCGCGGTGCGCACATAGGCTTCGTTAAGCCACATTTCATTGTAGAAAGTCAGCACGTCACAACTGGCTGCCCAAGCCTCTAACAACGCCAGAGTAAAATCTTCCCCTTCTCGTGTGGTTAATGTACCGAGTGCGCCGTATTGCGATGAAGAAAGCCTCGCCACCATGCTTTGATAGAAATCTTGGTGGCTACCTGCGCGAAAACTAATTCGAGGTAAGCCCGCTGTGTTATCAGGCGCTTGCGGCGTCAGTACGCGAGTGCCATTACACGCGCCACAATGTGACTCTTCTTGTGAGCGAGCATTTAACAGAGAATCGACCATGTCAGCGCCCTCCTTCTAAGTCGAGCAAAAACACACCGTTGCCCGGATGGCTGGCGTCGTTGTCTACTCGCGCAATTTCGGTGCGACCGAACAGGAGTTTTCGCCCTGCCAGCCCACTGGTTCGTGGGTCGCCAAAACGACGAAAACGGGTCGCTTTGGCGGCGATCACCCCTTCTACGTTTTGTGCTGCCGCTAACATGGGCGACAGGTGCAAGATTTGTCCTGCGCGGAACTGATCGGGATGAAGTAGCCCCAGTGCACCATTAGCTTGTCGCTGAGGAGAAAAAATCGTCAATAAGCGCTGGCGAACATGAGATTTAGACGCATTGGGCGCGACACAAACATGCAGCGTAATTTCCAGCGGCACATAAACGGGCGTGGACACGGCGACATCATGGGCGGCAAGACGGAATGTTTCGTAATGACCGCGTAACTGCGTGCGCTGATCTTCGGTGACACCAATGCGCCCTTTTGGGTCGGGCAATGCAAACGTGGTGATCCAACTGCCCGTGTGCACATAGGCACAACTCACGTCTTGCACCCATTCCACGCGGCGTCCAAGGGTTTGATAATCTTCTCGAGTGACGGCTCGCTCTTGCGTTTTGAACAAGAACGGTGCGCGCTTACGAATGGCGGCATTGGTTTCTCGGTTTCGCCCTCCTGCGCCCGCCGTGATGTTTCTCACTTCAATCACTTCAGGCAGGTTTATCGCTAAGTGATGCAGCTTATCTGGCCCAATATGTCCCGACGTGCCCAAGCCCACACGATAACGGGCGCTAAATGCGGTGCCGGAAAGTGGACGACGGCCAAACTGATTATCGCCAAACCGCAGTGAGGCACTGTTGTCGCGTTCAATTTCAGCGGTGAACACACGCGCGCTGGCATCACTGGCTAACAAATCTGCGACCGGCTCATAAGGCAACACTTCAACACCATCATCACCATCGAGTTCAATACAAGGATACGTCGCGTTTGGCTCAGGGGTACGCAACGCTTCTGAGGCCGGTACGCCTGATGCATAATTTGGTGCGAAGGTCAGTGGTGATTGAGCGAGTTTGGGTCGAAATGCAGGCATGATCATTTCTGCCTGTTCTTGATCGCATTGACTATCAGCGCAAGTCACGCCGTGATTCTGACCTGATTCAAAGCCTTTGCCCGCCGCCCAACTGAGCCATGGTGACGGCACTTGGCCGAGATTTTCGTCATCCTGTGTGTGTCCGTGATCGACGAGTATCAAATTGCCACGAACGACACTGACAGGCTCAATGTATTGCCTTCCTTCTTCAATCGAGGTTTCTGACGATATGCAGACAGGGAAACGCAAGGCATCACGTTCATGCCATACGATTTCGGTGATCAAATCGCCCGTAATGGGGTCAGTCAACGGCGTGTTAGCGGCGTCAAATGCGCGTACCTCTGTCAACAACACGACTTGGCGACGGTCTAAAAGTCGGTCGGCTTGATTGCCTGTTTTCGCGCCGGTGATTTCTTCCATCGCGACATACATGCCTTGGCTGAGATTCGGCAGATGCCCTGACAACGTCGCACTCGTTGACCCTTTGGCGAGATGGCACCGGGCGTTACTCCAAGTATAAAATTCCATTTCATTGTGTGCGGCAAACAAGGCTGGCACATCATGACAGGTTTCGTACACCGCGGCGCTTTGAGCCAGTAACGCATTGTTTCTGGCAAAGGTGATCGGCTGCTCGCTCAGCCTTGTACACACTGCTGCGCCTTGTGGGATCACCGCTGTGCTTGGCGCAATGGGCAGCACGTCAGCCGACACGGCAAAGTGACAAAAACATCGCGCGTTGCAGCCTTCATCCACGGAATAATCCAACAATCGTGTTAACCGCTTCAGTGAAATACGCGAACGCGCACGGTTGAGATACGCTTCGGTTTGGGCGGCATCTTGTTGGTAGGCCAATTGATCGGCGGTGTACGCGAGAATATCGACAATGGCGGTAGAAAGGTCGGCAGGATGCCCAGTGGCAAAAGCGGGAGCAACAATGGCCATGCGATCGAGCATCATGCGGCGAAACGAAAGATAATCACGCGCGGTGTAATCTATTTCTGTCTCTGGTTCAGGTGGCGCTTCGCACTCGCAATCACTCAAACAATCAAACGCTGTGGGGCACTCTACCTTGAACGAAAATGTAATGGATGCCAGAACGGGGTCTATCTCGGGCGGCGGCGCAGGGTTTAAAGTGCTGGTGACAATATTGAGCATATAGGGGCCGAAATCGCCCGGTTGTGCAAGTTCAATCACCACCACGTTTTGCTGTCCGCCCAGCCCCATGGTGACAGCGACTATCTCAACGGCGGCGTCGCCTTCAATGCGAATATTGTCTTCTGTATAAACCACCGCGCCGGGGTCGTTAACGAGGTGAAGATGCAAGAAGCGCTGACGATCCGCGGAATTCACCGCTTCCAAATCCAACACTTCGACGAAGTCGATACCGTTGAATGCACTGTTGCGCACCGCTTCTCTGCGTCGTTGATCACAGCAAAAATAAATCATGCGGCAGACTCCCTCACAAATTGGGCTTGCTGGGGATCACCCGATGGCAGCACCACATAGGAGACGTCGATAAACATGGCGCCTTGATCAAACAGGACAGAGACATCCGTCACTTCGATGTCATTTTGCATCCAGCTTTGCAGCGAAGTTGCAATCAAGGTGCGGGTATCTTCTATCAAAGCATCACTGACTCCCGCAAACAGCAGACGGTTTAAGCCACAGCCAAAAGTTGGCATCATCACCCGCTCTCCTGGCTCAGTGAATAACACCTGCTCAATGCGATCGCGAATGAGGTCAAAGCGGTGCGTTGTCGCTGTCCGCCCCTGAGTATCAATGCGATAGGGGAAATCTGGATAATTCATCTTTCCTCCGCGAAATTAAGACGCTAATAAGTTAAGACGTTAATAAATTAAGCCGTTAATCAGTCGGAAATTAACTGGCAATCACACGTACTTGCGCCACAGTTGGCAGCAAAGGTGTCCCTGTTGGCGCGCAGACAGATTGGCCAGTTAGCAACACAAAAGGCTGCCCCATCGACACCACACGCACCGAGCCCGACAAAAACTGGCCTGTTACGCAAGGCCCATTGCCCGCTGTCGGGGGTGGCATTGCGCACCCTGCCACGACATAAGGAGAGGTCAGCAATACGGTGGCCGCGCCAGAAACTAACACACGCGGATTCGGCACTGTCGGTGTGGCCTGCCCCCCGTGTGAGCACATGACTGTCGCACCAACATGTAACAAGGGCCCGGGCATGGCTGCCTCCTTCGTTTCGCGTTTACGGTGTGGTTGAGCGTTTAATCACTAAGCGCTAAGCGCTAAGCGCTAAGCGCTAAGTAATGGTGAGCGCACCGGTATTAATATCTACCGTCGGCCCGACCAAGCTAATTTGTGCCCCTTTCCCGTTAGTAATGAATATTCCCGCGTCAGTCACCGACAAGGTGACGCCGGTGGCGGTCTGCAAGGTAATACCCCCCAACCCCATAGGCCCACCTGCATCACACATCACGATGCCGTTCTTCGCCATGGTTTGCAGCGTAATCGCAGAGATTGGCGCGGGTGCGGTTTTTGCCATGGTCGGTACATCTGCTGCTGAGCCTGCAAAGCACCCTGTCCAAATCGGATGGTCAACTTCGCCCTGTTCAAACTCAATCCAAACACCGGCACCAATGGGCGGCACCGCGAATATGCCGGAGTTCAAACCCAACACGGGTAAACACGGCATGCACCAGCTGCCGGGTGGCATGCCTGTCACATCGGAAACGGTGGCTAGGATTCGCCCTTGCTGAGATAAATCGACGTTGTTCACCACCACGCCGCGATATTTACCGTAAAATTTTTCGCTCATACTGGCACCCTACTGACGGTTGAAAGCAGTCCATCTCGGCTCAATTCAAATTGCTGTTTTAGTGTTCCTTCGCTCATGGTGGTGGTGACGGATTCCACGTAATGCAGCCCGTTAAATGCATGACCTGCACCGCGCACTGACACCAGTTTCCTCGCTTCCAATAAAGAGCCATAGGCCAATACATCAAGCGAACCGGACATTTTTACCGCTCTAACGGCAGACCTTGCCGCTTTGGCTAACCCCACCAGCGCGGCTTGAACGGGCGAGTATTTGGCCGTGCCTGTGATCGGTGCCGTGCGAAGGGGGATTGGGCGCAACACGCCAAGTGGCGGGTTAAGGGGATTCACATCAGGAACGGGTAACGTCAGCGGTACCTTGGTTTGCGGATTTTGAATCGTGATCGTAGGCATCACCGCACTTTGGGTATCAACACTGCCTGAAAGGGATTCCACGTTTCGATGTGCATCTAAGTCGTCATTAATCGGGCGTTGGACCTTGCCAATGCGAATATCAGGCCCCCAATAGGCGGTTGAAACACCCACTTGAGACGTGGGCTCGATGTAGAACACGTAGCCGACACGCTCCGCCAACGACAAGATGTAATTCAGATCGGTGCCTTGATGAGACGGAATACGTTCTGTGGGGACAGGCACATCAATCAACACAGACGGGATGACTTTTGGGATCAGCCCCAAAAACGCGTATTTCGCCAGAACCAGATTAATGCGGGCAAAATCCGGCATGGCGGGATAACGCATAAAACTGAAATCGATATAATCGAGCACACGGCTGAGATCTTCTCCCGTCAGCGTGAGCCGAGACACACCGGGTGCGCTGCCGGGGCTAACGCGATGATCGGTGACGACACCATCAATTAGGATGGATTGCTGTCCAAACATATCGACAGCAATCACGGTGCGCACTAAGGGTATGGGGTTGTTGGCTGACAGTAAAAATACCGTATGCAGTGGCGAGTTGTTGTCTATCTCAAACACCAGTTGAAATCCTGACTTCCCTTCCGTTACTGAACGTACTTCGCAAGAGACAAAGGCGTTAATCACCACTTTTGATACGGGTACAGGGGCAACAGGGCCAATGTAGAGACTCATCACCACCTCTGACATCACTGCTCTCCTTCATCGCCATGCAGAGCAATTCTGCGCCCGACTAGGGTCAACAACTCGCTCGGATTCTGCACCAAATTGGCATCAGCGATACGCCACCAACTGCTTGGGTCGGCGTAATACGCCGCGCCGAGTAAATCCAGCCGGTCTCCTTCTCTGATCGCAATGCTTTGCACGTTTTCAATGGACGCAGGCTGCGGCAGGAATCGGCGACTGACAAACACACGCTCTTTGCCACGATCATCTTTCATCACATTCAACGGCGCTCCGGCATAACGACTGCTAGACGCAAAGTCCGCCGTTTCTTCCGTGTTGCTGAGCAAATAGTGCGTGAGATCAGTCATCAAATATTCCTTATTGGCGTCTGTTCTGTGGTGTTCTCGGTTGCTGCTTTTTGCAATCAGCAACTGGCTAACAGCACTTAGCGGTTTGTGACAGGTTTAATAACTCGCCCCGCCTGCGTTTCTAGCCCAGTGAGGTAATGCAAAAACAGTGAAGATGCAGGATGATCAAAGCCAAGATCGTCGACCGTCAACACTTGTAAACTCAAACTGGCCTTTGCGCGCAGCGGATTCAGCCTCGCGCTAAAAAACTCCTCCGTAAGAGATAAACTTTTGACCTTCACTGGCACACGTCGATAAACACCCCAGCTGAATAACGGCAATGGCTGCGTCATGGGAATAATGGTCAACTTTCCTTCTCGGGCACGGGCATCGTTTTGCAGCAGTTGCCGCTTCGTCGGCGAAATCAAGCTACGCAAAGCGGCGATGTAGTGGCCAATGCCATAAGTCACCGCGTCCTCATCGCCCCGCTCAAGGGCGTCTGTTGCATCAAGCGTGGCTTCAAAGCTGATCGATTCCGTTGGTGGGCCATTGAGTCGCATCTGCTCTGTACGAGTCTGCGACCCAGCCTGCGATTTCATTTCAAACTGCGTACTGAGCGTCGAAGGATTGATCAGCAATGGAATCGCATTCACTGGCTCGCCACTTTGCGGATCGAGCAACACAATGCCGGCTTTAACGTAGTTCGGCTGACTCGATAACATTTATCACCCCTTTGCGCTGTGTTTGTGGCTAGTCAGTTGATGCATTAAGGCATCAGTGGCTTTCACAATCGCCTTCTCTTTAACGATCAACTGTTGCTCAGTCGTGATCGACTCCATCACTGGCCATTGCGTCGACACCGCGGCTGACATAGCGCGATAGACATCGGCATAACCCGCGTCGCTGCTGATTTCAATGTGCCGAAAGTGCACGTTAAGTTGTGTCATTTCGTTCTCCCTTTTTACGGCACCGCAAAGTTGCCAGGTATCGTCCACCAAAGGGGTGGCGCCAGCGATGGGATCATGCGGACACCGCGATAAATCAAATAGCCAAGCCCCACTGTCGCAGCAGCACCCGCCACAGCTTGCGGCGTGACAGTATGCGGTGCTGTTCGTGGCACGGGTTTAACAACCGGCACAGGATTGGGGATCACGATAGGGATCGGACGAGGACGACGACGCGGCTTGTTGGTACAGCGGTAATAATAAACGCCGTTCGACGTTGCGCCGCCTGTTCTTGGCCAAACCGAAATGTTCTGCAACGGATTGCCAACAAATGTCATTCGCGGAAAAGCAAATGAAGACATGGAGGTCGCAGGGCCAATAATGGCCTGATAACTGGCAATGTCTCGGTTGAGCTGGGCTTCAGCTATTGCCTGACGATTATTGAGCGGGTTGAGCCACGAGGCGGGTTTGATTTCCCCCACTTCATCAATGAATGGCCCTGCAGGGTATTGAATCACCATATCTGGCCGTGTTGCGCCGGGGATTTGAAATCCCGGGTGTCCACCACCTAAACATGATGTCGACATCATGGTATGTAAAGCCCCACAAAATCCGCCAATCTGCATGTGTGCTTGAATACCTATTTGATTCGCGCTTAGAGCGGGAACATTGCACCCTGCCACCGTTGCTCGTTGAATAAACGGAAATCCCGCTCTCTCACCTAGAGAGGTCGTGCTTGCACCATCCAGTGCTTTTGTTTGCGCGATAGGCCCGCGAGGTGTTGCAGGTGGTGAAGCTGTTGGCGTTGAAGGCGGTGTTGGTGCCGTTCTGGGTGCTGGTGCGGGAGAGCTTGAACCGACATTCTGCACCGATGATTCAGGCACAAGAAGGAGCCTGTGGCCTTCGTCTTCCAGCATGCTGAGTTCGTCCAAAATGCCATCAAGTTCTTCCGGATCCCAAAACTCCCCTAAGAAATCGAGTTGATGCGAAGGATCAGCCACGCCAACTGCTGACGCAGATTCTCCTGCGTCCATCTTCTGGGTCCATCGGCCAATCGAACCCGATGGCGTCGACAGCTGGAAGGGTTTACCGGCTGCGAAAGCTTCACCACCGCGGTCAGCTTCTTGTTCATAGGTATCGCTCGACCCGTTCAACTTGGCAAAGGACAGCCCACGACGCTGTTGAACAACGTGGGTCAGTTCGTGCCCTATGAGTGAGAGACCCTGTTTCGAATCGGGGTTGTAAAAACCTGCACCAAAATAAACATCTGACCCTGCAGTAAAAGCCTTAGCTTGCAGTTGACGGGCGTAACGCTGTGCTACACCTCCGGTATAAAGCTTGGCTTCCGGAAACTCTGCACCGAAGGTTTTCTCCGCTCGCTGACGCAATTCTTCCGGCAAATGCCCATCGGGTTGCTGCGAGTTTGTGCTCATCGGTGGCTTTGTCATGCTCACACCTGAACCCGCGAAAGCAGCGCTAGACTGTGCTGACATAGTCGCTTTCGCCCCACACGCTGAGCAAGGCGCGCCTTGTGTCGCAGTGCTACCGCAACTGCATTTTCGCTGCAGGATCGGCGATTGCCTATTGAACGGAAACCCAACGGGCGAAGACTGCGCTTTTGCTGTGCCTAGGCTTGGGCTTGGGCTGACAAATTCATTCATATTCCAGATCCCCCGCTTTGATGGGTCGATCCAGCTTTTGTAGCTCAGCGGCCGCCGCTTCCATTAACCATTGCATGGAAACAGAATCGCCGTGCTGCGCAGCCAAGAACGCGCCATTCAGGGCGACATTGTGAATACTTCCGCCCGTTAAATTGAGCCTAGAAAGACGCGTGGGATTCACATCCGCTGACAACGGTGTTTCAGGCGGAAACGCAGTGCGCCAAATACGCTCACGCTCTAATGGGCCAGGGAAAGGAAAGTCCACCACAAAACGCAGGCGACGCAGAAACGCCTTATCGACGGCGGATTTCAAATTGGTGGCGAGAATGGCCAAGCCACGATAGGTTTCGATACGCTGCAACAGATCATCAATACCGATATTGGCAAAGCGATCGTTACTGTTTTTCACTTCGCTGCGCTTGCCAAACAAGGCATCAGCTTCATCAAAAAACAGAATCGCACCACATTGTTCGGCCGCTTGAAACAACTCGCGCATTTTCTTTTCTGTATCACCGATGTATTTGCTGATCACACTCGATAAATCAATGCGATACAAATCCAACCTTAACTCATTAGCAATGGCTTCAGCGGCCATGGTTTTGCCTGTGCCACTGTCACCACAAAACATGGCGCTGATCCCCATGCCGCGACTCATACGATGACGAAAACCCCATTGCTGATAAACTCGACTGCGAAGCCCCACTTGTGCGGTGAGCTGATCCAACATTTTGGTTTGTGCTGGCGGCAACACCAGCGTTTGCCAGCTGGCTTTGCACTCGATACGCTGCGCCAATTTCGACAATGACGAAGCTGCTCGCTGCTGACAACATGTCCAAAGCGCTTTTTCAAATCGAGGGTCTGAATGAAGGAGTGACTCTCCCCCGCCGGACTCGGCAATCAAGGTCATTTGGTTGATATCTTGCTGACTGAGCGAAAACTGCTCCGACAATCGTGCAGGTAAACTTTCATTCGCCCCTTTAAGCGCGTTTCGCCATAAGCCTTCTTGCTCTTCCACCGTCGGCCTTTCAACCAAAAGCGGAAAACTGTTGGCGGTGACACCGACAGGCATGACACCCGCATCAATCATCACCAGCCCGCCGACACGGCCAACAAACTGCTGCAACTGTCTGAGACGCGCTGGGTCGTCAGCCCCTTCAATGAGCAACAGCAGCGGCATTAACCCTGCTTCGCGTTGCCACAACCTCGCCAGTGCATCTAAATCGTTGGGTTGGCTAGGTAAGCTGGCGGCATGAAGAATTTGCACATTTGCGCCAAGTTGGTGTGCAAGAACCGCGGCCATCAAGGTTTTGCTGGGTTTGTCCTCGCCAAAAAACTCAATCACCACTTGCTGTCGATGAGAGTGTTGCGGTTGCAACTGGTTTTGTTGGTGCTGATGGGACTGTTGTATGTAGGTGAGTACAGATTGCAAACCACGTGACTGAGAGATAGAAAGGGACGCATCGCTGGCAATGGCAGGCATGGGTTCAAGCATCACCGCCAATCGTTCATCAAGGTAATTAATCCCGCGTAGGAAATTGAGGATACGTTCATCGATGACTAAGGTAGCGTCACCGTTACCGATGGGCTGCCACTCCAAAAGCAACCAGTAGCGCAGCGGACTATGAGGTGAAAAACTGCCCCAATCACAGGCACGTGAAATTGAAAACGCCAGCGTTGCCGCTGGGTGAGAACGTATTGAACTCTCTGTCATTAGAGCGATCTTTTCAGCGACGCGAGCAT
This sequence comes from Enterovibrio litoreus, assembly GCF_045679545.1. Lineage (NCBI taxonomy): Bacteria > Pseudomonadati > Pseudomonadota > Gammaproteobacteria > Vibrionales > Vibrionaceae > Enterovibrio > Enterovibrio litoreus. Next base: position 157,877 of record NZ_CP166195.1, read on the forward strand.
CGAACGACATCGCTAACACCAAAGCCAGAACGGCTTGATCGCCTTCGGTCAAATCGAACTGTTGCGCCAACACGTTAAACGCGGTGGGAGGATCGGAGACAAAGCCTTGATTGATGTCCGTCAGAGCACACTGCCCTGACTCCTCATTTCGTACCGCATCGAGCGACACCAGAACCCACTCAATGAGTCGGGAAAGATGCGCTTGATTGGTTGCCTGCCATTGAGAAAACAGATCAACCGCTTGGCCACTGCTGGACGGATTTTTTTCATATTCTGCGCGTTGTTCTTGCGCAGAGGCATTAACACGGAAGGTATCAGTCATGCTGGCACCTCTACTCTTTGCGTGGGGTCATAAATGGGCGCGCGCGGTGTGAAATCTGGCGCGATGGGCGGCCTGTCTTTGAGAATGAACCAACTGTCTGCGCCATCTACTCGCAATCTCGCGGGGTAGATGCCTGCAGCCAAAGGCCCAAAGTGAAAGACCAGTGTGCTCGTGATCACGGACACCGACTCAGCCTGAGCGCCTTCGCTGCCTAACCAAAGTGTTGCTTGTTGACCGGGATGTACATGGGGTGACACCCCGACAGTGACGATGACAGTTTGGCCATTTCGTACAACGCTATTTGGTGGCAGCGCCAAGACAGGCGCGATTTGTGCTGTTAGTTCATTGGATTGTTGTGTTGCCCCATTTACATCTACAGCATAAGAGATTGAATAGATACCTGATGCCCAGTTGGCGGGGACGTTTGGCAGCGTTAAAGACTGCCCTTGCGCGGAGCCGCCAGCATTGGCAGCCACCGTGTGTTCTATGTCGAGTGAGAGATGAGAAAGCGTGAACCGTGGGTTTCCCCCATCTAGGGCTCTACCTTCCACATCCAGAATATCGCCCAGCCTTGCACTTGCTTGGTGTGCAGGCGAAAAAACACGGGTGAGTTGAGGCAAGGACGAAAACAGACTTGGCGAAACGGTAGGACCGAGATCATCTTCGCCAATGGTCAAAACAGGTAGCGGATTTCGTGTGCCATGCTCCGCTTCGATCAATACCGTGGAAACGCGATAAGCCATCGAGGGTCGATATTGACTTTGCAGTGCGCTCCAAAGGCCGGATTTTTCCGCCATTGGCATTTGATGTGGCGCAATACGAAGCGCTTCCGCCTGATCAGCAAGCCCAGTGTCAGCCAACGCTTGCAATAGTGGCGGCAAACCCGCCGCAATAGCAGGCGAAGGGTTCAATGCGGTTTGGATTTCTGTTCGCGTAAATCCAGGGTGTTCGTGCAGTATTTGCATCGCATAGCCGAGCAAGACATCGCCATGCAGATCAGCCGTGCCATAAGCAGACACCAGATAATAAAGATCGAGCGGTAATGGCGTGTTATTGACCCGCTCACCCTCTGGGTTGCGTGTTGGAAGGCACTGATTGGCCCATGCAGCATTCACCTCGGTGTGGTATAGAAAAACATTCAACGCAGGGGCATTGTTGTCTTCTTGTGCCAGCATTTGATCCGGTGCCAATGCGTGAACAGGCACATTAGTGTTCACCACCGCCGCCACATCGTGATCCACCAGCCCATCATTGAGCAGATCGCGCAACAATTGGGTGACGCCCGCGATGGCAAGCGCGCTACTCATCTATCACCATCCTGACGCTGTCTCAAATAATCTGCCAGTGTGAGATCGGGCTTCCACGTTGGGGATTGACGCTGCGCTTGCGGCGATGTTTGCGACGCTGTTTGGCGAGCAAGGATCGATACCTGGTCAATCGTCACATTAACCGTAATGGGTTGCGGGGAATCGGCACCATGTCGGTTGGTGACACTGCGCAGTGCAGGCTTGTCTGTTCCTGCATGACGCTGCGAATCATCACGATTCGGTGATGCATGAGCTGCAGGCTCTGCGCGAAGACGCTGTGCCGCCAATAGATGTAAATTCGACGCTATCCCCTGTTCATCTTGTCTGCTATCTGGCGCGTGCTTTTCAAATGGGGAATGTTCATATGAAGATTGCTCATATGAAGAGTACTCACGTGCCGATTGATTCACATCCGTCTCACCAAGAATGGATGCCGCCACTTGTTGCGTGAAGTCTTGCCGTGTTCGAGCTGGCACCTGCGGTGTATTTGTCGATTCATAAGAAGGCGTATGAATGGGCGTATTCGATAAAGACGAACTGGCTGAAACATGATGATTGGCCCCCTCATTCATTTCAGTATCTTCCGCTTGTCCTTTCGTTTGTTGTTTCATCTGAGAAGAAGCAGGGACATGAGAATCAACCTGTGTTTTGTCGATATTAATCGTGACATCACGGTTACCCGCAACGGGCGCTGATTTGTTTGGATCTCGCGCTGACTGTGTTTGATTTACCAATGTTTGATTAACCAGTGCTTGATTCGTCGATGATACTTCTGCGTCAGTGCGCAACAATGAATTAGTGACACTGTCACCTTCCACCTCATCACTCACGGTATTTAAATCATCGACCAAGGGTTCTGACTGAACACGATCTCGACTGACATTCGCCGCAGAAGCCGACGCCAATCGCGTCGCACCTGCATAGTAAGAGTTCACCACAGGTTTCAGCGTCTGAAAGCCATCAATGTTTCGGCGAATGTAATGTCCTAATTGGCGACTCATACGCGTATCCTTTGGATAAGATGAGGTGACAGCCTGATCTTAATAAGTCTTTCATCTACATCGCTATTCAATCACCATAGCGATGTGTTGACGGCGGCGCGCAGGGCTCATAGCCAGAATGTCCTGACTTGACCAACCGTATGCAGACGCAAGAATGTGTACGTCCCACAATTGGCGCTCCACGTCGGCAGCCAACAATGCCCAAAACTGACTGACAATATCGAATTGGTGTGCAGTCTCGCCTCCGCACTCTGGGCAAGAGGCATTGAGCGAAACAATGGTAAGCGGTTCTATCGCTAACATTTGCGCTTCGAGGGTTTGGTAGAAACCTTCCCACGCGGAAACTGGGTCGCCCCTCTGCGTAATTGCAGTGGCGACATCGTTATAGCTTTCAGGTGCCAGCACACATTGTGCAAGTTGTGAAAGTGGAGAATGGGCAGACGCGAGCAGGTAAAGATCACCGATTGTCGGTAGGCGAAATCGACAACCAAACTCGCCATCAGTCATTGTCACGTAATGTGGAAGATACGCCTCGGTATTGACGGAATTTAAATGGCAGGCCGCTTTAAGGCGGTCTGAACTTGTCGCTAAAACGTCGGAAACACAAAAAGACAACTGGGTTTTGGTGTCGCATGATACGCAAGGTGATGTCACGGTGATGTTTTCACCAAACTCACCGCGATACGCGAGCAGAAGGAAGTGGTCGCGCCCTGCCAGCGTCCATTCGCAGACCTCTTCATCTGAAGGCTTTGGAAGATACGCGGAGAGCAACGCCAGATTGCGATCGGGTGGCGACATATCAACCGCCTTTTCCCAAAGCTCAACGCGATCATTATCATTGAGTGATGCAATCGTGACGCGCATTGATGATCACTCACTGTTCCGGATGCACAAAGCTAGGTTCTTTTGGCACGGCTACCGCGTTACGTTCCCACCCTTCATTTTCAAGTTTCACCGATTGGATCATAAATGCCGAACTCGACGCATCGAGTGCCGGAATGGCTTTGTAGTCTGACACCCAGCATTGGAACAGCGTGTAACTCATGACCTTTTGCCCAGCCTCATTCAGCACGTCTAAGATGAGCGTTTTGCGAAAATCTGCCAGTGAGACTTCACCGCCTAAATCTGTGCCAATTCGCCAGACTTTGTTGGCCCATTGCTCAAATTGCAGGTTTTCCGTTACACCACGTTCAAGGGTGATGGCTTCAAATTTCACTTGGCCCGGAGATTTGCGGGTATGAGAAGGATCTCCCCCTTCGCGATACTCCATCACTTCGACAGAACGGCTCAGACCCGATACTTTTTGCACCGCCGCGAGCACATCTCCACCGGCTTCCTTGATGATAAATTTGTAGCCGGGATAAGGCACAATACGTTGACCATTCACGTTGAGCTGAGACATGTCGCCCCCTCGCTATTTACCAAAAAATCATTCCCAACAGATCTGCTGGCTTCCACCAACAGGTACAAGGATTAGCCGCCGCTGTTATTCATCAATTGCAGACTCACAACCACAAATTCCGCAGGTTTTAACGGCGCAAAACCCACCAGCACATTGACCACGCCCGCATCGATGTGAGCTTGCGTAGTGGTTTCCGCATCACACTTGACACGAAACGCCTGTTCAGGGGCCGTGCCCTGAAATGCGCCTTGTCTGAACAATCCCTGCATGAAATTACCCACCGCAATGCGAATTTCTGACCAAAGCGGTTCGTCATTAGGTTGGAACACTGCCCACTGCAAGCCTCGGAACAAGGACTCTTCGATAAACAACGCAGTTCGCCGCACGGGAATGTAAGTCCATTCAGAGGCCAACTCGTTTGCACCACGCAAAGTTCTTGCACCCCATGCAATGTTGCCGCTGATCCCGCCGTTTCTCAGGCAATTAAGACCGATAGGGTTTAGCTGCCCAATTTCGCTATTGGTCAAGGCATGATTAAAGCCAATCACATTGCGAAGACTTGCCGTGATCCCTGCTGCTGCTGTCCAAATACCCGCTTCAGTATCTCGACGCGCATACAGCCCGGCGATAGTGCCACTCGGGGCAATGGTTCTAAGTCGGTTTTCATTGTTGGGATCAGGAACCTGAACCCGAGGATAGTAAGCTGCCGTATTGCGATGACGAAGGCCTGCTCCCGCCACTTCATCCAGCCAATCTATGGCTTCATCAACACTGTTTGCATCTGCAGGTGGGTCAATCAATAAGAAGGCACGCTGTTCTTCGCAATAGCTCATGGCAGGGCTTATCACGCTGGACATATTGGCAACAGAGCCCAAATCTGACGCTTCAGGAATGGCGAGAATATTGAACAAATCCACGTCTTCCAACGCATAGAAACCCGTGCGCAATGCCCGATTCCCACGCAGTTGTGCAGCGGTAGGAGCAGCAGCTGCGTCGACTCCCGCCGTCGCAACGGTCTGATGCCCAGCCGGTGCAGCGGTATTCATCGCGTATTGTTGAACATTGGCGGTAACACTGCCGACTAAGCCGATTACGCTGCCGAAATCACCAACTGATTCCGCCACTGACACCACTTGTCCTGCGCGATATTCGGCGCTGTTTCTGCCAGTGAAAACACCTATTCTTGTGCCGCGCACCACCACTTGGCATTGCGCCCAAAGCGGATCCGCTGGTCGTGTATCGCGAATCGCGTTTTGCAGCATCAATGCAGCATCAGCAATAGTCACCGGTTTGGTGGTAGCATCCACTGTTACGTCATGCGCCCCCGTCCCTAGATCAACCTGCAAGGTGTTGGCATCAGCAATACCCGCATACTGCGTGGTGTCCTGAACATCGGAGTAAAACCCGGTCGGCGCGGGCATGTCGGTATTCCCCGCCGTGGTAAGTTGCACCATCATCGAATCATCATTGACGACATTCAGTACATAGCGAGGATGGGTCGCGACCATGGATACATTACGGTAGGACTCGTTACGAACCGGAATTTCCAGCCCATCAACGTGACGAATTTCAGTCACCGTGAGATTGAATAACGAGGTTGGGTCGGAGGTTTGATAATCCACGTCTACCCGAATGTGGTTATTCCACCCGCCAGGATCTTGAACCGCATTGTTTTGAAATTGCCTACCCGCAGAAAAGGTCAGCGAAGTTGCACCGTTCCAGCTTTGCGCTGTTAGGTTGCCATTCGTCCCCCCACCTACGCGCACCGCAATCGCTTCCCCCCCGCCATTGATATAAAACTGAGAGATCGCATAGCTGGTTTCACTGTCTGTATGCACGCCGCCGAAATTCGTATCGAAATCACCGACATGAAACATACGCACAGGGACATTAAGTGGGCCGCGAGAAAAGCCACCGACAAACGCAGAAATGGATGTGGCAGTTCCACTAATTGATCGGCTACCACTGGGAATTTCTTGAACATAAACGCCGGGATATGTCAGTGCTACTGGCATGGGTGACCTCCTCTACCAAGACAATGGATCCTTAATGATTGGCGTTAACTTGTGGTACGAATTCCTTGGCTCAAACCCAATGATGTAAACCTAAAATAGCGTTGTGAAACGGATGGGGAATAAGTCAGGGTTGCATACCACGACAAATACAGTATCGATCTTACGATACACAAGATAATGGTCAATATTTGACCTTTGCATTGTCTTAAAAATTAGAGCATGCGATTTAAAAAGATCGTGTAGGGGGAAAAGAACGCTCGTATTAATCAATATATTTCAAAAATTTAGGATAAATGTAATCGTTCTTATTCATTGGTGAATTGAATAAAGGGCGTGTGATTAACACACCCTTTCCTGCCTAATTAGTTAGACCGGATGACTTAAAGGCTAGATCCATTGATGCGCATATTATTGCGCTTCAATGACCTAGATATTCTGGTGTAACCCATCAACCTGCCGCCGTATTTAATAATCACACAGACATTAAAAAAGCTGCAAAGGCAGCTCTTCTCTATTATTTGATGGCTCGAATTATTTGATGGCTCGAATGTCTGTTGTGGATAGCCGAGCAAATTCAAGACGCTCGCTCAACAAGCATAGACAGTCGATTACTGGCTGACGAAATCGCGAATATAATCCATTTGTACTTGTTTGGTGAACGCACCAGGGCGCAGTGCTTGTACTTCTCGAATGATGTCATCCAGATCCCAGCCACGCTCTAGCAGCAAATGTGCAGCCATTAAACCCGTGCGACCTGCCCCCCCCATGCAATGTAACGCCACTTTTTCACCATTGGCGATGGCCTGATGCAATCGAGGTTGGCACTTCTGCCAGCTTTGTACAAACACGGCTTCCGGTACTTCATCGTCTTCAATCGGCGCATGAAACCAGGTGATGCCGACCTGCTCCGCGCTGTCACTCAATTCAGTCACGTTTTTTTGAGCCATTTCGTCGTGATTGATCGCCGTTACCATCACGGTCACACCTTGTGCTTTAAGCTGCACTAAGCTTTCCTTTAGTGGCGTGCCTTTAGTGCCCGGACAAGGCGTTAAAATCAATGCACCCGTTTCAACAGGCAGTTCCCAAGTTGGATGTGTCATTTATTTCCCTTCGACCTTTTCATGTTACTGATTTTGGTTGTGATGTAATTTTGGCGGAAAAGTATTACAAATTAAATAGCGATAGTCGTTGATGATAGTGATCAAAAGCCTCAGAATAGCGCCCCTTTCCCTACTGACTTGGCGATTGTGCCATCAGCCGTCCATTTTGGGACGTAATCTTATTGAGAATCATAAATATGGGTTTTACCTCGTTAGGTCTTTCTGCACCAATCCTTAAAGCGGTACAAGAGAAGGGTTATACGACGCCTTCTCCAATTCAGGCACAGGCGATCCCTGCTGTTCTGGAAGGCAAGGATGTCATGGCTGCAGCACAAACCGGTACAGGTAAAACCGCTGGCTTTGTATTGCCAATCTTAGAAAAACTGAGCCAAGGTGATCGCGCTCGTCCGAATCATGTGCGTGCACTTATCCTCACGCCGACTCGCGAACTGGCGGCTCAGATCCACGAAAATGCGGTGGTTTATAGCAAGCACCTAAACCTGCGTTCTACCGTTGTTTTTGGTGGGGTGAAAATCAACCCACAACTTATGGCACTGCGCAAAGGAACTGAAATTCTGGTTGCTACGCCGGGTCGTTTACTTGACCTTTACAGCCAGAACGCAGTGAAGTTCTCTCAGCTTGAAGTGCTGGTGCTTGATGAAGCTGACCGCATGCTGGACATGGGTTTCTACCGTGACATCAAAAGAGTGCTAGACCTGTTGCCGAAAAACCGTCAGAACCTGCTGTTCTCAGCAACTTTCTCTGATGACATTCGTCAGTTGGCAAAAGGCTTGGTTAATAACCCTGTTGAGATTTCAGTGACGCCAGCAAACTCAACAGCACGTACTGTCGAGCAGTGTATTTTCCCTGCCGACAAGAAAAAGAAACCTGCCATGCTGTCTAAGCTGATCAAAGAGGGCAACTGGCGTCAGGTGTTGGTGTTCAGCCGCACAAAACACGGTGCAAACAAGCTTTCTCACTTTCTGAATGAAGAAGGGATTACGGCAGCACCTATTCACGGTAACAAGAGCCAAGCCGCTCGTACCAAAGCACTGGCTGATTTTAAATCTGGCGAAGTACGTGTGCTAGTAGCTACCGACATTGCTGCTCGCGGCATCGATATTCCACAGTTACCACAAGTGGTTAACTTTGATTTGCCTAATGTGGCGGAAGATTACGTTCACCGTATTGGTCGTACTGGTCGTGCTGGCGAAGTGGGCAAAGCGATCTCTTTGGTTTGTGCTGACGAAGCGGACGATCTGTTCGGCATCGAGCGTTTGATTCAGCAACTGCTGCCACGCGTTGAACTACAAGGCTTTAAACCAAGCATTGCAGTTCCTGAATCTAAGCTAGATACGCGTCCAATCCGCGCCAAAAAACCGAAGAAGCCAAGCGCACCAACAGGTGGCCGCCGCTCTTCAAGCTACAAAGGCAATGGTGACAAGGCGGTATTTGAAAATCGTAAGCCACGCCAAGGCGGACAGCAAGGTCAAAAAGCGGAAGGCACTGGCGAAGGCCAAGCACGTCGTGAAGGCACTGAGCGCAGTAACACATCTCGCAATGGCAACAGCAACAGCCGTAACGGCAACCATGCTGGTCGCAAGCCTCAAGGTAGCAATGGTCAACGACCACAAGGCAACAATGCAGGCAAACCCGGCGCGAACCGTCGTCGCTCGCCAGCAAAGAGCGCGGCGAACGCGAGCTAAGTCAGCCTGAAATAGACGCAAAAACGGAAAGCCAGATCACCGGATCTGGCTTTTTTATGAGTGAAATTTAAGCACTAACATAAGCACTAACACGCATTTATTAACGACAGTTCGCTGTTATTTTTTAATATCCCCCCCTTCCGCGCAACCACTCTCAAAAGCCAATAATCACAACACGTTACGGTCTATAAATGCACAGATCGCCCGTAAACCAATCACTCGTTCAAGAACCTGCATTTTTCCCTCGTCTTCTCCTTATTTTTGCAGTAAAACGTGCCGCCTTTTTATTGAGTAATCAATAAGAAAGGGTCCTCCATTTTTTTGCCCCAAGCGGCACATTGGAACAAGAATGCAAAATAAGAAACGACTTTCCCTACTTTTGATCGCTGCACTTGCCGGATGCAACAATGAATCCCCTATTCCTCTACCGGATGTTGAAACACCCGCTCCTGTTCTTCCCGAGGAAGGGACGGATGGCTCACCAGATATTGGTATGCCAGATCCAATCATTGCTGGCGAATTTTCACTTGATGGCAATGCGGTCTTTGGTGCATCGGTTACCTGCAACGGTCAAGCCGCAAATGCTTTTGAATTCTCTCAAAAAGACGCCGTTGTTTGTGAGTACAAAGGCACCGTACTAGCCTCTTTCAACGATATCTTTAGCGAACAATCGTCTAAAAAACGCGAGGCGATAACGCGTTATCGCCTTACACTCAACAATTCAAATGAATTCGCCAACGAGCCAGATAAATTGCGCAATGCGCAAGCACTGATCAACGCTGTTGCACCGACTCATGGCAATCAAATTGATTTCCCCTCGATGACAATCCAAGACGAGTTAGTATTCTCGTCGACGTACAACAATGATCTCTCTTTAGCGCCAGAAGAATTCGACAAGTTGCTAGAAGAAGAACCTGCAGAAGAGAACCTTGCCGATAAACTCCCAAGTGCTCATGTTCCCGACATCAAACCTGAGGTATCAACAGGTACATCAACCGATCTGAATGGGAGTTTTGTTTCTGCCAACGCCGAAGACGCCTACCAGTACAAACCGACCGAAACGATACTGTCTAAAGCTGTCATCACAGATTCAAACGGCAATCCCGTTCAAGGTTTGTCTTACTTCAGCCGGTCTTCTCGCGGAAAAACCAACGCATCGGGTGAGTTTGAATTTGTGTGGGGTGAAACCCTCTCATTCGGTATCGATACCTTTGAGCTAGGCGGGCTTCGCGCTAACCAAACAACCTTTACGCTGGCTGATTTAGGCGTTGAGCAACGTGGGCGCAATGCTGAAGCACTGGTTCATCGCTATGCAACCAAGCAGGGTGAAACACTCTCAATCAATGACACCGTTGAGCGCGTATTCGCGCAATACCCTAACGTGATCAACGAAGCGATTTCGCTGTCTCTTAATGACAAAGACACTGTGCTTGACGTCGGTGGTGGTCAAACCCAAACCGTAAAAGCAGAATTCGAAAATCAGTTTACTTCTGGCATCGCGAAACAGATTGATGACGCCATTTGCGGCGCTAGCTGTCATTCTTCGGCATTCCGTTTTGACGCTCAACCGAACATTCGCGTTGCTACCGACGAGTTGCAAAACATTCAAGAAGACATCAACAAGCTTTGGGGCATAAATGAAGCCGTCACCCAAGGTTGGAAGCCTGTCGATAAATTCCATGTTTTCGCCGATGCAACTTGGTTTTATGGCAGCGTAGGCACCGCGCGTGGACAAGCGGCGGTGAATATTTCGAACCGCGCATTCCCAGTCATGATGGCGCGTAACGACAATAACTATTGGATTGAATTCGGTCAGCCTAAAGCCTACGACGAGCGTGACTTAGCGTACATCACCGAATCCCCTACTGTGAAACCTGATTTAGCGGGTGCTAACACTGCCACCTATGGCCTGCCGTTTGTCAGTATTGGTGAATTAGGTAAAGGCAAAATCATGGTAATGGGTAACGCCCGTTACAACTCCATTTTGGTGTGTCCAGACGGGTACTCTTGGGGCGGTAATAGTCAATGTACCAATGGGAAAGATGGCGATGACATGAAGAATTTCTTCAACAATGTTATTCGCTACCTGACAAACCGGAACGCTGATGAGCAAATCACAGTCGGCACCAACATTCCGCATGTGTATTTCACGCGCGCAGGCATTACCCTTGGTCATCAAGCCGACTACGTAATTGCTGAAGATTTCAATGTGATCACAGAGCAAACCCAGTCGTTTGATGGCATTGACCCGTCGGATACACCGCTACTGATCATTAACGGATTCGACTACAACGGTCCAACGGGTGACTATTATCTTCCACCTCACACCGCCAATACCCACAGTCCTAAATTGAGCCAAGATGACACCATGGCACTCATGGAATACGTGTCTAAGGGCGGCAGCATTCTCGTCATGGAAACTTTACGTGCGACAAATGACGCTGGCGAGTTAGGTCGCTTGCTGGATGCGGCAGGCATTGCATTTGGCATGGGTGAATCTGTTGTGCCAAACGGCAACGGCCCGAATGATGGCTATGCTGATCGCGTGCGTTCAAACCGCGAATATGGCCTTTACATCATTGAACGTTACGCGGCTATTGATGGTGAAAACGGCGAGCAACCAAAACTGCCTTACAACATTGACGAAAATGGCAATGTGACTTGGGATTTCATCGAAAGCGATAAACCCGATGATAAGCCCAATCTGGAAACTGCTTATTATGCAGAGAAAGGCGAAGACGGAAAGGAAGTGACGCACAAAGCGTTTATTCGCGAAGAAGACCATTTCGTCCGTGATGACAACGGTCATATTGACGTATCCTATGGCGAGCCAGTCATTGATACTAAGTCACTGCGTAAAGCCATCAATGATTTATTGAGTAAATTCTCCGTCGAGGGTAAACGTACTTATCAAGAATGTACTGATTCGAATTACCACTATGAAATCAACTGTCTTGAGTATCGTCCTGGAAATAAGATCCCACTGACTGGCGGCATGTCTCGTCCAATCTATACCAAATTGGATTTGGGAGACAAAGAAGCGCGAGCCATGATCAAAGCAGCGGATCTTGGTACCAATATAGAACGCCTCTATCAACACGAACGCTACTTCCGTTCAGCAGGTAAACAAGGGGAGCGCTTGAGCAGCGTCGATTTGAATCGACTCTATACCAACATGTCTGTTTGGCTGTGGAACGATCTGGATTATCGCTTTGAAGCGAGTCTTGATGACGAACTGGGCTTCGAAAAATTCACCCAATTCCTAAACTGCTATTCACAAAACAAGGGCGCTCAGGGTACGCGTTGCCCAGAGGAGCTTGGCAACCAACTGGTTAACATGGCGATGATCTATGGCGCAGATGCTGGCGAATATTCAGGGCTAATGAACCCAAGCTACCCGCTCAACTACATGGAAAAGCCTCTTACGCGTTTAATGCTGGGTCGTTCATTCTGGGATTACGACATCAAAGTGGATATCCGCCAGTTCCCGGGTGAACCAGACGGGCACAATACGAGCAAAGACCTGACCTTCGATATGAGTGGAAATACTGTTGCTTACTACGCAGGCAACCGACAGGCCACTGGGCAATGGGCCGTTGCACATCAAAAAGTGACCGTCAGCGTATCTGGGAATACGTCTCCTGTTACTTTCACCATCGGTCTGCATGACGATTTGACTGGGCGCGAGAAACACGAGCTTGCGCTTAAACGTCCACCACGTATGCAACAAAGTTATTCGGTGACAAGTAGTGGTGAATTTACTGTGCCTTATGGCGGCTTGATCTACGTGCAAGGTGGCAACAGCAACGCAGTGAATATCTCCTTTGACGGCACAGTCGCCGCGCCATTGTTTGACGGCAGTAAGGGTGAGTGGGTGAATCCCCAGCACTCCCCTGCCCCAATCGGTGATGTGGTGTCCAACAGCTTCATTTACACCGCACCAAAAGCCAACTTGATCGCGGCAAACATTGATGGTGGCATCGCACAATTTGCTGCAGATCTCGATACGTTCGCAAAAGATCTCAATGACTTTTATGCAAGAAACGAAGGTATTAACGGACAACACAACCGTGCAGCAACCCACTCAGATATACCAAACAATCGCCATGCGTTTGTTAACGATGTTGCCATCAGTATTGGTGCCGCTCACTCGGGTTATCCGGTGATGAACAGCAGCTTTAATGCCAACAGCGAAAATATACCGACAACGCCTCTGAACGATTGGTTAATTTGGCATGAAGTCGGCCACAACGCCGCTGAAGCCCCACTGACAGTGGAAGGCGCGACGGAAGTCGCCAACAACGTACTGGGTTTGTACATGCAGCAGAAATATCTTGGCGTCATGTCCCGCGTCGAGCGTGATATTCGCATCGCGCCAGATTTTGTTGCCGCTGAACACGGACACGCATGGGGCGCTGGTGGCGCAGGTGAACGTTTGCTGATGTTTGCACAACTAAAAGAGTGGGCAGACACAGAGCTGGACATCACCCAATGGTACGAAGGCGAACTGCCAGATTTCTACAATCAAGAACTTGGCATGAATGGCTTTAACCTTTACAAATTAATGCATCGCCTCACACGTAACCAATCTGAAAATGGGATGCGTTTAGTCGGTGAGAACCAATGTTACCAATCAAAATTAGGTAAGAGTGACGCTTTGCTGCTGTGTGCATCTTACGCTGCACAAACAGACTTGACGGCGTTCTTTGACGCATGGAACCCAGGAGTGGTGGCTAACATTTTGCCGGGTCAAAGCCAGCCTCAGTATAGCGGTGGTATTGGCGATGCAGGACGAGCAGCGGTGAAAGCGCTGAATCTACCGCTTCCTACACGCAATCCAATTGCGATTGATTCAGTGACGGTGGGAGTGTCAGCTCTGTAATCATTGAAAACATTTAAAAGAAGGGAGCCATTTGGCTCCCTTCTTCGTATGACTCACAATGGGCTTGGCCTATTGCTTTGTAATAAGTCTATATTCCGTCAGTGTCAGAATCGCACTTTCAAGCACCTCTAACCCTTGGTTACTATAGCCATAGAAATTCGGCGTTACCGCGTTTCTCAAGCTCACCACCATCTCTGTAATATCATCACCTAACATCAAGCCATCCGATAGTTCCGACAACAGACGTTGCTTCTGTTCGTCTAACGGCTCAAGAAACTCGCTGTATCCAGCGACAGAGCTATAAAGATTACTGAACGTTCCCGTCGTATTCTCTTCAATGTAGTAGCTCACTGAACGCGAGAAATTGACGCGAATATCGCTCACACTTTCATTGGTTGAAAAGACAGTTTCTAACAAGCCATCCCCACCCGCATGTTCAATAGTGTTTGGCTTATAATCTGTTTTCGGGAAAACAAGAAATGCTGATATTGCACCGTCACGAGTTACCGCGGATAGTACGAAACGTCTGTCGTCATAATATTTAATGACGTCACCAGCCATCGTTTTTTTGATGTAAACCGGCGCACCAAATGTCTCTTCCAGAACATCTTCTGAAGCACGAATATAGATCCGCGCCAGATTATTGTGTGACGGGATATCAGTGAACTGCGACAGCGTAAGGTTATAAACCTTATCAATCGCGTCCATGGTGTCATTCAACCCACCAAGAGCAATCGCGATGATAGAGACAAACGCAATGGTTTTTGCCCATTTTTCTCGAACACGATCTTTCAGATTTCGTTGTTGTGCTGTTTCAAGCGCCAGAGCTTCTTTTTGCTCATTGACTTCAACCACCGACATGCCTTACCCCTTCAAATCTTCTAGTTTTTCAATCGCTGTTTCAATAACGTGCTCACTGATCGCCTCGATCTCGTCTTGACTCACATACTGCTTAATGTCGTCGGAAAATCGCACACCAATAAAAACGCCAAAGCCTATAAGGCCAAAGACAAAAAGCCTAAACATCTTGATTCTCCAGTGTTATTGGTACATCGAAATTCGACCTTTTACCTTTCGTAGGTAATTCTTGGTCTCATCGTAAGGAAGGTTTTCAAGCAGGTGGTCATACACTTCGTCCGGCGTCATGCTGTTAATCACCACAGCGGCTTTACGAATATTGGTAGACCTGTCTTTATTGAACGCTTTAGCGACGTTGCCTGCACCTGTGTTGTAAGCGGCAATCACACAGTAAAGACGCGCTTGATCATTGGTGATGAACTTAAGGTAGCGCTTGTCCAAAATATTGAGATAAGCCGTACCTGTTTCCACGTTAATAGGCGGAACGTATAGGTCTGTTGGTGACATTGGCGAATCGATCTTACGGAACAATTTGTTCACGTCATGACCTGCGCTGTTTGGTACAACTTGCATCAAACCAAAAGCAGGAACATGTGATTTCGCATCTGGGCGGAAAGAGGATTCGCTGTGCATAATCGCCATAACAAGCGCAGCATCAATTTCCCAACGCTCACTTTCTTTTTCTACAAGCGGCTGATAAGTAGAAGCACGTGTCTTTAACGCGTTTTCAGGTAGCTTCACTTTGTAGCTCACCACTTTTTTGGCGGTATTGTTACTTGGTTTAGAAGCTTGCACTGTAACGGTTTTAGCGGGTTCGACGTCGCTCACGACTGTGGTTGTTGGCTGCGTTGTTGGCAGCGGTTTCGGCTGTGATATTGGCGACTGCTCAGCTAACTCCGTTGCCGCTTGCTTTTTCGGTGTTTCTTCCACAGTGAGTGAAGGTTTACGGGTATCCATCGCTTCTGTTTTGGGTGCGCGCTCTTTTGGTGCTACTACGCCAGGCGGCTTCGCTTCAACGTTCGCGTTAGCATTAATTATCTTACTCGCATCCGTCATCACATTAGCTTTGGTTTCATCCGATTCAACGCTCACCACCTGCTCGACTTTCGCCGTAGATTCGACATCGGCTTTGTTGGCAATGACAGCGGTTTCCACAACCTTCTCGTCGTCGGCCTTTTTAGGTTGCATTTTTACTGGCTCAGGAATACCCAGTTCTTTGCGCTTCGCTTTGAACTGTTCGCTGATTGACGCTATACGAGGTGCCGCTGATTGAAGAAGTGCGATTTTCTTCTTATGCGCGCGCTCATAAATAAAGGACTCAGGAATCCCAGTATTTGATCGAATTAAACGTTCTGCTTGAACATCAAGTTCGCGCATTTGCACTTGAATTTGATCGATGATGAACTGCTTTTCAATGCTCTCTTGCTCAAACGAATAGTCAACATAAGCAATATCTTTACTCGCATTCTCAAGCGACACCGTTTGACCATCAACGTCCAATACCTTTAGCGATGTTAACGCCGCTGATGCGTCTTGGCCGGCATCAACCAACACTGAAATCGTGGCTGTGTTGTTGTCGTAATCAACCACTTTTTTTACTGTGTTACTGTCAGAATATTCAACCGATTTGGTTGAATCAGACACTTCGCCACTGCCCCATTGGTCAATCAGCAATTCACGCTCTTTGTCTAAATTCGACGTGTACTCATCTCGCCACGCTTCGTACTCAGACAAGTGGTTATCAAGCCATTGGTAAAATTCAGCAAATTTTTCTTGTTGAGGTTGATTCACTCGTTTTGCTTCACGATCTAGCTCAGCAAAAGAATCTGCTGTCGCCAATGCAGGGACAACATTCAATACGACAGCGATACACACTGCCAACGTTTTTATTTTATTCGTCGCCATTTCCGGTACCTAGCACCATAAAAAAGAGGTTATCTCGCGATAACCTCATAAGAAGGGTTCATTTATTACGTATTGCGCTTAAAGCTGTTTCAGAGACTCAAGAGTCTTCGCCAGATCGTCAGCCGCTTGCTCATTGTTGAATTGATTCCACAACGTTGCATCTTCGCCCGCAGCGTCAATCACACTGTTTCGGTTGGCTTTGTAGGCTTCTTTGTCCATACCGACAAGCACATACAATCCACCTGTTGGA
The DNA here is from genome assembly GCF_045679545.1 of Enterovibrio litoreus. Taxonomy (NCBI): domain Bacteria; kingdom Pseudomonadati; phylum Pseudomonadota; class Gammaproteobacteria; order Vibrionales; family Vibrionaceae; genus Enterovibrio; species Enterovibrio litoreus. The sequence continues at coordinate 174,625 of NZ_CP166195.1, forward strand.
CTTACTTGGCTGACCAGCACACGGCTGTCTGTCAGTGAGCGAGAAACGACTGTTTTGGTCACATTTTCAAACGTTTCCATTACAGACTCATTCACGCCTTCAGCAGTATTTGTGGTAACAGATGCTTCTACTGCTTGTTTGAACATGTTATTCACGTCAACCTGAAACTGAGACGCCAAAGCAACACGCGCTTCATTCGCTGCCACTTTGCGCATCACGCTCATGCCCGCTGCGCTTTTCTTCGCATAACCTGTCGCAGCAATGCCAATGTCTGATGGCATCACATCACATACCCAACCTGGTGCTTCATCTTTCGGAGAATCAGGGAAAGTACATGCAGCAAAGTTTTGGCTTTGCTCAACGGTTGCGTTGTTAGAACAAGCCGAAAGAAGCAGTGCCAATGAGGCTGTTAAAAGGGTCTTTTTCATATTTAGTACACCGCGTTGTTAGCCCAGCATTGAATATCCCAAAAGGCGCATTCTTCAGGAACCAGTTTGGCGGTATCACCTTTGCGCAACTTCATCGACATTTCCTCGTCGATTGCGACCCATGAGAAAGTAGCTTTTACAGCATCACTTTCGTGTTCAACAACATAGCCTTCACCGACGGTGTACGACTCAACATGACCTTCGTCCGATTTGAATACTTGAGAGAAAGAGATGTCTGCACCAGGCTGAATACGCTTGTTGGTACCCATTTCTACTTTCACCATGGTGCCGTGCTCACACTGACGCATTTCCATCACTGGTGCCGAAGGCGCAAGCAGCTTTTGAAGCTCAAAGTTGTACTTCACTGATTTCGCAGCCGCTTCACTTGCCATTGACGTGTACTGCGCTTTAGAGATTGGACACTTAGAATTGGAGGTTTCAGAAGTAAACGTGTCGTAGCTTGCTAGCTCAATGCGCTGAACAAGGTTCATTTCTGGCAAAGACACCACTTTGGCAACGGCTTTCACTTCAGTGCGGAAATCACAGTGAGCCGGATAAACCGTGGTTTCTCCCTCGTCATCGGTTTCTGTACTGCGCTCAGTAAAACTGTATGAAAGATCGCTGGCTGTCACTTCGGTGATAATGGCTAGGTCGGCGATTGGCACACCTTTTTTATTGTAGCGACCACTTTGTTCCGCTAACTTGATCTCGCCTTTCAGTTTGTTTGCCAACTTGCGATCAACCAGCTTGCTGCCAGTCTTTTCAATGGTGGCTTCTAGATCGTTACGGTAAACAGTTTGAAGACGGCCTTTCGCCGAGTCTTCAAAAGCCATGTCAACAGGCAGAACGATCACTTTAATGTCTTGCGCTTTTTTACCAGGAACCGCCGCCGTTTCAAGCTCGACTTGTGTATTGGGCAAACAAACATTATTCACTGCACAGCCAGAAACTAAAGATGTAAGAGCCACTGCCACTAACGATTTTTTAAACACTTTTACTACTCCAGTGTAATATTATATTTTTTGTAATCCCAAAGACTGCCAAATACCTTTCTCTTCAATTTGCTCAGAGAAATGACGTTCAGCACCTTCATGGGAAAGTTTGAAGTTTGATACTGAATTGCCGGTCGAGATAACCTCGCTCGTGGACAATGTTTGTCCTTTGTTATTTTGCAGTGATAGCTCAGTCACTTTGGTGGTGATAAAAGCATCACCCACTTTATTTTTTCGATAATCTGAATTCATGGATAAAACATGGGAAACAGTACGGGTCATTGTTGTGGTGGTATTAATACCGACCGCGCCGAATTTTTCCGCTAAAAAGGCAGCACTTTTTCTGTCATTGGCATCAGGCTTTATATAAACGACAATGCCAGACTTCACTTGGTCTACCTTTGCAACCAATTTAGGTAAATAAGTAATGTCGCCTGCGTCTTTCTCGTTCATCGTTGAAAGAATACCGATGCGCACATAGAGATCTGACAGTTCGTCTTCTAAATCGTTATTCTCTAGCCACCACGTCAGCGTATCTTGGTGTGACAGATTTTTAAGTTGCGCTTTAGCGTTACTCTCAATTTGGTTCAGCTCGCTTTCTATCTGGCTTTTGACATTGTCACGCTTCACACGAGCCTGCACGTAATAAGCAATATCATTATGCTCACTGCGTAGGTATTCAGTACCAATCAAGGTCAACTGGGCAGATTTCGCGGTAACCGTGTTTTTTACATTCTCGAAACTCAGTGAACTGCTATTAAGCTGTCGAAATTGCTCGTCTTTGGTGAAAGAAGAATCAACTTGGGTCCACAACTGTTCATTAATTTGGCTTAACGCAGATTTCTTAGCGAGATTAAGGCTACGGCCTTCCCCAACCGAATAGATGTAACTTGGATCATTAACCGTCTCGACAACATACCAATCCGGAGGCGTCGTTGACTGACACCCTGCAATAATCAAAGGCAATAATGCTGCATAGATTCTTTTAATCATTTTAGGTGCTGCCTAATCAGAGTGATTTCTTAAAAATGCACATGAAATAAGAGGAATAGTTAAACAATCACCCAATGAAAAAAATCGGACAATCAAATACACACTCTCTCATTTAAAGAATATTTTCGGCCAACCATAAATGGAACAAGTCAAGCCCATATAATAATCGGCGGCATTATCTGGATAAACATCTAGTTTTTCAATATTAAATGTGAAGTTATTGCAAAAAAAATGACTTTATCCTGACATAAAAACCATTAAATAATCGAACAGTTTTAGTTGGAGAGCATTTTGAGGGGGTTGGGTATATTAATTGGTGAAATAATTTCGCTGAGTTATAAGTCATACATAGAGATGATTTTTCTCAATAAATACATTGAATCGAAACGATGCCACCTTGAGAGCATTAATGGGAATGTAATAACGTATAATATAAAAAATGCGCCAACCAAATTGACGCATTTTAAAACTTACTTTTAAGCCCTCGCTTAACCGAAGAAACCGTTGATATGCCCTACTTCGATGCTAACGCCTTCTGCTTAGACAATAGCCGCTGAAGAATCAATTTCTTCATAACAACAGATTTCAAATTTTCATCTAATGCTTCAAGCTCTGACTCGGCTTTCAAAAATTCACCCTCCTGAATCAACCTCTCCGTATAGGTAATACGAGCTATGAGAGGCGACAGACTTATCGCATAATTTTCTAATCCAACGGCCAATGCTTGCACCTGATCCGTTTTGCCTGTTCTCGCAAAAAGACTGACATTAGCGGCACGCGTCCTTGCCGTCGCAAAGCGATCATTAAGCTCATCAAAGTGCGCTAAAACTCCTGATTGCCAGCGCTGCATAGATTCCGTCATTTGCTGCGCTTCTGGAGAATCCGGAAATAGATACTGAAAGCTTTCAGCAAGGGCCAAGCTTGAACGAAACGTATCAGCCAAGTCCGTATCAGCAAGATCCGATAACTTGTTTCGATAACTGCTAAACAGTTGACTTTGATAATGCTTCAGCCCCTGCGCGCCAAACTCATCTCGAATCTGCTTCGCCTCTTCCAATGAAATCACCTTGGGCTCAGCGAGCGCTATGGTGAGTTCCGATGTTGGAGATGGTCGACTGCCTTGCACATGTTGCAAGCCAAAAAGTGCAGCTGCGCCCAGGACAGCGCCCAAAACAAAGACTAATGCACGGGCATTTTGCTTTTTCACCTTTACTTCAACGGGGGCGGGAGACATTGCAGCACTCGGGCGGCCGCTGTTTTCAAGTCTGTCTATGTGCTCGAAAATCGTGTATCCCAACACATCGAGATCCGCGACTTTCTCACTGCCTCGCTGTGAGAGATTTCGATCGATAGCTTCTAGCGCACGCTCACAACGATACAAATCGCGTAATTGACTAAGCTGTGGCTGCATCGCACGAAGATCTTCACCGAGACGACCCAGCATCCAGCGATAAAGCTCGACACGCTTGGCTTGTGGCATGGTGCGATCTACTCGCACATCTCGAAGCACTGCCACTTGAAGCTCTAGGCCATTAGCGAAGCCAGATAAACCCTGCGTTTTCAGTGAAGCTACGGTGTAGTAAATCGCCACCAGCAAATCAGCACCGTCGGTTGTCGCTACTTTTTCGCACAGCGTACGCACTTTTTCCCAATCCACCGCGCCCGCCAATGGGTTGAATCGGCGGTTGATCTCGTTGCGGATTTTTTGATAGTCGGCAGACTCTTTGAGTAAAGAATCATCTGCCGCTAACTTTATTCCATCGATGTCAGTTAACATCCATTGCGCCATGGTTATACATCCTTCGTCATGACGTTAGTAAAGAGTACGCGAGAGCTTAAAGCCTCTAAATATGGATGCTGTAAACGGATTGCTGTCTGCCTCTGAATGCAGTCTGTACATCACGTTACCGCTGTCGATATTGAATCGATAGTCGACGCTGGTTGCGGTTGAACCTACCACTTCTGCTGCTTCTAGTAACCGGAAGAACGCCCATGGGCCGCGAATACTGATGCTTCTTGGTGACGTGTTAGCCGCAACAGGCACCAAGGTGATTTTGCTCACCGCTGCTTCACGCAAGGTATTCGGCCAAATCAGACCCACGTTTTTACGTGGACCGTGGCTGTATTCCACATACTGACCATCGATATTAATCACAGAACGACGTTTGTTAGCACTTAGCTCTACCGGCTCAAGGGTGAATTCAACATCCAACACGCCTTTGCGGTTAAAGAAGGCCTGCTGAATTTGACGCGCTGATTCAAGTTGGCTGAGTACATCGTTACGAATCAGCGTTTTCTCACCTTCTGCGGTATCAAAATTACCCGCATCTTCTAAGAACATTTTCAGGTTATTCTCGTAGAAGTTAGTCAGGATTCCGTTCGGTGCAAAGAAGGCTTCAAAATCTTCCAATGCAACATCTTTGCTCGATGCAGGGTTAAATGGATAACGTGACGCAAGCTTGGTACGGAATTCATTGTAAACGTCAGTCGCCCAGCGCACTTCAAGGTAACGAATGGCTTCTTGACGAATCACATACCAACTCTCATCGGCCAGCTTTTTCAGCATGGTGTCATAAGGTTGTGGCATGCCTGTCGAGATGCGCTCCAACACGTAGATTGGATCAGAGCTATTCAATGTCAAACGCGCTTTTGTGGCTTCCAACGCCGCTTTACCGACGTCTGGTGAATCGTTGATCGACTTCATATAAGCGGTAAGCTGTGAGACAGCATCTACCACTTCATCAAGGTAAATCGGCTTGCCCGGCTCTGTGGTTGCTAAACCGTTCAGCTCAGAAAACTGATTATCAACCAGCGCAGCAACACGATAACGGGGAGATTTCACTAACTCGTCACGTGCGGCATCATTTTCTGGCAGCTGAGGGAACAGGTCCGTGTTATCTGTGATTTCCTCTAGCAAACGATGTAAGGGCTGGTTGTTCCCCGTGATGCTTTCGAGCACCAATACCGCATTGTGAATATCAGGGAAGTATTTGATGTCAATGTCGTTCATCGCACGACGCCAACTGTCAGAGTAGTCTGCGATGTACTGGCTACGGATTTTCTCGCGAAGCACACGCTTGTCTTCATCGGAAAAATCAATCGATTCGGTCTGACCCAATACCCAGCTGTCAACCAATGCCAATTCAGACACAGAGTCTGACTCTGGGATAAAGTAACTGGTGAAGCCTTTTTTGGTCAGCAGGCGCGGGATTTCAAGATCGCGGCTTTCTTCAGTACGCTGTGTAAACACCACATCAAACACAGGGCCAATCGCGGTAGCTAGGTTTACAGGCGCACCAAGCACAGAGCCAGAGGCTTGTTTTAGGTTCCGATAAACGCGTTGCTCAATTGGCATGCGACTCAGTTGCCTTTGGGTGTTGGCAATCAAGCCATCATATGGGGCAAGAATCGCTTCGGCATCATCTTGTCCCGCATTACGGTCACCCACAAGATCGGTATGCTGCATCGCGTAGTCAAGGTGTTGCATTAGTCGCTCTTGGGTTTGACGATCGCCTGGGTACTGCTCCTGCCATTCTGCGGCAAAGTAGCTCTGCACCATGTTTTTATATCGGCCATCGTCGTCTGTCATCATGCGGAATACGCGCAATGCCGTTAGCATTTGTTCATCGTCTTCTGCGCCAGCAATTTCTGCGGCTGCCGTTTTCAACAAAGCAGGTAAATAGCGGTTCTCAAGCAAGCTCAGATAAGTACGTTCAACTTCCGGGCCAATCACATGACCTTGGTACAAGCCTAAATCCGAGAAATACTGTTGCTTGTCACGGAAAAAACCAAACTCCAGTGTCGCTTGTCGAATCGTATCTAGCGGCGCGAGAATATCCACACCGTTATCAATGACCACATCAGAGGCATAGTTGTTTTCGTATTCGTTCACCTTGGCGAGAACGGCATCCGCCTGATCAACGTTTTTCAAATAGTATTGATGCCATGAACCGATAAGTAGGACTGAGGCAATGGAGCAAGCAACAACCGATAGCATCATGACGCGACGCTTGGTTTTCGCCACTCGGAAGTTATCTGATGCCAATCCAGCCTCGGGGTAAATCACCTTACTGAACAGGCGCTGCGTAAAATAGGTGGTTGAATTATTAGCATTTTGCGCGCTATTTACAGCATGGGAGAGCCCATATCGACGTGAAGCTGAATCAATAAAGGCATTTGTTGGCACGCCCTGCTGATACACAGAGGTGAAATATACGCCACGCACCAAAGCGGAGGTTGAGAACTGATCACTGCCGAACGCATCTTGCAAAAATTGCTTCAAGACATCGTGCAGCCCTGCCATTTGGCGACTGAAGCTATACATAGCAGTGCGATCTTCACCATCATAAGTTTGCATCAAAATGCTTGGCAGCATGCCGTTCACGCGCTCGACAAAGGCACCAAAGTCTTTGTCGAATTCATTCAGCCAGCTGTCCAGATCGTCAACCGAATCGAGTGTAAAGGTGAAGCCCAACACTTCTTCGCGTTCCGCCTTGCTGCAATGACGGAAAAACGGTTCAAATCCGTGTAATAAATCCAGCTTGGTCAAAGAAACATAAACAGGCAACCGCGTCGACAAGGTTTCCATCAACTCGCGCAAACGTGTTCTCAGCAGGTTGGCATAAGCGCGACGCTCACTGGTGGTCGACGTTGCCAAATTGGCGACATCCAGCGCAATCACCACACCGTTCAATGGGCGACGACTGCGAGTTTTCTCAAGCCACTTGATAAAGTGCAACCACAATCGACGTTCAAGCTCACCTTCACCATCGTTGGTGGTCGCGCGTTGCGTTAAAAGCTCGCCATCGGGATCGATGAGGACAGAGTCATCGCCAATCCACCAATCGAAAGAAAAAGGATTTTCACTTTTTTTGCCGGAAGCGCGCATAACCGACGAGAACACAAAGTTCTGTCCAGAGCGATTAATCAAGCTGGTCTTGCCCGCGTTCTCTGGGCCAAGCACCAAATACCAAGGTAGCGCATAAAGGTAATTACGCTTGTTCAGGCTTTTTTGCAGCGACGCCATGACTTGGTTGAGTTCTGATTCCTGACGTTCTTCAAAGCGCTTAATTGGATCATCTTGAAGCTGACGTTCGCGATCTTGGTCTGCGTGGTAGCCTTTCAGTTTGCGCCACTGCAAGAACCCCCAAAACGCAAGCCATGCCAGAGAGAAGATAACGCTGGTGATCGCGCGTGCAGTGATCGAGGCGAGCGGTTGAGAGTCGTTGATTGTTAGCCAAGGGCCTGCCCACCAAATGGCAACGTTGAGCAACACAAAAATAGCCACCAATAATATTGGTAGTCCTGCCTTCATGGCGGGCAGCATTTTCTGTAGAAGCGATTTTAACTTGCTGAACATAATGTTTCGATCCCTGCTTTTATTGTGCTTTCGCTATGTTTTCGAGCCGCTGAATCAATGACGGCTCCCAGTCAACCAACGACGTTCTGGTCGTCTGTTCTAACAAAATCTGATACTGCTGTTCTGCCATGGCAGACAGTTGATGACGACGCATGACATCTGCAGATAACATGCGCCAGTAAAATTGATCTCTGGGTTCTTTCGATTCGGCTAAGCCATCGTTGAGCATGGCGAGCGCGACGGATAAGCCGCCTTCATCTGCTAAGGTAAAGGCTTCTTTGCGTTTCGCATCCCAGTCAGACGTGCCAGCAGCGCCCGTGCTTGAGGTTTCCCCTTCATCGAGCCAACGGCGCGTTTCATCGTTCACAAACGGTGCGCCCCCTTTGAACCTAAGCTCAGTCACGAGCGGAAGACGTTTAATGAAAGCGCGGGTTTCGTTGGCAATGGTGTCTGCCCATTCGGTATTGCCAAGTTTCAACGCAATGCGGTAACTCAGAAAATGGCCGTCAATCCAATACGGTGCCACGGTTAGGCTTTGTTCTACCTTTCGCCACAAGGCATGGTCTGCACCACGGTTAAGTTGTTCTTCGTATTCGGAGATACGATCAAGCGAAGGAGGCATTAGCTGTGTCTCGCCGTTTGCTTCGGCTTCTGGGGCCGAAGTAATCGAAAACCATACCGAAAAACGGCGTAGCCGCAACGAAAGCGCAATACCACCACCATCCAACTCGGAGACAAATTCAGACACTTTGAGCAAGGTTTGTTTCACGGCGCGATCGGAACTGCCGTCAATTTCTAACTTGCCAGCGTTTGCCGCCGTTGATGGTGAAGCCGTTGAAAGCGCTTCGTTTTCAGTGGCTTTCGTTGTAGCTTGCACCAAACGCTCATTGTTGGTGAGTTTTCGCTTCACCATCGCGCCAATGTCTTTTACACCTTCGGTCGGTAAATCATGCTCGACTGCTGCCGCCTCAAGTTCGTTAAGCGCTTTGTCGAGTTGCACCTTTTGATCTTCATCGAACATCGAGGCATCAATTTTGTCTGCCGCTTTTTCTGTTCGCTGTATGATCTGCGAGTAGAACTTGCGACGAGGCAGTACGCCGCGAGGTCCAGGAGCCGGATGACAAGTTTCCCAATACGCGTTAATGAAATCTGCCAATACAAAAATCGACAGGGTAAAACGCTCCGGTGACGCTTGATGTTGAAGACACTGCAACAGATGCGTAAGAAGCTTCAGATCCTTGGTAGTGCCTTCCATCAATTTGAACGCACTTTGTTCGGCCTCGGCCCATTGCACTTCCGTGTGGGATAGAGAACCGACTTTCATCATCTGTCCTTCGACAAAGTCCAGTAACGCATCTTCAAGAAGTCGCTCTCCCACAGGGTTTGCCCCTTCAATGGGCTTGCTGACTCGCTGTCGGTAAGTTTGCATATCCATAAGCACTCCTACCAACGACACGTCTGGCGCATTGGGCCAATCGTTTGTTCGAGTTCGGCGGTGTCAAATGTTAGATTACCAATCTCATCCAAATCAGAGCGCACCACGGCACGAGGGCCTGACATCAATGCCTTCATCACATCAATCGCGGGTAAGCCTCGGCCTGCACGCATAATGCTTCCTGTATCGTCACTCAACCAACGTTGCGTCACACCGTAATTCGCGGATGTGGTCACTTCCGCTTTTCCTGCGGAAGTCACTGTCTGCAAGACGAGTTCCACTCGGCTGATGTTATCAATGCAGCTAAACATCAAAATTGGCATATCTGCGATTTTTTGACCTCGGTCAGGCAAGGCGGTCGCTGTCATCCACATGCCCGCTTTGGGTTCTTGATCGTTGATATAACGGAGAACAAACCCACTGCGATTGTCTTCATCACGCTGACTTTCGCTGGCGGTTGCCCGCAACCACGCTTCGGGCTTCATCACCTTGAACGTGGTTTCTGGCATTTTCATCAACGGGGTGTCGAACACTTGGTCAAAGCATGCGAGCCTTTCCAACCTGCCAGAAATGCCAACACACGTTTTCGCTTCTTCAAGCACACCCTCTACTTGTGATTGGCCGACATTATCGCCGTCAGCGTACGCTGCAATCGGTGCAAATAAACCGGTAAGTAGTAGGCAACCTAAGGCCATAGAACTGGCGCGATGCATAATTAACTGATCTCCATTTTCAAGCACTTATGCGCCAAGGTACGTTTAGGAACACCTAGGCTTTCCGCCGCTTTGGTTCTATCACCATCAAATGTGGTGAGACGCGAGCGGATAACACTGATTTCAAAGTGCTGAACTGCAGCCTTGAGATCATCAATATTGGTGAGGTCAACACCTATGAAGTCATCCGTTTCCACTTCATCGTTACTGGCTGCTGGCATCTGACTGCGCTGCTGAATCACTCGTCCGCTAAGACTATCGGCGGTGATTTCCTCCCCATTGGCCGTCATTGCGCAGGCATACTCCACCAAGTTACGCAGCTCTCGCACATTCCCTGGAAAGTCATGGCGATTGAGTAAATCAAGGGCGGCATAACGCATTCCTGCGATATCCACGCCAGCCATCTCGTTGTAAGCATGAATAAAGTGACGACATAACTCGGGAATATCATCCAGTCGATCAACCAACGCAGGCACATAGATAGGGAACTGGTTTAGGCGATAGAAAAGGTCTCGACGAAACTCGTCAGTTTCCGTTTTTTGTTGCATCTCAACATGGGTGGCAGCAACAAGGCGAAAATCGACTTTTATCTCTTTAGAAGCACCAACAGGACGATAGCTGCGTGATTCCAAAACCCGTAGCAATTTGGCTTGTAACGTCAACGGCATATCGCCGATTTCATCAAGAAACAGCGTGCCTCCGTCCGCATCAGCAATCAGGCCCGTTTTGTTGCGATCAGCGCCCGAAAACGCACCTTTTTGATGACCAAACAATTCGCTTTCCAACAAGTTTTCTGGAATAGCAGCACAGTTGATAGCCACGAAAGATTTGCCTTTGCGATCAGATAATTCGTGCACGGCGCGAGCGACCAGCTCTTTACCTGTACCCGTTTCGCCACAAATAAGTACGTTCAGTGATGATTGTGCTGCCGTCACTACCTTGTTGCGCATTTCTTCCATTGGCGTGCTTTCGCCAATCATCACGCGTTTCAGCTCAAAGGCTTTCTCGCGCTGTTTTTCATCACGGCGGATGGCGGCAATTGATGAGCTCAGTGCCGAGATTTGACGATGTTCATCACCAAGATCCGTGATGACCTGGCACTGGTTGATGAATATTTCACAAATCTGCACCCATTGAAGATCAGCCAATAAGCTACTTAAAACTGTCGCTGGGCCTGTCATGACCAACAGCGCGTTAATACGTTTAACGCCTGGTGGTAACGGCATCACCAGCACACTTTCGCCTCGACCTCTCAGCGACATCAGATCAACAAATGCACGGTTTTCCAGCCAATAATTCAGCTTTGATGGATCAAGCAGCATCGCAGATGCAGATTGAAATACGTGGGCGAAGGGATGCGTAAAATCATCCACTTCCCACTGATAGCGGCTTTCGTTTTCTTGCACACAGAGCTTTCTTCCCTGTTCACAAGGAAACATGACCCATACATGTGAAACACCCAGCGCGGCTTCCACCTGTTGCGAGAAAGTGGCCGTAAGCCGACCTTTTTCACGCATCGTGGAAATAGAAGCTGCGATGGAAAGCCAATCAACCATCGTCTAGATCACCTCACTGACGAATTCACCGTCTTCCGCGGTCAAACGAACGCGTTGAACAGGTTCGCGATCTGCAAGCTTATTTAGCAATGCTAAAGAAACAGGCGGCAGCAATTGACCCTCGATGATGGCTTCCAGCATGCGTGCACCATTTTCAGCTCGGGTCGCACGACGTTGAATCTCGCCAATCAGAGCGTCGTCAATGTCGGTTTCGGCTTTGTATCGTTGTTCGAACACCTTCACCAAACGCTGGAGCTTGCCTTTGATAATGGCGTGCAAGGTATCGCCATTGAGTGGTAAGTAAGGAACGACTTCCATTCTCGCCAACAATGCTGGCTTAAAGAATGCCGCCAATTCTGGATATAGCTGTTCTTCTAGCAGTTCTGGTTGCTCTGCATAATCAACAATGGTCTGGTAGCCCAAGTTGGAAGTCAGGAAGAACACGACGTTTTGACAATCAATCACGCGCCCTTCACCATCAGCCAACTCGCCTTTATCAAACGCTTGATAGAACAAGTTGAGCACTTCGGGGTGGGCTTTTTCCACTTCATCAAGCAGCACTATCGAATACGGCATTTTGCGGATAGCTTCGGTGAGAATACCGCCTTCGCCATACCCAACGTAACCCGGCGGGGAACCAATTAAACGAGAGACCGTGTGCTTCTCTTGGTATTCCGACATGTTGATTGTGGTGAGAAACTGTTTGCCGCCATACAGAAGCTCTGCCAGTTGCACGACGGTTTCGGTTTTACCCACGCCACTTGGCCCCACCAGCAAGAACGCACCTTTCGGACGACCAGGGCGGCGCAAGTCTGCACGCGCAGTCAGCAAATGGCGGTGAATACATTTCAACGCCACATCTTGGCCTTTGATTTGTGCGCCTAGCAGATCGGGAAGATGGGTAATGCGGCTGAGCTCGTCTGTGTTCATTTGGTCAACAGGGACGCCCGTCCAATCGCCGATCACTTCTGCCACTTGCTGTGCGTCAACGTGTGGATGAACCAAACGTTCATTGTGCGGAATGGCCTCTAGTTCACGATAAAGTGCTTTGAGCGAGTTGCGAATGTCTTCAATTTCGTCATCGCTCAGTGCTGCTTCTGCTTCTTTTATTGAGGTTTCTTCTAGCGAGGTTTCATCCTGATCTTGCTTGATCACTGGCACGGCGAGAATTTTCTGACGCTTTTCTATGATTTCATGTACCAGCGTTTTTTGCGCTTGCCACGCTTCATTGAGGTTTTCTTGTTCTAGAAGATCGGCTGCTTCGTCCGCCTCCAATGATGCCAATAGTTCGTTGTCTACGTCATAACCCAATTGTGCTTGGCGACTCAGCATGTCAATTTGGCGCTGACGCTGAACGGTTTTGGTTTCCAGCTCAGCCAAGCGGCGCGGTGGAGAACTTAAATTGATAGCAATACGCGCACAGGCCGTATCCAAAACATCGATGGCTTTGTCAGGCAGTTGGCGACCTGATACATAGCGTTCAGAAAGCTCCGCTGCGGCAACCAAGGCATCATCACTGATCAATACTTTATGCGCTTTTTCATACACACCATGTAAACCACGCATAATATCAACGGCTTGTGCACTGGTTGGTTCATCCAGTTTCACCAGTTGAAAACGACGGCTAAGTGCAGGATCTTTCTCGAAGTATTTTTTGTATTCTTTCCATGTGGTCGCCGCAACCGTACGCAGTTCACCACGCGCTAGTGCTGGCTTTAGCAGGTTAGCGGCATCACCACCCCCTTCTTGTGCGCCTGCGCCAATCATAGTGTGTGCTTCATCAATAAACAAAATGATTGGAATTGGAGAGGTTTTAACTTCATCAATAATGGCTTTAAGGCGTTTTTCAAACTCGCCTTTCACCGAAGCGCCCGCTTGCAGCAGACCCAAATCCAAGGACATGAGATCAATGCCCAAGAGCGATTCCGGAACGTTGCCATCAACGATGCGCTGCGCTAACCCTTCAACAACAGCGCTTTTACCCACACCTGCGTCGCCCACGACGATCGGGTTGTTTTTTCTGCGGCGACAAAGAATGTCGATCATCAAATTGATTTCGGCATCACGACACAGCACAGGGTCAAGTTCACCTTGCTTAGCCATAGCAGAAAAGTTGGTACAAAAACGCGCTAATGCGGTTTCAGCCTCGGCTGGAATGGGTGCGCCACCCGATTTTGAGGATGTCTTCACTGCCGTTTCCGAAGATGATTCGGTAATACGCGCAAAGTGTTTTTTCAAGGTCTCTCTATTTACCGATTCTAGCTGGCGGATCACATTGAATGGCAGGTAACGATCTGGGCGCATCAGGGCAGCAAGAAAAATAATGCCCGAACGAATCTCAATGTGCCCCATTTCGGTTGAACCCAGCATCCATGCGTCTTGCAGCAATTCCACCAGTAATGGCGAAAATGAGGGCGTATTTTCGGGTACCATCTCACGGCTCAATGCATCGCCGGTTAGCTGACGAATATGGGTGTGATCAACTTCCGCACTTTTCAATAAAATGCGCACATCAGAAAGCGGATTTTCCAGCATAGTGAACAGCATATGTTCTGTCGTCACTTCTGGGTTTTGGCGTTCAATGCTCAGCGCTCCCGCTTGCTCCAAAGCCAGTTTGGTTTGCGGGTTAAGTTTGCCAATGAGGGTGTGAAGTTCAATTCGAATCACGGGTTCACCTATTATTGAAGAAGTTGACTAAGTTGGGCGAGGACGCCAGATGTTTTGCTATTTAGCGCAAAGGAGTAACCCACAAATACCACCGCCCATAACGCGGCAAAGCCTGCGAAAATCGTCCAAACGGGCATTTGTTTACTTAATCGGTATTTCGTTGAGATCACGTTGTCTGATGCACTAGTTAGCGATAGAGGCTCGTTGTCATCCAATTGACGAAGTTGCTGGTGCAATTTGGTGATCACTTTTTCGTACTCTTCTCTGCCTTTTTCCATCACCTTGTAACGGCCTTCAAAACCCAAGGTAAGACACAAGAAGATGAATTCTAAAAGCGGCTTATAACGCTCAGGTTCGCCTTCTAAACGGGAAAGAATCGTAAAGACTTTTTCGCCACCCCAGGTTTCGTTGTGAAAACGGGTCAGCAAAGAATGTTCAGCCCAAACACTGTCTGCCCCCCAAGGGGTGCTCATAATGGCTTCATCAACAAAGGAACAAAGCACATAGCGATAAGCGAGGATAACGGCATGGTCGTAGTTCTTTTCCGTGAGTTCTACTTCAATGGCTTTAACTTCTTCTACCGCTTGTTTGTAGATGGCATCCACGTTGTGGCATTCGGATAATTTGCGCACGCGCAGCGCCATACCCAGCAAGGGAGTCGCCGCATCAATCAAAGGGTTGATATTGTCGCCACGCAGTTTGAACCAGTAGTCCTGATCAGCGTCGATATTCGCCGCTTCATCAAAAAGCAGATGGTCGTAATGGCGTTCACGATCTGGCGTATCTATATACATTTCGGCCATGACTTAGCTCCTTATTGCCCAGAACTGCAGGTCAATATCTGGGAAGTGTCCTGCGACATGGAAAGCAAACCCGCTGGCATTGTTCAGCATGCCCCAAGCGGCGCTGGTTTTATCCAATTGGTAATAGGTATATCCGGCGTGATATGGCAACTGACGCGGTGCAACGGGCAGCGGCGAGATTGGAATGCCCGGCAGTTGAAGCGAAATAAGCTCGCGGATTTTTTCCACCGAGGCCACTTTGGTTTGTTGCACAAACAATTTGCGAAGCTCTTCCATCGGCATACGAGCACGCACCGCCAAAATGAAGTCGGCATCACGAACCAGTGAAGGATCTTGAAGTGGTGCAACCATGAGGCCGTATTTGCGCTGATGCAACTGAATAGACACGGCTCTCGGCTCGAGAACAATACTCAGTGATTGGCGTAAACGTGTCATGACCGGACGGAATGATGACACGGGCATGTCATGCTGATAGCTGCCGAATTCTGGCGCCATGCGACTTTCATCGGTAAAGGTTGCTAACTCACCACACATGGATGACAAGGCTTCGTAAAGACGTTCTGGATGCAGGCTACGTAATCGAGAAAGATGCTGAAGTTGCGGTTGCATGCGGTTAAGTGATTGCAACAACATGAAGTCAGACACGTCTGCCACACCACCTTGGCTCGGTGCGCCAATTCGCTGAGATATATTCTTGGCGCGCTCTCGCATTAAGCCCGCCATCTCACCGATAAAACGATGCAACGCAGAAACCGCACTGACATTGAGATGACAAGGAAGAAAAGTGTCGTCCAACAACACGCTGCCATCAGGACGCTTTTCAAGAATTCGCGCGATAGCAATTGACGCATACGCACTACGATCTTCTTTTTCCAACATCAAACGCAAACTGACTGGGCTGACATCAATTGGCGCCATGTCACCTTGAAAAGTGTGAATGTCTCGCACTTCTTGGCTAGTAGACACATAACGCCCAGAGCCTGCACCTTCTGGCCACGTGACTTCGGTGATCGAGTCACTGCGCAAAGGAATGGCCAAATAGACTATCTGGTTTGCCAGCGAACTGTCGGCCACTTCTAGCGCTTCAGGTTGAATGTCTTCCTGAGGAATTCGGAACACTGTGCCGTCTGGCATAATGCCCGATGCGCTGTCTAGTGCGATCCGCCCAAAGCTCAAGTATTCGGCGTTTAGCGTCATTTCCGAAATGCCGTAAAGATAGCGACTTACCGCCGAAATCCTTTCGTCCAGCACATATTCAATATTGCGTTGTTGCTGTTGAAAATGCTGCGGCTTAATAAACAGCCCTTCGTTCCATACAACACGGTTTCTCGCTGACATCTCTATTCCACTTTCTTGAGTAAGACTTCGTTCTTATCGATGTAGATAAGCAGATGGTATTTCCTACCTACTGGGAGAATCTTGACCACTTTCTTCCATTCGCTAACGTCTGGGTCGGAGAACCGCACCATAGTCGCGATGTAGCGTGTGTCTTCTTCAATCTCAAAATGATCGATGAACTTAAATTGCCCCGGAACCAACGAGTAATCTCGATGGTCGATATAGTTACTTTTGAGCGCAGCTTTGGCCTCATCAGCCAGCTGTTCAAAATCAGAAGACAAAAACATCGAATCATCTTCAAGTTCAAACACCTGCACTTCTACTGACGTTGCATCGCCACTGATATTGGGGTTTACATTACCTGTTGCCACTAAGCTGTATGTCACTGTGGTGGGCTGATCTTGGGGTAGATCTGATCCCGCACAACCAGCCAGCATTAACAGAAACAGACTCGCAATCAGACGTAACATCACGTTAGACCTCCTGCTGCTTCTCACGAAGTTTGCGGTCATAGGCTTGATCGAATACTTCCCAAAACAGCTTCTCAAACCCTTTTTGTCTGTCCGAGGTCAGTTCGTTGTAGTAGCTCTTGTACATATTCCACGCCCACGCATCTGTAGACTCTGGCGTCACTTGGCCAGGGCGACGATAGGCACTGAATCGACGCATTAGCACTTCCGGTGAAAATGCACGCAGGATCTGACCGAGCGCTTCAACGGTGGCAATCTGCACGGCTTCGTTGTGATGGCCCACATTGGCCAAACTTTCGCTGATTGCTGACGGGGCAGACAAATGCACCGCACTGCGATCGCGGTCAAACATGGTGTCTACCGTGTCTTCATAAGACAGCCCCAAACGCAATGGGTTATCTTCAATCGGTTGGAGGTTTTTGCTCATCATGCCGTAGCGGCTTTCTTGCACTTGCCCATGCAAATCCAACAATCCGCGAATAGCCGATTGAAGCGATGCGCCAAGTTCTTCTGACAAGGCTTGCATCTCAGCCATATTGTTGGTGTTGCCTGCTTGTGCACCTAATCCGCGCATTAATGGACCCACAACCAAGTGATTGGTATCCGCCGGTGACGCACCTTCACCGTATTCACCACTGGAATAACCAGTAAACGCTTGCTCGCCATAAACCTTGTCCGCGGCGTCCTGCTTTGCGTAGTCTCGCCCGACTTCTCGTTCTAGGCGTTCAAGAGTTTTGTCATCCATTAGGGAATCCTCGTTGGTTAAAGTTTTTTTCAGGCTAATTGCTGAACTCATTTCGTATTCGCTGTCTGCGTGCACCGTTTTCTCTCTGCCATGCCATTCCGTGTCTTTCGCAAGCAAGTAGTCTTCGCGCTCTTGATTCGGCGTGAGTCTCTCTTTTTGATCGCTTAGCGGATCGATGTGAGCGTCACTTGCTATCTGTATCGCATCCAATGCGGCAAGAGGGTCATCGATCACCTCATCTTCGCTCGTGTCCTTTTCGTCATGCTTCGTATTCGAACCAATGTCTTCGGCACGATGTTGATGAAGAAACACGTTTTCTAGCCCATGCTGGCTGGACATAATCTCCTCACCGGCTTCGGTGATATGAATCCGAATCTGGTAGGGCCCAATCAACACCATGTCGTTATCATTTAAGCGTGCAGACTTGCCTGCACCAACGGGTATGGTTGCCCCGTTCATGTAGCTCGCTCCGCGCACATCAAGCAAACACAACTTTCCATCGACCTCGACAATCTCCGCATGATGAGAGAATACGCGCCCTTCTCGATCACGAAGGTGCCAATCATCGGCAGGGCTTGCGCCCATCGATCCACCTGCTTGTGAAAACGTATGTGTGGCCGACAAACCCGCTTCAAGGTATTGAGTATTGGTCACGACCAGCGTTGCCTGTTTGCCGCTTTCTGGGCGTTCGATTTCACTCTCGGAATAGTGTTGTGACATGAGTCCCTCTACTGCCTGATTTGGATTCGCACGATGCGGGGCTTATCTGCCACGCCGGTAAACGATGACCAACCCAGTGATGCGGGTTTGGCTTGATTCAATTGCATGGGTGGTGCTTCGTCTGGCTTAATACCTAGCTCTAAGTCGAACGCCATCTGCTCTCGCAGCACAAACTCAACCAAGGTGATAAGCGGAGAGTATTCTTTGCCCGATGGCAAAAAATCTCGAAAACGTGTTTGGGTTAACCCATTAATACAAATAACAAATTTTCCACTTCTGTCTCGAACGTTGCTGCCGATCACCGAATCCATGCCAATAGAAGCATTGGCCTGCCCTAAACGCATTTTTTGTTCTTCCGGAATATCAACATGACGCAGTTCCCATTGGCGAATCGAAACATCATCAAGATCAAAACAGTGAGAAATAATCCCTGATACTACTTGTGGTGAACGGCTTCTTCCTGCCAAAACGCCGGCATAAGAAAGCATCTTGCACCAGTTGATCGGCGTGTCTCCGCGAAGGTTTTCATCCGCTAGACCCACCAACGCAAACAGTTGCGCTGAAAAACCATCGGAAGCGTCTTCACGGAAGCGAATGTAGTAACGGTACTTTCGCCATATCTGGTATATCAGCGTGAGTAAGCGGTGATTAAAGAAATCCAAGAATGGCTTTCTCAAGCCGGTCTCTTCACTTTCAGTCAGGATGTCTTCAAGGAAAAAACCTGGAAGCGGAGACTGCGCGCCACTCATGCCAAAAAAGGTGGTTTCAAGGCGTAAACGATCCCCCGCTACGGCATCAAGTGCGGTGACGTCACTGGCTGCGAAACCCAATCCAGGGTTAGCGCCAAAAAGCAGCTTGCTTGATGTCGATGTTTCATCTTCAGGGTCGAGATCGCTGATGTTGTGCAGCAACTCGACCAACTGATAAAAGTTATAGCCACGGACATTTTTGGGCAGCATTTCTGCGTTGTTGTCGCTCCCCATCCCGACAGGCACATTGGGAGCAACGGACGCCGCTAAATCAGCGGCTGTTGACCGTTCTGTAGTCCCCATGTGTACCTTTCCTGGTTATCTGCATTAATCACGACAAGTTCGTGAAACGAATTGATACTGGCGTAGAGTGAGAAAAATCGGCTCAACACAGTGCCAAAAATATAGAGCTCGCCCTCTGATCCAAAACACGCCTGTGACAAGGTGATTTCTGATCGCAACCCTCGAACAGGTAAGCCGCGGATCAGTTTTTCTATCGGTGACGATTTGATGTCCACAATGCCATCAAGGCGATGACGGGAAACACGCTCTGCTTGTCTGTCAACAAGTGCACGAAAATCATAAGCACGTAGCACGGACGTCAGCGCATCTTTGGACAGCAACGACAAATAGTTCAAAGAGAGATTTGAAATGAGTGTCCATAGCAGGGTCCCGTCCAACATAGGACGCATTGGTGCGGTTGGCTCAGTCAAATTACTAAAACTCGCGTAAGCTGGCGACGAGTCGGTTGGCACACAAATGTCGCCTTTCCCGAGCTCCAAAGGCAATTGTCGATTGGTACAAGTCAACGACAACGAAATGGCCTCGCTAAAATCCGTGCATTCCGTTTCGTCGCTGCGAACAAACGAAATGTGGTGATCAAAACCATCATTGTGAACGCTGTCTTTCACCCGCACTCGGTAGTAAAGCGCCTTACGATTCCGGGCACGTTCAATTTCATGCTGGAAGCTCTCAAATGGCGTATAAGTTCTAACCTGACCGCGAATACGCCCTACATTGTTTTCTTGCCACCCTTGTACCGTATCAACACTGAAGATTTCATAGTGCGCAGCGTATCGGCTAGAGGGAGTAATCTTGTACTCCGCACTTTTACCATTGAGATCAATGGGGTCGGCATCATGAGCGAACAGGTTGATCACGGGGGTGCAGTTAAGCTCAAACGTTTCATCTTTTACCCTGACATCAGGCGGTAACGTCTTTGAAAAGCTGAAGCGTAAGGTGAATTTCCCGGTCACATCGGCGGGTACATAGCGACCAAGATCGGTCACATCGAAGAACAAGAACGCTTCAGGGAATGACAGGTACTCTTGTAAGATCCGATACCCTTCATACACATTTTTTGGGTACGGGAGAATCGCATCTTCGCCATCAAACCCGACCGCTCTAAACGCACTTTTTGGCAAAGTGACCACTTTGTCACCGGCAACCACTTCGACTTTTTCGAGATAGTGACTGAGCCAGAGATAAAGCATTTCAGCGCTATAGGTTTCGCCGCTCAAGAAGAAGCGAAGCGACTTTAGCCCAATTTGCCCTGCCTTCTGATCGCCCAGAATTCCCATTTCTACATCGATCAAAGACGCTTCACGAGTGTGAACGGTGCTGACTTTGTTTCGACGAAGAGGATAGATACTGACGTCACGACAGGTGCGAAAATGACACACGGTGCCGAAAACTGGATTGGCATCCAACTGTGTACCTTTTTCGATCGTTTGACCGTACGTCAGGGCTTTTTCGTCTGGAGAGAATTGAACAATGCTAATGCTTGGCACCGGACGCAAGTAGTTGGGCCACAACATATTGATAATAGAGTGAGTAAGCTCTGGAAATTCGTCTTCGACTTTTTGGCGTAATCTCCCAGTCAGGAATGCAAAACCCTCGAGCAAACGCTCGACATCAGGGTCGGTATGACGACTATTTAAAAAACGGGCGAGCTGCGGATACACTTCGGTAAACTCGAGTCCCTGCTCCCTTAGGAAAGCAAGCTCATCCCTAAAATATCGATTCCTTGACACCTACACTACCCTGTATTTTCGATTGCTATCCAACAGCAGATCAATTTGCACATTGCGGTGCAAAGCACCCAAATTGACCGACGCAATAATCTGAAACCGCAAGTTAAGCGGTGATCCGTTATCAGGCAGCACATGGATGTCCATGTTCTGGATACGGGGTTCATACGTTTCAATACAACGGTGAATCGCGCGTCGTATTTGCAACGCAAGATCATGAGAACTTAACGATGCATCATTAAAATCAATCAGGCCTAAATCGGGCGCACTGAGGGACTCCCCAATGCGCGCGTTTAGCAGATTCGAAACATTGTGTTTTAACGACTCGAGCACATCGGCCGGTTCAGGGCCTTGTGTAACAGAGCGTTGCGGCGCATCAGCTTCTAACCGTTGGAAAAAGCTGACGCCGTACGCGATGTCATCTGCATCTGGGATGGCCATCGATTACGCCTGATCCAAACGACCTACTAGTGACAACTCGAAGTTTGCACCCATGTATTTGAAGTGCGGACGCACAGACAAAGACACTTGGTACCAACCTGGATTACCCTCTACATCCATCACTTCTACTTTCGCTGCGCGAAGCGGACGACGGCTGCGAACTTCTGCCGGTGGGTTTTCCTGATCTGCCACGTACTGACGAACCCAAGTGTTAAGCTCACGCTCAAGATCTTGACGCTCTTTCCACGAACCAATCTGCTCACGTTGAAGCACTTTGATGTAGTGCGCCAAACGGTTGATGATCATCATGTAAGGCAACTGCGTACCCAACTTGTAGTTGGTTTCTGCTTCTTTACCTTCTTTGGTGTTCGGGAACACTTTCGGTTTTTGAATCGAGTTAGCAGAGAAGAATGCTGCGTTGTCACTGCCTTTACGCATAGTGAGTGAAATGAACCCTTCTTCGGCCAATTCATACTCTTTGCGGTCAGTCACTAGCACTTCTGTTGGGATCTTCGCTTGCAGTGCGCCCAAAGATTCAAACAGGTGTACTGGCAAATCTTCCACTGCACCGCCACTTTGAGGACCAATAATGTTCGGACACCAACGGTATTTTGCAAAGCTCTCAGTCAAACGAGATGCCAATGCAAACGCGGTGTTACCCCAAAGGTAGCTTTCATGTGATTCGCTAACGTTTTCACGATAGTTGAATGACGTGATTGGGTTTTCGACTGGATCGTAAGGAACACGAAGCAGGAAGCGAGGTGCGGTTAAACCGATGTAACGTGCATCTTCTGATTCACGCAGCGCACGCCACTTGGTGTAACGAGGGCTTTCAAAGGTAGCCGCTACGTCTTTCAGGTTAGGCAACTCTTCGAATGAATCAATGCCAAAGAATTCAGGTGCTACAGAAGACAAGAATGGTGCATGGGCCATGGCACCCACCGATCCAACGTATTGCAGCAATTTCATATCTGGCGTAGATGGTGTAAACGCGTAGTTACCAACAAGCGCAGCGACTGGCTCGCCACCAAATTGGCCATATCCCGCAGAATATACGTGCTTGTACAACCCAGATTGGGCTGTTTCCGGTGCAAACTCGAAATCGTCTAGCAGTTCTTGCTTAGTGGCATGCAACACTTCGATTTTGATGTTTTCACGGAAATCAGTGCGATCAACCAGCAGCTTCAAACCACGCCAAGCAGACTCCATTTCTTGCACAGGCTGGCTGTGAAGAACAACGTCCATTTGTGCACTGATTTTCTTGTCTAGTTCAACCAGCATTTGGTCAACAAGCGCTTTGTTTACAGGTTCTTGCTCTTTATCAGAACCGATCAGATTCTCAACAAACGCAGCAACACCTTTTTTAGCAATATCATAGCCTTCTTCGCTAGGTGCTATTCGGGTTTGCGCCATGATTTCGTCGAGTAGGCTGCCACTTTCTTTGACAGAACTATCAAGCGTTTTCTCTTGTACGGACATTAACAAAATCCTTTTCTCTTCTGCGTTAGTTAAGCATCGGACGCTGGTTTATCTTCAGCGCTTACCAGATCCAATTCAGCGAGTAGCTTTTCACGCGAATCTTCAGAGGCTAAAAGCTCCTGTAGGCGGCCACGAAAAGCAGGTATGTTTCCAAGAGGGCCTTTCAAAGCGACCAACGCTTCACGAAGCTCAACAAGTTTCTTAAGCTCGGGCACTTGATTGGCAATGGCATCTGGCGAGAAATCAGACAAAGATTTAAATGACAATTCAACAGGAAGTTCTTGTCCTTCTTCCTCTGTCATGACATTTGGTACAGACGTGGATATAGAAAGATCGCTCTCTCTCATCACAGCAGTAAAATTATTTTTATCAACAGAAACCGCTTCTCGCTCTTCAATTGAAGTGTCTTCCGGGTGACCTTTAAAGTCTCCTAAAACGACCATTTTCAACGGAAGTTCGATCTCCGATTGCGCGTCACCCGTTGCTGGAACGTATTTAATATTAATACGTTCTTTAGGTGCTACACTTCCCTCTTTCGCCATCTTATTGCTCTCCTTTACATTGTAGAGATGTCGTACAACTCATCGGTTGCAGCATTTGAAATCAATAATTCCCGCCAATAGGAATTCGCTGATTTAATTAATCAACAAATAGAATCATCCGTATCAAAGATGAGAAACCACAAACGAGAAACATATTTATATTTGCGACAAACAACTCAACAAAAAACACGCTACGAGTTGAATATAAAGCAATCTAAATGAACATTTAAAGCAGAGAACGACAGGAGGGATTGGAGAAAAAGACGATGTAAATCAATGACAACCTTGAACAACACGTTCAATTCAAGACAATAACATCAAGGACGTCGAATCAAATTACAATCATCAGTATTTACTTGTACCACCGTAGAACTTTGCCAACCAAACGTAAAAAACTTTCTTAAAATACCTTATCTAGTCTGTAACAAAGCGTTACAAATCACGCAGGGATTTAGTGTTAACTATTTCTTATTTTTTTATAAACCGCTCATTAAGAGCAATTCTAAAGTATTTATTCTTTCTTGACCGACATCATGAGACATCAACACGGCACACCACAAGAAATTTAGAAAAATTTCTCACAGAAAAATATTCAAACAAGATCTGTGTCTAGATTTTTTACAGGAGCAACAACTGTCTCAATTTTGATTGAATAGGTTTTTGAAACTGACAATTAACACATTAATTAACTGACAAAGTTGAATTTAAAATAAATTAGACTTGCCTAATTAATAATGCTTTTATCATCAATTACTAAAGATGGGTTAGATTTAACTAGATTAGTATGAGGAAAGTAAAATATTAGATAAAAATAATATACAACACAGTAATCACTCTTACATTAAGAGCAAATTGGCATATAAGTCATTTGCGAAAAATGGCATAGACAAAAAAATCTTAACCAATATTTACAGTGCCACCACCAATCACCACACCACCACAACCCACCGCATCCCCTGTTCGAGCAACAGGCTTTCCGTTTGCAAATACCGTTGGAGAGCCAGCAGAAATGCTTCTTCCATGAGGCGGGTTCTTGGGCTTATCGTGAGGCGCTAGTGCATCGCCCTGTCGAGCGAGAGGGATGCCATCGACCTTCACATCTGGCGATGCGGAGATAACAGGTGATGGGTGGAACCCGTCATGATCGGTGCCGATATTGCCTAAAACAACTGCATTTCCCATGGCGATTGATCCTTATGGTGAAAGTGTGGTTATGAACCAGCACTGATAGTTAATACAATATGTGATGCAAAAAATGAACCATCCTATAATTGATTAATTTTCATAGCTTTACATTTCTCAAATCACTTAATTCGAGCAAGAAATTGCTCACCACTAGGCCATTTCTTGCCAAGAGAGCAATTTCTTGCTCGCTCTAACGTTTAAAAATTGAACGCCACACCAACGCCATAGGCACTTTCGTTGAAGTCGTAGTTTGAGATTGTTAACCCGTATCCGGTTTCCGCTTTTATGTATCCGCGCAATCCCTGATAAATTGGGACATTCCAACTTAACTTGTAGTAACCGCGATCTAGGTCATCAGCAAATAGGTTCCCAAAGAGTAACTTGACCTCTTGATTGCCAGTAGGTCGCCAACCTAGCTCTGCTTGGCCGTATCCGAGATAGTCCGTGATATTCGGGTTGTAGCTCACACTGCCAAACCTAAACCAAGGTTTAAATCGGATATAGCCCCAATCAAAGTTTCGCTTTATATCCACATAAGCTCGATTCCAACTCACTTCATTGTCTCCCCCAGCTCCATTCGATTCATGTTCAGCCCCCAACGAGAACTGCCACGGATCGAAGTTCATGCGATAGAAGAGTTCTGGGTTGTAGCTACTGTCTCGAAAATAGGCGGAGCTATCATAGGCTTCCCAGTTTGAACGCTGGGTATACGCCATATACAGTCCATCATCTTCAAATTGCAAAATCCGATATTTCACACTGAACTGAAATTGAACGAAGGTATCTTGGGCATCGCTGCCATTAGGGTTAAGCGGGGCAAACCGTGCTTGATTGACCTTGGATTCTTTGTAGTAAGGCAGTAAGTAGTTGTCTCTGTGCGCAGATAATACGTTTTCTGACGCTTGCACTGTTGGAGATATCAAGATCATGGGCGCGATGAGCGCCGACATAACAAGCGGGCAAATCAGTGTGTTCATCAAACCTCCCTGAAAATCGACATTCAATGTTTTCTCCGCAAACAATAACGAAAAAACAGAGCAATGAAATCAACGAGAGTATAGATGGCCATTATCCGTTAAATGTCGAGATTAACCTGCTGAATCAACAATGAGTCAGCCGGAGATGTCGCGAAGTGACAAAGAGGCACTGGGGGCTGAAGATCTGTTGTCGTCATGTCTGCAATTCTTGCTTAGACCTGTTGCAACGCCGCATTATTGAAGGATTTTATTGTGACACCCCCATCGTAACAATTATCATAAATGAGACTTGGTCACTCAAGACGCTAAATGTTGTTACTAAAATGGAATTTACTTATGTTGTTTTCGGCTCGCCGATATTTTACTTTTTTATTCACGCTGTTGTTTAGCAGCTCAGTATTCGCAGATTCAATTGCTAGTTACCCAAAAGGCTGGGAAGACTGGCCCGTTGTTAAAGAATCCATGAATCTCCCAGCGGATACCGTTCTCCCCCCTGACGCCTCTTTGTTTATGCAAGAATCCGTAAGAGCATATTCATGGATCAATGATGGTCAAGGCTCGCCTCTCACTATCCGCGTGAATCCCAAGAAACTTGAAGAATACAAAACCCATGGCCCTTATAGCGATGGGCCGACAGTGATTGCCGTGTCTGAAGCACAGGGAATTATCTGGGTAACAGAGCACTTTGGCGGATTAGCCCTTTATGGTAGCTACAACCGAAAAGGTGAAGACATCAGCAGCATGCACTCCTCCTTAGAGCCTGCCTTTTGTCAAAGTTGTCATGATACTTACAAAGACATATGTATAAACGGCACCTGCACGGAGCCTGTCTCTTCTCTTTATGAGTAATTTCAGTTAACCGTTCCCCTTTGATTTGGATTTTAGAGTGCTAAAAAGATTTACGATAAATCAGCTTCTCTTTGTTTCTCATCTGATGTTGGTGCTAGTGCTTATCGCTGGGATGAGCGCCTCGCGCTATCAAAGTGAATGGGAAAGCCGAGTTAACTATGCCAACGAACGGGCCGAGCGCACGCTGACGCCTCTGGTCCGTGACTTTTCCGCCGCAGTCGCAGGCCGAAATTATGCCAACCTAATGATGCCCTCTCAAAATGAAGCACTCTTCAATATTGGAGAGTTGTTGTTTCTCGACATCCAGGGGAAATCAGATTACAGCGAAAACTCCGTCAGTGTGCGCTATTCACGAGAGCACATGACAGTGTGGCGAACGGATGTCACGCAAGATGAGATCAACGACGTCTCAGCACGAAAAAACACGCTGATGGCTGCGCTTGATAATCCCGAAAATCAAGACAAGGTGAGAAATAGAAAACTGAATTTCGTACTCAACAAAACAGTTGATGACCTGGACGCTCTGCAAAAAAGTACGCGTCTATCATCATCGTTTACGCCACGCTGGCCTCCTTCTAGCCATTCAGAAAAAGCGTTTCAGCTTCACCAAGAGGATGAGGTTCTGATCGTACAATTGCCACTGATCAACAAAAATGGCGGTCATGTTTGGGCGGTGTTTGATGCTGCTAATCTGTTCACTCTTAAGCAGCAGATATTTATCACCTTAGCCATTGAAGCCTTTGTGGCATTGTGTGTTTCTCTATTGCTGATTATCGGCGTCACACATTGGTTGGTTGCACCACTAAGTAGGCTAGCTAAACGAATAGACCATGACATCGAACACCTCGATATCTCGGATCTCGAGGAGCTTCGCCGCAATGATGAGATTGGTGTGCTGGCTCGTGGTCTTCACACGCTAACCCTCAAAGCCCAAACACAAATGAAGATATTGCGGCATCAATCGGATACTGATGCGCTCACTGGGCTAGCAGGACGCCACAGCTATACAGAACATGCAGACGCTTTTTTCCAAGCAACGCGTGCCGAAAATAAGCTTTTTGGCATTGTTGTTTGTGATATTGACCATTTCAAAGCATTTAATGACACCTTCGGACATGGACGCGGTGATGTCGTGATTAAGTCCACCGCAAACGCCATTTTAAGCGCATTACGCCAAGACGACTTGTGTTTCAGAATTGGCGGCGAAGAGTTTGTCGCTCTGCTTCAAATTGAAAATGCTAGCGCGCTTGAAACGGTTGCAGAACGAATGCGCAGTAGCGTTGAAGATCTCGCTATTCCTCATGCTTCCGAGCGCACCGTAGTCACTATTTCAGTAGGTGCATTATTAGTCAGCCCTTCAGCCTCTAACTTGTCGTTCTCTGATGTATTCGATAAGGCAGATTCTCTGCTCTATCGTGCCAAACGCAGTGGCCGAAATCAGGTCGCCACCAGCACAGTACATGACCAAAAGATCCCGCAAAGAAATGCCTGGAACATCAAAGAAAATGACAAGCAAGAAGCAGCAGTAAACAAGTCAATCTAAAGTGTATATCGCAACTGCTCTTTCCCCAGCGACAAACAGCCACTGAAGAGTTCAGTGGCTGTTTCGATCTAGGCCTAGATATATCTAACTACCTAGCCGCCCAGACAAAACCTTTGCGCATCAATTTGTCTACCATCGGGTGTTGCAATTCTTCCACGGTATGGCCTATCGAGCAGTAAAATACCTTTCCTTGATCCCAGCGGCGACGCCATGCGATGGGCATGACAGTACCCTCAATCCAATGCAGGTAGTCCCCAGAGAAAGTCGTGGTGGCGAGAACATCATTGCTTGGGTCAACCAGCATGTAATACTGCTCGCCATGAATATCGAAATCTTCTAACCCCGTCATGAAGGGGTCGTCATTTTTAGTGAACGTGACGCGATAATCGACGAAATCATCAGACGGAACAGGGTTGTCCGGCCAGCCTGGCGGATGGGCAACAAATTGGCCACCAATCATAAAATGGTAGGTCGGATGATCGCGAAAGGCGTCACCCATATGTCCGTGCCAACCCGCGATGCCACAACCTGCTGCAATTGTATTCAGCAATGCTTGCTCTTGCTCGCGCGTAATATTGCCAAATTCATCCTGATGGCTACTTCGGGCGCTAGACCATATAGGCACAATGAGGTCTAGTGAGGCAGTCACTTTCGGGTCTAACAAGGATTCGAACGTGTCATATGACGTGACGTCAAACCCCTCCTCTTCTAGCAGTTGTGTTGCCCAGTCACAAAATACCGTTGGTGTATGTCCTTCCCAACCACCCACAAACAACGCCGCTTTCTTTGCCATCGCCTTTTCCTTATTGCACACCGTTATTGATTCTTTTGGCTCGCCAAGAACGGGGCGATAGCCGCCATGTCGCTTTCACCCCAACCTTGCTTTTCTGCCGCTTCCAATTGCTGCAAATTTGTCTTGATTTGTGCCAGCGACCAGTCTTGTTGCTTTGCCATGTCTGCCACAAGCGCCATGTCCTTTTTTGCTAAGTGAAGCGAGAAGGTGACAGCGTCACTTTCGCCAAGGTAAAGTGGTGTCCGAAATCGAATCATGGGCGAGCCCGCCGCACTTTCTCCCAACAAGGTCATCAGCATTTTCTGATCAACATGACAAGAAGCGGCCAAGGCTAAAATTTCTCCTACAATCTGATTCTGGCTGTGAATCACACTGTTAATGAGAAGCTTGGCCGCATGCCCCCTGCCCGCGCTGCCTAGCAAAAACTGCGCTTTACCCATGATCGAAAAACAGCGTTGAACACGCTCTGGCACGGCATTATCTGAACCCAACATAAACACCAACTCACCCGCTTCGGCCGCGTTTACACTGCCGGAAACTGGAGCATCGATATAGTTAACGCCTTTTGTTTTGGCAAAGTCTGAAAGTTCTTCTGACAACGCGGGACTGATGGTGCTCATTTCCACCCAATGGGTAGCATGTTGAATCGTTATCGCCCCCAAACCGCTTTGTTCCTCCAAATATACCGATTTCACCGCGTCATCATTGGCAAGCATGGTAAACACCACATCACAGGTCGACGCGACTTGAGCAGGTGTTTTCGCGGCGCTCACATTCGGAAATGCATCAGTGAGTGAACGGGACTTGTCTTCGCTTCGGTTCCAAACCGACAGGCGAACGCCTTCGCGAGCCAGATTGGCGGCCATCAGCCACCCCATCCGGCCTAATCCAATAAAGCCAATGTGCATGCGATACCTATGTACTAAGTTGTCGAACTGAATTGTTGACGAACTGAATTGAAACGCAGCGTTAACTGAGGTTGCTTGTCGCCTCAGCCGTTTGACCTGTGATGGCGGTGACCAATCGATTCTCGGTGACCGTTTCAGCCGTAAACTCTTCCATCACTTTCCCTTCATAGAGGGCGAGTATTCGATCACTGACACTCAGCACTTCTGGCATTTCCGAAGAAATCACCAAAACAGCGAGACCAGATCGTGCGAGTTCTCGGATCAGGGCATGAATTTCTGACTTGGAGCCCACATCAATACCGCGTGTTGGTTCATCAAGAATGAGGACTTTAGGATGAATCGACAGCCACTTGCCGATCACCACTTTTTGTTGGTTACCGCCACTAAGGTTGCCCACGGGATAACTGCCATCGGGCGCTTTGATGGACAGTTGGTCGGCGTATTTTTTGTAGACTTTGCTTTCTTTTCCTTCGAGGAGCCAACCGATGACAGACACGCGATCGAGCTGCGCCATCGTGATGTTGTCCTGACAACTCATGGCCAACACCAAGCCCTGTTCTTTGCGGTTTTCCGGTACCAAGGCAATACCAAGCTCTACCGCTTTTTGGCTGTCGTTGATTACTGCTTCTTGGCCCTCAAAGCGAATAGTGCCGGAATCAGGCTGACGCAAACCAAACAAGGTTTCTGCGATTTCAGTACGCCCAGCGCCAACCAGCCCATACATACCCAATACTTCGCCTTCACGGATCTTAAACGAAATATCTTGATAGTGACGCTCAAGCGACAACCCTTCCACTTCCAGGCGAATATCGCCACCCGCCGCCATTTGAACCACTTTGCCCGTTTCAAGTTCACGGCCGATCATCATCGCCGTCACTTCCGGTTCATTGGTCTCTTTTGTGATCAAAGTGCCACGGTATTCGCCGTCTCGCAGCACGGATAAGCGATCAGAAATGGCGAAGATTTCTTCCATTCGGTGAGAAATGTAAGCAATGCCCACGCCATGTGCTTGTAGCTCTTTGATCACCTCAAACAACACGACTTTTTCATAGTCTGTCAGCGATGCCGTTGGTTCATCAAAAATCACAATCTTGGGTGTAAACACTAAAGCCCGCGCGATTTCTACCATGTATTTTTTAGCAATGGTCAACGACGAAACCTGGTCATCAGGCCCAAAATCGCAATTCAAACGTTCGAGAATTTCTGCGGCGCGCGCGCGAAGCTTGGTGTAATCCACCACACCAAACAACTTGGTGGGCATCATGCCAAGGAAAATATTTTCAGCCACCGTCATGTCTTCCACCAACGATAACTCTTGGTGGATCATCAAAATGCCATGGTGCTTAGCATCCATCGGGGTTTTTAGCTTGACCACCTCGCCATCAATCAGAATATCGCCTTCTTCGGCCTGATAAATGCCGGACATCACTTTCATTAGGGTTGATTTGCCCGCGCCGTTTTCTCCGAGCAGTGCATGCACTTCACCTGCTCGAATATCAAAACTCACGCCATTCAGAGCAACCACACCGGGAAACACCTTTTTGATATTTTTCAATTCCAGTGTCGGTGCGACTGATGGTGAAGCGGCTTCAGCGTTTGTCTTTGCTGCCATATTCATGCGCTCACACCTCCACGCTCAGTTTGGTTAACTTTCTTATCGATAAAGAGAACAAGAATGAGTATCGAGCCCATGATCACCAGCACGTAAAACGCGGGAACTTGAAGCAGATTCAACCCGTTTCGCAAAATGCCGATAGCAAGTACGCCTCCGAGCGTTCCCATGATACTGCCCGCGCCCCCAGTTAGACGGGTTCCGCCAAGTACAACCGCGGTGATGGTCCACAGCTCGAAATCACGCCCAAGATTGGGTGTCGACGCGCCCATTTGGGTGGAAAGCGTCACCCCTGCAAGCGCAGCAAAGAAACCCACCAGCATGAAATTGATCATCATGTGAGGGCCAACTCTTATCCCTGCATCAATCGCAGATTTTCGGTTTCCGCCCACGGCATAGCTATTGCGCCCATGAACGGTGTACTTCATGACGAAGTGCATAATTAACGTAGCGACCAAAAACAGTAGCGCCAACGTTGGAAAACCAAACACCGAACTTGAACCAAAATCTGAGTAAGCAAAATCGCTGGCATAGAAAGATTGTTCACCGGTATACACGAATACCAGACCACGAATTCCAATCATGGCGCCCAGAGTCACGATGAATGCATCGACCCCCGTCTTCCAAACAATCACCCCATTTAGCATCCCAAGCAAAGCGCCTGAGGCCAGCGCAATCAGAACTGCCGCGGGTATACCGATCGAGCCTTGCAGTTCAATGGCAAGGCTGGCCGACAACGCCACCACGGCGCCGACCGAGAGATCAATGTTGCCGTTGATCATCACCACCGTCATCCCCAGCGCAATAAAGCCAATCGTGGAGGTTTGGATCAAGATGTTTTGAAAGTTGGTGATATCAAAAAAGTATTCTGACGAAAAGCTGAATAACACAATACAAAACACAACGAATATCCATATCGGTTGCGTTTTCAGAAAGCGGACAATTCTATCCATCGTTTAATCTCCTTCGGCTTTCCGTCAAAATTTGGTGAAGAAACTGCCGCGTTTCGTGCCCACATCGAGCCAAACAGCAAGAATAATCACTGCCCATGTCACGAGCCATTGCGCGTAATAAGGGAAGCCCAGCAGCAGTAAGCCGTTCTGAATAAAGCCCAGTATCAACACACCAATCACGGTTTTTGTGATGCTGCCTGAGCCACCTAACAAACTGGTTCCACCCAAAATAACGCCTGCAAGTACGAGCAATTCATAGCCCTGCCCCACGTTATTTTGCGACCCCATGACCCGCGAGCCCAATATGAGCGCGGCGCAGCCTGTCGAAAAGGCTGACAACAAATAGGTACTGAACACCAGTTTATTTCGGCGAATGCCCGAATACGCAGTGGCGATTGGGTTGCCGCCAACGGCAAAAATCTTTCGCCCATATGATGTGCGTTTGAGTAGCAATTCATAGATAACCGCAAGCACAAGAAACATGATAATCGGCACCGCGATGGGGCCTAAGAAACCTCGCCCAAACACAGCGAACCAAGTGTCTTCTTGATTTGCGATATCTACGTTTTGGCCCCCCGTATAAATCAAGGTTAAGCCTTGTATCGCTGAGAGCATGCCCAAGGTGACAATGAGCGAATTTAGCCGCAAGTAGCCAACCAGAAAGCCATTCACCACGCCTACCAGCAGGGTAAATAGGAACATCAGCAAAATGGCTTGGCCAGGGCCGACTTTGTCGTGTAGATCCACCACAAGGACGGTCGAAAATGACAGCAGTGAACCGACCGACAGATCAAGGTTTCCGCCAATAACAACGATGGTCACACCCAGTGCAATCGTGCCAATGATAGACGCTTGACGGATCACCGTCATGAAATTATCCGTGCTGAGAAATCGGTCAGATGAAAGTGAAAACGCCACAATAAACATAAAGAACGCAACCAAAATACCGTGTCGCGCCATGAGCTTTTTCACGGAGAATGCTTGCGCTGTAACGTCTACTGCACCACCCTTTTTGGCAGCATCAGTTGGAGATCCTGAAGCCATATACATATCCCTTGATGAATAGAGAGAGCGTCGCAATCCTTGCTGAAAGGTGCCTTTCTAACCATGAAATACGGAAGAAGGCCAAAGAAGCAGAACAACGCCTCTGTACTCTTAGTCAATATTAACGCTCATACGTAAGAGTAGAGAGGCGATACGCTTTTTAGAAAACAGGCTTGGTGAAATTCGCCATGTTCTCTTGCGTAATTTTAGGCGTATCGAAGTAGTTAAGTTTCGGCACTTCTTCGCCATTTGCGATAGCAATAGCCGTCGCCAATGCGTTTTCGGCATCATCTACCGGAGACTGGTAAACAGAACCCCAGTACTCGCCACGACCCATGGCTTCATAGCCAACCGCAAAGTTGGTGGCACCGATAAAGGCAATACCTTCACGCCCTGCGGCTTTCGCTGCATTTAGCGCACCTACGCCCATGTTGTCATCACCGGAATAGACGCCGTCGATGTTGTCATACTTGGTTAGGAAGTTTTCCATCACGCGTTGTGACTTCTCGCGGTTCCAATCACCCGGTTGCGTTTCCATGATTTTCACGTCAGGACACGCAACAGCCAGTCTGTCTTCAAACCCTTTCTGACGCTCGATAGCTGTTGTATAGCCTGGCTGACCGGAAATTTGCACGATCTCGCCCTTGCCACCCAATGCATCACACATCATCTCGGCCGAATACGCACCTTGAACAATGTTGTTTGGCCCAGAGAAGGATTCAATAAACTGTTGGCCTTCCTCTGCCACATTGGAGTTGGTGACAACAACCGGAATACCCGACTGCTTCGCTTTACGAATAGCAGGCACCACCGCTTTACCATTGGTTGGCCAGATAATAATCACGTCCACTTTCTGTTGGATGAGATCTTGTATCTGTGCGATTTGGCGCGCGACATCACCACCAGCGTCCAAAACCACCGTTTCCACACCTTCCGTGTTTCCAGCGGCTTCCTTAAACGCTTTTTCGTAGGTGGTTTGGTATGAATCAACACCAACATTGTTCTGCGTAATACCAATGACCAAATCTTTGGCACTGACTGCTGTTGCACTTGCCGTAATCATCAGACCTAACAAGGTTTTACTGATTGTTTTCATCCTTACCGCTCCGTTGCTGTTGCACCCAATGAGAGAGTGCTTTCAAGTTCCGACAGACCTTCCCGGCCTGTTACTGCATTACCATGCCGCCATCAATCATGATGAGCTGACCCGTCATGTAATCTGAGTCTTTACTTGCGAGGAAACTGGCCGTGCCGAGCACATCTTCAGGGTAGGAATAACGACCAAGCAGAATCATTTCGCGCGCCAAGGTGTCCATGGATTCACCAGGCTTCTCAAACTTACCAATGGCGACTAGATCTTTATCCAGTTGCTCCCAAAGCTCGGTACGCACCACGCCAGGGCCATAGCCGTTCACTGTAATGTTGTGTTTCACCAATGCCTTCGCGCCGCCATTGATCATCGCAAGCACCGCATGCTTACTGCACGAGTAAGGCACCACATCATCAAATGCCATGCGCGACACAATGGATCCAACATTGATAATTTTGTAAGGCTCATCTTCAGGGCCTTGAGCAATCATTTGCTTGGCAGCTTCTTGCATACCCATCAAACAACCCAAACCATTCACATCCATGATTTGCTGCCAATTTTCCTCTGTAATATCAAGGAACATCAGAGGTTTATTAATACCCGCATTGTTGAGCATCACATTGATTGAACCGAACGCATCGACGGTTGCTTTCACGCCTGCGGCAATATCAGCACGTTTGGTCACGTCCATTTTCACCGCTATTGCTTCGCCACCTTTTGCTTTGATGCGCTCAACGACTTCCTGACAACCATCAAGATTCACGTCAGCCACACAAACCTTTGCTCCCTGCTCTGCAAAATTTTCTGCAACCGCCGCGCCCATGCCGCGCGCAGCCCCTGTGATCAGTACATGTTTCTTCGCCAGTCTCGATGTGTCCAAGTTGCCCTCCTTATTTTGCTGATCTTCGCCACCTGAGCCTCAGGCCGACAGCAAACGTTTGCAATGAATTTTCGTTAACTTATGATTTACATTTAGCAACAAGCATAGAACAAGAAATGCACGATAAAAATAGGCTACCCTGCTTCATTTTTGAGAGGATGTAGTAGGTATATTTAACAGCCTATTGCTATAGCCTTGTTAAAAAGAGAAAATATCTCCCAGCACGCCGTTTCTATAGATTAAATATTCCTTCCAAAACCCCAATATTGATCACAAACCGACTTTGGTAAAAATCGCCTCGAATGCGCATTTATTGCAAAAAAATGCCGATTTTATTGCAAACGTTTGCAAAAGGTTTAACGTTATAGATACAAATGACAAGAAACAACGCGAGGGATAGCTATGCATCAAGATCATCTGGAATTTGGCGAAGACGCACGCAAGCGCTTACTGATAGGCGCGAACCTTTTGGCCGATGCCGTTAAGGTGACGCTCGGTCCCAAGGGGAGAAATGTGGTCATGCGCAATTTCGACCAACCGCCCATCATCACCAAAGATGGCGTTTCCGTCGCACGCAAAGTCGCGATTAAAGGGCAAATGGAAGAAATGGGGGCATCGTTGATCCGTGCCGTCGCGTCAAAAGCCAACGATGAAGCGGGGGATGGCACGACAACCTCGACCGTGATCGCTCAAGCCATTCTCAATCAAGGTTTCAAAGCTCAAGCAGCGAACTACAACATCATCGATATCAAGCACGGTATCGAAAAGGCCATTCACGCCGCTGTAATAGCGCTGAAAGACCAAGCTGTACCTTGCAACCAGGAAGCAGACATTGAACATGTCGCCACCATCTCCGCTAACAATGACACTAGCATTGGTAAGATCGTCGCCGAGGCGATTCGTGCCGTCGGCGAACATGGCGTTGTCACTATTGAAGAAGGCAAAGGCTTTCACACCGAATTACACGTGGTCAAAGGCATGCAATTTGATCGCGGTTATCTCTCACCACATTTCGTCAACGTGAGAGGAAAAATGCGCGTTGAACATGCTATGCCATTGATCTTACTGGTTGATGGCAAACTAAGTCAGTTTGACCAAGTGGTGCCTGCCATGGAAATTGCGGCTAAGCAAAAACGACCGCTTTTTGTGATGGCAGAAGATGTAGAAGGTGAAGCCCTCTCTACCCTCGTTGTTAACCACATGCGTAAAACGTTAGATGTCGTTGCCGTGAAAACGCCCGGTTTCGGCCCACGCCGTCAAGCGATTTTGCATGACATTGCCGCACTCACCGGCGCAACCGTCATGTCGTCTGAAACCGGTCATGATGTCGCTCAGATCAGTGAGCATGACTTTGGTCAGGTCGAAAAAATCGAACTCTCTAAAGATTCGTTTACCTTAATCAAAGGCCTAGGTACTGAAGCGCGAATTGCTGATCGCATTGCACAAATCAACGCCGAAATCGAAAGCTCTGATTCTGAATATGACGTTCAGAAAATGACAGAACGTCGCGCCCGTTTGTCAGGGGGTATTGCATTGATCGAAGTGGGTGCCGCCACCGAAACCGAAGTCAAAGAAAAGAAAGCCCGTGTTGAAGATGCCTTGCACGCAACCCGAGCGGCAATTGAAGAAGGTATTGTGCCTGGCGGTGGCATTGCTCTACTGCGTGTTTGTGAAACCATGGCCCTGCCCGATGCCACGAGCGATGATGAAAAAGCAGGTATGCAAATCGCGCTAGATGCAATGAAATCGCCATTTAGACAGATTGTGAAAAATGCGGGGCTTGATGCCGGTGTCTATCTCGAAAAAGTCAGCAATCAACCCTTTGAATTCGGATATAACGCGGCAAATGGTAAATTTGGTTCTATGCTGGAGATGGGCGTGATAGACCCCGCCAAGGTGACGCGATTGTCACTGCAAACTGCAAGCTCCATCGCGGCGTTAATGCTCACCACCGAAGCGCTGGTCGGTGACACTGATCCTGACTACGTGCCATCACACCACCACGAGCACTAATGTTTGTGGCTTTATGTCCAAAAGCCAGACACAACAAAGGGAGCATCAGCTCCCTTTGTTGTTGCTCTTGTTACCCTTGCTTGTTACCGATTCCTAATTTAACCCTCGACTTAGAGCTCGCCCTGCCAATCGTGGGACTCAATCATAGATTTCACTTGCTGCAAGAAAGCACCGGAATACGCGCCATCCACTGCCCGATGATCGAACGATTGCACCAGCATACCCACACTGCCTATTCCCAATGTTTCTCTGCCATTCACATTCACCACCACGGGTTTGCGAACAATGCTGTCGATAGACAGAATCGCAATTTCAGGGTGATTGATAATGGGCGTGGTAAACGCGGTACCTGAACCGCCATTGTTAGAAAGCGTGTAGGTTGCACCAGACATATCATCCGGCGTTAACCGGTTTTCACGCGCTTTCGCGGCAAGCTCTGCAATTTTCCGCGCCAATCCCGACACATTCATCGCATCGGCATCTTTAATAACAGGCACAACCAAGCCTTGATGATTAAGGTCCACCGCAACGCCCAAGTGGATTGGCACACTCAGCACTAGCTTATCGATCCCCACTTGTCCGTTAAGCTGTGGAAACGCTTGTAACGCTTTCACAACGGCTCTGGCAATGAAGGCGAGCGGCGTTAAACTGCAACCATAACGCTGTTTGAACGCCACTTTGTTTGCCTGTCTTACGTCTTCAACGGCATCAAAGCTGATTTCCATCCCCTGAGCGACATGCACAGCATTCTGCACCGATGATGCCATCTGACGTGCAATTTGCTTACGCATGAAAGTAAAGGGTACCGCTTCCCCTTCAATCGAGATTGGCGAAGGTGGAAGCGAACTTGCCTGACTGGATTGACTGGCCTGCGGTGCTCTCAAAGCTGGTGCACTGTCACCATCAAGATAAGACAAGACATCGGATTCGGTAATACGCCCATGTCTACCTGTGCCATCAACATGATTGATATCGACACCATGCTCTGTCACTAAACGACGCACCGAGGGTGATAGCTCTGCCAAAGCAGCCAACGCTTCTGCATCTCTCTCTGGCGAGCTGTTGACAGTTGATTGCTCAATGTGCGCCTGCATATCCCGCTTGGTGATGCGCCCGTCTTTGCCACTGCCAGCGATTGCTGACAAATCGACCGTGTTGGTGGCAGCAAGGTATTTCACTGCTGGCGAAAACAAACCATTTCCGCCTTGTAAGCGGGTTTTGGACTCGTTCGACCCAGACTTGGCTTCATTCGACGATGCAGGTTTAGCGACTTCTGTCTCCGAGGATGCCGCGCGACTTGAGTTACCTGAACTCGCAACGGCTACCTCTTCGCCCTCAACAGCTAGCACGGCGACGGGCTCACCCACAGGGATGATTTCACCAACGGCAGCGATGATTTTGGTCAACACCCCGTTTTCCATCGCGGGCACTTCCATCGCGACTTTATCAGTAGAAATTTCAAACAGTGCGTCGCCTTTTTTGACGTCGTCACCTTCGGCTTTGTGCCACAGAAGAATTTCCCCTTCTGCCACGGTTTCCCCTAGTTGGGGCATGATGATATCCATGTCTGCCTCCTGGCTTATTGGGAACAACCGGGCCAATCAAGGCCGATGTATTGGGTTTCAGTGAATTCATCGATACCGACATAACCACCTTCGCGACCAAGGCCACTTTGCTTCATGCCACCAAAGGGCGCTGCTGGATCAGAAATCACACCTTTGTTAATCCCCACCACACCCGCTTCAAGTTGTTTGGCAACGGAAACGGCATGTGCCGTATCAGAAGACATCACGTAAGCCGCCAAACCGAAGATGGTGTTGTTGGCGGCATCAATCGCAGCCTGCTCATCATCAAAGGGAATGATCACGGCAACAGGACCAAAAATTTCGGTATACAGAATGTCTGCATTGTCGGGAATGTCATTGAGCACTGTCGGCGGGTAGAAATACCCGGCACCACTTGGCTGCACGCCACCTGTCAGTAAATTTGCGCCTTTTGCAACGGCATCATCGACCAGTGAAGCGACTTTCTTCTGAGTATCACGATTAACCAATGGGCCGATATCTACGCCGTCTTGCGTCCCATCACCCATGACTAGCGCCCCCATTTTCGCCGCCAACGCTTCACTGAACGCGTGATAATGCTGACGCGCGACATAGATTCGGTTTGCGGCAATGCAGGACTCACCCGCATTACGAATTTTGGCCACCAGTGTTTGTTCAACAGCGGTATCAAAATCCGCATCGTCCAACACCAACAGCGGTGCATTACCGCCCAATTCCATGGAGCTATTCACCACACGCTCTGCCGCATTGTGCAGCAACACACGCCCCACTTCCGTTGAACCCGTGAACGACACTTTTCTTACGCGTTCATCGGCAAACATAACGTCAGAAATGCTGCGAGCGCTCTTTGATGGCAACACAGAAATGACGTCGTCCGGCACGCCTGCCTCCGTCAGTAACGCGGCAACATACAACGCCGTAAGCGGTGTTTCGGTCGCCGGCTTTAAGATCACCGAGCAGCCTGCCGCCAACGCTGGCGCAATTTTTCGCGTCGCCATGGCAGCGGGAAAATTCCAAGGCGTCACCAGATACGCAACACCAACTGGGTGATGGGTCACCATAATGGCTTTATCACCATTGGGCGCTGCCGATAAAGCATCATTCATCTGCACAACTTGGTCGGCAAACCAACGGAAAAATTCCGAGGCGTAATTCACCTCACCCCGCGCTTCATTGAGCGTTTTACCCTCTTCGAGGGTAATGATCCGCGCAATGGTCTCTTTTCGCTCCTGCATCAGGTGAAAAGCACGACGAAGCACCTCGGAGCGATGGCGTGGCGACGTTTTGCGCCACTGCGCAAAGCCTCGACTGGCCGCATCAATTGCGTCTTTGGCATCTTGTGAATCTGCACTGGCAATCGAGGTTAACAAAGATTCGTTAGCAGGGTTGTAGACGGGAATGTCTGCTCGCCCTGTATGTCGCCACTCGCCACCGATTTTTAATCCGGTGGGCAGCGTGATGTCATCAACAATCATATCTGAACCACCTCACGTACTTCGGCCACGATACGTTCTACCGATGGGATCACATGGTCTTCCAAGTTATCCGCGGCGGGCAGAGGAATATGCGGCGTGGTGATGCGTGTGGGTGGCGCATCCAAATCAAAGAAACGCTCTTTGCCCACGATTGAGACGATTTCAGCCCCCCAGCCACATAGCTGAGGGTTCTCTTCTACTGTCACTAGCCGAGACGTTCTTGCGACATCTTCTAAAATCGTTTTGGTATCCAGCGGCACAAGGCAACGCAGGTCGATTACCGAGCAATCAATCCCTTCTTTGGCTAAAATTTCCGCTGCTTTCTGCGCTCTTGGCACCATGGCCGCCAGCGCCACAATGGTCACGTCATTGCCTTTGCGAAGCACATTGGCTTCACCGAGGTTAACCACATGATCGCCATCAGGCACTTCGCCTTTCATGGCATATAGCGACTTGTGTTCAAACACAATCACTGGATCTGGGTCACGCACTGCCGCCGCAATCAGGCCTTTCGCATCGGCTGGGTTTGACGGTGCGACAACCTTGATACCGGGAATCATCATCGCCCAGTTTTCGACGCTTTGTGAGTGCTGCGCACCAAAGCGCGAGCCTGCACCATTCGCGGTTCTGATCACCAATGGCACCGACACCTGACCCGCTGTCATGTATCGCGCTTTCGGTATTTCATTGGCGACAAAATCCCAACACACGGCAAGAAAATCTGAGAACATGATTTCCGCAATCGGTTTCAAACCTGTCATGGCAGCGCCCATTGCTGCGCCAAGAATGGCCTGTTCTGAAATCGGCGTGTCTCTTACGCGCTCTGGCCCGAATTCTTCAAACAACCCTACGGTTGCTTTGAAAACACCGCCTGCGGCAGCAACATCTTCACCAAGAAACACCACGTCTTCG
Source organism: Enterovibrio litoreus (assembly GCF_045679545.1). Lineage (NCBI taxonomy): Bacteria > Pseudomonadati > Pseudomonadota > Gammaproteobacteria > Vibrionales > Vibrionaceae > Enterovibrio > Enterovibrio litoreus. Next base: position 215,884 of record NZ_CP166195.1, read on the forward strand.
TCTCGGCGTAATTCTTGCGCAATCCCTGCGGCAACTGCTTCGCGATAACTCATTAGTTGCGCCATGCGTAACCTCCATTTGCCCAGACATCTGTAAAACACAATGACGTATCAGGCGTCGGCGATGCTTTCGCCGTCTCTGTAGCCTGTTCAATTTCCCCATCAACGTCGCTTTCTATCCCCGCCAACACACTTTCTTCAACGCCTTCATCCGCAAGACGTGATCGATAGAGAGGAATGGGATCGTACGCGAGCCAACGCGCCACTTCTTCAGCAGGACGATACTTACCCGGATCGGCGCGAGAGTGCCCTTGGTGGCGATACGTTTTCGCTTCAATCAAAGAAGGGCCACCACCGCTGCGTGCCTTTTCAATCGCCGTAGACGCAACGTCATACATGGCATCTGCATCGTTGCCATCGACAATAATGCTCTCAAGCCCATAGGCGCTGGCACGATCTGCCGCAGGATGTTCAACCGCCGTGACGCTGCCAATTGGGGTGTATTCCATATACAGGTTGTTTTCACACACGAAAACAACGGGAAGGTTCCATACCACAGCGAAGTTCAATGCCTCGTGAAAAGCACCGATATTGGTGGTGCCATCGCCAAAGAACACCACGCTGACTTCTCCGGTTTTCTTGTATTGGCTCTTCCATGCGCTGCCATTGGCAATACATAGCTGTGCACCAATGATGGCGTATGAACCCATGGCACCATGCTCAACACTGGTTAAGTGCATTGAACCGCCTTTGCCGCGCAAAATGCCGCAGTCTCGGCCCATTAACTCACCGAATAGCGCCGTCATATCAGCACCTCGCACCAAGGTGTGAGTGTGTCCGCGATAGGTGCAATAGGTGTAGTCGCCTTTTTGCATGGCGACACCAAATGCCGCTGCCACGGCCTCTTGACCTAATGCCAGATGGTTTGTGCCCTTCACAAGGTTTTGAAGAAAGAGATCGGAGGCGCGCTGTTCAAAGCCTCTCGCCCGCAACATGGTGCGGTAGAGTGACAGCCGTGTCTCCAGACTGTTTTCCGACATAGTCTGTTCCTTTTGAATGTTTCTTGGGTACGCTCAACGGTGCTATGCGCTATTGAGCTATTGAGCTATTGAGCTATTGAGCTATTGAGCTATTGAGCTAAAGTTTGCAGCAGGCGTGGCTTCTTTATCCAAGGCAGAGGCTTCGACAGGTAGTACGCCTACATGAGAAGCCGATAACACTGGCAAAAAGGGCCACAACCGCTGTCAAATCAGTATTTATTGGCGATGAAGAGTTCTTGCGCCGGGAAAAGCGTAATGATTTCGCAGCCGTCGGCTGTGACGACCACTTCTTCTTCGATACGTGCCGCACCATTGCCATCGGCAGACGGGCAATAGGTTTCAAGCGCAAACACCATGCCCTCTTGAAGCTCAAAAGGGTTTTCCATCGAAACAAGACGACTGATAATTGGGCGCTCATGCAGTGCCAAACCCAAACCATGACCAAACTGCAATCCGAACGCTTCCATTTCGCTGGCAAAGCCAAATTTCTCGGCTTTTGGCCATACTGCGGCGATTTTGTCTGTGGTCATGCCGGGGCGGATGAGATCAATGGCTGCATCAATCCATTCACGCGCTTGCTTGTAAGCGTCTTGCTGGGCTTGGCTAGCACTACCAACGTTCAATGTGCGGTAGTAACAGGTGCGATAGCCGTTAAACGAGTGAATGATGTCAAAAAACGCCTGATCGCCGGGGCGATACATACGGTCAGTAAAGTTGTGTGGGTGCGGGCTGCCGCGCTCACCCGAGACCGCATTGATGGCTTCTACATCGTCAGAGCCATTGTCATAAAGAAACTTGTTGGCATTGGCGACACTTTCGTTTTCACGAACGCCGGGTTTTAAATTCACCGCCAATTCGTGATAAGCCCCATCTACCATGGCTGCAGCCATATTGAGCAACACAATTTCGTCCATGGATTTGATTTGACGCGCTTCCAACATCACTTGCTGACAATCGCGAACATCTAAGCCTTCAGCTTGAAGCGCCTCCAACATTGGCGGCTCACACACATCGATGCCGAGAGGCATATCTGCCACCCCCTCCTCCACCAGCAGTGCTTTAATGTCTCGCGCCGCTTGCTTGAACAAACCTGCTTCTTTCGCCACCGAGCCACGCAAACCCAACATACCGGCTTTGAAATGGTCAGGGTCGATAAGCCCTTGATACAGCTGATGATGCTTTGCCGCAGAACCGAAATCCCACAAGTACGGGTCAGAGTTACCCGTAAACAAGGCATAACGTGCAATTTTGTCTCGTGCCCATTCACCAATGACAGTACTGGTCAAATACCGAATGTTGTTATTGTCAAAACAAAGCACCGCACCCAAACCAGACTCTGCTAAAGCTTTACGCGAACGGCCCAAGCGATATTGATGCAATCGATTGAAGTTCACACGCTGTTCAAAGTCGACACTCATCCTACCGGGTGCAGGAATACGCTTAGACCAGTCCCAGCCTGGTTCAATGTCAGACTGTCGAATAATTTCCGGTTCCGTTGGTTTCACGATACTCATAGCATTAAGACTCCATTTATTGCAATCGTTTGCATTGATTAAGCAAATAATAGGTGGTTGATTGTCGCGAATAAAAACCATGATCGGCTGCACGCACAAAAAACCACCAACTTGCAAACGATTGCAGCACATAGTAACTTAGCTGTCAATGCAAAGGTTGATACAATGTTAAAGCAACGTTGCCCGGTTTCATTCACGTTAGGTAATGCTGTTTTAGGGAATAGTTTTGGATAACGATAAAAATAAACGCATAACTGTCAAAGACGTAGCTGCCGCTCTCGGTATTAGCCCATCCACGGTGTCACGAGCATTGAGCCCAGAAAAACAACATCTGGTCTCTGACCGTGTCATTGAGATGGTGGAAAAGAAAAGTGAAGAAATGGGATATACCGCCAATCCCATGGCAACGGCGCTAAAGCGCGGTGCAACGAAAACCATTGGTATGATGATCCCCGATATTTTGAACCCGATCTTCCCGCCTCTGGTTCATGAAATCCAACAACTCACCAATAAGCTGGGCTATACACTCACGCTGGCGTATACCGAAAACAATCAGGCTCTAGCGCTTGAGGAAGTCAAAAGACTCATTGCTCGAAATGTAGACGGTATTATCCTCGCCTCGGCGTTTCGCAAAGATCCCACGGTGGATTATTGTCTCGATCATGGCAAACCGCTGGTGCAGGTTAACCGAGTTATCGACAATCTCGCCTCTGATCAGGTGTTAGTTGATGACCGTGAAGGTATCTATCAGCTGTTCGAGCACCTTTATAAGCTTGGTCATCGTCACATTGCCCACATTGCGGGCCCAAACGAGATCTCTAGCGGATTAAGCCGACGCCACGCCTTTATTTCTATTGCTGACATGTTCGAACTTCCGCCGGATAACGCGCCTGTGGTTTTGGCTAGCGCATTCACCGAAGCAGCAGGAAAGCTGGCGACAAAAAGCTTACTGGAAAAACATCCTGAAGTTACCGCTGTCATTGCAGCCAATGATTTGTTGGCTTTGGGATGCATTGAAGAGCTAGAAGCGGTGGGGAAAGCGATTCCTAAAGACGTGTCTGTCACCGGATTCAATGACATGCCTTACCTTGATTGGTTCCGCATTCCTTTGACGACAGTATCATTGCCACAAACTCAGCTTGGCGATCAATCTGTACGCATGTTGTTTGGTCAAATTCGTAAAGAAAGCGACAGTGCTTTCCCTCGCAAGGTATTGCTGCAACCTAGGCTGGTTGTGCGTAAATCGACGACGAAGCCGAGGAAATAGCGACGACAGCATTCGGATTTGATTCGTTATGCGTTATGCGTTATGCGTTAATGCTATCCGAAATGCATAACGTGCAGAAGAAACCCACCAGTCCGCGCATTGCAGACTGGCGGATGTTATTTTCGAAGTTCAATTCGATGCTGCTCGGACCACACTCTCAAATCATCAAGTATTTTCAAAGCACTACGACCAAACTCGGTCAATTCATAGCTCACCGCAATGGGGCGATCACTGATCACTTTACGCACGACCATGTCTTCCGCTTCCAGCTCTTTCAAGCGCTGGTCGATCATTTTTTTACTCGCCCCGCCGAGCAAACGGGCCAAATCATTAAATCGTACGGGTCCATCTTTCAGGTGGTAAATCAGCGAACCTTTCCACTTACCACCTATTAAACGCATGCCCTTTTCGATGGCACAGGGTTCAGTACACGTGTTGACCACACTTTTACGGCCTTTAACGTCGATTTTCACTTCGCTGTTCACGATTCAATTCTCTTGTCAGACATACAGGTCACTTAGAGTACGCAGGCTGGCACCTGACTCAAGGTTACCATAATGAACCAGGTTGAAACATGGAAGCATCACCAAGGTTTCATCGCGTCAGATTGAATGCTCTGTTAGGTTTTCCTGTCCGCCCATATGCTAAAACCCCACACAGCACCTGCACACAGATCCAACATATACCCCAATAAAACATCATAAAGATAACATCTATCACTATAAATATGATTTAAATCAATATTAAAAACCAATATTCGTTTATAACTCTCCATACTGGAATGATATTGATTCTTGTTTGTGCATCGAGCATGAACATGTTTAGGGAAAGAAATGGAAAATACACGTTACCTCACCAGCCAGAATGGCGCACCTGTTGCCGATGATCAAAACTCACTGACCGCCGGAGAGCGCGGCCCAGTATTGTTGCAAGATTGGCATCTTATCGAGAAGCTAGCGCATTTTAACCGCGAGCGAATTCCAGAGCGTATTGTTCACGCCAAAGGCACTGGTGCATACGGTACATTCACGCTGACCCGTGATCTGGCTGAATTCACACTGGCTGATCATTTCAACGGCGAAGGCAAACAAACAGAAACGTTCGTTCGCTTTTCAACGGTGGGTGGCGAAATGGGCTCGGCGGACGCAGAGCGAGACCCTCGCGGTTTTGGCCTTCGTTTTTACACCCAACGTGGTAACCACGATATCGTCGGCAACAACACGCCAACGTTTTTCCTGCGTGACGGTATTAAATTCCCAGATTTCATCCACACTCAAAAACGTAACCCACATACCAACCTGAAAGATGCTCAGGCCATGTGGGAATTCTGGTCGTTAAACCCAGAATGTATGCACCAAGTGACGGTGTTGATGTCTGATCGCGGCATTCCTGCTAACTATCGTCAAATGCACGGCTATGGTTCACACACCTACTCTCTTTGGAACAACAAAGGTGAGCGCTTTTGGGTGAAGTTCCACTTCAAGAGCCAACAAGGCGTAGTGAACTTGACCAATGATCAAGCCGCGATTCTGCGCGGTATTGACCCAGATTCAAGCCAGCGTGATTTGGTTTTGGCTATTCAAGACGGTCACTTCCCGCGTTGGAGCGTGAACGTTCAAATCATGCCGGAAGCGGATGCGAACACCTATCACATCAACCCGTTCGATCTGACAAAGGTATGGCCGCACAGCGACTACCCATTGATTGAAATCGGTGAGTTAGAACTTAACCGTTTACCAGAGAACTACTTCGCTGAAGTTGAGCAAGTGGCGTTAGCGCCAAGCAACTTGGTTCCCGGTGTTGGTGCGTCTCCAGACAAGATGCTGCAAGCGCGTCTGTTCGCGTACGCGGATGCTCAGCGTTACCGTTTAGGTGCAAACTACAACCACCTACCCGTAAACTGCCCGCATGCCACACAGGCAAATCATTACCAACGTGCTGGCGCGATGGCAGGCACGCAATGCCCTTACTCTGGTCATCAGACAGGTCAAAATGCGTCACCAAACTTTGGCCCTAACCAACAAGATGATTTGGTTGAAGCCACTGAATTTAAAGAACCACCAATGCGTTTAGACGGCGAAGCAGATCGTTACAGTCGCTACAATCAAGACGACTTTGCACAAGCAGGTAACCTGTACCGCTTGTTCAGCGAAGATGAAAAAGCGCGTCTGATTGAAACCATCTGCGGTTCGCTGTCTCAAGCTTCTGAAGATGTTCAACGCAAAATGACCGAGCACTTCAGCAACGCCGATGCAGACTACGGTCAACGCATCGCGAACACGTTGGGCTTGTAGAACGCGACGTGTCTTAGATTTTCTAAGCAACACAAAAAAGGGACAACGAAAACGTTGTCCCTTTTTCTTTCACCCAAAATCGCCTAATTCCATTACTGCCGTTTTGTTGATTGTTGATTGTTGATTGCTGAAATAGTAATGATCCTAGAGTGACATAAGCTTCATGCGGGTGCCCTTGTCCAGCTTTTCCAGCGCATACCGAAAGGCTGTTCTTGGCATTCGAGCATGGTTTTTTATCAAATATTCCACAACTGGTTGTGGCTCTTTTTGCGACAACACTTTGAGCATCCAACCATAGGCTTTTTGTACCAAATGATGCTCATCTTCAAGCAGTAAATCGGCAATATAATAGGGCTCAAGGCCGCTATATCGCCCTTTGTTTATGGGGTAGATAAGCACAACCGCTGCGGCCCTTCTAATAGCGAAGTTTTCATGGTCAACCCAGTTTGCAACCCTTGAAAACAAATCATTGTGTTGCAAAATGAGTTCACCAAACGCATGAGTGCAAAAATCATCACAATCCCCCCAGTCCTTCACATAAGTGAACAGCCAGCGTTCGAATGTGGAAAATGTCTGTTTGGTATACTGCTTCCTGACTCGATAAGCCCAATCATAAGCAATGACACCTAACGCCCAATCTCTTTCATCCAGTAACATTTCGCACACAGAAAACACATGATGAATGTCTTTGCTTTCCAGCTTCTTAAACGCCTTGGCAGATACTCCTCTCACCTCCCCGGTTTTCACCGCATTTTCTGGGTAACCAATCTCAGACAAGTCTTGTCGAATTGCTTCTAAAATATTCACAGTGTCTATCCTTTGAAATCGCAGTATCGTCACGGTTTGATGACGAAATGAAACAGAACGAAGAGAATCCGTTATTCCTGCCACCCTTCAAAGTGTGTCAACAAATGGTCGATAGCGAGACGCGCTTTGAGTGGCAAGAACTTACGGTTTTGATACACCACCCAAGAGGTGATTTTTCGTGTCCAAAAAGGCGCGAGAACAGGAACCAGTTCGCCCTCATTCATTGCCTGCTGGAAACTGCTTTTTGGCATATAACCAATCCCCAACCCACCTTTACACGCCTCCACCAAGGCATTGGCGTTGTTGCATCGAAAACGCCCAGACACCTTCACAGGCATCTCTTTGCCATCATGCTCAAACAGCCAAGTGTCGTTGTTGGTGATTAAGCACGAATGTTGTGCCAACGCTTTGGGGTGGTTGGGTTCGCCGTGTTTCAACAGGTAATCTGGCGAGGCCACCGCCATTAGACTGCGATCAGCGAGCTTTCTCGCCACCAGCCCTGAATCTTGCAATCGACCATAGCGAATCGCGAAGTCGATACCGTCTTCCACAAAATTCACATGTCGACTGCTGAAATCCACTTCGACCGTCAGCTTAGGGTGCTGCTTGGCGAATGTTACCAGCGCAGGGGCGACAAATTGCTCCGCAAAAGACCCCGCCATGCTGATGCGCAGCGTACCTTGCAAATCAAACTGCGTACCCGTCACCATCTCATTGGCTTGATCAAGCCCGCTAACAAGCTCTTGGCACTGCAGATAATATTGCTGCCCCGTTTCCGTCAGCTTTACCGAGCGTGTCGATCGCGCAAACAACGCCGTTCCAAGTCGGTTTTCTAATCGTGACACTTGGCGAGAAACATGGCTGACCGAACAGTTCAAGCGACGCGCTGCCTCGCTGAATCCTTTAGCATCGGCGACTGTTACGAATTCGACAATGCCATCAAAGCTGAGTGAGTGAATGTTCATTACATTATTGCCATATAGCAAAGACGGTTTTCCATTTTAGCGGATTATCACCCATATAGCGAAAGCATAGAATGGCTGGCATCGAACGGCTTACCTTCATCCAAGTCGATTCGCTTTCAAAGGACTAGATTATGAAAAAGATTCTTATCATCACTACGAATCACGCCACGCTTGGCACTACTGATCAGGCTAACGGCACTTACGCCCCTGAGATGACCCACGCGTTGGATGCTTTTCTGCAAGCTGGTTTCAGCTACGACGTCGCCTCTATCAATGGTGGCGCAGTGCCTTTCTATGGTGAAAACATGGAAGGCGATGACGTGAACACGCGCATTTTCAACGACGCAGAATTCCAATCTCGCGTGAACAACACCATTCCCATGAATCAAATCAATATCGATGATTACGATGCCATTTTCTATCCGGGTGGCTTTGGTCTGCTTTCTGATTTGGCAGAACATGCTCTCACGGCAAGCCTAGCGGCAACGCTCTACGAAAAAGGCGGCGTGATTGGTTCTGTGTGCCACGGCCCTGCTGGCCTGCTTCCTATCACGCTGAGCAATGGACAACCGTTGATCGCAGACAAAACCGTGACAGGCTTTACCCGTGAAGAAGAAGTGGATTTTGGCACCATCAACGACATTCCTTTCTTACTGGAAGAGTCACTGACGCGCAAAGCGGCGAAATTTAGCAAAATTCAGCCTTGGGGTGTGCATGTGATTACTGACGATCGCCTTGTGACAGGCCAAAACCCTGCAAGTGCACATGGTGTAGGTGAAGCCATGGTCGCGCTGCTTAAATAACGCTGACACGCACAACAAAAAAAACAGATTTAAACGTCGGTGACGAGCGAACTACTGCCTTGCTCGACACTGACATTTTTCTTTTTGGCTTTTGGAAGTGCGCGGCTTTAACGACTGATTGTGCCACGCCTCAATAAAAGCTTTTAGTTTTTTTTTTGGTCTACAGTTGAGTCGCACATTTCATTCTTGCCATAAATTATCAGTAAGTAGAAACGACGCTTGCCCTTACCTTTACTTGCAACTCGAATCTTTCGAAAACCACCTGTACCTTGAATCATTTCGCCTTGTTTGGGGTTAGACATTAACTCCGCTTGAAAAAACCTAAACTCATCATCACTGAGATATTCAATGCGGTACTTTTCAAATATGGTCGATTAGACAAATACACTTTTCATGCGAAAACATACGCAATTCGCGTACAGATAGCATAACTATACGTGATTCCCGTAGTCGTGACTTTGAAGAAAGTGAATCCGACCTGAGCGATAACGCTGAGTAACTGACAACCCCGAATAGCAGAGATTAGATCGTAAAAACCTCAAACCGGATCTGTTGATATGTAGACCGATAGATAAGCTTCAGAAGCAACAACTTAGCTGTAACCTAAGCCTTTTGTCCGTCCCTCCTTTCACAACCATGCCGCAGTCACAAATATGACGCCAATGTACTTATAATTGGTCACTATTTATTGAGTTTGTAGTTAAAATCCCCACAGAATATGCAACCAAACTAAGTCAGTGGTAAACGTGGCCAATAAAGACTTTTCACCAAGTGATTTAAAAACAATTCTCCACTCTAAACGCGCCAACATTTATTACCTTCAACATTGCCGAGTGCTGGTGAATGGCGGACGGGTTGAATATGTCACCGACCAAGGTAAAGAGAGCCTTTATTGGAATATCCCCATCGCAAACACCACCGTGGTCATGCTTGGCACTGGCACATCCGTTACACAGGCAGCCATGCGCGAATTTGCAAAAGCAGGCGTTTTAGTCGGTTTTTGTGGCGGCGGTGGCACGCCATTGTTTAGTGCCAACGAAACACAGGTCGAAGTTTCGTGGCTGACACCACAATCGGAGTACCGCCCTACCGAGTATCTTCAACAGTGGGTTCGATTTTGGTTTGATGATGCATTACGACTTGAAGCTGCAAAACAACTCCAACAAGAGCGGATCCGACAGGTCAAAAAGCACTGGCTAAAAGCCAGTAAACACGATGCGTTTCCTGTTTGTGTTGATCAACTCAACGACGCACTTTCTCGCTTCACGGATAAAATTGAAACCTGCACCACCACGCAAGACCTGTTGTCTCTAGAAGCGACCACAACAAAAACGCTCTATCGCCTAGCATGCCACGCTACACAATATGGCGACTTCACACGTTCAGAACGCGGAAATTCAACTGACATAGCAAATCGGTTTTTAGATCATGGCAACTACTTAGCATACGGTCTGGCTGCTACCGCTTGTTGGGTTATCGGTCTGCCACATGGTCTCGCCATCTTGCATGGAAAAACGCGCCGCGGCGGGTTGGTGTTCGATGTCGCCGATATTGTTAAAGATGCCTTAGTGCTACCTCAAGCCTTTATTGCCGCGATGGCGGGTGACGATGAACAAGAATTTCGCCAACGCTGCTTAAACCAGTTTCGGGAGGCAGAAGCGCTAGACGTAATGATTGATACATTGCAGCGCACGTCAGCGTCATGTTCGGAGCAAGCGTTGTGAACATCCTTCTCATCTCTGAATGCAGTAAACAAGCCCTGCCAGAAACGCGACGAGTGCTAGACCAATTTGCCGAGCGAAAAGGCCAGCGAACATGGCAAACCCCCATCACGAATGAAGGGCTAAAAACGCTTAGGATCTTGTTAAAAAAAACGGCGCGCAGAAATACCGCCGTAGCCTGCTACCGAACGTATGGGAAAAACCATACCGAGTTGATGTGGATAGTCGGCAGCCGAAAACGCTTTAATGAAGATGGCACCGTGCCAACGAACACAACGCGTCGAAACATATTGCGAAGTGGCGATGAGAATGACAGACACAGCACCCATTCAACCGCCGTTATGGCGGGGATTGCTGGGCTTTTTCACGATCTCGGAAAAGCAAACCTACTTTTTCAAAACAAACTATTAGGTATTGGAAAACACTACGAGCCGTACCGACACGAATGGGTCTCCGCTCAGCTTTTTCTCGCCTTTGTCGGTGGAAGAAGTGATCAAGAATGGCTTGAGCATCTCAATACGTTGAATGAGATTGATGATAAGCATCTACTCGAGGGCTTTTCCCCAGCTAACATCGTTCCATTCGCAAGCATGGCCCCACTTGCCGCTTGCATCGCATGGCTGATTGTTTCACACCACCGCCTGCCTAAATGTTTAAGTGACAGGCAGCAAGACATGCATAACGTAGCGGCATGGTTCAACACGGGCATGAGCGCAGAATGGAACGCACTCAACCACCATGCTTTTGACGAAAAAGAGAAAACGGATGTGTTCCGATTTCCAATGGGTACGCCATTGGCGAGTTTCACATGGCGGAATAAAGCCAAAGAGCTGGCAGCTCGCGCACTAAAACTCCCAAGCCTAGTGGAATTCGCCAAACCAGAACTGGCATACCCACTGCACCTTGCTCGTATGGCCTTGATGCTTGCCGATCACGCATACTCCGCTGGTGCGCCAACCACACATTGGCAAGACGCAAAGTACACCGCTATTGCAAACACGGACAGGCAAACACGCCAACCCAAGCAAAAGCTTGATGAACACTGTATTGGCGTCTCACATAATGCGTATTTACTGGCCACTATTATTCCTAAATTGCGCGGTGCAATGCCTGCCATCACCCGACATCCTTCACTGAAAAAACGCACCACAGCTCCTCGCTTTCGTTGGCAAAATAACGCCTATGACGCCGCTGTTTCCGTAAGGGAACAAACCCAAAGCCAAGGTTTCTTTGGGGTTAACATGGCCTCAACAGGAAAGGGAAAAACCTTTGCCAACGCAAGGATCATGTACGGGCTTTCTGATCCACAAATGGGGTGCCGCTTTAGTGTGGCGCTAGGGTTGCGCACGCTGACATTGCAAACCGGTGATGCCTTGCAAGAACGCCTTCAACTCGATGGCGATGATCTGGCTGTTGTCATTGGTTCAAGCGCGGTTAAGGCACTGCACAACAAGAAAAAAGACCGCGACGTGGCCGCGATAAAAAGTGCGATGGACGACGAAGAGAAAGCATCGCCAACAGGCAGTGCGTCGGAAAACCTCTTTGCTGAACACCTGTATGTAAAATACGACGGTGAACTTGATAACCACTATTTAAATCGCTGGTTAAATAACGATAGAAACACGCGAAAATTCGTGCATGCTTTGATTAGCGCACCGATTTCAGTCAGCACGATTGACCACATCATTCCAGTGTCTGAAGGCACGTCGGGCGGCCAACAAATCGCACCAATGCTGCGATTGCTCACCAGTGATTTAGTGTTGGATGAGCCTGATGATTTTGGCATAGAAGACATACCCGCTCTGAGCCGTCTGGTCTATTGGGCTGGCTTGTTGGGATCCCGTGTTTTGCTTTCCTCTGCCACCTTACCACCGTCACTGATCAGCAACCTGTTTGACGCTTATCGAGCGGGTCGCCAGCAGTTCAACGTCGTAAATGGTCAAAGACTCGAATTACCCGTCGTGACGTATTGGTGTGATGAATTTAATGAAGACAACGGGCAGCATGACGATGCCAAAAGCTATCTCGCGCAACATCAGGCATTCACAGAAAAACGACAGCAATGCTTACGCGACAAATCGCCAGCACTTCACCTAGGCAAATTTTTACCTGTTGAGACATCGCCACCACAAGATGCTATCACCTCGTTAGCAGCGCTTTTCTTGCAAAACGCGCAACAGCTTGCAAGCGAGCATTGCACCGCAGATGGCAGCGATACGCAAAACAAAGGCAAAACCTTCTCGGCTGGCATCATACGCATGGCAAACATCGAACCTTTGGTCGCCGTCGGTAAACGGTTGTTGGACATGTCGCCAAACGACAATACACGTATTCACGTTTGCTTTTATCACAGCCAACATCCTTTAGCGGTACGCTCAGAAATTGAAGACAACCTAGATGCGATACTAAAGCGCGATCCGAAGCGCCCAATTACGGCCTTGCCTCAGGTGCAGGCGGTGTTCAAACAACACCCAGAACAACACCATATATTTGTGGTGCTCGCCACGCCCGTCGCAGAAGTTGGGCGCGACCATGATTACGATTGGGCCATTGTTGAACCCAGCTCAATGCGCTCCATCATTCAACTTGCGGGCCGCGTGCAACGCCATCGACAGCAACCGCCAACCACACCCAACATCTGCGTATTGACCCAAAACTACCGTGCGTTAAAAGGCGAATCTGTCGCCTTTTGTAAGCCTGGCTTTGAAAGCAAGCTGCCCTGCCCATTGAAGGAGAAAAAACCGCAAAAACAAGGTCACTGGCTGCAACTCAACAGTCATTACTTACCAGACATATTGAATGAGAGTGATCTTCACCCCATTTCATCGGCCCCACGTTTTATGCAGCCGACACTCTTTCAACAAGGAGTGGTCTCAGGGTTTATTGCTTTAGAGCACCTCGCCCTCAATTTCATCATGAGAGATAAAGCCAAGGTGTGGTGGACACAGCCTCACGCGCACCTTTTTGCCGAGATTCAGAAACAAACGCCCTTTCGAAAAAGCCAGCCGACACAATCCTATGTGTTTCGGATTGCGCAAGACGAAGAATCCCCAACCCTTGAGCAATGGGATCCGTTTGGTTTGGTATTTCAAGACAGTGGGAAGCTCGAACACGAGCCTGATATTACCCTTGCTAATGGCGTGTCAGTGTGGGGAAACATTGGATTGTCGAGCGTTCTGGAAACATTAGGCGAACAATTCGACCTTTCACTTGACGACACCTGTCAACGCTTTGCAACCATCGAACTGGGAGAACTGAATCACGGCCAAAAATGGCGCTATCACCCCGTGTTAGGGGTATTTAGGGGAACAGAATGTTAATCATTTGGAATAGGCGTTTAGGAGGATAAATGCCCACAACGTTAACCCAACATATCGTGCAATACATTGACGATAGACGCGCCGTGAAAGTAGAGGCGTTCGAAAAAGAATGCGACAAAGAGAAAGCAAAAATCACATCCGTTGAAGATGCTGACACCTTTGAAGCGAACCGGTCCGCCAAAGTCGCCAAACTGGAACTCGATTTTACCGTTACCCACTGGTTAGACAGCGCGGCAAAACGCGCAGGGCAAATCAGCATGGCGACGCATGCCATCAAGTTCAGCCACAGTGCGGCCAAAGGCACCAATGTGCTGGCAGAAAACTTAGGTAGCGATCCACGTTATGTCGATACCTTTTCTATCGCCAGCCCCGCAGTTGATGCGGTAGGCAATGCCGCAGCACTGGATGTTGCTCGTTTATTGCAGCTCAAAGACAACGCGGGGAAGAGCTTATTAGCGTACCTTCAAGAAGACAATATAGAACCGCTCGCCCCCTTAGCCAACACGCCTGAGCAACTGCAAGAATGGCAGCATGGGTTAAAGCAAGCGTTACGCGATTCAGCGCCTAGCAGCCACACCTTAGCCAAACAGGTGTACTTCCCTGTCGCTCAAGGTGAGTACCATCTTCTGGCACCGCTGTACTCATCGTCGTTATCGCAAGCGCTATACAGTGAGATCAATCACAGCCGTTTTAGCCAAGAAATGAAAGCCATTCGGGACGCCAGAAAGGCCAACCTGCCTTGTGAGAACCTTCTGGTGGCGTACCCCAATCTTGCTGTCACCATCAGCGGCGGATCTAAACCGCAAAACGTGTCTCAACTGAATAGCGGTCGAGGAGGGAGAACCTACCTACTCGATACTCGCCCACCAACGTGGCGCAACCAACAACAGCAGCCTAAAGACAATAACCAGCTGTTCAACCATTCATCGTTGCTATTCAACACAGAGCGAACCGTGAAACGCATTGCCGATTTTATGCTTTGTATTCTTCACAAACCGAGCAACCTAAAACGCCGCGAATACATTCAACGCATGGTTGAACAAATTGGCGAGCAAGTGATTAACGACATTGCCATTTGGCAGCAACAACCTGCGGGTTGGACGAACACCTACCATCAACTTCCTATGCATCATGCCCAATGGCTTGACCCAAACAACCCACGTTGGTCAGAGAAAAATGAAGACTGGCGCGACCGCGTGAGTGCTGAGTTTGGGCTGTGGCTTAAAGACAGAATTGATAAAGCCGCTGGCAGTGGTCAAACATTTCGATTATCTCAAGGCGAAGCGGATGAATGGCGACAAACCTTTAAGCAGCTACTTTGGGAGATGAAGTAATGGCCTATTTGGTACTTAAAAACATTCAGATCAGCAACGCCAACGCCATTTCAGGCATGACGTGGGGCTTTCCCGCCGTAAGTCATTTTTTGGGATTTGTTCATGCCCTATCGCGACACACTGAACGCAGCGAGTTCGGGTTTAGCCTTGATGCATGCGCCATCGTTTGCAACCAGCATCAAGTACATGCTCATAGAGAAAATGCCTACGAGCCGTATGCTTTTTCACTCACCCGCAACCCTTTGACCAAAGAGGGGAAAACCGCCCCTATTGTTGAAGAAGGCCGCATGCACCTGACCGTATCTTTGGTCATTGAGTGCAACGGCGTGAATCGCGTCACTGACGACATGGAGCGCGCACAATCTGATTTTGTAAAACGATTGGCGGAACGCAATAAACTCGCTGGCGGCACGATCACTGGGATTGGCGCTTGCTACTTCTCCGATGAGCCTCACGCGAAGCTACTACGCCGCCTGCTTCCCGGTTTTATCTTGATTGATCGCAGTCAATACCTCGCAGAGCAGAACGAACAATGCAACGTATCTGCCTTACAAAACTGGCTCGATTTCTCTGCGCTCAAATATCAGGCCACCGACACGCCTTTGTCGGCCGAAGAGCACAAAGAAAGCGCCAAGGTTGAATGGCAACGCGTTAAATCGCCCTTCGACGGTTACTTGGTACCCATTCAAATTGGCTATAAAAAAATTGCGCCGACATACGCGGCAGGCGGCGTTGCGAACGCGCGAGACAATGACACCCCAGTGAGTTTCGTTGAAGCCATTTACAGTGTTGGTGAATGGGTTGGAAGCCCAAGCCGACTCGCATCAATGCAGCAAGCTTTGTGGCAGCACACCTACCGCGACCCTTTTTACCTTTGCCACACCCAAACACAACTGTGTGAAGACATTGACCCAACAGAATTCGACGACATATTTTAATAAGGAAAACCCAATGACAAACCTAACGACGCCTTCAGTACTTGCCTTTGAATCCAAGCTCGCTTGCTCAGACGCACTCTTGTCATCAGGCAACTGGGAGCAACGCGCCGATACCACACAATGGCAAGCTGTAAATGTGATTGAGAAATCGGTCAGAGGCACCATTTCCAACCGAGTAAAAGGGGCAAAGGCCAGTAAAATTGACGCAGAGGTTGAAAAAGCTAACCTTCAAACCGTTGACAATGCCGCATTGCCATTCAATGCAGATACACTAAAAGTCAGCTTTAGCCTACGTGTGTTGGGTGATTTGTCTGTTCCCTCTACCTGCAACAACCCTGACTATCAAAAGGCACTGGCTGGACTCATTTCTGAATATGTTCAAGAGAATAGCTTTAGTGTGTTGGCGCTTCGCTTTGCCACCAACCTTGCAAACGGCCGATTCCTATGGCGAAACCGTGTGGGAGCCGAGCAAGTCGAAGTGCGTATTTCACATGCCGATAAACAATGGGTATTTGATGCACAGGAGCTTTCACTTCGCGATTTCAGCCATAAAGATGAACAGCTTTCTCAACTGGCAGCCGTGATAGAACAAGGGTTGATGGGTGAAAAGCCAACGCTAATCAAAGTGGCTGCTTTTAGCCGATTAGGTGAAGGGCAAACCGTTTTCCCATCCCAAGAATTGGTGATGAACAGTAGCGGCAACAAGAGCAAATACCTCTACCAACTTAACCAACAAGCCGCAATGCACTCACAAAAAATTGGCAATGCTTTACGCACCATTGACACTTGGTACCCTGAGGCCAGCGAGTTTGGCCCTATTGCCATTGAACCCTATGGCAGTGTGACCAACCGCGGCGTTGCCTACAGAAAACCAAAAGAAAAAACCGACTTCTATACCCTGCTGGACAATTGGATTCTTAAAGGGCAAGCACCATCAAACGAACAACAACACTACGTTATCGCGATGCTGATTCGCGGTGGTGTTTTCGGGGAGTAATCATGGACAGCTACATAGATATTGTTGTTCTGCCTGATGCGGAAATCACCAGCCCCGCACTAATGAACAATTTATTCGCAAAACTGCATCGCGCGTTAGTAGAAGTCGCCAGTGGTGACATGGCCGTCAGCTTCCCAAAATATGGTAAAACGCTGGGTGACACACTGCGCCTTCACGGAACTCAAGCAGCATTAGGTCAATTAATGGCTCAACCTTGGCTTAAAGGTTTACGGGACTACACATCGGTCAGTGATATATCACCCGTACCAGATAACGTTGAAGGGTATCGCTCCACGTTTCGAGTGCAACAAAAAAGCCCGCAGAACATCCGTAAGCGCGCCATCGCTAAGGGATGGTTATCTGAAGACGAAGCATTACATAAAATTCCAGATTCCAAGCAAAAGCGGCTCTCTTTGCCTTTTATCCAAATAAAAAGTCAGTCGACAAATCAAGAGGTTCGTCTTTTTGTTGAGCGCGGAGAATTACTAGATAAGCCCGAAACTGGCCACTTTTCCAGCTATGGGTTCAGTAGAACAGCAACCACCCCTTGGTTCTAACCCACTACAACCCTATTTTTTAGGACTAATTTAAGCCATTGATTTTAAATGGCTTAAATTTTCATCCAAAAATAGGGTTTTTCCATCATATTTCTTCCTAGCTCTTTAAAAATCTATGCTTCAGAGATATTCTCTACCCTTCACTGCCGCACAGGCAGCTTAGAAAAATATAAGTGGCTGGTTGAAAGACCTAGCCGACTTCACTGCCGCACAGGCAGCTTAGAAACCGAGAAAATCGAAACCATCACGCGCTTTGGCCTTCACTGCCGCACAGGCAGCTTAGAAAGCACTGGCCGCAATGAAACCCTGATACTTATCCTTCACTGCCGCACAGGCAGCTTAGAAAAACTGCATCAAGCATGCCGTGAGTGTGTTGGTCTTCACTGCCGCACAGGCAGCTTAGAAATACGGTGATTCAATCATCGTTGAAGTGAAGGTCTTCACTGCCGCACAGGCAGCTTAGAAAATCATTAAAGCGGCGATGAAGCTAGACGGGGCCTTCACTGCCGCACAGGCAGCTTAGAAAAATGTGGTGATGAACAAGGTCGGCAAGAGGAACTTCACTGCCGCACAGGCAGCTTAGAAAATCGGAATATGAACCCATCATGGCCTGCTTGCCTTCACTGCCGCACAGGCAGCTTAGAAATTCGCTTCTAGCCATTCAATCATTTGCTCGCTCTTCACTGCCGCACAGGCAGCTTAGAAAGAGATAAACCCCCAAGCATTGGCACGCCAATTCTTCACTGCCGCACAGGCAGCTTAGAAAACAAGATGCCGACATTTGCACAGCGGAATTGTCTTCACTGCCGCACAGGCAGCTTAGAAAATAGCCCTCAACAAAATTGATGCGGGACGAGACTTCACTGCCGCACAGGCAGCTTAGAAATTGATGTCGAGTTGCGCCCCCGCCGCGGCGATCTTCACTGCCGCACAGGCAGCTTAGAAAGTCAGAATGTGGCTTAGTGTCAACGAACCGGACTTCACTGCCGCACAGGCAGCTTAGAAACGAGTGTGGACACTCTTTTATCTCCACACTCGCTTCACTGCCGCACAGGCAGCTTAGAAATTTTCGTTAAAGCCTGAGCGCCCGCCGTGATGCTTCACTGCCGCACAGGCAGCTTAGAAAATAACCCACACATAATGCGTACTGATTGGCGGCTTCACTGCCGCACAGGCAGCTTAGAAAATGCGCAAATTCTATTGAATGAAGCATAAAAGCTTCACTGCCGCACAGGCAGCTTAGAAATTACCGTCACCAAGGGAACGGCGCACCGAAGTCTTCACTGCCGCACAGGCAGCTTAGAAAAATAAAAAAGTCCCTGTTGAAGTCCATTTGCTCTTCACTGCCGCACAGGCAGCTTAGAAAGACTCATGCAACAAATGACGCAACAAGCCCTTCTTCACTGCCGCACAGGCAGCTTAGAAAAACATGGCGTCCGACCATTGCGCGGTGGCATCCTTCACTGCCGCACAGGCAGCTTAGAAAAAATAACATCATTGGCCTTATACAAACGTTTTCTTCACTGCCGCACAGGCAGCTTAGAAAACGAGTAGCCATCGTACACATCAATAGCGTACCTTCACTGCCGCACAGGCAGCTTAGAAAGTCGCGAATCTGCAAGCTGATCACGTCCCAATCTTCACTGCCGCACAGGCAGCTTAGAAAAACGCTTTCAGCTCCGAATTCGACAGATAGAACTTCACTGCCGCACAGGCAGCTTAGAAAACTTATATTCGGTTCACCTCCCTTTTCGTAACCTTCACTGCCGCACAGGCAGCTTAGAAAAGAGAGCCATGCGAGGTTGTTGATGTGGATCTCTTCACTGCCGCACAGGCAGCTTAGAAATGACATTGGCACGATATACACCGTGCCTTGCTCTTCACTGCCGCACAGGCAGCTTAGAAAACAGAGTACAGGCTTTCGATTGTCTCCACTTGCTTCACTGCCGCACAGGCAGCTTAGAAAATGCAAATACTGAAGGCGAGGAAAACAGCGAACTTCACTGCCGCACAGGCAGCTTTTGACCAAAAAAACGCCGCTGATCTCAGCGGCGTTTTTATTCAATCAAAGATGGGTATTATTTTGCGAAGTCAGACGCTTGTGAGGCAATCACAAATTCTTCGTTCGTTGGGATAACCAATACGACAGCATCTAGCAGGTCAGATTTTGCAATCATGCCGCCTTTGCCGAAGCGTGCTGCTTCGTTACCGGCTTCGTCTTCAACAAAACCCAAAATTCTTAGGTTCTTGAGCACTTCACGACGAATAGGCAGTGAGTTCTCACCGATACCGCCCGTAAAGATGATGGCATCAAGGCTGTCGAGGGTGATCATGTATGAACTGATGAACTTAGCAACACGGTAGGTGAACACTTCAAAAGCCAGTTTCGCACCTTCGTGACCGTTATCCATGGCTTCAAGAATGCCACGTGCATCAGACGTTAGGCCAGATACACCAAGGAAACCCGATTTTTTGTTCAAGGTGTCGAACACTTGCTCTTGGCTCCAGCCTTTTTTGAGCAAGAACTCGATGATACCTGGGTCCAAGTCACCAGAGCGTGTCCCCATCATTAGGCCAGCTAGCGGTGTGAAGCCCATTGAGGTATCTACCGATTCGCCATTGCGCACAGCACACACAGATGCACCGTTGCCCAAGTGAACAGAGATAACGTTGGTGTCTTCAATCTTCTTGTCCAATACCTTTGCTGCTTCACGGCTAACAAAGTAGTGGCTAGTGCCGTGGAAGCCGTAGCGACGAATACCGTATTCTGTGTAAAGTTCGTTTGAGATAGCGCCAGTAAACGCTTTCTGCGGCATAGTTTGGTGGAATGCGGTATCGAACACGGCAACTTGTGGCAGGCTTGGGAAAGCCTTCATGGCAGCACGAATGCCCATGACGTTTGCTGGGTTGTGAAGCGGAGCCAAATCGCTCAGTGCTTCAATTTCTGCTACCACGCTTTCATCAAGCAAGGTGGCAGTTGCGAACTTCTCACCGCCGTGTACAACGCGGTGACCAATAGCAACCAATTGGCTGCCAACATCCATGTTTTCGACCAATTCAACGATGATTTCCACCGCTTTCTCGTGGTGGCTACCACCTTGCTCAAGCATAACTTCTTGCTTGTCTTGTCCTTCGCGTTTCCAGCTAATGCGCGCATCGTCAAGACCGAAGCACTCGCCAAGGCCAGATAATATCGCCTCGCCAGATTGTGCATCCATCAATGCGAATTTAAGGGAGGAACTGCCTGCGTTGAGGACCAGTACTAGTGAATTGCTCATGAAAAATCTCGTTGGCAAATGGGTGATACGGAATACTCAGATTCAGAATTCCCATTATTCAATTAATTTTTAAGTACACAACTTTTATTTGAATGATTAAACGTTTTTTAGCCTTTTAATGTTTCAGATCAAAAATGCTGACGTTTACTGAAAAAAATGATCGCAAGCGATTGGCAATGAATACAAAAAAACGCCCAGATGGGCGCTTTAAAAGTCAAGGTATTTAGCCTATCACGCCATCGTGAGAAGTGACTTGCCAAGCAGCCATTCAAACTCTTTTTCAAACTCTTCACCATAGCGATTGCAGCATACATCGTGCAGTTTACGGCTGGCGTGGCTGGTGAACTCTTCGGCGTTTTCCGACGAAACAGAGTGAAGAAAGAAGAGGCGGAGAACGGCAGTAAAGCGGTTGTCAGATCGAAGTGCGGTTAGCCAGCTCTCAATGAATGTGCGCTTGTCGCCTTCTAAATCTAACCGATCGATCAATATGTTCAGTAACCTGTCATCTAGACGTGTAATGAAATCGGTTTTCTTTGGAAAATGGTGGCTGATCCCTGTGCGTGATATTCCCGTTTGTTGGCTCAATGTTGTGTATGACATTTTGTCGTATCCAAGCGTAACCAATTGGTCAACCACCGCATCAAGGATCGTTCTAATCGTAACTTCAGTATCTTCTTTGCTTCTCTTTGGCATTGTCTTATCCCTGTTTCTTGGCTTCCGTAACCTGTAACAATCAAGACATCACTTCTACTGCCGCAAACGCTTCTAATAGTTATGTCGCATTACCGTAGAGCTTGATCACGCTTAACACTAAAGAGTTTACCGACCACCTACCCTTAAGCTAACGTCTTAAAGATAGTACATGCGTTCAATTTATGAACAAAAGCTGATTGAAAATCCAAGAAGCGTGAACAGCGTTAGATTTGAGGGTGAACAAGAATATGAATCTGTAACGTACTGAAAGCAAAATGCTATTCTATGTAAACAATGCGTGAACAAAATGCAGCGAGCGTTACCTGCATCAAAATTTGAACAAGTGTTTGAATGAATCACTTGACCTAAGTGGGACAAAATCCTTAATTTAACACTTCGATAACATAGAATTATAACTATTACTCTATTCCCTACAGCTATACGGGGTCCTTTATGGCTCAACCAAAACCTTACCAACAAGCTCTGCGCTGGGCAGAAGAACGCCCTAATGAAATCTTTCTTCGCCAGATCATTAATCGCCAGTTTACGGACTTCACTTACTCTGACGTTGTTGATCAAGCTCTGAGGATCGTTTCTGCCCTTAGAGGCATGGGACTGGAACCTGGGGACAAAGTCGGGTTGATCTCAAAGAACTGTGCTGAATGGTTCATCACCGATCTCGCGTTGATGCTAGGCAGCTATGTGAGTGTCCCCATTTTCCCAACGGCGGGCGCTGACACCATTGGGCATTGTCTTGATCACTCAGAAGCAAAGTTGTTGTTTGTGGGCAAGTTGGATGACACGAAAGCGCTAAAAGAGACCTTAGAAGCACGCAGCAAGTTGCCAACGATTGCTTTCCCGTACCCCACTATTCACTGTGGTTACGATTGGAGCGATTTGATTGCGCAACATGGTCGCGCTGAAGTGACCCCAAACCACCAAGACGATGATTTAATGTCTATCGTATATACCTCTGGTACGTCTGGGCTACCTAAAGGTGCAATGCTCACTCACGGTGCCTTTGCGTGGTCGTCTCAACAACTGATCAGTGCTATTGGTATGAAAGATGGCGAACGCCTCTTCTCTTATTTGCCACTCGCACACATTACAGAGCGTGTTTACATTCTTGGCACGGCCATGATGTCCGGCATTTGCACTGCATTTCCTGAATCTCTCGATACCTTTATTGATGATGTCAAAATGCACCGTCCAACGTTGTTCATCTCTGTACCTCGCCTGTGGACGCTGTTTCAGCAACGTATTCAACAAAAGCTACCTCCTGCCAAGTTGAATTTGCTTCTTAAAATCCCAGTCGTCTCCGGTTTGATCAAGAAGAAGATCGCTCAAAATCTGGGCTTGGATAAAGCGCGCGTGCTCGGGTGTGGTTCTGCACCTGTATCAGCAGCACTGCTGAGCTGGTATGAAAAACTGGGGCTTCATATTACTGAAGCGTGGGGGATGACAGAGTCATTCGCTTACAGCACGCTAAATTACCCGTTCAGAGAAGACAAAATTGGTACCGTCGGTATTGCAGGCCCGGGGGTTGCAATTAGAATTGCTGCTGACGGCGAGATCCTTGTAAAAAGTCAGGGACTGTTTGCGGGCTACTACAAGAACCCTGAGGCAAGTGCTGAAACCATTATTGATGGCTGGCTGCAAACCGGTGATATTGGCGATATAGACAACGAGGGTTATCTCACCATCCAAGGACGTAAAAACGACACGTTCAAGACGGCCAAAGGTAAATTTGTTAGCCCTGTACCTATTGAGAAGCGGCTGTTTGAACTCAGTAACGTTGAAATGATGTGCTTGGTTGGCTCAGGCATGCCTGGCCCTGTTCTTCTTGCTTTGCCCCATGATTTCCCTAACTTTGACCGCGCGCGCTATGAGCGTCGTGTAACGAAAGTGATTGAGACCATCAACAAGGAACTTGAATCACACGCGAAAATTAAGGGCGTAATGATGATCAAAGAGCCTTGGAGCATTGAAAACGGATTACTGACTCCAACGTTGAAAATCCGCCGCCATTTGCTTGAAAAGAAATACCATGATGTCGGTGCCACATGGCCTGCTGACAAATTGGTGCAATGGGAAGAGTAGTGCTAACTGCTTTTACATTAAGCTTTTACATTAAGCTTTTACATTAAATGGTTAAACGGGCCTTTGGGCTCGTTTTTCTTCTGATAACTCCCGCACATCAATTTCACCCGCATACTTTAATCAGATAAAAAACCCTACAAACTGAAACGTTAAATGTAGTAATATTACGAAATCCAGAAGGGTTATGACTATCCTCATCCCCATCATCGAGAGAGTGATCAATGAGCCAGGAAGAATTTCAAGTATGTGATGCGTGCGGCGTGACCGCAGAAATGGGTTACGTGATTAGCGAAGGCGACGACGTGGCTGAAGTGGAAATCTTCGCAGCCGACAAAGCTGCTGCACTTTCAGAGTTTCGCGCTTACCTATCACTGGCGAAAGAAGTGAATGACGCTGTGATTCATGACCTCGATGAAACAGCAGAGCTGGCGCTAGACCCACTAAAAGTAAAACTTAAGTTCGAATGCAGTGCCGAGAAGCTGATCTTCGAACTGCGTAGCCGCTCACTGGCAAAATAACCAAAATACATCAAGGCGTTACGCTCAACACGCATCGCCTAGAATGATTGAAAAAGGCCGCTAGCTGATTCAGCTAGCGGCCTTTTTTTGTTAGCCAGTTATAAAAAAACAACCTCAAGATACTTGTTCAGCGAGAGCTTGTTGGCTGTCAGGCGCGGTGCTGGTTTGAACACACATCCAAACGACGCTAGAACAAGGTCGGTGTATTTTCCTCTTCATCCACACCCAGGGTTTCAATTACCGCCTCAAGTTTCTTCGCTGCAATTTCATATTCGAACTTACGAATGGCGTCTTCAACGGGCTCAAGGTTAACGTCCATGCTTTTCGAACTTTGTTTGATGCCTGCTATGAAATCAACTGCCTGCGTATCGAAGTTATTGAGCAAGATTTTAAGTTGTTCCAACTCGATACGGAATTCTCTTGGCGTATAGCCAGCAAAGCCCACTTCAACGGGCTTCGCTTCTTCCTCTTTTTCACCCGGAATGTAAGTCTTGATTTGTTTTAGGCACGCCTCGATTTTATCCATCAGACCGGCATCCATTTTCAGATCTGATGAGCTTGCCTGTTCTTCAAGGTTACCTGCAAGCACTGCCAGCCCTTTTGCAGAAACATTGGCGGCGGCACCTTTCAGGGAGTGCGCAAACATTTCTACATCTTCTCTGTTTTCATCAGCCAATGCCTGTCGAATTTTATCAATCACGGCCAATTTCGTATCAGTGAACGCCCCCATTACTTTCCAATAGGCTTTCACGTTTCCACCAATGCGGTTAATCCCCTCATTGGCATCGAGAACCAGTGGATCAATGTCACTAAGCTGTAAATCAATTTCATCTTCGACCTTTTGAGCGTTGAGCACCACCGATGATTTCACAGCCTCTTTCGATGCAGTTGTCCAACGCTGAATGGTCGTAAGAAGCTCATCCACATCTATGGGTTTAGATACGTGATCGTTCATGCCGGCTTCTTTACATTGCTTAACGTCTCGCTCCATGGCATTCGCCGTCATCGCAACAATCGGCAATCCCGCCAACGATTCAATTTCACGAATTTTCTTCGTCGCCGTTACCCCATCCATGACAGGCATCTGCATATCCATCAGCACAATGTCGAAGTGTTGTTTCTGCACCATGTCTAGGGCAATTTGACCGTTGTCTGCTACTTCAATCACCGGATCAAACTGCTCAAGAATACCCTTAGCGACTTCTTGGTTGATCATGTTGTCCTCAACAAGAAGTATTTTGAGCCCTGTAAAGTCGATTTCTTCAGACACATCTTCATGTGCATCACGATTATTAAGAAGTTTTAGCTCCTCTTGCCCGAACGCTTCCATCAAAGCATCAAATAAAGAGGATGGGTTAATAGGCTTCACCAAGGCGGCATCAAACAGTGTTTGTACATCGTCACCGATCAGCCCTGCATCTTCACCATAGGCACTGGCAAGGATGACTTTCGGCATTTTATTAAGCTCTAACGCATGGATTTGCATGGTGGCTTCATCCCCGTTAATACCGGGCATCTTCCAATCCATGACCACCACATCAAACCCGTCATTGCACTGGTCGGCCGACTGCACTTCAAACACAGCTTCTTCACCGTTGGAAACGGCCGCGACACGCAAATCTAAGTTATCAAGCAAGGCATACATAATGTCGCGAGATGCTTGGTTATCATCGACAACCAGTACGCGCTTGTTTCGCAGGATAGTCGATTTAGCCACTTGTTCTTTAATGCTAGATTCGCTGCGGCCACAACGGATGGTGAATGAGAACGTTGACCCTTTTCCTGGCTCACTTTCAACCCAAATACGCCCTCCCATCAATTCAACAAAGCTTTTCGAAATGGTTAAGCCAAGTCCCGTGCCGCCATATTTTCGGGTAATCGATCCATCTGCCTGTGAGAACGACTGAAACAAACGTCCCAACTGTTCATCTGACATGCCAATCCCTGAATCCTGAATGTCGAATTGAACTTCAACAATGTCTTCACATTCGCTCACTTTTCTGGCGCGAATAATAATCTCACCGCTGTCGGTAAATTTAACGGAGTTACCGGTCAGGTTAATGATGATTTGCCCGAGACGTAACGGGTCTCCAACGAGGTCATCTGGCAGATCTGGGTCAATATCAAAAATAAGTTCCAGTTCTTTTTCTTTTGCCTTTACTGAAATGATATTGCTGATGTTGTCCAACACTTCGCTGAAGCGGAACCCAATGTGTTCGACTGAGAGCTTGCCAGCCTCAATTTTCGAGAAATCAAGAATGTCATTGATGATGCCAAGCAGCGACTTGCCGGCTTTTTCAATGTTGCCGACGTAGTTACGTTGCTTGTCATTTAAATCGGTTAATAAGGCCAAATGAGACATACCCAAGATGGCATTCATGGGTGTGCGAATCTCGTGGCTCATGTTCGCCAGGAATTCCCCTTTAGCTTTACTGGCCTCGGTGGCTTGGTCTTTTGCGGAGATCAGATCAGATTCAAGGCGTTTTTGTGTTGTCACATCCACGAACATTCCCACAACCCCTTGGGGTTCGCCAGAACCGCCATAATAGGTTGCCTCATACACCGTCAGTATACGGGTGTCGCCATTGGCATTGGGAAGCTCAACCTCGTAAACACTTGAGCCGGGGTTTTCAAGCAATGCTTTTTCTTTCTCATTGAACGTGGTGGCTACGTCATCGGCAAAAAGCTCCGAGGGTGTTTTATCCACCACATCTACATAGAACAAGCCCAGAAAATCTGTGAACGCATCATTGACGCCGATGTAATAGCCTTCTGTATTTCTAAAATAGGTGGGGTTAGGAATCGCATTAATAATTTGTTGATTGAGCTTCAACTGCTCAGAGACACGCTGCTCAGCTTCAAGCTGCAACTCGGCGTTAATGGTGAGCTGAATGCCCACCGCCAAATCTTCTTGCGCCTCTAACAGCCAATCAATTTCTTTGTCGGAAAATGAGCTCACAGAGCCCAACTCCAACACACCTACCATGTCGTTGTTCACAATAAGTGGCATGAAGTACATTTCTTCCAGCATCAGCTTGCCTGCCGGTAAAGCTAGCGCGAACTTGTCTTTGTCGTTTCTGATCCGCAAAAATTCTTTGGTCAGCATAATGGTGCGATGAAAAGATACGGCTTCAGCATGCATTTCTTTTGTTTTTTCATCGATCCCTACACCGCCAACCAATTTAAGCTTATCGCTCCGAAGCACGTAGATCGCGACATAAGGCAACTCAAGGCGCTGTGAGTAGAAATTCGCAACTTGAAGACCCAGCTCTTTGGTATCTGAACAGCCACGAATGAGATCTGAAAAAGCTTTAATCTGGCGACTGAATTCAAACCGTTGAGCAATTTCCCCCAACACTTCGTTTTGCGCAGCGGCAAGGTCTTTCAATTCGCCTTGGCTTTCCACATCAAGTTTGAATTCGAACTGTTTGTCACGCACTTTGCTAACAATGACGCTGCGAATATTATCCAAGGGTTTAAGAAATCGATACCAAAGTAATATCGTCGACATAAATACGGTGATGATCAGCAATACGGACATCGTAGTCGCGATACCTTCCATATTTCTGCGTTGCTGAAGTAACTGGTTCAACTCATCACGGGTGGATTTTTCAATGGTGTCGTAGAACGCGCCTATTGGCCCCATGATTTTATTTTTGGCATGGATGTAGTCAGGCCCAAATAGCATTTGTTGAGCGAGTTCAGGGTCGGGAATAACGCGTTCAATCCCCCGCGCCGTTCGCTTTTTGCCCTGAATTAAATCCATGGCTATTTGCTCAATAGAAATCAATTCCTGAGAGCGTGAAAGCGCCTGGGTCAAAAACGACATATGCGCTTCGCTTATTCCTGACGATCTCAGGCGGCTTAGCAAAGAAGGATAGTTAGGCCGGATTGGAATATCAGGGGCTTGCACTTCGTAGTTGGGGTCCGAAAGTTGTGACCAATAATCGAAGTTGTAACTTTCAGGCAAAGGCAGTTGCCCTTCACGCACAGCACTGACATGGTCAAACAAGTAGCGCCAACGGTTGTTTGATGTCACTGCATAATTCCGCGCAAATTGTGTCAGCAAATCGGAGCTATTTTTTAACTCTACCGCCAACATGTACTGGTCTTGGCGCTTCTCATGAATGTCGTTAATCGCATTCGTGATCGCCTCTGAGCGGACAATAGCAAAAATAATTAACACGCCAAGCAGGAGAATAAATCCCATCAATGCAAAGAAAATGTGGCGAATTGATCTCATTTTGTCTCCGAAATCTCAAAATATCGACATCTATGTCAATTAAGCGTAGACCTCGAGTCTCGGTTGATAAAGTGAGAAAAAGCAAAAGCCTGTTTGCACTTAGCTCTGAATCACGTCATAAATGGGCAATTGTTGAGCCACTTATTGGTAAGAGTGGTGGATAAACTCAGCGTTTTCGTATCTCGCATTAGCGCGTTAGATAAAGCAAGAAGTTGCATGGAGAGCTTAAATTGACGCCAATTTACAAAGGAACAATGGCCATGTTGGTCGGCATTTCCATACTGAGCGTCGACAGCTTGTTGATTAGATTGGTTGAAGCATCGGGTTGGACGTTACTTTTTTGGCGAGGACTCATCTCTGCCATCGTCATTTCAATATTCGTTCTTGTTACTAGACCCAGAGCCACGCTTGCCGTGCTGAAAAAGCCACCTAAGAATTTACTGATTGGGTCTTTGGCTTTTTCGTTTTCGACCATCTGCTTTGTTTTATCAATTGAACACACACAGGTAGCCAGCACGCTTATCATCATCAATGTCAGTCCTTTGATCTGTGCAGCCTTGGCATTTGTGTTCTTAAAAGAAAAAATCGACACGAGAACCCTACTGGCGATCATCGCTGCCACGCTGGGGATCGTATTTGTTTTTTACGGTAAGACAATGCCGAATGCGTCGTTTGGCAACATGATGGCGCTGATCACTGCATTTATGTTGGCCACCTATTTTGTGGTGCTGCGAGAAAGCAAAAGTGCAAACGCCCCACTTTTTCTGATCTTTGGCGGTTTTTGCACAGCCACGATTGCATTCATCGCCGGCGCTGAGCCTTTTTCTCTGACACAGCAAGAGTGGGTGTACATTTTTATATTGTGCGCGGGTGTTGTGCCGGTTTCTTTTATTTTGATATCAATTGGCCCCAAATACCTTCCTGCCGCACATGCCAATTTGTTCATGTTGCTTGAGGCGATTCTTGGACCAATTTTTGTGTGGATGGTGTTAGGAGAAGTGCCTAGTGAAAATGTATTCATCGGAGGTGGAATCATCATGCTGACGCTGGTGCTGTTTACCCTATCAGCCGCAAACAGCCGAAGAGTAAGCAGTAAAAAACCCAGCGCCCTGTGAACACAACAATGCACTGGGTTCTAATTTTTGTTTGCACCACTTCTATAAGCGCAGGCTTTGCCATGCTTCGCACATAGTGCGAAATGTCGCGGCATCGCCTTCTGGGCGATCAGGGTGCCACTTCAACGCCATCTTGCGCCACTGGCGACGGATTTCTAAGTTGGACGCCGTGTCCGATAATCCTAACGCTTTGAGCGCATTGCGACGCTCAACGGTGGTTTCGCTGCAATGCCCTACATGCTGCTGATATTTTTTCCAGAATGACTTGAGTAGCTCTCTTACGTCTTCTGTTTGCGCATCATAGTTTTTCCAATCCATGTAGTATTCTCGCAATGGGTCATCACGGTTCACTTCATGTTGAACAAACCCTGATCCCGCTCCGCGCCACATCAGTCGAATATCCATGGATTCGACTTGAAGCCATTGGTTGGGAAGCAACGTCTCTTGTAACTGGTAGAGGGCGTTCATGATGAGAAAATTACGCTTGAACAGATCCAATTGGGGGTCATCATCCAAATGGTCCATGATGGTATTTTTCTGCAACTCCGCCATTAGGTAGTGCACTTTCCAGCTTTCATTTGACGCTTCAAGAACACTAAGTATTGGCCAGATCAGAGGGTTATCAATCTCATCCCGTTGTTCTGCAAGCATACTGCTATTTCTCCTTCGCCCTAATGTCGTACTTATAAGACATTAATCTAAAATCACGTGAGTCGCCGACAAAATTGCGTTCTTCTGCAACGAGTCACAACTTCCTGTCTTCTTTCGTCTGGTGTTACCGCCACCTATTGATAAAAGACTCAGATAAATAGACTGCATACTCAGTGCCAACTTCGAGATGAACTGTTAAATTTTATGACAGGTATTATTTGGCAGAATTTTCGGTAAACGCAGGGCACTGAGAAGTAAAAGAAAATGAAAATGAAAAAGGCCAGAGTGACACTCTGACCTTTGAGACCTTGGGCTATTGTGTTGTTTGATCAATGCTAGGACATTGAAACAAAGCGGCAAAAAACCGTCGCATCCATGTCAAAGGAAAATCAGTATTTTGTTCCGAGACTTAGCTGTTAACCACGGTAATAACGCTGTGGCACAAACGGCATTTTCTCAACCGTCATCGGCAATTTCTTACCACGAACTTCAGCAAACACTTCGGTGCCGATGACAGCACTTGGTGTTGCTACATAGCCCATCGCCACAGGTTGGCCTTTGGTTGGCCCAAATGTGCCGCTGGTCACGATACCAATTTCATTGTCATCCGCATCAAACAGTTTTGCGCCTTCGCGAACAGGTGCCTTGCTTGAACCAACGAGACCAACACGCTTGCGCGAAACTTCTTTGGTCGCGATTTGATCAAGAATGATGTCAGCACCAGGGAAGCCACCCGCGCGCTCGCCGTCAGCGCGACGTGGTTTGCTAATCGCCCAAAGCAAGCTGGCTTCAACCGGTGTGGTGGTGGTGTCAATATCATGCCCATACAGGCACAAACCGCACTCAAGACGCAGCGAATCACGTGCGCCAAGACCAATCCACTCGACTTCTTCGTTTGCGAGCAAAGAACGCGCAAATGCATCTGCTTGATCAGCAGGCACTGAAATTTCATAGCCATCTTCACCGGTGTAGCCTGAGCGACTGACCACGCATTCAATGCCGCCAAGATCCATGATCGCCGCGTCCATAAACACCATGTCTGCCACAACTGGGTTCAAGCGAGCGAGTACCTCTGCCGCTTTCGGCCCTTGCAGTGCCAAGAGGGCGCGATCTTCAATCACTTCTAGTGTTACATCCGCAGGCAAGTTAGCCCGTAGATGTGCAATGTCTTGTTCTTTACACGCTGCATTCACGACCACAAACAGGTGATCGCCAAAGTTGGTGACCATCAGATCATCCATCAAGCCGCCTTGTTCATTAGTAAACAAGGCATAACGTTGCTTGCCGGCAGGCAAATCAATGATGTCGACTGGCACTAATGCTTCGAGCGCCTTTGCTGCATCGTCACCATGAAGGCGAAGCTGACCCATGTGCGACACATCAAACAGACCCGCGTTATCGCGACAGTGAATGTGTTCTTTTCGTACACCTAGCGCGTACTGAACGGGCATTTCGTAACCCGCGAATGGCACCATTTTTCCACCCATTTCAATGTGCAAATCGTGTAGCGGGGTTTTCAAAAGATCCTGAGACATGTTTCACTCCATGATCACGGCTTCAGCCGACGTTCTCGCATTTCCGCTCTATCTGTAAGCTCAAGGTGTAAGCAAGCTAGAGATATCAGCGGGCTAAAATATGTATGCGTCTGACACACTATCAGGACGCGGTTACCCATAGAATCAGGGCATCTTCTTCACTAACCGAGGCCAGCATGTGACCCATCGCGGCGTCGTAATACACGCTATCGCCCTCGTTTAGCTCAATCGCTTCATAAAATTCTGAAAAGAAGGCAATCGTGCCTTCTAGTACCAGCAAAAACTCTTCGCCATCGTGACGGATCCACTCGTCGTACTCTTCAAATGTACGAGCACGAACCCGAGATTTGAATGGAAACATCTTCTTGTTGGTTAGCTGCGCCGCCAACAATTCGTGCTCATAAGTCCCTGTTGGACGCATTTTGCCTTCGCCAACTCGCGTGACATCGCGGCGCCCCATGCCTTTGCGCTGCTTGGGTGGCGCAAAAAGCTGCGGAATATCGATTTTTAGTCCCGCCGCCAGTTTCTGCATAGCTTGAAATGTTGGCGAGATTTGCTCATTCTCGATTTTGGATAATGTCGAGCGCGCCAAGCCCGTTAGCTTGCTCGCTTCTTCTAACGTCAGGCCACTGTTGGTGCGAATTTCTTTCAGTCGCTCACCCAGCTTTAGCGGCGCTATGTGCGCATCTGCTTGCCCACTGGCTCTTTCAATGGCTACTGACGGATACACATCCTGTGCATCTGAATCTGTCATTTATCGTCCCTCACCTTGCCGATCCATACACCGCGCCTAGCTGGCGAATTTTTTGAGCCGCCATTTTTACACGAGAATCCGTTTATCCAACACGGTCAAGTTAACATTTTTAACAAAAAGTTTCTTATAGGAAACTTACGTATTTACCTTAGCGCGCTCAAGTAAGATGTCTAGTACGAATTATCTTCACCGAATAGTCCGCTATTTCACCCACAAAACAGCCACCTTAAGCAAGTCAAACTTAACTCATTGTTAATAAACACTATTAATTATTTTCAAGTAATTGTTAATTGCAATTTTTCCAGCAAAAGAGTAAAAAGGCAAACGATTGCGCAAGATGGGCTGTCTGAAGTCATTGTTGAGGTGGAGGAATGTCAGAACTGCCTATGAGATCACACTGAGAGTTTCCTATAGGAAATTTTGTTTTGCAGGACGCAAATTCGAGTTGTATGTTACGCAAATGTTGAAGTCGAAATAACCATAAAAAATCAAGGTTGCTCCACCCACGACGACTATAACCAAAGTAGTGATGTGCAATGCACAGGCTGGATAAGCAACCATGAGAACGGGACGACAACACATGACACGGACTATCCATTACCTCGGTATCCGTGATGCATAACCTACAAAGCAAGGATACGTGCGATGAGCCACAGCATGTTTGACCTGTTTAAAATTGGCGTTGGCCCTTCAAGCTCCCACACGGTGGGCCCTATGTTGGCAAGCGCTCGATTCGCTTCTGCTTTACGTGAACTTGAACAACTACACAGTGTGGAAACAGTAAGAGTGGAACTATATGGTTCACTCGCGCTCACAGGCAAAGGTCACGCAACAGATGTAGCTTGCGTGATGGGATTAATGGGCGAATGGCCAGACACCATTAACTCAGACGATATCCCAACCATGGCAGCCATGGTCAAAGGCAGCAAAGAGCTACCGCTAGACGGTCATCGTTTCATTCCATTCGATTGGGATACCGATTTGGTTTTCCATTTCGATCAAGTGCTCCCCGAGCATCCAAACGGTATGACGCTAACGGCTTCTGGCAAAGACGGCGAATCCCTGCTCTCTCGCACCTATTTCTCTGTTGGTGGCGGTTTTGTGGTTGAGAAAGGTGAAACGGATGCACTGGCGTCTGATTTCAAACCACCTTTCCCATTCAGCAGCGCAGTCGAACTGCTGGCGCATTGTGAAAAAGAACAAAAATCGATTGCCCAACTCATGTTCATTAATGAGCTTGCTCGCGCCAAACATAGCGACAAACGCGCCACCATGAAGACCGTTAATGCGCAAATTGATGCCATTTGGCAAGTAATGCTCGCCTGCATTGAACGCGGGATTGAACAAGATGGCGTGTTACCGGGCGGGTTAGAACTCAAGCGACGTGCAAAAAAATTGCATGATTGCATTTTGAAGAAAGACACTGACGGTTTACCTGTCGATACCAACGATTGGGTCAACATGTATGCCATGGCAGTTAACGAAGAAAACGCCGCTGGCGGACGTGTTGTTACCGCGCCAACAAATGGCGCAGCGGGCGTAATTCCGGCTGTACTGGCTTATTACCACAAGTTTGTTGCACCCAACAACATCGATGGTATTCGCACATTTTTAGCGACGGCTGCAGCGATTGGTTCACTGTATAAAACCAATGCGTCGATTTCTGCTGCGGAAGTCGGTTGCCAAGGCGAAATTGGCGTGGCCTGCTCAATGGCCGCCGCCGGACTAGCCGCCGCGATGAATGCGACACCGGAACAAATAGAGAATGCCGCAGAAATCGGCATGGAACACAACCTTGGCCTGACCTGCGACCCGATAAATGGCCTGGTACAGGTGCCGTGTATAGAACGCAACACCATGGGCGCAGTGAAAGCGATTAACGCAACGCGATTAGCGCTCAATGGCGATGGCAGCCACCATGTTTCGCTCGACAGCGTAATCAAAACCATGCATGAAACCGGTTTGGACATGATGAGCAAATACAAAGAAACATCGCAAGGCGGATTAGCGACCAACGCCATCGCGATTAACGTGGTTGCTTGTTAACAAGTGTTGATTATCAACAGCGGATAAAGCAAAGAACTCAACAAAGCACTTATTGGTGTCCAGTGGGAAGACTGGGCATCTAGGAAGCCCAAATTTTCCGTTGTTTGTGCAACGGACAACAATTAACTCGTTTCATACGGAGATGTAAAAATGGATGCAACCCTGAAGTTTTCTGAAAGCCATGAGTGGGTAAAAGACAATGGCGACGGCACGGTAACTGTCGGTATTTCCGATCACGCTCAACAGCTTCTTGGCGATGTCGTTTTTGTTGACCTGCCTGAAGTGGGCAGTGAAGTTGAAGTCGGCGAAGGCTTTTCTCTGGTGGAATCAGTCAAAGCTGCATCTGACATTTACGGCCCAGTAAACGGTGAAGTTGTCGAAGTGAACGAGAATTTGGAAGATAGCCCAGAGTTGGTGAACGAAGAACCGTTTGAAGGCGGTTGGATCGCAAAAATTAAGTTAGCAGATGACAGTAATCTTGATCATTTAATGAATGCTGACGCGTACCAAGAAACCATCGAAGACTAATTCAGGACGAAGGTCATGACAGAATCACGCTTACTTGATCAACTGCAAGCTCACAACGAGTTTGCCACTCGCCACAATGGTCCGCGCGAATCCGATCAGCACGAGATGTTGCAAACGGTTAACGCCACCAGCCTCGATCATTTGATTGAAGAAACAGTGCCTGCTGGTATTCGTTTAGCTCAACCTTTGGAACTTGATGACGCACTGAGCGAAGTCGCGATGCTGCAAAAGCTTAAAGCCATTGCCAGCAAGAACGTCATCAAGCGCAGTTTCATTGGTCAGGGTTACTATGGCACACACACACCAAACCCAATTTTGCGTAACGTACTTGAAAACCCAGGTTGGTACACGGCTTATACCCCGTACCAGCCTGAAATTTCTCAAGGCCGCCTTGAATCCTTGCTGAACTTCCAGCAAATGGTGATGGATTTGACCGGCATGGATCTGGCGAACGCATCACTGCTTGATGAAGCGACCGCGGCGGCAGAAGCCATGACCTTGTGTCAACGTGGCGGTAAGAGCAAAAGCAACGCCTTCTTTGTAGCAGATAATGTTCACCCGCAAACACTGGACGTGATCAAAACTCGCGCACAGTTCATGGGCTTTGATGTCATTGTTGGTGCTGAAGACACGCTCCCAACGCATGATGTTTTCGGTGCCTTGTTGCAATACCCAGGCACGACCGGCCAGGTACGTGACCTCACTGACCTGATTGCTGCTGCACAGGCGAATAAAACGCTAGTCAGCGTTGCGACCGATCTGCTGTCGCTTACCCTGCTAAAAGCACCGGGCGAAATGGGCGCAGATGTCGTGATTGGTTCCGCGCAACGCTTCGGCGTGCCAATGGGCTTTGGCGGTCCACACGCGGCCTTTATGGCAACGCGTGACAAACTCAAGCGCACCATGCCGGGTCGCGTCATTGGTGTGTCTATCGACACCAAAGGCAACCAAGCACTGCGCATGGCCATGCAAACACGCGAGCAACATATTCGCCGCGAGAAAGCAACGTCAAACATATGTACTGCACAGGCGCTACTGGCCAACATGGCGGCGTTCTATGCGGTTTATCATGGCCCACACGGCTTGAAGAAAATCGCTCGTCGCGTTCATCACCTGACCGCGTTGGCTGCCGCTGCGTTTAACCACGCAGGCGTTACCCTTGCCTACCATGATTTCTTCGACACCATTACTCTGAACACAGGCGCAGACACTGATGCACTGTTCCAGAAAGCAGAAGATGCAGGCTTCAACCTGCGTAAGCTGGATGGTCAACTGGGTGTAAGCTTCGATGAAACGACGACTCTAGACGAAGTGAATTCGCTGATCGCTGCCATGACGGGCGGATCAGACGTGGCACAGTTTGCCTCTTCTGTTGAAGCTGACGAGTTCGCTGCCATTCCGCAATCTTGCCGTCGTACCAGCAATTACCTGACTCACCCTGTGTTTAATACACATCAGAGTGAAACTCAGCTGATGCGCTATATGAAGAAGCTAGAAAACAAAGATTTCTCGCTGACGCACGGCATGATCCCGCTTGGCAGCTGCACCATGAAGCTCAACGCTGCTGCGGAGATGATCCCTGTTACTTGGCCAGAATTTGGCGCATTGCACCCGTTTGTTCCTGCTAATCAAGCATTGGGTTATGCCGAATTGGCGGATTCACTCAGCAAAATGCTGTGTGAAATCACCGGCTACGATGCCATGTCTTTGCAGCCTAACTCCGGCGCACAGGGCGAATACGCTGGCTTGGTCGCTATTCAGCGCTACCATGAAAGCCGTGGTGATGCGCACCGCAATGTGTGTCTGATCCCAAGTTCCGCACACGGCACAAACCCTGCGTCAGCGGCCATGGTTTCTATGAAAGTTGTTGTTGTCGGCTGTGATGAAAATGGCAACATCGATGTGAACGATCTGAAAGCGAAGATCGAAAAACACCGCGATGAACTGTCATGCATCATGATCACCTACCCATCGACACACGGCGTCTATGAAGAAGCAGTGCAAGAAGTATGTGAATTGGTTCATGAAGCCGGCGGTCAAGTGTACCTTGATGGCGCGAACATGAACGCACAGGTTGGTTTGACAACTCCGGGCTTTATTGGCTCAGACGTGTCGCATCTTAACCTACACAAAACCTTCTGTATTCCACACGGTGGTGGCGGCCCAGGTATGGGTCCAATCGGTGTGAAATCGCACCTTGCACCATTCTTACCAGGCCATGTTGAAGACGGCTCGCAGTTCGCGGTTTCTGCTGCGCAGTTGGGCAGCGCGTCTATCTTGCCAATCTCTTGGGCATACATCGCCATGATGGGTGAGCAAGGCCTAACAGAAGCCACCAAGATCGCCATCTTGAGCGCAAACTATGTGATGGAGCGCTTGCGCCCTTACTACCCAGTATTGTACCGCGGTACACACGGGCGTATTGCGCATGAGTGCATCATTGATATTCGCCCACTCAAAGATGCATCCGGCATCAGTGAAGAAGACATTGCGAAACGCCTGATGGACTTTGGTTTCCACGCGCCGACTATGTCATTCCCTGTTGCTGGCACACTGATGATTGAACCAACAGAAAGTGAAGACAAAGCCGAACTGGATCGTTTCTGCGATGCGATGATCGCTATCCGTGAAGAAATCGCCAAGGTTCAAGACGGTGAATGGCCACTGGAGAACAACCCATTGGTGAATGCGCCGCACACCCAAGCTGATCTGATGGCAGAAGAGTGGGATCGCCCATACAGCCGCGAGCAAGCCTGCTTCCCTAGCGTGCAAGCGAAGAGCGCCAAATACTGGCCAACGGTAAACCGTGTCGATAACGTCTACGGTGACCGTAACCTGATTTGTTCCTGCCCCAGCATTGAAAGCTACATGGAAGAGTGATCATGCGCCTTTAACCTCGCACATTTGAACAATAAAAAGGGCTATCCAATGTGATGGCCCTTCTTTTTGATATCAAGACCCATTGCTGTCCAGTTAAACCCCATTTTTGACCAGAAAGTTTTTGTGTCAAAAATTTTGCCACTTCCCTTCTTTTTGCATCCTGCTTTATCACCCCCTCAGATTTCAACATTAAAAATCACTAAAAACCGATATAAAACAGAACATTAAATTCCATTTTCATAATGATAAATGCCTACAATAAATCCTCATTTTGACACGCATATTGCATTATTTGTACATCCTGAAAATCACTTCTAGGCTCGGGTCATAAGTCATTTAAAAGAGTGCCCGGAGTTATTATGTCAAAGCGTAAATTGGACGTGACAGAGGTGGAAGGAAACGTATTTGTCATTTCATCATCTGGCAAGCAGGAAGTATTGAAAGTAGGCGACGGACTTAAGCACGGAGACATCATCGTCAGCCAACACAGCGAGTCTGCATCTGTAGAAACAAAAGATGAAGTTATTGCAGTCAACAATGACATCTTGCTGATAGGCAAAGACGAAGACACGACAGTCGTCTTGCCGGACAATACACCAGCCAAAGTGATTGAAATTGTCAGTGCGCAGAATCAACCCGTTGAAGCCAACTCGATGACGGATTTTTCCGGCTTCAATGGTGAAGACGGTTCGTTACTGAAAAGCTTGTTTGATGCTGCAAAAGACCTAAATCCTGAGATCAATCTCACGCCGCCACAGTTCTATGGTGTGCTGTCAGCAAGATATAGCGCGTACATTGCTGCGCAATTAGGTAACCAAGACAATAGCGAACAAAACGACAACACAGACGCGCAAGATGAGAACAATGGAAAAGGGAAAGGTAAAGACGATGATGGAGATCGTCCAGATTCCGTGATTGTCGGTACACCGCAAGATGACGTCCTAAATGGCACGTCGGAAGACGATATTATTTTCGCCAAACAAAATGACGATATCGCTCACGGCCTAGAAGGCGACGACAAACTCTACGGCTCACAAGGTAACGACACCTTGTACGGTGACGAAGGCAAAGACACGCTCTATGGCAGTGAAGGCACCGATACGCTTTATGGTGGCGACGATGATGACATCCTTTATGGCGGTAACGCGAAAGATGGCCTAGAAGGCGGCAAAGGAGATGACACCCTCTTCGGCGGCAAAGGCAAAGACATCATGAGCGGCGGTGACGACAATGACACGCTTTATGGTGACGTCGGCAACGACATCCTTAATGGCGACGCCGGAGACGACAGGCTTTATGGCGGCAAAGGCAACGATGTTCAATTCGGCGGCGATGGCGACGATAAGCTTTGGGGCGACGTGGGTACCGACACCCTGTCTGGCGGCGACGGCCAAGACTTGATCTATGGCGGTGTTGGTAACGATGTTGTTAAAGGTGGCGACGGTGACGACACCCTTTATGGTAGTGATGGCAATGACGTCGTATTTGGCGACAACGGTAAAGACAAGCTTTACGGCGGTAGCGGCAATGACACATTAGACGGCGGAGATGACGATGATCGCCTGAATGGCGGCAGCGGCGATGACTTACTGTTCGGTGGCAAAGGTAATGATAACCTTTCTGGCAGCAGCGGCAGCGATACTGTGTATGGTGGTGAAGGTACAAATACCCTTACGCTCGGCAGCGGTAACAATGTGGTAGTTTATGACGGTAAAGGTAATGACACTGTGACCGATTTCAGTGTCCGCGATGACAAAATCGTGGTGCCTAAAGCCTTGGGGCTTCTTTCGTTCGAATTTCTTGATTTATCACAAGATGGTGACGACACCTTACTGTCGGTTGGCGATAATGTACTTCGTCTAGAAAACATCGCGTTCTCAACGCTTAGCGATGACAATTTTGAATTTGCATCAGACAATGAGTTCGCGTCTTTCATCTCAACCCCTGCCCCCTCTTTTGATGAGGTGGCCGTCGTGAACAACAGCCAAGGCAACTTCCTTGCGACAGGGAATTTGATAGAGAGTGAACAAGCCGTTGGTCAGTGGCATCTTGCTTCAATCACTCTTGATGGGGCGGTTTATGATGTGACCAATGGGACGGTGGTCGTCGAAACGGCACGTGGTGAACTTACCATTTACGGCAGTGATGATGAAAACCATGATGAAGGCAGCTACAGCTATCGATTGACCTCGGAAGCCACCACAGACGAGATGTTAGAGCAGTTTTCGTTCACTCTCGCTAACGAGTTTGGCGATACAATTGAAAGCACGTTTGATATCCGTTCCGGCGGCAATGCAGACGCAGAACTGCATGATCTTGTCGATGACAACGTCATCGACGGTCTTTCAGGTGATAACGTCCTCGTTGGCGACGATAACGTGAATACAATACGAGGCTTTGGTGGGGACGATTATATCGACGGTGGTTTAGGCAATGATCTCATCACTGGCGGTGCGGGCTCTGATGACATGTTTGGCGGTGAAGGTTCCGACACATTCATTTTCTTGCAAAACGATGTCGGCCAAAACACCATCGATACGATCATGGATTATTCAGTGACCGATGACATCATCGATCTGAGTGATATTCTCGACAACGTCGAAAACGAAGATATCGGTCAGTACCTTGTGTCACTTGAAAACAATGCCGACAATGAAGCTGTCTTGTCTATTGCGTCAAATGGCACAGACGTTGATCAGCAAATCGAATTTGCCGGTCTGTCTGTTTCCGATTTGGCAGAAGGCATTGGCATGGCTTCTTCTTCGTTCGGACAGGACGTTATCACAAACCTTTTGGAAGACAACAAAATCCTCTCCGCTGAATTCTAGTATTTACCCAATTCAGCAAATGCTCAAAGGCCTGCCGTCGCAGGCCTTTTGTTGTCATCATCGCTCAAAATCATCGAAATACAAGAAAAAGGACAGTTGTCAGCCGTGTGTCCTTGGTACTCTTTTTCTGCTAATACAGCACCGTTTGTTTCAGCGTCGGCGCTTTCTCTTTTTTCACTGACCCCGCTGTACAGACTTCATCGCTCTATTGTTAAGGAGACAGGGCAAATGACTAAGCTTGTTGATATTGAAGGAATTGGTGGCACATATGCTGAGAAGCTAGAAGCTATCGGCGTCACCACTATTGAGCAACTACTGGAAAAAGGCGCTCAGCCTTCAGGCCGTAAATCTCTCGCAGAAGATAGCGGCATCAGTGGCAAACTTATCCTG
This sequence comes from Enterovibrio litoreus, assembly GCF_045679545.1. Taxonomy (NCBI): domain Bacteria; kingdom Pseudomonadati; phylum Pseudomonadota; class Gammaproteobacteria; order Vibrionales; family Vibrionaceae; genus Enterovibrio; species Enterovibrio litoreus. The sequence goes on from NZ_CP166195.1 coordinate 256,999, forward strand.
AAATGGATAAACCGCGCTGACCTTGCACGTATCAAAGGGATCAGTACCCAATATGCTGATCTATTAGAATGTGCGGGTGTAGACACAGTGCCTGAGTTGGCACAACGAAACGCTGCTAATCTCACGGCAAAAATGGCAGAAGTTAACGAGGAAAAAAACCTGGTTAGACAACTTCCTGGAGAAAGCAAAGTGGAAGATTGGATCGCACAAGCTAAAGATCTGCCTCGCGCTATTCACTACTAAATGACATTAATATCAGCATATTAGCTGATACTTCTATAAAAGAGAGCGAAATGTGATTTTTTTCTCTCTTTTTTTTACACATCAGAATCTTGTTAATTAGCCATATGATCCTACTTTTAAACAAGGCACATTTAGCCTTAGAAGTGGCGCTTTGCGCTTTCCTTGTGAAGGATCATGTAAATGAAAACCAAAACAATTATGTCTCTGGTGTTTGGGCTGATATCTATTCTCGCTCTTGGCACCATTCTGTTATCTGCCACCATTTTGAATTCCGCAGGCAAACTAAAAGGCACCTCCGAAGTTCGTTACAGTTCTTATCAGGTTGCAGACGAACTGCGCCAAAGTTCTGATGATTTAACCCGACTTGCACGAACCTACGCGCTAACTGGCGATGCGGGATACGAAAAGATGTATCTCGATATTCTGGCGATAAGAAACGGAGAAAAACCGTTGCCAGAGAAATATCACCAAATCTATTGGGATCTGGTTTTGGAATATGGGCAAAAACCCAAGCCGGATGGCCAGACAATTTCCATTCAAAAACGCATGGAAGATCTGGGCTTTTCAGCCAAAGAGTTCCAGTTGCTCAAAGAGGCACAAGGCAACTCTGACGCACTGGTCGCTTTGGAAGTCAAAGCAATGAATGCGGTCAAAGGCATCTATCAAGATAGCGCCACAGGTAAATACACGGTAAAAGGCGAACCCAATTTCGCCCTTGCTGCAGAACTACTCCACAGCAAAGCTTATCACTCAGAAAAAGCCAAAATCATGTCACCGATTGACGGTTTTTTCTCAGAGTTAGAAACACGGACCTTGGGCTACTTCGAACGTGATTTTAATGCATTGAACACCAGCGTGATTGTCACCATGATATTAATGGCCTCCATGCTCGCCGCCTCTCTGATTGGCTTTGTCATGGTGAGTAAAACAGTCTCAACGCCGGTATCGAAGCTTAGTGAACAGTTAACCGCCATTCAAAATAGTGGCGATGTGACAAAGCAGATTTCACAACTCGGTAAAGGTGAAGTGGCAGCAATTGGTGCGCAGATCAACGCACTGCTCCAAAGCCTTGCCGAATCGAAGCGTGGACAAGAGAAAGTGTCTCAAGAGGTATCGTCACTTGCACAAAACACCAGCAGCACAGTTCAAAACAGCCGAACGAGTGCTGAGGCACTGAAGCGCGAAACCCATTCTGTCGTGGTCGCGGTGGAGGAAATGTCAGTGGCACTTTCTCGTGTTGCTGAAGTCACCCAAGACGCAGAAAATAAAGCATCTACCAATGACGCGAATGTGATTGAAGGTGAAAACGCCATGAATTCAGCACTGAGTTCAATGACCACGCTACAGAGTGAGTTTACTAAATCTCAGTCGGCCATGAGCGGCTTGATCAATGAAAGCACCCAAGTATCGGGTGTGCTAGACGTGATCAAATCCATTGCAGAACAAACCAACTTACTCGCGTTAAACGCAGCCATTGAGGCGGCACGAGCTGGTGAGCAAGGGCGCGGATTTGCCGTTGTTGCAGATGAAGTGCGTTCCTTGGCACAACGTACACAAGATTCAACCAACGAAATCGAAGAGATTATCGCTAGCTTACAAACAAAAACGAACGCGATGGGCGATTCAATTTCTCAGGCCGCCACCTTAATGGAAGATTCGCACAACAACATTAAAGCCATCGGCGATGTATTCCACCATATTAAAGAGAGCACGAATCAAATCTTTACGCTCAACTCTGAAATTACCTCTTCGACGGAAGAGCAATCAAAAGTCGCTAATGAAATTAATCTCAGTCTATCTCAAATCAGTTCACTCACCGACACCGTGGTTAACGGTATTTCATCGGTCGAAGGCTCGATGATGTCACTCAATGAAAGCGCTCGACAGCTTGGGAACACCAAAGCTGGCTAATGTTGATAACGGACAAATATTGATAATGGACAGGCAAGCAAGACTAAAAAGGAGAGCCCGGCTCTCCTTTTTTACTTGTACTAACGAAATAAAGTGTATACCCAAGCAAGCTTAAGATGTTTGTTCAGCATCATGAGCTTGCATGGGTATATTGCCTCAAAACTCAAAGCCCCAGCTAATTAACTGGGGCTTTGTTACCATTCAGTCGCCAACGCAATTTCCAGTATTTTCAATGTGCGAATACCGCTTTAATCTCGGCAATTTCTTCATTACTGAGGTATTGAAAATTTTCATTGGGATATTGCAATCTTAGCGCTGCGGTTTCCTCTAACTCTTCAAAGTTATACATCGCGTCTTTTAAGTTTTTGCCCATCACTACCAATCCAAGATTTGCAGTCAATACCGCATGATACTGCCTGGCTTTTTCTGCCAACATATAAAACTCATGGCTGGCGCTATTGCCATCAATCACGGAGACCCTAGGCAGTATGGGTGTTCGCATTGCAACGAATGGCGCAAGTGCTGGCAAAACGTTTTCCGGATTAAGGCTGGCGTTATCAGCCAATTCAGAAATATGCTTAGAACGCATGGAAACAATGGCGCGATGCTTTGGATTGGCGCGATAGATGGCCAAATGACACTCAACATCCCATTGCGGCCTGTCACCGGATATGAGCTGACCTTCCAAAGACACCAATGAAAGCAACTGTGGTTGTAACTTTCCATGGCTCAAACCGTTTGGCGTTACCAAAACTGTGTCATCACTCGTCAACACAGAGAGATTGCCCCCCTCCTCTACACCCTGTCTGTGTAAAAAAAGTTCGCGGCTGTAATCAACGAGCTGTTTCCGTAGATTACCCTGCTCTAACATGCCTTATCTCCAACCAAATTAATTGCCACTGCCAAAATTAGACTGCTTACACATTTACATTTACTTTGCTGCTGCCAAATCAGCATCAACGTCTATTGCGTCGGTCTCGCATCTATTGCGTCGATCTTGCTTCAATCATGCCCGTAATGCCTTTCAATAAAGCAATTAAATCGGTCGAGGCTCGCTGCAAATACGCTTCATGCGTACTTTTCGCCGTTTCCTTATCGCCACGTTCTATTGCGCCCACTAAACGCGAGTATGCGTCAACAGAATCCCAAGGCGTTGCCCCTAACTTGGATACCATTGCCCGAACACGGCGAGATTTATCCATCATGCGCTGCATGAGCAGTAGAAAGGTTTTGTTACCTGTTAGGCGGATCAATGCCATGCGAAATCCCGCCTCATGTCTCACCCACTTGCTGTTGTTCTGTTGTTGGCGCGCGTCATAAAGCCCTTGAAGATGAAACTTCAAGGTATCCCACGTTTTCTCATCTAACGTTTGAAGATCAAGATGGCTGATGGCATAGAGTTCCAATGCGGCAACCACGTCAAGCACTTCATTCAGCTCATCCAAAGAAATCGGCTTGATATAGATACCGCGCCTTGGCACTGGCTCAACCAATCCTTCCTGCGCGAGCCGAATACATGCTTCCCTCAGTGGCGTGCGTGACACGTCGATGCGACGTGCCAGCGCTTCTTCGAGGTAATAGTTCCCGACTTCAAGTTCATTGGACAAAACCATTTGCCTGACAGCCTGATATGCCGTTTCTGTCAGCGTTCTTCTCATCACCATCCTTCACTCTTCATGCGCCCCGCTTTTGGATGGGAACATCCCAGAAAGAATCGCATTGCGTCACAACCATTTATACGTGTTACATGATTTGTGTATACGTTGATAGTCTTGTCAAAAAATAGATATTTCGCAAGTTGACTGTGTGCTTTCATAAATATTAGTCGATAAATGAGAGTGTTATCACTTAATTGTTCGATCTTTAATCTTCGAAAGCATAGCTCATAGTGAGGATCTTTATGATCAAACAATTTTTAATGTATACGTTATTTGATCTTTCAATGCTGTTTCTCATTGTCCTCAATGGACAATTGGGATGCGTAGGCTTGTACCATTTGGCGGGGCAAAAGGATTAGATACGCAGGAAAATGTCAGAGTTGGGCTGGTTGCTCTTTGCACAAAAATACGGGAAATATTTGAGATGAATCACAATACTCGGCGACATCAATGAGGAAGATCTGCCAGTTTGTGTAGGGTGGATGTCAGCGCGACAACATGTAGCACCTGAAAATATGCAGCATGTCGTGCTCGATTCTGTAAAGCGAACCAAGGAGGGTCACATGGCAGAACACCCCAACAAGCTCTTTTGTAATGAGTGCGCGCAACTCACCTCGCACTCACACATCCAACTTGAGCCCAAGAAAATCGCACCCGACGCCACGCTGTTTCAGCGCGCAAGTGTCATCTTATCTAACTCCATGGATTTGGTATTGGGCTGCTCTTATGATCAATGTGATCACTGCGGGTCAACGTTTGGGTACACAGACTCGATAAGCGGAATTTAATATCTAATGAAAAAGCCGCCCGATCAGGCAGCGGCTTTGTCGGCATTCCCTACCTAAGTAAGTCATTTTTATTCGAATAAACAGAGCAAAATCGCGTGTTTATCGAGTGACGTAGCTGCGAACAAACTCACTGATAGCCACGAGATCGGCAATCGCAATGAACTCTTCCGTCGTGTGTACCTTGGTCATTCCCGTCGACAAGTTGACCGTGGTCAGCCCTTTTTCATTGAAGATGTTGGCATCTGAACCACCGCCTGTCGGTTTGGTGACAGGCTCAATGCCGATTGCTTCGAACGCTGCTTTAATCGCAACAACGTGTGGGTTGTCATCAGAAATACGGTAGGCATTGTAAGAACGCGTTGATTCAATTTGAATGCCTGCACCATGCTTTTCCGCTGCGGCTTCAAACGTCGATACCATATGCTCAACTTGTTTCGCCAGTTTGTTGTCATCCAGCGATCGCGCTTCAGCTTCGATGTAAAGCTCAGGCATCACGATGTTGGTCGCTTGCCCGCCACGCACCACACCAATATTTGCAGTGGTTTCTTCATCGATACGGCTCAAGGTCATGTTACTGATCGCATCAGACGCCACGGTTAAGGCATTGATACCAGTTTCCGGCGCCAAGCCCGCGTGAGCAGGTTTACCTTTGATGGTGATTTTTAGGCTTTGCTGACCCGGTGCAGTCGTAATAATCGTGCCTATTGGGCCGCCTGAATCCAAGACAATCGCTTGCTGCGATTCAATCTTACTCATGTCGAAATGCTTCGCCCCTTCAAGGCCCAGCTCTTCATAAACCGTAAAGGCGACTTCAATCGTTTTGTGGGCTTCACTGCTTTCTTGAATCGCGCGAACCGCTTCCATTACTGCTGCGATGCCGGACTTGTCATCACCGCCAAGCACTGTATCGCCTTTCGAGCGAATAATGCCATCTTCGATCACCGGCTCAATGCCGTTACCCGGCGTCACGGTATCCATGTGACTGCTGAAAACAATGCTGCCTTCTAGTGTGCCCGGCAATTTGCCATAAATATTGAAACCATTAGAGATGTGTGCCGGAACGGGCAATTGGATCACCGAAAAACCCATTTGCCCAAGTTGTTCGGCAAGGGTTTCAGCCATGGCTTTTTCATTGCCAGATTCGCTGTCAATTTTTACCAGCTCAATAAAATGCTCAACCAGTCTGTCTTGATTAATCGTTGTCATCGGTGTGCGACTTCTTTTCTGCGAGATGAGGCAATACCATAAACCCAAATGAGGCACCGTTTAGATGGGTTACATCAAAAAAATATGCGATTTGATGGGAATATATCCAAACAACAAAAAAGACGGGCAAATGCCCGCCAAAAGTATGGTAATCGTTTCTCTTCTCAGGCGTTTTAATGCACTTCCACACCCGCTTCATCTTCAGATACCACGGACGTATCCAATTTCGATTCGCGAACCCATTGCTGCACGGCTGGATTGCTTAGCACAAGGTCCGAATAGGCCTGCGCCAGCGGTGATAAGGCGACGCCGTAGGTCACAAACCTTAATGCCACTGGTGCATACATCACATCAGCAATGGAAAACTCACCGAATAGCCAACCGCCTTTTTCACCAAATTCTTTCATTTGCTCTGCCCAGATTTGATCGATTCGGGCGATGTCTTTTAAACAGCCTTCTGACGGTGTTATTTTGCGGCGACCCCGAATATTCATTGGCATTTCATTTCTCAAGGCATTAAAACCTGAGTGCATTTCTGCCGACATGGCACGTGCTTTGGCGCGCTGGGCGATATCCTGAGGCCAGCCTTTACCATTAAGGTAGCGATCATTCACATATTCACTGATGGCCAGTGAATCCCACACTGCGATATCGCCATCCACCAGCACCGGCACTTTCGCTGCACCAGAATGTTTGGTTATCTCTGCGTAGAAAGACTCGGTGAATAACTCAAGCTCGACTTCTTCGAAATCAATGTTGAAGCCACGCAGTGCTAGCCAGCCGCGTAACGACCACGTGGAATAATTTTTGTTCGCGATGATCAGTTTCATTGCACACTCCTTTGCGTTGAGAGGGGGTGAAGACAGAACCAGTATGCTTGGTTGCACTGAAGGTTTCTAACGCATAGTCTTGATACCTTGTATTTGAATTGTTGATGCTAAGGATGTATTCGATATGGATATTGATTCGCTGAGAAGCTTTTTAGCCATTGTTGATACTGGCAGTTTCACCCGTGCCGCAGCGCAAATTCATCGCACGCAGTCGGCGATCAGCATGCAAGTCAAACGTCTTGAAGAAGAGCTTGGCAGCCCGCTTTTTGACCGCGAAAAACGGCCTCTTAGCCTGAGCTTTGCTGGTCAGCGCCTTGTCAGTCATGCGCGCCGTTTAATTGCCGGTCACGACGAAGCGCTGGATGCATTCAAACGAGAAGATACATCACGCCCCATCCGCCTCGGTTGCCCTGATGACTATGCGGAATCCTTATTGCCTCAATTTATCAAAACGCTACGTTCACAAGTGGGCGATCAAACCTTCGATATCCTTTGCGCGTCTAGCACTCGGCTCAGACAGCGTTTAGACAGGGGTGAGCTAGACATGGCGATAATCACCCGCTCGCCGGATTCCGACGAAGGCTGGCTACTCAAGCACGACAAAGGTGTTTGGGTGAGCGGCAGCGACACGGATTTGGTTCACCGCCGACCTTTACCCGTGGCCTTGTTTGATAAGAATTGTAAGTTTCATGCCACCGCTTTAGACGGGCTGGGCAAGTTCGGCATTGAGGTCGACTTGGTCACCTTCACCACCAGTGCATCCACACTTAAAGGACTTGCACGCGCAAATCTCGCCATTTCCGCGATGGCATCAGGCAGCGTGCCGCCCGATCTTCAGATCATTCATGACGCTCACCTTCCTCCCTTGCCTGCTGTCGATATCGTGGTGGTCACCGCAAGCCGATCGCATCCTTTAATCACGCCATCCGCTGTTTCACAACTCTCCCACACATTTTTGACTCAAGAGCTACCTCAAGCCAGTCTTGCATAACAACGGCTTAGCGTAGTGACATCATCACGCACAAAAAAAGCAGCGAATCCGCTGCTTTTTTTGTTGGTGACGATAGTAGCTTATCCGCTAGCGACTTAACGCCAAGTAAGCGCCCGCGCCAATCATGATAGAGCCCGCCCCCCGGTTCATGCGTCTGACGGCTTTTTCTGTTCGTAACAGCTTTGCCGCTCTCGCCGCGCCCAACGCCACCAGCATCGCACCGCTCATCAATGCAATGGCAGCAAGGACGTTTGCCAATACAACATCGCCCAAACTCAGTATGGTCAGATCCATAAACGTGGGCAGGAAAGCGATATAGAACAAAATCACTTTCGGGTTTGAGGTTGAAATCAAAAAGCCTTGGATGAAAGCAGACAAGTGTCCTTTGGTTTTCTCTTCTTGCGAATCGGGCACCGTGGCCAATTGTGGCAGTGCACGAAACATTTTGTAGCCGAGATAAATCAAATACGCTGCACCGACAAAACGAATAACGGTAAAAAGTCCCGCATAGTTCTCTGCAATAGTCGCCAAGCCAAAACAAGCCAGCGTGAGATACACGAGATCGCTCAGCACCATACCCGCCGCCAGCGCTGTGCAATCACGTGCCCCTTTGACCATGGCACGAGCAAGGATGGCAAAAATCCCCGGGCCCGGTGTCAATACAAAGATAAAAATAGCTAGCGTAAATGTTATCGCACCTTCGAGAGACATAGCCTTTCCTTTCTTTCGGCATTTCCTGATTTCTCGAAAGTACCAGAAAATGTAGGGTGACTCGAGCCGAGTTTTGTATGAGTTTTACGACCGTCATGTGGACATGCCCAAGCAACCTCAAGATGCTAAACGGCGTGACCCTGAGAATCGAAACGGTCGTGTGACTTCACATTTCTACATAGACGACGAGTCAACTGTCGATAACAAATAGACTCGCCTACACAAAATCAAGCGCTTCTTCTTTGCCTGCTTTTGCAAAGGAATAGCAATTTTTCCCTTTCGCTTTAGCGTGATACATGGCTTTATCCGCCTGCTCAACCACGGTACTCAAAGGCGTAGTATCCACCGATGGCCAAAAGCGCACACCAATGCTGGCGCTCACTTTCGGCTGACAACCATTGATTATCATGACTTGATTCAACTTGTTAAGTAGGCGCTTCACGATATGGTGAATGGTTGACGTGTCATGAATAGCAATAAGGAATTCATCGCCCGATAAACGGGAGACAAAATCGGAACGAGACACGCTCGCTTTCATTCGGCTCGCCACCACTTTCAACAGTTCGTCACCCACCTTGTGTCCGTATTGATCGTTGACGGCTTTAAAGCCATCTAAGTCGATAAACAGGACATACATGTTTCGCCCTTTGTCGTGGTTCTTCGTGAGTTTTTCAAACGCACTAGCGCGGTTAGATAGTCCCGTCAGTCCATCGTGGTTAGCAAGGTAGTTAAGACGCTTTATTTCCACTTCGACTGATTGATCAACAATAGACACGACAAACCCCTCAACCTTCCTTCTATGATTCGAGAGTGTTTGCACCGTGATCTTACAAGGCAAACTAGCGCCAGTTGCAGATATAATTATTCGTTGCCATTGGTAACTGCCCTTCGACATCAAGACTTTCAACTCCCTAAATCTCACGTTCGGTTGACCGTCCGCAACGAGAGTTGCCCACTGGCTATTCGCACCAAACTTGCTAACACTGACTGTATTTTGGGTTTTGATCTCGAGTGAACGCGACAGCACCAGCGTGGCATTCGGGCTTTTATCAAAGATTAATTCGGCGAGTTTTCGTCGCTGCTCGGCTTCTCGGTGGGCGGTTATATCATCAAACTGTAAGAGTGAGTGCTGTGCCGATGCCATCGGATGCGTGCTGACAAGAAAAATCGTTCCCGTCTCAGTATGGGTCAACTCGACATTTGTTAATGGTAGATGTTTATCAACCGCTCTTGATATTGCCATCATGCTCGACACAGGCTCAAACGATACTAGCAGTTCATCAAGATCTGTCGGGGAACATCCAAATCGACTTAGCTGGTTTGCCGCCGCCGGGTTGTAATAAGTGACTTTATCACCTGGCGAGGCAACGATAACGCCATGTTCCATCGTATCGAGCACTTGGCTGATATAGCGGCTTTTTTTCTCCAACTCTTTTAGCGTCTGTTTGAGTTGACTGTCGCGCTCGGAGAGGTTCATCACCATCTCATTAAAACAAGTCGTCAGTTGCCCGAGCTCATCATCATGGCGAACAGGTATGGTTCTGTTTAACACGCCCAAACGAATGATCGCCGACATGGACTGATGCAATGATGCCAAAGGCGATGCAACAAATTGGTGCAGTAGCTGAGCAAACATCAACGAGAAAAATGACAATAAGCCAGTGCCGATGGCCAAATAAGCCAGCAATATGCGATGTTCTCGGTCAATGGTTTCACGAGAGATATAAAGCTCGATTTTACCCAATGTCTCTTTGCCTAGAACAATTGGCCTTACGACATATTCAGTGGCCGTGTCAGTACATGCAATCGTGTTATCTTGAGGGCCACAATCGATAGGTAGCCTCAAGAACGAAACAAATTCCACATGGTTAGGAGAAACCACTCGGGCAGCAATTAAATCGGGATCTGCACTGAGTGCCGTCAATTGTTCGCGACCGGTTTCCATATCACCAAAGGCGATTGCTGCCGTAAGGTTACTCGCGGCCGCGTTAGCCATCACAGTCGCTCGACTGATCAAACTTTTCTCGAGATTCTTGCCCACAATGTGGTCAACTGCCATCCCAAGAAACATTACACCTGCCGTCATTAATAACCATGTAGGCAGAACGAATTTCACCCTTAATGGGAGGTTATTCAAGAAACGAAATATCATGCGTTACCCTCCTCATCAATGACGGCGATTGAAAGCAACTGAGAGCGCAGGGTAAACGGCACACCCAGCAAGTTTTTTCTGTTTACCAAGGGTTTGACTCGGTTGTTCACTTTGATAAAGGCCACCATGCCGCCAGCAGCAGTAAAGCTTTTACCTTCTCCGACAATCAACGCATCAGGAAAACGACTGCGTAAGGCCCCGATTCGCTGCTCTTCATTTTCAGTGGTGTAAACAATATGGCAGCCTAGCTCGATATCATCTTCCAATGCGATGTCACGAAAAATGGCCTGCTCAGGCTTTTGAGCAACAACGTCTTGCAAACGCTGGCTGACGGCACTTTTCCCATCCGCACAAAATTCGTAACGACCATTTTGAGGCTGACGGTCTTTCCAATCAGTCAAAAATGCAAATCGAAATAGGTACACTGCTTTCAGATCTTCATCTCGAAATTCATTCGCGCGCACGCCCAGGCTGACGGTGATAATTATCACCATCAATAGCCAGATAGCTCGTTGCCTTAAGGCACGCTTCGTCTTAAAGAACTGAAAGACTTTCCTTACCATCATTGCCTCAAGGCCATTGCCAATCGACTTCAACCCAATATTGCGTTCCGTTGTCGAACCCACCGTAATTACTCGGAAATTCATTCACTTGGTCGTTAAATAAGTTCTCGATACTCAATGTGAAATTCGGCGCGTGCTTTGTTGGTTGCCAACCCATGATGAAATCCCATGTCAACACATCTGGCCATCCATAATATTCTTCATCACCAACCAATGGATCTGGCTTGGTGCCATGCACATATTGAACAACATTGCTTACCCACCATTGTGAGGTGATATCCCACATTACCTGTGCGGTAGCTAAGTGAACTGGCTCATTCTCATAGGAACGCAATGGACCATCACTACTTGCACAAACACTGCCGTGACAATCCGCTTCAATCTGGCGATAGCTATAGCCGGCGTTGATTTGCAATACTGAAGAGGGTTGCCACTTCATACTGAGTTCGCCGCCGTACGTGATGGAGCTCAATGGCGCAATTTGTTGATATTTATAAATATCAACAATGGTACCTGCCGTACCAGGTGAAGAGTTGCCAGGTAAATAATCGCGTGTTGCACTTATTAAATGCCATGCAGGAATGCTTTCTTCTTCGCTATAAAACAAATTGGCATCAAACTGAAGCTGTTGACCTTGCCAAAAACGATACCCGATTTCGTAGGTATCCACTGTCGGCACTGGCATGTCTTCATTGCCCAGATTCTCAATAATCTGCAGGTAATCAAAAGTCCAAGGCAAACAATTGTTCACATTACCCGCTTCACAGAATGAAACATCGCTCCCATAGGCATTCTGATGGAAATTGGTGGTTCGCCCCTGACGAGCTGGAGTGATTACTGCCCGTCCCCAGCCAGCCCATAGGCGCTGGTTATCACCTAAATCTTGCATGACACGGATTTGAGGTTGAGAGAACGTATCGTCAACGAGATTAAAATACTGCCAGCGGTTACCCACCATCAGTTCTGTCGTGTCTGTGAGTGGATATGAATAGTTCATGTAAACCGCGAGACTCTGATTAACAAAGCCAGACTCGTCAGCCACCCTGACATACGGTGACGTATATATTTCTTCCTGCTCGTAAGGGCGAAAATACTCATCAATAACACGATAATTTAATCCGACCGTAAGATGACCACCCAGCACGTTGGCATCGCTGTAGCGGGTTTCAGAGTCCAATCGCGTGAAATAGGCATTACGATCTGCGCTATCACTGCTGCTATAAGTTAGCCAAAACTGTTGTTCCCATTGCCTGTCATCCGCGAGTTCTTGCAGCACTTTTACGCCCGCAAAGTACTCTTCTGCCAACATTTCTGTATCGAAACTGGCAAAGTCAGGGCCATCATGTCCAGGATTCAGAAAATGCGGTTGGTAGTACCCCCAAAGGTAATCCTCTCGCGAGCGAATACCGCCCAACTGCAAAGACACCGTGCGGCCCATGTTCTGATAGTCACCGCGCATACCAAAGCGTTCTGTGTAAACCCGGTAGTTCTGCATGGGCTGCACTTTTTCTTCATCGCTCGTCCAAGGCATATGTTCGACAAATTCGGCATAACCGCTCAGATACAGGTTGTCGCTCACCTGCCCACCATGATGTAACTGGTACTCTCGGTAGTTGTAGTTGCCGACCGACGCCGACACATGTCGACGTGTTGCATCTTCTGCATCCAAGGTAATGATATTGACCACCGCGTTAACCGCGTTTCCACCCCAAATGGTGCCCACCGGCCCCATCACGACTTCGATGCGGTCAATATTGTCCAGGCTAACCGGGATCAAATCCCAATCAACACCGGAAAACATACCATTGAATACACTGCGCCCATCTACCATCACCAACATGGTATTGCTCAGAGATTCATTGGTGGTTCGCGCTGCAATGCCCCAGTCATAATTCGAGAATTTTGCGACATGCAAACCGGGTGCAAGAACGAGTGCGTCAGCCACAGAGCGCGCACCAGAACGTTGAATTTCTTTCGAGGAGATCACGTGCACAGCAGCAGGAATATCGGCAAGGCTCAACGAAGAACGCGTTGCAGAAACCACTTTGGTCTCTGACAACGTTTCGAGTGGCATGTCCAACAGATCACTAAAATCAGTGCTGGCAAAAACAGGAGAAGATAATTGAAAGCTTAAACAAGCAGCAGTCGCTGCTAGACTGACTTTAAGCATTAGCGTGTTTCCAGTATATAAACGCAGATGCCACGCCTTCTATAGCGTCCGGCTATCAGCGTTATACCCACGAAGAATGTGTCGGCTGTAATTCAATAGCCAAAACAATGGCCGTTTGCATTACAGTGTATTTTTACCGGCATTATACGTGGAATATTTAGAATTCTGTACAGCAACAATTTGAAAAAAAATGTTTTTTTAGCCAGTCTGAGAGTGAAAACAACACGTGACATAAAAATGGCTTTCAACGCTAAAAAAGTGTCAGTTACATGGCGATTTTTGCGCAAAAAATCACCACGAAAATACTGTATTCAGCGGTTGGTGTTGCTATCCGCGACGTGTATTTCGAGCGTTAAACCAAGCCTTTCAGTTTCGCCAAGCCATAAGCCGCTATCGTCACATTATCTTTGATCTCACCGTCTACCATCATGCGCTCAAAATCCGCCACCGAAAAAGCCTGAGAGATGAGATCTTCCTCTTCCGCATCGAGTTGTTTTCCGACCTCAGTAAGATCGCTGGCAAGATAGACATGGCAAGTCTGGTTAAGGAAGCCATAAGCCACAAACTGCGCACCGACATACACCATGCTTTGCGCTTGCATGCCGGTTTCTTCTCGAAGCTCCCCCTTAGCCAGCTCAGCATGATCTGCATCTGCATCTGGATTGGATTCCCACGCCCCTTGCGGGATTTCCCAACAGCGCTGCTTAACCGTATAACGATATTGTTGAACCAAATGAATCAGCCCGTTATCAATGGCGAGAATCGCTGCACAATCCGGCTTATCAACCACACCATAAATGCCTTGAGCGCCGCTTGGTCGAAGGATTTTGTCTTCCCGCACCGTCATCCATTTGTTTTGGTAAACAATTTTACTGTCGAGTTTCTTGATCACAGGCTTGTCCATTCGCTAACACGCTTTTGCTTTAATATTCAGCCCACAAGATTATCAGGGTTACTCATTGAGTAAACTTGCTTGATGTAAGGTCGCGATCCGCTCAAGTAAATGAAGCGATGTTTGGTGCTCATCTTCTGTGTGCGCCGTACAGGCGTCAGCGACAATGTGAACGGTGTAATCCCGGTCATGAGCATCTCTGGCGGCACTTTCAATGGCCCACCCTGTGCTCACACCGCACAAAAAAACACTGTCGATCTGATTCGTTCGTAATATCGAATCCAACGACGTATTAAAGAAGGGATTCACACGAGGCTTCACGACAACCAGATCTGTCGACAACACATTCAAATCCTCGTGAAACTCCGTCCCCCATTCGTCCAAATTGAGCGCACCAATTTCATTCGCTTTGCCGAACATAGGTGAACGTTTAGGTTGGTCTTGGTAGCTAGGGTGAAATCCCACTTTGACGAACACCAACAGATGATGATGTTCCCGCGCCCATTGAATAGCCGTGTTAGCCTGTTCGATGACCTGTTTTTGCGAAACCTGAAGCGCGCAACTGGGGATTTTTCCCTGCGGATGAACAATATCGTTAATAAAGTCGATAACGACGAGTGCGTTTAGCATGCTGCGCCCTTACTAAAAATAACAATTTGATCAGTATAGACACGGCGTACGGAAACCACGATCCAATGAAAGCCTACTCGAATAGAGAAAGCACAAACAGCTTGTTTGAACGCGGATAGTCATGCTGATCCCCTTGCGAAAATTCAAAATCGTGATATTTTCTTGCCAAATTTTCTCAATTGGAAATATGACCATGCCAAAGGCAAGTGAAATTAAAAAGAACGCAGTTATCGAACATGGCGGCAAAGTGCTTGCGGTCAAAGACATTTCGAAGCTAACGCCTGCAGGCCGTGCAGGTACAAGCTTGTACAGAATGCGTATGTACGATGTTGCAACCGGTGCGAAAGTCGACGAAAGCTTCAAAGCTGACGACATGCTGAACTTTGCTGATTTCAGTCGCCATGCCGCAGATTTCTCTTACATCGATGGTGAAGAGTATATCTTCATGGACAGCGAAGATTACACGCCGTACCACTTCAACAAAGAAACCATTGCTGATGAAATTTTGTTCATCAACGAAGACACCAAGGGCATTCAGATCCTGACGGTGAGTGGCAAGCCAGTTGCGATTGAACTGCCTTCTACTGTTGATATGGTGATCACCGAGACGTCTCCGTCTATCAAAGGTGCATCAGCGAGCGCACGCACTAAGCCTGCGACCGTGTCTACTGGCCTGACGGTTCAAGTGCCTGAGTACATCGGTATTGGCGATAAAATTCGTATCAATACCACTGAACACAAATTCATGAGCCGCGCGTAACACCACGTTATCTCCGCGATTCATCGCACCAAACAAAAAAGCCCTGATGCCAGTCGCAAACACGGCGGCATCAGGGCTTTTTGTGTCTAAGGCTGAGATCTTTTCTGTCTATTCCCCTGCGCCTTGTAACGATCGTTCGCTGTTTTCCACTAAACTTCTGGCGACATACGCTTTTAGCGTATTCCAATGGACTTCGTCCACCTCAATGCCATGCCGCCATGCCCGTTTCTCCGCTGCCGATTGCATGTCTGAATTGATGTCCGGTTCACCGTTAATGCTGGACACAACAAACATCGTAAGTTGAATATCCACGCGTAAATCTTGGCTTTGCAGCTCCCTGATCGCGTTCTCGCAAGGTCGGTCGAAATAGATATCTGGGTATCTATTTCCCGCATTGTGAACACAATCCACATACGAGGGCGATTCACCATTTGGCCATTGAGCGCGAACCGACAAACCTTTGCCTGCAAGTTTTAGCAATTCACTGAATCCAAACCAGCGGTGACGACAATTGCGTATATGCAGTTGAACATGCTGGCCTTGAATAAGTTTTTCTACTGCCACATCGATTAAGGCGGGTAAGAAGCAAAGCAAACTTTCGCCCCCCAAATCCACCGTCACTTTCTCATCATCTTGCTCAATAGCCACGGCGTGATACTTATTTTCCTGCTCAATGTAGCCCAGCGCTGACAAAAATAGTGCCACACCACGTAAGCCTGCCATTTCAAGGTCGACGACCATGTTAGCGATATTTTCCGCTTCCCCGCATTGGCGCTTTAAGCTGTCGTAAGCTTTGGCGCACAACGTGACCAATTCATTGTGAGAGACTTTCATCATGTATGCTCTCCACGCTTGGGTGGCGCGTCAGGCAGCATCGGGAACAGCCAACTCTCTTCCATGTTTGACGACGACAGTTCTTGGTAAAGTGGCGCACCCTGAAACAAGGTCACGCGTACCCAGCGATCCGAGCGAGGGTCGAACTTGGTCGCGCCGAACATGGCGAGCTTGCACCTAAGAAGATGCATCGGCAACACGTCACGAGCCAACACGTTGATTTGAA
Source organism: Enterovibrio litoreus (assembly GCF_045679545.1). Classification (NCBI taxonomy): domain Bacteria; kingdom Pseudomonadati; phylum Pseudomonadota; class Gammaproteobacteria; order Vibrionales; family Vibrionaceae; genus Enterovibrio; species Enterovibrio litoreus. The sequence continues at coordinate 273,564 of NZ_CP166195.1, forward strand.
TATCACCCATGGGCGAATTCCCCATCGTCCAAACGCGACGCGCAATGGTGCGCAAATGTGGATGAGTCAATAAGAATTGAGCCAATGAACCATTGGGATCGCAATCTTGTAGCGCCTGAGAAAGGCGAGACACCTGGCGAGCAATGTCTAGCGACGATTCATTCTCTTCGCCCGGCTCTTCGCCACGCACCGCCATACGAGGTTCTTCTTTGTCCACAGACCGATACCAAAACCAATACTGACTGTCTGGCTGCGCGAAATCGATGTTCATGGCCCATTGATATCGTGACTCTATAAGCGACACCATCGCCCCTATCGTCACCCCAGGTGTTAACGACAAGGTTTGGTCGCTATTCATACCCTCAGCAAAAATATCCACCTGCTCAGGGTGCACTTCCAGCAAGCAAGACAATAAAACTTCTTGAGTTTCAAGGCTGTGTTCTGCTGCCATCGCGTAAATATCGGCCCACTGCAAACCCGTGCGATTGCGCTCTTCTAATGTCTTGATAAGCGCATCTAGCTCTATCACGCTTTGTTCGTTAAGCGCCCTTTGTTTATCGTTGATAGTGACAACTTGGCACAGGTGTTTTCTCGCTTTGGCGAGCAAGACTTCAACCTGTGTAAGACGATCAACATCCACGGCCAACGCCAAAACAGTGGCAAAAGCGCGTTCTCGTTGAGTGAGCCATTTATCCACCACGCACGGGTGAGCAATCAAATAGGGCGCCATGCCGAGTCCCGTGGCATTTCCGACACCAATGTAGCGTTGCAGCGCGGGTGACAAGGTTGCAGCGGTCTCTCCCCCTTCCTGCTTCGCAATAAAATGCACCCAATCCAAGCTAAATTGTCTGAGCAGATATACCGCACACATCTGCGCACTAAACGAAAGATGAAAATCCTCATTGGCTTGCAGCGTTTCAAAGTCTGCAATGCCAAACTTCCCATTGCCGTAGACTGCCGTGGTTCGCAGGATATATCCGACATTGGCAATTTCAGCCGAGTCGGGTTGTTCACCTCGCGCAAGAGAAGACACAACATGGTCAAACACCCGCACGCTTTTGTTAGCGCGAGACAGCACCAAGACTTTTGGTGAGTTGCGTCCCGCTTCCTGCAACGGCACATTTTGGCGTAATTGGTCGAGCCCTTTTGCACCTACACGCCCTTTTATCAGTGCAAAAGTCACGTCCCATTTTTCAGCAATCACCCTGTCGTTGCGCTCGTCGTCCGCGATTGCGTCACAAAACACCACCAGTTGGTAAACATGCTTTGGGGTTTTTAGTTCATAGATTGCCGTACCTAGACCGTCTTTCTGGAGATCCCAGCGATGTGTCGACAGCGCCCAACCTTGGTTGCTCATTTTTCGCAGCAATGAGCGCACGAAACTGATACGTGTTTGATGCATGGCGCCAAGGCGATAAGGGTTCATCACCACAGAGGGATCACGCAGCAAGGTGGCTGCTTCCATGACAGAGTTTGCATTCATCACTTGTTACCTATGCTTAAACGCGTGGTAAAACAGACTGATCCTCAGCCTCACTCACAATATCGGGCAAAAGACCAACTCAGTCTGTCCCGATACTGCGTCCAATCAAATAATTCGCTTGGGTTAATCCAACCCTTGCTCAGTGGCCATCTGTAGTGCGATTTTGGGGCCATTCCAAAGTGCTGGAAGAAGAATGAGCGACACGGGCACCGCGGTGATCACAATGAAGGATTGCAGTGCAGATACCCCGCCCGCTCCTAATGAAATCAATATGATGGCCGTCGCCCCCATCATCACACCCCAGAAGATGCGGATCAGCGGATTGGGGTTGAGATCCCCACTGATCACCACACTGATGGTGTAAGTCATGGAGTCACCTGTGGTCACGATGAAAATGGTGGTCAAGACTAAAAACAGAATCGAAATCAGTGTTGGGAACGGCAGTTGCTGCGTTATTGCAAGCAGCGATGCGGGTAAATTAAATCCTTCAAACGCTTTGCTCACCGAACCCGGTTCCGCCATTTCGAACGCCAAGCCAGAACCGCCCACAATGGTGAACCAAAAACAGGTGATAAGCGGTGCGATGATACTGATGGTGACGATTAACTGACGAATCGTTCTGCCGCGCGAAATGCGCGAAATGAAGATAGCCATCATAGGGCCATAGCCCAAGAACCAACCCCAGAAGAAGACCGTCCACCAGCTCAACCATCCCATGTCACCCCGAAACGTCGCCATAGGGATGAAGTTGTCCACCATGGTACCCACACCTTGCAGATAGCCATTAATAATAAAGTCTGTCGGGCCAACCAATAGGATGTATACCATCAGTGCCACGGCAAGAATGACGTTATAACGGCTCAAGATTTGAATACCACGATTCACGCCGCTAAGGGCAGAAAGCGTATAGATAGCGATGGCGAAAAGGATGATCAATAACTGGGTTGTGAAGCCATCAGGTAGCGCGAACAAAGCATTGAGTGCATAGCTGATTTGCAGACCAAGAAAGCCAATTGGGCCAATCGTACCTGCCGCCACGGCCACAATGCAGCATGCGTCAATCAGTGCACCAAACCAACCTGTCATCGCGCGATCGCCAAACACTGGATATAACAAGGTACGCGGTTTTAGCGGGAGCCCTTTGTCGTAGTGAAGATGCATTAATACGATGGTGGTCAACGTACCGAGGATCGCCCATGCAAGGAAACCCCAATGCATAAAAGACTGTGCCAGTGCGTTAAACGCCTGACGTTGAATATTGCCTTCTGGCACACCATACAGCGGTGGTGGATTGACGAAATGGGCAATGGGTTCAGCCGCCGCCCAAAACACACCACCGCCGGCGAGCAGAGTACACAAAATGATCGCCAGCCATTTAAAGCTGTCCATTTCGGGCTTGTCCAACGCCCCCAATCGTACTTTTCCCGTTGAGGGGTTAAACGCCAACGCCAAACCGATCAAAAACGTGGCCAACAGCAACAGCTGCCAATAAGGGCCAAAGATCTTTACGCTCCAACTGAATCCACTGTTTACTATGCTTGATAGCAGTTTGTTGTCGATAAGTGCAGTCACCACAAACGCGGTAAGGAAGCCGCCACTTAGCCAGAGAACAGGGTTGTCCAACCCTAGTTTTCTCCAAACGTTTTGTTCCTTTTCCATCGCTGTTGTCTTCTCGGTATTGAGTAAATCAGACATCATCTGTCTCCACATCATAGCGGTCACTGCGCCGAGACAGCGTCAGTGCCGATTCCTTGTGAGCGAGTTTTTCTCGCTTGCGATTATCAGAGTGCTGGTTGAATGCCAGCATCTAAAAAATTGAGCCAGTTCCCGCCCATCACGGCGTTAGTTTCTGCCTCGCTAAACCCAATGTTTCGCATTCCCTGATAAATATTTTTCATGCCGCTGCTGTCGGGAAACCACGGCAGTGCCGCAGGCCAGCCCGCATTCGAGGCTGAGCCTTCTCCATAATCGAGGCTTTTCGACCATTTCCCATTTCGCATCCAATCCAACACACCTTGCGGCTGGTTCAGACAAAGATCACTGCCTATCGCTAAATGCTCTACCCCAAACTCACTGGCGGTATCCGCCACCATTTGGCAGAAAGTGTCCAAGCGACAATGACTGCCATGAGGCAGATGGAAGGGATAGAGACTAAATCCCAGTAATCCACCTCTCGCCGTCAGCGCGCGGATCACTTCGGGTGATTTATTTCTCAGCGCAGGGTGCGCTGTTGCTGGGTTCGCATGACTGATGCAAATGGGACGAGAAGAGAGATCAATCGTTTCTAACGTCGAGCGTTCAGCACTGTGAGACATGTCGATCACCATGCCGACACGATTCATTTCTTGAATGACTTGCCGCCCGAAACGCGTAATACCCGCATCTTCTTGTTCGTAGCAACCTGTCGCCAATAAGCTTTGGTTGTTGTAGGTCAACTGCATGATCAGCAGGCCTTGCTTACGCATCACTTCGATAAGACCAATCTCATCGTCGATGGGCGAACAGTTTTGTGCGCCAAAGAAAATGCCCACTTTGTTTTGTCGCTTCGCTTCTTCAACATCCTGCATCGTCATGACAGGCATGATGAGATCGGCATGGCGCTCAAAGTGCAGGTTCCACTCAGCAAATCGCGTTAGCGTTTCGCGCGCATTTTCGTGGTAAACCAAGGTGACGTGCACCGCTGTCACCCCGCTTTTTTGCAAGCTTTCAAAGTAGGCACGATCCCAGTGGCAATACTGCAACCCATCGATGATGATTTGATTTTGATACATGGCGGCTCCTTGCTCGAAACGAGTAACGATGGTCTGTAGTTAGTAAGGGCGCTGGTATGCGGTTTTCACTATGGTGTAAAAATCACGCGCATACTGGCCTTGCTCTCTCGGTCCAAAGCTGGATTCTTTTCTGCCACCAAACGGCACATGATAGTCCGTCCCTGCGGTCGGCAAATTCACCATGACACAGCCCGTTTTCGCTTGCTGTTTAAACAAAACACTGCTGCGCAAGCTCGTGGTCACAATGCCTGCGGTTAAACCAAATCGAGTGTCGTTGGCATTCGCAATCGCTTCTTCCAACGAGTAAACACGCTGAACACACGCCATGGGTGCAAACAATTCCTCTTGGTTCACATCCCAACTGTTTTGGGTATTGATGAACAGCGTTGGCGCCATGTAGTAGCCATCATGTTCTAATGAAACCTGCCCTCCGCCTGCGACGAGTTCACCGCCCAGTTCACGCGCGCGATCAACCCAACGCAGATTCGAAACGAGTTGTTTTTCATCCACCACAGGGCCCATGAACACACCTTCATCCAATGCGTGTCCGACTTTCAATTGGGCAATTCGCTGAGTGAGCGCATCCACATAAGCGTCATGAATGCCGTCCATGACAATCAAGCGAGAGGAGGCGGTGCATTTCTGCCCTGTGCCCGAGAAAGACCCTGCAATCGTCGCCTCTACCGCCACTTGCAGGTCGGCATCATCTGCAATCACTAAGGCATTCTTACTGCCCATCTCTAATTGGCAGCGCACAAAGTTCGGCGCAGTCGCCGCCGCAATTTTTCGACCAACATCGACAGAGCCCGTAAAGCTCACGGCATCGACCTCTGTGCTATGAATTAAGCTGTCTCCCACTTCTGATCCTGAGCCCAAGACCAAATTGAACGCACCAGACGGCAAGCCAGAACGATGGATGATTTCTGCCAGCGCCACGGCACTCGCAGGCGTCAGGTTGGCGGGCTTCCAAATCACGCTGTTGCCAAACGCCAAGGCAGGTGCGATCTTCCACGATGCGGTAGCAGTCGGGAAATTCCACGGGGAAATAATCGCCACAACACCAACCGCTTCACGCGTGATTTCTACTTGAACACCAGGGCGAACTGACTCGGCTGTTTCCCCCATTTGACGCAGCACTTCCGCCGCGTAGTAATGGAAAAACTGACCCGCGCGATACACTTCTCCTCGGCCTTCTGCGAACGGCTTTCCTTCTTCGCGAGACAGCAAACGCCCTAACTCATCGCAACGCGCAATCAATTCATCGCCAATGTTTTGCAGCACTTTTTGCTTTTGTTCTAGCGGCGTTTTTTCCCAAATCGGCTGCGCTTCACGGGCACAAGCAATCGCCTGTTTGACCTGTGCGTTACTCGCCTGCGCAAAATCACCCAGTGATTCATGAATGTTTGATGGATTGATATTGGTGATGGTGCCAGCACCTTGCTGCCATTCACCGCCGATGTAGAGTGCGTTTTCGCTGTTTGGTGTCATGTGTAACTCCTTGACCTTTCATCCATTCCCTGTGTGTTTAGGGGACAATGCTTTTTCAGAATAATTACTGAGGAACGGCGGCATACACCACCAACTCAACCAGCATACCTTCCCGCGCTAACCCAGCAATCACCATGGCGGCACGATTCGGATAAGGCGCATTGAAATATTCCGCATACACACGATTCACAACGGGCAAATCATCTCTGTCTGTCACGTAGATCAGCACTTGCAATACGGCATCGCTGTCTACGCCCGCCGACCTTAGTGTGTGCATCAGGTTATCCAAGGTTTGACGCGTTTGAACTTCAATACCGCCCTCCACCAGATTGCCGGCTGCATCAATAGGAATTTGCGCGGTATAAAGCGTCCCGTTGTGCGTTACAGCCCATTCCAATGGCGATTTAGAGGCAAAAAGATCCGTTTTCACCGCTGAGATCCCGTGCTTATTTGTCGGAAATTCTGACATGACATTCCTTGTCGAACTGGCTACTTGTTAATGATTGGTTAAATCCTGCCTCACAATAACTGATAAATCTAACGGTTAATTTTTGACAATTGTTCAGTTTTATTTATCACTAGAGGACAGGCGACAGCGGAGAAGGAACACAGGCGTGGACATTAAGCTTCAACAACTCAAACATTTTTCTTTGGTTGCGGAGCAGCGCGGGTTTCGTGCGGCAGCGTCTAAGGCGAACCGATCTCAAGCAGCGCTATCCACCTCGGTGAAAGAGCTCGAAAAGATTCTGGGACAAACCTTGTTTGATTCAGGCCACAAAGCCAAACTCACGCCATTTGGCGAATTTTGCCTGCCGAAGATCAATGATTTTCTCGCACGCTATGACGATCTCAATTCTGACCTACGCGCTGCCGCAGCCGGGCAACTCGGTCAAGTGCGTATTGCTAGCGTGCCCTCGGTGGCCGCCAAACTGATCCCGGGCATTCTCGCCACTTACACGGAAAGTCACCCCAAGGTAGAAGTTGCGCTTATCGACGATAATGCCGCGGGGGTGGAAGCCCGCCTGTTGGCGGGAGATGTGGATTTGGCACTGGGAAATTGTCTGCATATTCAAGATGAGCGTATTGAGTTCACCCTGCTCATGACTGATCCATTGGGCGTCGTTTGCCTGAAAGACCACCCATTGGCCTCCAGCAAAACACCTATCGATTGGCAGACCTTGCAACCCTATCCGTTTGTTAAAAATGGAACCTGTTCATTGCTAGAGCCAACGCCGGCCAACACGCTTGCTGCCAATGCGCTTTATAGCGTGGAAAACATCACCTCGCTGTTCTCGGTACTCGAGCTCGGCATTGGTATAACCACCTTACCGAAATTAGCATTCCCGGAAAATGCGGAGCATCTTTGCTGGCTGCCTCTTTCTTCCCCTTACGTTGAAAGACAAATCGGCATATTTCGCTTGCGTGACCGTTACATATCGCCCCAGGCTTATGATTTCTTCGATCTTTGTATTTCGTCGTTAAGCACAACTGAACTTCTAGAAGAAGCAGAAAAGAAAGCATGTGATACCGCCTTAACCGACACTTAGCTAGGTTTCACCACCTCATGTTGATAGGTAATTACTATTAAAATCATTGGTACAACCCAATGGTATTTTCTTAACGGCAGGTTTAGGCTACCAACCATAAACAAAACACAGGAAAGGTTTAACCATGAGTACATTAACGGTGCGTTGCCCCCACTGCCAAAAACTGAATCGCATTCCAGCAGAGCGCATTGAGGACACTCCAACCTGCGGCGTGTGTAAATCATCACTGATCAACGGTAAGCCGATCGAAGGCACTGAAGCCAACATGGATGCGCTCATCGCTTCTGGCAAACCTGTGGTCATTGACTTTTGGGCGCCGTGGTGTGGTCCTTGTCAAAGCTTTGGTCCAATATTCGAATCCACTGCGGCAAACAAAGGCGATGATGTCATTTTCGTCAAAGTGAATACAGAACAAGAACAAGCGCTCGGCGCGAAATACCGCATTCGCAGCATCCCGACCATCATGGTGTTTAAAGACGGGAAGGTGGTGAACCAGATCAACGGAGCATTGCCGCAATCTGAGTTTACTGCTTGGTTGAATCAAAGCATCTAACGGCCTAGTTTCCGAGACATGAATGCAAAACGCCCTCTGATGAGGGCGTTTTTGCTTCCACTAGAAAGCGAGATACTAAGCGATAAACATTTGCCCCAGCACATAGCCCAACAAACACGCCCCAATAACGCCAATCAAACCCACTGACATGAATGAATGGTTGAAATACCATTTACCAATCTTGGTTGTGCCCGATGTATCAAAGTTAACGGTCGCGATATCTGACGGGTAATTAGGAATGAAGAAATAACCATACACCGCAGGCATAAGGCCGATTAGCAATGCAGGCTCTAAACCTAGCCCCAAACCAACAGGCAACATCATACGGGCTGTTGCAGCCTGCGAGTTCACCACCACAGACACAATGAAAAGCGCCAGTGCAAATGTCCATGGGTGATCCGTAACCATTTCAACAATCCCTGACTGGAATTGAGGCATGGCGTATTGGAAATAAGTATCAGACATCCAAGCAATACCGAATATGGCAATCGCCGCCACCATGCCGGATTTAAACACTACACCGTTAGGCACGTTCCGTGGGTCGGTTTTCGTTGCCAGCAAAATCACGCCACCAAAACACAGCATCATCATTTGAATGATCACTGACATGCTGATGGGCTTCGAACCTTCGACTATGGTTCTGACCTCAGGGAACATGGCGATAAACACAATGGTCAAGATAGCGAAAAGGAAGATCAGTACCGCGTTGCGTGCCGACTTGGGCAAGGTTTCATCAAGGGATGTTGCTGTGGTATTCAAGATGCGTTCGCGCCACTCTGGATCAGCCAAACGCGCTTGATATTCAGGATCGTCATCTAGCTCTTTTCCACGTTTCAAGCTATAGAGTGACATCAATAAGGTGCCGAACAAGGTCGCAGGAACGGTCACCATAAGAATTGAAAGCAGCGTCAATTCAGTCTGAATGTTTGAAATCTGTGCCAGATAATAAACCACGGCCGCCGAGAGTGGTGACGCGGTAATGGCGATTTGAGACGCCACAGAAGATGCCGCCATTGGGCGCTCAGGACGAATACCGTTTTTCAGTGCCACATCGCCGATAATAGGCATGATTGAATACACTGCATGGCCGGTGCCCAATAAAAAGGTCATGGTATAGGTGACAAACGGCGCGATAAGAGTAACGCGTTTGGGGTTTTTACGCAGTACACGTTCAGCTACCTGAAGCATGTATTTCAGACCACCTGCCGCTTCTAGGATAGACGCACAAGTCACAACCGCCAGAATGATGAGCATCACGGTAACAGGCGGCGATGTCGGCGGCATTTTGAAGACAAAAACTTCAATCACCAAGCCAATACCTGACACGACACCTAAGCCAATACCGCCATATCGAGAGCCGATGTAAAGCATCAGCAGTAGAAACAAAAACTCCAAGTACAACATGCCATTAGTCCTTTCAAAAATCGGTAGTACGGTCTATTTTCGACCTATTAACATAGGAAAAATGGCGGGCACCTCACAGTACTTATAGGTGCAAAAGTCGATGTTAATTAATGCCACCGTTACCACGTTAATTCGCCAAGATGTAACACGCATAATGCGCGTTAGTAGATAAAATGATGCATCGAAATGATGACACCGTTAAATGACCAGTAACGTCTTTTTCAATGAGTGAAATCTCGACACACATCTTCCTCTCAACGACACAACTTTTGCCCAACTTTTCGTATCGTTCCTAAAATTCATAGTGGCTTCTTATCTGCATCGTTTGCTACGGCATCCGGCCTATTATGGGGAAATAAAACACCAAACACGCGGGATACTGACCGTCGCTATTTATACCGTATCGCCCCTTGGTATTCGCTCTGTAGCATTTGTGTTGCCAGTTGCCGATTTCATCGGTACTATCCCGCGACTTTTCACAATGCCAGCGTTAAAAGGCGGTAACGTGAAGCGTCTAAATTATGGAAATGACGTCAACTTTCCGAAACCAGGCAAGAGAGAATGGTTCTGTTCTTGCTGTATGAATGCTCCCGACACACGGGACTTTGGAGTGGATAACACCAATGAAGAAATGGTCTGCGATTCTGGCCGGCGCTGCATGTGCAGCGGCTATGTTCACTACTGCTGCTAAAGCAGAAAACGATCAACTTATTTTTGCAAACTGGGGGCCCTACCTCTCGACGGAACTGCTAGAGCAATTCACGCGCGAAACTGGTATCAAGGTGATTTACTCAACCTACGAGTCAAACGAAACTCTGTATGCAAAAATGAAGACGCACCCTGAAGGGTATGATCTGGTAGTGCCATCTACCTACTTCGTCGCAAAAATGCGCGACGAAGGTATGTTGCAGAAAATCGACCGTTCTAAGTTGAACAACTTCACCGAGCTAGACAAAAACTACCTCGACAAGCCATTCGACCCAAACAACGACTACTCTATCCCTCACGTTATCGCGATGACAGGTTTAGCCGTTAACACTGACATGTATAACCCTGATGATTTCACCAGCTGGGCTGATCTTTGGAATCCAGAGTTGGAAGGTCAAATCATGCTGATGGACGACACCCGCGAGGTGTTCCACATTGCATTGCGTAAACTTGGCTATTCAGGCAATTCGACCGATCCAAAACAGATCGACGAAGCTTACGAAGAGCTAAAAAAACTGATGCCAAACGTATTGGTGTTCAATTCAGACAACCCAGCAAACCCTTACCTATCAGGTGAAGTGGGGCTTGGTATGTTGTGGAATGGCTCAGCGGCAGCAGCGCAACGCGAAGGCTTGCCTATCGAACTCGTGTGGCCAAAAGAAGGCGGTATCTTCTGGGTAGACAGTCTTTCTATTCCAAAGAACGCAAAGAACGTTGAAGCAGCACATAAAATGATCGACTTCCTTCTACGTCCAGAGATCTCAGCAAAGATCAGTGCAGACACGGGTTACCTAACTGCAGTTGAGAAATCGAATGCGGCTTACAAAGACAACCCAACACTTTTCCCGCCACAAGAAGATATCGACCGTGGAGAGTGGCAAGACGCGGTGGGTGATTTGACCGAGAAGTACGAAAACTACTTCCTGCGTTTAAAAACCGGCGAATAAGCCGAATTTTACATAAGATCATGAACTTTAAGCCGCTCAACAGAGCGGCTTTTTTGATCCATTCAGTCCAAAAAATAGACTTCTCAAAAATGTTCCGCAGGCTATTTCTTAACCACAATAATTATTAATTATTCAATTAATAATTATTTGCAAGCTGGCGCGGTCTCTGTCTTAACAGGCTTTGATCGAGATAAACTCAGATCAGTAGGCGTTGGCAACGCCCAGGTAACAGTTTCAACCGTTGACTAACGCAAAAGCACACTTCGCCGTTATGTGTTCTGGCATTCTAAAAAGCAGCGAATACAAAAACGCTGGGCAGTTGCCCAGCGTTTTTCTTTTTTACTGTTCTTTTTGGTCATGCGTTTGACCGACTTGCCTCAGCAAATCTTCCCCGCACCCACTGCGATGTCGTGCTTATTATCCAGTGTTGCTTGTGCAGCCACTTTCAAGCCTTCCACAATGGTTTCAAGAGACATTGACGGCTGATCTGTCGCTGCCGCTTGTTCAGGTAGCAATGGAATGTGAATAAAGCCGTGTCCAATATCCGTGTCACGCAAGAAGTGTTGAACACCATAGAAAACATGGTTACAGACAAACGTACCCGCCGTGTTAGACACGGTACATGGAATACCCTTCTCTTGCATGGCGCGAGTGATTGCTTTGATTGGCAAGGTACTGAAATACGCATCAGGGCCATCTTCATCAATTGGCTCGTCGATTGGCTGGTTGCCGCCATTGTCTGGGATGCGGAAATCATCAATGTTAATCGCAACACGCTCAGGCGTAATCGCATTTCGACCCGCAGCCTGACCCACGGTAATCACAAACGATGGCTTATGTGCTTGAATCGCTTTAGTGATCGCTTTAATCGCGTCGTAACGCGTCACTGGTACTTCACAAGTCACCACTTTTCCGCCATTAAGTTGCAAGCCATCAAGTTGCTTAACCGCTTCCAATGCAGGGTTGATTGACGCGCCACCAAAAGGCTCGAAGCCTGTAATCAATACTTTTCTCATCACTACTACTCTCAGAATGCAAAGCTATACATAACGAAGATGTTGAACGCCAAGATGCACAGGCCAGGAAACACCTGCATCAAAATAACGTGGTGTTTATTTTTCAATTCAAGTAACGCAGCAGGTACGACATTAAAGTTGGCAGCCATTGGCGTCATGAGCGTGCCGCAGTAACCGGAGAGCATACCCAGCACACCTACGATGGCTGCGTTGCCGCCGTTTTCGAGTATCAGCAATGGAATACCGATGCCAGTTGTGATCACGGCAAACGCGGCAAACGCATTACCCATCACCACGGTGAAAATGGTCATACCTACGCAGTAAGCAATCACGTTCACCAACAGCATGTTCTCAGGGATCATCATTTTGACGATTTGCGCCACAGTGTCACCCACGCCAGCTTGATTAAACAAGTACCCTAACGCTGCTAAAAATTGCGATAAAATAGCAGCCCAGCCAATGGAGTCGATCAAACGACGTCCTTCGTTAAGGCTGTGCATCGGCTTGCTTTTGGTGATCATTAACGCCGCAACGATAGCAGCAATAGAGCTGAGACCTAGGCCAACCAGTGCGCCGAGTGACGTGAACTGGCTGATAGCAACCGTGCCGACAGGCACGATAGCAGCTGGAATGAACAGCTTGTTTTTAAGCACGGATGCCGTGTGCTTGCGCTCTTCTTCGGTAGTGGTGCGGTAGTTGCCCACGCCCATAAACCCACCCGCCGCCAGCGCGGTAAGCGCCAATACCATAAGGCCTGTCACCCAGTTCGGGATCATCGCGCCAAACAGGAATGTCATGCCATAGATCAGCCAAAACAAGCCGCTACCGATGCGTTTTGGGTTTTCTTTATCAAGGAAGCTTTGCAGCGAGAACGCTAACAGCAATAAACCCGTGGTTTGATATATGTACTCTAACATGGGTTATTGCCCTTCTTTTTGCGCGTCAGCGTTTGCAGTCGCTGATGCACTTTGATTGGTCGATGATTTGAGAAGACGCACTTCCACGATTTTGCTGAAGGCAACGAACAGCACAAACGATGCAACGGCGGTTGGCAGTGCCCACAAAGCCATGGTTTCAAGCTTCACGTCGAGCTGGTTATCAGCCATTACGCCTTTGATAAGAAGAATGCCGCCTGTGCCGATAAACAGCAGTTGGCTAAAGAAGTTGCCAAAATTTTCACTCGCCGCTGATAACGCACGAATCGACTGACGTTTTTCATCTGATAGATTGGGGGAGGCTTTTTCTGCGGCGGCTTCCGCCATAGGTGCAATCAACGGACGAATCATAGATGGGTGGCCACCGATACTCAGGCCCATGCCATTGGTGACTTTACGCAACAGTAAGTAGGTCATCAAAATCTTGCTGACTGATGCTTTCTTCATCGAGCCAATCAAAGCTTCTGCACGCTGACGAAGGCCAAAACGTTCAAGAATACCAATCATTGGTAAGATAAGAATGAAAAGAGACATATAGCGGTTTTGAGTAAAGGATTGACCTAAGATCGACAAGATTTCCATTACCGCAATGTCTGCGACTAAACCAGTTGCGACACCCGCAACCAAAATGACCAGTAAAGTATTGAGTTTTAACGCTAACCCTACCGTAATTACAACAATGCCAATTAATGGCCAAAAATCTATCATCGTGCTCTCTACTCGGCCTCTTTATATAAGTAATGGTCAATGTTTTTACCCATCGACGCCCAGAGTATACGAAAGCACCAAAACTAGCTCCAATCAGAGATTTTCATGGTTATGACCAGTAATCCCGCTTGTTGAGGTCAACAATCAACCGTTCATAGTTATCTCTATTTATTCAATATATATCAATCAATTAAAAAACACGAAATCAACAAATCCACTCAAAAAATCAACAACAATTAACATTAATTCTTCATGCGCCTCTTCAAGAATATACTCAGCGCCATAAGATAAAAGCGGGTGTTTTAGACACTTATCAAACAGCATCGCCGTCAGGAAGATCTCAATATGAGAACAACCACAGCGAACTCACAACGGTATAATTTCCCCTCTGATTTCACTGCCTCGAATCGCCCCCTATCAATAAGGATGTATGATGGTCCCGACTCGTTTGTTATTCGGTTACGTGCTTTTTGCAATGTCGCTTATTGGCTGCTCTTCTCAGCCCGAACCATTAAAAACCATTCAGTTGTATTCCAAGAAAGAAGTGATTCAACTGGCGTATTGCACAGAACTTGCTGATAACGCTTACTTCATTGCATCGGAAAAATTGAAACAGCGTCCAAAGCAGGTGCTGATTGAACGCTACGCCTCTGACCCTTCCGCCCAGATTAAAGTAAATGCTGTCGAGCGAATCTATAACACAGATTTTGATAGCGCTTGGAATTATGCGGTGAACCTGTTCAGTCAATGTGCGCTGAAAGTGGCTGAAATTGCGCCACAGCGCCAGGAAATCGCCCGCTTTTGTGCGCAGAAAGCCATAGTGGCGGGAGGGGCTTATGATTTGAAACAACGAGGCACACCCAAGTTAGACGCGTACATTGCGTTTGCAAGCTATAAACAGACTCGACCTTATGAAGTGATTGATGCTGTTTATGACAGCAGCGCAAAGTCTCACCTCAACACGTCGCAAAATACGTGGGATCAATGCATTGACGTCATGTCAGAGTAGTGGTTCTGCAAAAATTGGCATTACGTTTATTGAGCGGGAGTGGGCCAATCAATTTGCGAGTACCGTTCTGCTAATCTTATAAAATATTATTTCTAGGAATACACACTTGGCCAAATTGAGAATGGATTGCTATCAATGCCAATCGGATTAAACAGTGATGCTCAATTTTTAGCGCAGGGATGCTGTGGGACGAAAGGGCTTACAATTGATTGACTTGAAATGGAAGCGATGAAACGAAACCTTAGTAAAACGTCATGGTGCCTTTTACTGCTGACGCTTGTCCTTGCGTTACCAGCGCAAGCAACACTCAGTGTGATTGGTATTGATTTGGTTAAAGTGGATAAATCCACCCGAAAAATGTATCTGATCCAAGGCGACAAGATCGTTAAATGGTATCCCATTGCGCTGGGGGCCAATCCAAAAGGCCATAAGCTACGTGAAGGCGATAAGCGAACGCCAGAAGGCAGTTATATACTGGACTTCATTAACGAAGAATCCCGCTTCTATCGTTCAATTCGTATTAATTATCCTAACAATCGCGATCTCGCGCGTGCTGAGCTTTTGGGTGTTAACCCTGGTGGTCAAATTATGATCCATGGTCAAAAAAACGAAGCAGGCCCTCACCCTAGCCTAAGCCGTGGTGAAGATTGGACAGATGGCTGCATCGCAATTGCCAACGAAGAAATGGATGAGTTCTTGAGCATGGTGCCAGTAGGCACACCAATTAGCATTGAATGGTAAGACGACCGCTGTAGCTTGTCGACTTGCAATATGCCCATAAATGATAAAGCCTGACACGATAGTCGCATCAGGCTTTTTTTATTGCGTATCAACCAACATGGCGATTAAACGCAGTCAAATGGGCCTTTGTTCGTCCACGCTTCTGGTGCAGAAACTGGGCTGCTGTTGACCCACCATTTAGCCTGATACAGGTTACCTTCAAACAAAACCTGCTCACCCGCCAGATATGCTTTACCTGATGTCCATGCCACTGGCAACGCACTGATCAATTTCCATGCATCGCTGTTTTCTGGTGCTGAGCCTTGAATCCAGTATTTTGCTTCCCACACCAAGCCATTGAAACTCACTTTTTCGCCGCCGGTGTAGGTGGTGGTTTCATCCCATGCTGGGTGGTTCATCGCATCGGGATCAGCGCCACACTGGTCACTTTTTTCAATAAGGTGGAAATCGACGGTTTGCTGTTCAACCAAATTCCCTTCCTTGTCTTTTACGCGAGAAACCAACATGTGGTGTCCAGCATTCACACGCGTCAATGCCATGTTCACGTTTTCGGACGAACCATCTAGCATTGAGATTTTCTCGTATGCTAGAGCATCTTGTGCGTGGTTATAAACGGTCATTTCAACGGTGATATCACCCGATGCTGTCACGCTAAAATCGAGCTCAACCGCATCGTCAGAGATCATGTATTCCTTTGCCAACCCATCAATCGTTACACCGTAATTAGGCTCAGGCGAGGCAATGTCGTACCCCACTTCCACACGGGTTAAACCACTGTCTTTTTTGAGGTAAATGGGGTTTGCGCCAAAAACAGGCACGAACGTGTTATCGCCGTCACGCTTACCAGCCTTGATCAGGCTATTCGTTTGGTTAATCTTCGCTGCAAGGTCGTGTGACCATGTATTTGCTACACCAGCTTTATCGCTTTCAATTACCCAATTCGTTGACAGCTCAGGTCGCTCACCGTCGTTGTCAAACACACGAGTAAATACCGCGTCGCCTGCTGACAAATTCATACCAGGGTTAATTTGACCGGCTTGTTGCCAATTTGGAAGCACAGGCTGTTCGCCATCAAACTGCACATCAATTGCGTTATAGAACGCCGCAGCAGTATCGCCCACATCCCAAACAGCCAAAATCACATGGTATCCTTCACGAGCAGGCACGTTGCATGAATGAGCCATCGTTTTCGGTGGCTTCTCCATGTTTCCTTCCACCACACAGAATGGGTTCAGATCCAACGAAGCACGTGCTAGCGGCTGATTCACGTTCCAATCAGGCTTGGTGATGTAATATTTCCAAGTGCGTGTCACATGGTTTGCCGTGAAGGTCCATTCAAAGTCATTTTGACCCGCAACAATGGAGCGTTTCACCCAGCGTGAAGCGGTTTGCTCGTCCAACGGAGAGAATTGAATTAAACCTGCACTTGCCAGTTTGCCATCTTCAGGGCCGAGTTCAGGGAAGCCTTCTGGCCCTTCCACGCTTTGGGGTTCCCACTGTACTTGACCACAATCGGTATTTTTTTCACCGGCTTCTGAGGTGTATTTGCATAGCGCTGCGCGGCCAGCCAGATCGCCACCAACGGCGCTAATGTACCCGTGAGACATTGCGCTGGCGCTAAATAGTGCAGCAACAGGTAAAAGAGACGTGTGTAACTTGAGCATGTATGTACTTCCTGAGTGATTTTATTGTTATTCACCCACAGCACGGACAGACGACGAAAAGAGGACATTTTCAACATTGAAAATGGCAACCCCGCTATCATAAGTGTTCTCCCATTAGATGGAGAACCCTCTTAGACCGGAAGCTTTGCGTCCTGTTTTTTCAAACAGTTTGCCGATAATTGTGGAACGCGGGCATCGTATTCTGAATATTTTGATATACAACAAAAAAATATGATGTTTTATGGCGACAAGAATATAAACGGAAGGAGCATCACACTTTAGCGGAATGGATAGTACACTTCTTAATCTAACGATGTTTTTGCATTCTCAGTAGTATCCATGCCTCTCCTTGAAACTCCCGCGTTTTAGTCTCGTTTTTCATTACATGGAAACCCAACGCACGGTAACAACCGATAGCGATCTGATTGTGCTCAAACACAGCCAAGCTAACGATCGTGATCTTGGGGTCTTCGAATGCCACACTCAACGCCAGTGATATCATTCCTTTCCCCCACCCTTTACCACGGCTATTTTCCGACGCAATGAGCACCCGACATAGGCGATATTCAGAAGAAGACACACGGTAGAGCTCAATGTATCCTGCCGCTTCGCCCTGATGAAGAAAGAGAAAGGGGCGCACCTCGGGCTTTGCCAAGTGCGCAGTGATCTGCTCAACCGTGAGTGGAAAATCAAACGCAGGACCACCCCATAAGTAGTTATCCTTCGCGTTTGATATCCAGCCACAAAGTTTCAATGCATCTGCTACTTCAAATGGCACGAGCAGCATTACGCAGGTTTCCCCTGTCCGTCCGACTTATCATTCGGCTGCTCATCGGAAGAAGGTGTGACAAACTCATCAATATATCCCTTCGGCGGCGGTGTCCATTCACGCTCAGTGAGACCGTGCTTATCCATGCGGTCAGCCCCCATCGCATCGCGAATAGTATCTTCCAGCTCAATAAATAGATGTTGAAAATGGTTGTCGTAGGTTTGTGACTCTTCGCCACCCAACCAGCTTTGGTAAAGCTTTTCTGAGCTCTGTTTTTCGATTTCGTTGAACATTGCTTTTTGCTGTTCAACCAAGAAGGGATGAGACCCAAGTGTACGAAGCGCTTCTGCGCCCATTTCCAGTGCTGAGTGATAGGTTTCTTTGATCACAAAATCTGCCCCCGCATGTCGAAGTTTGTACGCATGTCCACGGTCAAACGCACGTGCGAGCACTTTTACATGGGGATAGGTATGCTTAACATATTCGACAAGCTCGGTCGTGGTTTCCTCGTTGTCCATGGCGACCACCAGCAATGCCGATTCTTCGATACCGGCAGTGTGCAGAAGATCTGGCCGAGTGGCATCACCAAAATAACTCTTCACATTAATTTGGCGCAAATTTTCTACCTGAGTGGCTTCATGATCGAGCACAACCGTTGACACGCCATTGGCCGTCAGTAATCGGTTCACCACCTGACCAAAACGGCCAACACCCGCAATAATCACCGACCCTTTTTCGTCAATAACATCCGCTTCTCTGTCGTTCGAGACTTTCTCGTAGCGCGGCAAAATCACCTTGTCATAAAGAATAAACAAGCCCGGTGTGAGGAACATCGAAATGGCCACCACCAGCGACAACATTTGCGCGGTTTCAGCTGGTAACACATGGTTTTGAAGAGAAAAGCTCAGTAGCACAAAGCCGAACTCACCCGCTTGCGCGAGACTTAATGCAAACAACCAACGTGCCGAGCCTCTGATTTTAAATATCAGCGTCAGGAAAAGCAGTACAAAGGCTTTCAATACCATCAGCCCAATCGTCAGGCCAATAATGACAAAGAAGTCCTCAAACAAAATGCCAAAGTTGATACCTGCCCCAACGGTGATGAAGAACAATCCGAGCAATAACCCTTTAAACGGCTCGACGTTTGATTCCAATTCATGGCGAAATTCACTGTTCGCCAGCACCACACCCGCGAGGAAAGTTCCTAACGCCGGCGACAGCCCAACGAGACTCATCAGTGCCGCAATACCAATCACCAACATCAATGCCGTGGCGGTAAATATCTCACGTAGGCCAGAGCTCGCAACAAAGCGCAGTAGCGGACGGCTTAAATAGTGTCCACCGACAACCACACCGGCAATGGAGGCCAGTATCACCAAACCAACCGCCCAACCCGGCAAGCCCGCCACTAAACTCATTTGTTCATGATGCTCAGCAGCAGACGCAGCGGCATGCTGCGCTTGTTCAACTAATTCAGGAAGCGCCAGCAATGGAATAAATGCCAGCATTGGGATCACGGCGATATCTTGGAACAGCAGGACAGAAAAAGCGTTCCGTCCACCTTCTGTTTTGGTCAACCGCTTTTCATTGAATGTTTGCAAAACAATAGCGGTTGATGACAAAGCAAAAATCAAGCCGATGGACAACGCGATGGTCCAAGGTTGCTCAAAGGCCAACGCAATGCCCATCACAGCAGCCGCGGTGATACCCACTTGAAGCCCGCCCAATCCCATCAGACGGTTTCGCATCGCCCAGAGCATTTTTGGCTCAAGCTCCAACCCCACAAGAAACAGCATCATGACGACGCCAAATTCTGCGAAGTGCTGGATGGTGTTAGTTTCCGATCCTACTAGCCCTGTCAGCGGCCCAATGATCACGCCCGCGATCAAATAGCCGAGCACCGACCCCAAACCATAGCGCTTGGCGATAGGCACGGCGATAACGGCCGCAACAAGGTAAATGAATGCTTTTAGGAATATGTCCGTCATGCCATGTCTTCCTTGACAACGAGATCGATCGAACTGGCTGTGATTTTTTCCATGTTAGCGAGCACATCCACATTCAGTTGATGGTTAACCAGCGCTACCAGCAGCTTTTTATATGCCGCATTGTGTCGGCCAATCTTTCCTTCTTCTAAGGCAGTTCTTGAACCGAATAAAGCAAAGGGTGCCAGATATTTCATGCCCGTTAAGTTCACCATCTGCTCTAATGGATAGAGCAATTCTCGAATTTTAAAGTGATTGAAACCATCCGCCTTGTAAGCGCCTTCGCGACCGCCTGCAGAAATAGCGCACATGAAGTGTTTCTCGTGCAATGCCGTACCGCTTGAGCCGTAAGCAAAACCGTATTCCAGCACCAAATCTTGCCATTCTTTCAAAATGGCGGGCGTTGAATACCAGTACAGCGGGAATTGGAAGATCACCACATCATGCTCACGCAAACGCGCTTGCTCTCGATCAATATCAATATGAAACGTGGGGTATTCAGCATAGAGATCCACGGCTGTCACCCCTTCTATAGACTTCGCGGTTTTGAAAAGAGGCGCATTCACTTCGGATCGTCGCTGAGACGGATGGGCAAATAACACGAGTACTTTCTTTTTATTGTCTTCCATAAACTTCCTTTATTGGCGTTGTCACCACGGCTGCCGTGCTGTAAGCACTGGTAGCTCGCCGACAATGCGCTCACATTCATGTTAGTTACGCCTTGTCCATTTTTTGGCCCGTGATCAGTGGCTATTTAGTCGTACTGGTAAACAGAAGCTTCACACCAAATGCCAACATCACTGAGCCCAACACTCTGTCTACCCAATGCCCGACGCGTTTAAACTTGGCTTGCACTGAAGGCTTAGACAAAACCAGCGCGACCGAACTGAACCATACCAATTGAATGAACATCATCCACACACCAAGCAGAAACAGTTCAAACACGGGCATATCAGGAGATACAACGAGGGTAAATACAGAAAGAAAATACAAGGGCGCTTTCGGATTCAGCGCATTACAAACAAAGCCCATAGCAATCAGTTTTGCTGCAGATCGAGATTTCACCTCGACGAGTTGCTCGTCACCCACTGCGGCTTTGCTGCGAATCCCTTTTATGCCGAGATAAATCAGGTAGGCCGCTGCCAGGTACTTCATGCCCGATAAAACAATCGCTGAGTCACTGATCACGGTCGCTAGACCAATAGAGGAATAAATAATATGGACGGAAAGGCCAAGTGCAATACCGAGGCTCACGAGCAAACCCGAACGTCGCCCATGCACGAGTGATTGTTGTGACACCATCACGAAATCAGGCCCAGGGGAAGCGGCCCCCAATAAGTGCACTAACGTTAAAGTGAAAAATGCATGATAAAATTCCATTTGATATGCTCCTAGCTTTTTGAACAACAGATGACATGGTGGCGATCCGGACAGAAAACAACCACGTACTGCTATGTACTGAATAAATGTTTCACTCTGCTATCGAAGGAAACCACGAGATGAAGTTCACACTTTTCTATGATGGAAGTTGCCCACTGTGTGTCGCCGAAATGCATCAACTTCGCGCACTCAATCACCGAGATACGTTAGCATTCGAAGACATACTCGCGCCAGATTTTACACATCGCTACCCAGACATCTCTCCCGACAAAGCGCGTAATGTTTTACACGGTAAATATGACGATGGCAGACTGCTGTTGGGGTTGGACGTAACACATCACGCATGGAAGTTGGTGGGCAGGAAACGCTGGATTGGCTTGCTACGCTTGCCTGTTATTCGTTGGTTTGCAGATAAAGCCTATCTATTTTTTGCAAAAAACCGCTACCGCATTTCATGGTTACTTACCGGAAAATCACGCTGTGCCCCCTGCGCCAATGGTGCGTGCGATATCAATACAATAAACAATCGCAATACGCCGAAAAGCTAATCCCACCTATTATGAGTGGAACTGCAACATTCCCACCCCTCCACTAATTACCCATAAAAACCAGGAGATACTGCATATAAATCAAACTATTGTGCCAAAATCATTCTATTGACTAAATGTTCATTTACACGCACCATTCCTTCCAAAAGACGCGTCGCAAATTTAAAGAACGCTTGCGCATTTTCTAACTCAGCGACTCACTTCAATATTTTGATTTGTATAACAGAATGAAGACCACCGACACGCTTGCGGCTTCGGCCTTTTTACCGACGATCCCAGTCGGTACTGCTCTCACGTTTGAGCTTAGATACAAAGACAATATCAAAGCCTTTAGCGGCGCTTCTCGCCTCATTGGCTATCGTGATAGAAAATATCTGCTTCTTGAAACGCCGAGTGATCCAGAACTCAGTAAGTTGCTGGCCGACCCTTCTGACTGGCTAGTGGTGGTTCGCGGTCTATCTTCGTCCCGATATGGTGAAATATTCGCGTTCAAATCGCACATTTTGAGCGTTATGCATCGGCCTGAGAAGATGCTTGCTATCGCCATTCCTGATTCTGTTGGGATTCATCGAATGCGCAGATTTGCACGTTACTCGGTGTCACGCATTGTGCAGCTGGAGATTGATGGTAAAAACACGCTCGCGAAACTCGCTGATTTCTCTTTAGGTGGGTGCGCAATAAGAATTGCGAACAACAAATTTATCGAGCCTGGCGAATCAGTGCGCTTTAATATCAACGCATTGTTTGATACGCCGATTTTGTTTGAAGGCAAGGTTGTCACGGTGACCAGTAGCGGTGAAGGTATTCAGTTGGGTATTAAATTCAACGACGAAGGCACTCATCAGGCACGTGATACGCTTGCTAGACTCATCATGACATCAGAATTAGATGCCAGAAATTCAACAAGTAACGTCTCGACTGTCTCCTAGTAAACAGAACGTTATTGACGTCAGCGACGATACCGTCAGGACGAGAGGAAAAAGTC
The DNA here is from genome assembly GCF_045679545.1 of Enterovibrio litoreus. NCBI lineage: Bacteria > Pseudomonadati > Pseudomonadota > Gammaproteobacteria > Vibrionales > Vibrionaceae > Enterovibrio > Enterovibrio litoreus. Next base: position 296,205 of record NZ_CP166195.1, read on the forward strand.
ATGCAAGACACTTTTATCGACGATGGCTTACTCTATCGTCAGCACCACTTCGATTTACCGCTAAATTACGATGACAAAAACAGCACCACACTTCGCGTATTTGCTCGAGAAGTGGTCGAACACCAGCGTGATGCCGATTCTCTGCCTTGGTTGGTGTACTTTCAAGGTGGCCCAGGTTTCCCTTCCCCACGCCCTGACGGTCGAAATGGCTGGCTAAAACGAGCATTGCGGCAGTACCGTGTGCTGTTGTTAGATCAGCGCGGCACAGGGCTGAGCTCTCCACTCACACACCAGACACTTGCCGACCTATCGTCGAGCGACCAATCAGACTATATCTCACATTTTCGCGCCGACAATATCGTTCGCGATGCGGAAGCCATCCGTGAGCAACTGGGCGTTGAAAATTGGTCCATTTTAGGCCAAAGCTTCGGCGGTTTTTGCGCGCTCACCTATTTGTCGTTCTACCCAAACGGTCTCAACCGGGTATACATTACAGGTGGCGTACCTTCGTTAACTCGCCCTGCCGATGATGTTTATCGCGCCACCTATCAACGCGTACTGGATAAAAATGCGGCCTTCTTTGCGCAGTTCCCAAGCGCTCAAACACGCTGCAAAGAGATCGCCGATCACCTCGTAACAAACGACGTTCATCTGCCGAACGGTCAACTATTTACGGTGGAACAATTCCAGCAAATCGGCATTAATCTTGGGCGAAGTGGCGCGAATTTGCCAATGTACTATCTGCTTGAAGACGCCTTCGAGAATACCAGTAACGGCAAGGCTCTCAGCTATGCGTTTTTGCAGGCGATGCTGGCAGAGCAAAGCTATCAGACCAACCCTATTTATGCGTTCTTGCACGAACCGATTTACAACCAAGGTCAATCATCAGATTGGTCAGCGCATCGTGTTCGCAATGCGGAATATCCTGCGTTTAACTATTCAGCCAATAGACCGTTCTTGTTTACGGGAGAAATGGTATATCCGTGGATGTTTGACCAGCTTCAAACTCTTCAGTCTTTAAAAGGGTCAGCGGAGCTACTGGCTGCTAAATCAGACTGGCCTGCGCTGTATGACGTTAACGCGCTCAAAGCGAACACTGTGCCACTTGCATGCGCAGTATATGCAGATGATATGTATGTTGAAATGGATTACTCACGTGAAACACTGCGGAACATACCGAACAGTCGCGCATGGATCACCAACGAATATGAGCATAATGGCCTTCGCGCCGATGGTGAACGCATATTGGGACGATTGATTGATATGGCAGAAGAAATCGCCAATCTGCCCTAAAAACGAGAGGCGTCAACGTCAGGGTTGGTTTGGCTAAGATTCGCCAATAGCAGCGAATGCAATCAATAATTGTCAGACAAATGTGAAAACAAAAAAGGCATCCGAGGATGCCTTTTTGATATCAAACTCGGTAACGACTTGCGCGACCAGAGAATAATGTCTTGTTATTTATCGTCGTCCAATTCAACCAACTTGGTAGAACCCCCGTGGTATTTCTCACGCAATCGCTGAATGAAAGCAAAGAAGCCTGGGATAAAGAACGTACCCGCCAACAACACGCACAGTAAACCACCTGCCAGCGATATACCCAGTGAGTTCTGGCTAATATTACCCGCCCCACTCGCGAACACCAGTGGCATGATGCCCAGAATAAATGACCAAGACGTCATGTTCACCGCACGGAAACGAAGCTTGCCCCCCATCACCGCAGAGTCATTGATTGGGTGTTCATTCTGCTCACGCTCATTCTTCGCGAACTCGACAATCAAAATGGCATTTTTCGCCGCCATCGCAATCAACAAAACCAGACCAATTTGCGCATACAGGTTCAGCGGTGTACCTGTTGCAGCAAGGGCAAGGAACGAGCCCAAAGTCGCAACCGGAACCACCAGTATAATTGCCAGTGGAATGGTCCAACTCTCATACTGCGCGACCATGAACAAGTAGATAAAGATCAGCGCTAGACCAAAGGCATAAATCGCCAAGTTACCAGCCTGCTTCTCTTGATACGCCATGCCCGTCCATTCATATTGGTACCCTTGTGGCAACAGTTCCGCCGCAACACGTTCCATGGCGGCAATCGCATCACCCGAAGAATAGCCAGGTGCAGGTGAGCCTTGAATTACCGCTGAGCGATACATGTTGTAACGCCACGCCACGTCTGGCTCGAACACTTGCTCGATATCAATCAAGGTTCCCAGCGGGATCATATCCCCTGAGTTGGAACGAACATAGAAGCGATTCAATGAATCCAAGTCATTGCGGAAATCCGCATCAGCCTGAATGGTCACTCGGTAGCTCTTGCCGTACAAACTGAAATCATTCACATACATCGACGCCAAGTTACCTTGAAGCGTCGTGAAAATTTCGGAAAGAGGAATACCCAGTTGCTTGGCTTTTTCGCGGTCGATATCAATGTAGAAATGCGGCACATTGGCACGGAACGTACTAAACGTACTCGCAATCTCAGGTTGCTGATTTGCAGCTTCCATTAATTGTTGTGACACCATAGCCAAATCACCACGGCTTCGGCCTAGCGTATCTTCCAACACAAACTCAAAGCCAGATGCAGGTCCCATACCCGGCACAGCTGGTGGGCCCATGGTAAAGACAATCGCTTCTGGCAATTGCATTGCGGCTGCCACATTGATTCGGTTGATGATGGCAAACGAGGAATGATCACCATCAAGTGCTTGACGCGTTTCCCAATCCTTTAATTTCACAAACATTGATGCACCGTTTGATGCCGAAGCACCTGTCAAAAATGCGTAGCCGTTAGCAACGGTAGCCCCTTCAACACCCGGTTCATTCACCACAATATCATTCAGTTTGCTGGTCACTTCCTCAGTTCGCGATAAAGACGCAGCATCAGGTAGCTGAATGTTGATCAGCAGAACGCCTTTATCTTCTTGCGGCACAAAACCTGTTGAGGTGGTTTTGGCAAAATAGCCCGCCGCGCTGACTGCGACAATAAACAACACACCTAAAACGGCTGTTTTACGCACCAAGAAGCCCGCAATAGCGCCGTATTTGTTCGTGACGCTTTCTAACCCACGGTTAAATGCCGTAAACCAACGCGCGTGATTGTCTTTACCTTGCTTGAGAACCAAGGCACACATGGCAGGTGATAGCGTCAGTGCATTGATTGACGAAATCAGTACCGAGATACAAATCGTCAGCGCGAACTGGCGGTACATGATCCCTGTAATACCTGGGAGCATTGCCACTGGCAAGAACACCGCTAGCAACACCATGGTCGACGTAATAATGGGACCCGTCACTTCCTTCATCGCAAGCAATGTCGCTTGGCGCGGCGTCAAAGACGGATCTTTTGCCATGTTGGTATCAACGTTTTCGATAACCAAAATGGCATCATCCACCACGATACCGATAGCCAAAATCAAACCAAACAGCGTCACTGTGTTGATGGTAAAGCCCGCCGCCAGCATGATGGCGAACGTACCAACAAGTGACACTGGAATCGCGACAACCGGGATCAAGGTAGAACGGAAGCTACCAAGGAACAGATAGGTGACGGCAATAACCAGCAATATCGCTTCTATCAGCGTGACAACAACGCCCTTGATTGACTCGGAGACGAACAGCGTGGTGTCGTAACTGGTCTCGTAGCTCATCCCTTCAGGGAAGCTTTGTGAAAGCTGCGACAAGCGCTCCATCACCAAACCGCCACTTTCCAGCGCGTTAGCGTCAGATTGCAGGTTCAAGATCACGATGGATGCTGGCTGTTCACGGAAACTCCCGTTACCCGTGTATGACTTACGGCCCAGTGAGACATCGGCGATATCTTTCAAATACACCATGGTGCCATCTGCATTTGCACGCACAACGACATTTTCAAACTCATCCACCGAGCTAAGACGGCCTTGTGTCACGAGCTTAAACGTCATCTCTTGTGCATTGTTAAATGGAGGGGCGCCAATATCACCTGCGGCAACCTGAACGTTTTGCTCCGCAAGTACAGAGCGCACATCTGAGGTTGTGATGCCAAGGTTCGCCATCTTTTCTGGGTTCAACCAGACACGCATTGAGTATTCGCCGCCGCCAATCACATTGACATCACTGATACCTTTTACGCGCGCAATTTGGTCTTTAATATTTAGGTTGATGTAGTTAACGAGGAACTGCTCATCGTATTTACCGTCGGGAGAGTAGAAGTTCAACACCATTAGCAAATCCGGCGAACGCTTCTTCACTGTCACACCGATCTGACGCACTTCTTGTGGCAATTTCGATTCTATCTGTGCAACACGGTTTTGTACGTTGACCTGCGCCATGTCAGGATCAGTACCAATATCGAACGTAACGTTAAGACTGTAAGAGCCATCGTTAGCACTTTTGGAAGACATGTAAATCATGTTTTCCACGCCATTGACTGAGGTTTCAATCGGATCTGCGATGGCTTGTTCTACCACCTCAGCACTGGCGCCTGAGTAATACGCGGTCACACTCACAGAAGGCGGGCTGATTCGAGGATACTCAGCAACAGGCAGGTTCAACAGCGCGATGAGACCTGAAAGCGTGAGAATAATGGAGATCACCAGCGCAAATTTTGGGCGGTGAATAAAAAAGCGACTTAACATATCAGCTTATGCCCCTTGCTCTTGAAGGCGAACTGTCATGCCATTTCGAACACGCTGTAGGCCTTTGGTCAGCACTTGCTCGCTTTCTTGTAGGCCGCTTAACACAATGACACCTTGATCGGTTTGCGGACCCAATTTCACGTTACGGCGCTCAGCAACGTTCCCTTCTTTCAGTACCATCACGAAATCACCTTCCAAATCAGTCTGAACCGACAAACGTGGCACAACAATGTGTGGCGTGGTGGCTTTTTCTTTCACAATGACTTCAACATATTGCCCGGGAAGTAGGCGATAACCCGGGTTAGGGAATTTTGCGCGCAGCGCAATGGTGCCAGTATTCGTATCAATACGGTTGCCAAGGTAGTCTAACTGGCCCGCATGTTCATACTCATTGCCGTTACCTAAACTCAAAAGCACTTCTACTCGATTAACGCCACCTTCTCCATTTCCTGACATTCTGTCAGCACCTGCTGCCAAACGTTGTTTCTCACTCATAGAAAATGAGGCCTGCATCGGGTCAAGGCTAACGATGGTGGTGAGAACGCCCGTAGACGGAGAAACCAAATCGCCAATGCTGGCCAAACTTTCACTGATACGCCCAGTGAATGGCGCGACGATTTCGGTATGAGACATGTCAGTTTCAGCGGCTTGCAATTGCGCTTTGGCTGCCTTCAACCCGGCTTCAGCTTGCAACTTCACTGCTGTTAAACGGTCGAATTCTGACTGGCTGATGCCGCCACGAGGCAACAAGTCTTTACCCCTTTCGAAATCCAAAGAGGTATTGGTCACACTGGCTTCTGCTTGTGCCACAGAGGCTTCAGCACTGGCAACTTTCGCTTGATAAATCGCAGGATCGATTTGAAATAGGCGTTGACCTTCGAGCACCATTTCGCCTTCGTCAAAATAACGCGCGGTTAAGTAGCCTGAAACTTGAGGAACAATGCTCACATCTTCTACGGCTTGGGTTCGACCCACAAACGTTTGCTGAGGTTGATAATCAATCACTTGTGCAGATTGGACTGCAACGATAGGTGAAAAACCACTTTTTTGTTGAGCTTCTTGCCCGCCACATCCAACAAGCACTGATGCGCTAATCAGCGCGGGAAGCAATAACTTCCGTTTAATCATTTTTCTCTCCTCACTTAACCTGTTTGCATTGATCCAAACGCAAAAAAGAATAGCGATAATTTATAGTCATAGTGTTCAGAACATAGCCAATATAAGACATAAGGTTTGTGACAATTGAGTCACACCAGTCTCTATAATGCGGCAAGCCAGCACCAGTATGCCAAAATATCCTTTCTGCAGGCTGTACGACACAGAAAATTGCGACAGAATTGCAGTTATAAAGCATTAAGGTGTAACAAAATGTGAGGCGGTAACAAAGGCGGGTTTGACGCCGCCAAAACCGTTGGCGGGGTAGATTAACGTAGGGTATTCATCGCTTCGGCAAGCTGTGCGGACAGAGCATCATTCGTTAGCACACCCGCCTCCATATCAAAGTTGTCAAAAAAGGACGGAATCGACAAAGACGCTTTTAAATCGCCGGCGAAATAAGGGCATGATGTAGATGCAACTGCAAGTACATTTTTGGCACCGCCCGGTCCTGGCGATGTTGACAGCATGACCATTTTCTTGCCTTGAAACACCTTCTGATTAATACGAGATGTCCAATCGAACAAGTTTTTGTAAGCAGCACTGTAAGAGCCATTATGTTCTGCAAATGAAATCACCAGCGCATCTGCCCTGCCAATTTTATCGAAAAACACCTTTGCTTTCTCTGGCTGACCCAATTCCTGCTCACGATCAATGCTAAACAAAGGAAGCTCATAGTCGTTGAGATCTAATACCTCAATCTCCGCACCATCGATCATGCTAACCGCGTGGGTGACCAACTGCTTGTTAATTGACGCGTTACTACTTGAAGCGGCAAAAGCTAGAACCTTCATATTTTTCTCCTAATTAGCGGCATTATCATCACAAGCAAGCATAGTGTTTTATTAGACCCTTATGCGTTCTATTTTTCAGATAGTTAGCCAAAAAAAGAGTCTCCTAGCCCGAACGAAGCGTATCTCTTCACTTTACAGAAAACCCTTAAAGCCAGAGAAAAATAAACCCAGCAATTTCAGTGAAATAGAAAACACCCGCTCACATAAGCGCCATTAGTTTCATAAATGAGTCATTGATTAACTACACTTTTTTATGAACTGATAATCAATCACTGTTATTAAGTATTCCCGCTATAGGGCAAGGGTGTTGATATGAAACTTGTAGGTTTAATCGTGAAGAGCATGATTTCGTTGCTCGTTCTGGCTCCCATATTGTCATGGGCAGCGCCGACACCGGGGTCACATTTAAAAGTGTTCATTCCAAGTCTGCCCTACTTGTACATTTCGCATTCCATCAATGGCGCGTTGTTGAGACCCGCCAATAATGAACAAGGATGGGATTACGACATGGCGGTTTCACACAGACAGATCGACGACACAACCTACGAGTTCGATTTGCGTCAGGGTGTGAAGTTTCAAGATGGCACGCCGTTCAATGCCGATTCGGTGTTAATGAACATGAAGTTTTTCAAAGAAGAACCTTTTCTGTTCACCAAAATCGATACCGTTTTCGATCGGGCAGAAAAAATCGATGACTACACCGTTCGCTTCCACCTCAAAGAAAAATATGGCCAGTTCTTGAACGATGCGATTTGGATTCAGTTCTACACAAAAACGTATCTCGATAAGTTTGGTTGGAATGGCAAGGCTACCTGCCCCAATCTTGCTGAACCGGGTCTTTATGGTTTAGGTCCTTACATTCTCAAAGAGGGGTATATTGAAGGTGATCGCCAAACCCCTAAAGCCGTCTTGGTCGCCAACCCAAATTATTGGAACCCTGAATTTCCAAAAATTGAAACCGTCACTGTCTATACCGAACTTGACTCAAATCAAGCGCTAGAGATGGCTACCGACAAAGATGCATCGCTAGACATCATGCCGATACCGTTTTCCGAGAAAGAACGCGTTAAGCAGTCACGATTCGCAAAACTCGTTACAGCCCCTTCAACCAACAATATCGCTATTCACATCAACATGAGAACAGGCAATAAACGTCTATTAGATAAAGATGTGCGTGTCGCTCTTAACAAAGCACTCGACCAGCGTCGCTTACTGGAAAAGAACTACGCCGGCGAAGGTCAGATAAGCCCAACCCTTGCTGCCCCGCTTTATCCTGGCGTTGATAAAGTGGTGAAAAACCTCAAAGCCTATTCCGAAGTCCAAGATCCTAAATCGATTCGCGATGAACTAAAAAAGACCTTAGATGGGCTTGAACTTAATGTTTATACCCAAGATCGCTTTATGTACATCTGGAAAGGCATTGATCGTGATTTACGCAAAGTCGGTGTAAAACTCAACTTCACCATCACGTCGAGTGAAAAAGATGTTTTCGGCCAACTGCTGACAACCAATGCAAAAAAGAACACTCAAGACTGGGATCTGCTCGTTTGGGGTAATGACGATTGGTATTACAACCATCCATGGTCGGCATTTTTTGTCTATCGCACACACAATGCGTGGAGCACCATTTTCCCAGACAGCACGATGGATGGGTACATTGAAAAAATGTTCCGCGAGTCCGCCGGAACACCAGCGTTCGACGATGTATCTGACAAAATCATGCGCCATGCCTACAACAACGGATACATGCTGTTTGTGCCAACGCCAAACAAAGTATTAGCCGTAAACAGGAACGTAAATTACTCCCCGTTCAGGATGGCAAACATGCCGCTGTGGCAAATTGAGGTCACACCGTCACATTGGTCTGTGAAGTAAGCCTCTGTATGAAGTTAACGGACACCATGAAACGGCATGCGAGAGAATGCCTCTAGGGCGCTCGTTGGTGAAAAAAGGGTATCGAATGTTTGGAAAGTTAAAAATAAAACTGCTTCTCATTTTCTTGTTGATTGGTGTTTTACCCATTCTGATTGTTGGGTATTTAGCACTGGCAACGTCGAGTTCAGCTTTGCAAGATCAGGCCTTTGCTCAGCTTGTGAGTATGCGAGAAGTGAAGAAAGATCAAATAGAATCCTATTTTGATCGTGCATACAAAGACACGATGATCCTTTCAAGCAGTGAAGACACCAAACAGATTCAAAAACTACTCCAGTTCTATGCCGCCGATGAAGAGGTGGAACGTGATGAGCCCTTCCCTACTGACACCTACGAATATGAAGAGATTTGGAACATTAACGGCAAAACACTCAGCGACTATGTCAGTGTTTACGGCTATTCCGACGTTTTCATCATACAAGCCGATACAGGACATGTCGTTTACACCGCACAAAAAAAATCTGACCTTGGCGGCAATCTCTATGTTGGGCCGTTGAAAGACAGCCCTTTGGCTGCCCTGTTTCAAAAAGTGCTATCGAACAAGGACATTACTGTTCAAGATTATCAGCGCTATGCGCCGCACAATAATGAGCCCATTGCACTCATCGGTGCGCCGATAACAGATTTAGGTGGAAACATTCTCGCCGTTGCCGTGTTGCAGCTTTCCGTCGAAGCCATTAACGACATCATGTTACAACGCACAGGCATGGGGCAAACCGGAGAAACTTATCTTGTCGGCCCTGATTATTTGATGCGTTCAGATTCGTATTTATCCGATAGTGGGCACTCCGTTTTTTCTTCATTTGCAAACCCAGAAAGTGGCACGATAAAGACCATTGCAACAGAGAAGGCCATCGCTGGCGAAACCAGTTTTGGGGTGACACTGGATTACTTAGGCACCTCGGTACTATCGGCCTATACGCCGATTAGTTATGGCGATACAACTTGGGCACTCATTGCCGAAATCGACGAATCAGAGGCTTTTGGACAAGTCAGCGTGATGAAGAATATGATTGCCATTGCCTTGATCATAGGTGTAGTGGCTATCACCATTTTAGCGCTCATTGTCACACGCTCAGTGACGCGTCCCATATTGGAGCTGACTCAGAACCTTGAAACCGTGGCGCTGTCAGGCGATTTTTCGGGTCGAGTAGCAGTGAAAACCAAAGATGAGCTGGGCCAAGCGGCTAACGCATTCAATACTTTAATGGACAGCATGCAAGCCGCTATCAGTGACATACGAAAAGTCATGGAAGGCCTAGCAGAAGGTGATTTCAGTCATCGTATAGAAACCGATCTTCGTGGCGATCTACTGTCCATCAAGCAAGCGACCAACACGTCATTGGAAAACGTCGAAGCATCAGAGCGAATGAAAGCGGAGCTCGAACACGACGCTAAAATTCAGGCGGAAGAGAATGCCCGGGTTCGTCAAGCGCTAGACAATGTTTCAACCAACACCATGATTGCAGACAGAAACTTTGACATCATCTATCTCAATCGATCTTCCAAAGCGCTACTGAGAGAGGCAAGAGACGATTTCTCTCAAATTATCCCAAATTTCAACCCCGATGAAGTCCTGGGGAAAAATATTGATTTCTTCCACAAGAACCCAGCTCATCAAAGACAATTGTTGGAGCATCTTGATGCAACGCATGAAATGGAGATGCCTATCGGCAATCGCATTATGGCCATCACCGTCAATGCCATTATTGACGAGAATAGCGAAAGAATTGGCACTGTCATCGAGTGGACAGACCGCACTGCTGAAGTCGCCATCGAGCATGAAATTGATGCCATGATAGAAGCTGCCACGCACGGTGATTTTTCAAAGCAACTTTCGCTCGACGGAAAAAAAGGGTTTTTATACAAACTCGCTCAAGGCTTAAATTCTCTAACAAACAACACCGATGCTGCACTGGAAGACATGCAACGTATTCTAAGTGCAATGGCAAAAGGCGACCTTACCCAAAGAATCGAGAAACGTTATGACGGACGTTTTGGACAGTTAAAAGCCGATACCAATGCCAGCATTGACAGGCTGACTCAGGTTATTAGTAACATTCGCCGAGCATCGGAAACCATTTCCAACTCTTCTAACGAAATCGCTTCTGGCAATCGTGACCTAAGTCAGCGAACTGAAGATCAAGCCACTTCTTTACAAGAGACGGCAGCCAGCATGGAAAGCATGACAGATACCGTGAAGCAAAGCGCGGAAAATGCGAAGGTCGCCAATAAGCTCAGTGAAGATGCAAGACTCAAAGCACGGGAAGGCGGCAACGTCGTGATGAGAACCATCACCGCCATGGATCAAATCAGCGGGGCCAGTAACAAAATTTCAGACATCATCGGCGTCATTGATGAAATTGCCTTCCAAACCAATTTGCTGGCACTCAATGCAGCCGTTGAGGCAGCCCGTGCAGGTGAACAAGGTCGCGGTTTTGCCGTTGTTGCTGGTGAGGTTCGAAACCTTGCTCAACGTTCAGCAGAGGCCGCGAAACAAATCAAGGAGCTTATCCGCGATACGAACAAAAAAGTGGAAGACGGAGCGGACTTAGTCGCTGAATCCGGCGAGACACTGCAAGAAATCGTCAACATGGTTGAAGAAGTCAGCAATAAAATGGCTGAAATCAGCGATGCCGCACAAGGTCAAAGCTCCGGCATTGAACAGGTGAACATCGCGGTTGCACGCATGGACACCATGACACAACAAAACGCAGCCCTCGTCGAAGAAGCAGCAACGGCTGGCGAAAGCATGCTATCTCAGGCGCAAGATATGAATGCGATGATGGAATTCTTCACCGTTTCCCAAAGCAATCAAGCCATTAAAACACCAAATTTCAAAAAAATCAGACAAGCTAAAGTTGAACCGACAAAAGCCTCGAAACCACAGGAAAAAGACGAAGAAGATGATGATGACATTGAATGGGGTGAATTTTAGTCTCTCAAACTCAATCGGCACAGGGAGCATTCACTCCCTGTTTTTTTAACGGCTTGACGTGAAATCAACCGGGGATAACTACGCGGCCAAAGGCGTTGAAACGCATTGCTTACGTTTCTGCGCAAGGATATCGTGCCACATCACAGGCAAGACCATTGATGCGAGAACAAGGTTCGAAATAGGCATCGCCAACCAAACACCATCTACACCGTAGAATTTGGGTAAAACATACAAAAATGGGAATTGAACCAACATATTCCCGACTGAAATAGCCAGTGATTTCCCCCCTTTACCCACCGACAGAAAATACATTGAAGCAAGAATGATCAGCCCATCAAGATACATTGCCGATAAATGCAGGCGAATGCCCTGCGTTGCCTGTTGCACCAGCGCTTCATTGCCACTGCTAAACATGCCAATCACGACGTCCGGGAACAAATTCAACACCGCTAACCAAATTAACCCTGCGGCTAAGGACACGGAAGTCGCCAGCTTGACCACTTTAACAATCTTTGTGTATGACTGTTCGCCGTGATAAAAGCTCACTTGCGGCTGCATACCCTCCGCAATGCCTTCTGCCACCACGTAGTACAGTGTCATCAAATAGCCGACAACAGCGAAAGCTGCGACACTTATCGGTGTTCCATACTCAGCAAACAAACGATTGTGAAAGCCTACCAGCACGCCGTAATACATGAACATAACGAGCGAAGAACACCCTAGCACCAAACTCTGTTTCGCATCATAAAAGCTCAACGTTATCTTGTGACGAAATACTCCCAATAACGAGCGTGATGAAAGCAGATAGGCCAAGCCCATTGCGACACTGACAAATTGTGCGGACACGGTTGCCACTGCAGCGCCTTGCAATCCCCAACCCAACACGCCAATAAACAGGTAATCGAGCACGATATTTGTCAATGCACCTACAACCATCATGGACGTGGCAACAAAAGGGCTGTTATCGTTTCGAATTAAAAAGGGTAACGCCCCCGCAGCAACCGTTGCGAGAGAACCTAGCTGAAACACCCCCAGATAATCTGAGGCGTAGCCATACCCCGCTCCTCTGGCTCCCTGCAATTCAATCAGTGCATCACTGAAACAAAATAAATAGAACGAAGCGACCACGGCCAATCCGAGCACCAAGGTAAGCCCCGTCGCCATCGCGTTTCGCGCTTTGTGCAGGTTGCCTTCGCCACGGTAGATAGACACTAAACTGCCCGCCCCCATGCCGATCATTAACCCAATTCCGCCCACAACAGCAATCACAGGCCATGCCATGTTGATGGCTTCTAGCCCTTCCGCGCCAATGTAGTGCCCCACAAAAATACCGTCCACCAATTGATAAAGCCCATTAACGAGCATCGCGGCAATCGCGGGCAGGGTAAAGCGCCAAAACGTTTTGGTGATGGAGTCACTCTGATTGAGATCAATAGTATGCATAGAAAAAAACTTAAATAGCAAAAGGGTAATAAACGAGTTTGATGTTGTTTTGATATAGATAAAAGTTACAATCAATCCTAAATTCGGATAGATGGCAGATATTCCTATGCAGTGGACTCTCGAACAACTTAAAGCTTTCACAGAGGCGGCCGAAGCCGGTTCATTCTCCGCAGCAGCACGTAAGCTCGGCAAGGCGCAATCACGCGTCAGTACTGCAATTGCGAACTTAGAAGTGGATCTGGGGTTTGATTTATTTGATCGCAGTGCCAAGTTGCCGGTATTGACCGACGCGGGAAAAGAAATGCTCGTTGATGCCAAAGCTATCCTACAACAGTGCCAACGCATGAACTCACGCGCCATGTCGGTGACAAAAGGTGAACCTGTCGCGTTCACGGTCGCCATGGATGAGGCCGTTCCGATCCAAACCTTTGAAACCTTATTCGAGAAGCTGGCCAATAGCTTTCCAGAGTTAAAGCTCACTATCTTGAATGGATCTCAAGATGATATTGCAACATGGGTAAACGAAGGCAGAGCGGATATGGGGTTTATTTTTCGTGTCAAACCCTTATCTGAATCATTAGATTGGTACGATATCACCACCGTAAAACAAGTATTGATTGCCTCACCTCAGCATCCACTTTCTACTTTAGATCTCCCCCGCGAAGATGACTTGGTTAAGTACCGTCAGCTAGCAATTCGAGACCGTTTAGGTTCATCGCAAGAACAACCCATTTCACCGCGTTACTGGCACGTCGACAGTTATTATTATATTTCAGGGCTGGTTAATCGAAACCTTGGCTGGGCTTTTGTGCCGGAACATATTGTGAACCATGATTGGATGCAGGGCTCGGTTAAAACGCTTTCAACTGCCGAACTTTCCAGCCCTCCCTTGCTCACGCTCAGTGCAATAAAACGAAAAGCCAGAGGCTGGGACAAAGTGATGTTATGGATAGACAGCACCCTCAATACCCTTTTCCCCACGCAGACGTGATCGAAACTAAAATTTATTTTCTCATAAAAAACCGCCCTTGATTTGGGCGGTTTACCATTTCGTCTCAGCTAGACACCGGAGCAAGCTCAGGAAGCTTATTCGTCGTAGGGTTCGATCGACACACCTTCAAGCAAGTAACCCGCCTGCGCAATGTCATGCGATACCGTTTCAGTTTTCAATGTTCCTACCACGTACACCACATCCCAAAGCTCTTGCACTGGCGCACCTTTCTCAAACTTCACGTACACAATTTGGTTGGGTGGCGGCGGCGGTACATGAATACAGGCACCAAAGAACGGCACTAACAAGAACTCAGTGACTGTGTTGGCGTCACCTTCTAACGGAATCACGAAGCCTGGGATTTTCACCTGACTGTTGTTCAATTCAGGGCGTACATTGCCTACCATGCTTTGCTGAGTTACATCACTCTCGTGATCAATCATCGGCATACCGCGGTCATTGAAGAGATTACGCTCTGATTCTGGGATCAAGTCAATCCAATCCAAGGTCAATGTATCGTTCGCTTGGGCAAACAATGGCAAACACGTCGCCATCAATAAAAGCCATTTTTTCATCATGTTATATCCGTATAGTCATGCCATCTGACAGTGATTGACGATAGGCGCGCAACGCGGGGAATACGCCCACGAGAATCCCAGCCACAAGCACGATGCCCATCAGCATCCATTCGCGGCTATTTAAAAATGTGGCGGAAAGCTGCAAGCCGTATTGGCTTAAAACAATGGGGGCTGCAATGGTGATCATTGTAAACAAGGCTGTAATACCAAGCACAATACCGAGCAGCGTTAAGCATACCGCTTCGCTGATCAATAGCGCAAAGACATGTGCTGGCCTTGCCCCCATGGCACGCAATATCGCCATCTCTCGCCGCCGCTCATTCAAGCTTGTCAGGAGACTTGAAAGCATTCCCAGCAGGCCTGCCACCACCACAAAACTCGATACCACCAGCAAGGCTTGTTCAGCCACCGACATCAGCCCCCACAGCTCATGCAATGCAATGCCCGGCATGATTGCTGTCAAAGGTTCCCGCTTGTATTCGTTAATGGTTCGCAGCAAGGCAAAGGTTTGGATTTTGCTTTTCAATCCGACTAAGAGTGCCGTAATCTGCTCCGGTTGTAGCGTATCAGGATCGATACCCTCTGCACTGACACCCGTTCCCATTCGAGCGCCACTTTCCCAGCCAATATGAATGGCCTCAATCGCAGGCAATGAAACATGCACGCTTCGGTCGACTGGCGTGCCTGTCGGCGCAAGAATGCCTGTGATAACAAAGGGAAGATTGTCGTGACGACTGAATTTCATGTCTGCCAGTCCATGCGCAATCACGATTTCATCCCCCAGCTTATAACCCAGTTTTGCTGCAACTTCAGCGCCAATCACGGTATCAAACAAACCGTTAAATGGCTGCCCTTGCGTAAACGTGAGTGGCTGTTTATTCCCGTATTTGTAATGTTTGAAGTAATCGCTGGTCGTGCCCACCACGCGAAATCCGCGATGAGAATCGCCCAACGAAATAGGAACAGACCACGCCACCGAAGGATGACGCTGAATCTCTTCAACGCTATCCCAACCAATGTTGTTGGTTGCATTGCCAATACGAAACACCGAATAAAGCAACAAGTTCACCTGACCGGATCGCGCACCAACTATTAAATCGGTACTGGAGATGGTGTTGGCAAAACTTTCTTTGGCTTGGGTGCGAACACGTTCAACACCGAGTAACAGTGCCACGGAGATAGCAACGGTAAGAATCGTCAGAAAAGCGGTCGCTTTTCGATTATTGAGGCTTTGAATCGCCAACCGGAAAATAGCCATTTACACCAGCTCCTTGGTCAATTCACCGCGGTTAATGTCAGACAATGAAACCGCACGATCGAATTGAGATTCCAGCGAATGATCGTGACTCACAAACAGCAAGCTGGTTCCAGCATGCTCGCATTCTTGCATCAACAACGAAATAAACGCGTTGCGGCTATCTGCATCCAGTGCAGAGGTGGGCTCATCGGCAAGTAACAACGCAGGTCGACCAATCAGCGCACGCGCTGCAGCTACCCGTTGCTGTTGTCCGATACTCAGCGCCGTCACGGGTTTGTTCAAGCATGCAACGGGCAAAGCAAGTGCGTTCAATAGACGCGTGGCTTCTTGGTTCAAATCACCGCCCACACGCTCTTTTCGCACTGACGAAAATCGGCACGGTAAGGTGACGTTGTCTAGTACAGAAAGGTAGGGCAACAGGTTGAATTGCTGAAAAATATACCCAAAATGATCGGCACGAAACGCATCGCGCTTAGCCCCTTTCAACTGTGAAATATCGGTATTTTGAATATGCAATGAGCCAGATTGGGCAACATTGATACCCGCAATTAACCCCAACAGTGTGGATTTTCCGCAGCCACTGGCGCCTTTAAGAAACACTTTCTCGTCTGCGCCAACGTCAAAGTGCGGAATATCAATCTGCCAGCCAGCCTGCCCCGGCCATCGAAAACAAAGATCTTTAATTATTAACATGATGATGTTTTAAGGCCTCATTGATGAGGCCTCCCTGGACTAGAAACGAATGGTTCTTGAGGCTGGCGTAAACTCGCCCGCAAACACACCTTTATCAGTGATGGCTTGCACACTGACTTTTTCGGTTAGACCGAAGGTATCAAACCAGCCTGTTGTGACAGATTGAAGTGCCGAAGGGTTTTCACAGGTAAATGTGTACTGAGCAGAGAACTCACCGTGTGACGCAGCCTCTGCTGAATGAGGCTGCTCGTCATGTGCGCTATGCTCGTCAGGGTGAGCATGGTCGTCGTGGTGTTTTTGATGCTCATCGTGTTGCTCGTGATCATCATGAGACGCATGGTCATGGTCATGGTCATGGTCATGGTCATGGTCATGGTCATGGTCATGGTCAGCATGAGCGTCGTGTTTATCTAGCGTCTGTGAAACAGTATGCGCCGTGAGTTTACAGTCTGCCGCTTTACTCAGTTGAATCAAAGTTTCCGGTGTCGCCAAAGACTTGAGTGCACGCTCAATGGCCGCTTTTTGTTCATCATTCAGAGGGGCATGTTCAAAGCCAACAATGTCACTGCCCGGCGCAGTGATTTCAACGAGAAGTTCGTTGCCATCTTGTGCGATATGCCAATCCACCACACCATGTTGATGAGCGCTGTACTGAGTAAATTCGTTGCTTTGGGCGACTGCAAATGTCGCCATTGCCAATGCCATCGCACCGAGCGTAAATTGCGTTGTATTACGCATGTTCTCTCCAATTTAATGTGATCTCATTTGTTTAAGTGTCGTTCTAAATTGAGGAGAAAAATGGCGGTGCACGCGCGTTAGCATCAGGCTGCGCTTTTTGTGGGGATTGAA
The DNA here is from genome assembly GCF_045679545.1 of Enterovibrio litoreus. NCBI lineage: Bacteria > Pseudomonadati > Pseudomonadota > Gammaproteobacteria > Vibrionales > Vibrionaceae > Enterovibrio > Enterovibrio litoreus. Next base: position 313,449 of record NZ_CP166195.1, read on the forward strand.
CTAGATAGTCTGACGACTGATAACCCAGCGCCACCACCACGGGAGCAACAACATCTGTCGATGCAATCGCAGGCGCACTCATGGCACAGAGCGCACAATGATGGTCTGTATTTAGCGCGTGTTGATAGGAGGCTTTGTGTTCCGCCACTGCAAAGCCTTGCCAGCCCAAAAGAACAGCAAGCAAAAAAGGAAGCAGAAATTGGCGAAACTGTCGTGTCATGATCCGTCAGGCGCAGTGATATGTAATGTTATAATGTAACACTCTCTTTGAGTCTTGCCCATTGAGCTATCAATAGAATTTACAATTCTTCCAACAAAGGTCTTCGATACACGCGAGTCGGCCGCCCAACTTTGCCATGCTCGAGAAATGCCAACAGCTCTCCGTCTTCAACCGCTTGGTCGAGATAGCGTCTTGCCGTGCTTTTACTTATTCCAAATTCTTCAGCAATATGGCTAACCGTGACCTCTATGTGTGCATGACTGAAGTAGTCAACGATTTGCTTCAAAGTGAAGGCATCTGTGCTCGACACCTGTTTTCTGTTTTTCTGAGCGCCACTGAATAGCCCATCCAAGTCTCTCTGAATGAACTGTTTTTCATGGTTAAATTGTTGCTGAAGAGCCGAAAACCGTTCAAGGCTATCAGCCAAACGTCGGTAGTCCAGTGGCTTCACGAGATAATCAAACGCACCAAATCGCAGCGCTTTTTGCACGGTTTCCGCATCATTGGCGGCAGTGACCAACACACACTCCACATGAGAGCTTTCTCCCGATAAGGTGTGAACAAAGTCGACACCTAGTCCATCAGGAAGGTAATTATCCACGATAATCAGATCCAGCGATGCTGCTCGGGTCATTGCTCTGGCCTGCGCGAGTGTCGATGCTACGCTCAATACTTTAAAACGCGGATCTTGCTCAATGAAATGGGCGTGAAGCATGGCAATATCGTTGTCATCCTCCACGATAAGCACGCGATACATCAGATCACCCTCGGAAAATAAACGATAAAAGAGGTTTCGTTGCTGTCACTCTCCAGCTCCATGTAACCGTCAGCAGCGTCGATGATTGATTGCACCAAATACATCCCCACACCATGTTCACTAAAATTAGGTTTGCTTGTATATCCCATCAGACACAACACATCTAAGCTCACGTGAATGGCTGGCCCGTTGTTTGTCACACTCAACACATGTTCTGATGCGGTTTCATACATGGCAATGCGAACACAAGCCGAATCAGTATCTGTCATTGCATCAATGCTGTTATCAAACAGGTTGCCGATCAGCGAACTCAACGCTTCTTCATCTACGTCTAGCGGAAGCCCTGACCATCCTTCTAAGCCTTCGAGATCGACAAGCACACCGCGTTCATTAGCCTGACCCATTTTGGCCAATAGCAACCCTGAAACTAGCGGCAGCGACGCTAGCTGCTTAATGCTGTCCATCTGAAATTGATCTGCTTGTGACTGAGACAAGATGAAAGCTAATGCACGTTCGTACTGCCCCATTTGCAGTAAACCCGCCAAGCTCGACAATTTGTTTTTGTACTCATGGCGTGTTACCCGCAGTGACTCAAGATATTGATCGACCTTGCTAATTTTATTGGAAAGTAGCAACAACTCATGCTGAGTACGGATGCTAAACACTGCCCCAGACACTTCCTTATCTTGACCAGACAGACTCACGCGAGAAACAACAAGACTTCGCCCGTTCACCCTTAACATGCGGTCAATAAAGTCGTCTCCTTCCAAGGACAAAACAGACGGGTTGTCGACCACCGAATCCACCGGAGTAAGCAGAGGAATCGGCTTATCACTGTTTAGCAATGAATTGGCCGAGTCGTTAATGAGATAAATTTGATTGTCAGTGTTGATCGCCATTAGCCCCTCATGAGCCGCATCTAGCACTCCTTGGCTTGTTTTTAATGACTGCCTAAGTTGCCAAGGTTCAAGATGCTCCATTTGCTGGCTAACATACCCCGAAAAGCGCCACGCCATGAATCCAGATCCAAGCAAAGCAAAGATGGCGAAGCCAATCAATGGCGAGATATTTTCCGCATTAAGCACGGCTAACGTTTGCTTGAGATAGCCCACTTTAATCATCCCGACTACCGAGCCTGAATGATCAAAAATCGGCGTAATATAACGCACTGAAGGCCCTAACGATCCCACACCATGAGACAGGTACGCCTCGCCATATTTCAGTGCACGCTCAATATCTCCACCGACCACAGGATGCCCAATCCTTTCTGAGAGAGGGTGAGCAAGACGGACCCCCTCTTCGTTGCTAACCGTAATAAAATCGGCATCTGAGACCTGTTGCAACTGAGAAATAATGGCGGAAACATCAAATTGATTGTCATGAATGACAGCTTCAACCAAGCTCGGCAATATCGCCAATTGCCGTGACTGCACTTCTGCGCGTAGCGCAATCTGATCATCCAGCGTGTGGTTGATTCTTTGTGAGCTAATCATCCACCACCCCATTGCACTAAATAGAAATACACCACAGAGCAATACCGTTAAAAGCTGAGTAAATGAACGCGGAACAAGACGAGGAGACATGAAATAAAGCCACTGTTGTTGAAGCCCTTAGAATACGTGAATTTCTACCAATACGGCAGTCAATGAACTGCCGATATTGAGCGAGATCTCACTCGTGGCGTTAATGAGTTTTATTGTCTCAATGCTTTTTATCACAGAGTAATTTCACAACTCCATGGGCTCACTTTTGGTTCTGAATAACCGCCTAAGCAATACCAGTGAAAGATTGATTTAAAACAGCTTTGCGTCTTCTTGCCTTGATAAGTTGAAGAAAAATCCATGGAGGTTACTACGATGTCTTCAACGAATTTACGATTAGTCGTACTGGCGATAATAGGTATCGCCATATGGTTCTCACCCGTTCCTGATGGTCTCACCGATCAAGCTTGGCAAATGATGACTATTTTCGTCGTCACCGTGTTTAGCTTAATTCTCGCACCGCTTCCCCTTGGGGCTATGGCTCTGCTTGGGCTCACTGCAGCCACATTGCTCGATGTACTGCCAATAAAAACAGCGCTAACAGGTTTCGCTCACCCCACAATATGGATGATCGCAGCCGCATTCTTCATTTCTCGGGGTTTTATCTCAACAGGGTTTGGACGACGCGTAGGCTATTGGTTTATTGCTAAGCTTGGTCACAGTTCATTGGGATTGGCTTATGGCTTGGTGATGACCGATCTTCTTTTCGCCCCTGCAACACCCAGCACAACAGCGCGATGCGGTGGCATCATTGCCCCACTATTTCGCTCAGTCGCCAGTGCGTATGATTCAGACCCTGAAAAAGGCACCGAAAACAAAATTGGTGCATTTCTGGTTCAATGTATCTTTCAATGTAACGCGATCACGTGTGCCATGTTCCTTACTTCCATGGCAGGCAACCCTCTCGCCGCCAATTTTGCAAAAGAACAAGGTGTTGAAATTACATGGGCAGGTTGGGCGTTGGCAGCCATTGTTCCGGGGATCATCTGTCTCGTTCTCATCCCTCTGGTTATGTATCTGGTTTTCCCACCTGAGCTGAAAAAGACACCTGAAATGCGTGCCATTGCACGACAAAAACTCCGAGAAATGGGCGCAATGAGCCGTGATGAATGGATGATGTGCATCACCTTCATTGGTATGGTCTCACTTTGGGTGCTAGGTCCAACTCTGGGCATTCATGCAACGGTCACCGCGCTGCTAGGCCTTGTTTTTCTTTTGTTCACTCGCACCATTACTTGGGATGCCGTACTAAGCGAAAAAGAAGCATGGCACACCATCACTTGGTTCGCTGTCTTGGTCATGATGGCAGCACAATTGAATAAACTAGGTTTCATTGGATGGTTTGGTGATGCTATCGGCCAATCGTTGTCAGGTTTTGGTTGGGTAACGACGATTGTTGTTTTGCTGCTGGTTTACTATTACAGCCACTATCTGATGGCAAGTGCCATGGCACATATCAGCGCTATGTACTCCGCATTCCTCGCCATTGCTATCGCAGCGGGTGCGCCTCCAATGCTTGCTGCCATCGTATTGGGGATTTTCAGTAACTTGTACATGTCAACAACGCACTACTCGTCGGGCCCCGCACCCATCCTGTTCGGTGCTGGTTATCACTCCCTACAAAACTGGTGGAAAATTGGCTTTGTGTTTTCTCTCATCGTCATTCCCGTTTTCGTCATCATCGGCGGCGCATGGTGGAAACTGATCGGTCTGTGGTAATCCGCGTTTAACTCAAAAGCAAGAAACCCGCCAAATGACGGGTTTCTTTTGTTTGGCTCTTCCTGCAAAGCTTAGTAGGAGCACCTAGCTAGGAACACATGTGCTTATGACATATGACACATCGGGAAGCGATTGCCGAAAACGAAAAAAGCCTCGTCTTTCGACAAGGCCTTCGTAATTTGGCTCCCCCTGCAAGACTTGAACTTGCGACATACGGATTAACAGTCCGCCGTTCTACCGACTGAACTAAGGGGGAACAGTCTGTTCCTGAGAACGAGGTTGATATTAGGAAAAGCACGGGAACCTTGCAAGCACTAATTTTCATTCTCACGCTTTTTTCGGTTCAAATGGCTAATTGATAACCTATTCCATTAAAATCAAGCTGTTTTCATCTTCGGTTGCCCATTATCTCGCGAGTATTTGCTCCATCACCCATGTGGTATTTCTCGCGCTTTTCGCCAAACTAGGATGTATTTTTTCACCCAGTAAGTGCTTAACCAAGTTTTCGACATGAAAATATTGCACGGGATCAGGGTTATCAATCGAAGATATCGCCTGCTCTGTTCCTTCTAACACAAAGGGGTCGTCCCCAAAGACCGAACATAGAATGCGCCCTTCGCTGCCAATAATCTCGACTCTATCTTCTCGCGTAGCGGCGCCAAAGTTCCAATAGCCTGAACCGAGCACGCCGTTTTCAAATGCGAACGACGCCGACACCGCATCTTCTGCGGCATAATAACCTTGTTGGTTAGACGCAATGCCGCGCGCCATCGTGATATCACCGAACCATTGCTGGAATAGATTTAAACCATGACTGGCCAAATCAACGAAGTAACCCCCACCCGCTTGGTCTGGATTCACACGCCAGTTTTCCAGCCCTGCTACGTCATTAGGATTTGGTGCACGATGATAAGTCCAATGTATATGGCGAACAGCGCCAATTTTCCCTTGTTCGATCCAATCTCTCACGATCTTAAATCGAGGAAGAGATCGACGATAATACGCTACAAACAAGGGAACATTGGCTTGCTCAAAGGCGGCGATCATGTCGTCACATTCCGCCGTGGTTAATGCCATCGGCTTTTCCACCACACACGGTTTTCCCGCTTTCGCGGCCATCAATGCATATTCATGATGGCTATCCGGAGGGGTCGCCACGTAGATCGCATCAATGTCAGGGTGATTGATTAATACAGCTGCATCCGTGGTGTAAGCGGGAATATCATGCTTGGCACAATACGCTTTGGCTTTTTCTTCTCGACGGGACATCACCATCTTCAATGACGACCCGTCAACTTGCCAAAATGCGGGGCCACTTTTACGTTCCGTGACACTGCCGCAACCAATCATGCCCCAGCGAATTATTTGTTGTTTCATCATTTCATCCATTGTCTAAAGCCATTAACCCACTAATGCCCTGATATTCAATTTTTGTTTTTCTTATCCTTAGCATTGTACGTCTAAAACTACGGCAACCCGCTAAATGTCTCTCATTGTTAACGAGGCTACACGCCTGTCCCGTTGATATCCATTTCGTGTAATCCCAAATTTGCAACGCCTGCTTACGCACACGCCTTCGTAAACTGCTTGGGTACATACTGAAAGGAACGAAGTATGAAGTGGTTGCTTCCGCTATCCATTGTCATCAGCACCGTGAGTTGTTCTGAAGAAGTCGCTCTGCCGCTCGCTGATTGCCCTACCGTTCAAAATTACTCAGAGGCGTTTCTCGACAGCGATTTCTATGAAGGCTGGCGTCATTTGCAACGCGGCAACTATCCAAGAGAGCAGTGTCAGGCCGCATCGCCCTACTTTCTGGCAGGTGTAAAAAACGATACCGTATTTGAACTCTCGACTTTATATCTCGATTTTTGTAGTGAAACACCAGATGTTGATGCCCTCAATGGCAGTAGCATTTATCACAGCAAGCGCCTAAAAAACGGCATTGACTACGACGAATTCAAATGGGTGTTGGATTTGGCCCTCTGTAACAGCCCCGTCGAACAATATGCATTGGGCAAAATGCTACACGACGGATTTGTTACCGATCAAGATACCGAGAAAGGGATCTACTTCTTGAGCTTGGCGGCACATCAAGACCATATTCAAGCGCAAATAGCGCTAGCAGAGGCGTTAGTCGGTATTGATGAACACGATATCGCCGCACGTTGGTTGGAAAAAGCTCGCAACAATGGAGGTCAAACCTTCGCAGGGCGCAATCTTTCGCCAAATAATGCGAAATAGCACCTTTGCATGAATTTACACATTGGAAGCTACAAATTACTCACTTCGACACGTAAAGTAAGGATACTGAAAATCGAATACTGAGTAGTGTATGTCGAAGACATTGCCCCTTTTCCTGGCGGGGCCGATATTAAGAAGAACAACAAAAACAGAAATCAGCATATGGGCGGTGACTTCTTCGCCGTTGGTTGCCGATTTTGTGCTTTACGAAACAGACAGTGATACGCCTTTCTTTCGCACTTCTTTCAACGATCAAAAACAGATTCAATTGGGCGCACGCTGTTTTGTTGTATTCGCGCATTTTACCAGTGTGGCGCGTTCTCAAGACCTACCTAGTCACGATCATCACGCAGACAACAACGTCAGCAGCTTCAAAACAGACACGCCACTAGAATATGACATCCTATCGCAAGACCAGTCCTTGCTAAGCGATATTGAGGGCTTGCTATACAGTGGCGAGAAGCGCCCCACCTTTATTATTTCAACACGGGCTGAAAATATTGCTCACGGTTCCTGTCGCCACCCTCACCACCAATGTGATGACGCACTGGTGGCATTAGATACCAAGTACGATTCGCTCCCTATTGACGAACGTGCAGACATGCTGATCATGAGTGGGGACCAAATATACGCGGATGATGTATGCGGTCCGATGATGTACGCCATTCGAGAAACCATTACTAAGCTTGGCCTATACGACCAAGAACTTGATGACGAAACCATTACGCATTGCAGTCAATTGGCGCTGAACATTTCCCCGCTATACAGCCGAAGCGATGTGCTGCCTAAAACCAACATCAACCATGGTTTGATAAAGCGATTACTGAAAGCCGGCCCAGAGCCAATTTTCAGCTCACGAACCACAGAGAACCACCTGATTAGCTTTAACGAATTTATCGCCATGTATCTGTTGGTATGGTCGCCGTCATTGTGGGCACACATGACCTTACCAAATGCCGATGCCGTCACGGGCCTACCCGACGAGCACAAACAACGCTGGGCATCAGAGAAAAACGAACTGCATCAGTTCTGCGCCGGACTGAAACAAATCAGACGTTTGTTTGCACACATCCCGGTATATATGATTTTGGATGATCACGATATTACGGATGATTTTAACCTTACGGTGGGATGGGAACGTGCTGTCAATGAATCCCCATTTGCGCAAGGCATTATTACCAATGGCATGGTCGGCTATTTCTTCTGTCAGGGGTGGGGAAATGATCCTGACGCGTTTGATGACCACTTCTGGGAAACCATCACTCAGTTTTCGTCAGCCCCTACCCGAAAGACTCTTAATGAGGCAACGCAACTCATTCACCATTTTGAGCGCTGGCATTACACGCTACCCACCAAGCCAAAAGTCGTGGTGCTTGACACGCGAACACGTCGATGGCGTTCAGAATCAAGTAACAACAAACCCTCAGGGCTCATGGATTGGGAATCGTTAATGGATTTCCAACAGGATGTTATCAATGCCGATTCGGTTGTTGTGGTGTCCCCCGCCCCCATGTTTGGGGTGAAGTTTATCGAAACGTTACAGCGTATTGTGACCATGTGTGGTCAGCCATTGGCGACCGATTCTGAAAACTGGATGGCGCATCCCGGCTCAGCCAATGCGTTACTGAACATTTTCAAACATCCAAAAACGCCAAAGAACTTCGTGATTTTGTCGGGTGATGTGCATTATTCCTTTTCTTATGATATTCGCATTCGATTCCGAAAAGGCAGCCCGAGAATTTGGCAGATCACGTGTAGTGGATTCCGTAACCAATTCCCAGAGCCTCATCTGTCGATTTTCGAATGGTTTGACAGAAAACTGTTCTGGCCAGAATCACCACTCAACATTTTTACGCGCCGCAAACGCATGCGCATAGAAAGACGACGTCCAGACAATGGCTGTCCGCGTTATTTAGTCAATAAAAGTGCCGTGGGCGAAGTGAAGCTTAATCCTGATGGCTCACCCGCGAAGATCGGGCTATTGACGGGAACGGGTGAGAAAATTGCGTTTACACCCTGCGAAGAGGCCCCAAGCGAATCTTATGTTTCTAGCACTGATTCGATGACGCGGGATTGACTTGAAGAGGAGGCTGATAAATACTCCGCCCCCTAAAAAACTTGCCAAAGGTGCGGATATGTCACGCCAACTTCAATACATTTACAAAGGCGAAACCAAGGTCATGACCTTTTCTTACCGTCAGCACCGTTCACCTCATGAAGCTGCTGCCGAAGCGGAAGGTATCGACATTACCGATTTTCTGAAAATGGAAAGACAGCTGGAAGTGATTGCTGATGGCAAAGCGGTGAAAAACCATCGAGAGAGCTACTTCAACAAGTTAGGATTTGGAAAAATTATACTGCTGAAGAAAGACGCAGAGTCAATCAAAGATAAACGCTGATTCTTCACCTCTTCTTTAGGCTGGTGACGGGATAGTGAATACTACCCGTCCCAGTTAGTCCACTCCTACCCAGCCATCTATACTCAGACACTGCTCCATGCCGCTATTCAAAACGTGTGTGTTTAATCAACGAATGACAAAACATGTACCGCTTTCTGTGAAACGTCTTTAGCGCGATCAGGGCTAAATCCATGCCTTGCCTGTGAAGCATATTTCGCATAACACCGCTAACCCAGTAGGAAAAATGTCATTCCTCTATCTATCCTTAAGTAACGCATATTTAAAAAAATCAAACAAACGTCTTACAATTGAGTCAAAGTAATATCCGTGCGTTGAGTAATCTATAGCCTCAAAAGTAACGTGTGAAATATAGCGATGTCGGTCAGGGAAGCTCAATCAATGCGAAAGCCGTTTTTTAATCCACTTTTTTTATTCCTTTTTGCGTTTTTTTCCGTGTTTTCACACGCCACAGTAGAAAAGACACAGTCCTTTGAGCGCGCCCTCAATGGCGTACAGTCGATCCTCTACTCGGTGCCAATAAAAGCGCGAGCGTTGCTCAGCGAATTGGAAAAAGTGGAACTCAAAGAAAACCAACCTTTACCACTACTGGCACGTTACTACCTTCAAAAGTCTACAGTCGATTTGCTGCTTAACGATCCAGAAAGTGCTATTGAGGCAGCCAATCGAGGCATCGAACTCACGGCGAACGACCCCCTTCTTCAAGCCGATCGTTACTTAATGCAGTTGCGTTTAAGTCAGGCACGTATATTAAAAGGAGAAGAAGCCCTTGTGCTTGTGCAACTCGACCAACTTCTGTCAGAGTCACAAACCCTTAATAACCCAGAAGTCACCGCCGAGATCCTGCTGGTAAAAGGCCAGGCTTATAAAGCTCAAAATGAATATGACGTGTCGATGGCCGCGTTAATGAGCTCGCTAGAAACCGCCAAAAATACCAAAAACGATCTTCTTATTGAACGCATAGCATCCAATCTTGGCGGAATATTAGTGCAGCTTAATGGCTTTGATAAAGCTTCATTGTTGCTTGATCAGTCCTACCAATTTTTTCGCCAACGAAAAATGTCGTTTAATCAATTGCTGGTTAAACTCGACATGGCGGAGCTTGCCAAAAAGCAGGGTGATGACAAGCAAGCTCTACTCGAATACAAGCAAGCCCTTCAAATTGCGCAAGTGCTTGGCGACGGCTCACACCGTTTTCGCATCAACTTACAAATCGCGGATCTTTTGCTCCAATCGGGCGATACCAAAAACATGATTCGATATCTCAAGGCAACTGATAACTTGCGCGAGCGCGAAACTATTCGTTACTACATCAGCAAATACAACTACCTCAAAGCTAACGAAAGCCTACTCAGCAATAACTATCAAGCCGCTATTGATTTAGTGACGCCACTAATGGCTTCGCTGAAAGAGCAAGCGCGCCTGTATCGCTCAGAAATCGCACTCTACCTTGTGGCCTCAAAAGCCCACTTTGGCCTAGAAGACTACAAAAACGCCTATCTGACGTTGCTCGACTATCAAGATAGGTTCAACACATTCAGTTCAGATGAACAAGTCGACAACCTTGAGCGTCAGCAAATGCTGTTTAATCTTGAGAAAATCAAAGCAGAAAATCAGCAACTGAGTTGGAACAATGTGCTTCAGACGCTTGAGTTGAAAACCAATGACCAGAAAGTGGAATACTTGAACGTTTTGGTCGCGGCAGGAATTGGTTCAACCCTTGTTGCCTCTCTCATTGCACTTTGGATCAACCGCCGTCGGATCCAATGGGGTAAAATCGCCAACACGGATAGCCTAACCGGGCTGTTCAACCGTCGCTATTTCGACACCCAGATGACTGACTTAAAAAAAGAGATGTCGGCGGGCGACTTTGCGGTAAGTTGCTTAATACTTGATGTGGACCACTTCAAACAGGTCAATGACAACTTCGGTCATCCGGTCGGGGATAACGTGCTCGTGGGTATTGCCAAACTGTTTAATGACAACCTGAGACGAGACGACATATGTGCACGTGTTGGCGGTGAAGAATTTATGCTATTACTCCCGAATACGGGAATCGAACAAGCATCAGTGATCGCCGAAGACTTGCGACAGCGTATTAGTGAACTGGAATTTCTGACTGAACAAGAAGAGAAATTTAATGTGACGGCTAGCTTTGGCGTGACTGAGGTAGGTGAAAAACAATCTCTGTCGGATGTTTATAGCATCGTCGATAAGCTGCTGTATCGTGCAAAGCAAAATGGCCGAAACCGTGTTGAAACGACGATCAGCGAGGTCAACACCGCTCAAGATCAACCCGCTCAGGACGAACAGTCTTCCATGGCAGATCGGGTTCAGCGTTTTTCTCGCAAACTGCGTCGGTTGAAATTTAGGTTTGCGCAGCACTTCAGTTAATCAGCCACGCACGTTAACGTGAGGTAAGGAAAAGACGTCCGATGAGCGTCTTTGCATGGCAAAGACGCTTTGACTTCAAAGGAACTAACTTATGCACCCTCTCAAACGCCTGATACGTCTCAAACCTCTCTTGCCCATTGCCATTTGTCTCGGACTCACGGCTCCTGCTACTGCTGACACCGTTCAATCTGAAAAGCATATCTTTACTGTAAAAAAAGTGGTCAGTGGGCTCAATCACCCTTGGTCTTTGGTTTTCCTTCCTGATGGCAGCATGATCGTGTCTGAGCGAAATGGCAGCCTCAAACATATCTCAGCAAACAACTATGACGTCACCACTATCCAAGGGTTACCAGAAAATTTGGCCTACCAAGGTCAAGGCGGGTTGCTAGGCTTAGCACTTGCACCTGATTTTGAGCAATCCAGAACACTGTACCTTGCGTTTACAGAAAGCGGCGAATTTGGCAAAGCGGGTACCAGTGTTGTTAGTGCAAAACTAGAAGCCGTTTCTCCATCAAGCTTGGGATCGAAAAGCTTGGGATCGAAAAACAGGACCCCGGCAAGCCTAGCCCTTTCAAATATTACGCCGCTATTTAGTCAAATGCCCAAACTTGGCGGTGGTCGTCACTTTGGCGGGCGATTATTAGTCACGGAAAAATATCTCTATATCGCGTTGGGCGATCGCGGAAACCAAGACAAAGCGCAGCAGAACGACTCACATGTCGGCACGCTTATTAGACTTAACCATGATGGTTCTGTACCCGTTGACAACCCATTCAAGTCAGATCCAGATTCGAAACCAGAGATATTCAGTTTGGGTCACCGAAACATTCAGGGAATGACGTTAGATAACGACGGAAAAACGATTTGGACGCATGAGCATGGCCCACAAGGTGGGGATGAGCTCAACCCAATATTTAAAGGTGCCAACTATGGCTGGCCAACCATTACCTATGGCGTGAATTACGGCACTGGGTCTAAGATCGGCCATGGAACAGAAATGAAAGGTATGGCGCAGCCCATTCACTATTGGGTGCCTTCTATCGCACCTTCAGGACTTGAAATGGTGTCAGGAAACGCCTTCCCAAATTGGCGAGGCGACCTCCTGCTGGGTTCGCTCAAATTTGGTTTGTTAGTCAGATTAGACATGGAAGACGGCAACGTTATTAACGAAGAAAGACTGTTAGACGGAAAATATGGCCGAATTCGTGACGTAGTAGAAAGCCCTGATGGCAATATCTATCTTTTAACCGATTCATCTAATGGCGCCTTGCTAGAACTCCGACCCAAGCCATAATTCGGTGAGAGACCATAAAAATTAGGCTAACCGGATGAAATGTAAAGATTAGTTTACAAGCATAAAAATCAAATTCTGCCCGAAATTTGGCCTTTTTCTGGAAATGAATCTCCAAAAAAAACATGTAACAGATTCAATTGCATAATAAAAGTGATGCCCAGCCCAGCTTTCAACATGCGCGTGTTAACTATTGGACAGGCCTTACTAACGCCACTATATTCAGCGCATACCAACTAGAAACAAAGTCATCTTTGCTTGCTAAAAACGACATAACCCCGCCCTGCGGGGTTTTTGTCTTTTGGGGCTTTATCTGCAATTAGCGCCCACAGTCAGCAAAAGACCCGAGAAATCACGACTATACTTTTCCTGTGTTTATGAATAGGGCGAGAAATGAAAGTCAGATATTCTCAGCGATTACTGGTGGGCCTTGTTTTATTCACATTGTTTGCCTCTACAAACACCAGTGCCAAACAAAAGAAACACGTCATAATCGGCGTACAATCTTTTACCGATTATGCCCCCTACTCAACGTACAAAAACGGGGAGTACCTCGGCTTTAACCGAGATTTATTGGATGCTTTTTCTAACGAATATAGCTACGAATTTGAATACCAAGCATTGCCGCTAAAACGGCTCTACAGCAGCCTATTGATGGGAAGAGTGGATGTAAAATACCCAGACAACCCGTTATGGACAACGGATTTAAAAGCGGACTATGAAGTCATCTATAGCGACCCAGTGGTGTCTTTTGTCGACGGTATCATTATGTTGGATAAGAACCACGACAAGCCTAAAGAAGCGCTCAAAACAATTGGAATGATTTCAGGTTTTACTCCGTGGCCATACCTCTCAGACATAAAAGCCAACGCCATCACCGTCTATGAAGCCAATAACATGGATGCGCTAATTAAAATGTTATTAACTGGCAGGATTGATGGGATCTACACCAATGTCGCCGTTATCAACCACATGCTGAAGCAGACCGACAAAACCACATCCACTCTGTCTCTCAATACAAACTTGCCGCTCCTTGCCGGCACGCGTCATATGTCGAGTGTTTCTCGCCCAGATATCGTCATTCAGTTCAATCAGTTTCTTATTGAACGCGCATCCTATATTGAATCGCTAAAACAGAAATACGGGCTGAAAAATAGCCCACTCCTTCAATGACGTACATAGCATCAAAAAAAACAAACCCAGCATGACGGCTGGGCCTGATATTGTTAACCACACAAACTCAAGACGCTCGTTCAGCAAGAATGTGTTCGGGTAACGCGTTTTGACGTTTAATTATTTGCCGTCTTACTGCTCAGAACTTGATGCATGACTTCGGTTAACTCATCGTCTGGATCGCCCGAAAGCTCCCACGTAAAGACACCAGCAAGACCCTGTTCTTTCGCCCATTCCGCTTTTGCTTTTACAGAGCGTTTGTCTTCAAAAGAGATGAATACTTTCTTCTCTGGGTTCCACAAAAATGGCGCGTGCGACTCTTCGTCATAGCCGTACTCGTATCCCTGTTCTTTGCCGTAGTTGGCTTTCAAATCCCAATACATGAAGTAGCCCGCCTCACCAGAGCCAAAGCTCGCCCCTTTCTCTGATGCCAGATCAGCACTTGGTAGCGACCCATCAAACTCTGACCCTTCCCAGCCACGACCATAGAATGCCGCGCCTAGAACCAGTTTCTCTTTCGGGATACCGATTTCAATCATTTGGTTGATAAATACATCCGCGCCCATCCCCCACCAACTGCGCTCTGTCGCATGCAAATTGGTCAAATGACCGGTTTGTGGTCCCCAACCGCCGAGAAAATCGTAAGTCATCGCAAACATGTTATCCATTTTTGGTGCAACCGCAGCCCAATCAATTTGCGCCGCTTTCGGACCAACACCCACAGCGGTTGAAAGCTCGTAGGTTTTTCCCGTTGTGGCCGACAAACCGTCAAGCTCGCTTCGAAGCGCTGTCACCAAGGTCGTGAATGCATCACGCTCAGACGCTTTCGCTTCATCCGACAGTTTAGTGTCAGGGTTCCAAGGAGATGTTGTCAGACCGCCACCGCCTGGGTACTCCCAGTCAAGATCAATACCACCGAAGAATTCGTATTCACTAATTAACGCCACTGCCGATTTTGCAAAATGCTTAATCGCCGCGTCATCTTTCGCCATTGCATGGAAAGGTTCAGACATTGTCCAGCCGCCAAAGGATGGCAGGATAGTCAGATCTGGGTTGTCTTTCTTTAGCTGAGCCAACTGTGCGAAATGCCCTTGATATGGCACATCAACATTCACCTTGCCAAAATCCACATTAAACGCAGCTTCTTGATCAACCACAATGGCGGAAAACGGCGCTTTGCCTTCACAGGCTTTAGCCACTTGTTGTTGCACAGCCTCAGATGCGCCGTTATGCGGGCCACACATGCTCAGGAAAGCATAAATAATGTGAGTAAGTTTATCCGCGGGAATATCGGCAACCGTATAAGGGTTTTGTTCATTCGCATACTGCCAATCAGCAAAATAACCGCCAACGACGTGATTTTCCGCAAATGCTGGCGCCGCCAAACACGCACTGAGCGCAGCCCCTGCTATTATCTTTTTCATGCCTTCTCCTAGAATGTGCTGTTAATTAACCACCTAATTATCAAGCGATTTCAGGAGAATTAATGATGCGCAGATTCCGAACGATGGTTTCGTAACATTTTGGTGACAAGGTTTGCGAGGCTAAGCTTTATTTGAATGGAAAATCTTTTGCAAACATGCTTAAAGCTGCATAGCAGCGCACACTATTTTTAGTGGTGAAGTGTTCGACGTGACTTGCCTTAATGGCAAAGAGATTCCGTTTTTTGGGTGGACAGAGTATGCTTCGACTACATTCGTTTAAAATCATTGCTTTGCCTCTTAGCACTCAAGCAATACGGCAAAGAATCGAAACAAGGACACCACCACTTTGAGCAATAAACTCATCAGTATCGATTTGTTTTTTGTGATTGAAAGGCTCTTACCGGGTAAGCGCACCGTTGAGCTATTCCGGAGCAACGCTAAACACCTGCCGATTACAACCTTGTCTCTCGATCATTGCGATTCTGCATCAGCACTCCAACTTGCCTTGTATAAATACTGCATCAACTACGCTGCATTCTCACAAGGTAACCCGCTTGCAGACGAATATGCGATTGACGGAAAAGATGATCAGATCCAGCCAGCAACGAACATTGTTGCTGCCTTTATACGCGGCGCCTATTGGTGGGTAGAGCATTACCACGAGCTTTACCGCGAAGATTGGAGTGAAGATCAAAAAGCGCGTTGGCTTCGAGATTTCAAACTACTCGTTCAAGCCATTATTGGCGTAGGTAACTGCACCAAAGCAGAATGGCTGATTAAAAACCATAGCGCAGTAAAAGCGCTCACCTACAACAGCCATATTACTCCATTTATGCAGCACTACGATTGACATAACCCCATCGTAGACACGGCCGCAATTCTGCGGCTTTTCACCATCCCCTCATCCCCTCCCTTCTCTTAGAAGTACCCAAACCACTGTCGCATAATCGTCACTTTCACCAACTACAATCTTCTGAACGCTCGTCTGGATTGAACACACTGTTGAAAAGACTCAAACGTTATCAATATGAACGTTACGCCATTCTTTGTCGCGATGCCTACCCGGCCGATTTCGATCATCTTCAATATGGGTTTTCTGAGCACGGACGTCGAGACATTAAAAATCGATGGGGAAAAACCATTATTCGCGTGCTTTGGCGGGATAACGGGGATGTCGTCGTGGTTTTTAAAGGATCTCAAAGTGTGTGGGATTGGTTGCTGAATCTGGTTTTCATTCCCAGCCGAGTTGATGCACCCAAATATGCGGGGCATGTTCATTGGGGATTTCAATTCCTTCTGCGTCAGCGCAGTCGCTCCTTCTCTCGTGTATCAAATCGAGAAACAGCCAAACTGACACACGCCCAGCAAGCTGATATCGCCCATTCCATGGAAGAAAACCTCCTTAATGGAGTGTCTGTGATCGAGAAGCTCGAGGCATGCGTTGCACCGCTTATAGCGCAGGGAAAGCGCTTGTCGTTCACCGGTCACTCATCCGGTGGCAGCATGGCGATTATTGCCGCGGAAATCATGGAGCAAAAATACCCAAGCTCAATCAAGCGCATCGTCACATTCGGACAACCTGCAACCGGCTATTGGAACTTCAAACAACGCTATCGATTGAAATCGAGAACGTATCGAATATGCTGCGATGTCGACATGGTCACTTTCTTGCCTGGAATTCCCTTTCTTTTTTGGCATGTCGGAGAACTGCTTTGGCTTCATAATGATCGCATCTACCACAACATGCCCTCTCTGATTCGCATCATTCGTGTTCTGACAAGCTGGGTATTACGCCCCATCGCCTATCACTTTATGGAAAAATACATACGTCGGAAAAACTACTTTGATAAACACTAACGTTAAGACGGATGCCCCGTTCTTAATAAAGGGCCGATCTCGATAAAAGGCCGATCTCGATAAAAGATAGTTAGCCTTTGAACGAATTATTGGTTAAAGATACTGGCATGTTGCTGAAATTAGTGCGCAATTTACCGTCTTGACTGAATATTCAGCGACTCACACTTTTCTCGTTCTTTTATTGAACAAAGCATTAAAAACAAGTGGCTACTTTGTCATTCTTTATTAATGAGAGACTCCGATAGTCTTATGGGCTTCTACTTAAAAACCATTAAAAAACCAAACGTCTCAACATTAAGAAAGAAAAACAGTCCTCTTTTCCATAATCTCTTTTCATCGCTAACGTGTCGTCAGCGCAGCAACACAGTACAAACCCAAAATTAACATCGACTCGCACAAGTTTTAAACAGGTAAATACGCAGGGCTGGGATGATGGGTTTGCCTACAAAACAAATAATGGATGACAGGGACGAATAATGAAGATGATGAAGAAGACATTGCTTACGACTGCAATTCTTGCCGGAGCAATCACCTCTGCCCAAGCTTTTGCAAATTGTGCAGGCAACGTATATTCCATGAACGCTGGGCGAGGGCATGTTGGTTTGCTTCTTGATTTGCAAGAAGCGAAAGAAATGGCAGCCATGTATACCGATGCCAGTGAGCGCGAAGAATACCATTCTCGTGCGATGTTTAGCTCGCCAAGTATGTCTTATGACCGTGTGACTGATCGTCTCTATTACGCCAGCGCGCCTCAGCCAACGTCTTACCATGTTCAAGGCCCTGAGGACGATGTTTCTGCGGAAGAGTTTAAAAATCTTGATTTGCACGCGAAAACCATCAACGCCTATCAATTGGCGTATATGGACCCTGCGACGGGAGAGCATGTTGCTGGCCCAACAGTAAAGAAACAAATCCTTCGTATGGCATTTGACCCTGACAGTGGCGAGCTCTTTGCCTCTGACGCACAAACCATTTTTCAAGTTGACCCAATTACCGGTGATATCACCCCGATTGGTAACTTTGATAACAACCTGAAAATTGGTGGCTTCACTAACTGGGGTGACTTTGTCTTCCAAGACGGTGAATTACTGTTTGTGACCAATGGCCGTACATTTTCGATTGACACTTCTACCGGCGCGCAAACACTTAAAGGCTTCCACTTCATCGATTTTGTTGCCGCAGCAACTTTAGATCAAAATGGTCAGATGTTGGTAGCCGCAAAAAACCAAAACGTTTCAGGTAACGTTAACAGTAATATCTTGTATCGCATCAAGCCTTCTACGGGTGAAAAAGTGCGCGTTGGTTTGTTCCCAAGCCGCATCAGCGCCATGGCGACAGTGACATCAGAAGACCACACGTGCTATGAAAAAACCGTATTCGGTAGCGATTTGAAACCGGAAGTGACCGGCATTACATTGGCGTCCAACTCAGTGAGTGAAGGATCTACGGCTTACTTTACTGTTAGCTTCGACAAAGCAACGGGCGATGCCAACACTAAAGTGCGTGTCGCATTGAAAAATGGCAGTGCGGTGCTAAACAGCGATTATCGAAACACCGTCGCCCTGTTGTTCTCTGACAACACCACAGGGTCAGCAACTCTTTCATCAACGTTGACTGAAATTGCGTTGCCACAAGGCGTTACATCCGTTCGTATTGCCGTGCCAACCGTGAATGACTCAACACACGAAAACAGCGAATACTTCACTATGCAAGCGTGGGTGAATGATGATAAGAGTGATGTAAGCTCCGCCAATGTCACCATTATTGATAATGACCCAGATGTGCATACTCTTCTGACTCAAGCTGCACAAAACAGCGGCGTAGCATGGCACGGTAGCCGTGGTGGCAACTTGTTCACGAAGGATCAATGGATTCGAGGCGTTCATGCAAACATCGGCGGTACGATTCCACCGGGAACCACCCTTGAGTTCTATCAAACTGGCTCACATCTTCGCAGTATTTCTATCAATAGCGGTGGTCAATACTATGAACAACATGCAAACCACGAGCGTTACTACTACTCTGGGGATATTGCATGGGCGCGCCTAAGAGGCTCTAACGGTCAGACTTACAATATTAAAACCGGGCACCGCGCTCAACTTCATTGGAATAAAAATGTAGATTGTTCTAATGGTTGTTGGAGCAGAATCTATAACTAATTCGTTATGAACTAGTTCGATATGAAATAGTTAAGTGTAAAAAAGAAAAAGGAGCGAATCATCGCTCCTTTTTTTGTTCTCGATAGCAGTTATTTCGACGCTTTGCTTCGTTGCAAAAATTTATCCAATTCATTGGCAAAGCGCTGACGATCTTGTTGGTTCAACGTTGGCGGCCCTCCCATTTGAACACCGCTGGAACGCATAGTGTCCATAAAGTCACGCATATTAAGACGCTGACGAATGTTTTCAACCGTATAAAGCTCACCACGCGGATTTAGCGCGAGTGCTTTTTTTTCAATCACTTCTGATGCCAATGGAATGTCCGCAGTCACCACCAGATCGCCTGCTACGACGCGTTTTACAATTTCATCATCTGCGACATCAAAGCCCTTCTCGACTTGAATGCTTCGAATAAAACGAGACGGGGGTGTACGTAAACCCTGATTCGCCACCAACACAAGTTCTGTCTGTGTGCGGTCTGCGGCGCGATAAAGGACATCTTTGATCACCGTTGGACACGCATCGGCATCAACCCAAATTGTCGCCATTTATTCTTCCTCTTGGGATGTTTGCTCGCACATTACCAGTGACACGGCGCCCCCGCAAACAGTTATCCTATTGCGTAGCTTGCTTAGCATAATATTCCGCTATGTCCGCCATATCCTGCTCGTTGAGCACAGACATTTGCTGTTGCATTAATTTACCCATTGCACCGCCACGATCGCCTTTTTTATATGCTGTCATTGAATCATATAGATACTGTGCGTTTTGACCATTCATATTCGGATAGTCGTCACGAGGGCTAACACCCGTCTCGCCATGACAAAACTGACAGGTATAGGCTTTTAACGCCCCTTTTTGAGAATCACCTTTAGGCATATTTGCTAGTGCTGGTGTTGCGATGAATGCCAAGAAAAATACCCCTCCCAAATATCTGTTCATTTGTTCGTCTCCAAAATGTTCCACGCTCACTGTATTAATTGCACCACACTTAATATGTTAAGGCTTAGAGCAATGCGTAATTTGAATGTTTTATGCATTGCATTGTACAAGGGTGAGCGGCATATAAGAATGCAACTTTTTGCATTTTGACTCGTAGACTTTTCCCCATGCCAATCGAGTATTTGTGAAATGACATCTTATGTTCATTGATAGGTCACGAATACTTAATACTTCCTACGCACACTTCGCAGCCTAAACCGAACGTTTTCATTTCCGTTAAACCACACGTAAAGGAAGTTATCGTGAGCGAATATAACCAACATAACGATCAACGTGAGCTGGACGCAGAACCAGCATTTAACCGATTTATCGATGCAGCGATGAATCGCCGCAATTTCCTTCGAACCGCTGGTGCAGCAGGTTCTGTAGCTTTCTTTGCCGCAAACCCGGTAGCACAAGCGGTTGCAGGGACAATGGATAAAAATCAGCTGATAGGCTTTGAGGCGATTCCCGCTTCCACCGCAGACACGGTAATTGTTCCTGAAGGATATGTGGCAGAGCCGCTCATCTCTTGGGGTGATCCTTTGTTTGTGGACTCACCTGCTTTTAGCCAATCTAACGATTCCAAAGCACAGGAAATGCAATACGGTGACAACACCGATGGCATGACCCTATTCCCAATATCTGACACCCGAGCAGTATTGGTTGCAAATAACGAATACACCAACAACGAATACCTTTACCCGCATCAGGGAAAAAATATTTCTGCGGACGATGTGCGCAAGTCTCAAGCCGCCCATGCAGTATCCATTGTTGAATTAGTTAAAAAAGATGGAAAATGGCAGGTTAACCGCGAAGGTCGTCTAAACCGCAAACTCACCGCCTACACGCCAATGGAAATGACGGGGCCAGCTGCAGGCAATGATTTACTGAAGACCAAAGCCGATCCAACAGGTAAGAAGATATTAGGCACGTATAACAACTGCGCAAACGGTCAAACGCCTTGGGGCACATACCTAACATGTGAAGAAAACTTCAACGGCTATTTTGCCACGGCTGAAGACGTTGAGTTAGGCGACACGTATAAGCGATATGGCGTTAGCAACAAAGACTGGGGATATGACTGGTGGAAACACGACGAGCGATTCGACGTTGGCAAAAACCCCAATGAACCGCATCGTTTTGGTTGGGTAGTAGAAATCGACCCAATGGACCCGAACTCAACACCGAAGAAACGTTCTGCGCTTGGTCGCTTCAAACATGAAAATGCCGCCATGCTGATCAATGATGACGGTCATGTCGTCGTCTACCTTGGCGATGACGAACGTGGTGAGCACCTGTACAAGTTCGTCTCTAAGAATAAATACAAACCAGGCACGCACGCTTCAAACCGAGATTTGCTGGAAGAAGGCACCCTTTACGTATCGAAATTCGATGGTAAAGAAGGTGAGATGAAAGGCACGGGTGAATGGATAGAGCTAACGTTCGGAAAGAATGGTCTAACGCCAGAAAATGGCTTTAACAGCCAAGCAGAGGTCATGATCTTTGCTCGCCAAGCAGCAACTCAAGTGGGCGCGACGACCATGGACCGCCCAGAGTGGGTTGCGGTTCACCCAGACAACAAGCACGTATTCTGTACCCTCACGAACAACAAAAATCGTGGTGTGAAAGAAAACCAGCCGGTGAACGTAGCCAATCCACGCGAGAAGAACCCGTACGGCCATATCATCCGTTGGGAACCGAAGGGCGGCGATCATACCGCGTCTGATTTCACATGGGATATCTTTGTGATGGCAGGCAACCCAGAGGTCAATGAAGGGCTAATGGCCGGCTCTGCAAATATTAACAAAGACAATATGTTTAACAGCCCCGATGGTCTCGGATTTGATGCCAGTGGACGCATGTGGATTCTTACCGACGGAAAATATTCTAACGAAGGTAACTTTGCAGGCATGGGTAATAACCAAATGCTATGTGCCGACCCAAATACAGGCGAGATCCGCCGATTTTTAACTGGCCCCATCGCATGTGAAATCACCGGCCTCACATTTTCTCCAGACTACAAAACCATGTTCGTGGGCATACAGCACCCTGGAGAGGAGCTTGCACCTTCACATTTTCCTGAAGGCGGTGATTCCATTCCAAGGTCAACAGTAATGCGAATTACTCGTAAAGATGGTGGTGTGATCGGAGCATAAATGAAACCGGCACCACACCAGTAAAAACGGCGCTCATGGGAGCGCCGTTTTTATTTGAGTGATGATATTAGAGCGTGTTTTTCAACTTGTAGGCTTGAATGACAATTCGATGTCCCCACTCGACGGCGCTATTTCGTGCTGTCGTCTGTGGTCAGCGGCAAGATAAAATGAAACACCCATGCTGGCCCAATCAACAAAAATTGAACATCTTTAAAGAAGGAGGGTTTCTTGCCTTCTATGTGGTGCCCAATAAACTGCAACACCCATAGCACAAGGAACATCACGACTGAGATGATAAGAATGTTGGCACCGATACCTTGAAGTTCCAGCAACACCATGGTGCAGAATCCTGAAAAGACAGCCATCACCACAAACGCTCTGAACGACAAAGAAAAGTAAAACCCGAGCACCATCGCCAAAATCAGAAAGTACGGAGCAATGCTATAGCCGAAAATCGAAAATGACGGTATCAGCCATAAAAGCCCTGCCACTGAAAAGAAGATGCCGGGCACAGCCACTTTGTGAATCTTCTGGTTAGTAGGGTTCTGGTGACTGTCGCTGTATTCCTCAAACCATTCCTCTAACGACTTCATCATTGCTCCTTAGCGCGTTACCTTTAAGCCATAAATAGCATGGTCAATGATACGTCCATTTAAGTTTTCCGCATTGCTGATCTCGCCCTCCAACCGAAAACCGAGTCGTTCACACAAACGTCGACTCGGCTGGTTCTCGGTTGCCACTGCAATTTGTACTTTTTCCATTCCAAGATCTTCGAAAGCCATTTTGATCATGGCTGACACACTGCGAGAGGCAATGCCTTTTCCTTGATAGCTTTCACTTAACCAATAACCGATCTCGACCTTTTTCAATTGATGGCAGATAGTATTGAAACTGACGTTCCCGACAACACGCTCTTGATAAACAATCGCACAGGTCAGCGATTTTCCATCCGCGTAATCGTGCAGCGCACCTTGGATAAAGCGTTCAAAAAACGCCTCTTCGTTTGCATGAGGTGGCCACGCTAACCAAGTAGACAGGTATGCGCGTTCTTGGCAAACAATTCGATAATAATCCTTAGCGAATGAAGGCTGAACAAGTGCGAGTGACACCTCATCATCAACCGTGAAGATAAACACGATTCACTCCTTAACATTGTTTTAAAAGCTTTTTTTTGCATCTTATCAGGAAATTAACGAAAAATGTGTTGGCAAAGCCACAGCATGGTTAAGAAGCCCTCCCTCTTTGATGTAAACAATTTTCGCGAAACACTTTGTTATTTTAGAACGCCCCACATTCACTTTTCCATAATTAGCAAGAAATCTAACAAACAAGAAAATACAAATTGTTTCATAACAAAAATAAGTATCAAGTTAATTAGAAAAGAATTAATTTTCCGCCGAGAAAGTCAACCAAAAAACCAAATTAGCAACCTCTAATGATAAATAAAAATCAAGAATATTAATGCGTTAATACACCATAGGTAAAAAGTCACATGCTAGTCATTTGATTTTTCTATTGGAGCAATCGAAATATTCCCTTATATATACTCACCATTTAATACCTATAATTTCAGCATGGAGAATAAATTGGACAATTTCATCTGAAATCAAAAGTCAGGCTCAGCACGCCGCGCTCCACTTCGGCAAGTAAAATCATGCACTTAAAAGAACATAACGTTCTGTCTTGATTTTGAAAAGCATGAAACACCATGCAAAGCCCTAGTGAAGCAAGTGCGTTCTTTAATTTATAAGTAAATATTTAACGCCTGATTTAAGCGTTAAGTATTCACCTTTTAAACTTGAACAACACCAATAATCACGAAAGAGAATTCAAACCAAAACCCCAATCAAAAAACAAACATCATTCTCAACAAAAAAATATTTTAAAGCCCATGGCGAATTATACGCATTGAGTACACATGAAAAAGGAGACAACCATGTTAAAACGTACATTACTGTCCATCGCATTATCAAGCGTGTTAGTGACTGCCCCCGCACTGTCACAAAGCGAACCGAAATCTAATCAATTTTGGTGGCCAGACCAACTCAACCTTGCACCGCTTCGCGACCATAGTCAGGAATCGAATCCAATGGGTGATGGTTTCGATTACGCAGAAGCATTCGAAACGCTCGACTTGAATGCAGTCAAAAAAGACATTAGCGAAGTGCTTGTTACGTCGCAAGATTGGTGGCCCGCGGATTATGGCCACTATGGGCCCTTCTTCATTCGTATGGCATGGCACGCTGCAGGGACTTACCGCGTGGGTGATGGCAGAGGCGGAGCCGGTGGTGGACAACAACGTTTCGACCCACTCAACAGTTGGCCGGATAACGGTAATCTGGACAAAGCACGACGCCTGCTATGGCCCATTAAACAGAAATACGGCTCGAGTCTCTCTTGGGGCGATCTGATGGCATTGACAGGCAATGTGGCCATGGAATCTATGGGCTTTAAAACCTTCGGTTTTGCTGGCGGACGTCAAGACGACTGGGAGCCCGATCTGGTTTATTGGGGCCCAGAAGAAGAGATGCTAGCTGATGAGCGACGTGATGAAAAAGGTAATTTGAAAGAAGGCCTCGCCGCAGTTCAAATGGGCTTAATCTATGTTAACCCTGAAGGCCCGGGTGGTGTTCCAGACCCGATCGCAGCCGCCAAAGATATTCGCCACTCTTTCGGTAGAATGGCAATGAATGACGAAGAAATCGTCGCACTTATCGCCGGCGGGCATACCTTTGGTAAAGCACATGGCGCACATAAGCCCGAAGATTGCGTCGGTGATGCGCCTGCTGGCGCCCCCATCGAAGATCAAGGTTTTGGTTGGAAAAACACTTGTGGCACAGGTAAAGCCGGTGATGCAGTGACCAGCGGCTTAGAAGGCGCATGGACGTCGACACCCACCCAATGGACAACCGCTTATCTCGACAATTTGTTTAACTTCAACTGGGTGTTAACCGAGAGCCCTGCGGGTGCCAAGCAGTGGATACCCGATATTGAAGCCGCCGCCCAACTGGTTCCTGACGCGCACGATCCTAACAAACGTCACGCACCCATCATGTTCACCACGGATCTTGCCGTGAAAGAAGATCCGCAGTTCCGAGCCATTGCAGAGCGTTTTCGCGCTAACCCTGAACAGTTCGAACAGGCATTTGCAAGAGCTTGGTTCAAGCTGAACCATCGCGATTTAGGCCCGCGCGCTCGTTATATTGGCTCTGAAATTCCAGAAGAAATTTTGATTTGGCAAGACCCGATCCCTCAGGTTGATCACCCACTGATCTCCGATAAGCAAGCTGATGCAATTAAAGCGAGCATTTTGGCATCAGGCCTGACCGTTCCTGAGCTTATCCGAACGGCATGGGCATCTGCAGCGAGTTATCGCGGCACTGACATGCGTGGTGGTGCCAATGGCGCACGCGTGGCGTTAGCCCCTCAAAAAGACTGGCCCGTGAACGACCCCAAAGAGCTACAAAAGGTGTTGAAGACACTCACTTCGGTTCACCAAAAATTCAACAAAAAAGCCGGTGATACCAAGGTCTCCTTGGCGGATGTCATTATTCTTGGCGGTAATGCCGCCGTCGAAAAAGCCGCAAAAGATGCTGGCTATACTGCCGATGTGCCTTTCACACCCGGTCGTATGGATGCCACTCAAGACATGACAGATGTTAACTCCTTTGCTGTGCTTGAACCCACTGCAGACGGTTTCCGCAACTATTATGACGCGTCTAGGAACTACCGCTCACCTGCTGAAATGCTGGTTGAACGCGCAGATCTGCTCACGTTAACTGTGCCGGAAATGGCGGCCTTGGTGGGTGGTATGCGAACGCTCAATGCCAACAGTGATGGCTCATCCAATGGTGTGCTCACAGCAAAACCGGGAACGTTAAGCAACGATTTCTTCGTGAACCTGCTTGATATGTCCACCAAATGGTCTCCTTCAGAGGAAGATAAGAGTATCTACGTGGGTTATGACCGTGCATCTGGCGATAAAAAATGGACGGCAACACCGGTTGATCTGATCTTTGGTTCTAACGCGGAGTTACGTTCCGTTGCGGAATTCTACGCTTCAGACGATGCTCAACAGAAGTTTGTTGATGATTTTGTCGTCGCTTGGACCAAGGTGATGAACAACGACCGTTTTGATGTGAACTAAAAAACCATCCCCTTTGAGGTTTTAGCTGATTCAGTATCACCTCGCGTTCAAAGCGCTCGTCCTGCATTGGTCGAGCGCTTTTTCTTGCAAACAATCTACATTCTTAGTGCGCCCAATCAATCCAACCCATTTCATACCGCCAAAACACGCTGCACTCCCTGACGAAAATGAAGATCCAACTGAGACTCGATGCGTTTTCACAACAGAGTTTTGCAAAACGACGCATATTCACCGCCCGTAAGAATAACTAGGATCAAAGCGGTACTCTTTGCGGGCACACGCCCTCGTGCAAAAGTAAAACACATGCATAGGTAAAACCGCCGAGTCATTGTTCATTCCAACGAGCAAACTCAACGCCGTAGGGCACGCAAAGAGAGGGGATCTTCATAAAACAGGAGGTCAAATGATGTGGAACGGAGTTCGAAATCTCATTGCTAAGGTGTTCCCTATGACTATTACTATCCATCCCGCCGTTGATAGCGGTGTAAAACACTCTGATGTTGCCGGATTCGCTGGCGGCAAACTAACCTGCAAATGCGCGACCAACCCCGTTGTGGTGAACGTTACCGCACAAACGGCGTATAACCATGTGTGTGGTTGTTCGAAGTGTTGGAAGCCTCAAGGTGCACTGTTTTCTCAAGTCGCCGTTGTTTCCAAAGACAATCTGGCCGTTGAACAAGGTGGCGACAAGCTCGATATCGTCGATACAAGCGCAGCTATTCAGCGCCATGCCTGCCGTGATTGCGGTGTTCACATGTTCGGGCGCATAGAAAACACCAATCACCCATTTTATGGGTTAGATTTCATTCACACTGAATTATCAGATTCAGAAGGCTGGTCAGCGCCTGAGTTTGCTGCGTTTGTTTCATCCATTATTGAAACCGGCACGCCACCAGAACAAATGCCCCCCATCCGTGAACGTTTGAAAGAGCTAGGCCTTGAGCCCTACGATTGCTTGTCCCCCGGCTTAATGGATGCCATTGCCACCCATGTGGCTGCACAACGCGCAGCACAGTGATAAGAAGACAAGAAACCTTCGTCGATTAAACAACGCATTAGATAAAAAAGCCGACTCGTGTCGGCTTTTCGTCCAACGCAAAGCGCATCTTTCCCGCATTCCCGTTCAAAGTTTGTCACTCCATAACAAGATGTCACATTTGCTCAAAGTCGAGATATCACATTGTGTTAGGGTGAATTATGGTTAAAGAACACGCCAAGAGTTTGTGCCATGTTACTTGCCGGAAGGCATACTGGCTAAGTGAATTTCCCTTAAGAACATAAAACACAGGATCACCAATATGCTGATTAGATTTAGCTGTAAGGCCTACGCAGATATCACTATGTTTGGCGATGTGGGTCTACAGATGTTGAAGATGATGGGACACAGCGAAACCGTGCCGGGCGCGATTCTCGCTGAAGATATTCCCGCTGCACTGGCACAGTTAAAAAGCGCAATAGAAGCGGAGAAGAATCAGCCAAAGCCAGACCCGCTAGAAGATGACGAGGAAGAAAACTTCATCGAATCTCCTGTCAGCATGGGGAATCGCGCCATTCCCTTGATAGAGCTATTAACAGCCGCCGCCAAAGAAGAATGCGACGTCATGTGGCAAGACGCTACCAATAGCAATTTTCTTTAAGGCCGAACTGAACAGTCCGAACCTTCAAAGAAACAATAACACTTCAGCAAAAACACAAAAGCACCGATGGGTTTGTCATCCGTGCTTTTTCGCTTCCCCGTTTATGACACTCACGCGTTAACCTTCATATCACAACAGGTTCGTCGAACGCCTTTCACCGAATCTATGCCATCGAACTGCGCTCATCGCAACCTGGCTCTGGCTAAAACTTTGGAAATTCGTACCTAAGTGTACGCTGGAGATACTGACCCGGCACAAAGAGTATCACCATGTTTTTTAGAGCAATAAGTTTCATGATTTGGTTCACTGTTATCGACGGCATCATCGACCCCGACACGCCAACGTGGTTCCAATGGGTATCTTGGATAGCAATCTTAAGCTTGTTTGCTGTCGGTATTTTCACCTTGTATGCCGAAAAAATCTTGAATTGGGCAAATCGAAAAGAAGCTGAATTGAAATCAAGATTGAAGCGCTAGGCAACGTTACAAGGTGTTCAAATTGTGCCCTCAATGTGAGCACCTTGCCACTGAGCTCAAAGAGAAATCGAATACTCATCAGTTCACATTATTCGAGCCGTCTCGGCGCTCAACGCGTTTGTTTGTCAGCAGGAAAAATAGCCGTGTATTGCTCCGCTGTTATTGCACCAAACAGACATCTGCGTTCTTTTGACTATGCAATCAATCAAAGGAATGCACCCTGCTCAAGCCGCTGATTCTAAATTGATTATTTAGCGCATATCCGCGAGCCATTTCACACTCTAACCTGCTGACAAAATAGCGAGTGTCAAACATCGTTATGATGCGCAATCCGATGCTTAATTATGAAAAGGATTGTCATGAACTTCGTTGACGGTGTCTTGCACATCGAATCATTTCTCGCCGTTACACTCGGTATCATCGTTCTTTTTTTAGGCCGGCGATTGACTCAAATGAGTTACTGGCTAAAAGAGTTCAGCATTCCAGAACCCGTTTCCGGCGGCATTCTCGTTTCACTTCTGTTTGCAGCTGTTCACTATGCATTTCAGGTTGATATCTCTTTTGATCTCGCTGCACGCGACCTGCTTCTCGTTTACTTCTTTACCACCATTGGTATTAATGCCAGCTTGAAAGATCTCGTCAAAGGCGGCAAACCCCTGATCATTTTGTTGAGCATCACCATTGGCTATATGTTCATCCAAAATATAGCGGGAATAGGCCTTGCACTGGCCCTTGATCAGCCTGCAGCATTTGGTTTGCTGAGTGGGTCAGTATCTCTCATTGGCGGTCACGGCACTGCCATCGCATGGGCACCAAAAATTGGGGAATCCTTCGACCTCAATACCGCAATGGAAGTCGGTATTGCTTGCGCGACCTTCGGACTCATTCTTGCCAGTCTGATGGGGGGGCCCATCGCAAAATTCCTCATCAACAAACACAACTTGAAAGCCAATGAGGGCGAAAAAGTAGATGTAGGCACGAGCCAAGATTCCAAAGAAACGCGTATCACGTCTTATGATTTTTTAGATGCGATGCTCGCCATCCATCTCTGTATTATTTTGGGCGCAGTGCTCAACGAAGTGATATCTGGGCTCGGTTTGGATCTTCCCCTGTTTGTTAGTTGCTTGTTTGCAGGTATCTTAATTTCGAACCTAATTCCGTCTTCTTACCCTCGTTTAACCGGTACTCGCTGGCCATCACGTCAACCCGCTGTCGCATTGATTGCTGACATGGCACTAGGCGCTTTTCTATCGATGTCGCTCATGAGCATGCAGTTGTGGGCTTTGGTAGATTTAGCAGGTCCGCTCTTCATTATTTTGGCGGTTCAATTCGTCATTGCGGTGTGTATTGCGGTATTTGTTGTCTTCCCTCTAATGGGCAAAACCTACGATGCTGCGGTGGTTTGTGCCGGGTTTGGTGGCATATCGCTCGGCTCTACACCAACGGCAATGGCAAACATGTCAGCCGTGGCACAAAAGTACGGCAATTCGCATCAAGCTTTCATCATTGTGCCTCTGGTCTGCGCATTCTTTATTGATTTAGCCAATGCCCTGATCATTCCCTATTTCATTGGGGTGATTAGCTAACTATCTTGGTTCAATAACTGCATCGACGAGAGTAGCCATATTGGCGACAAAAAATCAGCCCTTCTGGGCTGATTTTCATTTAAGTATTCAGATTATAAACACTAAGAAAGGTCGGCTTTATCCGCGTCAGCAATTTGCTTCTGCGCTTTGCCTGATTCCATCTGAAGCAAATCAAACCACTTCTTGCCGTCTTTGACGTTCTCTTGGAACCAGATATAGACAGGTGCGGCGGCTTCCTGAAATTTAGCTTTCTCTGCTGGCGTTGGCACATAAAGCGTGCCGCCTGCTTTTTTGAAGGCCTCATACGCGGCAATGGACTTGCGTTTCGGTGAGGCAAATGTCGCTTGCTGTAGCGCACGGAAGCCATCAACGATCACCTTGCGCAACTCAACAGGCATATCCAAGAAGGTCTCGTTGTTCATGTACCAAAGCGCCGACATATAGGCATGGCCATCCAAAGTGACATATTTCAGTCCTGCTTCTGGGAACTTCATGCCCATGATGTCAGTAATGCCGTTTTTCGAGCCTTCCACTACGCCCGTTTGAAACGACGTATACAGCTCAGGCCAAGGGATCGGTGTTGGGCTGGCGCCCAGTGATTTAACCAGCTCTTGCGGTAAATCAGCCACCACGGTGCGGATCTTCAACCCTTCCAAATCACTTGGCTGTTTCACCGTGCGTTTAGTGTTGGCAAAGTTACGCCAACCGCCTGTGTTACCAATGGCCATCAAACGTAATTTGTCGTCAGTGTCAGCCAAGATGGCTTTGCGCAATTCACGCACGAAGTCGCCTTGCAATACCACTTCTGCGGTGCGGTCATCCGGTAACAGGTAGGGCAAATCCAATACTTGAATGTACGGGAACATGTTGGCAGCGCCACCTGATGTGGATATGTAGATATCAACCGAGCCATCTTCGACGGCTTGGATACACTCAGTACCGTTGCCACAAAGCTGCGTACCTATGTACAGGTCAACTTTGATCTTGCCGTTAGAGTGCGCCTCCACAAAATCTTTGAATACCACTAAGCCATCATAGTCTTCATCGTTTTCGTTTGAGTTTGCGACGGCACGAAGGTTGAAGTCGGCAGCCATCGCTGGCAAAGACAACACCGTGGTGGTCATTAACCCCGCGAACAGCGCCAGTGCACTTCCCTTTAATGCATTACGCACCTGATTTACTGTTTTATTCATACTTCACCTTTCACTTCCGTGATCATCAGCTTTCGCTGCACTTGTTAAGGTAAGAACTCACGTTCTCGCTTGCTCACTACCCGTAATCCCTAAGCCAACCCCAACCATCGTGGGATCGTCATGGAAAGAGACGGGAAAAACGTAATGAGGAAAATCACCGCCACCTCAACCGCCAAAAACGGCAAGATGGCGCGGGACAAGGTTTCGACTTTGACGCCAGAAACACTCGACGCGACAAACAGCACCAACCCCATCGGCGGCGTCGCCAAACCCACCGTGAGATTGACACTCATGATGATGGCAAAATGCACAGGGTCGATGCCTAAACTGACAAAAACCGGTGCCAGAATAGGCCCCAAAATAATGATGGCTGGCCCTGCATCGAGGAACATGCCAACAATAAAAAGCAGAATATTGATAAGAAAAAGGAGGATCAGTGGGTTTTCACTGATACTTAGCGTCCATGCCGCCATGGCTTCTGCGGCATGAGAGAGCGAAACCACGGTTTTGAAGGCCAACGCCGAACCAACCAACAACAAAATAACCGCTGATGATTTCGCGCTTCGGGTGAAAATGTCAGGAATGTCTTTCCAACTGATAGTGCGAAGCACGAACATGCCAACCACCAAGGTATATAGCACGGCAACAGCAGACGCTTCTGTTGGGGTGAAAATACCGCCGAGGATACCGCCCAAGATGATCACTGGCGTAAGCAGTGGCCAGAACGCCGCTTTGGTGGCTGTACCGCGCTGCTTCCATGTGGCCTTTTCACTGGCTATGGGCAGGTTTTGACGCTTCGCCATCAAGGCGATCAACAACATCAGGCCACCACCAATCATCAGTCCAGGTATCACCCCTGCTGCGAACAAGGCCGCCACCGAAATTTCCATGGTATAGGCGTAGATGATCATGATGCCGGATGGCGGAATAATGGGGCCGATCACCGAAGACGCTGCCGTAATCGCCGCCGCGAATTTACGCGAATAGCCGTTCTTTTCCATCGCGGGGATCATCATGGAACCAATGGCAGAGGTGTCTGCTACTGCCGAACCAGACAGACCCGCAAACAACATGCTCGACATGACGTTGACATGCGCCAGTCCTCCGCGCACATGGCCAATGAATGATTGCGAAAAATTCACGAGGCTCATGGTGATACCGCCTCGGTTCATCACCTCGCCAGCGAGCATAAAGAAGGGAATTGCCATGAGGGGGAACGAATCAATGCCGTTGTAAATATTGCGAAACAACAACGGGATATCACGATCCATGCCTTCTGCGTACAACATGATGCCGGGCGCGGCGAGCAGTGCAAAAAACACTGGCATGCCAATCAGAAGAAGCAATAAAAACAGAGGTAAAAAGAAGATCAACATCTACAACCACATCCTTAGGTAAATCAGTCCCTGCTGCTCATCCTTTCTCTGCTTGCGCAGTGATGGCATTTTCTTTGTTATCCATGAACGCTTTAAGCAGCATTTCTATATTGGCCAGCAACATGGTGCCAAAGCACACGGGCATGGCGAGGTATATCCATGCGCGTTTTAGTGGGAAGGAAGCCGCTCGCGTGCGGAAACCTCGATCAAAGAACTCAATCGCAACCACACACAACTGAACAAGCACAGCGAAAGCCAGCACTAACAGAATGATTTTTATCGCGCGCGCCACAGAAAACGGCACATAGTTGTAGAGCATGTCAATCGACACAAACATACCTTTGCGATAGGCCTGCCCTGCTACCAATGCCATCATCCAGATCATTAGCGCTCTGGCCACTTCTTCTGGCCAAGGTAGTGCTGAATTGAAGACATACCGACACACCACTTGCAGCAGAATGCTAGACACCATTAAGGCCACCAGCACCCACGCAATCGACGCGCCAATCTTGTCTAATTTGTCATTCAGCTTTTCCAGTGCTGTTACAAACGCCGTCAACACTGTCATTACGCCACTTCTCCAACCCGCCCAAATCGGCTGCGTTCAAATACCAAACCTGCACTGTCTTGCTGCGAACTAAACTCGGTGACTTTACCCAGTAAAATATCGTGATCACCCGCCGCAATAACGCCATTCAAATCACAGTCAAACCACGCCACCGCACCTTCGATGATGGCGCGACCGCTGGGCGCACGCTCAATAGCGACACCATTGAAACGTTCATCGTGGCTGTCACGGCAAAACTTCATGGCAAGTTCGGAATGCTCAACAGCCAACACGCTCACCGTGTACCCACCTGATTCGAGTATCGGGCTCTTAGATGTCGAGGTTCGATTGATGCTCCAAAGCACAATCGCAGGGTCGAGCGAGACCGAATTAAACGACGAACACGTCAACCCAAAGTCTTGATCATCATGTCGTGCTGTAATCACAGTCACGCCCGTTGCAAAACAAGAGAGTGCGTTTCTCAGTTCACGACTCATGCAACTTCCTCCCCGGCGGCTGCCGTCCACAATTCAAACCATGTTTCTCTGTCTATCGACACGTTCAATGCATCGCTGGCGGTGCGAATGCGCGACAGATTATTCGTACCCAACACCGGCAAAATGCCCGCAGGGTGTGCCAGTAACCATGCGGTTGCCACTGCATCAATGCCAACACCAAATCGCTCCGCTTCTCTTTCTAACAAGGGCCTGACGCGTAACGCGGCTTCCCCATGACCAAACAATTCGCCGCCAGCAAGGGGCGACCACGCCATCGGCGTCACGCCATATTGCTGCATGAACGCCAGCGTACCGTCGGTAAAGCTGTTTCGTCTCAGCAGGTTCATTTCAATCTGGTTAGTCACCAAAGGGTGGCTCATACCCGATTGCAGTAAATCCCAATCCCAACGCTGAAAGTTCGACACGCCCACGCCTTTCACTAAGCCTTCGTTAACCAAAGCGTCAAGCGCTTGCCCTGTTTCGATATGATCCATGAAGGGATCTGGGCGATGTATCAGCACGAGATCCAGATAGTCTGTGTTGAGGTTTTTCAGCGATTGGGTCACCGATTGGCGAATATGTGCCGCCGAGGTGTCGTAGTGCTTCACGCGACGCTGAGGATAACGCTCAGAGAGCAGCATGATGTCGCATTTACTCACTAGTTGGATTTGATCTCGCAGTGAAGGTTTTGCTGCCAGCACCTGCCCAAACACCGCTTCACAGGCGTAGTCCCCATAAATATCGGCGTGATCAAAGGTGGTGATACCCTGTTCTAAACAGGCATCCACTTTGGCGCGAACATGCGCTTCAGAGGTGTCGCTGTCATCGGCCAATCGCCACGCGCCATACACAATGCGACTAAACGCAGACAGGCTTGGATGAAGTTCACTGTATTTCATTTTCGCTCTCCTACACCCAACGGTGTTGCTGGCGTGGTTGCAGGTACTCGCCCATATTCATCAGGCAATGCGCACGTTTTCAATTCTGGCAGGATTTTCTGCCCAACAATTTCACATTCGTCTTTGTGCGGGTAACCCGAGAAGATAAACGATCGGATCCCCATCTTTTGATAGCGCTCTATTTTGCTTAATACTTGATCGACACTGCCCACCAGCGCAGCACCACACCCCGAGCGGGCACGGCCAACACCTGTCCACAAGTTTGGCTCCGTAAAACCAAATTGATCCGCGTGATCACGTTGCTCTGACTGCAGCGCCACACCGAGGCTTTTTGCGTCTAGCGCACGGTCTCGAATCGAACGACCAAATTCATCATCTAATTTTGATACCAGCGATTCAGCATACTCTCTGGCTTCCGCTTCAGTATCACGCACCACCATGTGAACCCGCAGACCATAGTCCAAGGTTCTATTGTGTCGTTGAGCGACATCGTTCACCGCGCGCATTCGCTTTTCGAGCATGTCTTCGGTTTCTGGCCACATCAAATACACATCGCATTCAGAGCCACAAAGCTCGAGTGCATCGGGTGAGTAGCCCCCGAAATACAGTAATGGCCCGCCGTTTTGTTGATACGGGCGCACAGGGTCGGTAGATATTTCACTCAGTTTGTAAACCTCACCGTCATAGCGAATCTCATCTTGTGTCCACGCTTGACGCAAAATATCGACCACTTCTTTCGAGCGACGATATCGAAAAGCACTGTCGGCTTTCTCACCAGGGAAATCAGAAGAAATCACATTCAGGGTTAAGCGCCCTTTCATGATGTGATCAAGGGTTGCCACCGTGCGCGCCAACATAGCGGGATGCACTTCGCCACAACGAATGGCTGCCAGCATGTTGATGCGATCCGTCAACGGCGCCATGGCCGATGCAAACGTCAGGGTGTCTTGGCCTACTTGATAAGATGACGGACATAAAATGTTGCGAAAGCCCTGCTGCTCCGCCATCAACACGATATCGCGGGTGTTTTCCCAACTACTACGCAGGCGTCCTTCTGGTACACCCAGATATCGATAATCATCACTGCACAAGGGCGCAAACCACGAAACCTCTGAGGCATCCAATCCTGCACTTGTGATGGGCACTACACTCATCGCTATTCTCCTGATCCTGAGACCTTAAACCGTTTTTCTTGGCTAACTATTCACACACTTCAAATGAAAATGAATAGTGAATGATTTGTTAATAAATGCTATAAGATAACCAAGAAAAGTAAATCAATGATGAATGAATTAAATCAAGATCTCGTATCTTTCACAGATAATCCGCCTCTAACTATTTAGAATTAAAACGATTATTTTTTTTGAGAATATAAGAAATGAGTGAATCAACCCGATTACCCCTGTTCATTCAAATCAGTGAATTGTTACGCAGGGAAATCTCTGCTGGGTATTGGCTGCCAGGTGAACGCTTACCGACAGAAGCCGAACTCGCTAAGAAACTCGGCGTCGCCGTAGGCACGTTAAGAAAAGCGCTGACCGAGCTTGAAAACAACGGGCTGTTGGAACGTAAACAAGGTTCAGGCACCTATGTAAAAACCACACCCGATAACAGCGCGGTGTATCACTTCTTCCGCCTTGAACTGCAAAGCGGTGGCGGACTTCCGAATGCCGATATCTTGAACGTTGAACGACTCAGCAATACCCACGTCGCTTCATTGTTGGGGCTACCGTCTAATGCCCCTTTATGGCGCTTCAGACGGCTTAGAAAATTGGATCAGCAACCTGCTGCTATGGAAGAAATTTGGATTGATGGTCGCCACATTGAGCACGTCACCCCCGAAGAAGTGGTGGAATCGCTCTACGTATATTACCGCGACAAGCTCGGGTTTTGGATTTCACGCGTGCAAGACAGCATCACCGTCGGTCACGTACCGGACTGGAAACACGCAGATTTCGCGCCTGACATTGGCAGCGCTTGCGGCTACATAGAAAGGTTAAGTTGGTCAAACCATGATCGTATCGATGAAGTCTCATTCACTTGGTATGACCCAGAAAAAGTGCGCTATGCCGCGCGCTGGACATGACCCCATACCGCTCGAGACTACGCCATCACATGGATTAACAGTACAAGGAAGGTAAGGCAAAATGACAAAACGACATCCAATCCGTTACGGCATTCTTGGTTGCGGCATGATGGGACAAGAACACATCCGCAATATTCAGTTACTTGATCATGCTGAGATCACTGTGCTTGCCGAGCCAAACCCTGACATGCTCAAAAAAGCCCAAGCGCTCGTACCCAGTGCACGTGCGGTATCGGATCTGGATGCCTTGCTTGAAGGAAACGATGTGGATGCGCTCGTTGTCGTGACACCTAACTTTCAACATGCGGAGCAACTGCTTGGCATTATGAGCCGCTGTACCTTGCCCATTTTGATTGAAAAACCCATCTGTACGCACATTGATGATGTGAAAAAACTCGTTGAAGCCGCCGCCAATTACCCTGCGCCCATTTGGGTCGCGATGGAATATCGCTACATGCCGCCCATCACCTTATTGCTTTCATTGATTCACGGCGGTGAAATCGGGCAGCGCCACTTGTTTTCCATTCGAGAGCACCGCTTTCCTTTCTTACATAAAATCGATGATTGGAACCGCTTTAACCACAAAACAGGCGGCACTTTAGTCGAAAAATGCTGCCACTTTTTCGATTTAATGCGCCTGATGGCGAACGCCAATCCCGTGCGCGTGTTTGCGTCTGGTAATCAGGCCGTGAATCATCGAGACGAGCAATATGAAGGGAAAACGCCAGACATTATCGACAATGCCATGGTGACCATCGAATTCGATAACCACACCCGCGCCAGCTTAGAACTTTGTATGTTTGCGGAAGGTTCACGGTATCAAGAAGAGATTTGCGTGGTCGGCGACAAAGGGAAAGTCGAATGCCTTGTTCCCGGTCCCGGTCGTTTTTGGCCAACAGAGACCTTGGGCGAAGCGCCAGTGCCGCAGGTGATTTCCAGCCCACGCGATCCAAAAGGGCCAAAAGTCATGGATGTGCCCGTTGACTCTGCCCTGCTTGAAGCGGGCGATCACAATGGCTCGACTTTCTATCAGCATCAAAGATTTCAACGTGCTATTTGGGGCGAACAAGAGGTAGAAGTCACGATGGAAGATGGCTTAAAAGCCGTGGTAATGGGTTTAGCGGCGCAGGAAGCGATAAAACGAAATCAAGTTGTTACCTTTACAAACAATGGCCTTACGTTTGCTTGACTTTATCTATATTTTCATGAATGCATATCTGCTACCACATGATTAATTCGCTACTTATACTCCAAGATATTCACTCAATAAATTCACACAAACAGCACCTAAAAAACTAAGTAAAGTCTCATTTTTGTAATTTTTCTTTTCAAAAATGAGACTTTACTCATTTTTCCCTCAACTGCATAGTTGATACATATTTGATCAACACGGTGAATTTTTGACAGCCATTTACATCAATTAGTAGCCGTCAAAATATTCACCATTTTATTTACTTAAGATTAGAGTTTTTACACTAATTCAAGGCGGATGATTATGAAAAGACTAGTAGTTGCGACAATAGTAATGGGCTTCGCATTTGGCGCTCAAGCGAATGAAGGCTCGGGGTTTAGACTTGGTTTTCAGGATGTTAAATCAGATTTGGAACTAAAAGGTGGCAGTGTCATTGACACTAAATACAATGCTGACTTGTCTGGGATAGAGTTAGGCTACGACTTCAATAACGTGGCAGGTGTGTCTGCAACCTATTCAAAAGGCAACGGCGCTCTCGGAGATTACACAGATTACCGTATCGCAGGTGAGTTTGGTTATGACTTTAATGTCATTACAGACTACTTACGTCTGAAGCCTTATGGTTCTATCGGTTACGAGAACGTAGATATCGCTAGCCCCGTTAATACACTCACGCAAACGCCGATAGATGTATCCATGAACGGCCTGTCTGTTGGGCTAGGTGTAAGAGCAACCGTGATGAAATACGGATATGTCGGACTCGAAACAACCGCAATGACATCCAACGACTATGGTATTGATACTAGCCTCGTCAATTCCAGAATCACTGTAGGCGGAAAATACGCGTTCTAACGCCAAACAAACCGATCATTTCTACTGCTCCTCGTCTCGAATCAACCATTTTACCCTCATGGTCAGAGAGAGAAAAAGGCTCCTTCGGGAGTCATTTTCGTTTCGATTTATTCCCACGCTAGTAGTTTTCTGCAATCTGAACATATTGCTTGCTGCTGCTGTCTTCAACCGTGCCCGTAAGCATTAATGCTTTCTCTTTTTTGTAGTTCGAGATAGCAATATGGAACTAGCATTTCAACATTTGATAAAAAATTGGAACAAGTGACTATCCCTATCAGAATGTAAACTTATGCAAATGATAATCGTTATCATTGTAAAATTCGTTGAGTCATCTTATTGTAGGCACAGTCCAGTCGTCTTAAAAACCACGAGAACAAGAATGAATAAACCCAGCCCTACTTCGCTTGTCGTTCAATCTTCTGAGCAAATCACACCTAACATGCAGCGTATTGTCCTTCACGGTGAAGGGTTGTCACGCTTTCCTTCCCATTGCGAAGGTGGCTACATCAAGCTGATGTTCACACCCAATGGCAGTACCGATTTGAGCACATTGGCAGACAGCGAACGCCCCGTTCTTCGCACTTACACCATTCGCGCTATTGATCTAAGCGCACATACAGTCACTGTTGATTTTGTAAGGCACAACGTCGATGACTGCGGTTGTGGTCATGCCGCGCGTTGGTCGATGAATGCCAAACAAGGCGACACCATCAACATTGCAGGCCCCGGCACGATTCAAACTATCAATCAAGAAGCAGACTGGTTCTTTATGGTGGCAGATATGACGGCGTTGCCTGCCCTGTCTGTGAAAATCAGTGCGTTGCCCAAAAACGCCAAAGGCTATGCTGTTATTGAAGTGCTCACGAAAGACGATATACAAACGCTCGATGCCCCAGAAGGCATGAGCGTGGAATGGATAGTGAAAGACCAAAACGATGCTCTTGCCTCACACATTGTGCAAAAAACATGGCTTGATGGTGAAGCCGCCGTCTGGTGTGCCTGCGAGTTTGATTCCATGCGGACACTTCGCCAGTATTTTCGTAATGAAAAAGGCGTAGAACGCGACAACATTTACATCAGCAGTTATTGGAAAAATGGCGTGACAGAAGAAGGCCATAAGGTGGCAAAGCGCAAAGACGCGGAAGCCACCGCCTAGCCCATCTGAGACTTACACTAACTACTTGCGATAGTCGAACGCCAGTTTTTCTGCTGCCGAATTAGCGATTGGGTTCAACACTTCTGAACCCACTGCATCAAACAAGCTTTCTTTCATGTCGAGCGACCAAAATCGGCGAATGTGTGACGCCACTTCTTCCACGGTGTCATCTTCATCTCTTCCGTGAATGAGGTTATCGGCAATCTGATTGGCCATGTCATACAAACGCTGATTCCGAACGACTTCTCCATTCATCTTATGTTCCATTTATGCTTCTCCATCTTGCATTGCTGCCGACAAATGCGCTTGCTGTTCTTGATCGAATTTTTCGAAACGCGTTTGCCAATCGCCCTGTTCTACCGCCACTTTTACTTGCACAGCAGTCACTTTGTACTCAGGGCAATTTGTCGCCCAATCTGAGTTCTCGGTAGTGATCACGTTAGTGCCAGAAACAGGATGATGGAAGGTGGTATAAACCACCCCGGGCTGCATACGTTCGCTGATTTTTGCGGGCAAAGTGACCGCCCCGGCCCGGCTCGCCACACTCACTGGCGTGCCATCGGCAATGCCGCGATCTTCGGCGTCTATGGGGTGGATCTCCAACACATCTTGGGTATGCCATTGTGAGTTCTCGGTACGGCGTGTTTGCGCGCCCACATTGTATTGCGAGAGTATTCGTCCTGTGGTCAAAATCAGTGGGAATCGTTTGTTGACTTTCTCTTCCGACGCCACATATTCCGTGACCACGAAACTGCCTTTTCCTTTTACAAACCCGCCAATGTGCATGGTCGGCGTGCCGTCTGGTGCTTCATCATTACACGGCCATTGAATAGAGCCCAACTCATCCAGTTTTTCATAGCTCACGCCATGAAAGGTCGGTGTAAGGCGGGCGATTTCATCCATGATTTCTGATGGGTGGCTGTAGTTCATTTCAAACCCAAGCGCGTTAGACAAGGCAACCGTCGCCTCCCAATCCGCTTTGCCTGACAAGGGTGCCATGACTTTTCTAACAGGAGAAATTCGCCTTTCCGCGTTGGTAAATGTCCCATCTTTTTCCAAGAAGGTCGCACCAGGTAAAAACACGTGAGCAAACTTGGCCGTTTCATTCAAAAAGATGTCTTGCACGATCAAGCATTCCAGCGCGGAAAGCGCGGCTTCTACGTGTTGGGTATTCGGATCCGATTGCGCGATGTCTTCGCCTTGCACATACAAGGCTTTGAATCGCCCCGCA
Source organism: Enterovibrio litoreus (assembly GCF_045679545.1). NCBI lineage: Bacteria > Pseudomonadati > Pseudomonadota > Gammaproteobacteria > Vibrionales > Vibrionaceae > Enterovibrio > Enterovibrio litoreus. The sequence goes on from NZ_CP166195.1 coordinate 354,657, forward strand.
ATGGCAGCATCAAACATATTGGGAATACGAAGACCTGGTTCGCTGTCGATGGGTACGCCCCACTCACTTTCAAACAAAGCTCTGACTTCCGGATCAGAGACGTGTCGATATCCAGGCAATTCATGAGGAAACGAGCCCATATCACAGCTACCCTGTACGTTGTTTTGTCCGCGTAACGGGTTCACACCTACTCCTTCTCGGCCAAGGTTTCCCGTTGCCATGGCAAGATTGGCAATGCCCATGACGGCAGAGCTACCTTGGCTATGTTCTGTGACACCTAAGCCATAGTAAATCGCACCGTTGCCCGCTTTGGCATAGAGCCGCGCGGCTTCACGAATGGTCATCGCAGGTACGCCCATTGCCCCTTCCATGGCCTCTGGGGAATGAGAAGGCTGTGCGATGAATTCGCGCCATTTGTTGTATGCCTCAAGATCACAGCGTTCTTGAATAAACGGCAGATCTTCAAGACCTTCGGTAATCACAACATGTGCTAGTGCATTCAACACCGCCACATTGGTTCCCGGACGAAGTTGCAGGTGATATTGCGCACGCACATGCGGCGCATTCACCAAGTCGATTTCCCGTGGGTCGATCACGATTAGCTTGGCACCCGCCCGCAATCGACGCTTTAGTTGGGAAGCAAACACAGGGTGACCGTCAGTAGGGTTTGCACCAATCACAATCACCACATCGGCTTTTTGAACCGAATCAAAGGTTTGTGTGCCTGCGGATTCACCAAGGGTAGTTTTCAGGCCATAGCCTGTTGGAGAGTGACAAACTCGCGCACAAGTATCGACGTTGTTTGTACCAAACCCCGCCCGTATGAGTTTTTGCACCAAATAAGTTTCTTCATTGGTACAACGCGAGGAGGTGATCCCTCCCAAGGCATTCGCGCCATGTTTGTCGCGAATCGCCGTCAGACGAGTAGCCGCAAAAGTAATGGCTTCATCCCAACTCACTTTGCGCCAAGGCTGATCGATTGATTCACGGATCATGGGATCCAGCATGCGATCTTTGTGCGTGGCATAACCAAAGGCGAAGCGCCCTTTCACGCACGAATGCCCCTGATTCGCTTTACCATCTTTGTTCGGCACCATGCGCACTAACTGATCGCCGCGCATTTCCGCACGGAACGAACAACCGACGCCACAATAGGCACAAGTGGTAATGCGAAAATGACTCGGTGTGCCTTGTTCAATCACGCTATTTTCTGTCAGCGCCGCTGTTGGGCAAGCTTGCACACACGCACCGCAGGACACGCATTCAGATTCCATGAAATTGTTATCGCCCGCCACGATGCGGGATTCAAACGCACGACCGTTAACCGTTAGCGCATGTTGGCCTTGAATGTCTTCACAAGCACGCACACAGCGCGAACACACGATGCATTTGCTGGTATCGAAGGTGAAATACGGATTCGAGGTATCTTTCTCCATGTTGAGATGGTTTTCACCGTCGAAGCCATAACGAACATCGCGAAGCCCTACAGCGCCTGCCATGTCTTGTAATTCGCAATCGCCATTCACCGCACAGGTCAAACAATCCAGCGGATGATCTGAAATATATAACTCCATTACGTTACGTCGTAACTTTTTAAGTGCACTGTTTTCGGTGGTCACGACCATGCCTTCCGCGACAGGTGTGGTGCAGGAGGCAGGTTTACCCCGCATACCTTCAATTTCCACGACGCATAATCGACAAGAACCAAACGCATCCAAGCTATCTGTTGCGCACAGTTTGGGAATTTGAATATTCAATGTCGCGGCAGCCCGCATCACGGATGTGCCTTCTGGCACGGTGACAGGCCAACCATCAATGGAAAGCGTCACTGTCTGCACATCTTCGCCTGTAATGGCAGGCGTGCCAAAGTCCTTGCGGTCTTGCTCAATGGGAATGTAATACTCAACCATTGCTTTTGCTCCTTGCCGCGCATACTGCGCTGGCTACGCTAGATTATCGATAACTTAATGGTCTGCCTGCTCGGCCAGTCCAAAATCAAGGGGGAAGTATTTCAGCGCACTTTTGACAGGATATGGCGTCATGCCGCCCATGGCACAGAGCGAGCCTTGTTCCATGGTTTCACAGAGATCACGCAGTAATACTTCACTCTCTGCTTTCGCTTCACCGGTTTCAGCCATTAACTGGTCGATCACTTCCACACCGCGCACCGCACCAATTCGGCACGGCGTGCATTTTCCACACGATTCGATGCTGCAAAATTCCATCGCAAATCGCGCCATTTGGCTCATGTCAGTTCTATCGTCAAAGGCAACAATACCACCATGGCCTAACATGGCTCCTCGGGAAGAAAGTGCTTCATAATCCATGTCGATATGCCATTCTGATTCCGGCAAATACGCCCCCAATGGTCCACCCAGTTGCACCGCTTTCAGTGGCCGACCAGTTTTGCTGCCGCCGCCAAATTCAAACAGCAACTCACGGATAGTCACCCCAAACGCAAGCTCAAACAGCCCCCCTTGTTTGAGGTTACCTGCCAACTGGATCGGCATGGTGCCGAGCGAACGTCCTTGACCGAAGTTCTGATAATACTCAGCCCCTTGCGCCATAATGGTGGGGATCGAGGCTAGGGATATCACGTTGTTGATGACCGTTGGCTTACCAAACAAACCTTGGATTGCGGGTAGAGGCGGCTTGCTTCTTACTAAGCCTCGTTTGCCTTCTAAGCTTTCCATCAGCGAGGTTTCTTCGCCGCAAATGTACGCACCCGCACCGACGCGCAACTCGAGTTCAAACGAACAATCAGAACCACAAATGTTGTCACCTAAATAGCCAGCGGCTTTTGCTATATCAATGGCTTTTTGGAAAATGTCACACGCTTTGGGGTATTCCGATCGGGTATACACATAGCCATAATTTGCCCCCACCGCCATGGCGCAAATGATCATGCCTTCAATCAAGGTGAACGGGTCGCCTTCCATTAGCATGCGGTCAGCAAAAGTGCCGGAGTCCCCTTCATCGGCGTTGCAAATCACATACTTTTGGCGATCGACTTGATCCGCCACCGTCTGCCATTTGATGCCCGTGGGGAATGCCGCTCCGCCGCGTCCACGTAAGCCTGATGCTTTCACTTCATCCAAAATGCCTTGCGATGACAGCGCCAAGGCGTTTTCAAGCCCGACAAAACCGCCGTGCTTTTTGTAATCCTCAATATCCAACGGATCAACAATGCCTACGCGTGCAAAGGTCAAGCGCTGCTGTTTTTTCAGGTATGAAATGTCTTCGGTGAGTCCTAGACACAAGGGGTGCTCTAACCCCGCCTGGCCATTGCCGTCGGGGTCAAAAAAACGCAGCGCTAACAATGCGTCAACGTCATCTGGCGTTACAGGGCCGAACGCGATGCGCCCTTGCTCAGATTCCACTTCCACCATAGGTTCAAGCCAAAACAAGCCACGCGAGCCATTGCGAACCACGACGATGTCTTCGCCGAGATTGGCCGCGCTGTGCAGCATGTGATCAGCCACTTTGTCTGCGCCACGAGAAACTGACGATGTATCAAGCGGAATATAGATGCGATAACTCATGGTGCTTTTACCTCTATAACCTGCGTGAGCAAACCACTAAGTAAGAGGTCAAGTTCTTCGTCTGTCATATCACCATAGATTTGATCGTCAACCCTCACGGCCGGTGAGTTCATGCAATTCCCAAGGCAATAAACAGGTTCTAACGTGAAGTTGTTGTCTCGTGTGGTTTGATGGTATTCGATACCCAGTCGTGAACACGCATGCTGTTCGAGTGAACGCGAGCCCATTGACTGACACGACTCTGCGCGGCATATCTGAATGACATGCGCTCCTGGAGGTGTATGCCGAAATTCATGGTAAAAGCTGATCACGCCGTGCACATCCGCATCGGAGAGATTCAGCCCTTTTGCTATCACAGGAACCGATGACGGAGGCACATAATTCAGTGCCCCTTGAATATGATGAAGCACTGGCAGCAATGCACCTTGTTTGGCCTTTAGCGCATTTAGCGCTTCATTGACGGCTTGATATTCTTGTTCTGTCAGCGAGCGATGTAATGCTGGCCGTGACGCAGAGTTATCCATTTGCCTTCCTTGCTAAGCGAACTCGTCTTCCTAAGTGTAGTGGTATTTACTCCCTGTCCTGTTCTCGAAATGAGACCACTTACACCCATTTTACGACCTGCTCACCTAGGTAAACCCGCATGGAAATGACTAATAAATCACCATATTTTCATCTCACCATCACACTTTGATTAATTATTGCTCAGTAACAATTGACAGTTTACACAGCAAGATAAAAACTAACATTTGTTTACTATCTAAACAGATGTTAGGTGAGAGGCTATGACCACCCGTGAAGATGAAATACTGCAACTGATCAAAGATGACCCCTTTATTCAGCAACAGCGCATTGCCAAGTTACTGAATATCAGCCGCTCTTCAGTGGCGGTTCATATCATGAACATGACCAAAAAAGGTGTGATTCGCGGCAAGGGTTACATCGTGGACCAACAACGATATGTGGTGGTCATTGGCGGCACCAACATTGATGTGCTGGGCCAACCCAATGCCGAATTGATTCCTAGAGACTCTAACCCCGGCAATATTTCTCATTCAGCAGGCGGCGTTGGGCGTAATATTGCGGAAAATCTGGCGCGTTTGGGTACAGACGTCAAACTCATCTCTGTGGTAGGTAACGATACCTACGGCAATATGGTACGAGATATCACGCGTCGTGCTGGCGTCGATGTTCGCGGGGTCAGTGTCTTAGAAAACGAAACCACTTCTACCTATTTGTCGTTGCTTGACCATGATGGCGATATGCTCGCTGCAGTCGCGGATATGTCTATTCTCGACAAACTCGACGTCTCGATGATTAGCCAGCATGTGGAGCTGATCCGACATGCAGAAGCGATAGTGCTCGACACAAACCTCAGCGATACCGTGTTGGCCTATGTGTTTAGCAACTTTAGTGATCAGGCTATTTATCTCGACACAGTCTCGGCAACCAAAGCGATGAAAGCCCGCCCTTATTTGTCACACATCCACACCCTGAAACCTAACTTGGTGGAAGCGCAGATGATTTCCGGAATGACGGTGGAATCCGAATCAGACATCGACGAAATGGCAGATTGGTTTATCCAACAAGGTGTTCAACGGCTGTTTCTTAGTATGGGAGCTGACGGCATCTTGTTCCGAACACCCCGAGAAGAACGTCTGATCCGGCCTGTTACGTCGCACATCATTAATACCAATGGTGCCGGTGATGCGTTTTTAGCTGGCCTCGTACACGGCCAAATACAAGGCATGAAAGAAGCCGACGCTTGCGAGTTTGCCGCAAGTTGCTCCGCGCTTGCCATGGAACACATCAACACCATTAACCCAGACGTTACCGAACTTTTGGTTCAACAACGCATTGAGGGCGTCTTATGCTAAATCCTTATCTCGATATACATCCTGACGTAAAAGCCGCCTTAGATGCTGGTCAGCCTGTTGTGGCGCTTGAGTCCACCATTATTTCCCACGGTATGCCCTACCCAGAAAATGTCGAAACAGCTTTACGCGTTGAGCAAACCGTAAGAGACAATGGTGCCGTACCGGCAACGATTGCGATTCTCAAGGGCCGTTTAAAAATTGGACTCTCGCAAGAAGAAATCACTTACCTCGGTAAGCGCGGTCAGGACGCAATAAAAACCAGTCGCCGTGATATTCCGTTTATTGTGGCAAACCAATTGGACGGCGCAACCACAGTCGCATCCACGATGATTTTGGCCGATATGGCTGGCATCCGCGTGTTCGCGACAGGCGGTATTGGCGGCGTTCATCGCGGCGCTGAAACCACTTTCGATATCTCTGCTGATTTGGAGGAGCTTGCTCAAACCAATGTTGCTGTCGTTTGTGCGGGCATCAAATCTATCTTGGATTTAGGTCTGACTCTGGAATATCTAGAAACTAAAGGTGTACCTGTGATCGGCTACCAAACAGATACCCTTCCTGCTTTTTATACACGTGAGAGCGAATTTGGCGTCGATTACCGCCTTGATTCTCCCGACGAGGTGGCTGCAGCACTAATGGCTAAATGGTCAATGTCACTGAAAGGTGGTGTCGTGATCGCCAACCCAATCCCTCAGGAACATGCCATGGCTTCAGCTTTGATAAACGGTGTGATTGCACAAGCCATTGACGAAATGGATGAAAAGGGTATTAAGGGCAAAGACTCAACCCCATTTTTGCTGGCGAAAGTTGCCGAAAAAACGCAGGGAAGCAGTTTAAAAGCAAATATCGCATTGGTATTGAACAACGCCAAACTAGCAGCAAACGTGGCGGTTTCGATTTGCAAATAACTGCATCTTGAAAAAGCCGTGAGATAAAACGCACTCACGCCACACACCCAAATAATACTTACACGTCTAAACACATTACTCCTAAAGGCCAACGGAGTAATGTGTTCCATTTTCGATAATCACCCCCATCATTCCTCATATTTTCAAGAAACATCGCCTTTAATGGACAGTTCTGCTCGTTCCAATTTTACTTTCTATTAACAATGTCCTACGCAGAGGTTATGAGCCACTGATACTACTGGCTAATTTCAATACGAACTGTAATGAATTTAAACATGGACGGTTTAGATCACTAAACCCATAACGGAGGAGTTCCATCAATGGGCTCAGTATCCTCAATTCACCAACCTGTCCGGCTTGGTTTCTACCTTTGTAATGGTTTCACCATGCTAGCCATGGCGTCTGCCATCGAAGTACTGCGCATGGCCAATCGACTCTCCAATGAAACATTGTATGAATGGTTCACCTTGAGTGAAGACGGAAACCCCGTTTCAGCCAGCGACTCCTTGAGCATTAATGTGGATGAGAACATTCAAACGCAGCGAGAGTTTGATATCGTCATCGTCTGTGGCGGTGTCGATATCGAGCGTAACTACCCGACGAAACTAGTCAGTTGGCTCGCCCAACAAGATCGTAAGCACAAAACCCTCGGCGCAATTTGTACCGGCAGTTATGTGTTAGCAAAAGCCGGGCTCATGCAAGACAAAGCCTGTTCGATTCACTGGGAAAACTTAGCAGGTTTTCAGGAAGCGTTTCCGTCTGTCAGAGTCAGTAATAAACTGTTTTCTTTGTGTGAAAAAAGAATGACCAGTGCGGGCGGAACAGCACCAATGGACATGATGCTAACCAAGGTGGCGCAGGAGCATGGGAATAAGCTCAGTGCCGCGATTTCTGAAATGTTTATGTGCGAACGAGTGAGAAACAGTGAGGATGTGCAAAAGGTCCCTCTGCGCAACTTGATAGGTACCGCGCAGCCAAAGTTATTGGAAACGGTTTCCTTGATGGAAGCCAATCTCGAAGAACCTTTTTGTATTGATGAATTGGCCGCGTTGGTTGAACTTTCTCGGCGACAACTGGAAAGACTGTTTCAACGTCATATCCAGTGCTCACCATCACGCTACTATCTGCATCTGAGATTAAGCCGAGCGAGACAGCTTCTTAATCAGACCAATTTGTCGATCATTGAAATCTCCATTGCCTGTGGCTTTGTTTCTACGCCGCATTTCAGTAAATGTTATCGCGATTATTTTGGAATTCCTCCACGCGAAGAGCGGTTAGGGCTTAAGAAAGAACAGCATTTACTCTCAACCTCATTGGAAGAGCCAATTGTCGTGACAAATGATGAACAAATCGCCAGTTAGGTTTTGCGCGACCACCAATGAGCCACAAATCACAGCCCTGAATTTTATCAGGGCTTTTTTTGCTTAACGATTGAGTGGTTCTCTGCTCACAACCCATCTGATTAAAAAACAACCAAACCATGAAAGCGTCGACGCCACGCGCCTGAATTGCTTAATAATCTGGGCGTAACACTTTGTTTAATAAGAAGCCAAGCGCATAGGCTAACCCCAGACAAATCATTACTTTTTTAGTCCAAAAATTAAGTGTCCTGTGTTTTAACAGGCGTGACTAACACGTTAAATTTCCACAGCAAATCACCAAAAACATCAATGACAAATGTATTAATTAAATGTTACCCAGAGACTTATCCACCGTTTCTGTGGGTAACTTTATTTGCGAAGCGTAATATATTGAACTATCGGGTTATTTCCTCGCCACCGTGTAATTTGCGATCTGATACGTAGATTACTCAGTTTGATTTCCGCTATTTATCAAGGAGATATAATCTATCTGAAAAATCAGGCATTGGAATTTCTCGTCATATGAATACAGTTTTAGTCACGGGAGCAACCCGAGGGATTGGGCTTGAGTTAGTCAAACAGTTCCTTGAAAACGGACATCAAGTCTTCGCAACCTACCGAGGCCAGACACCGCCCGACACACTCAATGCACTGTTATCGACCAATCAACTTTCTCTGCGCCCATTGCAAGTCACTGATGAAAAAAGCATCGCTGAACTTGTTTCAATACTTGACGGTATCGCCATCGACATTCTCATTAACAACGCTGGCAGCATTGGCCCTGATAACCAGTCCTATCATGATATGGATGTAGAAGGTTGGGCTGAAGCGTTTAGAGTTAACACTATTGCGCCATTAATGGTCACAAGTGCGCTCATACCAAATCTTGCTATAAGTGACTCACCCCGTGTGATCACGATATCCAGTCAAATGGGCTCATTGCATCGAGAATCAGTGGGCATGTATGCCTACCGAAGTTCAAAAGCAGCATTGAACAAAGTCATGCAGGTACTTGCTTTGGAATTGAAAGAGAAAGGCATCATCGTCTGTCCCGTTCATCCAGGATGGGTGAGAACTGACATGGGGGGTGAAGACGCTGACATATCTGCAAAGGAAAGTGCGCAAGGCATTGTTGCTCTTAGCAGCCAACTGACACTTGCAGACACAGGAAAGTTCTTAACCTGGGAAGGCAAAGAGCATGCATGGTAAAAAATCATCACCCTACTTGCCCCATCATGTTCAAATGGTCTCATGAAAAAAAAGGCTGCAATAGATATTGCAGCCAGTTGCTCAATGTTTATCTAAATCTATTTGTCGCGATGACTTATAACACCATATTTATTATGCTGTCATTTCTTGTTTTTGTTCAATCGTCTCTTTCTTACCAGAGTTAATGGCAACGGTTTTTGGTTTCATCGCTTCTGGTATTACTTTTAACAGATTGATGGTTAATAACCCATTTTCCAAATCAGCACCTGTGACTTCGATATAATCAGCAAGATTAAACTTGCGCTCAAAGGTGCGGTTTGCGATACCTTGGTAGAGGAAGTTTTTCTCTTCTACTTTCTCTTTCTCACCACGGATAGACAGTACGCCACGCTCAACATTGATGCTAAGCTCATCTTGCGTAAAGCCGGCAACCGCAAGGGTGATGGAGTATTTATTGTCAGCCAGTGACTCGATATTGTACGGAGGGTAACCACCCGCCGCGCTGTCTGAACGTGACGCATTGTCCAATAATGACGCATAGCGGTCAAAGCCCACACTATTTCGGTAAAGCGGTGTCAAATCGACTGTTTTCATCATATATCCTCCAATGAAGCGATATTGGTTATTTAATTATTTTTGATTGTCCAAGGTCGCACGAATATCGCCACAACCTCTTCACTCATTATTTGGAGTCAATACAAATCACTTTCAAGAGGGAAAATATAAATATCATTCAAGAAAATCATAAATGACTGAATGAAATGGAGAATTTTTTTCAATTTTTTGAGCCGACACTTAATGGTCAACTTTATATTAACAACTTTGCATGGGGACGGATTTTAATAATTTCAACCCCGTTGGCTTCTTGAGATTACTTGGGCATTGTCACGAAGAACTTCAGTTGAGACCAAGCCGACTTTCACCCTCTCTTTGCGGCAAATCCGATTCATGCAGGTGTTCAAGCAGAGTGATTGTACGGCTTGTTTTGATTCGGCGTTCAAGCAACTAAATTCGGCGGCACAAAGCTGTCCTTGCACAAACAAACGTTCGAGCGTATTCGCGCTTATTTCGATCTGCACCTTTTTTCCGCCAACTCTCGATTTCCTATCGATGCAATCAGGTTCTCTGAGTCTCTGATTGGCGTATTCATCGCTTCTGTCGCTCTGCATACTCAGCCTCCCATTTACGTTTACTTAACATTAAATGAGAATAGGTATCATTACAAATTAAATTACAGTGTAAATTTCCACCCTGTAAGGTCAGATATATCGCCCAGGCGTATCACCTGTCATCTTACGAAAGAAGCTAATAAACGCACTATCACTAGAAAAACGAAGCGCACTAGCAACTTCAGAAACACTCGCACCTTCTGATAGTTGCTCAATAGAGGCTTGTAGTCGCCATTGCTGACGCCATGATTGGTAAGGCATGCCTGTTTCACGCGTGAAAATTCGGCTGATCGTTTTAGCGCTTGCGCCGATGTTCTCCGCCATGTCTGCTAGGGGTTCGGGCAACTGCCCACCTTCCATCACATCGTCTAACCATGCTTTCAAACGACGGTCAGTTGGGAGCTTTAACGAGAAATACTCTTCCTCCGCGGCGTTTAGTTCTTCACAAAACAAGGCGAAAATCGTTTGCTGCTCCTGTATCGACTTATCCCATTCCCAAAACGCCATTCGCTCAATCAACTCTCGCAGCAAACCATTCACCGTGATGATTTTGATTTCTTTAGGGAGTAACGGCGAGATTCGACGCTGAAAATACAAGGAACGATACGCAACGACATTTCGCATCACTGCGCAATGTTCTGTACCAGCAGGTATCCAAGCCGCACGCGTTGGCGGCAGCACGCACCACACCCCATCAAGGTTAATGCTCATGCAGCCTGACGAAGCAAACAACAATTGGTGCTTCTTATGCTTGTGTATTCCCGAGTCATGCTTACCCACTTGGGCAGCAACGCCTACGATCAGATTATTGATTTGGTCGGCGTTGAATCGGGTCTTTTCTGTGATTTCAGCCATTTGTCTATATCAGTCAGTATTGAGCTTGCATCCAAACAGCCATCGTTGCCACGAGTGTCAGAATGACAAACCTCACGATTGTGCCAATTCAAGAGTGTCATAGGCGTAAAATACAACCACTTTGTCCATTGCTAATACGGGGTAAGCATCAGTGTTGGTTTACTTTTTGTATCGAGGAAAATTGGCTAGGCGCTCATTAATCATACAGAGCATGTTAGGCATATTGATGAATCAAAGACTTGGACGAGAGTTTATGGCTGAGGAGAAAACCGCCCATATTCACGGGCGGTTTGCGATTTACATTTTAATGGCGGTGCAAAAGCTTACATCTGCTTGATGTGTCTTTGGATCAAAGCTGTGGTAAAGCTCAAAGCAAGGTCGGCTGTCCGTTTCAAATCCCGACGCAATCACATCAGCCATGATCTCGTCCCATGCTTGAGGGTACTGACTGAAATCGGTGATCGTTTTGCGCATCACGCCATAGTGACCACCCGGAAAATCTTGTAACTCAATGCCAGCGGCTACTTCTGTGTCTGATGGCACCATTAAACAAATATCAGTTCGGCATTTTTCAGCAGGCGTAATTTCAGGATTATCGTGATAAATAAAAATACACGTGCTGCCAGCCAGCCCTTTGGCGCCCGCCCATTGATAGAGGCGACCTGATGCCTCTTCGTATCCTTGCCCATAAGGGCCAGTGACTCGAACATAGGCCAGTGTTGCTTGGTCGAATAATTGCGTTTCCATATATGCACTCCGTTGTGATGTGTTGGAGCCAGTATATGGATTGTCATTTATGTCAGCGTTTCCAATCTTGCGCAGTGCGTGTCCAATCTTGCTGTTTCGAGAAAGCGTCGCAAACGCAGGGAGATCTTCACACTCTCGAAAAGCCGAAGGTGTGACACCGAAGTGTTGACTAAATGCTTTGGCAAGGCTTTGAGAGGAAGAAAATCCATACTCTAGCGCCACGTTAAGCACGGCCGGCTTTTTCTTAAAAAGATCATCTGCAGCAGCTTCTAACCTCAAGCGTCGGATGTAATCAGCCAACGTTTCTCCTTGTACCGCTTTAAAGGTGCGATGAAAGTGATACGGCGATAAGTTGGCCAGCGCTGCAACTTCAATCAAATTCAAGGGTTGATTAAAATGTTTTTCCAAGTGACGAATCACGGGGAGCAAACGTTTTTGATAGTCGACTTTCATGGCAGAATATTCGCTTTGGGCAAGAACAGAACATCTAGCCTAGCTGAAGTTGAAGACGGTTCAATGGCGCATCAAAACAAATGGGACAACTGCCCAACTTGAGACGGAAATGACACGTCTTGTCGAACTTATCACGCCTCTTGTTTTTACCCATGTCGCGAGAATGCAGTCAAATACTCATCTCAACGAGAGCAGAGTCACCAAATACATTTGCATTCCTTCAATATGCAAAAGGTTTAGGTATAGTTTCGACACTGAGTTGTAGATAGTGAATGAACATGGATTTTGAGCAACAATTAGACCGAGCACATCAAGTGCTGCTTAAGAAGGGATTTTCTGGCGCAGCCATCAACCCGATCATTTATCGCCTTGTGCGAAAAGCGGGCTTTAAAGTCCCACCTCCCCAATTTGCCCATATCGGCATTAACATTCTCGTTGGCACAATTTGGTTTGGCACCTTGTGGGGCGTGATCATGTGGTTTATGCAATGGCAAGCGCTAGGCGTGACGTTGAGCTACGCGGTCAATGCGTCTTTGCTCACGGGTATGTTTTTCGGCCTCATGATGTCCATCTGGTACAAGGTAAGCGCATCGCGTAAATCATTGCCTAGCTGGCAATCACTGGCCGAGTAACGTGGCTAAATAAAATAAGCGCGACAGAATAAGTCGTTTGGTTTGCCGGGTACCTTATTTGGGGGAATAAGTAACCGGCACACCAACCCAATACCTTGCAATGAAAGCACGATGACAGCGTCATCGTGTTTTTTTATGCTATTTCGCATGCTGCCTGTGATCACTCTTCGATACCACGAAGCCTTGCACTGCGACGGCGTAGCATTTCCAGCGTGGTCAACAAAGCAATGGAAAGCACCACCAGCAAGGTCGCGGCAGCCAAAATGGTTGGGCTGATTTCTTCCCGTATTCCTGACCACATTTGGATAGGCAAGGTGGTTTGCTCAGGCCCCGCAATAAACAGCACCACCACCACTTCATCGAATGACGTGATAAACGCAAACAGTGCGCCGGAAATCACACCCGGCGTCACCAAAGGTAATACCACTTTGAAGAAGGTCGTTACAGGGTTGGCCCCTAAACTCGCCGCAGCACGTGTTAGAGAGTGATCAAAACCACTTAATGTTGCGGTAACCGTGATCACTACAAACGGAATACCCAGCGCGGTATGCGCCAATACCACCCCCAAATAGGTGTGGGTCATCTGAAATCGGGAAAAGAAGAAAAACATCGCAGCGGCAGAAATAATCAAAGGCACGATCATTGGCGAGATCAATATCGCCATGATCACGTCTTTGTAAGGCATGTAGCGGCTTGATAAGCCAAGCGCGGCAATGGTGCCAAGCACGGTTGCCAAAATCGTCGAAGCTATCGCCACAATGACACTGTTCTTCACCGCAGATTGCCAAGCGTCTGACGTGAAGAAATCTTCATACCACCGCAGAGAGTATCCCGCAGGGTCAAAACTCAACATCTCAGGGGTGAAGGTGAAATAAGGTTCAGCGTTAAAGCTCAGCGGTAAAATGACGAGCAGCGGTCCAATCAGAAACAAGAATATTCCTGCGCAAATCACGCGAAAGACCACAAACCATACTTTTTCGCCTGTCGTCGCACATTCTGGTAATGCCATCGTTATTCCCTACCCTAACTTCACGTTGTCGACGCCAACAAGACGGTTATAAAGCCAATACAAAATCATCACGACCACCAGCAAGATTGAGGCAATCGCAGCTGCCAAGCCCCAGTTCAACGACGTTTGCATGTGATACGCAATAAAGTTGGTGATGAAGGTACCCGTTTGACCGCCTACCAATGCCGGCGTTATGTAATAACCAATCGACAGAATGAACACCAAAATCGACCCTGCCCCAATACCCGGCAGGGTTTGGGGGAAATAGATCCGGCGAAACGCCAATGCTTGCGTCGCCCCCATTGAACGGGCGGCACGCACATAGCTCGGTGAAATAGTTTTCATGACGGAATAGAGTGGTAAGATCATAAACGGCAGCAAAATATGCGTCATCGCAATCAAGGTGCCCGTTTGGTTATAGATCATCTGAATGCGACTCTCGTCATCCAGCACACCTGCACCCACCATCAAATCGTTCAGTACGCCCTGTTGCTGCAAAATGGCGATCCACGTTGCGGTGCGAACCAGTAGTGACGTCCAAAATGGCAGCAATACCAAAATCATCAACATGTTGGCTTTCTTGGCAGGCAAATTAGCCAGTAAGTAAGCGACGGGATAGCCCAATAGCAAACAAAGAAAGGTGATCGCCATACTCATATAGAGCGTGCGCCAAAATAGAGAGGTGTATATCTGTAAATATTCGGGTTGAGCAACAATATCGCCGTTATCGTCGTAACGCAGATCAACGGCATTGAGATAATAAGAAAGCGTGTAAGGTGACGACTCTCGCTCGATCAGTTTCCAAGTGCCGATATCCATCCAGCGCTTATCCACTTTGGCCATCGCGTCTTTATATGGCCCTTCTGTGATTCTTTTCGATTTTCGCGCCGATTTCATGATCAGCGAACGCATTCCTGATTTTTCATAGTTTAAGCGGGAGGCCACTTTGCCAATGTTTCTCGCTTCGGCGCCAATTTGTAAGTCAGATACCAGTGCTGCGTAAATTTCTTCACTCGGGAGTTCACTACCGTCCCAATTTTCAAGAGCCACCGTCGTTTGTGGCATATAGGTAGCCACTTCTGGGTTTTCAACACTGCGTTGCAGCATATCAAAAATGGGGAGCACAAAAGCCACAAGCAAAAATGCCAACAAAGGGGCGACAAGCAAGAAGGCTTTGATTTTGTTTCGACGAATTGAGCGCTGTTGGCTCACGTGAAGTGATACACCATCTGCCGTTTTAATATCGTTGGCTGAAGTTTCCTGCACCACACTCTCCCATTTAGATAAAAAGCAAAAAGGCAGGGATCAACACGCGATCACCCGCCTAAAACATCAATTTATTGCACTAACCACGCATTGAAGCGCTGCGCTAACTCATCACCGTTGTCCGCCCAGAACACATCGTCCTTAGGAATAGCCGTTGCAAAGTTAGGTCCGTAGGTTGGCATGTGAGGTTTCATTTCAATACCAGACTCAGCGTGAGTCGTCACCATGCCTGCCGACGAATTACGTGCTGGGCCATACGAAATGTATTTGGCTTGATCAGCAAGGCGCTGAGAATCCGTTGCGAAACGCAGGTAGTCTTTCACCTTGTCCAGCTTACCTTTTGGCACAACCCAACCATCTAGCTCGAACACTTGGCCATCCCAAATGATGTCGAACGGCTGCTTCTCGTTAACAGCTGCGTTAAAGATGCGGCCATTGTAGGCAGACGCGAACGCCACTTCTTTATCAGCCAATAGTTGTGGCGGCTGCGCACCCTCTTCCCACCAAATAACAGAATCTTTGATGGTATCCAGTTTCTTAAACGCGCGTTGAACGCCCGCTTCGGTGCTCAATACGTTATAAACATCAGAGGCGGGAACACCATCGGCAATCAAGGCCCACTCAAGGTTATTGATCGGCTTTTTCTGCAATGAGCGTTTACCGGGGAAGTTTTTCAGGTCAAACACATCTTGAATCTTGCTTGGTTGTTTGCCGTCAAACATCTCTGAGTTGAACGCAACAATATTGGAGTACACGATGGATGGGACAAAACATTCACCCAGAGAGCCAGCAAGGAAGTCTTTCGTTGCTGGCGTGCCATCTGGCGCAGCAGCAAGTAAAACATCATGATCAAGTGGTTCAGCCAATCCTTCATCACACGCAACAATGGCGTCAGACGGCAGAATGTCGACCAAATCCCAAGTCACGTTGCCCGCTTCAACTTGAGCGCGCAAACCCGAAAGACCATTTTGCGCCTTATCGATGTTGACCACTTTTTGGCCCGTTTTTGCTGTCCAAGGTTCATGGTAGGCTTTGGTTTGGCTATCTGTGTAAGCGCCACCCCAAGAGACAATATTCAGTGTTTCATCAGCCATTGCTGTGGAAGCAACGCCAGTCAAGCCCGCCAAAATGGCAATATGTAACGCAAGTTTCTTCATCGTCTTCTTCTCCTTAAGTCTTTCGCTTAGTGACGTCTGAGCAGGAACTGGAATCCATTTCTTCGCCTCACCATCAGCGACAGAAAAACTGCGTTCCATACTTGCCCCATCCTTTCCAAACCTTTTTTCAACTGGCGGTATTACCAGCCGAGCAATTTTCCATATCAAAAAATCATAAACCTTGAACGCGCACTTTAAGAGGCGTCCAACGCTCGGCAATCTTCTTCAGACCAACCAATGCTGATCATGTCTCCGCGACGAAGATCAGGATGCCCTTCCGCATTCGGTGTTTTTATTATGAATTCATCGCTGTCACACACTTTGACGCGTGTGCGTAGGTGATCACCGAGGTAAATCACTTCCTCTACTTTGGCGTTAAAAATATTAGCTAGCGCCCCTTGTGATGGGTTGATGATAATACGCTCAGGACGAAGCGATAATGTGGAAATATCCCCCGGTTTTCCAACGGCAACAGGCTTAGCAGTGATAATGTCGCCATTAGGGACTTGCACCTTACACAAGCTGTCATCTAGCGAAATCACATTGCCTTTCAGGCGATTGTTCTCACCAATAAACTGTGCGACAAACGCATTCGCTGGTCGTTCATAGAGCTCTTCCGGTGTCGCCAATTGCTGCACCACGCCATCATTGAAAACCGCAATACGATCGGACATGGTGAGTGCTTCAGACTGATCATGCGTCACGTAAATCATGGTCACACCCAAGTCTTCCTGAATATGTTTGATCTCGTATTGCATCTCTTCACGCAGGTTTTTATCCAGCGCACCGAGCGGTTCGTCCATAAGCACGAGTTCTGGCTCAAACACCAAGGCACGCGCCACAGCAACACGTTGCTGCTGACCGCCCGACAAATGTGCAGGGCGGCGATGGCCGAACTCAGACAAACGCACCATATCGAGCGCTCGCTTCACTTTCTTTTCGATGTCAGATTTGGAGAGATTGCGAACTTGCAGGGGAAAGGCGAGGTTTTCTTCCACTGTCATATGCGGGAAAAGTGCATAGTTTTGGAATACCAGACCAATACCGCGTTTGTGCGGTGGGAGTGTTTTGATCGGGTTGCCTTTGAGATAAATCTCGCCGTGAGTTGGCTGTTCGAAGCCCGCCATCATCATCAACACGGTCGACTTGCCTGAACCCGAAGGGCCCAGCAAAGTAATGAACTCCCCTTGCTCAATATCCATCTCAAACCCTTTGACCACCAAGGTTCTACCGTCATAACTTTTCTGGATGTTATCGAACTTTACAAAGGGGAACGCCGTACTGTTTGAATTGCCATCCTGTTGCATGATTCACGCATTCCTTACACCTCTAAACAACTTAAAGCGTATAACACGGCATTAACAATAATCAAAGTGCATAGCGACTAGTGAGAGGCTGATCATGACCAATTCAAATATTTCTTTCACAAACGTGGGGTCAAACCATCCACCTAAATGCCAGAAACATCACGTTTATCAACAATAGCTAAACAACGATTACATCGCCTTGTTATTGTGACGTTATCGCTGAGCACATATAACAAAACACTATTGCCAATCGCTGGAGATTCTATCAATGCTTGCACGTCTAACACCCTTGGTACTTCTTTCGCTCTCACCTTTTGCTTCTGCCGATACTAACCAATGCGGCGATGTCACCATTGCTGATATGAACTGGAATTCAGCCACACTGATGGCGCACGTTGACCAATTCATCCTGCAAAACGGCTACGACTGCAACGCAGAGTTGGTTCCTGGTGACACCATGCCAACCGGCGTTTCTATGACAGAAAAGGGCGAACCGGATATTGCACCTGAATTTTGGAGTAACTCACATAAAGAGATGCTTCAAAAAGGCGTTGATGCCGGCAAACTGCGATTTGCAGGTAAAGCCTTCGCCGAAGGGGGAGAAGAAGGTTTCTGGGTGCCTAAGTACATGGTTAAAAAACACCCAGAGCTCGCCACCATCGAAGGGATTAAAGCCAATGCCAGGCTATTCCCTCATCCAGAAGATGACAGTAAATCCGGCTTTATGACTTGCCCATCGGGTTGGACGTGCCAGATCACCGCAGGGCATCTATTTGATGCGTTGAACTTGGAAGCATCTGGCTTTGAGCTGGTTGATCCCGGCTCTGGCGCTGCACTTGCTGGTTCAATCGCCCGTGCTTACGATCGCGAAAAGCCTTGGTTTGGTTACTATTGGTCACCCACCCCTGTGCTGGGTCGCTATGACATGGTGAAAGTCGACTTTGGCGTTGACGCCGATCCCGCTCACTATGAAACCTGCATCACTCAAGAAGATTGTCTCGATCCAAAAGTCACGGCTTACCCACCCTCCGCAGTGAACACCATCACGACCGAGTCCTTCGCGCAGAAATCTCCTGCTGCGTATCAATACATTGCCAATCGCGCCTACGCCAACGCTGATATGAGCGCAATGATGGCATGGATGGAAGAAAACCAAGCCGACGGGGAAATTGCCGCGATGGAATTTTTGGAATCCTATCCGCAGGTCTGGACTCAATGGGTCCCTGCTGACGTGGCAGAAAAAGTGAAAAAAGCGCTGTAGCGCGTTAACTGAGCAGCAAACAGACAAACGGCCCAACGCTAGCGCCTTGGGCCGCTTTTTTAGCCCCTTCGCAACGCCAATATTTCATTGATATCCGTGGTTTCTCGATACAGATTCAGTGCTTTTTCTTTGCGTTCGATGGCCAAAATCGACATACGGTCAGCCAGTTCATTTCCCTCAATACCAACGTGACCATTAACGTGATAAATGGTGATTTGGGATTTCAGCGTTTGATAGAGCGCATAAGTGGGCTGAATGATGTCGAGATTCTTAATCTCTCCCCCCGCCTTTTTCCATCCTTTCGCTTCCCAACCCGACGCCCACTTGGTCACGCAATCAATCGAATAACGAGAATCGCAATAGATTGCCACAGTCAGCCCTTGTTCGAGCTTCTGTTTGGCGATCATTAACGCTTGGTATAGTCCGTGAAGCTCTGCAGTGTTATTGGTGCCAACTGCCTGATAAAGGCCATACCACAGTTCACTGACTTGATTATTCTCATAAACCGCCAACCCGGTGCCGGCTTCGCCAGGGTTCGGCTCACAGCCACCATCAGTAAATATTTTGATATCAAACGGCATCTCGGTGATTTGCGTCTGCGTCAATGCTGCGGGTTTAGGTTTGGCCGATTTTTTAGTCGTTGTGGCCTTGGTTGACGTTGCGCTCGCCTTGCCGCCATAAGCTGCCTCCGCTTCGCCTAACGTAGGAAACGATTTGAATTTTGCGCCTTGAAAGCCGTCAACTTGCGCCTTGCACTGTGTCCAGTCAGTGTAAATACCGCTCTTACGACCTTTCCAAACCACATAGTATTTTTTAGCCAAACTGATCCCTTACTTAAATGACGAGGATGCAGTTAACGAAAAGCACCCATCATACGGCGATTGCCGTGCAACGCTCATTATTCATAAATCTGGCTTGCCTGCTACCGATCAGTTTGCACAATATTGCTGATGGTGCTGAAACAACCATGGGAAAGAATGCATCAGCTGAATGAGCCAAAGTAGTATTTCTCCCCTAAACAGGTAGAATCACGCCCCCATCGTGTTGCTGATAGATTTTTGCCATGCACCCAAACGCATTGTTTACGCCAAACGAATTGTTTACCCCAGACGAACTGTTTACCTGCTTTAACGCCACCATCGATCAATTCGAGTTGCCGAGCGCGTTTACGTTCCCTTTTTACTATCAGCCACATCCGCTTTGTGTGCTTGCCGCGAGTGAGTTGCAACAACACTTAGCCACGCAAATTGATTGGCAGCATGACTTTGGGCTAAGCGATGATTTCGAGCTAGACAATGACAAGGCGTCAACAGGCATGGGTAAAATGTTTGGCGTCTTGCTTGTACGTTCTCCAAGCGGTGATCTCGGCTATTTCAGTGCTTTCTCTGGCAAAATTGCTGAGCAAAACATCCTCCCGAATTTCGTACCACCTGTGTTTGATATGCTGGCCGAAGAGGGTTTTTTCCAAACAGAGTTGGAAGCGATCACTGCGTTAAACACACAAGTCACAGCACTCTCGGCCAACCCTCAAATAACGCAATTGAGTAACCAAATCGGGCAATACCAAGCTGACTACAAGACGCTTGAGCAAACACAACGACAAGCCATGATTGAGGGCCGAGCACAACGCAAGCAACAGCGCCAACAGGCTGAAAACACGTTAACTGGCGATGCGTTGAAAGCAGAACTCGACACCCTTGCCAAGCAGAGTGTTGCAGAGAAAAACAATCTCAAATACCTCAAGCTAGAATGGGATGAAAAAATCGCTGCGCTTCAAGTACAACTCGTTCAGTTAACCGCTGACATCGAGCACGCTAAACAGCAGCGCAAAACCCTGTCTAATGCACTTCAAAACAAACTGTTTGAGCAATATTGTTTCCTGAATGCGCGCGGGGAAGAAAAATCCCTCAAAGCAATTTTCGCTCCAACGGCCAGCCCTGTTCCACCCGCAGGGGCCGGCGAGTGTGCCGCACCAAAACTGCTTCACTACGCCTACAAACACGGCTTTACCCCGCTCGCAATGGCCGAATTTTGGTGGGGGGCATCGCCAAAATCAGAAGTGCGTCAGCATAGAAAGTTCTACCCATCTTGCCATGGCAAGTGCAACCCCATTCTCGGACATATGCTGGAAGGGTTAACGGTTGATCCCAACCCACTCGAACAGAACTGGGCGCAAGATAAAGCACTGGAAATTGTCTATCAAGACGACGCTATTGTGGTGGTCAACAAGCCTTCTGGCCTGCTCTCAGTGCCGGGAAAAACCATTCAAGATTCCGCTTACACCCGCGTCCTCGGAATGTTCCCTGATGTTGAAGGGCCGTTTGTGTTGCATCGATTAGATATGGCAACATCGGGGTTGTTGGTGTTTGCCCTCACGCGACGTGCGAACAAGAGCTTACAAAAACAGTTCATTACGCGCGGCGTAGAAAAACGTTATATCGCCATGGTGGAAGGGATTGTGGCACAAAGCGAAGGCGAGATTAATTTGCCGATGCGCGGCGACCCAGACGACAGACCCCGCCAATTGGTCTGTTTTGAACATGGCAAGCCCGCAACTACCTATTGGCAACTCATCCATACTGAAAACGGTCGCAGTAAACTTCACATGTACCCGAAAACCGGACGCACGCATCAGCTACGTGTGCATTGCGCACACCATCTGGGACTGAACATGTCGATGGTAGGTGATGGTTTATATGGCGATAGAGATACTCGCCTTCACCTTCATGCAGAGCAACTGTCGTTTGATCACCCATACACGCACCAACGCATGACGTTTAGTGTTGATTGTGATTTTTAATCAATAGAAGATAGAAACACCTGGCGGGCACAGCATACTCAAAATTTATAAAATGAGAGTCAGTGCCTACCCATTTCTTCGAGAACTGGGAACACTGGATCACTCGTTTTTCAAACCACGCTCCACTCTCGCATCACTAATGCCGCCTGCGTTAGACACATTCTGATAGCCCGCCTTTTTGAGCGCTTCCATTGCGCTTCCGGAACGTGCTCCACTCAGACAGTACAAACGGATTTCCGTATTTTTGTCGGGGTAAAGTGTACTGACTTCTTCCACGATGTCTGAATGCGAGATCCTCACATCGCCCGGGATATTATCGAAAAAATGTTCCGCTGCGCTACGCGTATCAATCCAAACTGGCTCGGCATTCGCTGTGGCTGTGGCTGTGGCTGTGGCACTAAGCAGAATAGCCATTAAAGCAATAACGATGTGTTTAGTGTTCATCAATGTCATGGTTTTCACTCCCTGTGTTTATGAATATGCCGTCGGCTATCGTTCCAATGACTAACATTATTCGTCATCAATATACCCCAACAACCTCAAGATGCTTGGGTATAGACAGTTTACCGATTTAACATAGATTGACCGAGATTCAGGATTAGAAATTGTCCACGCCCATTTTCCCGCCACATTAACAAGCCTCTGTTTCGTCCCAACAAGGAAACACTCCCAACTTTCTCGCCGCATATACTTTTTATGAAACGTCCCTAATGGAGTGAGTGAACATGGTGCCGAAAACTGCACTTTTGACTCGGTTTGGTCTCTATTGTTGTGTGGTCCTCCCGACCTAATCACCCAAGCAAAACCCTGTCTGTTTTGCTTTTCTCCCATGCCAATGTGGTCTCGTCATGGGCGCTTTAGGCTTTAACTGACGCTTTAGGTTTTAACTGACACTGTTTAACACATTAAATGGATACGAGCATGGAGATTCGCGCATGAGTAAGTGGGTAATAGGGATGATAGTGATTGTTGTGCTCGCCTTCGGCACAGTGATTGGGTTCAACCTCTTTGTAAACAAAAAAATTGAGAACACATTGGCCAATTTGCCCGAGCCTGTGTACCCAGTGACAACCGAAAAGCTCACGGCGACTGTGTGGCCACAAGGCATTAGTGCTATTGGTTTTATCGAACCCAATCAAGGCGTCGATGTATCCAATGAAGTCGCCGGTATCGTTACCGCCATCAATTTTAAAAACGGGGAATCAGTAAACCAAGGCGCTGTGCTCGTTAGCCTTGATGCATCCGTTCAAAAAGCCGACCTAAAAGCTCAGCAAGTGCAATTGCCGTCTGTGCGTGATGATTACAACCGTCTGGTCAAACTCTACCAAGAGCGCTCCGTGTCGGAGCAAAGCGTCGAAACCGCCCAAGCCAAATATCAAGCCATGTTGGCAAGCATCGAAAGTTTGCAGGCAACCATTGCACTGCGTGAAATCAAAGCGCCATTTAATGGCTTACTGGGTATTCGAAATATCAACCTCGGCCAATATGTCGCAGTCGGTACCGACATTGTGAGACTAGAAGATCTGTCTTTGATGAGGGTTCGCTTCAGTGTTCCTCAAGCAGAAATCGGCAATATCAGCATTGGCCAAGCGATCTCATTAACGGTTGAAGCGTTTCCAGGACGCACTTATAAGGGCGCAATCAACGCCATTGAACCGGTAGTAAACTACCAAACAGGGCTAGTTATGGTGCAGGCGGAATTGCCTAATGATGACCAGTCTCTTCGCGGTGGTATGTTTGCCGACGTCAACATTGCGCTATCCAACCTCGAAAACCAATTTGTCGTGCCACAAACAGCCATTGTGTTTGCGCTTTACGGCAACTCTGTTTATGTAATCGAGAAGAAAGACAATGAAACCCGTGTCAAACAAGTCACGGTTGACGTGGTTCAGCGCAGCGGTAACGATGCGTTAGTCACTGGCGATCTGAAATTCGACGACGAAGTCGTCACGACAGGCATATTGAACTTAGGCAACAACGCTAAAGTAGACATTGTGCCTAACCCTATTTCCGTACCCGATAAGATGCCGCAACTTTAAAGGAGCCGGAAATGAAATTTACCGATATTTTCATCCATCGTCCGGTCATGGCGGCGTCACTCAGTGTGTTATTGCTGTTACTTGGCTTAAACGCACTGAAAGATTTGCAAGTTCGCCAATATCCCGAAATGACCAACACGGTTATCACGGTCACTACCCCCTACCCGGGCGCAGATGCCAATCTGGTTGAAGGTTTTATTACGCAGCCCTTAGAGCAGGCATTAGCACAGGTGGATAACCTGGATTTCATGACCTCAGCCAGTCAACTTGGCAGTTCGAGCATTGTGCTTAACATGATGCTCAACACCAACCCTGAAGCCGCGCTGGCGAATGTGCTATCGCAAATTAACTCTGTCACTAACTTGCTTCCCAAAGAGGCTTACAACCCTTCGGTGACGTCATCAACGGGCTCCACCACGTCCATTATGTATATCTCGTTCTTTAGTGGTGATTTGAACTCCAGCCAGATTGCAGACTATTTAGAACGTGTGGTGAATCCCCAACTCTCAACCGTTAACGGCGTATCTAATATCGTCTTGATGGGAGGCGCGCCATTTGCGCTTCGAATATGGCCTGATCCGAAAAAGCTCGGGCAATACAACCTGTCGACGATGGATCTCGTCAACATTTTACAGCAAAACAACTACCAATCTGCTGTGGGGCAGTTCAACAGCTATTTCACGGTATTGAACAGCACCATAGACAGCCAAGTCGACACCGTAGAGGGGCTGAAAAATCTGATCATCAAGAGTCAAGATGGTCAGGTTGTGATGCTGCAAGACGTTGCTGAAGTGAACATGAGTAAAAGCAGCGACAGCTCTCGCGCACTGGCCAATGGGCGTGAAGCCGTGATCATCGGCATCAATGCAACACCCACGGCGAACCCGCTTGATGTTGCTGCTGGCATTCGCGTTCAGTTTGATTCCATTAAGCGCAATCTGCCTTCCACTATCGAAGCAGAGGTTCTGTATGACTCCACTTTGGCGATCACCGATTCCATTGATGAAGTGGTAAAAACCATCATTGAAGCCGCCGTGATTGTTATTGCCGTTATCTTGCTTTTCCTTGGTTCATTTCGCGCCGTGGTGATTCCTATTGTGACCATTCCGTTATCCTTGATTGGCGTGATGGCGGTAATGCAGGCCTTCGGTTTCACGCTCAATTTGATGACGTTACTCGCCATGGTTTTGGCCATCGGTCTGGTGGTAGATGACGCCATCGTGGTGGTGGAAAACGTCGATCGGCATATCAAGATGGGCACCAAGCCCTTCAAAGCCACGATTGAAGCAACCCGAGAAATCGCCATTCCGGTGATTTCGATGACAATCACGCTTGCCGCGGTATACGCGCCGATAGCGCTGATGGGCGGGGTGACAGGTGCGTTGTTCAAAGAGTTTGCACTAACGCTGGCAGGCGCAGTATTTATTTCCGGTTTTGTGGCGCTCACCTTGTCACCCATGATGTGTTCAAAAATGCTTAAACCTCACGCGAAACCGAGCAAGTTTGAATCCACTGTTGAACGCGTGTTGGGGGGATTAACCAAGCGCTATGAGCATGCGCTTCATGCTGTGTTAGATCACAAGCGCGTGGTGGTAGTCTTTGCCCTTTTCGTCTTGGTGTCGTTGCCTATCCTGTTTAGCTTTATTCCATCGCAGCTCGCCCCCGATGAAGATCAGGGCGTGGTTGTGGTGATTGGCAGCACGCCATCCACCTCCAACAACGACTACATCCAGTCCAATATGGAGTTGATTGGTAAAATCATTTCCGAACAACCTCAAGCAGAAGCTTCGCTTGCCATGATTGGCGTGCCTACCAGCAGCCAAGGTATTGCGATTGGCCCATTGATCCCATGGAGTGACCGAACTCAGAGCCAAAAAGAAATTTCGGCCACCATTAATACCGCTGCCAAGAAAATACCGGGCATTAATGCCACGGCCTACCAAATGCCGTCACTGCCTGGTGCGTCTGGTGGTTTACCGGTGCAGTTCGTGATCACCAGCCCTGCCGATTTCGAAACACTGTATAACATTGGTAGCAAAATGCTGGAGAAAGTAAAAACCAGTCCTTTGTTTGTGTATTCCGATGTGAACTTGAAATACGATTCAGGCTTGGTGCAATTAACCATCGACCGAGAAGCAGCCGGTGCGTATGGCGTGACCATGCAAGCAATTGGCGCCACATTGGGCACCATGATGAGCGGCGGCTATATTAACCGCGTCAACATTGATGGGCGCTCATATGAAGTTATTCCTGAAGTCGACCGTATCAACCGTGCTAATCCGCATTTGATTAGCCAGTTCTATGTCACGGCGCAAAACGGAGCGGCCGTTCCCTTGTCTAGCTTGGTGAGCTTTACCGTGAATGGACAGGCAAAATCGTTGCCACACTACAACCAAATGAACTCCATCTCGATTGAAGGCGTGCCTGCACCAAACGTAGCAATGGGTGATGCAATAAGCTTTCTCGAAAACCTTGCCGCCACCGACTTGCCGCAAGGCTATACCTACTCCTTCATGGGAGAGGCAAGGCAGTTCGTGGAAGAAGGTAGCTCGCTTTACCTGACTTTCGCTCTGGCTTTAGCGATTATTTTCCTTGTTCTTGCCAGCCAATTTGAAAGTGTCCGCGACCCATTGGTGATCATGTTTACTGTGCCCCTCGCCATCAGTGGCGCGTTGATTGCCTTAGCTTGGACGCACATTTCCGGCGAAACATCGATGAACATCTACTCTCAAGTCGGCTTGATTACCTTGGTCGGGCTTATCACCAAACACGGGATCTTGATGTGTGAAGTGGCAAAAGAAGAGCAGATCATGAAAGGCGTATCCAAGCAGGAAGCCATTGTAGAAGCGGCCACTGTGCGTTTGCGTCCGATATTGATGACAACGTCAGCCATGATTGCGGGCTTGATACCTCTGTTGTTCGCAACAGGGGCTGGTGCAGCGTCACGCTACAACATTGGTTTAGTTATCGTGGCCGGCCTTGCCGTGGGTACGCTGTTCACCTTGTTCGTACTTCCTGTGATGTACACCTATATCTCAGGCGGTCATAAACTTCATGAAGGTGAAATGGATGATGACCCAGAAGAACCCGACCCTATCAGTGATCAGCCTGAAACAAGCCACTAAAGAACGTTGATAGGCCTTAGACGGTAGATAAAAAAGCGCTCAGTCTTTTTGACTGAGCGCTTTTCTCGTTTAACCGCGTTGTCATCACTTCTTTTAATCTTTGGCTTTGTGTATATACTGCGCCCCTTTCATTTCTACCCAACGGCTTTCGACTTATGATCATCTTCACCACTAACTTTGGCGACATTGAAATCGAACTGGATTTGGACAAAGCGCCAGTCTCATCGAAGAACTTCTTAAAATACTGCGAAGAAGGTTTCTACGACAACACCATCTTCCACCGTGTGATCAAAGGGTTCATGATCCAAGGTGGTGGTTTCACGGCAAAAATGAAAGAAAAGCCGACTCACGCCCCTATCGTAAATGAAGCGAACCGTGGATTGAAAAACCGCATTGGTACCATTGCCATGGCACGCACGGATGCACCGCATTCTGCCACCGCACAGTTTTTCATTAACTTGGAAGACAACGACTTCTTGGATTACACCGCAGCCACTAACCAAGGCTGGGGCTATGCCGTATTTGGTAAGGTGACGGCAGGCATGGATGTGGTAAACAACATTGGCAACGCCATGACGACACGCGTTGCGGGGCATGATGACGTGCCTATGGATCTGATTGTCATCGAAAAAGTGACCATCAAATAAGGCGACCATCGTGAAAGTGGCGTTGGCGAAGACGATCAGCTCCGTTTCCAGATAACCACCTGATCAACGCCGAACAAAAGAGGCAGGTTCAATACCTGCCTTTGCCCTTTCTTGAGCCACGAGCAGCTCTGCGAGCCAACTCCCACTATCAGCTAACAACACGTGCTCAAATGCGTGAACTAGCCGTTGGCGCGAGGTCCCGAAAGCATTTCCAAAAAGGCGGTCATCACCGCCGCATTGGCCTGAATGCGTTGATCCAGATTCTGTTGGCCTGGGGTTTCGCTACAACAGCCAACACGGGCGCCACTGCGCACCAAAAAAGACTCAAACGACGTATCAAAGTGGTTGAAAATCACGCCATCTTTCACCGGACAGTTATCGATATCGCCATCGTTGGCAATGGGAAAGTAATGCCCTAGGGCATTTTTAAGGCCGTGACTAAATGGTCCCGGCGTCTGACTGGGTTCAAAGGTGTAAACGTAGGTGTCGCTCAAAAGAACATCTTCGTGGCAGGTCAATATGCCATCTCGACTTGCAGCCTGAAGCAGTTGGGCGTGTTCTAGTAAAATCTTGCCTTCGAAAGAGGTGTCATTCCCCGCCTTGGCCTCATCATTTTCAATAAAGAAGCCGCGATTGGGGTTCTCGCCAAGTTCATTAAATCGGTGGCCTCGGGCAAAGCCTGTAGGATTAACCAGTGGTAACAGGCTTAAGTTCACACGCTCAAACAAATGGGTATCCAACTGTGACAATAAATATAAAAGCCCCCAAGGCCCTGCAGCCTCCTCGCCGTGAAAACCTGCACTGATAAGCAGGTTTGGCCGATCGGCTTTCTGCGTCGGTGATTGCATCAGCCACAGAGGGTAACCTCCTACATCACCAAGCTTTTTGGCACTCAAGCTCAAACGGGTCACTTCCCGCTCCAACAACGCATAAAACCGGCTGATATCCGTGCTGTCGCACTCAAAAATATCGCTGTGCCAGACAAAGGATTCGAAGGGAGAACGGCTCATTGAATACATCCTTGTAATTTCTAACAACAAAATGGGAGGTCTTGCCAGCATACCAGCAAAGTTGAAAAACGAAATGACACTCAGTGGCTTAGATAACATGCTTTGAGTGGCTGTGTGTGGGATTTGTCCCTTTTTTCTTAGGTCAATTACTCAAAACAAAATGCGGATTCCCAATTCGCATTAAAAAATATCAGGGCAGTACAGCTACTTTTAGGGCATGTAAAAGTTGATAACACCATTCGCTATCTTGGTGTCGAGATCGAAGATGTGAAGCTTACTGAGACAGTCACCGTTAGAGAAAGGCAACAACTGATTTGTCGATAACCCTACTGTTATAAAGTTAGATATATAAGAAGGACACTCAATCTCCCCAAGTTACTAGATTTCTCATCAAATCTCACTAAATCTGGGTACGGGAGGCAGCATAAAAACAGGCGATTGCCTGTTAGTTGATGACGTTGGGGTTAGAAAGGAGAAGGTTTAGCCGTCGGGCAGTCTAAGCCCTGATATTCGCTTTCGGTTTAGTTGAGGTAATGCAGCTTTGATTGCAACATCGCTGCCCACTAGCCTGCCCCGCTCTATTTGGGTGCAAACTTCTAGCCAATCTGCGGGCTCAAAGCCGAGCCTTGAAAGAATAGGCGGTAAAGCGCTGTTGATATGCCTACGTTTGTTGTCCCGCATTTGCCTCCCTGTCCAGTCGACAAGTTCCAGATAATCCATTAATCGAAAGGGAATACCATCGGGCATGGGTTCGCGTGGATTGCCAACAAAGGGGAAAAGGTAGCGGGCGGTGTGTTGCTCTTTTCTCAACGCTTCAATCCGTGCTTTGACGGAGGTAAAAGCGGATTGCTCAGGTGTATCGGCAATCGCCGCACGAACGGGGTTTAAATCCACATACGCCATGGCTGCTGCCAGTGCTTTTTCATCAAGCAGCGCTTGGCTTTTAAAGCGACCTTCCCAAAAGTGACCCGTACATTGGTCTTCCCGATTCGCTTCCAAAGCGATGTGTTGATTGAGCACCTATGGATCCGATCACCATCCACAGTGTCACCATCCACAGTGTCACCATCAAGTAAGGTTTGTATCCTCTTTAAGATAACAGGCAGATAAAAACCTCACACGACTCGCTGTTGCGCAAATCATGTGGTTAACTCACCCTTGACTTAGCCGATTCAAATCGACACTCACAAGGAAGGGTTAACACATGGAAATAAACGATTTGCCATTTGGCACAACGGATTGGGAAGCCATACCGCCCACCGAACACGCTGGCGAAACGGGGGTGGCAATTTGGCGCACCCAACAGTTTGGCGATATCAGAGTGCGAATTGTTGAATACTCAGCAGGCTACCTTGCTGACCATTGGTGTGCTAAGGGACACATTCTGTTTTGTCTTTCTGGCGAACTCACCACCGAGCTTGATGACGGTAGCATTCACGTATTGAAGCCCGGCATGAGCTATCAGGTGGCGGATAACGCTGAAGCGCACCGCTCTTCCACCACCGTTGGCGCAAAGCTGTTTGTGGTTGATTGAGTATCGCACGACGAGAACAACCAACCGCGTTTCAGGTAGCAATGAGCTCAATCTTTGCTAAACGGCGAGATGACTCCACCCACTACACCACAACGTTCTCTCGTCTTTGTCCAAAAACGTCCAAGCCACCACGCGGGTGATCTTCTGGCCTTGTGCCATTTCAATAGTGCGGATATCTTTCACTTTTACGGCTTTCAATGCTTGGTTGATGGCTGGCAGGTTTTCTTTTTTCGACACCATGGTAGTGAACCATAGGCATTGGGTTTTAAACTCTGCACTTTGTTCGATCATGCGTTTGATGAACGCGGCTTCCCCACCAGGACACCAAAGCTCTGCGTTTTGGCCACCAAAGTTTAGAACAGGCTTGCCCTTCCCTTTGTTGATGCCTTTTACGTCTGCGTGTGACATGGCGTGAGAGGCTGTTCCCTTATCACCGCCTTTCTTAAGCGCATTGGCAGCAAGGTTGCGAACTTTGCGCTCAGAGCCTTTGGTCGCTTCTTCCATTGACGTGTGGAATGGCGGATTACACATGGTGAAATCAAAGCGGTCTTTGGCGTTAATCATGCCCGTGAAAATGTGGTCAGGGTTGCTTTGCAATCGGCACTGAATGCCACCTTTCAATGTTGGGTTCGCGTCCACCAGCAGCTTGGCGCTTTTTACAGAAATCGGATCAATGTCTGCGCCAACAAATTGCCAGCCGTACACACGATGGCCAACCATAGGGTAAACGCAGTTTGCGCCCATGCCGATATCCAGACCTTTAATTGTTTTGCCCTTTGGAATACTGCCGTTGTGAGTCTCAGCAAGAAGGTCTGCGATATAGTGTAGATAGTCAGCACGTCCCGGAATCGGCGGGCACAAATAGCCTTTAGGAATGTCCCAAAAGCTGATTTGGTAGAAATGGTTCAACAAGGCTTTGTTGAGGGTTTTGACCGCGTCGGGATTGGAGAAATCCACTGACAACTCACCAAACGGATTTTTCTTCACAAAGGCATTGAGTGAAGGGGTACTTTTTACCAATGCGGGGAAGTCATAGCGAGCACGATGCGGGTTACGCGGGTGCAGGCCTTTTTTCTGTTGTGAAGATGTTTTGCTCGGTTTTGCCATGTTGACGCCTAATCGATGCTGTCCGAAAATTGCAGGGCTGGCATTCTACGCATTCAGTCTCTTAAGCGTTAGCGATAAATGCGCGTTGTCTGCGATAAATAAAGGCTGCCAAGGATAATTGCAAAACCAATGTTGATCACTTTATCTTCTTGAACCAGTTCTCAAGCTTCTCGGTCGCTTTCTCACCATGTTCATTTTTGACATGCATGACAACTGCCGCTGCGGCAGCCACCAGCACTCCCAAATCGTCTGAGAAACCCACGGCAGGGACAAGGTCAGGTATGGCATCTATGGGCGTAATGAAGTAACCGAGCGCAGCGAAGATAGTGGTTTTCGCCCACTTGGGTGTGTCGTCATCCGTGGCGGAATAGTAGAGCCTAAGCGCTTTTTCCAACACTTCGTAACCAGCTTTTTGCGCAAAATCACGCGTTTTTGTCCAGAAGCTATCTTCTGAATACTCATCAAGATATTTGTTATCACTCATGGCAGTTTTCCTCTTAATATCCGCCTTCATATCCGCGCAACCTCAATATACTTGGGTACATCATGATGACTCGACCTTAGCGGGAAAGTTTCAGCGCAGCCAGCACTAAGATGAGAACTTTTTCACAGTCAACAGAATTGAGAAATTGGCATTGTGATTAGGCTGTTATAGTGTGCGGCTAAATTTAATAGAAAAGACACACGTGAAGGAAAACGGCTGATGACAAAGTGGTACATGGTTCGCCGATGGATCACCTCTCAATTTCAGCATTTGAGCGGTAAGCACGTCGCCGTTGCGGTATTTGCTTATGCCGCAGTGAGTTGGGCCTTGCTTAAAGCAGCGGGAGAGCAAGAACTCACCACACCAATTGTTGATTTTGTTTACTATTTACTCGTGACTGCGTCGACGGTCGGATATGGCGATATGTCGCCACAAACAGACGCAGGCAAATGGGTTGTTGCCCTGTTCGTTATTCCCTGCGGGTTAGGTATTTTTGCCATAGGTGTTGGGCGGTTAGCAGGTATTGCTCTTCAATTTTGGCGTAAAGGATTAACAGGAAAAAGGAGCGTTGACGTGTCTGACCACATTTTAATTTTGGGCTGGAATGAAAGCCGTACCCTACACCTCATCGACATGTTGCTTCATGAAGAAAAAAACAAGCGCCCTATCGTGCTTTGTGTCCGTGCAGAGATTGAGAACCCACTGCCGAAAGACATCGATTTTGTTCGCACCACCAGTTTCACCGATGAGACGGCCATGGCACGAGCAGGCGTTCAAAATGCGAGTTGCATCATCATTGATAACCCAGAAGATGACATTACTTTTGCGGCGGCGCTGTTCTGTGCAAGCAAGAATCCCGACGCGCACATTTTGGCATATTTTCAGGAAGAGGTGCTGAGTAATCTTTTGAAAACGCACTGTCCGAAAGCAGAATGTATTCCATCGGTATCGGTGGAGATGATGGCAAAATCGGCGGTCGATCCGGGCTCTTCCGAACTGCATCACGAACTGCTAAACACCCGAAAAGGGATGACTCAGTACGCAGTACACTACCCGGCGGATGCCAAATACACCACGGTGAATGCACTGTTTTTGCGCATGAAAGAAAAACATGATGCCACGTTAATTGGCATTCGCCGTGATAGTCATGTGCAGCTTAACCCACCGCTCGGCGCAGAAGTAAAACCGAACGATTTGTTGTTTTACATTGCTGATGAGCGTGTGTCGGATTTTAGCTGGGAACACTGATTCACATAAGGCTGAGTTCGCTAGTAACATGCCTAGTTTCAACACATAAAGAAAGGGAGCGATCATCGCTCCCTTTTCAGTTTTCAAATGCATCCGAAATCGCTAGATGCTGATTGGCAATCTCAGCAAAAAGCCTTATTCCTGATGAAGGGTTCTGCGCAAATTACGGCGGACTAAATAGCCAAGCTCTCTGCCTTGCTTGCCAAGGTAAGCGCCAAGTAAGCCACCAAATCTCGCGCCATCTTTCGCACCTTCATAAACCAAATCAAACAGGTTGTTTTCCATTTCTGTCAGATAGTTACTGCGATCATCACTCTCATACCACGCCTGAGTCTGTGCATTTAACGGCGCATCAATCAAGGTCAGTTTTTTCTCAAGCGGCAGCTTAGATAACATCTGGTTCATGAGTTTAAGCAGGTTAAACGGACGAGGCGCTTCATCGCGGCGCGAGAATTCTGCCGCGTAACAAACGGGCGCAATTTCGAGGCCAGATTCATCCAACATGCAGTGGCGCAATAAGGTGGCTGTGCTTTCAGGCCAAATTTCCACTTCAGGTGACGGGCTGTCAACAATATAGCCCCACTCATACCCATAGCTCGCAGCATCCACTTTGTTCAGTCCGACAACCAATCGGCTATCTAGCTTATCGCCCAGCGCAGGCACAAGCACTTCGGTGATCAAACGATAACCACTGTTGAGGTTTCTTTCTGCTGCATCCAACACCACGACAACCATATCAATAAGCGGATTTCCGTCACCGTCTCGCTCGGTCAACGTCGCAGCCAACTGCATGTCGAGCATGGCGTCTTGCTCTGCATTGCCCGTGTGCCCCGGATAATCCCAAACCACGAGATTACCCATTTCATAACGACCAGTATCAGAAGAGTTCTTCTCTATCCCGTCTAATGCGCCACCAAACAGTGCCTTGATCGTGGATGTTTTGCCAACACCTTGTGGCCCAGCAAACAGGATGTTCAGGGGTTGTGCTTCCAATTGATGCAAACGAAGTTGCAGTGCTGCCTTTTTGAATTCATCCAGCAGCGACGAATGGCTGATGTCCATGGCCAATTGTCGAGAAAATACGGTGCTATTTTGCATGGGGTTGCCCTCAATGAGTACTACGTAACCAAATGCAACTATAAGCAAAGCAACCGAGTGAATCTGTCTCGGTATTGATAGCCATTAACAATTTGTTTACTTACAGGTTGCCGTGCGGAATATATTTGAGGGACAATCAGGAGGACGATAGCCCTAGCGGCAAGCCCTCCAGCATGTTTTCGCTTAGAATGAGTCGATTAACCGATGTTAAATCGTGATACCCATTTGTGCGCGAATCGTGTCTGACACTATGTCGCCCAACGCGCGTCCATGACGCCCTAAAAAAGCTCCGAGTTGGCCGCCGAACCGATCACCGTCTCTCGCTCCTAGATGTAAGCTATCAAAGCAGATATTCTCGACGCTTTGCAGGTAAATCATTTTTTCATCGTGATCACGCCACTGGTCATCACCACGAGTAAGTGGTTGATTAAGAAAAGTTATCCGCTTTTCTTCCGGTAGGCTCGCCAGCATATTGACCATCAATTTTTGTAAGTTAAACGGACGGCCATTTGGTGACTCTCCCGCCAACGCGCTGTAAGCCAACGGGCGGGTTTGAATGCCAGTGTTGTGCCATAAACGATAGCGCAGCGTAGCCGCTGTGCAGTCTAGCCAAATTTCCGCATCCAGTGGCATTAGCTCATTCGCCCGTGTGCCGCGGATATGTCTGGCGACTTTGTCAGCTTTGTTCATCACGATCATTAAACGGTTTTCTGGCATCGCACCCAGCATGGGAACAATGGAATGGCAAATATCCAAGTAACAATCGTCAATGTTGCTATTGGCAGCATCCAACACCACGACCACCTGATCGATGAGCGGCGTGTTGTCAGTGTCAGTTTCTGACAGCAAAGCGCCAACCTCACTCCAAAATTGCGGGGCAGGATCATTTCCATTGGGCAGATCGGCCTGCCACACCGTGAACTGATTCAGTTCATGACGGCGGAGCGCCGCGGGAGGAGCGTAGCTACCACCGTTATTCAAATCATCGGCTTGCCAATCGTGCTCTCCAAACAGTGCCCGCAAAGTTGCAGATTTCCCAGCGCCTTTTGAACCGATGATCAAAAGATTGAGTGTGTTTTTAGAAAGCACCTGAATGCGACGCTCAATACGTGCTTTGTAGCTAGCATCCATATCTGTAGATGCTAAAACCTGCCGCGCTATCGCATCAAGAAAAGGCAAATTGGTCATCGTGTTCGACGCTGGCTTCTTGCCAGATTCGGACAGTGGCGAGCGAAAAATTGTCGTATTAAAAATCGATGTGTTGACGTGGTTTTCAAATTGCATAGCGCGGGCTCTCCTCTCCATTGGAATCACTGCTGAACCGTTATGCTCTGCTCACACTATATGCATGGATTTGGCTAACAATGTGTCTCGCACTTGATAGGATGGAAAAGTTTTCCCCTGCAACAGAGTGATATCAACCGATTTCATCGCGGAATCACACAGTTGCATTCACCGCTAAATTTGACTAAGTTATCAACAGTTGCAATCAAATCATCTATAGCCACAGCATCAAGGAGGATAGCGAATGAATACGTGCACGCATGATGACAGCGCAGTGCTATTCCACTGGTACAACAACGATATCCAACTCGCCTACGACTTCCCTCGCGATTGATCCTCGCTGACGCGCTCGCGTCGACATTTCATCTCTTTTAAACACATTGTATTTGCTCGCACGTCCCTTTTTTATTGGGGTCGGTTTGTGGTTTCTTCGCTTTCTTGATCGCTCACTGAGCGAATCATCAGGCGGAAACACACCGTCCGTGCGAGCGCAAAAAAGGATCAATCCTATGAAACGCTTACCAGAACCGTTCCGCATCAAAATGGTTGAACGCATCAAAATGACCACGCCAGAGCACCGCGAACAAGCACTACAAACCGCAGGGCTCAACCCGTTTTTGCTCAAGAGCGAAGATGTGTACATTGACCTGCTGACCGATTCCGGCACCGGCGCCATGAGCGATAACCAGTGGGCAGGCATGATGTTGGGCGATGAGGCTTATGCAGGCAGCCGCAACTACTACAACTTGTGTGATGCGGTAAAACACTTCTTTGGTTATGAACTCACCGTGCCAACTCACCAAGGGCGTGGCGCAGAGCAAATTCTGTTCCCTTGTTTAATTGAACGGATGCGTCAGGTACGCGGGGGCACAAACCCTGTATTTATCTCGAACTACCATTTCGACACCACGGCAGGTCACGTTGAAATGAACGGTGGCAAGGCGATAAACGTACTGACAGAGAAAGCGTTCGACACCGACACCTATGATGATTGGAAGGGCAATTTTGACCTCGATAAATTACGCGACACCATCGCGCAATATGGTTCGCATAACATCGCAGCTATTATCACCACGGTCACCTGCAACAGTTCTGGCGGTCAACCGGTTTCCATGGCCAACATGCGCGAGGTTTACCAAATCGCCAAAGCAGCCGACATTCCGGTGGTGATAGATTCTGCACGCTATTGCGAGAACGCATGGTTTATCAAACAGCGTGAAACGGGTTACGAAAACCACTCAATCACTGACATCATCCGAGAGATGTACACGTACGGCGATATGCTAACCATGTCGGCCAAGAAAGACCCACTGGTGAATATCGGCGGACTTTGCTGTGTACGTGACCACGAAGAGTTGTTTCAAGCGGTACAAACACGCTGTGTGCCAATGGAAGGTTTCATCACCTATGGCGGGATGGCTGGCCGTGATATGGAAGCACTGGCGAGAGGCTTACACGAAGGTGCGGAGGAAGATTACCTTAACTACCGTATTCGCCAAGTGGAATATTTGGGCGAGCGTTTACGTGAAGGTGGCATTCCCATTCAATACCCAACAGGCGGCCATGCGGTGTTTGTGGATGCAGGAAAATTGCTGCCACATATTCCTGCAGCACAATTCCCCGGCCATGTTCTCGCCAATGCACTTTATGTGGAAGCCGGGATTCGCGCGGTAGAAATCGGTTCGTTACTCCTTGGGCGAGACCCTGCTACTGGCCAGCAAAAGCCATCACCGATGGAGCTGATGCGCCTCACTATTCCCCGTCGCGTATACACCAACGATCACATGGACTATATCGCCGACGCGTTGATTGAACTGAAAGACAAAGCCGCGTCGCTCAAGGGGTTAGATTTCACCTATGAACCGTCGGTGCTCAGGCACTTTACGGCGAAGTTTAAAGAAATTAGCTAGAGGTAATATGTCTGCAAAACAGCCCGTAAATCGGGCTGTTTTTTCTATACACTCCCTCAATACAATCAATGATATACCGCTCATAAAGAGGGATTTATTACATCTGATCACTTTCTATTTTCTGTTGTGCTTCTGACAGGCTTGCTTCACCGAACAATAGCGACATCATCATTTGGATGCGTTTGTCATCATCGCCGTATTTAGAAAGGTTTCCGTTGTTGGGCGCTTTGAATGTCACCTCGCCAACTTTCTCGCTATTTTTATAGGCTTTGATTTTGGCATCTGCGACAAAGGTTCTGAAATCCCAACTCCAACGCGAAATATAGGTCAGCGTCAACGCGGCGACATCGTGCGGCGTCCCTTCGTTGACCACATTGCATTGCTTTCCTTCATCCATACACCAGGTCAACATGTTATCGAGGAAAACACTTCGAGTGGCATTGTGCTTCACGATAGTGACATTTTCCGTTTGGTTGTCAGCGCTAATTGCTTCAACCGTGTATTTAGGGCCCGCACACCCTGCAAGCAAAGCAACAACAAAACCCGCAGCGATTACCTTCTTCATTCTTGAATCCCTTCTTATTGAAAATAAGAACCTAAACCAGCTTTTGTGAATCAACAAGGGGGATGATGCAAATTTTGTCGGCTTCTCATTCCATCAACACTAAGCCTATTGCAGCCCAATCGCCCCCACCAGCGCATCCAGTCCTGCTTGCACTTTCGCTCGAGGACAGCCAAGGTTTAATCGCACATAGCCTTTCCCTGACTCGCCATAAACGCCGCCGTCCATGATGGCGACATTGAAGTGCTCAATCAGGTCACTTTGTAGTTTTTGCATATCGAGATTCAACGCAGAAAGATCGATCCATGCCAAATACGTCGCATCAGGCACCTGATATTCAATGCTATCGAAAGCACTATTCAACGTATCGCGCACCAGTTCATGACTTTCTTTCACATATGCATTCAGCGCTGTTAGCCAAGTTTCACCGTGGTTATAAGCTGCCATCATCCCGATGACGCCCATAATTGATGGGGACGATAGTCCGTCGACTTCTTTCAATTTGAACAAATAATCATTGCGTGATTGCTCATGGGGAATAAACGCATACGCGCCATTGAGCGCCGGAATATTGAAAGACTTAGACGCCGAAGTCACCAATGCCCAACGCTGTTTCATGCCAAAACCCAACCATGGCGTATGTGCTTTGAACGCAACATCCATGTGGATTTCATCGGAGATCAGCGCGACATCGTGCTCGTCGCAAAGCGCAGCAATGCGCATCAGTTCTTCGCGGCACCATACTCGCCCCGTCGGGTTGTGTGGGCTGCACAGCAAGAACACTGTGGTGTCAGGCTGGGCAATCTGCTGCTCCAATAACGGCCAATCAATGTCCCAACCGCTGTCGGTTTTTAGTAACGGGTTGCGAACACAGCGACGCCCTGCACCTTCTACCAGCTTATCGAATGCGTCATAAGCTGGCGTTTGAAACACGATACCGTCACCGGTATGGCTCCATTTTTCAATCAACTTGGCGATGATGTAAATCACCGATGGGCCATAAACAAGGGCGTTTTTATCTATTTGGGTATCGAATCGGCGCTGATACCAGCGTTCAATCGCGCCTTTGAAATCGTCGTGATTCCAACGGCTATAGCCCAGCACCGGATGCTCTAAACGTGCTTTTAATGCATCGATCACGGCGTCTGGTGCCGCGAAATCCATGTCTGAAATGGTGAACGGTAACAAGCCCGCTTTGCCAAATCTGTCCTGCACATAATCCCATTGCGTGCAGTAAGTGCCCATGCGGTCAACCGGCGTATCAAAATTCATTGTTGTCATTTTTCTCATCCACACAAACAAGAAAACCCTCGGTCTGACTTTGACCGTCAATCCGAGGGTTTTAGGGGGAAACCGTTTAATTAGCTCGCGGTCATCAGCGCTTGCATTTCATTCTTCACAAGGTGTACTTGCGTCCCAATAACCACTTGCAGGCTATGTGCATCGAGCTTCACCACACCCAGTGCGCCGTAAGCTTTCAGCTTGTCTGCATCCACCAAATCCATGTTGTCGACCGTTAAACGAAGGCGAGTAATACAGTTATCTAGCGAAGTGATGTTACCTTTACCACCTAGCGCTTTTAGAATCGCTGCACCTTTACCAGATTCGTTGATGAATGCTGCTTCTAGCTCACCATCTACTTCCGCAGTATCGACTTCACGACCTGGTGTTTTCAGGTTGAACTTCAAAATCGCGAACTTAAATACGGTGTAGTAAACCGCGAACCATGCCGCTGCAACCACAGGCACCAAGTACCACTTCGTTGCCGTACCTTGCAGTACGCCGAACACCAAGAAGTCGATGATATTGCCGTCGGTGTTACCAATGGTCACGTCCAGCAAGCCCATTACCATAAAGCCAAGGCCAGTCAGAATTGCGTGAACCACATACAGCACAGGGGCAACGAACAGGAACAAGAATTCCAATGGCTCGGTAATACCACCCA
Organism: Enterovibrio litoreus; assembly: GCF_045679545.1. Lineage (NCBI taxonomy): Bacteria > Pseudomonadati > Pseudomonadota > Gammaproteobacteria > Vibrionales > Vibrionaceae > Enterovibrio > Enterovibrio litoreus. The sequence goes on from NZ_CP166195.1 coordinate 394,203, forward strand.
CCACACACGCCACCACACCAGAGATCAGCAGCGCTTTAATCTTTGAGCGGTTTTCAGGTTTAGCACAGTGGTACATCGCCAATGCTGCGCCCGGCAGACCGCCAAGGAATGCTGGCATCTTGCCTTGAGAGAGGAATGCGGTCACTTCTGGGGTGAAACCAGTGGTTTCTGCACACGCTAGCTCAGAGTAGAAAATATTCAGTGCGCCAGAAACTGTCTCGCCACACACTGCCATGGTGCCACCCGCTTCGGTAAAGCGAACCAGTGCCACCAGAATATGGTGCAAACCGATTGGCAGCAGAAGACGCTCACCCGTACCGAACAGCATTGGGCCAAAAGCACCAGCACTTGCAATCAAGTTACCAATACCGTTGATGCCTGCCGCAAAGTAAGGCCACACGAAGGGAACCAGCACACCGACCACACCCAGTGTGATAGCCGAAATGATAGGAACGAAGCGTGCACCACCGAAGAATGCCAGTGCATCGGGCATTTTGAAGGTGTAGAAGCGCTGATGCAGTCTAGCAACGATAATACCGACCATCACCGCACCCAAAATACCGGTGTCGATAGATTCAATACCGATGATGCTTTTCACGCCATACGCTTTGCTCGCCACTGGGTCGCCAAGCACGTTGGCCACAGTCAGGAAGAAGTTGATAGCAAGGTTGAACGCGGCATAGCCAACAAAGCCTGCAAAGGCAGCAACACCTTTTTCTTCACGCGCCATGCCAAGTGGAATCGCAATGGCGAACATAACAGGCAAATAAATGAATGCCACCAAGCCAATCTTGGTCATCCACATGAACAGGTATTGAAGCAAGATGTTATCTAAAAAGGGGATGGCCTCACGGATTGCCGCGCTCGACAGCGAACTGCCGACCCCAAGCAAAATACCCGAGAATGCAAGGAGTGCCACAGGCAGCATGAAGGTTTTACCAAGGCTTTGCAGAAACTCCCACATAGTGGTTTTTGTCGCTTTGTTCGTCATAACAACTCTCCGAAACATGAGAACATGACAGAAGTGACGGGTCATCGGACCAGCACACTGAATAAGTGATTTCGGGGCCATCATAGGGAAATAAAATTTAGGTAAAACGTTTTATCAAAACTTTTGTGATCTACGTATCTACGCTTAATCCACAAATTTGATCGGGTTTATAAAACGGCAAAATATCAGTATCCTTTCGAGGTAAAACGTTTTATCAAGGCAGCCTGCCCTAAGACCAAAAAGGAAAACACTTGAAGAAAGTGACGATCACGGACGTGGCGGAACATGCTGGCGTTTCTGTTACCACAGTGTCGATGGTGCTCGGAAACAAAGGGCGGATATCGGCAGATACCATTGAAAAGGTAAACAACGCAGTTGCTGCGCTTGGCTATGTGCGCAATCGCGCCGCCGCAAACTTGCGCTCCAACAGCAGCGAAATCATTGGGCTGATCCTCAAAGACATCAGCGACCCTTACTACGCGCAAGTGGCCGCTGGCCTTTGCGAAGAAACGGAAAAGCAAGGCTACATGGTGTTTTTAACCCAAAGTGGCGATGAAGCCAAATTTGAACAATGCGTACTCACCATGGCAAGGCAAGGTGTCGGTGGCATTGCTTTCTGTCCAGCCAATGAAAACCAACACGTGGATGTGGACGCATTAAAAGCCCATAACCTACCACTCGTGTGCATTTCTCGCGCTTCAGTGAATCAGCAAATTGATTATGTTGGCCCCGATAACGCCAGCGCTGCCAAAATGGCAACGGAGCATTTGATCAATCAAGGGCATCGTCGCATTGCATATGTGGGTGGAAAAATCAGTTCACTCTGTCGCGCCGAACGCGTAGGCGGATATTGCAGTACCTTGATGCAGTTTGGCTTGCCATTCAAACCTGAGTGGGTAGTGGAGTGTGACGCAGGGCAAGCGCCCGCCGCTAATGCGGTCGAACAGTTACTGATCAATCATCCGCAAATCAGTGCGGTGTTATGTCACTATTCGTCGACCGCGGTTGGGGCGGTACAAGGCATTCATCGCCTTGGGCGCTCTGTTGGCACCGACAATCTTTTTAATAAGCAAATCTCAATTGTCGGGTTTGATGCAGTCCAAGAAGCTGAGTTGTCAGAGCCCCCGATTACTTTCGTTAATTCTGATGCGAAAGAGATTGGCCGCCAAGCGGCAAAGCGTCTGATTGAACAGTTTGAAACCAGCGATACTGTCGCCCGTAAAGTGATTGTCGCCCCCACCTTGGTCAATGCCAACACAGAGTAATCCGCTTTAGGGCGCATGCGCCCTTCAGTTCTTTTCGTCCCCCTCAAAAAACTGCTACATTAGCGCCCATCATTTATCAGATTTAATTACATCATTTTGGAATTATTCAATATTTCGTGCATGGGCAAGCCACTGCGCTTGGAAGGCTCTTTAGCAGGCTGGCAAGCGCTTTACTGGGACAACCAACTCGTGTCTCAACTTGCCGCCAGTGCCGACCCAGACGGCGAGAAAACCCATACCTTTCAGCTTACTGCCGATGACAGCATCATCACGGTGGATGTCTCTACCGATATCCATTGGCAACCTTTCAAAGTCGACTATCGTGTGACCGTTGATGGCGAGGTCATTGAATCTGGCTCACGCAATGAAAAAGACATTGAACGTCAGCAGCCTGTCGTGACACCCCAAACGAAACCAAAATTCAGCGTTGTGGGTTTGGCCTCACTCGGCTTCAAGCTTTTAAAAAGCGCCAAAGTCATCAAGGTAGTGTTGGCGGGTGCCAGTGTTGCGGCTTATTCGTGGCTGTTTTCTTGGCAGTTTGCATTGGCGTTGATCGCTTGCCTTGTCGTGCATGAATACGGACACATTCGCGCCATGAAATACTTCGGCATGAAAACCAAAGGCATTTACTTGATCCCGTTTATGGGCGGTTTGGCGCTGTCTGATGAAAAAATAAACACCCGCTGGCAAGACGTGGTTATCTCCATCATGGGGCCAACATTTGGTTTGTTCATGTCGTTATTAGCCATGGTGGCGTATTGGATCACAGGCAACATATTCTTTGCAGGCATCGCGACCTTTAACGCCCTGCTTAACTTGTTTAACTTGCTGCCTATCCTGCCGCTGGACGGCGGGCACATTCTTAAAAGCATCAGCTTTTCAATGAACAGTATTGCGGGCTTAGTGGCCTGTATTGCAGGTGCTGCCGTCGGTGTGTACGTCAGTTACGCATTTGGCTTGGCGCTACTGGGTTTTCTTCTGTTGATTGGTAGTGGTGAGATCATTTTTGAATGGAAGTACCGCCATCGCACGCATTTATTGCCGCTTAACCGCTACGGCCAAATTTTCAGCACCCTTTGGTATTTTGCTACCGTTGCTTCGCTGATTGGCGTGATCATCTATTTCGCCACCAAAGGCGATGACATGTTGGCACTGCCGTTGATGATTTTGCAAAGCTAACTTTCCATTCTTGTCCACGTTGAACGCCAGCCTATGCTGGCGTTTTTATTGCCACAAAAAACGTTAACCACTTCGCAAAACAGTGCAAACGGTATAGTATTCGCCACCTTCATTTTTCCTGGTGAATTTGCTTGAACACACAGCCCTCCACTGCGCTCTATTCTGACCTGTCTGGTTATTACGATTTGATGTGCGCAGACATTAACTACCAACAACAGAGTGACTGTGTACGCAGACTCCATCAACTGTTTGGTAGTGAAGGAAAAACCCATTTAGACCTTGCATGTGGCACGGGCCCGCATGTGCGTTTCTTCATCGACAATGGCTACCAAAGCAGTGGATTGGATCTAAATCAGCCTATGCTGGATTTAGCGAAACAGCGCTGTCCTGAAGCCCAATTCTCGCTGCAGAACATGTGTGATTTTGTGGTTGATGAACCTTACGATTTGATCACCTGTTTTCTCTATTCGATTCACTACAGCGGCAGCCTAGAACAGCTTAACGCCTGCATTAAACGCGTGCATGCCGCGCTGAAACCAGCCGGCGTCTTCTGTTTCAACGCCGTTGAGAAAAAACTGATCAACAATGACTCTTTCGTTCGCCACAGCGTGGAGCACGAAGGCAGCCACTTTGTGTTCAAATCAGGATGGTTTTATGGTGGGAATGGCGACAAGCAAGCGCTCAAGCTCAGCATTGAAAAAACCACCAACAAAGTGACCGAAGAATGGCACGATGATCACCCGATGGTCGCGGTCGGATTCGATGAGCTGACAGCGCTACTTGAGCCGTATTTCGATGTGACGATTTTAGAGCACGATTACGACAAATTGCTGCCGTGGGACAACGCATCTGGCAATGCGATATTTACCTGTGTGAAGAGATAGCCACATACCCAAATAACCTTACTATGCCGACCCAAACGTCGGCATTTTTGTATTTAATTAATTTTGCGCCTTGCTTTCTGAAAAATATTTCTCAACACCCACTCACTTCTTCGTTCTATATTTCACTCTCTTAGCTCTACATTTCCCTGCTGTTATACCCTCTATTCCAAATCCGATTTGTGTTAATCCAATTCAAACCCAAAACTGAACCCAACAGAATAAAAAACAAAGGAACAACCCATGATTAATTTTAACGCTTTGGTTTCAGCCGTTCATTTGAGCGTAGCTAAAGCCAATCAGGCGTTACAAAGCGAAAACCAAGAGTTGATCAATCGTTTCTTTGATGCAGTTACTGAGGACGATAAAGGGGTATTAACCAGTGGTGAAATGCCAGATAACAGCGGCAGAACGAGCTATCGCCCCAAATATGTCACCATCGAGTATCCAACCGAAACACCAAGCGGCATGGAAACATTACATATTGATGTTCCACTGCTAACCATTGTTCCAATGAGCAGCCCAAGAATTAGTGAAGTGAAATTTAAAGCAAACCTAGAAGTTAACGTGAATGAAAATGACACCCTTGAAGTTTCATTCGCGAAAAATAATAAAAAAGGGTTATTCAAATCAGACGAAGTATCTAATCCCGTGGCGGAATTGGAAATTACCATTAATGCCGATGAGCCACCAGAGGGCCTGAAAAAATTAATTGAAGGCTATGAACGCGCATTGAGAGCACAGATCCCAGGTTAAATGGGTCACGCTTAAATTTGCGATTATTCAACCATCAGGAGAAACACCATGCCAGACGTTAAAACTGGGCCAGCGTTGGTCTCAATGGCACAGCAATTCACAGGATTGCCAATGCGTGCATTGATTGGCGGCCCATTAAACGCCGCCGCTCAAGCCAACAGCATGATGGCCGTGACACAGACCAAGTTCATGTTGGACACCTGCTTCAGTAAAAACACCGATTCAGGTGACAAAGGCAAAGAGACTCTCACCCCCATCATGGTGACGATGCAAATTACGCGAGGCGTCATTACCGAAGGAGAGGCGAAACAGGGAGAGGCGCCGGAAGTCAATGTCACAGACGTTACCACGCAATTTGATGTCCCCCTTTTGACGATTGTTCCACTCAATTCTCTTGGTGTGGATAACGTACAGATTGATTTCGAAATGGAAGTGAAGTCCAGCTATTCCGACGAATCTTCGCAATCGTCATCAAGCAGCACCAGCGAACAAGGCAGTTTCGACGCCAAACTGGGTGGCGGTTGGTGGTCAGTCGAAGTAAAAGGCAGCGTCAGTCATGACAGTCAATCTGCTTCTTCACAAAAATCGTCTTACCAGAAGAGTAACAGCGCCAAGTACACGGTAAGCGTTCATGCAGGACAACTCTCACTGCCGCAGGGTGTTACCACCATTATCCAGGCGTTTACTAACAGCATTAGTCCCATCACGCTTGGGTCTGCAAAATCCGGGGACAAAGCGGCGTAATTAACGTCTTTGTTTCTCAACACACTTTGGAATGATGTTGTTATCCACCCGGCTGAGGCCAACCGGAGTCTTTGATTCTTTGACTCAGCCGGATTTTTTTAGTTGGAGTGACATGATGAAAAGCCAGTTACCTTGCCCTGACTGCCAAACCAGTATCTCCTTTGATGTAAATCTACTTTTGTCCGGCACTGCGTTTTCATGCCCAAACTGCACATTGAGCTTTAACCTGGCCCCTTCTAGTCAGCCGCAGCTAAGCAAAGCAGTAGAAGGATTCACCAACCTACAGCGGCTCAGTCAAGAAGCAAAATCAGCATCGCTTAACGCGATAGGAGCGTGATATGAAACATTTTAATGCTTCATCCCTATTTATTCTCACCTTGCCCGCTGTCGCCCTGCTATTTGTCGGCTGCAGTAAGTCAGAAAGTGACAACCCAGACACAACGCTGGATGTGAAAGCCGCACTGAAAAGTGGTTTAGTGATCCGAGCCGGGCAATGTTCAGCCACGGCTTTTAAAAACGGCAGTGGCGTCCACGTGTCGGGAGATGGCGATACCATTTCTGGGTTAAGTGTCAATTGCACCACCCAAACCAGTGACAAAGCAAAATACACCAATTATCTGACCGGCATCACGGGTTACAACCAGTACTGCGTATCAACAGTGGCTGGGTTGAACGGCGTGGGTGCAAAGGTAGAACCTGACCCACTCCCCAACAACGCCGATCATTGTTTGCTGTCCGGTAAGGCGAGCAAAATCTCAGGCAAACTCGCGAAGTACCCGTAATAAAAAACGACGTTTATACCCAAACAATCTCAAGATGCTTGGGTATAATTCTCTCCATTAAACGTATTAAACGTCGTTAAACTCCTTACTCAAAAGACACATAGTCCCGAAGCCGCTCTGCTACTCGCCAGCAATGGCTGCCCACGTCAGTAACACACTGTTAAAGCTGCTATAGAAACCACAACGCTGATAGATAATGCCAGACCAATTGCCGCGCACGGACTCTGGGATCGGGTGACCTGACGCGGTGTGCGTCACCACAATGGGATCCGAAACATTGCGAATGAACGCATATTCCACCCCCGCGCGCTCAGCCTGGTGGGCTATTACCGCATCATCCATCTCTAAAAAGCAGTAAGGATCGTGGGGCTCTTCTCCTTCAATGAAGTAGTAGTCCGTCGTCAACAACGGCTGGTTTTTACACACTTTCACCTGTGCCTGCTTGAGGTTATCGGGGTTAAGAGGAGGGTTGATCAGATCATCATAAGTATATGTTGTGGCATCATCGCAAGGTTCAATCGGCGGGTCGGTTAGTGGGCTTTGGTTAAGCGCAACAATCGCATCTGCAATCGTGTCAGCATTCCAAACTTGGTCCATCGCAAACATCAGGCTGTCACGTGTAGCTTTGTACAAGCCTTCTGAAGGAAACCACGTTTTGCAGGTAAACGTTTGGTGGTTGTAATCGCAACCACTATTTTCCGGCTTTTCTAACTGAATGTGACCACTGTTTGTCACAATAGCTGCACCCAACATATCGGTGATTGAGCCACCACCAGCGGTACCGGTTGAGAGGATTTTTTTCGCGCCCGATTTTTCGAGCAAGATATCTATCACCGCTTCTAACCCTGTAATCCAAGGCGGATGCGCGAGATGAGCCTGTGACTTCACTAACAACACCCTCTGCTGATGTCCCTCCCCGTTATCGATCCCAACCAGTTGGAAATAAAACAGCGGTTCCATATCCGGCGAGTCAGTGTAGGCAGTAATGTCGTGGCTATCCGTGTAGCCAAACCAGTGACTTCGCCATTGCGTGTCATCAGGGAAACGGCGCTCTGCGCTATTTAGCATCACATGATCAAGTGCCGACCATTCAGCCGATGTCCATGTCACAACAATCATATCCGCTTGCGGAAATTGGCCAGCTTCAATCACAAGAGGTTTTGGTGCAGCTTGGCGTATGGCCTGCCAATCAATCACAGGCAGAGGAATTTTATTGGGAATAGTAGCCAGCAATAGCGGCGCGCTGATGTTGATGTTGATGTTGATATCAGTAAAACGGTTCACTGTGTTTACCCCTCGCTTTGAAGCATAAGAATAAGCAATCGTTTTTCCAATTGCGCGGTATGATGCAGTGAAATGTTTGCAGCCTGTTGACAGGTATGCATTAACGCCCAGCCCTCACAATCACCATCAAATCGGTTGAATGTCATGACACCCTTGGGCTGATAGGTGAAAAAGTAGGGGTTGTGGTGCACATCGTAAAACGTTTGCACCTTGGTTAAGCTCAACATTTCCGCCGAAGCAGGCTGATTCAATACCGGATGTGAACCCTGATCAATGTTATCCATAAAATGATCGATGTTCACTTTAAGGTATTTTTCGTTGGTTTTAATAAAGAAGTTCTCCGCACCTAAACGAAAAAACGAAAACCGCGTCCAACCCTGAGCCCAAGTGGCCGACCACGTCTTCTGCGCGTAAAGCGGAGAATAAGCGGGTGCCACGATTTGAAACTTCACCACGTCGCCCGTGTCTTTGTTGTAAGCGACGAAGAAAACATCGTTGCGATAATAAAGGGGCTGCACAGTGGTAAAGCCTTTGCCCACGCGAATCGACGTCACAGGCGTGATAGTCACCGCTTCGCTGTCGAAACGGTAAAAATGCACAGTGTCAGCATCGTGATGATAAGAAAGCAACCAAGGCTGACCACCAAAGTAAAAGCCTTGAAGCGTATCTATGGGTTCATTAACAGGGATAGCGACAACGGGCTCAAAATAGCTATTTTTTTCAGCGTGATAAGTTCTGCATACCATCAACGAATCTGGATTTTTCTGCGCGAAGATTGAAAACGATATGCCATTAACGTCAACCGTGGCGCTTGCCGTAACAGCCTCACACTGCGACGCAATATGAACCGTTGGCAGCGTTGTTAATTGCAAGGCATTATCCGGTAATACGGTCACCTCGATGAGTGTATTTGTGTTCATGATTCACTCCTTTTTTTGCCTGTATCTTGTTGATGAAAAGGGCTTAATTTTGGGAGCATTTGACAAGCTAAAGACGGCGATTAGGTAGACAAACGAACATCGAGCGCCTGACCTGCTGCTGCGTCGATTCCAGGATCATTTTCGCTAAACAGGGGCGATATATTGACGATGTCGTGAAAAGCCTTCATCACCACTGAACACTGCAAATCACTAAGGGTATGAAGTATCCGATCTGGCCAGTGCAAGGTGTCTGATGCAAACCACAAGATGCCGTATTCTTTCTGAAGAACCGTAATTACCTCGAACAAGTTTTGACTGCGCGAAACACTCTCATCGCACGTTTTCAGCGTCATCATTCCAAGCGCATAATGGTCGCTGTCAGACCCTTCAGGCCATGTCCAGATAATCACGCCCACATAGCAGGCATGCCAGTCTATGGCTTCTCCAGAAAAGTAATAGGGTGTTTTCCACGCAAACTGAGCGTGGTCTGAATATGCGCACGGGAAACTCGAAAAACTGGTGGGAATGCTGGAAGGAGAAAAGTTAAACACGGTTTCGTGGAGGGAAGAATAAGCTCTGCCCGCAACAGAGTGATGGCTGGCTTCATCATAGTTTTTTGCGGAGGGATAACCGACTAAGGCGATTTCATCGGGAAGTGTTATCGGAGGTGAAATAACACGCTGCGGCACAATGGCGGGGTAGTACATTTTCAATCCCAACGGCATCATCAGTTGCACGGTCGCGGGGATAAATATCTGGCCCAGTTGTTCTAAAAAACCATCCGTATCATCGTTGTACTTTTGGCTACGATAACCTTGCCACACGCGAATGCCTTTGGGCGTTAACAGTTTAGTTTGCATTCGACCCCCGGACAATCCGCAGTGCATGATGCTAATGATTGCCTCCATGTTGATAAGACACAGGAGGTAGTTAGCTGTCAGTATTACGCATCAAGTATTGTTAGCGCTTCTAAAAGAACGCAAATCCATTTTGTTATACCCCTTATAACATATGTATTAGGGCATGGCCGCAAAGCGGTCGCCAGCCCATCAAACCGTGCGGAAGATCCTCTCATCACTGCCCTCATGGTTGGGCTGGACAGAAATGTTGATTTTGTATCCAGTTAGCGACTACGAGTGTATCAATATCACACTACACTCTAGTGATACTTAATTGCGACACCACACGCGCTGCCTACTCGCGGTCAAGTAATCGAAATACGCAATGACAATCTCATCTTTGGCGAGCAAAAAGGAAGAGAATATGATGCATTTAGATCCCAAATTATTTCGGGCATTCAAAGCCGTTGCAGAATCTCGTAGTTTCAATGATGCCGCTGAAATTGCAGCAATGACTCAGGCTAATATCAGCAAACATATTCGAAGCCTTGAAGAGCAGGTAGGTTACGAGCTTTTTATTCGAACCCCGAAATGTCCCGTGATGACAGATGCAGGCAAAAAGCTTCTGCAACACATCAAAAACATTGAAGATCTCAACAGCGATTTTTCTTTAGAAGTGCAAAGTGATTTTCATCAAATCGAGGGCGTGGTGGCCTATGCCATGCCGCCGTCGTGCCTTTTGTCACCGCATTTTCCCATGTTGCTAGAACGGCGTTTGAACTACCCAAAGCTCGAAATTGATTTGACGCTTATCCACAACAGTCAGGTTTTCGACAAAGTGCTATCAAGTCAGGTTGATTTTGGTTTTGTCACCGAAAAAGTCGAGCACCCACGGCTAACCTATTTCAGTTTTTGTCAGGAAGAATATGCCATGGTGGCAGCGCCAAGTTGTAACGTGACAGAATTCAATAGCGAAAATCTTCTAGATTACAATTACATTGAATATCCTGGCATGGATGTGTATTTCAATTTCTGGCGACGACATTACTTTCCCAACCTTCATTCGGTCAGTGATTTATCCTTGCACTTTGCCGGGCGGATCAACAGCATTGAAGGCGCAATTTTGATGGTATTGGGTGGTCTGGGCGTTTCGGTATTTCCCCGCCATTGTGTACAAGAATATATTGATGCTCACCAACTGGTAGAGTGCCAACTTGATTCCACAGTTTCGACGCCGCTTTTTAACGATATTTACATCATCAAACTCAACACCTGTGTTCAGCCTAAACGCGTCGATGAAATCATTTCTTGGTTCATGGAGATTTCCAACGGGAAACATCATTGAATGAGAGTAGGGATTGCCCTTCAGTCACGATTATCTGCTTTTTTCAATTCATACAAAAAAGCCCGTCTAGGGGCGGGCTAGGATTCTTTTGAGTCACAACAACTACGTCTCTTTATCTGCTTTAATATCTTGGCACATATCCCACAGTTCTAGTTGGTGCACTTCAGAGTCAGGAAGTTCCACCAAGTCTTTCCCTTTCTTTTGGTAAACTACCATGTACTTATACGAGCGATTGTTTTTCTGCTCATAGGCAACTTTGTATGATTTTCCTTTCTCCGCATTAAACAGCAAGGTGCCGTAATAAGTCGGATTATTAAAACTTTCCATGTTGTATCTTACGAGCGTTGCGCCTTCTGGAATAACAACCGATTGTGACTCATCATCACCACTCGTACTGAATTCAACGATCGTTGCTTTTTCTATATCGACAACATCAGTCCATTGAGAGAATGAATAGTATTCATCACAACCTTCTTCAACTAGCTTTTCAAAGTCATATACCGTTACCTCCATGTCTTTGAAGCTATGGTCTTGAACGGAATACTGTGCCGAAAGGTAAGCGCCTTCTTCGATAGACTTGTGATCTTTCGAATAATTAACGGATGCGCAACCGGAAAGCGCAATACTACCCAATACAACAATTGATTTTAATTGATTTATTCGCATCGATACGCCCCCGCATACATTACCAAATGAACCCATTTCCCTGTGCTGTCATAAGAAGTAATAACCTCCTGATGTTCAACGACAATAGCATTAGCATTCAGATCCCTTGCCGCTATATGGCGCATGTAGTTGGTTAGGTACTGCTCGCTAACATCTGCATAGGTAAGAGATTCCCTTAGCTCACCAAGGTCTTTGCACCCTTTATAGGGCTCAACCAGCAAGGTCACTGTTTCGCCCAGAGGAGTCAGTGCTTCTCCATACTCCATAATATCCATATGTCTAGATATTGTGCACCCGGATACCAATGTCGCAGAGACTAGGACACATGATATATTTTTCGTTATTGAACCAAGTTTTATTTTGTTTAGTTTAATCACGTAATACTTCCTTTTACGACTAGAAAAACTTCAATTACCAAAAGCACTTAAGATGTAACCTGCTTACCGCTCAAACGCCTTGGCGTTGAACCACTCCTTTGGTTGAAAACCACATCCAACATCGAGGCCGATAAGGTTGTCGGTGCTGAAACCTCGATTAAGGCAGCCTTGCCTTTTCTTAAGCGTAGAAGAGCATCAGGCGTCCGTTTACCCGATAGCTAATCTACTCATTTCTTTATATTTTCTTGTTATCAGGCCATTGCCTGATGCTCGTGCTGCTTGAAACTCAAATAACGCTTCGGTTTCTTCGGATAATTCAAAACTCACCGATAAACACCAAACATTTAATTCGATCAGAAATTTAGCTAAGCGGTATAGACACTCTCCTATTTAGACTGTCCGTCCCTGTTATTTTTTGCATTCATCTACAAAGTAGGCAGAACACCTAGCATCAAGTTAGAATCAGAAACAAAAATAAAAAATCCTATCCCTTCTTTATCTTTAACCTGTAAAACATTCACTTCTTTAACTGTGCCCTTTACTGCCAATGCTTGTTCAAGAATTGTTCGAAATGCATCTAAGTATGTAATATCACTGTTTTTCATCACATCTCTTTGAATATGAAGCCGAGTCGAATAAATAGATTCAAACTTATCTATGGGTAATGCCGCTACACTTTTTAGTTCACTATCATCCTGATTCAACAGGGTGATGAGCCTACGGGCGTACTCCCGGTGAACCAACACGGCATCAGAAATTTCATCAATCAATGCACTTTTATCTACTGTCATTTTGATACTCATCAGTATGCACTGGGAGAACCAGGTCCCAGAGGCTCTTCCACTCTCGCTCCGGTAACTACTCCGGGAACAAGCACTTCTAGCTCCGCGAAACTATCGGGGGATGGCACCGTCTCGCCGGGAGCAAACTCTCTGGATAAGACTACACCTCCAGAGCCATCTTTACTCGCATGATAGTCCGCAACGGCTCGTGACATCGTCCAACTCGTAAAAACACTATCGTTGTCACCCGCATTGTGACGATCAGGATCATCATGTCCACCTTCAAGTCCAGAGGGAACCGCCATGCCATTTACCGCATTTGGGTAATCAGGGTGGCCGGCTGAAACGCCTCGATAAAGCGTCATTCCATTCGTCGACTCCGTGGTTGTAGCTGTTGCCGTTGCACGATCTTGAGTCGTTGACTGCCCAGTAGTATCACTCCGCATCCAGATTGCAACGCCAGCAATGGAGCCAGCGACCGCATATGCAGCCCATTTAGGCCAAGCGACATCACTTGGGTCTGGTATGGCAGTATCCGTAGCGATCCATGCCAGTGTCGCTTCAGCGACAGCCTCTCCGTTCGGGTCGATAAATACAGTTGGACGATTATGCGTATAGGTATAGAGCGCTAGGTTTTGCGGTGTATACACACCTCCCATTCCTGGTAGCATTTCCGGATCAACACCCAGATATGCACCTAATATCGGATCCGGGCTCTGCCACACACTCGTCCGCGGGTCATAGTAACGTGCACCGAAGTAGTAAAGCCCTGTGGCCTCATCGAGCTCTTTACCCGTGAAGTAGTAAGGCGTCAGCTGGGTATTGCTCTTCTCGTGAACCCAGGTTTCACCGAATGGGAAGTACTCAAGGTGCTCGTATACTTCACCGTCGATATCCGTGATGTAGCTCGAGCTGCCAAGGTGATCGCCATGGTAATAGAACTGTTTGGCTTCAAAGTTGATGGAGCCATTACCGCCACCGCCGGAGCCGCCACCTGAACCACCTCCGCCATTGCCATTACCACCCGGATCAAGGCCAGCGTCTACCATCGCTTGATAAAGCGCAGCTTCTGCAGCTTCCAGATTGCTTTGGGCGACTTTCAGTGCATTGTGTGCTGCTTTCTTCGCGTTACCTTTCGCTGCCTTGAACGCTTCAAGCGATTGGTCATAAGCCGCTTGCGCCGCTTCTACCGCCGCCTGTGCATCCAACACTTCTTGTGGCAGTTCTTCCGTTGTGGTGTCGGTTGTTGTGCCATCTGTTGAGGTATCTGTAGTGGTCTCCGTGGTGCTCGTTTCTGTCGAGGTAGTGGACGTACTGTCAGTACCCGTCACCAAGGTGGAGCTTTCATTTTCCATCACTCGGGTGTGAATGCGCTGGCTACCGGCATAGTAGTGCTTGGTGGCCACTTTGCCAGCACGTACCACCAAATACGCATTGATGTAGCGCGTTTCACCCTGACTGGTGGATTTGATCACCCGTTCTCCACCAGCATCATAGATGTAGGTACTGGTGTGTCCGTTATCGGTCACGGTGCGGATACGGTTTTCTTCATCCCACACGATGTCGCGGCGCGTACCATTGTCATCGTTTGTCCAGCCTGTCTGGTTACCGTTGGCGTCATAGCTGAAGGTGCGGTTACCAATATTGCTGGCGGCATGAGGTTGCGCAGAACCCGTGTATTCGTACTGCCAGTCGTAGCTGGTTCCTTGAAGGTCATTCCAGCCTGAGCCATCGAGCGGCAAGCGCTCATGCAACTGGTTCTTCGCCGTGATGTTATGGATGCTGTCATAGCTCATCGAGAGGCTGTAACGTTCCTGATGACCCTGACGGGATGTCCAGTCACCACTTGCACTGACGAGTTGATAGAGGTTGTCATAACCAAAGGTTTGGCTTGTTTCACCGCCAAACAAATTGCTGTCTACAGGCACTGATGCCACATTCGTCATGCTCAGAACATTGCTCATCGCTCCGTAGACGTAGCTGTTGTCCTGGAAGGTGCGGTTGCTGTTGGTCGCAGTCAACGCATCCAGTCGGCGACGTTCCGCTTCATAGCTGTACGTCATGACGGTGTCATTGCCGAACTGCATGTAGACACGTTGACCAAACTTGTCATACGTCAGCGCTTTGAGCGGCGCATAGGTGTATTCACCCTTAGTGCTGCTCATGGCTTTCATGCTGCCGCCACTGTCGTATTCGTGTACCAGTAACTCTCCATCTGGATACGTCAATTCACGCAGGCGGTTCCAGCTGTCGTAGCGGTAGCTGGTCTGATACGTCTTGGGTGCACTGCCCGTCAGCGTGGTGACGGTACGCTTGGTATTGATGATTTCACCCAATGCGCCGTACTGGTAGTACTCGGTGCCGGAAGCGTCACTCACACGCGCCAGACGGCCTGCAGTGTTGTCCGCCGCCCCTGACCCACCGTAGTAGTAGTTAACATTGTTGACGGCATTGATCGGGTAAGTGATGCCCGCTAAACGCTCGTAGTCATACGTATAGCTAACGGCTATTCCCTGCGCACGCAGGTTGGCTGTGATCTTCTGCACCACGTTACTGGCGTTGTCGTAAACGCTTTCGGTTAGGCCCATGTCAGGGCTGTCGATGTGAGTACGGCGGCCTGCCAAGTCATAAATCACACGGGTGATGTTGTTGAGATCATCAGCCACGTTCAACAGTTCATTCACCGCGCTGTATTGGTAGCTGGTGAGAATGTTGGCGTGTCCACCCATCGGGTTGTGCTGTGCCACAGTGGTGATGCGGCCGCGTACGTCTTTGTATGTTTCAGACTCGTTACCGTTGGCATCAATGCTTTGGTGCTCAAACTGCATCGCGCCGCTGCGGTCACTGCCAAAGCCGTAGGCGTTGGTCAGGGTGTTGCCATCCGGGAGGGTCGTCACCAACACACGGCTCAACACATCATAGGACTTACGGGTTGGGTTAACCGAGTCGTACAGGCTATTGAAGGTGCCAGATGTACCAACTGCTTCTTCAACGGGATACCACTGTGCAATGTCTCGGCCAAAGGCATCGAAATGCACGCGGCCGGACGCCACCATCATCGGCGTACCCTGTCCGGTCTGGCCGTTGTCGACTTCTATGTCTTTTTTGGTCTGGATAACGCGCATCAGACCATCGACGAAGGTCACGGTGTCGATGGTGTCAAACTTGCCTTCATCGAAGTGCGCAGTGGTCGCATACGGCACCGTGGCATCCGGGAAGTAGGCAAAATCAATGGTCGTTACACCGTTTTCAATCTCATACGGAGCAGCAACCGTCTCGATACGGCCTTTGGCATCAAGGGTGAAATTGATCTTCTGTGCGTTGGTGTCGGTGTTGCTCAGTACCGTACCAAAGCGATAGTCATAGGTGCTGGATGAGGCATAACCGAAGCTGTCAGTCACGCTTGCCACATAGGTTTGCACCGCATCGTCCATCACATAGCTCAGGACATAGCGCTCACCTTTGTAGTTTTCAGGGCGAGTGATGGTTTCAAGGTTACCGTAGATGTCGTAAGTGATATCGGTCGTCAGCGCAGTGGTTGCATCGGCGTAAACCCGCACCCTCTCCACACTGCCTTGCGCGTTGATGTCTGCTTCACGCTGGCGAAGCACATTACCCGCTGCATCACGCAGCACAATCGATCTCGGCGCAGACACAATCCAGTCACTGACGATCTCGTGGTAAACCACGGTGGCTGTCCAATCGTCAGATGTCCCGACATCACCATGATCGGTTTGCACCACCACGTTGCCGTAATCATCGTATTGGTAGTCGGTGCGGGTTTGCTTCTCTGCGGTGTCTGTCCCTTCATAGAAGAAGGTTTCTGTCGTCACCAGTTGCGGGAAGGCAGAAGTAAAGTCGTTTTCTTTGCCTGCCACATCCAGAATCGCACCACTGAATACGTCTTCGGTCTGGAAGCTGTTCACGGTCTCGGTATAGGTATTACCGCTGCCGTCTTTCATCACGCTGTAGCGTGCCAGCCCTTTTTCGTAGTAGTTGTCGTTGATGTAATCCGTCGACACATAACGGTAGAGCGCATCACCGTTGGTGGTATCCAGCTCCATGGTGGTGACATTGGCGAAGCCATAGAAATCACGCTCACGACGATCGTGATAACCGTTCGAATACACGAAACGCTGTTTCATGGTGTCCGCACCGTCGCCCGCAAAGCCATCATTGGTGATTACATTGCTCAACACCCAGCGGTTTTGCGGCATATCGAAGGTATTACCTTCGCGGTGGTAATCAACAGTGAAACTCGCACCCAACGGACGCTGAACAGATTTCAGCATGTTGGTGCGGCCAATGGTGCTCTTCTTCACACGAAGATCGGTTTCAGCACCCGATTGCAGTACGTCAGGGTAGCCATCGCCGTTGACGTCGTTAATCGAATAATTTTCCTGCGATTCCCCATCCGATGAATACGCACCGGCATTCATACATATTTTCATGACGAAGAGTGGTGGCACTAAAGGAATACAGACAGTGAATGAACCATTGATAGAGGTAGACTCACTGCTACTGACCTGAAGCTCATTCGCGCCAGTCCAGTTCGTCCAGCCTGCAAAACTGCCGCCTTTGTTGATACGGACCTGGATGTCTGAGCCAGTGAACTTGGCTTCATCCAGCAAACCATCGCCATTGACGTCATAGAGCGTATGCAGCTGATGAGTTTCACTGGCGTTTTTGCTGATACCCACTTTGATACTGGCGGCACCAATATTGATGCCCAAGCCACCACCGGCAGCCTCACTTTCACCTTCTTTTATCTGAGCAAATCCCCAGTTTTCAGGTGCAGCAAATGCGTAACCGAGATTGATTTGCGCCGTACCGTTTTCGTAAACACGGTCAGGCAAACCATCGGCATTGATGTCGCGCCAACTGACATTGGCATGGTCCTTGGTTTTACCACTGGTGCCGGAAATACCTGCTCCCGGCATGGAGGTGTTAGCTTCAACAAAGGCTTCTTTGAACGTTTTGGTGGTTTGGTTATTGGCCGCACCACTGCTGCCCATGCTGAAGTTTCCGCCAAGGGTGACACCCTGATTTTCAGACTGCGACGTACTTGGATGACCAAGGCCATTGTTCTTCGCACCAGATTCCAAAGCCCCAAGCATGTCGGTGTACTGCACTTGTGATTGACCGATGATGTCCGGATAACGGTCGCCGTTCATGTCACTGAAATCTGTCAGAATGCGGATATCCTGATCAGTTTCGCTGTAGCTGCCACTGGCACCAAAACCGCCCAGCGGTACACCGCCACCAATGGAGTAGCCACTGAAGGACACTTCCGTCAGCTTGTTAATTGCGCGGATAGCCTGGCTGCCATCAGAGCCTGCTGGAATAGCGCTCGATGGGGCATATTCATCCTCACCAAAGCGTGAGCTCGACATATTGGCGGCGTTAAGCAACGAAAGTTCGTCGTAGCCACGCCAGGCATCAACCTGCGCGATAGGCAGCATCATGATGAAAATGCTGTTGGTTGGGTCGTAGGCGTTGGCTGCCAGATTGTTCTGGTCGATATTGGTCAAATCTGGCGGTGAGTTGAGCGCGTCTGTCAGCGCATCATCCAGCTTAAGCTCAGATTCAATAATTGGCTGCTCAGCGCGAGCGCCATTACCGTTGTAGACGAACTGCCCCCAGCCTCGGTATTCAGGCCCGAAAATAAAGGTGTACGAGTAGGTGTAAATGCCGGCATTCCACGCCGTGACAACGCCTTGGTCATCAATTTCCACGCCCGCATCCAGCGCAAGCAAATCGGCAACCGCCGGCGTGTCAGTGTGGTATTCGATAAACAGCACATCACCCGTCAGCACATCGAGTGAGATATCTGCGGGTGCAGCGCTTAAGTTGCCGTTTGTCACCTCAAAGGTCTGTTTCGCCAGAAGCACATTTTCTTTTTTCACCGTAAAGGTGACAGTGCCTGATTCCGTGCCCAAAGGCGCAGTGATCATCGGCGTGATCAGCACGGTGCCGTCTGCATCGGCAATCCAGCGCTGTGTCACCCGGCTTGTTTCATTGAAGATGTTGAGTGACGCCACCGTTTTGAATGCAAGAACAGCAGACCCATCCTGAATTTGATCGTTAGTGGTTGGATCATCGGCAGCAATGTAGGTCGCTACTGGCTCCCAATCAAAGCCAGCCCAATCCACATTGGTATCCGCGTCTATTTCAAAGCGGTAAGTATCACCCGCAGAAACATCTAACGTTAGGCTGATATTCTGTTGCGCCGCAGCAAGACCGTAGTTGGTTTCCCACACCGTCGTGTTTGTGGTGTTGGTTCCATCAAAGGTCACTTTGGTGATTTTTGCAGTCACGTTATCGCTGGTAACAGGTTTGGTTAGCGTGCCGCTGATTTGCACGGTGCCATCAATGGGCACACCCAAATCACCTCCTGCAAGCACATAGTCATCGGTTGCTGAAACACTGTATACAGGTAGGCCGTTGGCATCGGTTTCTGCCACTTTGTCGGTATAGGTAATGACAGGCGCCCACGAAACCTCATCGTAGTTACCGTCGAAAATCGACTGAACACGGAAGTAGAGGCGGTCACCTTTATTGACACTCACTGCGTTCACACCGCTTGGTGTTTTTACGCTGTAGTCATCAGCATCGATGGTGGTTGCCCAAAGCTCCGAAGCCGCGAGCTGAATGGCAACGCGCACACCGTCTGCCTGAGTATAAGCCTGACGGTCTGCACTGGTATCCTCCACCAGACTGACCGGTGCGTTGATGCTAACCACACCGTCATAAGGTGCTTTCCACGTGCGCACCGTATCGTGCAACGGGTTCTCAGCAATAAAGTTCGCCAGTTCATTCGGGTCGGTTTCAAACCAACCGTCAGTGACCAGAGTGCCAGATTCATTGATGGGGTTTGGTGTGTTCGCGCTCGACAACACAAAGTGCGGTACCGTGGCATTGGTGCGTTGGTTATAAAGCACACGGCCATTCGCCACGATATCGGTCAGGCCATCGCCGTTAACATCACTGAAGTAGATGTCGTTGACGGTTGTGCCCCCGCCACTGGTAATCCCTAAATCGCCACTGAAGCTACATGCACCAAGAACAGCTTGGAAACCAAAATTCTTGTTCTTTCCTTTGTCGTGGTAGAAAGCGTCTGC
Source organism: Enterovibrio litoreus (assembly GCF_045679545.1). NCBI lineage: Bacteria > Pseudomonadati > Pseudomonadota > Gammaproteobacteria > Vibrionales > Vibrionaceae > Enterovibrio > Enterovibrio litoreus. The sequence continues at coordinate 414,135 of NZ_CP166195.1, forward strand.
TGAACCTGTAAAGGCCTGGAATGCGGCAAAGCTTTCGCCTTCACTCGGCCCTGACAGGTTTTTCTGGTAGCCCATCACACCGCCGCTGATCAGCACTTTGTCTGCGAGGCCATCGCCATCGATATCTGACATAGCCAGAATACCGTCGCTCTCTGATTTGCTGGAGCCACGCTGGAAGCCGATGGTCATGGATTTACAGGCAAGGTTTCCGTCAAAGATACCGAAGCTGACACCAAAGTGGGCTCCACTACTGTCAGACACAGTGCCACTCAAAGAACTTGCACCATTGCCTGCAAAAGAATCTGCCGCTGCGGTCGCAGCCAGACGTTCAACCGTGGCTTCTGGAGAAAGATCTTGATTCGCAAGCTGAGTATCGCTGCTCTGCGCAGACATAGCGGCATTCGCCAGTTTCGCATTCAGCGCGTCGATATCGCCTGATGAGGTTTGGGTTGAACCGTCCGCTGAGGCAATCGGCAGAGACGAATCCACATCTGCCACTGGCGTAAAGCCTGAATTTGCCAGCGTGTTGTTTGCCGCAGGTTTCAGGGCGGAGGCATCAATCAGGTCGCCCGGCAAGGATTGAGAGCTGTCGTAGAGGAAGTTACCCCACTGACGGTAAAGTTGTTTGTTGGCATCGTCACTATCGACATGCAGACCCGCTGTGGCATCTACGCCCAGTTCCACCACAGACACACTCGGCGTCCAGGTACTTAACACAGTTTGGTCAACATCCTGCGGGAGGTGGTATTCGAAATAGACGGGTTCGCCAGCGGTTACATCCAGCGCCACCGCATTGAAACTGTTGCCAGTGGAAAGATCCAAGGTTTCTTTTGCCAGCGTCTGGTTGTTGGCTTTTGCTGTAAAAGTCACGGTGCCGGAAGCTGACAGACCTGCTGGCAAGTTAGGCTGGAGCGTCACACTGCCGCTTTCGCTCGCCACCACACTGCTTTCTACTGCGTAGCCATACAGCCCCATGTCAGGGTTTAAGGCGTAATCAAAGCGCGGCGTACCATCGCTCAAGTAGAGCATGTCAGCGGTAATATCGCTGTCGTTGGCTGACACGTAATGGATATTCAGCTCACCCGACAGTCCCGCCCAATCCACGTTAGTGTCACTGCTAATCACCAAACGTAAATTATCGTTCGCTGTCACGGCAACGTTGCTAACGGCAAGGGTGCTGGCTGTCAGGCTATCGCCCGCCGCATAGCTTTGTTGCCACACCACAGACTCACTGCCGTCAGCCGCAGTTTTAACCACAGTTGCGGTGAGATTGTCGGACGTTGCTGGCTTGGTCAGCGTGCCGCTCACCGCGATTGTCCCGCTAAATGGCGCGACTAATTGGGTGCTGTTGGAAGAAACAAAATCTGCAGACGATTGGTAAACATTGAGCCTCAATGCGTTGGCATCTAGCTTGTCAGAAGCGCGATCGGTGTAGCGAATGTTTGGATCCCACACCACCTGATCGTTTGCGCCATCTTCCAGCGAGTTCACGCGGAACATCACCAGATCGCCTTCGTTAACCGCGATGGAATCTAGCGCTGTTGGCGATTTGGCGGTGTAATCATTCGCGGCGATTTGTGTTGCCCACAGCTCGCTGTTTTGATGCTGAACCGAAACGCGAACACCGTCGCTGCCGCTGTAATCACCTGATCCAGCCACCAGTGAAACCGGCGCATCAACCTTCACCGTGCCTGTGAATGGTGCTTTCCAAACGCGCACGCTGTCGAGATTGGCAAAGGCATCAGCCGCATTGCTGCTGTCGGTGAACACAAAGCCGTTTTGCGCATCACCCGAGCCGAGGAAAATCTTGTCGAGGTAAACCAGATCAGCAATGCCATCACCGTTGACGTCGGTGACTGACAGGCGCGCATTCTGACCTGCAATCATGTCAGGTGACGCTTTACACTCGCCGCTCGCGCTGTAAAACGCTTCCTGCGCAGAGACCATCAGTTGCGCTGCGCCATAACTCACTGATCCGTCAGCGCCGACAGAAGCCGCGCGATAGCTGATGCCATCTGAGTCGACACTTAGCTTATCAACCAAGCCGTCGCCGTTAATGTCAGCCATCGCCAAAAGGGTTGGCGCCGTGTTCACATAACACGCTTGGGTGCCATCGGCATTCAGAGTGGCTAATGACGGAGTAGTTTCCGTTGCGCCAGCATCAGCTTGTTGCAGGCTGGTTGATTCGACGGTGCGGGTGTTCAGACCATCTGCCATGTCATAGGCATCACTCATGGTCCACGCTTGCGTCGCAGTGAATGGCTGATAGTTGCCATTGGCGTCGCGCACATCGTCGTAGTAACTCAGTGAATGGGTATTGAACAGTTGTCCGTTGGCATCAAATTGTTGAATAGAAGCCAGCAAGGTTTTGTGGAATGCACCCTCGGTGTAGTTAAACGCGTAGGAACGAACAGACTGCCCTTGGAAGCTGACATCAATCTTTCGCAAAAGGTCGGCAGTGACGCGCTTGAAGCCGGTGCGCGCATCGATCATTACGTCCTGACGACGGCTTTCAGACAGATCGCGGTCGCGGGTAAAGTTGACAGAATAAGCCCCTGCCGCGCTGTTAAATCCGGTGTAGTTGATGGACTTGATATAGAGCTGTTGGCCCTGAACGCCACCTGTGCCGTTACCAATACCGGCATCGAACACTTTTTCGTAGTTGTAGGTGACAGTGTTGCCATAGGTGTCGATGGTTTTCACCAGCGCCCAATCAGAAATATTGCCGTCGGCTGTTGCCAGTGTGGCGGCCGTTAGCATGCTGGTACCGTCGCCACCGAAGAAATGGCGAGTACCGTTCTTGTTGGTCACTTCCCACCAGTAATTGGTCGGGCTGGTGCCGTGGCGAACAATGCGGTTGAAGCTACCTTCCACGCGTGGGTAAAAACGTTTTTCGCTGGTACGGACAACGGGCGTTGCACGGTGTGAAACAGGGGCTAACTGCTGCCCAGCAAACAAATACGTTTCGCTTTCGGTTGCGCTATCGTAGCGCGGTACACCCCAACGGGTATCAAGAGAAACCGTTGGCAGGCTGAGATTCCAACCCATGCCCATCCAGCCATTACCCGCGGCAGAGCTGTAACTCACCTGCAGTTGTGGCGCCATTCCCTGACGGCCGCCCGGCAATTCAATCGGGTAGCTGGTGCGGGCATCACCCATGGCATTGGCCTTGGGTGCCTGAATCAGATTGATCGACGCGCCCGGATTGGCCGCTTTCATGTCTTTGAGCTGGGTGGTACCGAACGCCTGTGTTTCCGGTGAATCTGGCGTTTGGATAACGGCGTTAATCATGTCAGTGAAGTGATCGGTTTTTGAGATGATCACACCATCTTTGGTGACCACTTCATTACGCGCCAACTGCACCCAACGGTTGGTTTCATCGTCATAGAAAAAGGTGTGAACATCGCTTTCGGAATAGCCTTCCGGGATCTTGCTCTTGTCGTAGCCGAGGGTGAGTTCGTTTTCCTGATTGAACTTGATGCCGTGAGGCAGGAATCGGTAAGCCGCTGCATCGCCACGAGTAACATTGACCATGCCTTGGTCAAGCGCCGGAATATCACGCGCTTCCAGCGTAAAGACTTCGATATCACGCGCCGCTGACAGCGAGGTTTTCAGTACATTGAGTGATGCATCTTCGAACCCGACAAGGGTGTCAGTTTCTGTGCTCGCAAGGTGTCGGGCATAACCACGTTCTGGCAAGGCATTGTTTCCTTGCATCGCTTTCACACCTGCCGCAGTGATCAACACACCCTCGTCACTCACACTTTCTTTTGGCGCAAAAGCCAGTGTTTGGCTCAGCGTTTCTCCGCTTTCGAGCACAGCGTCAACCTGTACGGTATCCCCTTCAACCGGCACCAGGGTTTCAAAGCTGCCATTGACGGTTTGCACCACCTTGTCGCCAATCTGGAAGGTCACCGAGTCGTTACCCTCGCCTTGCACAAATCCGCGCAGATAAGCGTGCCCTTGATAGCGGAGATCCGCTTGTGGCTCAAACACATGCAGTGAAGGCTCAGTGCTGGCTGCTTGATTGAGTTCAAACGAAATGCTCAGGTTTTCAACCTGATATTTGAGATGAGAATCAGAGTCAGCAAACGGGGTAAAACGAATCAGGTTTTTGCCCGCTTTCAGCGCGTCGACATCAATCGGTTCGCTAACAGACGCCACGCCAGCTTGATCCGCTTGGATGACTAAGCCGCCCTGAGAAAATTCGTCGTTGACCATCCGAATGGTACTGGCTGCGCCCGACAAGCCCTTCACGTCATAGCTCAGGGTGGCAGATTTCAATTGTTCCGGCTGGTAAGGCAAATACACGTCGAACTGGTTGTCATGTTTTGCATCGCGATATTTACCCGGTGCTGCGCCAAGTAATGCTTTCTGGTTGTCTGAATTTGCCACTTGCTCAGCAAAAGCGAGTTCGACAGGAGGCGTCAGCAAATGGGAAGTCAGGGGGGTATTTGGGTCGCTAAGAAAACGAATTTCACTTGCGGCTTTCGGGTTGGCATTTAATGCAACAAGTTGAATTCTGACAACCCCTGTTATCATTCCATCATCTAAATGTAATGTATTCCATTTCCCTTCAGGTAAATCTTTCAAATTCACGTCTAATAATGAAGGAACCTTTAACCACAGATTATTTATTTTTTGCTCAACAGAGAGCATATACTCTGCATTACCATAAACCTGCACAGCCTCAATAGCTGAAACCGTTTCAAAATAGCGCTCAACAAGCAGTGACGAAGGGGTATTAAAACCAGAGGAGACTGAGCCATCGAATAGTTTTTCTTGCTGAGGGTAGGCATGCTTAATGTCGCTGTCTATTTTCCTGTTTTTCAGAGAAGAAACATCAAAATAGTTTGGTGATACTTCATTGCTATTTCCAGACGAGGACAGCATAGCGATATTGTGTATTGCCAACGCACTGTTAGAAAACAACATCGAACCAATAACAACGGATGCAACAACCTTTGAGACTCGACAAAAAGAACGATCCATAGCCAACTTATCCCTTTGTTTTAATTCATCACTTAGCAAGCGACATCACACAGAATCTAGGTTCCGATTTCACTGCACTGAACACGTTTGAGACTAAAAAACCAGAATCAACCAAACGTTTTAATCGAATGCAGAAACACGATATCTAGAACGAATACACTTACTTTTGCAGATGTAAATTCAAAAAAAAGACCAATCAGCGATTAGAAATTAACTAAGTTGTCATGCATCTCACTTTAGGAGCGAAATGTTCGATGATTAAAATAATCGTGTTAATAAATTAAAAATGAACACAAAATTCGAGATTTATTATTCCATCAAAAAATCAATCATCATAAAAACAAGTCATCACTCTAAAAATTAAGAATGCAACCAAAGCCTGAAAATGAAAATCAATATACTAATAACTAATTTATTACTACTTATCTAAGCCGAAAGTTAAAAAGTACCAATCCATCAATTGTGTATTGGCAGGTTCTCAATGTTTCGGCGTATTGATGGCAGTTAGTGATATCAATCGAATAACGTAAGCGCCCTTACTCATCATCACTCATATCGAAGTTCCTATCATCTGATCGTGGTTTGTGGAGAGTTAGATGATTTAGAAAAAAATGTCATCTTCATTTCGATAAAGCGATAGCGCCAGTCCTGATATCAGTGCAATGCATCAATATAGATTTGTGCCCGAGCAACCTCGATACGCTAGAGGTGGGTTATGCAAAGGGCGCTGTATAAAACAAGGCAATCTGGTACACTCTCGCTCCATTTTCCATGTCGAAACTTTCATCATGTCTGACAACGCCTTTTCCCAACTTCACCCAACCTTGCAGCAAACACTCGCTGACCTTGGCTACACGCAGCCTACTGAGATCCAGCAGCAAGCCATTCCTCAGGTTTTAGCAGGGAATGACGTGATGGGCGCAGCGCAAACCGGCACAGGGAAAACCGCGGCTTTTACGCTGCCACTGATCCACCAGTTGCTCGAAAGCGGCGCAAAAGGCGCAACCCGAGTATTGGTGGTCACACCAACGCGCGAATTAGCACAGCAGGTGTATGACAAAGTTATCGAGTACAGCCAAAACACATCACTTAAATGTGTCGCCCTATATGGCGGTGCCAACATCAATCCGCAGAAAAGTCAGCTCCAAAAAGGTCCAGAAATCGTGGTGGGCACGCCTGGTCGTCTTTTAGACCATCTGCACATTGGCACGCTGAATCTTTCGAGCCTCGATACTTTGGTATTGGACGAAGCGGATCGCATGTTAGACATGGGCTTTATTTCAGACATCAAACGATTAATGAAGAAAATGCCAAAAGAGCGCCAAACGCTTTTCTTCTCTGCCACTTATCCGAAACAAGTATTGGATTTGGCGTACCGCCTGCTTAACCAACCTGTTCGAATAGAAGTCGCGACAGCAAACAGCACTGCTGACACCGTCAATCAGCTTGTTCATCCTGTCGATAAGAAGCGTAAGCGAGAGTTGCTGTCGTTTTTGATTGGTAGCCGTAACCTACAACAAGTGTTGGTGTTTGCTAAAACCCGCCAAACGACAGAAGCCTTGGCGAACGAGCTTAAACTCGATGGCTTAGCGGCCGAAGCCATTCATGGTGAGAAAACCCAAGGTGCACGAAACCGAGCACTGGAAGGCTTTAAAGAAGGGAAAATACGCGTATTAGTTGCTACCGATGTGGCAGCACGAGGCTTGGACATTCCTTCGCTTGATACAGTATTTAACTATGAGCTGCCACACGCAGCGGAAGATTACATTCACCGGATCGGACGCACCGGACGGGCAGGCAAAAGCGGAAATGCAATTTCGTTAGTGAGCCGAGAAGAGGAAGGCATGCTTGCCGCCATTGAAACCTTGATTGACCAACGTTTGCCACAAGAATGGCTGGCTGGATTTGAGCCCGATTTGAATGCGGAAATTGAGCACCGCGAGAAGCGTGGTGGCAGAGGGGGCGATAAGCGTCGACTCAAACATCAATTGCTAAAAAAATCAGGTGCGAAAAAGCGCTAATTAAAAATACACTTGGGCGCATTTGCGCCCTATGCCCTCTCGGGCTGTGCACACCGATGAATTACTCTCGTCTCAGATAATCCGCTACACTCTCAAGGAAAATTCAACAAGACGAACACGCCTTATGCACATCCCAAATATCCATTTTGACCATAATAAGACCAACCAAGCAGAACTTGAAATCATCGATCTTTCTGAGGTTAACCGCAGAAATTACACCACACACACTCCAAGCCAGCCACATCGCGTCAATTTCTTTATGCTGATATTCATTGAACAAGGCAGCGGCAATCATTGGGTCGATTTCAAGAAGTATTCGTTTCAAGCGGGTTCAATTATTTTCGTGCAGCGAGAACAAGTACACGCCTTTGACTTTTCCAATAACCCGCAAGGCAAAATACTGATGTTCACCCAAGCGTTCTTGGACAAAGTGCATCACAATATGCGATTACCAAGTTATACACCCACGCACCTCAACAATCTCTATTCACCGCTGTTGGCGCTTGATGGCAGCAACCAATCTAGAACCCGGTCCTTACTCAATGAAATGCAAACAGAGCTTCAATGCCACGACGCTGATCCTTTGATTGTCATGTATTTATTCTCTGCGCTTAGTTTGCTGCACCGTCGATTAAAGCTTGTTGCCGAAGTCGACAATCTTTCTCCTTCCCAAAGCCGCATGTTGTCGAAATTCATGGCACTGCTTCAAGTGAACTGTGAACACGTGCGTGATGCAAATTGGTACGCTAACCAACTCGCCACGACATACAAGACCCTCAATCGCGTGACCAAAATTGCCACATCTCTGACAGCCAAACAAATGATTGATAGTTACACCATCATCGAGATCAAGCGCCAACTGGTCGTCAATAAAGTCACTACCCAACAAATCGCTCTCGATTTTGGCTTTGATGACTCAAGTAACTTTGTTAAATACTTTAAGAAAGAAACCAACATGACCCCAAGCTTATTCAGAAATCACCATAGTCAAATAAGCTAGTCGCTCTGGCTCACAACGCCCATATACACATTAAGTCCTCATTTAATTCAACTAATCCCTGTTACCGCTTTCGCAGACGGCAATGAACAATCCGCATCCTCTCGTACATCGGGTTCGATATTCACCATTTTTCTGCCTAGATTCACTCTGCCCGCACTTGCGTTAACCCCCTATTCTTGCCTCAACGCCACGATTCATTAAAGGACGAGACAATGAACAACCAAAACAACAATATAATTCGCATGGCTGCTGCAGCGGGGGTCATGAGCATGGCGGCATGCAGCGCGACGACATCAGAAGTGACGCTTTCAAACAAAGATAAAGCTGTTGCACTCATCAGTAGCATCGAAACGGGTGACCATGGCCCAATCGCATATATCAATCCAGACAAATACGTCCAGCACAATTTAGCGGCTGCCGATGGTCTTCAAGGGTTTGGTGAGTTAATGGCGATGTTACCGGAGGGTAGCGCTAAAGCTGACGTTAAGCGCGCATTTCAAGATGGCGACTTTACCGTCACACACACAGAATATGATTTCTTTGGCCCAAAAGTTGGCTTTGATGTGTTCCGCTTCGAAAACGGTCAAATCGTCGAACATTGGGATAACCTTCAAGCCATTGCTCCTGCCAATCCAAGCGGACGCACGCAATTAGATGGCCCCACGCAAGTCACGGACCTCGACAAAACAGATGCGAACAAAGCGATTGTCGCAGACTTTGTGAAAACCATTTTGATGGAAGGCAATATGGCCCGAATCAATGATTTTATTGACAACGAAGACTCTGCGTACTTGCAACACAATCCGATGGTGGCAGACGGTCTTAGCGGCCTAGGCGAAGCATTAAAGCAATTGGCCGAACAAGGCATGCCGATGGTGTACAGCACCAATCATAAAATCTTAGGCGAAGGCAACTTCGTGCTGGCGATTAGCGAAGGGATTTTCCTGAAACAAGAAGTCGCTTTTTATGATCTTTTTCGTTTAGACAACGGCAAAATCGTGGAACATTGGGATGTAATTGAAAACATTCCACCCCGTAGTGAATGGAAAAACGACAACGGTAAGTTTGGTTTTCAGTAAGTCTGACTTTTACTGGTGAAAAGCACGCTAATCGACACAACAAAAAGCCGCAAAACTGAAGTGACCCCGTAAAGCTGGACATTTCTGTTATGCGGCTTTTTGCTATCCTTTTCTGATATTAATAGATGTGTGCGTAAGCATTATTCTATTGCTTACCGACACGATTTTTCTGGCTGGCGGTGTCGCTATTACTGGCAGAATAGTAGTTTTCTCGAAACGCTAAGCTCCCCCACAACGCATTTGCGTGAGCACGATTCACAATCGCTTGCCCAATATCTTGCTCCTGCAAAGTATCGGCATCAGGATCATATTGATAGGTTGAGATCCCCAATCCCGGCTGGATCACGACCACTTTATTGTCTTCCGTCATCCATGCAAAATTCTTATCTCGCTGCATCAATGCACGTTGCTTCTCTGCGGGCACGTCTTTGGTGAGATCGTGACCGATCATCGGGTTATCGCCACTGATCCCCGCCAGTGAAAGCAGTGTCGGCGCAAGATCGATTTGGCTAACCAAACGGTTATCTAGGCGTGGTTCAATGCCACCCCCGAAAATCACCGCTGGAATTTTGAAATGTCCAATGGGAACGGGCAAGTTACCGTAAGTACGCGCATCATGATCTGCCACTACCACAAACACGGTGTCATCCCAGTAGTTCGATTTTTTTGCCTTATCAATAAATTCTCCCAAGGCAAAATCTGCATATTTCACCGCATTTTCAACGGTTTTTGGGGGCTCGTTATAGGGCTCAATGACATTGTCAGGGTATTCAAAAGGACTGTGGTTAGAAGAACTAAATACCAAACTAAAGAAAGGTTTTCCTTCATTTTCTAACTGGCTGAACTGCTGATCAGCTTTATTATACAAATCCTGATCAGATGCCCCCCACGAACCCACAAACGTCGGTGAAGCAAAGGTTGGGAAATCTTGCATATCCACAAAACCGTTGCCCAAAAAGAAGCTTTTCATGTTGTCGAAGTGGCTCTCACCGCCATAGATAAACTGGGTGTGGTATTGATTTTCTTTCAGCAGATCTGCAATCGAAAAAAAGTTGGTCTGGCTTTTACCCAACTTCACTACCGAACGAGCAGGTGTCGGTGAAAAGCCTGTAGTGACTGCTTCAATACCTCGCACTGAGCGCGTACCGGTTGCGTACATGCGTGTAAATGCCCACCCTTCATCTATCAAGGCATCTAAATTGGGGGAAGCATTTATCCCACCAAGGCTTTTCACATAGCGAGCGCCGTGACTTTCCAGCAAAAGAATCACAATGTTTTTTGGCTTACCTTGATAGGCAGCTTCATGATTGGCAAGCGATGGCGCTTTGTCGGACAAGAATGCTGACGCAGGTACATTCATTGACGCTCTGACTTCAGAGATAACCTCTGCACTGTCCATCTTGGGATAGAAATCAAACGCACTCGCTTCCGACCCCATTTGTTTGGCAGCAAACAGCACTGAGTAAGAAGAATTCAGCGTGATGTCGTTAACTAGAGGATCACTGGAAAAGAACACCATTGCGGGGTTGAGTGGACGGTGGCCCAACGATGAACGCGCCCCCGTCACACCAATGACCACCACTAACACCGCAATCAACGGACGCCAATACCATTTTGGATAGCGCAGGTCGGAAACCAGAGATTGACTCCATTTCCATCCCAGCACTAAGGTCAGCAGCGAAACCACTAGGCCGATAAACAATTCCAGTTTGTAGCCGCTCCAGAGCATGCCAAATACCTCTTTCGGATAAACGAGATATTCCACAAACAGGCGATTTGGTCTCAGGTCGTATTCCATGATGAAAGGCGGTGTCGCCACTTCCATATAAACAACAAACCATAAACCTAGGGTTATCCATACCCGTAAAATCCAATGCCAAATTCGTCCAACAATATGATCACCAGATAGCAGTGAAGACAGTAAGGCGGGCAAAATTAACAAGTAACTGACTGAGGCGATATCAACACGCAACCCACTTAGAAATATCGCACTCCAACCTTGCGCGTCATTCACGCGATCAATCTGCCAAAGGGCAAGCCCTAGTCGTGACACCGTAAAAATAACAATCAAAGCGACACACGTACAAAAGATCGGATATAGCGGACCAAGAATGAGTTTTAAATTTCGCAACACTGTCACTCCATGTGATGACGATGAAAAACAAGGGTCTTCAAAAGCATTGGTTCTCAAAAGCAATGGCTCTCAAAAACAAATGGTTCTCAAAAAAATGGTTACCAAAATATTGGGTCGCAGTTTTAGTGCCCCGCACCGTATCGACAGCCCGCAAAAATATCGAGTGGCTGACTATAGGCTTCTGTTGATACGTCCATAATGCCAAGAAGAGTATGAGACACGTTGTCATGCGAGAAAGGTTGACTGGCCTTGTTTCTCAAACATGCCTCATCTATCTGTTTTTGATTCATGAAGTCATCTGATCCCCAGAACAACAGCGGAATTTTCTTTTGTGTTTCCGGCGCAAAGCTGTAAGGCAAGCCATGCAGAAAAACCCCACCCTCACCCAAAGATTCACCATGATCAGAGAGATACACCATCGCGGTGGCAAATTCATCCGAGCGCAATTTCAACTTTTCAATCAACTCAGAAAGAACAAAGTCGGTGTAGCGAATGGTATTGTCGTAAGTATTTACAATTTGCTCACTGGTGCAATTTTCAATATCCGACCGCTGACAATCAGGCTGAAAATAAGCCATTGATGCCGGATAGCGTTGATAGTAAGTCGGGCCATGGCTACCAATAAGATGCAAGAATACAATCCTGTTTCCGGTAAGCGCATCGATGTGAACATTAAGGCCATCCAACAATGCAGCATCAAAGCAGGTCGAACCATTACACGCATCTTTTGCGTCAGTGCCGTGCAATTCTGTTTTTGGAATATGTTTAGCGACGCCTTTGTCTCCGCCATCGTTGTCCTCCCAATTCATGCTAATGCCAGCTCGCTGCAGAACGTCTATCACATTGTCCTGATTTTCACCTGCGGCTGAGTTATAGCTGCCTCTATCTAACATTGAGAACATACAAGGCACAGACAGCGCGGTAGCTGTACCACATGAGGTCACGTCCGAAAAATAAATAGGCGAATATTTCTCAGTAAAAGCGTTCGTCGGCTTGTCATATCCTTGATATTGAAAATTTGCGGAACGTGCCGTTTCACCCACAACGAACACCATGAGAACAGGCTTCTTCCCGTCGCTTTCTGAATCAGGCACTTGCCGTGCATCGAGCCCAATGGATTTGTACTCACGAGGCTCACTGAAGTATTCCTCTTTGACGACTTTATAGCCGCTATAGACAACATGAGTCGGTATAATAACTTTTTTCAAGTACGAATTATTTCGTCCAACCGAGGAGTAATCTTTGTAATACAAAGACGCAATAAGCAGTATGCCGACCACAGAGAAAAGCATACTGGCTAATTTACCCAAAAGAATTCTTACCGCGCCGTCGTTGCTATCAAGCGGAAATAAGGCAATAAAAATGGCGGGGACAACCCCAAACAAAACCACCCAAGCTACGGAATGAGCACTCAAATATGAGGTAGACTCGCTTGTGTTAGTTTGAAGAATATTTATCAGCATATCTCTATCGAAAATGATCCCATAGTTAAAAGAGCCGTAGCTCACCATGCTAGATACAATGACAAGAGCGATAAATATCGGTTTGAAAAAGTAAGGCCAAGAAAAAATATTGAAAATGAAGTTCAGCGCGAGCGTAAAGAAAATCGGAATAGAAATGATAAACCCAATTTTCACATGTTCTAGATCGTGAAATATTTGATAGAGATTCTGATAAATAGGTAAATTTAAAACTAGTGAAAAATAGAGTGCGACCACAAAAGTCGCCATCCAGTAAGTTTTGATTGGCAATGAAATAAAGCGCATTTAGATAAGTATCCATGCCCAAGTAAATGTCGCAAATGCCAAAGAAACAAACACCGCCGCCGAGCCAATGTCTTTCGCTCTTCCGCTTAGTTCATTCCACTCTGACCCAACCCTATCCACAACCGCCTCAACCGCTGAATTCAGTAATTCGGTGATGATCACCAGCACCAATGATCCAATCATTAATAGCTGTTGAATTTTATCGACCGGTAACCAAAACGTTAAAATAATCAGGGGCACAGCCATAGACACTTCTTGTCGAAAAGCCGCTTCATGTTTCCACGCAGACAAAAATCCCCGCATGGAGAATTTAGTGGCATAGATAATCCGTAAAATACCGGTTTGGGAAGATTTCATTTACAACCGCTCTCAGAAAGTTCACTCAATATGTAGCCCAGTATTGCATACAGGTTGCATCGTCAATTCATGCTTGTTGTACCCATGCCGTTCGGCGCTTTTAGCACAAATATCGTGACGCACTATGAAGCTACTCTGCTAAGCAAAGCTTATTGGCGAAAACTTAAGAAACACTTAAGAAAAACGTAATAAATGATATGTCCAGACAAGCTCTAGATACGTATTCAACAAGACGTTGCTTGGGCATAAAGCTAAGAAACAGAAAGGAATGGAAAAACGGAGACGGAGAAAGAAAAAAAAGAAAAGAGAAGAGAAGAAGAGAGACGACAATGGCAGTGCATGCTGCATCATTGCCGTCTTGTTGCACCAACCTGCTGATAAACGCTTAAGGTGCTCGCGTTGGCGCGTTAGGCACCTGCGGTTCTTCCACCGCGGGTTCTTTTTCTTCTTTAATCTCTTCTTTGGGTTCAGCGATAATTTTCGTCACCCCTTTTTGCAGGATGAGGTTATTGGGGTACGTGATAATGTTTCCGCTCGCATGACGAAGAATGACGTGAAACATGGTGATATCAATAAGCACCCCACTCACGTCATCATCTTTGTCAGACACTTTAATTCTGTCACCAATGCGATAAGGAAAGACAAAGAAGATCAATACACTGGCAGTCAAATTACTCAGTATCGACCATTGGGCAAACAAAGCAACACCGAGTACCGCGAAGATCGACGAAAAGAATAATGAGATATCGCCAAATCCAAGACCAAGCAAAATGGTAAACAAGGCAATGAATAGCAAGAATGAGGCGGCATTGAACGACTTAATCACAAACTTGGTACGTTTCAGATCAACGCGCTTATTTTTTGCCAGTTTTTCTAACCACTTTCGGCCAAGACGTCTAATCGTCAAATAAACGATAATCAGCAATAAACCGAGGCCAATCTGCTTGAACAACATGTTGGATTGTAAAAACTCAATCATTAAATAAACCTTAACCTCTTCAAAATAATCACTTCAATGGCCACCACAGCAACCAACCCGATACAGAACAAGGTAAACGCCATCGGATTTTCCGTGCCTGGAATCCCGCCTATATTGACGCCAAGTAAGCCCGTAAAAAAGCCTGCAGGTAGAAATATTCCAGCAATAATCGAAAACATATAGGTATTTCGATTCATTTTCTCCGCTTGTTGTTGGCTTTGGTTCGCAAGAAACACATTAATCTGGTCAATATAGAATTCGATAGACTCATTAATTCGCAGCGTAGTGTCGAGGCTGTTTTTGAGATGGTTTTGCGCATCCAGTAGTGCTTTAGGCTGAATCTCGATGAGGTCTTCGAACACATATTTTTGCGGTTTTAGATAGCGTCTTAACCTCAACAAACGAGAGTGCAAAGCACTGAGCGCCTGAGTATCAGCATTATTGTTCCACTCTAATCCATCTAGTAAGGTTTCGACTGGCACCAAAAAATGAGAGATATGCTTATTGATACCCGCAACCATACCGATGATTACGTCAGACAACGATGTTGGCCCTTCGCCCTTTTCTAGCTGCGCAATCAAGCCTGAGACCGAGCGCGAAGGAACTTTACGCGTTGAAATGAGTGCGCCTTTGTACCAAAGAATACGCAGGCTCAGCATGTCGTCTGGCTGCGATCCCTCGTTGAGGTTAATACCGCGCAAGATCATCAAAAAACAATCGTCGTCAAAATGCTCAAAACGCGGACGCGTGTCATCCGCTAGCAGCGAATCAACAATCGCTTCAGGAATCGCATTGTCTTCCAGCCACCCTCGTAATCCGTCTGCATCACGCTGACAGTGATACCATACAGAAGGTTGCAATTTTCCCGATAACGCTGTGTTTTCATGTGCAATGCCAGACGAAAACTGCCAACTTGAAATGATAAAACCGTCCATATAGTTCTTCCTTAACCTACTAAGGTTCTTATTTAACATATAAAATTTCCTCTGTAGCAATCTTTTTGATTGCTACATTGAGTTTCTTTCCTTTACTCTCGCCAGATTGCTTATCTGCCGCTGAAGGGCACACATGGAAAATAATACGATTCAGGACGTAGTGAGTGAACTACTCACGGATGGTGGTGACGCCGACTCTCAGCATGCTTTCATCGAACAGTGGGAACAATTCAACTCTCCTGTTGATGTCGCGCTGCTACTTGAGTCACTTCCACTTACCGAGCGTTTAAGCACATGGGATCAACTTTCAGATACGATGAAAGTCCCTGTGCTGGTTGAAATGCGCGCAGACGCCAGCACATCGATCCTCAATAATCAGGAAGACGATAAATTACTGTCTCTGTTTACGGGGATAGATGCAGACACGCTGCTTGAGTTGCAAGACAGTATTCCTGACCATTTGCTTGAAAACGTGCTTGGGCGAATGGATGAAGAGCAGCAAAATCGCTACTCTGCTGCACAACAATTTGAAGATGACGAAGTTGGTCACTGGTGTGATCACCAACCTTTAGTTGTTCCTGCAAAAACCAAAATCAAAGTGGTGATGCGACTGTTGCGTCGCCATCTCCCACCACACAGCCACGTTATTTTCTTGGTAGACAGCCGAGGAAACTGGGATGGCACAGTGCGAATTAATCGCCTATTTGGCGTGGACCCTACTCTGCGCATTTCGGAATTTTCGGAAGAAGACTTTCCATCACTCAATGCCAAAGAAGACATTTATGCCGCCGCCAACAAAGTGGCTGCCAGTGGGGAATCATCGCTTCCTGTCGTCACAGAAAGCGGCTTACTGATCGGGCGTTTGGACATGGGCACGGCTTACGAACTTCAAAACGAAAAGGCCGAATCTCAGTTGATGGCAAAAGCCGGTCTGGATGAAGACGAGGATCTTTTTGCTTCCGTTCGCAAAAGCGCGCAGAACCGTGCCATTTGGTTGGGTATCAACCTAATGACGGCCTTTCTCGCATCTTGGTTTATTGGCTTGTTTGAAGCCACACTGCAACAAGTGGTTGCACTGGCGGTCTTGATGCCTGTTGTTGCTTCGATGGGTGGTATTGCAGGCAGTCAGACACTCACCTTGATTGTACGTGGCTTGGCGTTAGGGCAAATATCCAAAGCTAACCTTAAGCCCTTGCTTGCCAAAGAGGTGAAAGTTGGCGCTTTCAACGGCGTACTTTGGGCCATTGTGATTGGCTTTGTTGCAGGTTTCTGGTTTGACAGCCTTATGCTTGGCGTTGTCATTGGCATTGCGATTGTTGCCAATATCATTTGTGCTGCGATATCAGGCATTTTCATTCCTGTCATCCTCGACAAATTCAAAATCGACCCTGCGTTGTCTGGCTCAGTGATCTTAACCACGGTCACCGATATTGTCGGCTTTGTGGCGTTCTTGGGATTGGGCAGCGTCTTTTTGCTGAGCTAAACGAACTCTCCTTCTCGCACCGAGAGCGAAAGCATTTCAATTCGACAGCAAAGTCTCATTGCAGTAAAAAGGCCTCAGCTTGCGCTGGGGCCTTTTCTTTGGTGTTCACTTGTGAGCAGGTACTGGGCAGTGAATAACACGACAATTTTTTTGCACCAGTTTTTCAAACCGTCGATCTAGCAGCAGTTAGAAGCACGTTCAGGGCG
The DNA here is from genome assembly GCF_045679545.1 of Enterovibrio litoreus. NCBI lineage: Bacteria > Pseudomonadati > Pseudomonadota > Gammaproteobacteria > Vibrionales > Vibrionaceae > Enterovibrio > Enterovibrio litoreus. The sequence continues at coordinate 431,087 of NZ_CP166195.1, forward strand.
ATCGCCCATTCGACATAGCTTTTCCATGCTGTCTTGCAAGAAAACTTGGTTTGATTCAATAGTAAGCGTCAACACATCTTTCGCCCATGCAGGCAACGCATGATGAATGCGATAAAACACCCACTGCCCTTGTCGGCGATCACTGAGTAAACCCGATTTACGTAGATGCGCCAAATGGCGAGAGACTTTGGGCTGGCTTTCCTCTAACGCCGCCATCAACTCACACACACATAGCTCCCCTTCATGCTGCACAAGCATTAGCGTTTTCAAGCGTGTTTCATCTGCTAGGCATTTGTAGAAGGTAACGGGGAACATCGCATCGAAGAGCTTATTTTCTGGGGGCATGGATTCAGAGGGCTTCGGCGCTAGTGAAACAGGTTCAGTCGACATGGCTTTTTCGCGTTCTCGATAAATGATGCTTTGATAACGACCACTGTATATATGATTTTTCATATGTAAAGTGACGATTTTCTTTCAATCACTTTAACGCCTGCTCTACGGCTTTAACCGAAAAGCCGTGCAAGACGCGATCGCCAATCTTAATCACAGGCACACCGCGCGCCCCCAATGCTGCATGTTCTTTTCGGCCTCGAGGCGTGCCGATATCACACAGACGATAAGCAATTTTCTTAGTATCGAAGAACTGTTTTGCGGCTTGGCAGTGTGCACAGCTTTTGCTGGTGTATAGCGTGACTTTCTTCAATGTTGCCTCGTGCGATGTTGAAATTATTCGGGCTTGAACGCAGTCTAACGCATCTCGCCATCAGAGAGAAAATCTTGCCAAATACTTCACCCCGCTTTTTCGAAACACCATCTCAACCAAAAGGTGGTGTTACATCACTCCCTCTTTTTTCAGCAACACCAATATAGCCTCAGCCGCGTCTTGTGGGCTGGGGTTATTCATGACCTGACCGCCAGAAGACGCAGGTGCTGCCGTCGCGGCCAAAAAGCGATCGCGCCCTGACGCTGATGCGGCCACGGTTTTCACTCGCTTCGGTTTCTTCTTCGCTACCTGCCATTGCCAAGTCTGTGCGAATTCATCTTTATGCGCTGCCACTTCCAATACCTTTACGATACCATCACGTGCCTTGGTAAACGCACTCTGACGCGGCTCAGGCGCAGCGCGACTTGCCAATAGCACCGCAGGCAATGTGATGCGTAAACGACGACGCTGCCCGCCTGACAAGGCTTGCAGTACCTCGGCGTGTGTTTCTGTTTGAGTGAGCACATCCACCACGTCGGGCACAACCGTCGCGCTGAGGGATTGAGCAACCAGATAAGGCACCATTCCCGACGATTCGCCCCATTCGGCTCTTGCACCGCACAGTACCAGTTTAGGTTTTCGCGCCAAAACATGATCTGCCAAGGCGAGGCTTGCATCGGCGTCATGCGGCAGTTTGAGCACATCCAACTGCTTAATGCCCATGCCGAGATATTCTCTGATGGCAAGTGACTCAGGGTCGCCCGCGTAAACCACTGAAGGGGCTTGCCCAGAGCGCTCCGATTCGTCTTCTATACGCAGCGCCATTTCCAAGGCTTTGGCGTCACTTTCGGCCCGACGTTGACGACCAGACAACGGATGCTGACCGCAAGAAACCAACACCATTACATTGCTGCTAGCTTGCATTTTTTCTGTCTCCTAACTCGCCTTGTGTGGCATCAATCAAGGCCTGCATCACGGCTGCGCTGTTGGCGATGATGCTGAGGTCGGCGCGCTTCACCATGTCACAAGAGGCATCGGTATTAATGGCAATTACGGTGTCACAATGCGTCATCCCTTGAAGGTGCTGAATCGCGCCTGAGATGCCGACCGCAATATACACTTTGGCATTCACATACGTGCCCGATGCGCCTACTTGTGTCGGACGCGGCATGTGTCCGTTGTCGACGGCAACACGGCTTGCCCCTTCGGTGGCGCCCAGTGCGTCGGCACATTGATGAAACAAGGCCCAGTTACGCACGCCATTACCGCCCGACAAAATGAACTGGGTTTCGGGTAACGGGATATCTTTAGGATCAACCGCGACACGACCAAGATCGACAATCTTAGCCTGACCGTTTTCCACATCTGGACAAGCACAAGCCGATGCTTCACTGGCGAACCCTGAAATGGGGTCGGACACTTGCTCTTCCACCAGCAAGAAGCGCGACAGCTCTCGGGTCACAGACTGTTTCGCATCGCCGCTACCGCATTCAATCGAACCATTATTCGCAGCTTTCACACGGGTTGCAGGACGCTCGCCCAAAGACGCACTCAGCTTTCTTGCGAGATCGCCGCCGATTAATGTTTCATCGGCGAAAATCCAATGTTGAGGTGCTAGTTGGGTATGCAATACATGCAGCACCGCCAACCAATGATCCGGCGTGTAGGTCGCACTGTCACCCAGTGAAAGCACCCGATCCGCGCCGAACGCCGCCATGTCATCATCGCGGTGAAACAGAGTGAGAAACACAATTGCGGTGTTTGGAGCGACGGTCTGATCATCGAGGGTTGTCGCCAGCTGGTGCGCAAGGCCAAGCATGTCTTTATCAAGAGTGGTGAGCTTTTTGCTGTCAGCGTCAGACACCACCACGATGTAGCGTGTTGGCTCGGTGATCTGTCGACGCGGCAAAGATTGAGACTGTGATTTTTTCGCAACGCCTGAAAACGATGATGACATGCCACCAGAGCGATCAATGCGCTTCATGCCATCCGCAGAGGTAAAGCCAACTCCATGCGGATTCTTTCGGCGAATGCCATTCACCATCATGTTAGCCGTACCGCTCTCAACACCCCCATCAGAGCGACCATCAAACGTGGTGAGTTCCTCGTGCTTGGGGTGCAGACGATCACGCAGGATTCTCTCTTTTCTCGGATCACGCCGTTTTATCTCATCCATTGCGCCCCCCTGCGCTTTGCCCCGTATCAATCACCCGTTCAAGCAGCATGACAGCCACATCTTGAACGGCAGGGCGTGGCATCACCACGCCTTCTAGCATTACCGCACATTGCGGGCAAGCAACGGCTACCATGCTGGCCCCCGTTTCGCGGGCATCGTCCATTCGCATATCCGCGATACGTTGCTCGCCTTGAATATCCGTGATGGGCGCGCCCCCTCCACCGCCACAACAGCGAGAGCGAAAACCTGAGCGCTCCATTTCGTTGATCGTCATCCCCATGCGTTCCAACAAGAATCGCGGGGCATCATAACCACCGTTGTAACGCCCTAAATAACAGGGGTCGTGATAAGTGACGCTTTGCGCTTTGGCCGTATTCAAGGTCAGTGACTCGCGTTCGACACATTGGGCGAGAAATTCGGTGTGGTGCATGACTGAATAGTGACCGCCAAAGTCGGCGTATTCATTTTTCAAGACATGAAACGCGTGGGGATCGGGCGTCACAATGGTGTTGAAGATGTACTTATTCAGGGTTTTCACGTTGGCCTTGGCTAAGCGCTGAAAAGTGGCTTCATCGCCCAATCGACGCGCTAAATCGCCGCTGTCGAGTTCTTCATTGCCCAAAATGGCAAAGCTAACGTTTGCGTGTCGAAGCAGTGCCACTAGCGCTCTCAATGTGCGCTGATACGCCAAATCAAACGCGCCATCGCCTGCCCATAGCAACACATCCGTCTTGCCTACGTTTGCCATGGTATCGAGCTTAAGATCAACTGCCCAAATGGCGCGGTTTTGCGGTGACAAGCCATTCGGGTTATCCGTCGCAATCAAATTATTCAGGGTTTCTGCGCCTTTTCCTGCGGTTTCCCCTTTCGCCAGTGTCAGATGTCTGCGCATATCAACAATGGCATCAACATGCTCAATCATCATCGGACACTCTTCCACACATGCGCGACACGTGGTGCATGACCACACGGTATCGGCATCGAGCAAGCCTTCAAACAATGGCTTGTCCGGCGCACCGCATCTAGCGGCATCAGATTTACCTGCTTCTTTTCCAGGATAAGCGCTGCCTGCATATTGGCGGGTGTCTCCACCCACCATGCCGACCACCATATCCTGAATCAGTTTTTTGGGGTTAAGCGGCTGGCCCGCGGCAAATGCTGGGCATACTTTTTCGCAGCGCCCGCATTGCACACAGGCATCAAAACCGAGCAATTGATTCCAATGAAAATCCGTCGGCTTTTCCACGCCTAGCGTGTTTTCATTGAGATTTATGGGTTTTAAGCCCGTCGAACGCCCACCACCGAATCTGCCTTGCCGGCGATGAAACCCCAAGTGGAGTGCGCCAGCAAACGCATGTTTCATTGGGCCGCCCCACGTCATGCCAAAGATCAGTTCTGCTAAACCGAGCAGCACGCCACCAAGCAACAAAGCGGTGAGCACAATCGGCACATTACCGATACCAAGAAGCTGAATCAGTGAGATGCAAAGGCCTGACAATGAAAATGCTAACAAGCTATAGGGAAGACGATGCCAAACGCCTTTAGATAAATTTGCAGGCGGGTTATCTCGGCGTTTTTTCACCTGATAAGCGCCAATACTCATGACCGAGAATGTCACCGCCAACAAGCCATAGGTAAATGAAGAATCGCCGCCAAAAACATACACCACCAACATGGCAAGCACAGAGGCAACAAAGCCACCCGCGGTGGCGACATGGGTATTGGCAAATTTTTTGTCTCGCGCCACCACATCATGCAAATCGTGCAGGTAGCGAGGAAGAATAGCTGCAATGCCTTTAAAGAATGGAACAGCGTTAGGGTCAGGCTTACCCTGACGCCACATTTTGACTCTTCTCGCTGCACCTATGGCTGCAAGCAAGATCGCAAGGAGAAGAAGAGGACCAATTAGCGCTGTGGACATATCGCTTCCCTCGCTAATGGCTATAGGTCTTTACACAGACGAAGCGCATCATAAATGGCTGCATGAATATTGCGTGGAGCGTTGCAATCCCCGAGTCGATAGAGCAAATACCCCTCCCCTTGTTCGGCGAATATAGGTTGAGGTTTGGCAGCATAAAGCGCTTCAAGATCGACTTGACCGTGATTGCGCGATCCCTCTTTGAACGCGTAATACAGGGCTTCATCGGGTCTCACGCCGTTTTCAATGACGACCTGATCCACCACGCGCTCTTCGCGCACACCCGTGTATTCATTTTCAAATCGGGCAATCAGCTTCTCGCCTTCTCTGTAGACCTGCTCCAACACAAGATCCGACGACATCACTACGTCGCGCGCATACAGGCTGCGGTAATAAGTCGGGAAGCTGGTTCCCCCAACCGCGACACCCGGTTTAATGTCGTCCGTGACCATTTCAACTTGTGCGCCTTTGGCTGCCAGAAAATCTGCCACCGACATGCCACTGAATTCGCAAATGGTGTCATACACGACGACGTTTTTGCCCGGTGCAACCGCGCCACTGAGAATGTCCCAACTGCTTACCACCAAGCCATCTTCCGCCCCCCATTCTGGGCTTTGGTTGATAAAGGGCTGACCACCGACTGCGAGCAATACCACATCCGGATTTTCGGCCATGATCACGGCTTCATCGGCTGTCACGTCAAACACCAGATTGACGCCAAGGCGGCGAAGTTCGAGATCAAACCAACGGGTAATGCCCGCGATTTGTTCCCGCTGTGGTGCTTGAGATGCGAGTGAAATCTGCCCACCCAGCTCGCGGCTTTTCTCAAACAATGTGACCTGATGACCGCGCTCGGCGCATACCCGCGCCGCTTCCATCCCCGCAGGGCCGCCACCAACGACGACGACTTTACGAATTTGGCCATCGGTTTTAGTGATGATGTGCGGCATGGTTTGCTCGCGAGAGGTCGCAGCGTTTTGAATGCACAACACATCAATGCCTTGATACTGTCTGTCGATACAGTAATTAGCGCCAACACACTGACGAATTTGGTCTGTCTGTCCTAGCTTCACTTTGGTGATGAGATGCGGGTCGGCAATGTGTGCGCGAGTCATGCCGACAAAATCAATCAATCCGCTTTCCAATGCGCGCGCCGCTTGCACGGGATCTTTGATGTTTTGCGCATGCATCACTGGCACATTGACCACGCTGCGAATGCCTGCCGCCAAATGGATAAACGGCTCTGGCGGATAGGTCATGTTGGGGATCACGTTCGCCAAGGTATTGTGCGTGTCACAACCAGACCCAACGATACTGAAAAAATCGATAAGACCAAGGCTGTCGTAATAGGCCGCGATCTCTTTCATGTCATCTTGATCAAGGCCGTCTGGGTGGAACTCATCCCCTGTCATGCGAATGCCGACCGCGAAATCCGGCCCCACCTCTTCACGCACCGCTTTGAGCACTTCTACCCCGAAACGCATTCGGTTTTCAAAGCTGCCGCCCCATTCATCGGTGCGTCGGTTAACACGCGGGCTCCAAAATTGATCAACCAGATGCTGGTGCGCAAAAGAGAGTTCAACGCCATCCAAACCGCCGTCTTGGGCGCGTTTGGTCGCTTCGGCGAAATCACCAATGATGCGCCAGATTTCTTCTGGCTCGATGGTTTTGCAGGTAGCGCGGTGAACAGGTTCACGAATACCACTTGGGCTCATCAACGACGGCCAATTGCCGCCATCCCAACGAGAACGACGCCCCATGTGGGTAATTTGAATCATGATATGCGCGCCATGTTTGTGCATGGCATCGGCAAGATTTTGTAGATGCGGGATCACTTCGTCGGAGGCCATATTGACTGACTTCCACCAGCCTTGCGGGCTGTCAATTGAAACCGGGCTCGATCCACCACAAACACACAGCCCTATGCCGCCCTTGGCTTTTTCTTCGTAATACTGAATGTAGCGCTCAGTCGGCATGCCATTTTCGGTCGCATATACCTCGGCATGCGCCGTGCTGATCACGCGGTTTCTGATCATTAGCTTGTTAATCGCAAGCGGCTGAAAAATGGCATCGAACTGAGACATGATATTTCCTTATGTTCGTTTTAGATCCTGGGTCCTGCAAAAATTCAAAGCCCATGTTTGCTACGTCAAGCTCTTGCTTCCCTAGGATCTAGGGCCTTCTCTTCCTGCTCTTAACTCTTAACTCTTAACTCTTAACTCTTAACTCTCATCGCTTGACGCTTAAACAGGCTTCACGTCAAACAACCCAAAATCACAGCCCTCTTCCGAGCCACTTTGCAATTGGACTGCTTGCGTTTTCAATGGGAAGCCCACGCTTTCGGTGACTTGATCCATCGCGCCTGCAAACCACCCCGTGAACATGTAATCCACTTTGCGGTTTACCTTGCCGTAGTAATACACAAACGCGGAATTTTCGAGGCGCACTCGCGCTGTGCCTTGGGACACATCAAGGTGCTCGATAAAAAACTGCCCCCAACCACGTTGAGAAAGGCGTTTCATGTAATGATCAAACACTTCAGCGCCGGAAATGCCGTGGGTTTCACCTTCTTGCTCACACCAAAAGTAGGCCGATTTGTAGCCTGCTTTGTAGAGCAAATCAGCATAAACATCCGCACCTAACGCTTCTTCGACCGCTGCATGGTTATTGATGAAAAAATGGCGCGGCACGTACAACATGGGTAACCCATCTGTACGCCAAACGCCGGTTTCGTCGTCAACCTGAATCGGTAGTTCTGGTGGATGGTGGCTCATGAATGCTTCCTCAGCTTTCGCTATCAATCTCGATCAAATCACTTAGCAACTATCGAGCGCTTACACGCAGGTGCTATTCGCCCCACACGTCTTTCAATACATTGACCCAATTTCCGCCCATGATTTTCTGCACCTTGCTCGCAGGCCAGCCGTTATCAAGCAGCGCTTGGGTCAAGTTCGGGAAATCCCCGATGGTGCGCATACCTTTGGGGTTAATGATCTCGCCAAAGCGTGTCAGCCTTCGCGCATAGCCTTTGTCATGGGTGATCCATTCAAAAAATGCCTGATCGTGACCCTGCGTAAAATCCGTACCAATACCGACACTGTCTTCCCCCACAATGTTGACGATGTAATCAATCGCCTCGACATAATCTTCGATGGTGGAGTTGATGCCGTTTTTAAGGAAAGGCGCAAACATGGTGACGCCAACAAAGCCGCCGTGATCAGCAATGAATTTAAGCTCAGCGTCAGATTTATTGCGCGGGTGATCTTTTAGCCCTAAAGGCAAACAGTGGGAATAACAGACAGGTTTCTTAGATTCCAAAATCACTTCTTCAGAGGTTTTGGGGCCAACATGGGAAAGGTCACACATCACGCCGACGCGATTCATTTCCGCTACCACTTCGCGCCCATAACCCGACAAGCCGCCATCACGCTCATAGCAACCTGTACCAACGAGGTTTTGGGTGTTGTAGGCCATTTGCGCGATGCCAACGCCCAGCTTTTTGAAAATCTCGATGTAACCCAGTTGATCTTCAAACGCCTGCACATTTTGAAAGCCCAGCATGATGCCGGTTTTGCCTTCTTCTTTGGCACGTAAGATATCTTGTGTGGTGTGAACAGGCCGGATTAAATCATTGTTGTCGCGCAGCAGTTGATTGAATTCGACGATATTGTCGATGGTGGCTTGAAAATCTTCCCACACCGACACGGTGCAGTTTGCGGCGGTTAGCCCACCTTTTGCCATGTCCTCGAACAATGCCCTGTCCCACTTGGCAATAATCAGCCCGTCGATGATGATGGAATCGCGATGCAATGCGACAGCAGGGTGGTTATCAGACATGAAGGCTTCCTTGTGAGTATTCCCTTTTCTATGCCTTTCACGTTAACCAACAAGCCTCAAATTCGGCGATGCGAATGCGACAGCAAGTAGCGGGTTTGCGTCAGAGGAGAATTGCACTCACCGATACTCTGAATTGATTGCAGGTTTAGCACACCGGAAACTGTGATAATCTTGAAGCCTGTTTTCTCAAAAACGTCACATTCAAAAATGAAAATATTCAGCAACTTCGAAAGCGGAAATATTCACGTCGTTAGCGCCGATTCACCTAACGATATTCAGCTCACCATTCCTGCGGATAACCAAACCGAGATATCCCAGTGGTTCCACTTTCGACTAGAAAGTACGTCGCAAGAACAGCATGATTTCCAAATTCTGAACTTAGCAAAATCGGCTTACCCAGAAGGGTGGAAAGACTACGATGTTGTCGCGTCTTATGACCGCAATGAGTGGTTCCGTATTCCTGCCGAGTTTGATGGCGACACTCTGCGCTTTTCTGTTATCCCAGAAAGTGGCTCCATGTACTTTGCCTACTTCGCGCCATACTCTTACGACCGTCATCAAGACTTACTGCACAGTGCGCAATCTCACTATGCGTGCGAACTTGAAACCCTTGGCACAACGCTTGATGGCAACGACATCAGCCTGTTGACTATTGGTGAACCCGCAGAAGGTAAGAAGAACATTTGGGTGATTGGTCGTCAGCATCCGGGCGAAACCATGGCGGAATGGTTCATCGAAGGGCTACTGTTGCGCCTGCTTGATGAAACCGACACCGTGGGGAAAACCCTGATCGACAATGCCGTGATCCGCGTAGTACCCAACATGAACCCAGATGGCAGCATTCGCGGTCACCTGCGTCACAACGCGATTGGTGTAAACCTCAACCGCGAGTGGCAGACACCGTCAGTCGAGCGCAGTCCAGAAGTGTTTTACGTGCGCGAGCGCATGCTAGAAACGGGTGTTGATATGTTCTTGGACATTCACGGTGATGAAGCCATTCCGTATAACTTTGTCGCCGGCAGTGAAGGCATTCCTTCTTACAACGATGAATTGGCGGCGCTCGAAGATCACTTCAAGCAAGCCCTGCTGACCATCACCCCTGAGTTCCAAGACGAATTTGGTTACCCGAAAAGTGCACCTGGTACGGCCAACCTGACTGTGGGTTCAAACTGGGTAGCAGAACAATTCAAATGTTTGGCTTACACCGTTGAAATGCCATTTAAAGATCACATCAGCCACGCTGATGCGCTGTATGGCTGGTCTCCTGCCCGCAGTGCGGCATTCGGAAACGACATGCTGGCAGCGATTTTGGCAACACACAGCAAACTGTAATGTCAGTTGCTTTGGTGACTGACGGGTAGACTCGCACAGACTTCAAATCAAAAAGCCCAAACGCAGAGTTTGGGCTTTTTTTGACGCTTTGTGAATCAACGTGAATCTTGCTATTTGTTCTTTTTCCACGCTGAAATGGGATACAAGATCTGCCCCAGAATACTTTTCGGCAATGGCTTGGTCGTGCCGTAATTCGCCGGCCAGTGTTTACGCGGCATGTGCATGGTGCCGAACAGCCAATCAAACACCACCAAGTGCGCACCATAATTGGTATCAATCGCCGGCTTTTCTGAACTGTGGTGCCAATGGTGAAACTGTGGCGTGACGAAGATGTATTTCAATACACCAAAGTGCAGACGCGTATTGCAGTGGATCAACACTGCTTGCAGCGCAGCGAATGCAACGTAAGCATTCAAGGCGGTTTCCGATGGGCCAAGCAAATACAGCGGCACCATCACCATGGCGCGCTCTGAAAACACCTGCAGAAAATGACCACGTGAACCTGCCAACCAATCGAGATTTTCCACCGAGTGATGCACCGCATGCACAGGCCAAAGCACTTTCACTTCGTGAAACAGACGATGCTCCCAGTACAACACAAAATCAGCGGCAACCAGAATCAACACAAACTGAACAAACACAGGTAACGATTGGATGGTTTCTTGAAACGACGCACTCACCGCCCAGCTAAAGTGGCTCACATGGTAGTTGGCATAAATCAAAATGGCGGAAATCGCGAGATGGTTGAAGCAGAAATAGAGAAAATCCGTCTCCCACTCTTTGCGTAAAATCACCTGATTCTTGTATTTCGGATACAGCTTTTCCAGCGTGACAAACACCACCGCAGAGCCCAAAAACGCAAGGATTAACCAATCGACACCGAGCGATAACGCTTTCGGTTCAACGGGGCCAACCGGCACGGTGTAACCGCCCAATGCGAAAGCGATCAAGGTCAATGTGATCCCTAAACACCCTAGTCTGCGGCATTTTTTCAGTAGGTGCGTCATTGCCCCAAAGAACAACGAAAAGTACATGCCGTATTTCAGTATGTGTTGCAGGCTTTCGGCGTCATAGGTTTTGCGAAGTTCGGTGGTAGTGAGATAAGAAGGAAACAGATAAGCCAGCACCGCAAGCAATGACAATGCACCGAGCATGACTGACAAATAGCCGCTGATTTTGCCATCGCCAATACGTAACTGGCGATGTGCATCAAGCTCAACCTGTCGTTGCTGATAGTGATATGAAGGGTCCTGCTTGGCCATGTCTCTGTCCTTTTTTGTGTCTGTGCTCCGTGTGTGGAACCAAGACTACGACAGATCCCACCCGCCGTTAATACCGCTGTTCAAAGTAACAAAAAGCGCCACGAAAGGTGGCGCTATCTGTGACTTTTTTAGCGTGAGCTACTCAAATCGCAGCTTACAGGCTAAGTATTGGCGTTGGGCGCGCTAGAACAAACCCACAATTTCACCGTTATCATCCAAGGAAATACTCAGCGCAGCAGGTTGTTTGGGCAAGCCAGGCATGGTCATTACATCACCACAAATCGCGACCACAAAACCAGCCCCTGCCATCAAATGCAATTCACGCACAGGCAGAACATGATCCGTCGGTGCGCCCAGCATGTGAGGATCTGCGGTAAAGCTGTAAGGCGTTTTCGCGATACACACAGGCAGATAACCAAAGCCTTGTTGATGAATTTCATCCAACTGTTTTTGCGCGGCAATGTTGAATTGCACATCCGATGCGCCATATAAGCGCGTGGCAATGGTACGGATTTTCTCGTCAATCGGCATCGCATCTTCGTAGAGAAACTTAACCTCTGGCGAGCCGCTGTCCAAAATCGCTTTAACGCCTTGTGCGACGGCTTTGGCACCCGCACTGCCTTCCGCCCAGTGATGGGCTTCTTCCACTTTCGCACCTAATCCTAAACAAACTTCTTTAATCACCGTCAGTTCTTCGTCGGTGTCTGTTGGGAATCGGTTGATCGCCACCAGCGGGTTTAAGCCAAACTGCTGCATGTTTTCGATATGACGAACGAGGTTTCCCGCCCCCTTGGTAACAGCCTCAACATTTGGCGCATCAAGATCGCCTTTGCCGATTCCACCCTGCATTTTCAAAGCACGTACAGTACACACCAATACCGCAGCGTCGGGTTTTAGGCCTGACAATCGACACTTAATATCGATGAATTTTTCAGCCCCCAGATCCGCACCAAAGCCGGCTTCTGTGACCACGACATCGGTTAAACCGAGCGCGGTGCGTGTCGCCATCACCGAGTTGCAACCATGAGCAATATTGGCGAATGGACCGCCGTGAATAAGCGCTGGGTTATGCTCAAGGGTTTGGATTAAATTCGGTTGAATGGCTTCTTTAAGCAGCACCGTCATCGCACCATCAGCACCTAGTTCGCGTGCAGTCACTGTTTTGTTGTCACGGTTGCGCCCGATGATGATATTTCCAAGTCGGCGCTGGAGATCTTTTCTATCATCAGCAAGACAAAGGATCGCCATGATTTCTGACGCGACAGTAATATCAAAACCAGATTCACGGGGCTGACCATGAGCAGGCCCACCCAAACCAACCAAGGTATGGCGAAGTGCGCGATCATTCATGTCCATGACACGACGCCAAGAAATACGACGTGAATCCAGATTCAGCTCGTTGCCCCAGTGAATGTGGTTATCAATCAGCGCAGCCAGCAAGTTATGGGCAGATGTAATGGCGTGAAAATCCCCCGTGAAGTGCAAGTTCAAATCTTCCATTGGGATAGCTTGTGCACGCCCACCACCTGCCGCACCGCCTTTCACGCCAAAACATGGCCCAAGTGACGGTTCACGCAAACACACACTGGCGCTCACGCCGATGGCGTTTAATGCGTCGGTTAACCCAATACTGGTGGTTGTTTTCCCTTCACCAGCAGGGGTAGGCGTAATCGCGGTCACCAATACCAACTTGCCTTGCTTCTTTTTGGGATTGAGCTGCGCCAAATCCAGTTTGGCTTTGTAATGTCCATACGGAATGAGTGCATGTGCCGCGACGCCAAGTTTACGCTGAGCCACTTCAAAGATGGGCCAAGGTTTTACTGCTCGCGCGATTTCGATATCCGGTGCGCCCGGAGGAGGTAACACTGTCATAGTTAATTCTGCCAGTACTGCATTATTTTGATTATTGGTCATTTGTACTCGAACTGCTTGTGAGTATGGGCTGTTTGCCCGTACCCAATATTCTTCATTTGCGACACTTTCTAATCTTTTTGCTCACGGATATTGAACATTTCACGAGATCTATGGATTCAATCACGATAAATGTAGGTTTTTCTCTGGTGTTAATCACTGGGGGTCAAGTAGACAGTAAGCGACAAGTAATTGGCTTGATACGGGTCAAACCAATAGATAGAGAAGCGTGATTATTTAAACAAAAACCGTAGGTTGAGTATTGTCAGGCGGGGGTAATTGCACGTGAGATAGCGACGCTGCAATGATTCCGACATACAATGGTCACGGACATTAAGCGCGTATTTTTGATGGAGAAGACAGATTATGCAACGGATTCTATGCTTCGGTGATTCAAACACTTGGGGTTATAACCCTTCCAACGGCGAGCGATGGCCTGATGGCGTTCGCTGGACATCACGACTTCAACAACACCTCAATGAAGAATCGCAAAAGCCAACCGCTTGGTCTGTGATTGAAGAAGGCTTGAACGGACGCACCACCATGTGGAACGATGTGCTCAAACCGTACCGTGACGGCAGCGCGGCTTTGCCAATGGTTTTACTGACGCATCGCCCGCTGGATTGGGTTGTCATCATGCTTGGCACGAATGATCTCAAATCTCAATACCCTTCAGAGCCCGCATGGATTGCAGAAGGCGTTCGAAAGTTAGTAGGTCAGGTTCGCGAAACCGACAACGCAGGGCAAACCACACCACAGATCCTTATTGTCTCTCCTGCTCCCATTCATGACGCCAACAACTGGGCGTCTGGTTTTATCAATGGGAGAGAGAAATCGCTACAATTGGCGTCATTTTTCAGCGCTGTTGCCAAAGAAGAAGGCTGCCATTTCCTAGACGCAGGGCAAGTATGCGAAGCCTCACCGATAGACGGTTTACACATAGATGCGCAAGGCCACGCCGAATTAGCCGCACTTCTTTCGAAAACGCTGCTCGACATAACAGCATGATCTTAATAGATTTCGCCCACGTATGAAAAACAATCCTAAAGCATTCACAGCAATGAGAAGAAGAAAAATGATGATTCGGACCCTTTTCGCCGCACTGTCACTACTGGTACTTACTGCTTGCCAGTCCATTCCCGACGGCATCACGCCTGTGAAGGGGTTCGACGAACAACGCTATCTTGGCAAATGGTATGAAATTGCTCGTCTCGATCACAGCTTCGAGCGTGGTCTAAGCAATGTTACCGCCGAATACTCAGTGCGAGAAGATGGGGGGATTCGTGTGTTAAACCGTGGTTTTAACACAGAAGATCAAGAATGGTCTGATGCAGAAGGTCGAGCGTATTTCGTGGATGAGCGCGATACCGCGCATTTGGAAGTCTCTTTCTTTGGTCCTTTCTTTTCATCCTACGTGGTGTTTGAGCTGGGAGATGGCTACGACTATGCATTCGTATCTGGTTACAACAAAGAGTACCTTTGGCTTTTGGCGCGCACCCCCGTCGTTTCTGATGCTCTGTTGGCAGATTTTTTATCCATTGCAGAGGAAAAAGGCTTTAACATCAACGAGATTATCTTCCCCGTTCAAGAGTAATTTAAACCGAGCCTAATCTCCTTGTAATAAGAGATTGGGCTCAACTTCCCGCTTTTTGACTAAATATTCTGCAAACTCGGTTGCCTTGAAAACAAAGGACTAAACTTCATCCTTCCTTTCTGATTAAATAGCCAAATACTAACAAGATAATCAATAATATGCCGATAACGACTGATACCCCAGCAATGCGAGATACACTTGCTCGCCTAAACCAAGATGCCATTGCCTCCATTGACACCAACGGAGAATGCAAGATCAAGGTCAATGATCTGTCTACCCTGCTTTCTGCTTATAAAATTGAGCTAAACAAAAACCGAGGGTTAAAAAAAGCAATGGGAAACGCAGCCAAGGCTGACGCTTAATTATCGATTTCTGCCCGATTTCAATTTCAAATCACCACACTTCCCTTCACTTGGGCGCACAATAGTAGCGGTAAGTGGAGGAGCTGCTCACACAGCCAATTGAATGTTTTCACCTGTGCTTATATTGGGAAGGGCAATAGCCTCGACTGACCTCAGCGCCTCGTAACTTTAGGTGCTTGGTTTTGCGCCCTGAGACTCTCGAACGCCAAAGCCTAAAACTACTGAGTTTTAATTGCTGTCGCATAAAACGAATCACGTCCGATTCGTTCATCCCAAATTGCTGTTCAATCGCCTCAAAGGGTGTCCGATCTTCCCATGCCATCTCAATGATTCTGGACTGATTTTCGTGGCTTAATGTCATCGTGGAGCATCCCGTTAGAAATACATTTTCTACGTTGACACACCAATTTTGGTTCAGTAACTACAGCGAGATTACGCCTTCACTTGCTTAGAATGCTTATCAGCCACTTCCGAAGATTGGTTTGATTTGTCGTGAAGCCATCGTCCTGTTGCTTTCATCAAGTAGCCGAACACACCACCAAGCAACAAAGACGGCACGACAAGTTGCCAGTCACCACCCGCTGCGAATGTCGCGCAACAACCAATGAAGGTGCCCGGAATGTACCCCAGCCACGCTTTTTTCGCTTGGATACACATAAGGAAGGCCACAATAGCAGTAATCACATAGCCGACAATTTCTAACCCCACAAAAGTAGAGCTTTCGATAATGACCATCGCCCAAAATACGCCTGTCATGTTAGTCAACAAGCTACCTGCAAGTCCTTTCACGCCACCAGTTGGTGATGCAAAGTAACTGGTGCAACCCAAGAAACCCGCCCATGACAATAGGCCGAATGACATAGCAATCCAGCCCCATAGACCGGACAAAATGCCGGTTGTTAGTGAAATTGCGACTAATGTACTCATACTATTTCTAACACCTAACTGCGGAAGCTCCGCGATTGGTTTTAGCCTCACTTAAAATCAAGTAAGCATACTATGGGAGAACAGCCTTCCTCTTAATGACCTCCATCACATTAATGATGTATGAGAGCAAGCAGGAATCATTAAAAATTAATTTAAATCACAAAAGCAACAATAAAGGTTATTAATGAAAAGACACTTTAAAGCCCAAAATTTCCCATCATCATTATTTTTACCTCTCACTTAACATACTCAACTTGCTCGCCAATGAACCAACAACAAACCTAGCGTCGAACACCAAGCAAGATCACCAACACCAGTTATTGGTGCAAAGCCACTACGAGACAAAGCGATGCACACTCATCACCAAATCACACCCATCAGTTCAAGTTGTTGAATCTTTCTTGGGTTGTGGCACATCAAGAGATACGTTCTAATCAAGCTCTGTATCTTGCGTGTAGCATTCACGCTATTTGCCTTCGCCAAGGATTGCTAACTGATGTTGAAAAGCACTATCCCGTTTATTTTCGTGTTGCTGTGGAGTACGGGCTTTGTTGGCGCAAAATTTGGCCTGCTGGACTCGAACGCAGCTACATTCCTTTTGATTCGCATGGTGCTTAACGTGCTGGTGTTCTTGGTTATTCTGGCCGTAATGAAACCTGTCATGCCCAAGGGCAAGATGCTTGTTCATGCGCTGGTGTCCGGGTTCTTGATTCACGGATTTTACTTAGGCGGCGTATTTGGTGCGATTCAGTTGGGCATGCCTGCGGGCTTGTCATCTTTGCTGGTAGGGTTTCAGCCTATTCTCACCGCGGTGATTGTCGTGAATACCTCAGCGGAAAGGCTCAGCTTCTCGCAATGGCTAGGGCTTGTTGCGGGCATCATTGGAATTGCTTTTGTCGTACAAGGGAAAATGAGCTGGGGTATGGATGCGCAACCGCTTTATGCCTACATATTCATTGGCTCTGCACTGCTTGGTATTACTTTCGGCACCTTGTACCAGAAACGCTTTTGTCAGGGCATGAACTTGGTGGCCTCGGCCATGTGGCAATATGTCGCGGCAGCTATCGTATTCTTGCCTGTCGTTTGGTTCGTCCAAGGTTTTCATGTGACTTGGACACTCACTTTTACGCTGACGATGCTTTGGTCCGTGCTCGTGCTTTCCGTTGTGGCTGTCTTGTTGTATCTCTATATGGTCGGTCAAGGTGCGGCATCCAAAGTCACGTCATACATCTATCTTGTTCCACCGCTGGCAGCCATTCAAGGTTGGCTATTTTTCGATGAAGCCTTTTCAGCCGCAACATTGATCGGCTTTGCCTGTTGTGCGCTGGCGGTGTATTTGGTGATGAAAGCGCCAAAGCTTTCATTGGGCTAATGGCTTTCATTGCGTGAATTGCTTTTATTGGGTGAAATGATGGATGCTGTATCCATGACCTCTCACGCTTAACCGACTATAAAGACACGTATTTATGAAATTTATTGAAGGTAATCAAATCGACGGCCTGGCCGTGATCAGCTCGCTAGATGTGACTCAGCTAAATGCCGGACAACACAAATTCTGGTTCCGAGCCGCCACCGATGCACTAGGCCAATCCCAGCACCTGCCTGTGTGGGTGTTCAAAGGCGAAACAGCGGGCAAGAAGATGGTCATTACTGCGGGCGTTCATGGTGATGAATACAACGGCGTACTCGCTGCACAAGCCATTGCCCGTTTTTTGAAAGGCAAAGAGATCGCGGGTTGCATTACCATCGTTCCCACCGTGAATCTGTCTGGACTCATTAACCACAACCGCAATTTCTTCTCCTCAGATCCCGATCTTTCTGGTGGCAATCTCAATCGCCATTTCCCGGGCAATGCTAACGGCAATGAGCCGCAACGCTACGTCCACAATATTTGGCACAAGGTGTTAAAACCCAATGCCGATTTGGCCATTGACCTCCACACCCAAACCACAGGCTTAGCCTATCCGCTGTATGTGTTTGCAGATTTTCGCCTCAAGGACGCCCTTCAAATGGCGCGGCTGATGAATCCGGATGCGCTGTTGAACGACCCCGGTGACCCGGGCATTTTAGAAACCGTATGGAATGAAAATCATATTCCTAGCATCACGGTGGAGATTGGGGTGGGACGCTATACCGACTCGGCGATGATCACGCGTGCAGTCGATGGTGCCATCAACATCTTTAGATATTACCAATTACTTGATGACGCTCCTAAAACGATAAAACCGACCCTTGAGAGCACTCGTGTCACCAGTATTTCTGCGGTTCAAGGTGGGTTTATTTTGCCCCACGTTTCGCTCATGCAGCCTGTTGAAAAAGACCAACTCCTTGCCTTGCATTACGACAGCTTCGGCGAAGAGGTGCATGAGTACCGCGCACCTGAAGCCGGCGTGGTGCTCAGCCACAATGTCGAATCTCTTCGCGCAGCGGGCTCGTTAGTTATTCGTCTGATTCATCCAGAATAAGTGGCACTGACTGCGCCCATACGAAATCAAAGTGAGTGTGTCAGATTGAGAGTCAAAATCGGAAAGCCGCGCCTTTCGTGCGCGGTTTTCTCTTGTCACGTTCACTAAAAAAATTAATTGCATGATTTTTATGGTTTTTATTTCTCAGCAGTATTTGGCACATCCTTTGCTCTAACCATTGCATCAATCAACAAGAGCATGGGTGATGCAAATACTTGACTGGATAGGCACACAGCGAGAACTATTACTCACGCGAATGAAAACCCATTTTGTTCATGTCACTGCGAT
Source organism: Enterovibrio litoreus (assembly GCF_045679545.1). Lineage (NCBI taxonomy): Bacteria > Pseudomonadati > Pseudomonadota > Gammaproteobacteria > Vibrionales > Vibrionaceae > Enterovibrio > Enterovibrio litoreus. Next base: position 449,862 of record NZ_CP166195.1, read on the forward strand.
ATTTGTCGCCTTAACGTGCGTGATCTGGTTACTCATTCCCCATCCTGTCATTCCATTGGTAGTTGGTCTTTTACCTCTCGCGCTTCTCATCACGTTATCTCAACCTGTGATGCTGGGGCTATTGTTCATCGCCTTTTCCTTCTTTCGTCTCCATGAAGCGTTCCCACAGTTGTATTCATTGAAAATCCCGCTGATGTTGTCGCTAGGCACGCTGACTACACTGGCGTGGCACATTGGGCTAAGTGGCAAAATTAAGATGTTCCATAGCAAGGAACTCAACGCCTTTTATGTGTTTCTCGCCCTCGTCACCATCGGAATCCCGCTTTCTGGCAATGCGGGGGAAGCGTTCGCGTACTACAAAGATACCTATGTCAAAATCGGTATCATGACGCCCGCACTGGCATGGTTGCTCTGTCATGCGAAACACTATCGCAACGCCTTGATTATGATTGTCGCCTCTGGCCTGTCGGTCGCAATGGTGACTCTTTTTAACAAGATGAACGGTATCGGCATGGTCGAAGAAACACGGGTGACGGTCGGTCGAGACATAGGCTCTGTGCTTGGCGATCCTAACGATTTGGCGCTGGTACTTTTATTCCCTTTCTCTTTCGCGGTGAGTATTGCTATCACCGACGGGTTATCCAAAAAAGCACGTTTGATAGGTTTACTGACTGCAATTGCCCTTTTTTCCGCCATTATCGCGACACAAAGCCGCGGAGGAATATTGGGTATTCTTTCCGCACTCGGCACCATTGCTTGGCGACGAGTGAAGTCCAAAGCCTTGCTGTTCTCTGTGGGTGGCCTATTGTGCTTGATCTTGTTTATGGTGGCGGGGATCAACGACCGTCAATCTGGTGGGGCAGCAGAAGATGGGTTAGATGAGTCAGCTAAAGGGCGTCTGTACGCGTGGGAAGCCGCCTTTTTTATGGCCGTGGACAACCCATTGTCAGGTGTTGGCCTGAATAACTTCTATTTCAATTATTTCTTCTACTCACCACATTGGGATGGACTGAATCATGCGGTTCACAGTACATGGTTCGGGGTGCTTGGCGAGACCGGATTTTTAGGCTTAGCAGCCTTCCTAACCATGACATTTATCGTGTTTAGATCAGCGCAAAAAACCGTCTACCTCGTGGTTCAAAAACCCGATGTTTACCCACCTGTCGTGCGTAGCATTTCCGAAGGGCTGTTTTCCGGCATGATCGCGTTCTGTGTGTCAGGCACATTCCTAACACAAGGTTTTACTTGGCCTATCTACATTCTGGTTGCGCTAACCGCCTCGGTTGCGCACTACGTGAAGAAAACGGAAGCGTCTTTGGCGGACGTACCGTTAGCAAAAACAACGCAACAAGAGAGTGAACTCAACACCGAATCAAACCAGCCAACGAAAAAACACTCATGACAGAGTGTTGATATACCCAAACAGCCTCAAGATGCTTGGGTATTCACGCTCTGTATACAGTGTGGCGAGGCGTGAAAACGTTTCAGTTTCAAGATCTAACATCCCCTTCTCGCGCCACGCAGTGTCACTTTCCGCAGTTTGAAACTATCTTTAAATATGGACAGGTGATCAATTTTGAAGACAGATTTTGAAATGACGAGTTTGTTAAGAAATGAACGAGAAACAAAGTGATGCCCAACAGGTATTTCCCAAATTCATTGTCAGAATGAGAAACCTCTTGTCCAACCATGACATAATCAGCCTATCTTATTGTTTAAAAACAATATAATTAATTGGCATGCATTTCGCTTAGTCAACAGTATTCATAACGGAGAGGCAACACATCATGCAAATCGAACGTATCCAACAACCAGACGATACCCTTTTGATCCTGATACAAGGGGACATGGATGCTCAAGGCTGTAGCGAGCTTCAACCTGAGCTTGATGCACTGGTTGGCAGCGATGATTTACCGGACATTACCTTGAACCTTGGTCAAGTAGACTTCTTGGACAGCTCCGGTATTGGCGCCATCGTCTTCCTGTTCAAGCGATTGAAAGCGTCCGGCAAAACCTTGGTACTGACCCATGTTCACGGGCAGCCCATGGAAATCATCCAGCTGTTGCGTATTAACAGCGCTATTTCCGTCGAAGCTGCTCCTGTCAGCTAATTGCTCGCAGACCGACAAAGGAAACGTCATGAGAAAATTTTTCGCTCTCGTCGTCTTCATCAGTTTGACATCGGGTTGCACCATGTTCCCCGATGACGGCCAAGGTGGCATGGCTGAGCGTCACTACTCTTCGCTCTCTCCCGTTTTAGCCGACCAACCATTGGGCCCTGAACATGGACTACGTTTTGAGTGGGAATTATCTGCTCGTCACTTAGATGTATTGGTATTAGAAGGTGCAGAATTGTGTTTCCCAGCAACTGTGCTGCAAGCTCGCCGCATGCAAGATCGCATTGTCCGAGAGCTCCATGGCGGCCTAGAATTCGATGCTGCTAACGATCTCATTATTCAACGCACGTCCCTTGAGCGCCTTGAAAAACAATTGGATGCAGTGAAACAAAGCGGTGCTTGCGTCCCCCAAGCTACCAATAACTATGCTTCTTCATCGCAACTCGCTGCCGACGTTGATGCCTTACTCAATGTCGATAATCAATTTGCTGTTAACTCTCCTGAAGTCAATCCAAAATACATGGGACAATTGGCCGAAGCCGCTCATCTTCTCCGAGATGCCCCTCAATACGCACTACACATTACGGGACATACCGACTCCGTCGGTAATGAAGCAGCAAACCAAGCGCTGTCGCTTGCCAGAGCCAATCAAGTCAGACGCTATCTTCAAATTTTCGGTATTGCGCCATCGCGCATCACCGTAGCAGCGGTTGGCGCTAACGATCCGCTGTTTAAGGGTAACGCCCCACAAGAGCGCCTCGTGAATCGTCGTGTTTCGATAGAACTCATTGAACGTACGCAGGCTGAAATCCATTCAGGAGCAACACAATGAAACGCTTCCTGACTTTTGTCCTGTTAACACTGCTGAGCAGCATGGTCGCCCATGCAGAAGAGTATAAAGTGCAGATTGGCGATTTGGTCGCCATCATGTTGCCGGGGGAAGTCACGCTAAATCAAGAGTTTCAAATTGACCGTCAAGGTCGCCTGACCTTGCCTGAGGTGGGCATGATTCAAGCCGAAGGGATGACAGAAGAAGTTCTGTCTGCCGCCGTACAAGAGACATTAGGCACAGTGATCCGTGATCTGTCTTCTCTGCAAGTGTTCGTGAGCAAACGACAGCTTCTCATCACTATTCAAGGCTATGTGGTCGAACCCGGTGAATTCACTCTGCAAGACAATGCATCAATTCAAATGGCGCTGTATGCGGCGGGTGGGCTTCGCCCCGGCGCACAACTCGACCGTTTTCAGCTTCGTCGCGGCGAAGACATCATGATCTTTGACTACAAACAATTCCTCGATTCGGGCGACGAAGAATTACTGCCAGAACTTAAATCACTGGATACCTTATTCATTCCAGCCTCTCCAATGACAGGTAACGTTGAGCAAAGCTTCGACCCTTCAAAACTGGCGGACTCTGGCGATGCTGCAGATGACAGAAAAGCGATCAAAGTATTTGGTGAAGTGATCCGCCCCGGCAGTTTTTCCGCCAAAGATGAAAACAATTTAGTGGATCTATTAATGCGTGCGGGCGGTGTAACACGCTTTGCAGCGGTTGAGCAGATTCGTGTCATATCCCAAAGCGAGCCGCGTATTTTCAACCTCAAACAATATCTAGACAGCGGTAACGAAGCCCTACTGCCCAACATTGTGGAAGGCTCCACCATCTTTGTGCCCAAACAAGAAGAAGAGATCAAAACCGGCTCAAACACCGTGTATGTGATGGGTGAAGTCGCCAAACCCGGCGCCTATGAAGGCAAAGAAGGGGCGACCTTTATCGATATTCTCGCCAATGCCGGTGGCCCGACTCGTTTTGCTGAAAGCCGCCAAATACGCATTATTAAAGCCAACGGCGACACAGTTCCCTTCGACCTCACCCTGTTTTCAGAAGGTAAACTAACAGGCCCGCTTCCTCTTGTTTCGCCCGGTGACGCAATATTCGTCCCCGAAAAACTCGACATGAATGAGAAATCTTGGCTCAAAGTCTCACCAGACCGAGCGGTGCGCGTGCTGGGTGAAGTGGTGCGACCTAGCCGTGTGGAATGGTCAAGCGAGATGTCATTGCTGGACTTACTCGCCCACGTGGGCGGCCCAACTTCACGCGCTGACACCAGTAAAATCGAAGTGGTAACGCCCTTATCAGCCACACAATCCAAACTTTACGTATTCAATCTTGACACCTTCATTCGAGACGGCCAATCAGACTCAGAGTTGCCCCCCATCAATGCCGGGTCGACCATACGCGTACATGATTTGCCTGATGATCCGACAGAAAACAAAGCCAAGTGGATTCGCCAAAGCTCAGACACGTCGATTTATGTATTTGGCCAAGTGGGTGCACCGGGGCGCTATAAGTTCACTGAAGAAATGCATTTTCTGGATATTCTGTCTGCTGCGGATGGCCCGACCGCCACGGCAGATATTCACAATATTCGCATCACGCATCTTGATGGCAAAATAGCCCGCGTCAGCAAACTGAACCTTGCCCTATTTTTCGAAACGGGCGATGCGTCACTGCTGCCCGAAGTGAACATTGGCGACACCATTTACATTCCAGAAAAAAATCGTCATTGGCTTGATCGCCCGAAAGAGCAAACCATCCGAGTGCTTGGCGCGGTGAGTCGCCCAGGGCGCTATGACTTTGATGATCATATGACCATTTTGGACTTGCTGGCAGAAGCAGGTGGCCCAAGCTCAAATGCTTATATTGAAAAAATCACGGTAGTGAATATGTCCTGCTGCCGTGATCAAGCACGAACTTTTGACCTGTCTGAATTTAGCCGTACTGCACGTTTCCAAGATTTGCCTGTTTTACGCGTTGGTGACACGGTTTATGTGCCAACTCAAGAAGAAAGTACCGCTGAAAAAATCCGTCAGGGTATTACGGACATCTTCCAACTTGTCGGCATCGCTGCACTAATAGGAGTTTTGTAATGATAATCCCTCCATGGAACGTTGAAGTTGAGCGGATCTATTTTCAGATTGTCCGCAATGATTACAAAACGCTGGCACTCACCGCGACAGAGTCAGGCGAAGGTGTGACCTCTTTGGCGAGTGCCATTGCACACCGATCACTACTGGCAGGAAAATCCACACTGGTGGTAGATTTGAATCTTTATCATCCGAGCCTTGAAAGCCAAGGGATGACTGTCACGACTTATGACAATCATCGCTTACCCAGCCCTGAATTGGTTGGCGTGTCAGGCGAAAACACCTTCTTCACAGGGATCATCGCCCCCTCTAAGCGTGAGACCATTATGGAATTGCGCCGTCCCGGTTCACTGGAAGACTATGTGAAGCAATGGCACAAAGATTTCGATTTGGTCATCTTCGATACCTCCCCTATTTCCCGAATGAATGCGAACAACATTCCTCCCGAGCGTGTTGCGGCAGCAGCAGATGGCACCATCATGGTGGTGATGACTGGGCAAACCACAGAAGCGCAAGCTGCGGAATCGGTGAAAAAGCTTAATGATGCTGGCGCGCATTTATTGGGTTGTGTACTCAACGACAAAAACAATCCGTCCCTTAAGGTTGAAATACTGCGCGAAATTGGGCGCATTACTAAACGCATGCCCAAACTGGCAGCGCGCTTAAGAAAAGCCATTTTAAGCAGCCATTTGTTGTCACTGGAGATTTAGTCATGGTGTCTATTGTGAGCATCCAATGTCGACCAGCAAGCCTTAAAACCGTCAGTAATGCCAGAAAGGTAATTGGCGAAACACTGAAAAAGCGCGGCGTGGGTGATCATCTGTCTAACAAAATCCAGTTGTGCTTTTCCGAAGCCGCAGCCAACTTGGTGAACCACGCCTCTCCATCACCCACATTTATTGGTGTTGAACTAGAATGCCAAAATGAATCATGGTTGCTGCATCTTTCCGATGATGGGCAAAGCTGGAACCCCACACTTCCAGACAGAGTACAAACCTTAGATACCTTCGAAGAAAAAGAAGGCGGTCGCGGATTGGCATTGCTCCAAAGCCTGACCGATGACCTTGAGTACACCAAGCGCAGCACCTTTGGTGCAAACCGCTTTACATTGAAATGGATGATCCAACAGATCACCACCAAGCCCAGCGTGCTAATTGTGGAAGATGATGACAGTCAGCGACGCCTCTACAGTGCTTATCTGTCAGAACATTACAGGATCTTTGAAGCGAATGACGGCGAGAAAGCCCTCGAATTCTTGAAGCACAATTCTGTCGATTTAGTCATCTCAGACATTCGCATGCCAGGCATGGATGGGTTGAGCCTCAAAAAGGCACTTCATGAACATACCAACACCCTGCTCACACCCTTTATCTTTTTGACCTTTTCCGACAACCCCGAAACACGAAACGATGCACTGGGATTAGGTATTGATGACTATATGCTCAAGCCAGTGTCCAAGACCTCGCTGATGCAAAGCGTACAACGCGTATTGAATCGATCAGACCAAATCTACCGCCAACTCACCGACAAGATAAATCAGCGCATTACCAACGCGCTCACCCCTTCTTTACCACGCTCCTCACACGGATGGGAAATGACGGTGGCGAGCAGAAATACCGGGATAGGTGGCGGGGATCTGGTGCTATACCGCGACACGAAAGATTTTCTCATGCTCAACGTGGCAGACGTCATGGGCCATGATGTAGCGGCCAAGTTTTTCTCCTACGCCTATGGTGGTTATCTGCGCGGCCTGATGTATCAGGTGGAAGCGGAAGAAGCACCTTGCGCAACCCTATTGAATCGTCTTTCGGACTGTGCCCTTGACGATAACTTGCTCTCTCAAGTTATCCTCACCTGCTGCTCTGTCGCATTGTTTGATGACGGCAAGATTCAGATGGCCAGCGCGGGGCATCCTGCTCCCTTTAAAGTCTGCACCAACTCAGTACAAACCTTAGACATAGGCGGTATTCTGCCCGGTGTTTTGTATGGCGCGGAGTACGACTTGCTGACACTCAACCTAAAGGAAGGTGAACGAATTGCGATTTATACTGATGGTCTTTTTGAATCAGCAGAAGATAACGCGGCACGACAAATACTCACTGACAAAGTGATGGAAACATTGCAGCAAACACTGAAACAGCCTCTTCAAGAAGCCACAGATTCGGTGATGCAGTCCTTTGAGCGCTATGGCGAAAGACACAAAGATGACGCAACGCTTATATTGATTCAACGCACCCCGTCGGAAAACCTATAAGCCCGCAAACTGTACTAAACTCTAAGGCGCAACCATTCATTATTGAGGCTGATGTTTCAATAACTAAACTTACTACAAGGGGGCGCTCTGAATATTAATCTTAAAACAGTGTTTATTACTGTTGTCACTAGCACCCTCATATTGATCACGTTCATTGTGATGTCTTTTATGCATCACCTTGAGACAGACGCCGACACCCCTGACAACCATATTCAGCAAATTGCCAATATTTCTGCGTTCGCGGCACATGATTATATTAATAACAAAGACCTCGAAGGACTGAAATCATTCACCGATCGTGTCGTCAAAGAGGAAAACTTTACCTTCCTAAGCGTCGAGCAAGAAGGCAACGTGATCGCTTACAGCCAACTTGAAAAAAGTGCTTCGGGCGAATTGAAAACAAAGAATGCGCCCATTGGAGACAAAAACGCCCCAATGGGATGGATAGTGATTGGTTTTTACAATACCGCGCCCTCCCCCGTCGCTGTGATTTCTGACCATTTACTTATTTGGGGAACCTTGTGTGTTGGGCTGCTTTCTATTGTATTGATTCACATAATGATGGTTGTCGTGACTCGCCCACTTCGCCAATTACATGACATCAATGAGACTTCTGACTCTCCCTCTCGTTTTCAGTTTTTCTATCAAAATGATGTCAGCGAAACCGTAAAGATGGTTAACGCCATGCGCGAAAAGCTGGATAGCAGCTATAACGAATTACACGCATCATTGAAGCATCAAAAATATTCTTACAGTGAAGCTCGCCAAATTGAGGAGAAAAACGAAGCCATTTATAACGCTTCTCACGATGCCATTATTGTGGCAAATGACAATGACATCATTATTGAATTTAGCCCCGTCGCGGAGCAAATATTTGGGTGGGAGCGCCACGAAATCGTGGGTAAATCGATGGCCGATACCATTGTCCCAAAAGTCATGCGTGAGGCGCATATTAAAGGGATGCGACATTTCCTTTCTACCGGTGAAGGGCCCGTATTAAATCAACGCATTGAGCTTTCGGCAATAAGACGCAGCGGGCGTGAATTTCCCATCGAAATTTCCATTTCCCCAGCGAAAACAGAGCAAGGACATATTTTTGTCTCTTACATTCGCGATATTACCCAGCAACTGAACGACCAAACTGAACTTAAAATTGCCGCCCATGCATTTGAATCATCCGAAGCCATGTTCATCTCAGACAGCAAAGGGCACATCATTCGTACCAACCCCGCCTTTACCAAAATAACGGGTTTTTCCGGGGCAGAGGTGAAGGGCGAAAAACCGCGTTCATTAACGTCCACTCCTCATGATGCCGCATTTCACAAAAGTATATGGCGCACTTTATTAGCAAATGGAAGTTGGCAAGGTGAGATAACGTTTTTGCACAAAGAAGGTCGCACCATACCCGTTCGTATGAGCATCACAGCGGTAAAAGATGAAAATGAGCAACTGACGCACTATGTGGCGCAATTTTTCGATTTAACAGAGCAAAAACACACAGAAACCATCCTATTAGAAGCGCAACAGGCGGCAGAAAACGCCAATCGCGCAAAGAGCCAATTTCTTGCCGCGATGAGCCATGAAATACGTACCCCTATGAACGGTGTGCTAGGCGTACTTGGTTTGTTAAAAGAAACCCCTCTAACAGATCAACAGCAAAAACTGGTTCAAACCGCGCGTGAATCTGGTGAGCTTCTTCTCGCCATTATTAACGACATTCTCGATTTTTCAAAAATGGAAGCGGGCAAGCTGTCTCTTGAGAACAACCCATTTGATATGTTCGATCTGTTCCATCAAACCATTGATATCATGCGCCCTCAAGCAGAGAAAAAGAACCTGCGGCTCACGGCGAGGATCTCTGACTCCGCGCCACAATGTTTGGTTGGCGACGGCGACAGAATCCGCCAAGTGTTACTTAACCTGCTATCCAATGCGATCAAGTACACCAAACACGGTTCCGTCACGGTATCGTTAACATCAAACCACCACGGCGCCACTTATAGCCAAATACAAATTGATGTTGTCGATACAGGTATCGGTATTGATAGCAGCCATATTCCCACCCTTTTCAATGAGTTCACCATGGCCGAAGGTAACTATGATCGCGGGCACGAAGGGAGCGGTTTGGGGTTAGCCATTTGCAAACAAATCGTCAACTTAATGGGGGGGGAGCTATCCGTTGTTTCAAGTGTTGGTAAAGGGTCAGTGTTCAGTTTTACGCTGGATTTAGATCTGGCTCAGCAAGGAGATTGCGCGGTTCGCTCGCCAGAGCCCATCAAAGCCGATGTGCCTATTGCAAAAGATATTCGTATTTTGATGGCGGAAGACAACCCCGCCAACCAGATCGTGCTGCGGACTATGCTGGAATTTTCGGGGCTTTCGGTCGATATCGTCAGCAATGGTCAAGAAGCCATCGAAGCGGTCTCCAGCATTCCCTACGATATCGTGTTAATGGATATTTCTATGCCCGAAATGGATGGAATGGAAGCCACAAGACGTATTCGAGCGCTCGATTCAGACGCCAAGAATGTCGTGATTATTGCGCTCACTGCCCACGCCATTCGTGGTGACAAAGAGCACTTTATCGATGTAGGTATGGACGATTTCGTTTCAAAGCCCTTTACTCGACAAGCCATTCTGGATTGCCTCGCTCGCTGGCAGCCCAAAGCCATCATTCCAAGTGATGCTGAAGTCGTGAACTTCGATGCGTCAGAGTTAGCGCCCCCAAAAACACAAGAACACGCCAGTTTTCCCCGTGAAGTCACTACCAGCCAAGAAGAAGTCAATGAAGAAACCTTGATGCAATTAGTGAAAGACACTTCCGCTGACGTGGTTCCCAGCTTGATTGCCTTCTATATCAACGACGCGCAAAAACGCATTGATAACATCAGGGAGGCGGCGGCGAAAAACGACTACTACATCCTCGAATTCGAAGCGCACACGTTAGGCAGTAGCGCTGCGTCTCATGGCAACAGCTTACTGTGCTGTCTTTGCCGGGAAATAGAAAAACACTGCATAAATCAAGACTATGACCAAGCATTGGATACAGCCTCTAAGTTAGACAATAAAGCCCAGGCGTCACTCAATGCATTGGAACAGAGAATGCTTCGCGGTTTCACGGAGCACACTGATTCGAAAAATAGTCGCGGGTAGAATGTTTTTATCCACACTGAATATACCGATTAACAATACGTTACGTCTCCTTTACCCAGACGTGGTAAGACGCAGGAAGACAGCGAAAAGGGGATTTTTTCAACATGAAGTCAACGTATCGCGTGCTCATCATTGAAGATTCGGAACCACTTGCGAACCTTTACATGCAGTACCTTGCCAATGAGCCCATTGAGCTCACTTGTCTCGGAACAGGTCAAGCTGCCCTTGACCATCTTCAGAATGCAACACCGCATTTGGTTCTGCTGGATCTCAAACTGCCCGACATGTCAGGCGAGAAAATCCTTCAATGGATCAACGAACAATCACTTCCTTGCGCGGTTATCGTGGTGACCAGTCATGGCTCGGTGAATACGGCGGTTGATCTCATGCGTCAGGGCGCGGTGGATTTTCTCGAAAAACCCGTCAGTGCAGAACGTCTGAAAACGACGATAAAGAACCAACTTGAACGCACACGACTTCAAGGGTTGGTAGAAGACATTCAAAGCAGTTTTGAACGCAATGCCTACCAAGGGTTCATTGGTTCAAGCTTACCGATGCAAAATGTATATCGCATTATTGATGCCGCTGCACCCAGCAAAGCCACGGTTTTCATCACAGGTGAAAGCGGCACAGGCAAAGAAGTCTGCGCAGAAGCCATACATCACCAGAGCCCTAGATCTAGCGCCCCTTTCATTGCACTGAATTGCGGCGCCATTCCTCATGACTTAATGGAAAGCGAAATATTCGGTCACGTAAAAGGGGCTTTTACAGGTGCGAGTAACGAACGAAAGGGCGCGGCAACACAGGCACAAGGCGGCACGCTTTTTCTCGATGAAATCTGCGAAATGGATTTAGAGCTGCAAAAGAAATTACTGCGGTTTATTCAAACCGGACGTTTCCAAAAAGTGGGCGGTAGTAAAGAAGAAAGCGTGGATATTCGCTTTTTGTGTGCGACCAATAGAGACCCGCTTCAAGAGGTGTCGGCCGGACGTTTTCGTGAGGATTTGTACTATCGACTTCATGTTGTGCCGCTAGCCATGCCGCCCTTGCGTGAGCGCGGCGATGATATTTTGTCTATCGCCACAAATTTTTTGATGACTTATGCCAAAGAAGAAGGAAAGAACTTCTCGCGCTTTACGCCCGAAGCCGAAGTGGTATTGCGCCACTATCCGTGGCCGGGCAATGTGCGTCAGCTACAAAACGTGATTCGCAATGTGGTGGTACTGCATGATGGCGAGGCGGTCAGCATTAAACAGCTTCCACCGCCTTTGAATGAAACCCTGACCGACCAAGAGATCAGAACGCTAGCGCATGTGGTGATCCCTGATCCCATCAGCCATGCCAATGCAGAGGATACTCCGAGTGCCTCATCCGATGCAGAGGGAGGCATTCGTCCACTCTGTGATTTGGAACGCGAAGCCATTCAAAAAGCCATCGCTCATTGTGATGGCAACGTACTCAAAGCGGCTGTTTTACTTCAAATCAGCCCATCAACGCTGTATCGAAAGAAACAAGCATGGGAAACCGACGAAGCCTGAGTCGCGCGGTTTGAAGCGTCACTTTGATTGTTGTTATCAAGGACGCTATTGATACCCAATCATATACTCAGCACATTGAAGTTGTTGGGGCATAAACACAAAAACGCCGCATCGATGCGGCGTTTTTTTTTGATGAAGATGATGAGCGCTTTGCCGATAAGGGAGGTGATTAGCTCGCAGAGCGCTGAGAATGACTGCCATTGGCTACGTAAGCCAACAATTCGCGAAGCCCTTGAGTCACTGATGTTTTAGCAAACACGCCTAGTTCTTTCGCCCCTCGCGCAGGGCTGCCAATTGAGGTTCGAATGTCACCACGGCGCGCGGGCAAATATTCCACATCTACCCTTGTTCCGGTTATCGACATCAATATTGTGGCCAATTGATTCACCGACAATGCATCCCCTCGGCACACATTGAACACTTCAGGGGTCACTGACACTTCTTTCATCGCGGCGCGTAAGAAACGCACCACGTCAGCGACGTAGATAAAATCACGGGTTTGCTCTCCATCACCAAAAATGGTGACAGGTTGACCATCGATGACTTTGTCAGCAAATATCGAGATCACGCCCGAGTATGGCGAGGAGGGATCTTGACGAGGGCCAAACACATTAAAGAAGCGCAGGCCTGTCGTTGGCACACCATGCACCATAGACGCAACACGCGCATGTAATTCAGACCCTAACTTGTCCGCACCATACGCGGTTAATGGGCGCAGCACTGCTCGTTCAGCTAAAGGCATGTCAGCGTTGTCGCCATATACCGCCGCCGAAGATGCATAGACCACGGGTGTTTTGGCCGCTCTCGCCGCCTCAAACACGCGAATGCTGCCCGTTAGGTTCACTTCGTGTGTTTCTATCCACTGTTGGTTTGAGCGTTCAACGGACGCAATAGCGGCAAGATGAAAGCACCCGTCCACTTCCTTCATTGCATCTTCAAGCACACCCGGCTGGCAGATGTCAGCAACGCGAAGCTCACAATGACGCGGGACATTGTCACGAGAGCCCGTAGAGAGATCGTCAATCACTCGGACGTGATGACCGTCAGCCAATAGCGACTCGACCAAATGTGAACCAATGAAGCCACAGCCTCCAGTAACTAAGTAACTTGCCATGCTCGCCTCTGTAAATAGTTAGGGAATCTACTTCGTGCATTGCAAAGGGTTTGCCAAGTTTCAGGTTTGTTATTGCGCCTGTCGCCAAAGCCACCTTGGGAAAAAGAGCACTAAATCCAAGCAATACCTCGCTTTCAGCGGTTTAAACCTTGTGCAGTTCCATCGAAAAATACAGGCTATTTTTCTAGAATTGTCCCTGTCATGTTTCTTTTACTTCTTTGTTTGAATCGAAATGGTTCTCTCTTTCGTCAATTTGACATGCGCTTTGACTGCTGCCTGTTTATCAATTGTCATTTTGATTGTTTAACCTGCGCCATTTCATCACTCATCGCCTTCTATATTAATCAATTCAATGAATTAGCATTCTGGCACTATCTTTGCTGAGTCTCTGTCGATGACTATTTCCCTAAGGTATAAGGTGGCGACATGGCAATAAGCAAAAAGAAAATCTGGTTAGTTTTAGATAGCCGAGGATTTGGAGGAATTGAATCGCATGTCGAGCAATTAGCATTGGGACTGAACAATGCCCGAACAGATGTCACCGTTGTCTTTCTCAATAATTATGGCGAGCATCCTGTTCACAAACGCCTCCTTTATTGTGGTTTGAAGTGCAACGTGCTTGATGGTCGCCTTGTGTCGTTATGGCAAGCCATCCGCAAAGGTAAACCTAATGTCATCCACACTCACGGCTACAAAGCGGGCATTCTGGTTCGCCCTATAGCCAAGATGATGGGGATCACCTGTGCAAGCACGTTTCACAGCGGCGAGGTAAAAGAAGGGAAACTCAAACTGTATGATTGGTTCGATCGTCACACCGCTTTTCTCGCCAACCAAGTTTACGCAGTCAGTACACCTGTGCTCGAAACCCTGCCTTGCGCTGCAAAGTTAGCAAATAACTTTGTTAACACACATAACACCCCGCCATCCGATGGCAACCAGATAGCGTTTGTGGGGCGTTTATGTAAGGAAAAAGCACCTGAACGTTTTGTTCATCTCGCAAAACGCTTTCCTCATCTTGATTTCCATGTCTATGGTGACGGGCCATTGCGCAAGCCGCTGGAACGAATTGCGCCACAAAACGTCACTTTCCACGGTGCACAAAGTGACATGCGAAAAGTCTGGACCCACATTGGCCTGCTTATCATTCCTTCTCGCGCAGAAGGGTTGCCAATGTCTTCTTTGGAGGCCATGGCACGAGGGATCCCTGTCGCGGCCTTTAATGTGGGTGCGCTAGATAAGCTCATTCAGCATAACCTAAACGGTTGGATATTAGAGCAAGGGGATGTTGATGGCTTGGTCAACGTGATCCATGTGTGGCGTAACAGTGATGCAGTTCAACGTGCGCAGTGGAAAATGCGAGCCATTCAAACCATCCAAAAAAGGTATTCTGCCGAAGCCATAGTTCCACAGTTACTTCAGGCCTACACCGCCGTCGCAAAGTGACCTTAGGGGTGATTCTCAAAATGACGAAAACCAGAAAAACCGCGATGCCAAGCATCGCGGTTTTCTTTTATATCAATAAAAATCAAACAGATAAAAACATGGATCGGTCTTTGCAATGGTAACGCTAACCCGCTTACGAAATACGTAAGCCACGAATTTACGTTAACGACCTGGAGGAAGGACAATGACATTAACACCTCAGGTTCTACCCAATCCTCAAAAAGTGCTGTTTGTTCACTACGGCGACAATTGGATCCGTGGCAGCGAACGTTGCTTAATTGACCTTATTACCCACCTCGACAGAACCTTGTTCGAGCCTGTGCTTTGGTGTAACAGCGAACTGCTAGCCCAAGAGGTCCTCAAGCTTGATGTGCCCGTGTATGTCAGCAACTTTACGCTGCTACTCGGCGAACGCACCCCTAAGTGGGATGTGCTGGGTTTCAGCAAATTGGTCAATCAAGGTTTACGCATTGTTGATGATCATCAGGTCGCCTTGATTCATTCCAACAGCGGCGCGCCATCCCAGTGGTTAAATTGGGTTTCCCGTGCTCGTAAGCTGCCTTTAGTGCTGCATCTGCATTCTCGCTATCCGCTGAGAGATCGCATCACCCTTGGTTTGCATCATGCCAGCATGGCAGTCGGCGTGAGCCAACCTGTGGTTGACCAGCTGTTAACCGACGGTGCGGTACCAAGCCGCTGTCAGGTCATTCCCAACGGCATAGACACCGAGACCTTGCTGAAGCAACCTGTTGAAGACATCCGTCGAACGCTAAACCTTCCGAGTGATGCTTTCGTTGCTATCAGTGTTTGCTCCCTGATCCACCGCAAAGGTGTCGATCTGCTGATTGAAGCATGTAAAAAACTGCGTGAGATGTGCCTCCCCATTCATTTAGTGGTGATCGGTGAAGGCCCAGAGAGAGAAACACTTGAAGCGCAAATCATCGCGGCTGGCCTCAGTAACTTCGTGCATCTTGTGGGTGAAAAACACAACGTGGTAGGCATGATGCGAGGCGGCGCAGACCTTTGTATTTCAGGCGCTCGTGAAGAGGTATTTGGCCTAACACTGGCAGAAGCGGGTTTAGCCGGGCTGCCTGTTATTGCACCGCGCGTCGGCGGTATTCCCAGTGTCATCAATCATCAAAAAACAGGTCTACTGGTTGAACCAGAAAACGCTCATGCACTGGCACAAGCCATTTACCATTTGTTCGTGAATCAAGACCAACGTTTAGAGATGGGCGTGAAAGGGCAACAACACGTTGCTGAACATTTCACCATCAGCACACATACGCGTGCATTCGAGCAACTTTACCAAGGCTTGATCACCAACCCTGCGATGACCACCAAATGGATGAGCCACTGGCAATTCATTCCGCCAGTGAAAGCGTCGTTGCGCTTTGTGAAAAACTACCGCAAACCACAGCCATTGGAGGCCGCAGTATGAGCAAGTTAAAACACATACTGATCCTTGATCCCATCGCTTTCGCTGGCGGTTCAAAGGTCTCCACCAAGCATGTACTGGCACAACTTGAAGACAAAGACGTTCGCGTATCCGTCCTCACGGCAGATGCTAAAAGCTGGCGTCAAACCCAAGCCTACGTGAGACATTTGGTGATGCCAGAGAAGCTCGAACGTGCTGAGCAAGGGTTAGCCTATTTTGCGCGCCACTTACTGATCGCCATGCAACTACTCTGGTTCAGACTGTTCATAGGCCGAATCGACACCGCCCTTGCCGCTTCAGGCCCTGGTGTTGATTTGGGGTTATACCTTGCTAAACCTTTGTTGGGTTATCGACTGGTGCAAATGGTTCATGGCCCTGTCGCTACATCACGTACCATTGGGCGATGCCTGCTGCATGCAAACCATGTTTTCTACCTCGAATCGACCCGTGATTCACTGTGCGCCGCATTAGAGGCCACAGGCAACACAGGCGAAGTATCGGCTTATCCACATTTTCAAACCTTCACTAACGGCTTACCAAAAAGTACGTGGCCAAGCGCGTGTCAGCACGATTATGCCGTCGTTTTCTGGGCAGCCTCGTTGCTGAAATGGAAAGGTTTAGACACCTTGATGCAAGCATTGAGCATGCTTCACCCTTCTCAACGTTCTGAAACACATGTTTGTTTTATTCGTCCTGAACAAACCACGCTTGCTGTGAGTCAGGCTCCGCAGCCCGTTAGCAAAGTGTTCTGGCATGAAGCGCCCGATGATCTGGATGCCATTCGGTCACGTGCCAACATTTTTGTGTCCACCAGCACCAAAGAACCTTTTGGGCTTTCTATTCTCGAAGCCATGGCGGCGGGCATGTGCGTCATCATTCCTCAAGATGGTGCCTATTGGGACACCCAGCTTACCCATGGTGTGAACTGCTTAAAGTATCCACCGAACGACATCGATGCGCTGGCTCATTCCCTGCTTGAAGCACAAGACGACATGCGATCACTCACACGTATTGGCAAAGCGGCGGGCGTGATCTCGCAGCAATATCGCGCTGAATTTTGCTTCGCCAATATTTGTGAGGCATTAGCTCCCCAAGTGGGTTCGCGCATTTCAGCGATGACCCGCAATGAGGTGCAAGGATGAAGGCATTATCCCCCGTGATGAAACAAACTCTGCTTTACGGCAGCAGTATGGCTTTGATGAAAGGGATTTCACTGCTCATGCTGCCCTTTATCACCCACCAACTGCCCCAAGCTGAATTTGGGATGCTAGAAATTATCAGCAGTATCGCAGCGCTTGGTAGCATTCTCGTGGGTTTAGGGCTTGAAGATGCGTTGTATCGTTTTGTGGGAGGCAGTAAAACCGAGCGCGAACGCCTCACCATGGCGGCGAGAATATTCACGCTTACCTTGATGATTTGCGCCGTGATGATCCCGCTAGGTTGGTTCGGGGCAGCGTTACTCGACAGTTATGTACCAGGCGGCCTAACCACTTATCAACTGCGTTTGGTGTTACTGATGCTGGCGTTGGAAGGCTGTATCGCGGTGCCATTAGGTTGGCTGAGAATGCAAAATCGCGCTGTCGCATTTTTCTCGGCAGCGGTGGGGCGCGCCTTTTTGCATGCCGGGTTAACCGTGGTCATGCTGCTTAGCGGCAGAGGCATTGATGGTGTGCTGGAAGCGGGCGTGATCGCCGCAATCACGCAAGCGGTGATCCTCACCATGGTGCAATTGAAAGACACCGGCTTTTCGTTTTCTCGCAAGGTGACGGGGCAATCGCTGGTTTACAGTCTGCCCATCATGGCAAGCGGTATGATGGCATTTACACTCAACGGCCTTGACCGCTGGGTACTCGCAGACGTGAGTTCGCTGGAGGAACTGGCACAATTTGGTGTGGCAGCCAAATTTGGCTTAGCCGTGGTGTTATTGCTGCAACCCTTTGGAATGTGGTGGATGCCAAAACGCTTTGATGTGCTTTACGGCATCAATGGCCGAGAGAAAGCCACGCAGTTTACCTGTTATGGTTTGGTGGCAGTGATGCTGATTGCCGTTGGCGTTGCCTTTGTTGCGCCTCTCGCCATTGTTTGGTTGCTGCCGGACAGCTACCTGCTCGCAGCACAATTTATCGCCTTTTTGGTTGCTGCTGCTTTATTTAAAGAAATGGCAGAACTGGTTAACTTAGGCAGTTTTGCGGGGGACACTACCTATGCCCAAATGGGGATCAATGCCGCAGCCGCAGTGGTCGCTGTGACCACACTGTGGTGGTGGGGGCATGAATACGGTGTGTTTGGCGTATTAATGGCACTGGCCTTCACGCAATGCCTGCGCTTTGTGCTGTTTTTTGTGGTCAGCCAATCTCTGTATCACCTGCCCTATCCCGTGTATTCGCTGCTTGTGCTTGGCTGTGTGTGTTTAGGTTGGCTGGCGGTGTCACAGTATGACTGGTCAGTCGCAGCACGCATTGTCTTGCTGGTTTTAGCCCCACTGAGCCTCATCCTAGTAGGCCAAAAGCTGCGATTACTACCCAAAGGGTCGTTCAAACGCTTTGCCGGGCAAACCGCTTGAACGCGTCACCGAGATCCGCTGACGGCGCTTCTGCCGTCAGCGGTTCTTTTCATTCCTCCACTTGCTTTGTCTGTTTGTCTGTTTGTCTGTTTGTCTATTTGACTGTCAAAATGACAAACGGGCTTTGAAACCTCTGCGAAATACACCTATCTAACTGATAATTAAGCAATCAATAAGTTGGCTCGCTTCGTGCTTTACCTTGACTACGACGGTGACAAATACCGCAATGGCAAGGAGAAAGGCGATGAACATGCAAGAGACACGACATTGGTTAAAACACAGCCCAAGCCCTGTGGCTCGTGGTGTGTTCCGCACGTTAAAAGCTATTCTTCACCTAAGCATTCCAGCGCCAAAACTCATCGTGTCTCCGCTTTACCATCTGACGCGAGTAATCCAAGCGCTGTGGGAAAACATGACACGCACCCTATGGTGGACCCCTCTATTTAAAGGCCGCTTACATCGCGTTGGGCAACGCCTCTATCTTTACGGCGGTATGCCATTTGTGAGCGGTCCGCTGTCCATTTCTATGGGTGATGATTGTCGTGTCTCAGGCCACACCACGTTTTCTGGACGCGCTTATGGTCATGAACAACCTCAGCTTTTGATCGGCAGCAACACAGACATCGGCTGGCAAACCACCATCGCCGTCGGACGAAAAGTCGTGATTGGCGACAACGTTCGCATTGCTGGACGTGCGTTTCTCGCTGGCTACCCCGGTCACCCTATCAATGCACACGATCGCGCCTCCGGCATGCCAGAGCTGGACAGCCAAGTTGGCGATATCATTTTAGAGCCCGATGTGTGGCTCGCCACCGGCGTGTCTGTCATGGCTGGCGTCACCATTGGCCATGGCACCATAGTGGCGGCGGGTAGTGTCGTGACGTCAGACCTACCCCCTAACGTGGTTGCTGGCGGCGTGCCCGCTAAAGTGCTGCGCACCCTGACCGATGAGGAGATGGCCAAATGAAACGCGACCTGATTGTATTTGGCGAAGACTGGGGCGGTTTACCTTCTAGCACACAGCATTTAATCCGCCGTCTTTCGCAAGACCGCAAAGTGATTTGGGTGAATTCGATTGGCTTACGTCGTCCAACGTTGACCATCAATGATTGCAAACGCGCTTGGCAGAAAATCACTACGCGCACCGTCGCTGATAAACATTCATCGAATAACGCGATCACCCCTGACAGCTTGACCGTGGTGAATCCTTCAACGTTACCTGCACCGCGCACCGCACTTGGACGCAAACTAGCCGCCGGAATGTTGCGTAATCAGCTTGCTCCTATCATTGCGCGAGCCAAGCTACACAACCCCATTATGTGGACATCGCTTCCTACCGCCGTTGATGTGTCAGACCAACTTGGCGCATCGTCATTAGTCTATTACTGTGGTGATGATTTTTCATCGCTGGCGGGTGTCGACCACCACACCGTGGCGAAACGCGAACAGGAGCTAGCGCAAAAAGCGGACTTGATACTGACTGCGAGCGAAACCTTGTATTCACGTTTTTCAGACAAATGCACCCGTTTGCTGCCACACGGCGTCGACTACGACTTATTTTCTACCCCAAGCCCTCGTGCCAAGGATTTACCTGACAATGGCCGCCCAACCGCCGGCTTTTATGGCTCATTGTCAGAATGGCTCGACTACAAGATGCTCGCCAAAACCATCACGCAGCTTCCCGATTGGAACTTCGTGTTCATCGGTAAACCTTGCGAAGCCGCGTTGTCACTCAAGCAATATAACAATGTCACACTGCTCGGCCCCAAACCGCATCATGAACTGCCTAGCTACAGCCAGCATTGGTCAGCCAGTTTGTTGCCGTTCGTGAATAACGCGCAGATCAAAGCGTGTAACCCGCTCAAACTTCGCGAATATCTTGCCACAGGACGCCCCGTGATCAGTACGCCTTTTCCTGCTGTTAATGAATACCGCAGCTATGTCTGTGTGGTGCAAACCGCAAATGAAATGGCGATTGCATTGAAAAACACTGCACGCCAAGCGTCCAATGTTCACCAGCAAACCGCTGTGAAAGCCCACACTTGGGATGCACGCGCAGAAAAACTTGCCAATTGGTTGGATGCCCTATGAATTCGTTAACCTACAAGCTTCTGATTTTGCTCGATGGCGCATGGCGTCGTCGCTATGTGATTGTGATGCCAATCATCATCTTTCCGTTAATGGGCACTGCGATTGGTATGCTAACGCCCAAAAAATACAACTCGCACACCACCATGCTGATACAAGAAACATCCAAGATGAACCCCTTCCTTGAAGACTTGTCCGTCTCTTCCCAGATGAAAGAGCGTTTCAGCGGTCTGCAAACCCTGCTGCACAGTCGTCATATTTTGGGCAAAGTGGCACTGGAACGCGGTTTAATTCAGGAAGATTCTGCGCCAGAAAAAGTGGATGAAACCATCGCTCTACTTTCCAACGGACTGACCATGTCTACCATCGGCAAAGACGTGATCCGCATTGAATTTCGCTCTTCAACGCCAAAAGGCATGAAAGATACGTTGCAGATCGTCAGTGACCATGTGATTGAAGAGCTGCTCGCCCCTGAGCGCTCTTCCATGAAAGACTCCAGCGACTTTCTTTCTGAGCACATTGATTTTCGCCGTGAAGAATTAGACAAAGCCGAGGCGGCATTGTCAGATTTTCGCAGCAAACATGCAGATGGCCTGCCTGAACTGCAACTCGCCAACTATGCGCGGATTGAAACGCTCAAACAGCGCCTGTCAGAGAAAGAAGCGGAGATGGCGGGCGCGAAACGCAGTCTTGGTGGGCTGGATCACCAACTTTCCAGCACCAACCCAGTTGTAGGTCGTATTGAAGATCAAATCGTTAAGCATCGCAGTGAACTTGCCATGCTTAAATCCCGCTATACCGATCAACACAGTTTGGTGCAGGGCGCGCTAAGAAACTTACGTCGCCTAGAAGAGCAGCGAACGGCACTGCTTTCTTCTACTCAACAACCGGTTGATACCGGCAAACTTTGGGACATGGCCAGCAGCGCGACCATTGATTCCTCTACCGAATCTCAACCTTTGTTGATTTCGCAATTGGAAAACCTGCAACTGGCCCGAAGCAAAGTCGAAACCCTCGATGAAGAAACCGTTAGCCTGCGCAAAATGATCCTGACATTGGAAAACAAAACGAGTCAATCTGGCGAAAAAGAACAGAAGATCCGCAAACTTGAACGCGATCTAGAAGTGAAACGTCAGTTGTTCCAAGAGTTGCTTGAGCGCCATGAAATGGCAAGGCTTACTAGCTCTCTTGGTGTGTTTGAACAAGACAAGCGCATCAAAATCATTGACCGCCCATACTCCCCCGGCGTACCGAGCAATCTGCCATTGATCGTCTTTACCATTGCAGGATTGATCGGCGGCTTTTTACTTGGCTGTGGCATGGCGATATTGCTCGAACTCACCGACACCACCATTCGTCGCATTTCGACCTTAGAAGCCATCACAGGGACGCCTGTTCTGACGCGAGTTCCCAAAGTGATTGCTGAGTTTCCATCGCCTTCAGTCGCATCAGACACACCGCCTCATGGCGGCAGGAAGATCATTGACGTGAACTAAAGCAGATTGGGTTACGCCTAGCTTGGGTGAGATTAAGGAGCACAACATCATGAAACATTGGCTAATTGCACTCGCAATGATCGTTGGCACACCGGCACTCGCCGATTTACGGCTCGATAACGCTGACTTAACCGACATTTCACCAACCAGCATGCTCTTGATTGTCGGCAATAACTTAAGCGCTTCTGATGTGATTGTCGTGGTACGCGCCGATGACACGTCGAATCCCAGTTATTCCGATCGCGCAAACATCGAACGGGTTATTCCCAAAGGCAAGTTTGAATTGCAAATCCCCTTTGCCAGCTTGCGTACGCCCGGCGGGCGCCAATTGGATCTCACGGCATTGCAACAAATCATGGCGTTTTCTGCCAACAATGAACGCGGATTTGCGCTGTCCACAATGCGCGTTGAAACCCCAAAACCGCTCGGGAAAAATGTCTATGCATGGGATCTCGGCCCTGAAGGCAGTGCGATTTGGCCGGGTTTTCAGCCACTCACCGTCACGTCGGGGTTGCTCGCGGGTGCGGGGCTCAACGCGATTGATCGCGGGGCACGTGCTCAAGCGGCTGATGCGCTGACCATTGATGGTATACGAGGCATTGATTCAGCAGCATTGCCCCTGCCCGCGGGGGATTGGCAAATAACACTCTGGCTTCGTGATGCGGGCGAGTGGGAATATCTTCCTCATCCTCTTCAGCGCACAATCACCGCAAACGGAAAGCGCGTTTTCTCGCAAAACCTGTCAGCAACAGAATGGATTGAATCCGTCTATCTCGGCCGACGCAATGAGGAGATTTCGCCTAAAAGTAGCAGTTGGACACATTACGGCGAACGAAAAAGTGACCGCGTCACTTTCAATGTCTCCAGCGACGGCAACCCTGTGATCTTGCGTTTGAGTGGTGATTCGACCGATGCCCAATTTGTCAGTGGTATTCTTGCTGTGCCGCAAAGCAATCAGCTCATTTTGGAGATGCTTACACGTCAACGCAAAGCGTGGTGGGAGAAAAACTGGCCCATCGCCAACTGGAAAAAATGGCCTACGGGACAACCTAGCCTGCGGGTAACCAACCACGAAACCTCCGCCGCTCCAGGCACCTCTGCCGTGGTCGAATTTGCGTTTGAGCAAGGCAACCTGCCCGGCGCACCCATGGTGATGTTGCGACAACCCCGTTTAAGTGGGGTGGAGATCCCTACCCGTTGGCATTGGAGCCAATGGCAGCTAACGCGAACACACCTCTCTTCCACTTTATTAGCAGCCAATGACGATTTTCTCCGACATGGCTTATTGCCCGAAAACCATGGCGTTGCAATGCCGCGTCGCATGGTCGTGCGTGTTGATGTACCCAAAGCAACACCGCCTGGCACCTACCTCGGCGAACTAGTTGTGATGATGCAAGGAAAAAGCCTGAAAGCCCCCTTTTCCATCCACGTGGTCAATGCCTTTTTGCCTGACATGGTCAAGCCTGTCGGCATCTATTTGGAAAAGCCTGTGCACTTCGGATGGTTTACTGAGCTGGCGGGCGCAGGGCATCAAGCCATGATCTGTGATTTGACCTTCTTGAGAAAACTCGGTCTCACGGGTATTTCGCCGCCATACCCCACGCCTCAAAACGATGAAGAGCGTCAAGCGTTTGAAGAAATGTCTCTCATGCTCAATAAAATGGGGTTTGGTACGCCCATGGCTTACACCCCCGCCAAACGACTGGTGCAATCACTTGGGGCAGGCAATGCCGCCAACGTGATTGCTGACATTGAACGACAGCACCAAACGCGGCTGCAAAGCTCCCCTTATTGGTCGATCGCTGATGAGCCAAGTAATCCCGGCAATTTAGATTTGTTCAAAGACATGCATCGCCAGTTTTCAATGTTTGCCCCGTCCGCAAAATTGGCAGGACATCTCAATCACGACGAAGACAGAAAATACCTCCCTCTGTTCGATTTAGTGCTAATTAACGACGGCTTTGGCATAGACAGAGACGATATCAAGCAGGCGCAGCACGATGATCGCAAAGTGTGGTTGTACAACTTACCTAACCCTCGTGCTGCGGCTGGCTTTTATCTTTGGCAATCTGATGCAGACGGTTTTCTCAAATGGCATGGGCGCATGCCAACCGCCGACCCTTTCGACCCCACAGATGGCCGCGAATACGATGTGCAGTTTCTCTATCCATCAGACAAACCTTGTCCTGAAGAACCAGATATCGATATCGCGCTCTACGACATCATGCAAGGGATCACGGATTATCGCTGGGTGTTATGGCTGCAAGATAAAGCCCAAACCAATCCCGACGCCAAACGGCTTTTAGCGCAATTAAAACGTGATGTACCACACACATGGGACGCCATGTTGACGGTGACACCCCAACAAATGGAAACATGGCGACAGCAAATCATTCAACTCGCGCTGTGACTGTCAAGGCGACTCTCATAATGAGAAACATGTCATGCCAATGAAAAGACCTAAAATTTACGCTTTTAAATCAACGCATTAAAAATAGTGTGAAGTGGCACGCCTTCTGCATTGTTAATCTCAGTGATTAGATTCTTACTCGAGGTTGTCATGAAAACCATTGTTCAAGTCGTGCAACATCTCAGACCCGGCGGATTAGAAGTGATGGCGCTGGAACTAATGAAGTTCTCCCATCACGGTCACGCAATGAAGATTGTCAGCCTAGAAGGTGATGCCAAATCCGCCATTGCGGCTTGGCCCCGCCTTCGTGAGTTTGAAGACCAATTAGTGTTTTTAAACAAAACACCGGGGTTATCACCTTCTACGCTCATCGACCTTAAGCGCTTACTCACATCGTTGAATGCAGACCTTATTCACACTCACCACATAGGCCCTTATTTTTACGGCGGTCTCGCAGCCTTTCTCAGTCGCACCCCTCATATCCACACTGAACACGATGCATGGCATTACAGCAACAAGCGCCACCAACTGCTGCATCGAATCGTTTCCATGTTTGGCAACCCTGTTCGCGTTGCCGATGCCGATGTGGTCGCCCATGCCCTTTCTTCTATTTCAGGAATGAATGACATTCGCGTGATTAAAAATGGCGTCGACACCGCCAAGTACGTCCCAGGCGATAAATTAGCCGCACGCGATGCCATGCAACTGCCAAGCAATGTAAAAATAGTAGGCGCCAGCGGGCGTCTTGAAGAAGTTAAAGGCCACGGTGTGCTGATTTCCGCCATGACCGAATTACCCAGCCATGTACACCTTGCCATTGCGGGTTCAGGTTCAATGGAAATACAACTGAAAGACAAAGCCAAGTCCTTGAACCTTTCTGATCGCATCCACTTTCTCGGTCATGTCGAAAACATGACGCAGTTCTACCAATCACTCGATGTGTTCTGTCTACCGTCTTTCAATGAAGGGTTTCCCCTTGCGCCATTAGAAGCGCAAGCATGTGGCATTCCCACTGCCGTGACCAACGTTGGCGGAGCGGTAGAAACCCTTTGTCCAGAAACAGGGCTGATACTGAGAGCGGGTGACGCGAAAGACATGGCGGAGAAAATTATCGCTTGTATTCATGATCATACGGCTTCAGACCCGCGCGCATTTATTGCCAAACATGCCGACATACGTGCGATGGCCAGCGCTTACGATTCTTTGGCTGAGGGTCTGTAACATGGCAAATGAACTGATTTTCTGGCTCACCGCCACCAGCATATTTTTGGTGATATACCATCACCTCGGCTATCCCCTTTTGCTTAAGTTGCTGGTGCGCCACCCTTCTTCTCGCGAAGAAAACACACACAAAGTAACACCTGCTCGTGGCTACCACGACAGTGTTGCAGATTGCGACTTGCCAACCATTAGCGTGCTGATGCCCGCATACAACGAGGCAAATTGGATCGCGGATAAAATCCGCAACCTCGCCACACTGGATTACCCCAGCGACAAATTACACGTTGTGCTGGCTTGCGATGGATGCAGTGACAACACCGCTTCTATCGCCCGCCACACTGCCGTTGAACCACTGTGTGCGCATCTGAATGTCACTGTGATTGAATACGCCGATAACGCAGGCAAAGTCTCGGTGATCAACAAAACAATGCCGCTTATCACTTCTGACATTGTGGCGATGAGTGATATCTCCGCGCTGATTTCTATCGACGCGTTCTACATCGCAGCTCGTCACTTTCAAGAGCCAACAGTCGGCGTGTTGAACAGCCGTTACTGCCTGCTTAACCCCGCCGAAGGTGAACAAAAGTATTGGGATTATCAAAGCAGAATTCAGAGCAATGAAGCCCAGTTGGGTTCGTCGCTAGGTGCCCATGGCGCGTTGTATTTCATTCGTCGCCCTCTGTTTACGCCACTCGCACCCGACACCATCAATGATGATTTCGTGTTGCCAATGCAAATCGTGGAAAAAGGCTTTCGCGCAGATGTTCATGACGCGATCCAAGCGGTCGAGCTTGAGCCCACCAATGCCCATCAAGACTTTCGCCGTCGCCTGCGTATTGGCGCGGGTAACTGCCAACAACTTTTGCGCTTGTTTCGCTTACTCAATCCAACTCGTGGTGGTATTGCTTTCACGTTCGCATCAGGGAAAGGGTTACGCGTACTGATGCCATTTTTCATGCTAACCGCGTTGCTGGGCAGCGTAATGCTTGCACCCGCATATGGGTTCTTTGCCTTTGCAGCGATGGGGCAGCTGTCTCTCTATCTCGCGGTGGGCATTTGGCGCATGGCGGGCTATCAACCACGTGGTGGCATCGCAAAATCGCTGGTGTATTTAGTAACAGGACACACCGCCAATTTTATCGGTACTTTACGTTATATCTCAGGTTTAGAGACAGGGAAATGGACCCGCGTTTCTGACGTGTCGAACAAGACTAACAAGGAAGCATCAAAATGAATCTCACCATGAATCTAAACATGAAAAGCGACATCAACCCAATCACGGCGAAAGCAAAACGTGGCTTTGATATTTTCTTTGCTTTGGTTGGACTTGGGCTAACCCTTCCTCTGTTCCCTTTGATTGCGCTGGCCATCAAACTCGACAGTCGCGGGCCCGTTTTTTTTAGCCAAATGCGTATCGGTCGTGCATTACCAGACAGAAGCTTGATTTTTGAAATGCTGAAATTTCGCACCATGCGTACCGATGCTGAAAGCCTTTCTGGTGCAACATGGGCGACCAAAACTGATCCCCGCGTCACACGCGTTGGTCGTTTTCTGAGAAAAACCCGCTTGGATGAATTGCCACAATTTATCAATGTATTGGTCGGCGATATGTCGCTCATCGGCCCTAGACCTGAACGCCCAGGGTTTTATCAAAAGCTAGAAAACGCGATTCCATACTTTGCAGAACGCACTTACGGCGTCACACCAGGCATCACGGGTTTGGCGCAAGTGAACCAAGGCTACGACACCTGTATTGACGATGTGCGTTCAAAAGTAGGGTACGACCACTCATACGCGCTTGCATTGTCATCACCTGTGACGTGGCTAAAAATGGATTGCTATATCATGGTTCGCACTGTCGTGGTCATGGTGTGTGGTCGAGGTCAGTAAAAACTATCGATACCCCCTAATTCCTAAGTGAAAACGAAAACGCCGCTTCCCTTCTCGACAACACGAGCTGGAAACGGCGTTTTTTATTTGTGCTAGCCACGGACTCGTGGTTCATGACAAACAACATGGTGCAGTTTACTGAACGTTAATCGTGATTTTCTGTGAAATCACGGGCGTATCATGGGGAATGTGCAAGTAATCTGCTAGCAACAGCTGAAGTGTGTGCTTACCTTTTGGCAGCGTCAGCATGGTTTCAGTTTGCCCGCCGCCAAAGTGCTTAACATTGTCATTCGCAGGCAAAGGCAATGAAAAATCCACCAAGGAGTCCACATCAATCAGCAAGTGGTGGTGACCCGAATTAGGTTGATTATCCCCTGCGGGCGCAATATCCATTCCTTTTAAACCAAACACCACTTTGAAGGTTTCTGGAACGGTTTCACCGTCTTTCGGTTGGATGAAAAACACTTCAGCATCTGCCGCTGACGGGGTGGCAGCAAGTAACGATGAAGGCAAAAACAAGGCGGTCACAAGCCATAGTGAAGAGATCAGTGCGTGTTTCATAGTGTTCCCTTAACAATCTGTTTTACTGTTATCAGCATGACTGATGTTCGAGCGGCAGAAGTGTCAGGAAATGGGACTTTGATAAAAAAATGCCGCCCTATCATAGGGCGGCATGGTGAATCATTATTCATCTGTCAGTTGACGCGATGTCTTCGGCATGAAGACGCAACATTCCATCGTTCGCGTAAAACGTTAGCATTGAGACGTTTTCCATGTGCGATAACCGCCAAGTAGGTTTTTCACTTTAAACCCGTTATTCGCCAATTGGCGATACGCCACGTTACCGCGCAAGCCCACCTGACAAGCCACAATGATTTCTTTGTCTTTCGGCAGTTCATTCATACGCCCGCGAAGTTGATCAACGGGGATATTCATAGCGCCGGGGAATGTACCCACTGATTCCAGCTCCCCTGGATTGCGCACATCCAGCAATATTTGGTCGTCAGTTAAGTTCGCCAACTGATCATAATGAATGCCATTAACATCGCCTTTCATCACATTGGTTGCCACAAACGCCGCCTGATTAATCACATCTTTCGCGCTGCCATAAGGGGGCGCATACGTCAGCTCTACATGTTGTAGCTGTTCAATGGTCATACCCGCGCGCTGTGCAACCGCCAAGATATCAATGCGTTTATCAACACCGTCTTTACCGATCGCTTGCGCACCAAGAATTTTGCCCGATTCTGGCGAGAACAAAAGCTTCAGTGAGACCACTTCCGCACCAGGGTAATAGCTAGCATGACTGGCCGTGTGCACGTAGACCTTCTCATACGCGATTTCATCGCGCTTGAGTTGCTTCTCGTTTTTCCCCGTCGACGCCACCGCCAAATCGAACACTTTACAAATCGCCGTGCCCTGCGTGCCTTGATAGGTTTCTTGTGCACCTAACATGTTATCTGCCGCCATACGACCTTGACGGTTGGCTGGCCCAGCTAATGGCACCACGGTTTGCTGGCCCGTAACGAAATCTTTTTCTTCAATGGCATCACCAACCGCGTAGATTGAGGGATCACTGGTTTGCATCTGCTCATTGACCCAAATACCACCCAATTCGCCGATGGTCAGGCCTGCGGCGCGTGCCAGTGTGATTTCTGGGCGAACGCCAATCGCCATGATCAATAACTCGGTATTCAAGCGCTCACCGTTACTCAATTGCAGTGTGAGTGCGCCACGTTCTGCGTCATCGGCTGCTGCCTGAAACTCTGCCGATTGCAACGCAACCCCCAAACGTAAATCAATACCTTTGGCGCGAATTTCTTGATGAACAAATCCAGCCATTTCTTTGTCTACTGGCGTCATGACCTGATCAGCCATTTCAACCAATGCAGTTTCAATGCCTAATTGATGAAACGCTTCCATCATCTCCAAACCAATAAAGCCACCACCAATCACTGTCGCATGCTTAGGCTGGTTATGTTTGATAGAAGCAAGGATTTTGTCCATATCTGGAATATTGCGAAGGGAGAAGGTCAGCGGGTTGTCAATGCCTGGAATAGGCGGGACAACAGGGCTCGCGCCAGGGCTAAGAAGCAAAAAGTCATAGTTTTCGCTGTACTCTGTGCCGTCTAGTACGTTTCTGACCGTCACGGTTTTCGCGTCGCGTTGAATACTGACGACTTCGCTCATGACGCGAACATCAACATTGAATCGAGAGAGAAAGCTTTCAGGCGTTTGTAGCAGCAATTTCGCACGATCTTTAATGTCACCACCAATGTGATAAGGCAAGCCACAGTTGGCAAACGACACAAAGGGGCCACGCTCAAACATGATGATCTCGGCCGTTTCACTCAATCGACGGGCGCGTGCTGCTGCAGATGCTCCCCCTGCAACACCACCAATGATAAGGATCTTAGGCATAACTCACTCCTGTGTTTCTCTGCGTTCAAGTGCACCTTCATAGCAAAAATGATGCACAAAAAAATTGCTCACTCGTTGGCGTGATGCCCTTTAGATGAGCCAATGACGAACACTTTATATTAGATTTAACTCATACACAATAAGCTACATTAGCATTGACTTAAATAAAGATACCCGTATTATTCATGTCATTGTTGTTGCACATGCGTTTAATGATTGAAAGAAAACGTAAGAGGAGTCGGTATGTTGTTTCAAATCCCTTGGGATGCGTCGATGTTGAAAGCATTGCTTGGTGGAATGCTGTTGGGTGTTTCAGGATTGGTCTTATTAGCCTTCAATGGTCGCATAGCAGGCATTAGCGGTATTTTAGGCGGGCTTCTCAAGCCACGTAAATCTGAGTTTTCATGGCGCTTATTGTTTATCAGCGGCATGGTTATCGCTGGCTTAATCGCGCCCAAAATGGGTTTTGCGTACCCGGATTTTGCAACTCTTTCACCCGCTATTTCGCCAATTATGGCGATTATTGCAGGTTTATTGGTCGGCATCGGGACTCGCCTTGCGAATGGTTGCACCAGTGGTCATGGCATTTGCGGCATGGGCCGCTTGTCTAAACGGTCTATCGTCGCCACGCTGATCTTTATGGGCGCGGCATTTGTGACTGTGTTTATCCGTCTTCACGCTTAGGAGGTTTCCATGTTGTTTCGCGCTATCGCATTACTGGCGGGTGTATTGTTTGGCTTAGGCATGATGATTTCTGGCATGGTTAACCCCGCCAATGTGATCGGTTTTCTCGACATTTTCGGCCAATGGAACCCAAGCTTGGCATTTGTCATGGGCGGTGCACTGCTTGTGTTTACGCCGGGCTACTTCTTTCTTATTCGCAAGCAAGCGAAGCCAATGTTGAGTGAGACATTTTGCGTCAGTGAAAACCCATCCATCGATCAGCGACTGATCACAGGTTCTGCGCTGTTTGGCATTGGCTGGGGCTTGGCGGGGATCTGCCCAGGGCCAGCAGTGACTGCGTTGGGTTCAGGTTCTGGCACCGTGGCGCTGTTTTTCCTCAGCATGATTGTCGGGATGTACCTCGTTAATACGATCACTGAGAAGAGAGCATCATTCACCACAAGCCCACAGGGCTAAATGACATTCCCGTAAAGTAAAGAAAAGCGGATTAGCCGCTTTTCTTTTTCTTCTTTCCACTTCTCTTCCTTTCTTTTCCTTCCACTTCCCTTCCCTTCCCTTATAAAGGTAAACACAAAAAAACGTTAGAACACGCTAAAAAGCAATATGCATACTGCTGTAGTAAAATTATCTTTAAATAATATAAACCAGCCCAGATCTGTCTAATTATCATTAAAATTAATATAAGCACAATTTCAGCCTGTCTATATATATTTCAATACTGCATACCTATAAAGACAATCAACATCAATAACTCAAAAACATAACAACTTGAAAGCTAAACATCGGTTTCAATTGATTAATTTTATGTGACAAAAATCAAAATATTAAAATATTAAATTCTGTCTCATTGAGTCTCAGAAATTAAAAGCAAACTTTTATGCATATAGTAAAACGGGACAAGCATCACACGAAACAAACAAGAATATTCAACAAAACATCTATCAAAACAAGCGAGCGAAAATTTGCCTGTCTTAAAAAAAATTCAAATGATCACCTGTGAGATAGAAACGAACAAGGTAGGCAGTAGATAAAAATGGATTTCAGATATATCTTATTCGCCAGCATGAACTTACATATTCTTTAAGGGATACACCGCAAAGAGTTGTTATGCAAGATCATGCTTTCTCTCAGTGAAATCACCTTTTAAAATGGAGTTTATCCCATGTCATTTTCTCAAATCGCGAAGCGCTTTATTAACGACGAACGCGGCGTAACTGCTGTTGAATATGCAATTCTTGGTGTTGCCATTTCAGCAATTATCTTGGCCGCTGTAGCAAATGATTCAACGCTTGGCACGGCTATCAGTGACGCAATGACCCAGATTGCTGCCAACATTGGTACTGCCAACACTGGTGGTTAATTCTCTCTAACGGGCTAACTCGTTGAGTGTTTTAGAACTGCTTTTAATCTCTGGCTCAATAGCAGGGATGGCGACTGATATCTATCATAGAAAGATAAGTAACAGACTATGTTTAAGCATTTTTCTGCTCTGTCTCCTGTTGGCATTTTTCGATGAAAAAATACAACTGCATGTATATCAATCACTATCTGTTGTCGTTATTGGGCTAGTGTTATTTTCCGTTGGGATTCTAGGTGCAGGTGATACCAAGTTACTCGCCGCATATGCACTTATTATTGACCAGGGCTATTTCTCGTTAACATTGCTCATGATTGGCCTTCTCGGCGGTTTTACTGCGATCATTATTTTTCTTATGCAATTAATATCAAAAAACACAACCAAGAAAGGCGTGCCTTATGGTGTCCCTATCGTAATTTCGAGTTTGTTTAGTCTTTATTTAAGTAAGTTGAATTAAACCATGAGCCAACGTGTATTCTTTATCATTGCTTTGCTGTCCATAAGTGTGGGCATTTTAGGCCTAAGCGGATTTTTCCAAAGCAAACACACCACTGCCTCCGGAATTTCGAATATTTCCTATCAAGTTGCTCAACTAAAATCACCCATAAAACGTGGTGATACTCTCTCTCGCGACAACATAAGATATTTTAAGTTGAAGGAAGATGACGCCCTAAAAAATGGGATTGTTGGCGATATTATAATTACTCATGTTCCTGGCATGGTTGCCAAGCGTGATATCGCGGAAACTGCGTATGTTTCTGCCAGCGATTTCATCTTACCCAACGATCCTAATTATCTGGATGCAGTCATCAAAGAGGGCATGTCTCCTTATGCGCTGACCATCAATCGAAAAGACTTTATCGGCTCGGGTATTTCAGTGGGTGACATCGTCGATGTACTCATTTTGACCTCAGATGAACAGAATATCAGTGAAACCTCTCGGTCAGATTACATTAAATCTTTTCGTTCTCTTTCTGTGTCTCCCCTTCTTCGTAACATACGTGTATTAGCCATTGAAGAAGAAGACGTAGAAATCTTGTCGCTCACCATTGAGCTCAATCGCGAACACATCGCCAAAATGGTGATCGCTCGTCGAATTGGCATTGTTGAAATTATCAAGTCGTCCAGCAATGCGTTTTATAGCAATGGCTCTATGAACGCTGATACCCATGATGTACTTCCAAATTTCAAATCCGTTACTGAAATTCGTGGCCAAAACAAGGCCTTTAACTAGAGAGCAAGAACATGCTGCGCCATTACTTATCTGTCATTTTTTCTGTTGGCTTGCTCCTCGGTGGCACCTCTTCAGCTTTTGCTGCTGGAATTTTAAACCTAGGCACGGGAGACGCGCGATCTTTGTCCTTTGACTCAGTGATCGGAACCGTCTTTATTTCCGACCCAGAAGTCGCCGACTACCAAGTCATCGACAACAACCGTCTTGTGGTTTTTGGCCGTAAAATAGGCACAACCTCACTGATTGTATTTGGCGAAAACAGTCAAACACTTTCCAAAAAGAAAATTGTCGTCAATCAAAGTCTCACTAAAATTGAGCAGATCTTGGCAATTCAATATCCCAACGTAGAGGTTTCCGTACTCAACCTCGGTGAGCAGGTCGTACTCTCTGGGTTTGTGCCCACACAAAAGGAAAAAAACGAGATCTATTCAATTGTCGGGGAGTTACTAAAAAAGAAATACGCCGAGAGACGCACTGAATGGAAAACGTCGCTACAAGAAAAATTTGATATCGATTTTATGGCTCGACGCACCTACGAAGGCTTGGTGAACAATTTAGAAGTCGCGGTGACAAAGCAGGTCAATGTCAAGCTCACGATTGCCGAGGTGAACAGCTCCTTGATCAATGAGCTCGGCATTAAGTGGGGCACGATTTTAACCGACGGTTTTGGCGGCAATGGCCAATTCTTCCGCGGCATTTCTGGCTTTAATGGCAGCGCCACTAACATTGCCGCTTATATCTCAGCCATTAATGACGACAACGTCGGACAAGTGCTTTCAGAGCCAAATATTTCGGTGATTTCTGGCGAGACAGCCAGTTTCCTTGTGGGTGGTGAAATCCCAATCACTTATCGTATCGATGATGGCTATCGCGTTGAATATAAAGAGTTCGGCATCGGGCTTGATCTCGCTGCTGAAGTATTGCGCGATGACAAAATCAAGCTCGCGATAATGCCGCAAGTGAGCTCTGTCGATGGGCAATTTGGTGACACGCTTTTGGATATTCCGTCATTCAAAGTCCGTCGCGCTCGCACCACATTAGAATTAGGTGATGGCGACAGTTTTGTGCTGGCTGGCTTGCTCAGCAGTGAAGACGAAGAAGCCTTATCGAAGATCCCTTTTATTGGTGATGTGCCGATCCTTGGAGCACTGTTTCGCCATACCTCAACCAAACGCCGCAAAACAGAATTGGTGATTGTCGCTACTGTGTCATTGGTGGAGCCAATTTCATCAGCCAACGTCAAAATACCCAGTATGCAGCGAACTTCTGCGCTCTCTCGTTTCTTTGGCGTAGGCATCAAAAGCTCACCTGAAGTGGCCCAATGGCAAGAAGAAATCCTCTCAACTGGAGGCTTTAAGAAATGAGAATGAACAAGCATAAAATCCTACTCGCTGTTGCACTGTCACTTTCCGTCACCTTATCCGGGTGCTCCAAAGGCCCAACGATCATGGGCAGTGACCTTTTAGTCACCCCTGTGACCTACGAATATTCAGTGACGATAAAGAAAGATGCCTTGAAAACCGCTCAGAGCGAAGTGTCTGCGTACTTGGATCAAAACGAATATGCGCTACTGGTGCATGGCGCCACGATTTCGTGGAGTGGCATCCACGGAAAAAAAATGGCGAATAACGCTTATCAGTGGCTGATCAAGCGCGGCATCTCACCAAACAAACTGTTGCTTTCTCAAGCCAAAGGCACGGGTAAAAATACATCAACAAAACAAAACGCCATTACCCTGTCCACCACCATTCATCAGGTACAAACGCCTGACTGCAGTTACAACATCATTAGTCAATATCACCGTAATAACGATGGCTGTTCCTCAGAGGCAATGCGCTGGGAATCCATGGTATATCCAGAAAACAAACTTGCTGGGCAAGGGCGTCTATCTATCTTCACACCAGACACCCTGTAGAGGAGGTTATCTATGTTAGATTTTGGCGATCTCCTAAAAAAGGAATCGAAAGACAGCGAACCTGCGATCGGTAGTCAGCGGGGCGTGAAATCGCTTCAGTTTTTTCGCACTGAAGACGTGAGATCTTTGGTAGAAGAAACCTTCCGCTTCGACGGTCACCTTGTCCCTGTTTCTTATCCTTACAAGTTCAAAGACATTCCCACGTTAGTTGAAGAAAATAATAGCCAACTGGTGGTGATTGATTTGGTTGGCTGCCCGGATACGCTCAAAGAGTGTAAGCAGTTGTCAGCACGATTACCCGCTTATCTTTCCGTGATCATACTGGGCGACGTGGATGCTATTTCAGTGATCAGGGAATTGAAATCACTGGGGTTTTACTACCTGTATTGGCCTGTCGATAAAATTGAACTGGCCGAGTTCGTGGATGCGGTAGTCACCCGACATATTGAAGCCAACTCGCTCCACGGACGTCGCCGTGCCAAGCGTATCGGTGTGATTGGTCTGCGGGGCGGTGTGGGCGCGACACTGCTCACCGCTGAACTGAGCTGGATTTTATCTAACGACAAACAAACATCTTGTCTGGTGGTTGATCACAACTATCTTTCCAGCAATCTCGATATTTTTCTTGGCATCAAAAACCGCGAAAAAAGGCGGCTGAATGATACAGAAACCGGCGGTGAAATAGACCCAACATCAGCCAAGAACCTTGTCACGCGTGTGAGTAATCGACTTGATTATCTTGCCCTTGGGCTTAGTGATGAGCGATCGGCTGATCTGGATGAGATGACCGAATTGGTGATCGATTATCTTGCCCCTGACACTAACTTTATCCTCGATGATTATTCCGCCTCTGTGGGGTTTGATATCCAACCGAAAGTCCTGCTCAAAACGTTAGATGTCGCCGTGCTTGTCATGGAACCCACCATTTCTTGCCTGCGAGAAACCGCCGCGATGCTCAGCAAAATGAAGAAGCTATTTGAAGAGCCCGACTACAAGCGCACGGTACGTATCATTTTGGTATTGAATAACCACCGTGCCTCCCGCTTTAACAGCGTGACGCAAGCCGAGGTCGAGAAATATCTCGATGTGCCCGTCGACATCGTGCTTCCTTATGAGATCACCGTAGAAGAAGCTCTCTTAAATGGCACGTATCTCAGCAGTGGAAAATCGAAAATTGGCACCCAGATAAAGAACCTGTGTTCGCGGATTATCGGTGAAGAAATCGCCCCTAAACGCAAGCTTTTCTCCTTTGCCCGTTCCAGTAGCGAGTAATCATTTATGCTAAGTCCCAAGGAGCTTTATCGCTCGTTTCGCGAACGTATTTTTGATGCTATTGACGCGGAAGCGATTACAACGCTGTCGAAAGAAGAACTGCAAAGTCAGCTGATACAAGCGATCAATCTGCTGACTGAGCAAGACAACGTGCCGATGCCGACATCACTTCGCAATGACTATGTGAAGATGATGTATGACGAACTTCGTGGGCTCGGGCCCATTCAATCTCTGATCGAAGATGACTCTATTTCTGACATCATGATCAATGGCCCTCAAGCGGTGTTCATTGAACGCAACGGCTTGGTTGAAAAGTCGTCTATTACCTTTATTGATAACGACCAACTTCTTACCATCGCTAAGCGCATTGCTGCCAAGGTGGGGCGTCGTGTTGATGAATCTGTCCCACTGTGTGATGCGCGTCTTTTGGACGGAAGCCGTGTCAATATCGTCTTGCCACCTATTGCCATTGATGGCGCGTCGATTTCCATTCGTAAATTCAAAAAACAAAGCATCGGCTTTGGCGACCTGATTGAATTTGGTGCCATGAGCCCGGAGGTCGCCAAGCTCATGGTGATCGCCTCGCGCTGTCGGCTTAACATTGTGATTTCTGGTGGTACAGGTTCAGGTAAAACCACCATGATGAACGCCCTCTCTCAGTACATATCTGAAAGGGAGCGCATTGTCACCATTGAGGATGCGGCAGAACTGCGATTGCAACAGCCTCACATTGTGCGCCTAGAAACGCGCACAGCAGGCATCGAAGGCACGGGCGAGGTCAATCAACGTAATTTGGTGATAAATGCACTGCGTATGCGCCCTGACCGCATCATTATTGGTGAGTGTCGTGGTTCTGAGGCTTTTGAAATGCTTCAGGCCATGAACACCGGCCACGATGGCTCTATGACGACTTTGCACGCCAACAACCCGCGAGATGCCATTTCTCGTATTGAAAGCATGGTCATGATGGCGACAGCATCGCTGCCTCTCGAAGCCATACGCCGCACCGTAGTGAGTGCTGTCGATCTCATCATTCAAATCAGCCGATTGCATGACGGCAGCCGGAAAGTGATGAGCATCAGTGAGGTGATTGGCATGGAAGGCCAAAACGTGGTGATGGAGGAAATCTTCCGCTTCGAACAAAAAGGGCTATCGGACAAAGGCAAAGTACTCGGTGATTTCGTGACTTCCGGGTTGATGGAGCGATCTGCACTGTATGAAAAAGCGCGCTATTTTGGGCTTGAGAAAGAATTAAACGGCATTTTCAGTGGGGTAACCGCATGATTGCTAATTTGATTTATTGCCTGTTCGTTGCTGTAGGTTTGTATATTTTTCACAAGCAAACCCGCCTAAAGGCACGCAGGGAAAGCATGTTACGCGATAATAACCCGCTTCCTGTCACCAAGTTTTTAGAAAACCGCGCTGTAGACATGGAAGCGCTAACGCAAACCACCTTGCCTCAAAGAATGCGCAGATATGCTGAGAATACCATTGCTGGCATTGGTGATTTTGCCGCACTAAAGATCGTGGCGTTTTACATCATCACGGTGTTTTCTGGGCTTTATATGCTGTCGACATTGTTCAAAGTCAGCACGCTTACTGGTCTTATCATCATCTTGCCACTCTCAACCTTTTTGGGGATCCGCTATTTAGATACGCGCGCTCAAAAGGCGTTTGAAAATCATTTCCCTGATGCGCTCAACATGATTGCCAGCTCGGTTTCTGCTGGTGAGAGCTTGCTTCATGCCATTCAATTTGTCGGGCAGTCGCTCGACAACATTGTCGGCAAAGAATTTAAGATCATGGGTGAACGACTGAACATGGGTGAGTCCACCGATACCGTTTTTCGCAAAGCGTGTTCGCGTTTTCCCACCCCTGCGTTTCAGTTTTTTGTTATTGCTATGCGCGTCAACGTTAATCGTGGTGGGCAAATGCGCCACGTGATCACGCGATTAAATCGAGTGCTGTTTGATGCAAGAAGCATTGACATGAAAAAACGCGCGATGACAGCAGAGGCGAGGATGTCTGCTTATATCGTGTGTGCCATTCCTTTCTTTTTTCTATTTGGCATCATGCGATTTCTCAGCCCCGAAAACTACGACTTTGTTATGAACAACCCTGACGGCCGACCTTTGCTTTATTACACATTGATTAGTCAAGCAATCGGCATGTCAATTATCACCGCGCTAATGCGGAGCGTTAAGTAATGAGCGGTTTGTCTTTAGTCTTATTTGCCCTATTTGTGGCTTTTGGCAGCGCGTCGCTCCTGACGATTGGATATATCTACTTTCGCCGCCATCGCTCCATCAAAGGCGCTTTGTCAGCCTCATCCAACAAACCTTCGGCGATGGCAGAGATCTCACGGATCGCGTCCGGCTTTTTCTCGGCCACAAACACCGAAATATCTGAAAAATTTATCGGTGCGGGTTTCTACAATACGCGCTTTGCCCCGTATTACTTTTTGGTGAAATACACCATTGGCGCAGTGGGTGTGTTCATCATTTTGTTTTCGGGTGATAAACCGCTGTTAGAAGACTACCAGAGCAAGATCATGTGGCTGAGTCTCCTCATTGTATTGGTGATCATTGCGCCAGACATGTATCTAGAGATGCGCCGCCGAGCGTTAGCCGGGAAGATCACCCGTCAACTTCCCTATCTGCTCGATATCATGGGTGTGTGCGTGCAAACCGGTATGACCGTTGAAACCACGTTGTTTTACCTCACCTCTGAAATGGCGGCTTTTGACCGCGATCTTGCGTATGTACTCAAACGCCTGCGAGACAGAGCGCAAACCGTGGGTTTGGACAAAGCCTTACTAGAACTTCACGACCGCGTTCCTGCCCCTGAAATGCATAGCTTCGTGATGACACTCACGCAAAGCATGAAACACGGCACATCCATCTATGAGGTGCTTTCTACATTGGCGAGAGATATTCGTGAAATTCAGCTGCTTTCCCTTGAGGAAAAAGCAGGAAAGCTTTCATCGAAGATGTCTGTCCCACTCATTTTGTTCATCGTGATGCCTATCGTGATTCTTATCACGGCACCAGGAATTATGAGGATGCTCGGATAATGAAAACACTCCTTTTGCTTGCCACAACCTTACTGGTTGTCGGCTGCACCACTCACTCACAGAGCGATTACGCGCGCCAAAATGGCGAGAAGCTTCTCATGGACTCTGGAAGCTATTCCGCGCTGGTGACACGCTATCAAGCCGAGTTACAAACGGACGCAGATCCCGAAACACGTCAGAAACTCGCCAATGTGCATTATTTGATGGGTGACTCAGAAGCCGCTATGTTTCAGCTGTCACAAATTCCACCACACGAACAAAACACGCCCGAACTGGCCTTGCTTCGCGCCAATGTATTTTTCGACCAGGGCAAAATGTCAACGGCGGAGCAATTCGCTAATGCCGCACTTCGTATGGATGACGAATTGGGCGAGGCATACAACCTAAAAGGACTGATTTTGGCCGACAAAGGTCAAATTGCTGAAGCTAAATCGGTTTTTGAAGCGGCGAGACGATTTAATTTTGATGATGCGACAGTCAAGAACAATCTGGCGATGATTGCCTTACTTCAAGGGGATTTTGATGAAGCTATTGATATCTTGATGCCCTTAGTACAAAGCGGACGTGCCGACGATACCGCAAAGGCCAATTTGGTGATGGCGTTTGCCAAAGCGGGACGCACGCGAGCATTTAGCCAAATGCTAACGGGTAGCGAAAACGATATGTACCTGGCGGAGAAGTTCCAGAGCTTGCATGGCGCTCAGATCCATCATTCTCAGGTATCGCCGACGGTCACATTACCAAAGGTGCCCAAATCAACGGCTGAACTCACGGCTGATACGGCAACACGATCGTCTAAAATCCAGTCATCTTCTCAAATCAAGCCGTCTTCTCAAATCAAGCCGTCTTCTGATACCAAGCTAGCGTCGAAAGCTAAACAATCGTCATCAAAAGAGCGCTCAGCTTTAGCAAACAAAGCGCAATCTACGACAGGAAAAATGGCGTCGCTTTCTTCTTCAGCCAAGCCGGTTCTGGTCGCGCAACCAGACGCGATGTTGGCAAAAACGGCTGTCACTGACGAAAACATCACGGAGACAGCATCACAGGTTGCCCCCCCAACGACTCACAATACCCTCTCAGGTGACCACATAGCCAAAACGACGAACAGCACCTCTGCTAAAGCGCATGTTAGTGATCCGATCGCCTTAGCGCGCGAACGCGTTAAAGCCGCAAAGGAAAAAGCCGCAGCAAAGCATGCCGCCCAAGCAGCGGAAAAGGTGGCCGCAGCGGAAAAAGCCAAAGAAATTAAGCTGGCCAACGCTAAAAAGAAAAAAACAGCCCGTCAGAAGCGCTCTCGAAAACTCATCACTGCCGTGCAATACCAACCTGTCACGACCAACGGCAGTGCTAATGCACAATATGTCGCCACTGCGGATTTTGAATTGGGCAAAGTGCGCACCATGTTTCTTGAGGATCGCAACAAATGGGTGTTCGACGTGCGTGGCGCGAAGGATTTCACCACCAAGAGAAAACAATACTTAGAACAAGGCCCCGCCAAAATAATCGAACTAGGCGAGCACAAAAATTACGTACGCATCGTGCTCACATTGCGTGATAACGCCAAAGGAAAGCCCATTGTGCTTATTGACGGCAAAACACTAACTATTCGCTGGGAGGCATAACGAAAGCTATGCGTTTATTCTCCTCGACACCAAACAAGGCGCAGTGCAATAGAAGACTGTCGCGACGAAAATCCCGTTCAAATAAGCAAAAAGGTATTGTCAGTATTGAGTTTTCGATCTGCGCTACCATGCTTTTTTACGTCATGCTTGCTTGGGCAGAAATGTGTGTCATGGGCTTTATTTCTTCGGTCGTTGATTACTCAATATCAGAGTCGTCACGTGCAGCCAGAACCTCGGCCAACACGGATTATGAAAAACTATTTCGCGAAGCATTGCTCAATAGCGATCAACTGTGGGTGAAGATAGTTGACCCCAACAAATTTGATGTGTCAGTACGTTATTTCACCTCGTTTAATCAAGCCAGTAATCCCGCATTTAATGGTGGAAACAGCAGAGAAAATAATCCGATCGCGCTGTATCGCATCAGTTATGAATACAAACCCATTTTTGCATTATTTTTTGATGATGAGTCCGTGACACTGTCGCGGGAAGTGTTCGGTCTACAAGAGTTTGAGCGTGATGCATTCAGTCAGTAAACAACGTGGTGTTTTTGTCATCGAACTTACGATGATCTTACTCGCATTTAGTCTAATCATTGTGTTCACCATGGACGTTGTCGTGAAACAAACCGTGAAAGGTAAGCTCGATCGTCTTTCCTATTCCTTGGTGAGCCTATTACGCGAACGTTCACAGCTGTTTGATGGCAAGGAAACCATGACTTATGACGAGGCGGCTCAATCATTTTCACTGATACAACGCTCGCTCAGCAACACAATGGGTAACTTTGACATTTCACGGCTGGGTATGGTGATCGAGCAGCAACGGTTTGATGCAAATAAAAATCCCATTGCTGCCGTTGTGAACCAACACATTTTCAATCTGGGCGCTTATGAATGTGAGCCTGAAGAAGCGCTCAGTCGAAAAATCGATCTTTCCCCTGTCACTCAGTTTGATAACAAGCTGGCGCTTTACCAGGTCACGCTCTGTTATCGCACTGACAATTGGTACGGCAATTTGGCTGGCGAAACATTTGAACGTGTTCGCTCTATCTCTCTTTCTTTCGGTCGATAGGACATCACCATGCAGGTTTCTTTGCCCTCTCAACAACGTGGTATCGCCGCCATTATCTTCGTCCTTATCTACCCACTTCTTTTTGGTGTTTTCGTGCTGGCGGTCGAATCGACACGTTACCTACAAACACACGCCAGAATCGGAGATGGTGTGGAAGTGGCGTCACTCGCCGTCGCCGCAAATGCAACCTTCAACACCACGACTAATCAGACATTAGCGAAAGGCATCGTCGACACTTATGCCCCAGATGGCGAAATTACCCTATCAGACATTAATATCGTCCGGAAAAGTTGCGATGAGATTTACGGCAATAACTGCGGAAAGCCTGGGGTATATGACAAAGAGGGATTGGTATTCACCGAGTACAAAGTCACACTCAACTCAGAATTTGAATCCTGGTATCCAGAAGATGACTATGCCCTAGGGTATGAAGAAACCTTGATTTTAGACGGCTCAGCTGTCGCACGAAAATACCAGGGGTTTACTATTGATGTCGCCTTTGTCGCGGATTTTTCTGGTTCCATGTTGAACAGCTGGAACAATGACATCAAATACTTAGGCGTGATTCAGGTGATCTCAGACATCACTAAAAAACTTGAAGCGTTTAATGAGTCAACAGAACTTGAGCTCAATGGCCAACGCATCCTCAACCGCGTTTCCTTTATTGGTTACAATGTTTATCCCCATGATGGAAGCCGCTATTACAGCAATGTGGACTATTACGGGAACTATTCGAGCCTAAGTTGGGAGTGGTGGAAAAACATTCCCAACATCAATTTCAATGCGACAGTATCCGACCCACTCAATAACAATCGTACCAGTATCACCGGCCGAGACGCCCGGGATTATTCCGAGTTCAGAACACTCGATCTCACTGAAGACTTCCCGAGTTTTCGTTCAACCATTTCGCGTTTCTATCCTTCTCACGGCACGGCGTCTTATGAAGGAATCATTGAAGCAGGGAAGATTGTTACCCGCGGTAAGAACGTGAGAAAACTCATCATTGTGCTGTCTGACGGTGAGGATTCTATTGACGAGAATAATCCAGCAGATAACCGCTACCCCGGTTACGCTGCCCTTCAACTCTACAACCGTGGCCTTTGCGACAATATTATTAGCTCATTGGAGAGCAAGAGTATTGGCGGTCGACAAGTAGAAGCAAAGATTTTTGTCATCGGATTTGGCTATGACATTGATAAGAACCCAGGGCTAAAAATCTGTGCCGGCGAAGAGAATATCCAGTCTGCAAGCTCTTACCAAGACATTTATGACACGGTACTAGAGCTTATCAGTGAAGAAGTCGGGCACCTCTATTTCCGTCACTACGATCAATAACGCTCATTTCGGCTAATTTAGAAAAAGAACATTACGAGAATAATTATGAAACCAGCGCTTTCTCTGACAGCTTTGCTTTTTACCGCGAGTCTTTTGCCCATGCAAAGTGTAGCGGCAACGCTTCCTGCCACGGTTTTTGAAGACATTTGCGTCGACAAAAATACCGAGGTCGCCTTTCGTGTCAAGCTTGAACCCTCCACAGAAGTTTTGTTTCATCGCGCACAATATCTGCAGTTAGAACGATCTGTGGATAGCCACCCTGCAACCCCTTTGTTCATTGAAGCAATGGTCAACGCTGGCTTAAACAAACAATGTGCGGAGTTTTTAGTGCGTGAAACCCCAAGTGTTGCAGTGAAGCACAACCAGTTAATTGCCATGGTGCATTTTGGTTTTGATAAGTCTTCCCTCACGCCAACGGGTAAGAAAATTCTGGCGGGCATCGT
Source organism: Enterovibrio litoreus (assembly GCF_045679545.1). Lineage (NCBI taxonomy): Bacteria > Pseudomonadati > Pseudomonadota > Gammaproteobacteria > Vibrionales > Vibrionaceae > Enterovibrio > Enterovibrio litoreus. The sequence continues at coordinate 493,942 of NZ_CP166195.1, forward strand.
GGACACCATCAAGCGCGCTGACACGCCACTGTCTATTGAAGGTCACACTGACAGTGTTGGCAGCCATGCTTACAACTTGAAGCTCGGCTTACAACGTGCAGAGTCGGTCAAAGGTCAGTTGGTTAACGCGTTAGGTGCAAACACAGCAGGAAAAAACACGCCAATTAAGACCCTGACGCGAGGCGAAACCGCACCTGTGACGAGTAATAAAACTGCCGCAGGCAAAGCCCAAAACCGCCGTGTGGAAGTACGTACTTTGGTGTTACCTGAAGACACGACGAGCAATTAACATAATCCTAGACGACACTAATACAAGGGTCACACAGGAGGCGATGGCGATGATCAAATGCGAAGAATATGACTATGTAGAAATCGTCTGTCTGTTTCATTACCCGATCAAGCTTGGATTGAAATCCGGCGAGGTGATAGAAGGTATCGCACAAGACACAGCACGTAACGGCGACAAACAAGAATGTATCGCCATCAACATGAATGGCCACTCGGTGCTTGTCGAGTTAGATCGAGTGCTGACCTTGGATGTCCTTGTCGACAATCCACATTTTAAGCACATCACTTTTTCGCAATAGGTTTTCGCAATAGGTCTACGCCAATCGTATTTCACTGATCGCGGTTTGCCCAACAGCAGGTTGGGCGATACCTTTTCTTCGGCGAAATAGAAATTTCATTTCCAATTTGATTTCGAAACATTACACTTGCCATAGATGGAATCTAACTGGGTAGACTATGGCAACGGCAACGCACCTCGCTGAATTACAACAGCAAATCCGACAGCGCTATCACGACTTGAGCAAGCGATTACAACAAGTCGCCCACTATGTGCTCGACAACCCAAACAGCATCGCTTTTGATACCGTCGCCGTCATTGCGACTCACGCCAATGTACCGCCTTCTACGCTTATCCGCTTTGCTAATGCGTTTGATTTCAGTGGCTTTAATGAAATGAAACAGCTTTTTCGCAAGAACTTGGTGGAAGAAACCAGCAGTTACACCGAACGCGCCAAGTTGCTGAAAGACAGCCAACCGAATGGGTCTTTAGATACCCCAATCGACATTCTTCAACAGTTCACTCACGCCAATACGGTCGCCTTGCAAGAACTGACCAATACGGTGAGCGCAGAGCAACTGAATGCCGCGGTGGATTTACTGGAAAACGCAGATACCATTTACGTGGTCGCCATGCGGCGCGCATTCAGCATTGCCTCTTACCTGACCTATGCTTTGCGCCATTTGGAACGTCGCGTTGTATTGGTGGATGGATTTGGCTGCATGGCGTCTGAGCAGTTAGCACTGGTGAATGAAAAAGATGTCGTCATTGGGGCGAGCTTCTCACCCTACTCGCCAGAAACCGTCGAACTTTGCGCACGTGGCGCTGCAGCAAAGGCGAAACAGATCGTGTTTACTGACAGCCAAGTCAGCCCATTGGCGGCAAACAGTGATGTGTGTTTTGTGATTAAAGAAGCGGAGGTGGAGTCCTTTCGATCACAAACAGCGACTTTGTGTTTGGCGCAATCGCTCGCCGTTTCACTCGCGTTTCGATTGAGTAGGCAGTTGTAAACGTACAACTCAGATAAGGCTTAAAATGCCATCAACAGAAAGCTTGATACCTGATAGAAACAGAAAGAGATAACACAATTGATAGATTCGCTTTTGGCTGACGCGATGAAGCAACCACACGCCCATCGCCACACCCAATGGAGCAAGAGGGATTAAGACCAGCGCTGTCAGCAAGTTGGTTTGGTCAAACTCGCCAATGGCGGCATAAGGAATAATTTTCACCACGTTCAACATGGCAAAGAACACCGCCATGGTCGCTACTAGCGTCACTTTTTCGAGTTTCAGCGGTAACAGGTAAATACTCGCGGGCCCGCCGCCTGCATGTACCGTGGTGCTCGAAAATCCACTAATACCGCCCCAAATTGATCCCGACAGTCTCCCTCTTCGTTTTTTCGCGACTTTCATGACGCCCAGTTCAGACAGCACATAGTGCCCGCAGAACCACAGGGACAAGACGCCGATGGTGAGTTTCAAGCCCGCCTGTGGCACGGAATTGATGTAGAAACCAGCGAGCGCAATGCCAACCAATGCGCCCGGTAACATGCGTTTTATGACACTGTAATCCGCATTTTTGTAGTGGTATCGCACCGCAAAAAAATCCATGACCAATAAGATCGGCAGCAAGATAGCGGCTGCCTGCGTCGGAGCAACCGCAAAGGCCATCAAAGGCACAGCAATGATCCCCAATGCACCGCCCAGCCCACCTTTGCCAATGCCATAGATCAGCACCGCTGGCGCGGCTAACAGATAGAAGTAAGGGTCGGTGATCACAGGCAACAGTGCATTCTCTTGTATTGGCTTTGTTTGATCATAGCCAGTTCACTACGTTCGTTGGCAGGAATGTCGTTCCTCATTTGATATAGCCAGCCATAAAAAGCCCGCGCTGATGGCGGGCTGATTTTGATTGAGAAATGACAACGAAGAAAGTTTGTTCATTAACTTAGCAATCGAGCGCGATGCCATATTCTTCGCCTGCATCTTGAAGCCACAATGCCACGTAATCCGCAAAGCTTCGCCTTACGATAAGGTTATAGCTGTTCTCATTTCGGTGTCTTATGAACACCTGCGCTTTGGCGAACGTCGTTCCCACACACTTCCCAATCGGGAAATGACGCGGGTCAACGTCATAGGGCATGGATTTTTTCAGCACATCGATAGCATGCGATCCCGTCAGCGTAAGCAAGGTTTGTCCGCCAGATACATCGACGACCTGAAAATGCCCGCTCAATACAGCACGTAACGACGATTCGGTTTGTTGTGCGGTTTGTTTGAAACTCAACAACAACCATTCATCGGGCGATAGCCACCACACTTCATGGTTATCTGATACGGATGATGTACACGCCGATGTCGGCAGCGAGAGCCCAAGTACTTGTTCAACATTCGCCGCGAATTCTGCTGTGGGTTCACCACGAAGGATCAACTGACTCACCCCGTCGTATTCATGAAGATGAACACCCGGTGCGGTGGGATGGGTTTTGCCCAAATGATTCAGCGGCAAAGCATTTTTCACCACAAAGCTCTCTGACAATGGCGACACATCTGCGTCTTTGACTGTTAGCGGCTTTTCATTTTTGATGTCGTAAAACACCGAGCTACAAATCTGCGCTTCCAACACCGTGCCATCCGCTAAGGGGAAATGCACATGATCCCCCATACGATTTAGGCCATTTTTGATCAGCGCCAGCGCGATAGAGCCGCCCAAAACCTCACTGTAATAGGAAGACGTTACATGCCCAACCATGGTCATCGGAATGGGCTGATTTGGGTTATCAACCGCTTGCGCCCCTTCTGGGATAACTTTGCTAGGTTCGGTACACTTCAACCCCACCAGCTGTTTTCTGTCGGTTCGCGATGTGTCTTCTCGCGCCCATGAACGACGACCAATAAAGCTGTAGGTTTTCTGCTTTCCGGTAATCCAGCCCATATTAAGATCTTGCGGTGTGACGGAACCATCGCTGTCTTGCCCGACGATAATAAAGCCTTTTTCAGCGCGCAGAATGTGCATGGTTTCCGTGCCATAAGGGGTAATGTCATACGGCTCACCCGCTTTCATTACTTGCTCCCAGACGTACATACCCGCATTGGCATTCACATTGATTTCAAACGACAGTTCACCCGTGAAACTGATTCGGAATACACGCGCTTCCACCCCAGCGACCTTCATCGGTTTCCAGCTCATAAAGGGCATGGTTTCTTCGGAGATATCTTCATCGCCCACTAACTGCTTAAGCACATTGCGGCAGTTCGGGCCTGAGATGGTCATGGTGGCCCAATGATCGGTCACGCTAGTGAAATACACCTCCAACTCAGGCCATTCGGTTTGGTGCCACATTTCCAACCAGCGCAATACGCCTGCTGCGCCGCCCGAGGTGGTTGTCATTAAGAAGTGATCGTCGCTAATACAAGAAGTGACACCATCATCAAACACCATGCCATCTTCATGGCACATCAGGCCATAGCGGCAACGTCCTGGGGCCAGCTTGTCCCAGCCGTTGGTGTAAATGCGATTGAGAAACTCGCGAACGTCTTTGCCTTGAATATCAATTTTACCCAAGGTGGACGCGTCTAAAATCCCGACACTTTCACGAGTCGCACGGCACTCTCTTCCCAGTGCCTGCGCCATGGTTTCATCCCCTTTCGGGTAATACCAAGGGCGCTTCCACTGTCCGACATTTTCAAATTTCGCGCCCTTCTCAACATGCCATGCATGCATGGCGGTGTAACGCACAGGATCAAACATGGCTCCGACATCACGTCCCGCCAAGGCACCGAAGGTGACAGGGGTATACATAGGGCGGAAAATTGTCGTGCCCGTTTCAGGTATGGTTTTACCCATGGCATTGGCGGCGATAGCCATGCCATTGATGTTGCCTGTTTTACCTTGATCCGTCCCAAAGCCCATCGCAGTGTAACGTTTGATGTGTTCAATCGACTCATAGCCTTCACGCACAGCAAGCTCAATGCCTGCCGCGGTCACGTCATTTTGAAAATCTACAAACTGTTTTGGCGCGCGGCTGACCGGCAAACGGTGCGGCGCCAGATAAAGTGCCATGCCCAAATCTGTTGCCACTACGCCCACCAATGGCATGATTGGCGTTTCGAGTGAAACATTCAGTGCTTCAGCCACTCGTAGCGCGGCCTCGGCACCATCTTTCATCACGTCTGCCAGTGCACTTTGGCCGACCACAGCGCCGGCATAGTCCATGCCCTTGACACTGTTTGAAGGCACAAAGGCGGCAATATCTTCATTCCACACAGGGCGTCCACCCGTGTGACAGCTCAAGTGTAACGCCGGACTCCAGCCTCCACTGCTTGCCACCACATCACAGGCAATCACTTGCGTGGTTCCCGTAACACTGCTGCCTGTTTTATCGATAGGCACAACTTCAGCGCCCGTCACTTCATGTCCGCCTTTCAGGTTCATCACGGCATGGCCTTGGAGCACAGTGATCCCCAATGCTTTGGCTTGTTGAACACGTTCACCGTCAGAAAATGGTCGCGTATCGACAATGGCGGCGACGGTTCGACCGCTTTCATGCCAATCTATCGCCGTGTCATAGGCTTCATCATTGGTGGTCATCAAAACCAGGGTGTCGCCCGGTGCCACGCCATAACGGCGCAGGTAAATTGACACCGCGGACGCCAACATGCTGCCGGGTAAATCGTTATTGCCGAAGACCAACGGGCGTTCAATCGCACCCGTCGCCAATAACACACGTTCAGCGCGAATATGATGAAGGCGTTGTCGAACGCCATGCACTACCTCGCCAAGGTGATCCGTTCTCCGCTCGACCACCCCAACGAAGTTATGGTCGTAGTAACCAAATGCGGTGCTGCGATGCAGTAAGGTGCAATCAGGATCTTTTGTCAGTTTGGCAAGGGTATCAGCAACCCACTGGTCCGCAGGTTTGCCATCGATTTGCTCACGGCAATGCAACAGACTGCCGCCCATTTCGGCTTGCTCATCGACCAATATGACGCGAAGCCCTTGCCCGATCAGTGCGCTCGCCGCCATTAAGCCCGCTGCGCCCGCGCCGACAATCAACACCTCACAGTGATGATGCATTTTGTCGTATTTGTCAGGGTCGCAAGCACCGGGAACTTCGCCTAGCCCTGCCGCATTCCGAATATGTTTTTCATACGTCGGCCACAGCGACTCGGGATACATGAAGGTTTTATAGTAAAAGCCTGCGGGCATCATGGCGCCACCAATTTTACCCACCATCCCCATCACGTCTTTTTCAAGGCTTGGCCAAGCGTTTACCACACGGGCATTCAAGCCGTCATACAATTCTGTCTGTGTTGCCCTTTGGTTAGGCAAAGCAGTCGATGGCAACGAACCCAACTGTAAGATCGCGTTCGGCTCTTCCGCCCCAGCACCAACAATGCCGCGAGGGCGGTGATATTTGAAACTGCGCCCCACCACTTTGACGCCATTGGCGATCAACGCCGACGCCAAGGTGTCACCTTTGTGCCCTTGATAGACGGTTCCATTAAAGGTGAACGTCAGCGACGAATTACGGTCAACCCTTCCGCCTTCAGGCAAGCGATTAATCTGACTCATGCCCCCGCCTCCCCGTTTGCACTCGGTGCAGATTCGCCCGCTTTGTACACCGCCTCAATGTCATAGGTGACGGTGTTGCGCTGCACGTTGAAAAATTTGCGACAGCCTGCCGCGTGAAACCACATTTCACGGTGACTGCCTTTGATGTTCTTGCGGTGAAACAGATAATGCCCCCATTCTTTATCGCTCAGGGCATCGGGGTCTTGCGGGCGAACGATGTGCGCCTCACCGCCGTAGGTAAATTCGTCTTCTTCTCTGTGTTCTTCACAGTAAGGGCAGTAAATACGTAGCATGTCAGTTCCTTTTCCATCACTGCGTGTAGTTAGTGCGCAACACCCGCTGCACCGTGCTCATCAATCAAATAACCCGACACAAAACGGTCAATATTGAACGGGGCTGCTAGGGGGTGAGGGTTGTCATTAACAAGGGTATGGGCGAACACATGACCGGAACCAGGTGTGGCTTTGAAGCCGCCCGTTCCCCAACCGCAGTTAAAATACAGCCCTTGGATGTCTGTTTTGCTGATGATCGGGCATGCGTCGGGACAGGTGTCGACAATGCCGCCCCAATGGCGGTTCATTCTCACACGACTCAAGAAAGGGAACATTTCGATAATGGCGGCAATGGTGTGCTCAATCACAGGGAACGAGCCGCGCTGACCAAAGCCATTGTAAGCGTCAATACCTGCACCAATCACCAAATCGCCTTTGTCAGATTGGCTGATATAACCATGCACTTGATTGGACATAATCACGGTATCAATACACGGTTTAAGTGGCTCAGATACCATGGCCTGCAAAGGATGCGATTCAATCGGCAAGGTCATCCCGGCCATGCGTGCCAGTTCGCCGGAGTTCCCCGCCACGACACAGCCCACTTTTTCAGCGCCGATAAACCCTTTTGAGGTTTCTACGCCTTTGATTTTACCGTCTTCAATACGCAAACCCGTCACCTCGGTTTGCTGAATCAAATCCACCCCTAATTGATCTGCTGCACGCGCAAAACCCCAAGCCACCGCATCATGCCTTGCCACGCCGCCTCGCGGTTGCCAACTTGCACCCATGATGGGATAACGGGTATTTTCGGAGCAATCGAGCAACGGCACTAAGTCTTGAACCGCTTGCGTATTCAGCACTTCGCAATCAATCCCATTTAAGCGATTGGCACTCACACGACGCTCAATATCTCGCATGTCTTGCAAAGTATGGCCAAGGTTAAGCACGCCGCGTTGGCTGAACATCAAATTGAAATTCAATTCTTGCGACAACCCTTCCCAAAGTTTGAGGGAATGCTCATAAAGCTGCGCCGCTTCATCCCACAAATAATTCGAGCGAACAATGGTGGTGTTTCGCGCAGTATTGCCGCCACCTAGCCAGCCTTTTTCGATCACGGCCACGTTCTTCACGCCACACTCTTTCGCAAGGTAATACGCGGTTGCTAAGCCATGTCCACCACCACCAACGATAATGACATCGTAATAAGGTTTAGGTGTGGGGTTGCGCCAAACACGCTGCCAGTTTTCATGGAAGGTAAGTGCATGTTTAAACAATCCGAATCCTGAGTAGTCTGTCATTCCCTTGTCCTGAGTCGCGGATGAATCCAATCCCCCTGATGAAAACGGAGGCGGGTTGCACCAAAAGTGTAGTCATTTCATCGCTGTCGGGCGGGAAACCGCCACGCTATCTCATTCATGGTAAAGACGCTCAGCAAGGGCAGAGTGCGAAATTGCGCCTGCAGGCAATGCGTTTGCGACAAGGCGTAAATCACTTTTTCGCAAACTACGTGAGTACACTTCTCGGGTTAGCACTATGCTATGTTGTAAAGGCCATCTAGTTGGTCGCTCCAATCCCGCTGTCGCGGACCGATATTGAATCAAGTACGCGCACACAACCATGAGTCAACAATGACAAAACCCAAAACCAGCCCTGCTGCTTCAATGGTGCAAGGCGATCAGACACTCCCCCCTCATTCTCTTCATCACTACATGGATGATGAGAACGACGTAACATGCTTTTCTACCTTGCCAACAGAAACGCCTGTCGCGATCAGCTATAACGGTGTGAGCCACGCTGTGATGATGGTGACCCCGCAAGACATCGAAGATTTTATTTATGGGTTTTCCTACAGTGAACGCATTATTCGTGACAGTAGCGAGATCCACGAGATCACGGTGGAAACAGAAAAAGATGCCTTGCTCGCGCAGGTCACCTTAGCGAATCGGGCCCACGCGCGAATGTCGCTCACTAAGCGTCACCTAGCGGGAAGAACAGGGTGTGGCATCTGTGGTGCGGAATCGTTGGAACATGCCATACCCAACTTGGATGCGCTGAGTCATGCAGAGCCTTTGCACAATGACAAGATCCTTAAGCTGCGCGACACATTGCGCCAATGGCAGTCGCTCGGCCATATCAGCGGGGCGATACATGCTGCTTTGCTGGTTAGTGCGGAGGGGGATATTTTGCTTTGTCGCGAAGACATAGGACGTCATAACGCACTTGATAAAGTGCTAGGGGCGGCATTACGCGGCAAAGTACTAAACGCGTCTCATACACTTCTCGTCACAAGTCGATGCAGCGTCGAGTTGGTGCAAAAAGCCGTATTGGCGGGCGTTGGTACATTGATTACGCTAGGCACACCTACCTCACTGGCTGTGAATACTGCCATCCAAACCAACCTCAACTTAATACACCTTCCCCGAAAAGACGCCCCTCGCTTCTACAATCGTGCAGGTAACCGATAGGCATTGATGGACGTCAATTGTAACAAAGTGCAAATTAATATTAATCAGATCGCATAATAGTGAGCTGTCACCCAATTGTGTCCAATAAAAAATTATCCTCTGAAGCTAACGTTTAACGAAGGCTTTGCTTCACCATGGATCAGGATCATCAATTCCTCAACTGGAAACAAACACGTCGTAATGGCATGTTGAATTACGTTTCAAAAAGGCTTCTCATTTGTAGCATTGCATTAATAAGCGGACGATTTATCGCTCTATATTTATTCGAAGATCCCGCTGTCATCGAAGATTTTTTTCAACACTTTCCACTTTATTTGCTGATGGTTGTTACCGCCTGTTTCATCGTGTGCATTTTGGAATGGCATATCAAAGAAATGATGTTTAGGCGAAAATTAGCAAGACACAATTTAGAGCAGTCATAAATACATTTCGCCAGATCAAATCTGCTGACCCATTTGTGATAATCCCACGCACCTGCTTGTATAAAACGCCAAAAATGTGGGCAATGCGTGATGTTGATGCCATTGTTTTTTTCGATACTCTGGCAACCTAGCAAGGCTGTAAGGCTGTGATTCAGACCAATCAACCCATTAGAAAAACAGGAACTGGATATTAAACATGAATCCATCAAGTGGTGTGTAACATGCTAAGTACCCTTAAAAGCCCATTAGCCAGCAGAGTAACATTCGCGGAAGTGGCGCCAAGTGTCGTCCCCCCATCATTGCTTTTGGAAGCCGATCCATCAGCAGCAAGCATTGCGTCTTATTTATTAGATTCTTGGTGTTTTGCTGGGTTTCAAAATAAGCAAGTCGTTGCTGCTTGCGTAGTCAAAAAAACTGATACTTATCTTGCTGAATTATTCAATATTGCCGTCTCACCAGAATGTCGCGGCAATGGGTGTGGGACAGATCTTCTGAAGCACGTTATTCAGTTCGCACGAAACAAGAAAATGAAACGATTAGAATTAGGAACAGGGACATTTGGTTATCAACTTGCCTTTTATCAACGGATGGGATTTCGTGTATCAGGCGTGATAAAAGATCATTTTTTAAATAATTATGACGAGCCAATTTGGGAAAAAGGGGTACAACATAAAGACATGTTAAGGCTGCATTTGGATTTATGACGAATATATCCGTGCATCATATATACCCAAGCAACCTAAAGATGCTTGGGTATGTATGCAAGATCACTGGCGCGTCTGTTTTATCAACATTTTGAGATCCCGAATCTCCTCTCGAAGCAACTGCACTTCAGCTTGAAGCTCCGCTCTTTCCTGTGACTCTTTGTCTAACGACCTCTGCTCGCGCTCATCAGATTCCGCATTCTTAGGCTCCACGATCAACCAAGAAGCAAACACAGCAGTGAAACTACCAAACATGCCTACCCCCATGGTTATCAGTAGAATGGCCACAATACGACCTTCCAACGTGACGGGATAAAAGTCGCCATAGCCCACCGTGGTGATCGTGATGAAAGTCCACCAAAATGCATCGGCAGCAGTCTGGATATTGGCACCAGGAATACCACGCTCAAGATAAAGTACGTAGATGGAACCGAACACCATCATGATAAGTGAAGAAGCGATCAGAAAGTGTAGCGAGGAAGAGGCCTTGTTTTCGCTAATGGCATGGGTGAGCATCGAAATGGATTTTATGGCACGTATTAACCGCACGACACGCAGAATACGTGCAAACTGATTCACGTCCATTAAGGGAATGCACGAAATCAAATCTAACCATCCCCATTTCATGTATTCCAGCTTAGATTTGGCGGCGCGAAACTGCTGTACAAAATCGATAAAGAATACGCCGCAGATCAGCGTATCCACATAAAGCAGGATCTCTCTCGTTTCATCCGATAACGGAAACAGCACTTCCACCATCAAGGAGAGCACCACAAAGACAGAGAGTACCAACACGGCTATTTGAAATGGGCTGACCGTTTCTGGTAACGCCTTATCCAACTTGTCCAACGTTCGCATTGACTATCAGCCTGTTTTGTGCGCTTCTTCGGCAGAAAATATCCGATAGGCATTCGTGGCAGGGATGATGATCTGCGAGAACAGCGCCATGCCCCAAATAAAATTCCCCACCAATGCGGGTACAAAGGACACCAACGCCAAGGTTAAAAATGAAAGTACTATGCCAACCCAGCGTATTTTGGCTGTCGCAAAACGGTGTGCTTCACGCTCTTCAATCACGTTTTGAATGAGCAGTAAACTATAAAGATATGCCGCAAGGCCAAAACAGCCCAGAATCGCGTATTTTAATGGGTAGTGATCCCAAAAGCCTATTTTCACTTCAGCGGACAACGCCACACCGACACATACTGCAGAAAGCATGAGTAGAAGGTGAGACAACGTCCATTGAATCAAAGTGCGCTTATCGGTATTGCGTGGCTTCCCGTTGCCAGCAAAGTCAAAATAAATCCAGGCCATCGCAAAGACTGAAAATCCACCTATCATGTAGTTAACAAATACATCAGACCTCACCTTGTCAACGCCCACTTCAGACAAGGTAATCACTAGTTTGAAAAAACCTTCACCGACAACAATCAGCAACAACAATGCAAAACGTTCTGCCATGTGACCAAGTCTGGGAATAATGCGCTCAAAGCGGATCGTGCCAATTTTGGGCAACGCAAAGCCCGCCCAAATCACCAACATGCCAAAGGTGAAAACAACATAGCCATAAGGCTGAGGAACAAACGCACTCACTGCAAATATACTGGCTGCTATCGTGTAATTTCTCGCCATTTCACTGGGGAGTGAGGCTTCTGAATTCCCCATACGGCGTGCACGATAATAAAGCACCCCGATCATGAAACGGTTTAACGCATAACCAACTGCAAAGAAACTCCACCCACCTGCGTCAATCGTATTGATGGACGCCGTCATTAGCATCACAGTGACAATCAGTGCAGCCATGAGCAGTCGATGATAAATGTCTGTGCTGACATACAATGAGTTAAACAGGCTAAGATCGAACCAAGCAAACCAGACGACAATAAACAACAAGGCAAAGATAGCAAACCCTGCAACACTGAGGTGATGACTCAAGAAGTTTCCAAGCACAAAGATGGAAACGACATGCACCAAATCATAAAAAAGCTCCATCCAATGTACATGGTCACTGGATGCTTCAGTATCTAGGTGGTGTTTTGGTTTTCGCCACAGGGGGTGTGCCGACAAATTCATCTGTACTTCCTTGTCACCGATTTATTTGAGGGCATTCTAATGAACGCTCAAAGCATCAATGGTCTTATTATTGAGATTGCACTTCTTTCAAAATCTGCTTAAGCACATCAACCGGCTGTGCCCCAGTGACAGCGCTCTCTCGATTGAACACAATGGTTGGTACAGAAGAGACACCTAGTTCACGCCAATAAGTTTGGCTTTTGCCTAACGCTTTCTCTGCTTCTGCATCGTCTAACACCGCCATCGCTTCATCGGCATTCAAACCAACATCTGCCACTAATTTAGCCAGTGTCTCTCGACTAGAAATATCCTGCTGCTCCGAGAAGTAGGCGTCAAAAAGACGCTGCTGCAATACCATTTGCTTTCCTTGTGACTTGGCATAGTCGAGCAGTAAATGTGCATCACGCGTGTTGTAGGTTTTCATCTCATCAAAGAAGTTGAACGTAAAGCCAAGCTCTGCCCCCAAGCTGCTCAGTTGTTGGCGTGAACGCACACTGTCTTCTTGGCTAGTGCCATATTTTTTCATCAAATGCTCACGTAAGTTTTCACCTTCCGGGCCAACATGGGGGTTAAGCTGAAAGGGTTGCCACTCAATGACCACATGCTCTTGCAGACCCAATTCTTCTATGGCTTTGTCTAAACGTTTGTAGCCAATAATGCACCACGGGCAAACGACGTCTGAGACGATATCAATATTGATTTTTTTACTCATGGCAACCTCAATGAAAATAGACAAAAAGGTAACTTATAGTAACCTTCACCCGACCGTCAACCAGTTAACTTTTAGTAACCAACATTGACTCAGCTTTAGCTCAGATGAAAAAAAAGCGCTTAGCAGCGCCCTTTTTTGGCTTGCCCCGGTGGGCAAAATTTCCCGTCAGAGCGATTATCATCGTCGTTATCACCATGGTCTTTTGAATTGACTTTAATCTCAACGTCTTCAGTCTCGCCTTCAATGCTAGTCAAACGACACCCTGTTGATACAAACAAAACCATCAAAAAAAGTACAATCAATTTCATCTTGTCTCCCTCCTTTTTCTCACATTAATCTTGAGCATAGCCAAAAAGACTCACTCACTGCGGAAAAAGGCACAACGACGGACATCATGACGATGCGTTGCAAGCTTAGAGTTCGCTTTTCTCGGTCTCAGACGCGCTGTCATCAGATTGCGCTTCCATTGCATCTTCAACACCCAAAAACGAACGGAACGCGTCAATGGCAAGAGGACGGCTGAGGTAGTAGCCCTGCGCTAAATCACACCCTTTTGATTTGAGCATTTCAAGCTGTTCTTGTGTTTCAACACCCTCTGCGACGGTTTTCATTTTGAGCCCTTGTGCCATGGAGATCACGGCCGTCGCAAGTGCTTCGTTGAGTTCAATGTCTGTGATTCCATCAACAAATTCTCGGTCAATTTTTAATGCATCAAAAGGAAACTGCAGCAAGTAGCTCAACGAGGAGTAGCCTGTGCCAAAATCATCCATCGACAGCGCCGATCCCATATCATGCAATTTGGATATCACCTCTTTGACATGTAATTGATTACTCAGCAGCAGACCTTCTGTTACTTCCAGTTCAAGCCTTTCTGGCGTGAACCCTTCGTTTTCCATGATCTCTTTAAGATCCTCGATAAAGCTCGGCAGTCGAATTTGTTGCGGCGAGATATTCACGGCAACATTGAGTAAATTGCCTGAAGCACTTTTGAGATGGGCAAAATCATGAATGGCGTTGATGAGAACAAACTTCCCAATTTCGTTGATAATATTGGTCTGCTCGGCAATCGGAATAAATTCGACAGGTGACACTGCCCCAAGCTCACTGTTGTTCCAACGCAATAGGGCTTCTGCTCCCACGACCTCATCGGTTTTAAGATCAACCAATGGTTGGTAAACGACGGAAAATTCATTTCGCGCCAGCGCCCAGACAAGGTGGTATTCAATCCGCAAGCGGCGGTGTAGATTGTCATTCATTTCAGACGTGAACATACGATATGAATCTTTCCCGCCATTTTTCGCTTGATGCTTAGCAATGTCTGCATTCGCGAATAATCGTTTGAAATCATCTGTATCTAGCGGGGAAATTGATACACCGATACTGGCAGTAACATGTACTTCGCCACCGCCATTGATAGGAATGGGTTGGTTCAGGGCTTTTCTCAGTTTGCTGGCAACCTGACTAGCATTTTCAGTTTGATGTAGCCCGGGGAGTACAATCAAAAATTCGTCCCCACTCACACGCCCGACGGTGTCGACTTCTCGTACAGCCTTAGAAATGCGCCGTGACAATTCAATCAGTACCTGATCACCAACATCGTGACTTAATGTGTCATTGATGATTTTGAAGTTATCAATATCAAGCAGCATGACCCCGGTTAATAGCCCACGTCGTAAATCATGCGCAATGGCATGGCGCAAGCGATCCAACGCTAAATTGCGATTTGCTAGCCCTGTTAGCGAATCGTATAAGGCTCGCTGCATAATCAACTCTTCATTTCGACGAATACGCAGTTGATTGTAAATTCTCAATTTCACTTCTGCCGGTGAAACGGGTTTGGAAATGTAGTCCGCACAACCAATTCGTAAACCCATCTCTCTCTCTTCATCTTCTTGATGTTCGGTGAACAAAATGATGGGGATGTCTTTTGTAGCAAGGTCATTCTTAAATGACTGACAAAGCGAAAAACCGTCCATGTCAGGCAAATCGACATCCATTAAGATGAGTTTTGGCTGTTCTGACTTCATCAACACCCGCGCGGTGGCACCTGTGGTAGAAAAAATAACCCGATACTCTTCACCGAGTATGGCGTTGAGAATGCGAATGCTATTCGGGGACGCATCAATGATTAACACCGTATCTTTGTCTACAGCACCATGATTAACCTGCATTCGGTCTGCCTCCCACTTCCACCGTTTCCTCACTGAGCCCTTGTTCGCGCTTAAACGCTTTCAACACGACTAATGCTTGGGGATAATCGAGTTCAATCAGTTTGTCTCCGATCGGCTTGAGCTTGGTCGCCATTTCGCAAAAATCAACCAGCATCTTGTAGTAGTTATCGATGGCCATCATGTCTTGCGCCATGACTTGCGATTCAAGATCGAGCAACCTTTCCTGGAACCTTTCCTTTTTTGAAGAGCTGTCTGGTTTGTCTTGTACTGATGTCTCTTTATTCAAAGAAGCAACCGCAGATAACGCCACTTTGCTCCGTTTCAGCAAAATGTCGCCAATCTCTTTAATGGCATTATCAATGTCACGTCGAAATTGACTCAAAGGCGCTTGGTGATCTTCCAGGGCTAGCAGGGTGTTTTGTAGTTGCTTGGCAGAATTTCTCAACGCAATAACGGACAAATTCCCTGCACTACCCGCAATGGTATGCGCATTCTCGGCCGCTTCTGTCAACTTACCGGATTCGATAAGCGTACAAACTTGGTTTTCCTGCGATCTGGCTTGGTGTACAAAATCACTCAGCAATTTGAAATAGAGCGTTTCATTGCCCATCACCCGCTTGATCCCATCACTGACATCCACGTATTCATACTCGTCATTCGAGACCAAAACGTTTGTTGCTGCTGTGTCTGTGGACGTCACCGCTAACTCAAGATAAACCGCCAATTTCTGAAGTAAATCGGCAGCATCAAGGGGCTTGGATATGTGTTCGTTCATACCAGCATCAAAGCAACGCTGGCGGTCGCGCTCCATGGTATGGGCGGTTAACGCAAAAATTGGCAGCGATGCTTTATCTGCCGTTTCTCGAATAATCCGAGTTGCTTCGAGCCCGTTCATTTCAGGCATTTCCAGATCCATCAAAATGGCATCGTAGAGTTCTGGCGCGGGACACACTTTCGATAAGGCTTGTCGACCAGAATCGGCAATATCGACTTGGAAGTCATTGCTGATCAATATTTCTCGGGCGATTTGCTGGTTAATGGGCAAATCGTCAACCACAAGAATACGCTTTCCGCCTCCACTCACGGTGACACCGTTTGACTGGCCTTGCGCTGACAACACACGACGGTGGGTTTTAGGCAAGTTTCTACCCAACACTTCCATCATGGTGTCAAACATCACGGAAGCCGAAATGGGTTTATGCAAATAGCCATCAATTTTCCCGTTTCCACGGTCTTTCTCGATGATAGCGCGGTCAAAGGCGCTAATCACAATCACCAAAGGAATTTGTTCGGGCGTCATGTCGCTTTGCAGTTTCTCAAGCAAATGAAACCCTTTTTTGCCGGGCATATGCCAATCGAGTAACACGAGATCAAACGGTTCTCCGTCGAGATCTAAGTACCCTTCTTCTATGGCATGAAACGCACTGTCGACATCGATGGCAGATTCACAATGAAAGCCGAGCGAAGAGATAATTGCCGAATGCACAGCGATAGATGAGGGATTGTCATCAACAACCAACACTCTCAGTCCACGCAAATCAACGGGTACGGCAAAGCTTTTGTCAGTGCTGACTTTGGCGACTTGAAGTTCAAGGTTGAAATAGATGCCGGAATCTTCCCCCATCCCTTCTTGATGGATCTCGCCACCCATTTTTTCGATGAGATAACACGCAATAAGTAGGTTTAGTGATTCATCCAACTCAGACATTGCCATGGACGCACGTTCGGCAAGTTCATCCAAATCATTACATGGCGACGCGTCTTCAGTGATGTTTTGATGCACCGCAAATTCAAGCGTCACGCTCGATTCAGAAAGTGTTCCCGCATTAATGCTTAAAATGATCGGACATCCGCCACCGATGACAATGGCTTCGGTGATTAAATTCAGCAGAATTCTTCGCAATCTGTCCGGATCGCCAACCAGCGAACGAGGTACATCCAATGGCACGCTAAACAGCAACTCCACAGAACGGCTTTCCGCCTCACCGACAAGGTAGTCGCGCAGGCTCTCCAATAGCTGCCCAAGATCAAAGGGCGTATTTTCGAGCGCAATAGAGCCAACCGACAATTCTTCAAAATCACGCAAGTTGTCGCCGATAACTGACGCGCGCTTCATGGCCCCACTAATGCTTTCAACATAGACAGATTGCTTATTGCTCAGTGATGTCTGTTTCAGCATTTGCGTGCAACTCACCGCCGTTGCGACAAGCGGATAAAGCGCCATATTCATTTCAGACAACAAATTAAAGCTGCGGCTCAACGCACCTGAAATACCTTTACGGGCACCCGCAACAAGGTGCGTTTCCATTTTTAGGTAAAGTTCATCCGGCGCGATGGGATAGGTCAAGAAATCACTCGCGCCGGATCGATAAGCGGCTTGTTTTTTTTCTGGGGAATATTCATTTGATGTCAAAACAATGCGAGTGTCTTTACAAGTCGAAAGTAGCCGGATTCTTTTTACGGCTGCGTTTAACGACTCACCGCCTTCAAAATTGAAGTCCATATTAAGGACAAGAATATTGACCGGATGCTGTTCCAAAATCGTAGTTAATTTCGCAGGTGTTGCCACTGAACGGAGCCAATAGCCACTTTCGCTCAATACCTGCTGGTGAAAATCAATGTGAGAGAGATCTTCATCAACAAGCACGATTAGCGGCTCGTTCTTCACCAAACCTTTCATTGGGTCTTCCTTTAGACTTGTTTCATACAAGCGCTGTGCGCCTTACATCGCTCGCCAAATAAACATTGACGTTTCGGGCAGCCCAATGCGCTGTCAGCATAAGGAAATCCCCATTGTCGTCTTATTGATGAGCCAATGAATTTCTATTTAAAACTAGTGTCTTTTTATCTTCACTGCCAACTTGGTGCAGCGACATCGATAAAATTGCCATTCAAACAGCCTCTGAGAAAATAATTCAACGCCCTGATCCTTCCCCTGCAACGCCATCAAAAATGCTGGTAAGCCATTTCGAAAAAGTGCTTTGCATTCATACGTCTCACATATGAAACACAAACTATCAAAAACCTCGATTTCATCCCCCAACTCGGTTATCAGCAGTGAAATTTGTGTACTAGGTTTAATCAATGAGTCACATATGAATCTTTAGCTTCACTTTTGAAGCAAAAAACTAACGGGAGTTCTTTATGGCTATCACCTTGGTTCTCAGTCAAGTTGTTGGACAGGCATTTGTGGTTAAACCGGATGGTCAAATCAGTCCAGCTCAAGCAAACATGCAGTTGCAAACTGGCGATCTAGTTTCAGTGCCAAACGGCAAAAATGCATGGCTAGTGACTGAGGATGGCGAACAAGTCGACGTGCTGGATGAAGCACTGCTGCTTAACGATGAAGGGTTCGATAGCCTAGATTTACCTTCTGATGTGCAAAGTATTATCGCCGCATTGGAAGAAGGAGATGATCCAACGCAACTTGAAGACACTGAAACCGCAGCAGGCGAAGAACTCAATAGTTCTTCCGCTGGTGAACAAGTCATCATTGAATCGAATGGGTACCGAGGCGGAGTCAGCGGCATCGAAATGTTCGACACCAGCGGATTATTTGCCGCCGGTTTAACCGGCGCCCAAGTCGAATCGCTCAGCTCTGCGAGATATGCCAACTTGTTCAATCGCGCATCAAATGCTCAAGAAGAGAACATTGAAGCAAAAATTTCGGGGGATCTTTCGGCCACCATTACAGATGGCGATGTATTGACTGCTTCAGGCAATCTCACTTCCAGTGATGCTGACGGGGCAGATAACCGTTTTATTGCAGAAACCATTCAAACACTGCGTGGCGAAATGACCATCAATGAAGATGGTAGCTGGACCTATACATCGACCGACCCAACGGGAGCAATCGAAAGGCTTGGTGAAGGGGATACCCTTAACGAATATGTCACCGTACGAGCTGCCGATGGCACCGAACAACGTATTACCCTGACGTTTGAAGGCAGCAATGACGTGCCCGTTTTCTCTGCCATAAGTTCCGGCGAAATAACGGAAAGTGACGGCATCATGAAGGCAGCTGGTTCGATCAATATTGTTGACCCCGACGCAGGCGAGTCCTTTATGCAACCTGGGTCGTTTAAGGGGGAATGGGGAACGGTGATTATTGACCGTGCTGGGAACTGGTCATACACAGTAGATAACAGCAATAAAGCGGCCATCAACTCGATGACGGACGGGGAAAAGGTAACAGATACCATCACCGTCTACTCCGTCGACGGTACAGAAACCACCATCACGCTCACTATCAATGGCGCCAATGACGATGCCATTATCGGCGGTGACATTACCGCCACCGTCTCTGACAACAGCGGGACACTGTCGACTTCTGGCACCCTTACCTCTGCTGACATTGATGGTAACGACAACGCCTTCATCGCGGAAACACTCACCACACCTCGTGGCGAAGTCACCATCGATGAGAACGGCAACTGGACATATACAAGCACCGACCCAACGGGCGCTATTGAACGCTTAGCCGAAGGAGAAACCCTCACAGAGGTCGTCACGGTACGCGCGGAAGATGGCACTGAACAGCAAATCGTCCTTACTATTGAGGGTGTGAATGATGCGCCTGTATTCTCCGCGATTACCAGCCGCGATGTGTATGAAACCAATGACGTGCTCAGCGTTAATGGCTCATTAAATATCGTCGACCCTGATGCAGGTGAATCCTTCATGCTAGCAGGTACCTATCTGGGCGATTTTGGCTCTGTCACCATTGATCGTGCGGGAAATTGGACCTACACCACGGACCCCTCTCAAAGCACGTCGCTCGATACACTTAAAGAAGGCGAACAACGCGTTGATGCCATCACAGTGCGCTCAGTTGATGGCACAGAAACTGACATTCTTGTCACCATCATAGGGACAAACGATCCGGCGCAGATTGCCGGCGATATTGTTGGTACGATCGTCGAAGCCGACGGCACCCTGTCCACCAGCGGCCAATTGACCTCGACGGATGTTGATGGCAATGACAATGTGTTCACCCCGCAAACCATTGCAGGACGTTGGGGTGAAATCACCATTGATGCCGACGGAGGCTGGACATACGTCACCTCAGACGACAAAGGTGCGATCAATCGCTTAGGCGATGGTGAGCAACTGACAGACACGCTCAGTGTTCGCGCGGAAGATGGCACCATTCAAACCATCACGATCACGATTGACGGCACCAATGACGTGGCAGTGTTTGGTGGAATGACCAAGGTGTCTGTCGCCGAAGCCGATGGCCAATTATCAACATCAGGTAGTGTCAATGTATCGGATGCAGACACAGGTCAGAGCACCTTCCAAGCAGGCACATTCACTGGCGAGTTTGGCGACATTACCATTGATACCGCGGGCAACTGGACCTACACGACAGATCCCGCCCATAGCAACACCTTTGATGCCTTGGATGCAGGAGATCCGCTTCCTGACACCATCACTGTCTACGCCCAAGATGGCACGCCATTAGACATTACCGTTACCATTACTGGCACCGACGATCTCCCTGTCGTCAGTGGTCAGTTTGGTCAATCCCTCGTGGATACAACCACGGGTAACACCCTGTCTGTATCAGGAACCATTAACATTTCAGATGTCGATGCCGACGACGCCCCCACGTTCGAAAACACCCGCATTGAAAGCGAATACGGCGTGCTAGAACTGGTTGATGGCGAATGGACGTATACCTTGAGCAAAGAAGCCGCCAGCACACTCAATGCGGGCGAAGTAGATACTGACGTTATAACTCTGACCGCTAGTGACGGCACACAACAGAACATTGTGATCAGTATTACTGGCACCGATGACGATCCTTTCCTTCAAGGGAATACCATTGGCACCTTGACCGACGGCGATGATCTCACCGCGACAGGTTTCATTCAGATCATTGACCCAGATACGGGTGAATCACCCACTTTGCCGAACGCCACTGTCGAAGGAAACTATGGCTCACTCGAGTTGGTAGATGGCGAATGGACGTACACATTGAACCCTGACAGTGTGGCCTCTTTGCCTGAAGGAGAAACGACAACAGATGTTATCACGATCACGGCATCTGATGGTTCGACTCACGACATCACCATCACCATCACTGGCACGGATCAAGAGCCTGTGCTCACCGGTAACACGACTGGCGCAATCGTGGAAGGTAGTGGAACCCTCACGGTGACAGGCACAGTTGATTTAATCGATGTGGACACGGGTGAAAATCCCACACTGCCAAATGGCACAACTGACGGACAATACGGTTCGCTAACCCTCGTCGATGGTAACTGGACATACACCCTAGACCCCGATCTCGCGCAGTACTTAGATGAAGGCCAAACCACCAGCGACACCATCAGCATTACTGCCTCTGACGGCACAGTGCATGACATCGTTATTACCATTACAGGCAGCGAAGATGCCGCCGTATTGAGCGGTGAGACCAGTGGCAGCGTTAGCGATGAAACGGGCGCGTACACAACGGGCGGCAGCCTCTCTATCAGCGATCCAGACACCAATGACAATCCAACCCTGCCTGATACCAATCAGCAAGGGCAATACGGTTCATTCACCATGGTGGATGGCAACTGGACCTACACCTTAGATCCAGAGCTTGCCGAAGCATTGGGTGAAGGCGTAGAAGTCACCGACACCATTACCATCACAGATTCCATGGGCGGCACCCATGAACTGGTGATTTCAGTTACAGGCACAGATGATGCCGCCGTTGTGAGTGGCGATTTCACAGGCAATGTCACCGCGCAGATTGTGCCAGAAATCACAATAAACAATGTTTTTGTATTGGGGGATGATATCGATGTGGATGGCGAACAGTTCAACGCCAATTCACAGCCTAACTCCATGCATTTCGATTCAGCGGGATTCAGCGCGACCATTACAGACAGTGATGGTCAGCTAAACAACTCAGCAAACCAAACCATCGAATTCGACGGTCAGTCTTACCCTGTTACTGTCACTGCAACCGTCGAATACACAGACGTCTACGACAATGTGTTCACCATGGGCGTCTTATCAATCGACAATGGTGACGGAACTAGCACGACACTGTTGGTTCAAATTGGTGGCCCAGACATTTTGCCTGGTACCAATCTCAATGTTGTTGAAGGCTCATATACCGACGTGAATTCTATCAACTATGTAGATGTCACCGACGCCAATTCAGTCTCTGGTAGCCTTTCCATCTCAGATGCAGACGCAGATGACACTCCAACATTTACCAACACCACCCTTGAAGGCAACTACGGCACCTTTACGCTAACGGACGGCGCATGGACTTACACCCTTGATCCAAGCAAAGCCAACGCGCTTAACGATAACCAAACCGAACAAGAAGTGTTCACCCTCACCGCCTCGGACGGCACGGTGCAGCAGATCACCATTGATGTCACGGGCGCTGATGATGCTGCCGTGATTTCCGGTGATACCACCGCGGCGATCACTGAAGACGTGGGCGCACAAACTGCGTCAGGCACCATCACCATCACGGATGCGGATACCGGCGACACGCCAACCATTCCGAATGGTACGTTGGCGGGTGAATATGGCTCGCTCACGCTCGTGGATGGCGCATGGACGTACACGGCGGACAGCGCGTCTATTCAATCATTGGCTGATGGCGACACCGTAACCGATACCATCACGGTCACGGCCTCCGATGGCACGACGCAAGACATCGTTATCACCATTGCAGGCATGAACGATGCGGCTGTTGTGACTGGCGATACCACAGGGGATGTGACCGACCAAAATGCCTCAACCTCAGGCTCGATAAATGTTAGTGATGTCGATAACGGCGAAACCGCGACCATCGACAACACCACGATTGCAGGTGAATACGGTTCACTTGTTTTGGTGGATGGAAATTGGACGTACAACGTCGATTCAGAGAAAGCGCAGACGTTACCGGCTGGCCAATCTGCGAACGATGTCTTCACCTTAACCGCTTCTGATGGTTCGACCCATCAAATCACCGTGACTGTTGAAGGCACGGATGATGCCGCTGCGGTCACCGGGGATCTCACGGCAAGCGTGGCTGAAGGTGGCGAGGCTTCGGTATCGGGTTCTATCAACATCAACGACCCTGATGCTACGGTGCAACCCACCCTTGAAAACGGCACGGTGGCAGGTGAATACGGTAGCCTCACTCTGACCGACGGTGAATGGACGTACACGGTCGACCCAAGCAAAGCCCAGTCGTTAGGTGAAGGTGATTCTGCGACCGACACTATCACGGTCACTGCGTCGGATGGTTCTGAGCACCAAATCACCATCACAGTAACAGGCAGTGACGATGCCTCTGTGGTCACCGGTGTCACCACTGGCGGGATTGACTTAGGTGCAGACTCACCAGAAACCAGCGTATCAGGCACCTTGTCAATTTCTGACGTGGACGACGGTGACTCGCCAAGCTTTACCAACACCACGATCGACGGTGACTACGGCACCTTTACGCTAACGGACGGCGCATGGACTTACACCATCGATCCAGCTAAAGCCAACGCACTTAACGATAACCAAACCGAGCAAGAGGTGTTCACCCTGACCGCCTCGGACGGCACGGTGCAGCAGATCACCGTTGATGTCACAGGCGCTGATGATGCTGCCGTGATCTCCGGTGATACCACCGCGGCGATCACTGAAGACGTGGGCGCACAAACCGCGTCAGGCACCATCACGATCACGGATGCGGATACCGGCGACACGCCAACCATTCCGAATGGCACCTTGGCGGGTGAATATGGATCGCTGACCTTGGTTGATGGAGCATGGACCTACACACTCAATCAAGAAGCCGCGCAATCGCTCAATCAAGACCAAGAAGTCACAGACACCATTACCGTCACCGCCTCTGATGGCACAACGCAAGACATTGTGATCACGGTAATGGGTACAGATGATGCTGCTGAAGTAAGTGGCACTTTCACCGCGAGTGTTGATGCAAGTGGCTTTAGCCTCAATGCGTCTGAGGGTGGGAACATCCAATCAGGAGAGGTAACGACAGGCGATAGCAATAGTGCTTGGAATACAACCAGCACCACCATTAATGGTGTGCCTTTCGTGATTTCAACCTCGTTTGGATACAGCGGAACGACCATCATTTCGCGCGTAGAAAATGATGGTTCTTTAACCGAAACCGACCGCATTACTTACGATAATACCGCGGGTACAGTAATTTCAACCTCCAGTGGCGACATCACGGCAGCCTTGCAAGAGGCAGGTATCAATATTGGTGCGCTGGGTAACGGTCTGACGCAGTCCAATGTCTCTAACATTGATGGTCAGCCCACGCTCTTTTTGACCTCTCAGAACAGTGGGTCGATCACCGCATGGGAAATTTCAGCCGACGGACAATTTTCCAACAATGGAGGGATCACTTTTGGCAATTCACAAACTGGGATTGTGCGCGAGAATGTGACCTTTGAAGCGGAGGATGGCACAGAATATCTGTTTGTCACCCGACCACAAGGCGACACGATCGATACCTTCACTTACAACCCTGAAACGGGCGAATTCGCCGAAACAGGCAATTCGATCGCAGCAGGTGATGTCGTGTCAGGGGTCGACATTGTGACTGTTGATGGCCAGTCCTTCCTCGCGTCCAGCAGCACTGATGGCATCAATATCTATTCCGTAAACAGTGCCACTGGAGGGCTGACGCTCGTCGACAGCCAACAACTTGATCTAAGTGACGGGAATTCCGTTAACTTCTATCAAACAGGTGATGGTACCACTTATGCGATTGTATCAAGTGGCGGCAGTGATAACGCGTCCATATTTGAAGTTGGTGCAAATGGTTCAATGACATTGACCGACACCGTGTCCGGTGACGGTGCGTATATGTCATCTGCCGGGTACGTCGATGGCGAGCCCGTATTTGTTATGCCTAATGCCACCGAGGGTGTTGACCTTTACACCATCAATCAAGAAGGTGATTTCGTGCTTCAAACCACGATCACTGACATTGAAAATGACATGACACCACCGGTTATTGTTCAAACATCCGATGGAAGTTACTACCTTGTCGATGGCGATGGTCAGTCAACAACGGTTAAGCTCGACTTTGGCAACCACTCAGACATTACGGTGTCTGGCACACTCAGCATTTCTGATGTCGACAGTGAGGATTCACCTTCCTTTGAAAACACCACGATTGAAGGAGAATACGGTTCGTTAACCCTGACTGACGGGGAATGGACATATACCCTAGACCCAGATAAATCTCAATCTGTGGGAGAAGACCAAACCGCAACAGACACCATCACACTGACGGCGACTGATGGCACAACCCAAGACATCGTTATCTCGGTAACGGGCTCAAACGATGCTGCTGTGATCACTGGCGATACCACCGCGGCGATCATAGAAGATGTGGGCACACAAAGCGCCTCAGGAACACTCAATATCGTGGATCCTGATTCGAACCAAACGCCGACTTTTACCAACGAAACCATCACGGGTGTATACGGTAGCCTTACGATGGTGGACGGCGAATGGACCTACACGGTCAACAGCGATGCGGTTCAATCGCTCAATCAAGACCAAGAAGTCACGGATACCATCACGGTGACCGCTAGCGATGGCTCAACACAAGACATCGTGATTTCGTTGACAGGTACGGATGATGCGGCAGAGATAAGTGGCACGACTACCGCAGCCTTGGCAGAAGGTAATGCTGGAGACACCATCACCGCAAGCGGCACACTCACGGTGACTGACCTTGATGGTGATGCGGTAGACTTCCCTAATAGCAGTCACAACGGCACTTATGGATCACTGGAAATGGTGAACGGCGAGTGGACCTACACCATGAACAACGACGCCACTCAGTCACTGAATGAAGGACAGGTGGTGCAAGACACCATCACCGTCACCGCCTCTGATGGCACGACCCAAGATATTGTTATCGATATCACAGGCACAGATGATGCTGCCGTGCTTTCAGGTACATCAACAGCAACCATCACCGATACGAGTGCTTCTTCTCAAAACGTCACGGTTGGTCGAGGAAGTGACGGTACGTGGGATGTTAGCAATGGCGATAACTTATACCTTAACTTGAGCAATGTTGGCTCTGACGCCTCTTATAGCAACAGTGTGGGTTACTACGTGCTGGATGCAGGCGGTAATGTCGTTCGCGCAGCCATCATCTTTGATAATGCCCATTACACCAACGGCACCAGCGTTAACATCAACACCGCAGGCGGCGAAAAAGTCGGGCTGTTTATAATCCCAGATGGCGACAGCAAAGGCTTCAATGTTGGCAGTGTCAGCCTCAGCTTTGGGGGAGGCGGTGTGACGGCCTCTCAATCCGGCGCATCAGGCACTGCCTTTGTCTCTGATGCATCGAAGAATGGCGGCTATGACTACGAGTATAATTCGGGCACCTATTCCGCTTGGGAAGATATCGTTGGCGGGGGTGATAGAGACCACAACGATGTCACCTTCTACGTCACCGCCACCCAACAGCAGGAAAGCCCGATTACCGCCAGTGGTTCAGTGTCTGTCTCGGATGTGGATTCTGGCGACACGCCAACGCTGCCAAACACCACCGTTCAAGGCGAGTTTGGTTCGTTAACCATGACCAATGGCAACTGGACTTATACCTTTGACCCAGACAAAGCCTCGGCGATTGACGAAGAAACATTAGAAACCATCGTCATCACGGACTCCGAAGGTGGCAAACATGAAATCGTGATTGCCATTCAAGGCACCGATGATGCGCCGATTGTGACGGGCGTCTTCTCGGGTGCCGTAACCGAAGGCGATGCGGATGATGTGATCAAGGTAAGTGGGACGATTTCGATTTCTGACGTGGATGCCGATGACACGCCCGAGTTTGAAAATACTACCATTAACGGCCAATACGGCTCGCTCACCCTGGTCGATGGCGAATGGACGTACACACTGGATCCTGTCAAATCTCAAGTCCTGTCGGACACGGACTTTGTGCAGGATACCATCACGCTCACCGCCACTGATGGCACAACGCAAAATGTGGTTATTTCGGTGACAGGCACTGATGATGCGCCGTTTGTGGTGGGAACAAATTCCGCCACCATTGTCGCGCCTGACTCAGCAACGCAGGATTACATAGACATCAACAATGCCTTTGTGCTCGGTGATGGTTATTCGTTCTCCGGTGGCGATATGCAGTACATCGGTAACGAGCCGACACTGAATTTCCATGACTCAGGTTCTACTATCCGAATTTATGATACCGACAGCCGAATGGATGGTGATGCCTATTCAAACGAGTACGTTCAAGACTCATCACAAAAAGTGGAAATCAACGGCGTGCTATACACCGCCTCCTATGATTATCAGTTTGATTACCAAGACAGCAGCGGCAACATTTATTCTTTCGCGGTTCTCGATGTGGACTTAGACCGGGACGGCGGCTACGAATACGATGCAAACGAACAAGGAAAAGTGATTATCCAGATTGATGGGCCAACTATCACACCGGGTATTTCAATGGAGTACATTCGAGATACACCCAACCAACCAAGCTCAATGGCATATTCCGACTTTGTCGATGGTGCCGTTGCTTCGCTAGCGGCTCATGGCACACTATCATTGCTCGATGTCGACGCCAACGATAGCCAAGCTGTATTTGCCAATACGACGGTCAGTGGACAATACGGCTCACTGGAGTTGGTTGATGGAAGTTGGACCTACACTCTGGACCCACGTTCGACACCTGCATTGGGCGACAACGATACTATTACCGAAGTCATTACACTCACGGCGACCAACGGGGCACAAACCGAAGTCAATGTGACGATTGGCGGTTCAGAGAACGCAATTACTAACGCCTCTCTGAGTGGTCTCAGCCAATCGTTGTCTGATGTCATTTCACTTGACGATGTGACCTTCTCGGGCGGTGACAGTAATGACCGCATCGCAGGAAGCAACAGCGCAGATGTTCTTCTGGGTAACGCAGGTCACGATATCATTCTTGGTGGCACGGGCAATGATTTCATTGATGGTGGACTCGGCGATGATCTGATCCTCGGCGGGCAAGGCAATGACGTCATGGCGGGTGGCGCGGGGTCAGATACCTTTGCTTTCCTTTATGGCGACCAAGGCACATCCAACGAGCCTGCGGTTGACCACATTGCCGATTTTGATACCGCGCAAGATGCGATTAATTTATCTGACTTACTGCAAGCCGAACAAGCTGACACGCTCGAAAGCTTTTTATCATTGATAGACGACGGTGAAGGCCATGCCGTGTTAAATATTTCAACCAACGGGGATGGCAGCGTCGACCAACAAGTTGTCTTCGATAACATGAGTTTGGAAGACATGGCATCCGCCTATAGCGTCGACATTTCCGGCATGACATCAGAGCAAGTCAGCACCTCGGTCATCGATGCAATGGTCATGCAAAGCAAGATGATCATTGATTAACCTAAAACAACAATAAGCCCAAGAGCCTGCGCTAAGCCTTTGCCAGTCAGTTCGCTGACTGGCTTTTTTATTACATTCTCCTAACCTACTAGCCGCAAAAATTGCGTTATAATCCCTGTTCTTAATTTCCCGCTTGGCCTGGTGCTGGCTAACAGAAAGTGATGAACAAACATGAAACTAACACGATTTTTACTGCCTCTTTTTGCCGCTGTTGCGTTGACCGCTTGCAGTGATGATGCTCCGTCTGCTTCTGAAAAATACACCACATTAGAAGTGCCTGTTACTGTGGAAAATTTACCCGCTGTGACCGAAGTATTTAGTCTTTCTTGCGGCCACTGTCGTTCCATGGAAAGTGCTATCCCCACCATTGAAGCCGCTGCCGGCGTTAACATCGGCAAAGCCCATGTCACTTTCAATGAAAGCGCCACCTTTGCAGCACTGATCTATTATGCCGCCGTCACTCAAACTGATGGCAAACCGTCTGAAGAACTGGTTCAAGCTCTATTTAAGTATGTCCAAGAAGGGCAGACAGATGACGCTGAAAAAAACAAAGCGCAGTTGGGCAAAGTATTTGAAGATTTCGGCTTAACTAGCCCGTACGATCTCAACGAAACACAACAAGCCGAGCTATTTTCTGCGCTAGAAGAAGCAGACCAAATCACCACTGAATCGGGCATTGTTTCAGTACCTACTTTCCTTGTTAATGGCAAATACATTGTCAATACCAGTGCTCATGATAGCGCTGAAGATTTGGCTGCAACATTGAAAATGCT
This sequence comes from Enterovibrio litoreus, assembly GCF_045679545.1. NCBI lineage: Bacteria > Pseudomonadati > Pseudomonadota > Gammaproteobacteria > Vibrionales > Vibrionaceae > Enterovibrio > Enterovibrio litoreus. The sequence continues at coordinate 523,092 of NZ_CP166195.1, forward strand.
GAAAAACAAAGACAGCCAAGCGAATTAAAAATACGCGCTGCTTTGTCTAGGAGGATTGTTTTAGCGACCAACGCCAAGACGATTGCGCGTCGATGATGTTCAAGGAGAGAAGATGATTCTAGAAGTCGCCATACTCAATGTCATTCCCGGACAAGAGGCAGAATTTGAAGCAGCTTTTGCCAAGGCACAAGCCATTATCGCGTCACAACGCGGTTATATCAGCCATGATATGCGCCGATGCATGGAACAGGCGAATCGCTATGTGCTGTTGGTGAATTGGAAAACATTGGAAGACCATACTGAGGGTTTTAGGCAATCAGAAGGGTATTTGGAATGGAAAGCATTGCTTCATCATTTCTATGACCCGTTTCCGACGGTCGAACACTATGAATCAGTAAAAACCCGACAACCTATCCCATAGAAAAACGGCGCATTGCGCCGTTTTTGTGTTTTTCTCGGAATCCTTTCCGCTTCTTTCGTTTGCCGCATTGCTCAATCAGGCAATGCGTTCAAAACCCGCTTGCAGATCAGCAATCAAATCTTCAACGTCTTCCAAGCCAATATGCACACGTACTAGCGTACCTTCAAAATCAACAGGCCCAGCGGGTCGAATGGCATTGAGCTCTTCGGGCTGATTCGCCAGAATCAAAGATTCATACCCACCCCACGAATACGCCATGCTGAAATGCGTGAAGTTATCCAAATACGCAGCGATTTGTTCATCAGTCAGCTTCTTGTTCAACACGAATGAGAACAAACCACAGCTTCCAGAAAAATCGCGCAGATAGTTTTCATGCCCTATTGCTTCAGGCAAGGCAGGATGATTCACTCGCGCCACGTCAGGGTGACCACTTAGCCATGTCGCCACCGCAATGCTGCTCTCGTGATGTTGCTTAAGACGAATACCTAACGTGCGAAGGCCACGAGATGCCATGTAGGCTGTATCGGCATCAACCATTTGTCCCATCAAGTAGGAACGTTCACGAAGACGTTCCCAACAACGTGCATTCGCTACCGCGGTTCCAATCATGGCATCAGAATGCCCCACGATATATTTCGTGCCCGCTTGAATAGAAATATCAATATCGTGCTCGAACGCGTTAAACAAAATACCCGCCGCCCAGGTGTTATCAATCATGATCACCACATCTGGGTTAACTGCACGAACAGCGCTGACAATCGCGGGAATATTTGGCACTTCCATGGTGATGGAGTTAGGCACTTCCAAAAATACCACCGAGGTGTTTGGCGTCATCAGCGTTGCTACATCTGCACCACGCATGGGGTCGTAATAAGTGGTCGATATACCCATGTCAGCCAATATCGTGTTGCAAAAACCCTGAGTCGGCTCATAAGCGCCACCTGTCATCAGTACGTGATCGCCGGCCTTAACGAATGAGAGCATACTGTTGGCTATCGCCGCTGCACCACAAGGATACAAGACGCAACCCGCCCCCCCTTCTAACTCTGTCATGGCATCTTGAAATGCAAAGTGGGTCAAGGTACCGCGACGACCATAAAACAGCCCTCGTTCGCCCCGCTGCTTGGTGGCGGATTTCTTTTGCTCAACTGACTCAAAAACAATCGACGAAGCACGTTGAATCACGCTGTTAACACTGCCGTGGCAATATTGTTTCTTCCTTCCTGCTGACACTAATTTAGTGTTCAGTTTTTCTGATGACATGAAATCTCCCTTTCAACCAAGCCCAGCTTCGTTTTGCGAGCTCAGTACAACCAATATTCCTGCTAACCCCAAAGGTTACCGTAGAACTTTGTATTTTGCAGCGCCTAATCATCACGTTGAAAAAAGCGCATCGTGATTTTTCTCGCCACACGAACAAAAAAACCATTACACCCAAATCACAAGTTGGTGTATTCACGGGCGAATCATGCAGCCAGCCAAGCGCAAAAGAGACACACTGTACTATAGTTAGGACATACTTATATTAAGGTGATATTTGCAATGAGATCAGTCAGTAAACGTCAGCTCGCCTCAATAACTTTATGGCATATTGCCCTACTTATTGCATCTATAATTTGGCTAGCCACGGCGCTATCCGCCCAAGCAGCAACGAAACTTGATGGGTCTGAACCCCTAGTGTTTGGCATTGTGCCACAACAGTCTTCTGCCAAGCTCATTCGTGATTGGAGCCCAGTGATAAAACAAGTCAGTGAGCTATCTGGCCTGCAAATTCGCTTCGCAACCGCCCCCAATATTCCTGAATTTGAAAAGCGGCTAGCGGCTGGTCAGTACCATCTGGCTTACATGAACCCTTACCACTTTACTGTGTTTAATCAATCTCCGGGCTACCAAGCCATCGCCCACGTGAAAGATAAGCGGATCAGAGGCATTTTAGTCACCAGCAAGCACTCCAACACTACCTCGCTGAAAGACTTGGACGGTAAAAATGTCGCCTTTCCCGCGCCTGCTGCGTTTGCAGCGACTTTGTTAACACAAGCAGCCCTAAAAAATGAAGGCGTCACGTTTAAGCCTTACTATGTGGGCTCTCACGATTCAGCCTACTTGGCCGTTGCCGATGGTTTGTTTGATGCGGGCGGTGGCATTATTCGTACATTGGGCGCAACGCCAGAGAATACAAAAAAGAAACTCAACGTCCTTTTCACCACCGAAGGGTTCACACCGCATGCAGTTGCCACGCACCCCTCGCTTTCCGATGACACCAAGAAACGTCTGCAAGCTGCGTTTGTTGCTCTCGCTGATAACCCCGAAGGAAAAGCTGCACTAAAAACCCTCAATATGAAGGGGTTTCAATCTGCGACCGATGCAGACTGGGATGATGTTCGAGCGCTTAATATTTCTGTCATTAACCCTGACTAGAAAGAAAAAGGGGCATAATTGATGACGTTTCGCCTCAAAACCATATTAGGCATCGCACTGATCGAAGTGGTGTTACTGGCCATTCTCATTGCCTCGGGTATCGGCTGGCTTCGTGACTCCAATGAACAACAAATCATCGCCAACGGTGAGCGTTTGTCTGACACCTTTGCCATTGCCGTTCGAGATGCCATTATCTCCACTGACTTGGCGAATCTCCGCGCCTTCAGCAAAGAGGCCACAAGCAACCGCGACATCGCTTACATTCGTATATTCAATGATCAAGGCCAACTGTTGGCACAATCATCAAGCGTTTCAGACGACACCCATATTCCTAATTACAACCAACTTCCTTCTGAAACCAAAGATGGCATTTATGATATCCGTGCTGACATCAAAATTGACCAATGGAAAGTCGGACAGATTGAACTGGGGCTAGACGTCAGAGCGTTTAGCCAGCTGATCCAAGACGCGCAGAAATACGCCGTCTCATTGGCATTGCTTGAAATGGTGCTGGTCGCATTATTCTCACTTGGATTTGGCTCACTGCTTACCAAGCAACTGCTTCAACTGCAACATGGCGCATTGGAAATTCAACAAAAGGGCCCTGGTATTTCAGTGCCTGTGAAGGGTAACGATGAGGTCGCACAGGTTGCCCGAGCGTTTAACAATATGTCCGTGACGCTGGCAAAAACCTATGAAGAACTCTCTCACGAAAAGAATCGGTACAAACAGCTAGCCGTGCAGAATAAATTACTCGCGGACATCGTCGAACAGTCGCATGAAGCCTATTTGATCACTGATTTGAACGGCCATATTTCCAGAACCAACAAAGCATTGAACGAATTGATTGGCTATGAAGAAGACGAGATTGTCGATAAATACGCTCAAACACTGCTATTTGGTGAGCATGCTGACGTTGAGGCGGCGTATGACATCGCTGACGCCATGGAAATTGGTGCAATCATTACCATCACGGCGAAATGCCTAACCAAAACTCACAAAACAATATGGGCTGAAATCAGTGCCTTTCCTATTCTCAACAGCGCAGGAACAATAGACCGTTACGCGCTGATTGTTCGCGACATTAGCGAACGTCACCATTTTGAACAAAAGCTCAAACAAGCCGTCGCATCCGCAGAATTGGCCAACAAGTCGAAATCTGAATTTCTCGCCAATATGAGCCACGAGATACGTACCCCCATGAACGGCATTATCGGCATGTCTGAAATGCTAAAAGAGTCTTCTTTAACGCGTGAACAGCAAAGTTTCGCTTCCATCATCAACGGCTCTGCAAAAGATTTACTTCAGCTCATCAATGACATTCTGGATTTTTCAAAATTAGAAGCAGGTAAACTCTCTCTCAACAGCGCCCCCTTTTCTGTTCGGGAACTGGTAGAAAGTACCGCCACGCTATGTTCTATCAACGCAACGAAGAAAGAACTATCGGTGGTCATTGATATTCCCCCTGAGCTCACCACTGACGTTATCGGAGACGAACTCCGGTTACGTCAAATCATGCATAATCTACTTGGCAATGCAGTCAAATTTACGGAACACGGATACATCAAAATACTCATTCGAGGCGAGCCCGCAGAGCGAGGCGGTTATCTTAAATTTACGTTCTGTATTGAAGACACGGGCATTGGCATTCCCCAGAGTAAACTCGGTGATGTCACCAAGGCATTTGAACAGGTTGATGGCTCAACCACGCGACGTTACGAAGGGACTGGGCTAGGACTGTCCATCACGCAAAGCCTACTTAAGCTGTTTGACAGTAAGTTAGACATCTCATCACAAGAAGGTAAAGGCAGCCGATTTTCGTTCACCATCACCTTGGCAGCCCCTAAAGCAAGCGACGCTGGCCAAGGTGTGTTGTCGGGTAAGAATATCGCCATTGTTAATGCCGATCCCCTGCACCGCGCTATTCTGGACCGATACTTTGCATATTGGCAGGGAGAGATTACGTATCTCACCTCGATTGAAGACATTGCACATACCCAGAAGCAGTTCGATGTTGCTGTCGCACTGCTGTCCATCGACAGCGAGTGGCAAACGACTCAGGTGTGTCCCGTTATTGGCGTCGTTCCCGAAACCAAGCAGTTAGAAATGGCAGCGAATCATTCCGAAGCACACTTCATCGCCAAGCCTCTCCGCATGTTGCAGTTACTCTCAGAATTGCAGTATGTGTTGAAAGAAACGCTCTCTGAATCGCCAAACTTATTACAAGGCAACGTGCTGCCAATGCTTCCTGAATCACTACAAACCTTGTCGATCATTGTGGTGGATGATATTGAGTACAACCGAGATGTGCTGCGTCTTTACCTTGCGGATATCGCAGACAATATTGAATTCTTTGCCGATGGCAGAGACGCCATTGCGCGATACAAACAAAACCTTTTCGATATTTTGATCACTGATGTGTCCATGCCGCACATGGATGGCTACGAAATCACCCATCAAATTCGCGCTTTTGAACAAGATCATAAAGTAGCGCCAATGTTCATTATTGGCCTATCCGCACATGCCAGTTCAGAAGATCATACGCGTGCAATTCAAGCTGGGATGAATGCGTATTTAACCAAACCTATCAATCGATCAGATCTGATCCAAACATTGAGTGATGCCGCAGACCAACGAGCATCCATACACAGCCATTAAGTGCCGCTATGACGGTAAAAAACGCGGGAACTTTTGTGTATCCCGCGCTTTTGTGAGCGTTTATCGATAAAGCTGTTGCTTGCTGCATGGCATGGCAATCTAGCCGGCAATAAAGGCCTCTAAACTGGTCAAGTCTGGCAATGCCGTCATTGCGCCTTTTTTCGTTGTCGCCAACGCGCCACAGGCATTTGCCCAAATCACCGCTTTTTTCGCTGTTTCAGGGTTAGCAAGTAACTGGGGTTCTGACGATTGTTCTTTGGCGAGATAAGCCAGCAATCCTCCTACAAAGGCATCTCCTGCACCTGTGGTGTCGATAGGTTTTACCACTTTACCTGTGATCAGTGTTTGTCGGTCACCTTGCACCAACAATGCCCCTTTCGCCCCTTGAGTGACCAAAATTAACGGGTTGCCTAACGTGGCCACCTCTTTCAGCGCGGATTGAAAATCTGGTTTTTGAGTCAAAAATAGCAGCTCATCATCAGAAAATTTCACCACGTCAGCCATGGCAACTGCGCGCATCACAGTTGGGATAATCTCGCTTTGGTCTTGCCACACTTCTTCACGAAGATTGGGATCAAAGCTAACAAAACCACCTGCCGCTTTGATCGCTTCCATTGCCATAAACGTGCTGCTTCGGCTTGGTTCATTCGCCAATGAAATCGAGCAAGTATGCAGCCACTCACCAGCAGAAAACGTCGGGATATCTTCCGGCATCATAAATTGGTCAGCGCTGGGTTTCACCATAAAGGTAAAACTACGCTCGCCATTGGCATCCAGATCCACCACCACGGTAGACGTGCGCTTGTCCTGATCCAGCACGAGATAATCAATGCCCACGCTTTCTTGTTTTAGTGTGTCAGCAAGAAAACGACCAAACGGGTCATCGCCAACACGCCCAAAGAAGCCCACATCACCACCAAGGCGTGATACCGCCACAGCCACATTCGCTGGCGCACCGCCGGGGCATTTTAGGTATGTCATCTCAGTATCAGGGATCAAATCTACTACCGCGTCGCCAGTCAACCACACTTTACTCATTGAATACGTTCCCATAAAAACATGTTCTAAAATCATAGACCGCATTCAAGCGGTCTATTCAAGCACGACTTAGCCTTTTCGTAAAAAGGCTGCCTTATCAAAAACAAGCGTTTTGCAGGCGATAAACGACGGGTTAACCTTGTGCAGTCTGCACTGGATTGTTGATGCGCGTAAGAACAAACGATGTACAGAACGCTGAAGCAATTACCGCAAGGTACATAAGTAAATCCATCACCGAACTGGTGTAAAGCAACATGCCAGGGATGAAAGTAATCCCCATACCCGACGCGCTCACATTGAAAATATACGCCACCATACCGCCGACAGAACCACCGATCATACCCATAAGGAAGGCTTTACCGTATTGCAGGTTCACACCGAACAACAGAGGCTCGGTAATACCAAACAAGGTTGAAACCGACGCACTATAGGCATTCGCTTTTTTCACTTTGTTTTTAAGCAGCGTCGCAATCGCAATGGCGGCACCAAACTGACCAGCCATAGACGCTGTGATCAATGGGTTAAGCGGATTTGAACCCGTTTCATTCAACAAGCCGATTTCAATCACGCCCAGCGCATGATGCAAACCAGAGATAGTGATGACTTGTTGCAATGCGCCCACCAGCATGTAGCCAATACCAAATGGCAAATCTAGACCAAGCACGACCAACTGAGTGGACTGATGCTCCACGGCTTGAAGCATTGGCCCAACGATAAATATAATGACACTGATAGCGATCAAAATGGTCAGAAACGGCGTGATAACCAGATCCATAACTGCAGGTACGACGCGGCGTAAACGCTGTTCTAACCACGCGACAAACCAACCTGCAAAAATCGCCGGCAATACCGTACCCTGATACCCCACCAGCGGAATCGTGAAACCAAAAACGCTGACAGACATCGGATCTACATGACCACCCGCCACTGCCCAAGCGTTGGGTAATTGAGGGGCAACCATCATCAAGCCGACCACAATACCGAGTACCGGATTGCCACCAAATCGTTTAACCGCAGAATAGGCAATCAGGACCGGCAAGAAGGCAAATGCTGTGTCTGTCAGCATACTGAACAAGGCCAAACCATTGTCAGTGAACGGCACCCCTAATTGCAGCATGAGCCCGCGAAGACCCATCAACAAGCCCGTAGTAACAAGCACAGGGATTAACGGGATAAGAATGTCGGCAAAGGTACGCACCACTTTCTGCATCACCGTCATATTTGCGTAAGCATCTTGTTTGAAGTCACCAGATGATTCACCCGAATCGTCGCTTTTACCTAGAAGCTGGCTGACTTCGGCATAAACGTGGCTTACCTTGCCTGTACCAATAATAAATTGGTGTTGGCCTGACTGCGCAAAATAGCCGCTAATTTCTGTGATGCCTTTGGCGGCATCCACATCCACCTTCTCAGGATCAACCAACACAATGCGCAAACGCGTGGCGCAGTGCTCAGCATTTTTTATGTTGTCTTTGCCGCCGACAGAAGCGATGATCTTCTCGGCTACGGAGATATAGTCCATGATTATTCCTATGATTCTCTGGTTGGTTCCGTGTGTAAATCCAGCTGAACAAGCGCCTCTGCGGTTATCGGGGCTGTGTTCACTGAAGGAGAAATTTCGAATGCATTGAAGCGGTAGTGAATATTCGACGTCGAATGCAGTTCAATCTGGCTGCGAGGCGATTGCGGAAAAACCCGTGCTGTAAACGCAAGCCGGCCGCCATCAATAAATATCTCCGCAATACTGCCGTCAATCAGCACATCGATTTCCAGCGTTTCACCCACTGGATAAAACACACTGCGCTGCTCGCCCCACTGCTTTGCAAAGCGCGAAGACATACCACTGCGATCGAGCGTGATGCGGTTTTCATCCGCATCGATGATGAGATCTAGTGATTCGTGTGCAGTCGCCAACAAACTCAGTGTGGTAAGGCGCTGCACGCCATCTAGCGTTAGTGTGAAGCGATAACGGTTTAGGATATCTGCTGCCAATGCCTTCATGCCTGAACCCATGCCTTCACCTTGCTGATGTTCAGCGTAAAGTGCTTGAATGGCGTCAACGGGCCGCTGGCAAAGCTGATTGTCCTGAATGGTCAGTGCTCTTGGGAACGTTAGGCAGTTGCTCCAACCTTCACGATCACTCGGGTAATCGGGGTCACCACATCCCGCCCATGCAGACAAAATACGTTCGCCAAAAGGATGGTTATCCATGGTTTGTGCCGCATAGAAATCAAAGCCGCGGTCCAGCTCCTGCATCACCTCAACATCAAAAGTTAGCGTGCGCCAATCTGCTCGACCCAAGCAATACACCACGTTGAATTCATTGCGGAAGCGTTCGCCTTGTGGCGCGACACCTTGTGGCGAAAACACCAGCACATCACGTCCATCCAGTTCAAAGAAATCCGGGCATTCCCACATGTAGCCGCCAATGATGTCATCGTCGTTTGTAAAACGGACGTCCAACTCTCCCATTAGCTCCCATGCCATGGCATCGTCACTGCGATAAACCAAGACGCAGCCTTTTTCTTGCTCGGTCTGCGCGCCAAGCAACATGCGATATTCATTGCCAACTGCGAAGACTTTCGGGTCTCGAACATGTCCGCTGTAACCTGCAGGCACCGCTGGGATCAGTGGGTTTTTGTCGCTTTTAGTCACCACGCCATCTTTGGAAAGGGTTGCTACACACTGTGTCGCGTCACGAATATCGTTTTCGTATTTCAGGTTGCCCGTGAAATAGAGCAAGCATTCTTGCTCACCGTTTTCTTGCGTTACACAGTAAGCCGCACCCGAGTACACACCGCGAGCGTCGTAAGCGGTATCTGGGGTCATTGCGAGTGTGGGTGAAGACCAGTTCACTAAATCGTCAGATTTCACATGTGCCCAATGCTTCATTCCGTGAGCAATACCAAACGGATACCATTGGTAAAACAGGTGGTACTCATTGTTGAAAAAACAGAATCCATTCGGGTCGTTCAACAGCCCAGCCACCGGAGAAATATGGTAGCGAGGACGCCAGTGGCTTGATGCCACTTCATGTTGGTATTCATCGAATATCGACCATGTCGCTTTAGTCAGCGCAACATACTTCGGGTCGGACAGTAGTTTCAAAACAAGGTCTCCAAAAAGTGTTGTCTCCTTCGCGGAGCAGATCGCAAGCTTACGGCAGGTTTTTACTGACAGCATCAGTAACAACTGCTTTCAGAGGTTCTTTGTTTTGGTTTCGCTAAGAGAGGATTGGAACTGTGATGTAACAAATAATTTTTGTTACATTTTGGTCTACAATGTCGGTGGCTTTCCATCAGAAAAGTTCAATATATGAGCGGGTAACAAGAATGAGCACAGTGAGAGAAATCGCCAAACTAGCGGGTGTTTCCACCGCAACAGTTTCGCGCGTAATGAACAAGCCAGACACTGTCTCGCCTGACCGCCGGGCAAAAGTGGAAGCTGTCATGACAGCATTTAGCTATCAACCACATCAACGCAAGCGCCCCAAACCCACCAATTTGTTCGGCGTAATAGTGCCGGATATTACGAACCCATTTTTCAGCCAGTTTCTTGATGTTCTAGAAAGGGAAGCCTATCTACACGGCCGCAGCATTTTGTTTTTTAACAGTCGGCATGATCGCCACCAAGAGCGCATTTACCTTGAAGAGTGCGCCCGACACAACGTTGATGGGGTGTTCTTGCTTCCGCTGACATGCGAAACGGGGTTCCTTGAACATCTTCAGGCTTTGCCGTACCCCGTTGTGATGCTGACTCGTACCTCTTCACTTATTACCAGCTTCGCGGTCGATCATGAAAAGGGCGGACGACTTGCCGCAGAGCACCTGATTAAAAAGGGGCATCGCCAATTTGGCTATGTGGGCGTGAGGGCCGGCCTTGAAGCGAAGTTGAATGGCTTTTCCAAATACTTAACGGAACGTCATTTCATACTGCCAGACGAACGCTGCTTCGATGTAAAAGCGGATGGTGACTTGAATGCCTTTGTCATGCGTTGCTACCAAGAGAAAAAGCCACCCACCGCCTTTTTCTGCATGAATGATGTTACTGCAGAAAAGTTGCTTATTTCTTTGCAAAAACACGGGATCAAGGGGGTGGATGTCGTTGGGTTTGATGACAGCATGACAGCGAGGCTAATGGCATTTAGCAGTGTCGCTCAGCCTATACGTGAAATGGCATATCGAGGATTTGAAGAAATGTTGGTGCTCGTCAAAAACAAAGGTGAAAAAAGCAAACCGTATACGTCTTTGCTCTTCCCACCCAAGTTAGTTGTAAGGTGATCAATTTAGTTGTGCGGCAATCACGTTGAATACACGTGAAAATGGTGGTCGCTATTCGGCTTCTGTTTCCACAGGCTCGACGGTAAACCTCCCAACATCAACCGCGACCACTTTGACTGAAGCACCAGCAGGCACAGTGGCATTGAGATACTTAGGGCCAAGTACAAGCTTCCAATTTACGCCTGAATACCTAACTGTAGCCGGATTTGTTGCGTCTAGCTGCGCATCCAAGACAAAGTTCAGCCCCATCAAATCGCTATGGATATTGTATTCGCGGCGAACCGTTTTTTGCATGTTCTTCATTGGCCACCACAGCAAGACGGTTAACACCCCAGCTCCAATCCCGGAACCTGCAATGACAGCCGTCAGTGTGGCAGGCATCACCCCAAACCACACCAATGCGCCAGTGGTAACGGTTGACACCCCTAACGCCAGCAAAACAATGGTCGACAACCCAAGTATCCAGACTTCTACGATCAAAAGTACCAAGCCAGTGATCACAGTGACTTCAGCCAAATGTTCTTGAATATACGCCATTAGATCCATTATTTTTTGCCTGCGTTCAAGGTATTAATAATACTCATTGCTTCTGCCACAACGCCTGCAGCGCTCGATTGGCTGTCTGGAAGCAACACCACGGAAGACTCCTTCGCGATGGCTTTTTTGGCTTCAATCGCTTTAACAGCAAGATCCAATTGAATCGCCTTTTGACCTTCTTCCGTTGACGCCGTACGACCGACAACTTCAAGTGCTTCAGCTTGTGCCTGCGCAACCGCCAGAATTGCCTGTGCTTCACCCTCAGCTTGCAGAATTTGTTCGGATTTTTCCGCTTCTGCCGCTAATACACGGGCCTGTTTGTTACCTTCCGCGACGTTAATTTCAGACTGACGCGCGCCTTCCGATTCAAGAATAACAGCACGTTTTTCACGTTCCGCTTTCATCTGGCGCTCCATCGCATCCAAAACAGAACGCGGTGGATCAATGTCTTTAATTTCATAACGTAGCACCTGCACACCCCAAGGCAGTGCCGCTTCATTGATGGCAGAGACAATGGCAGTATTTAAGCTTTCACGTTCTTCAAACGTTTTATCCAATTCCATACGGCCAATTTCTGAACGCATAGAGGTTTGCGCCAGTTGAGTGACAGAAAAAATATAGTCATCTACGCCGTAACACGCCTTAACGGGATCAACAACTTTGATATAAAGCACACCATCGACAATCAATGAAATGTTGTCTCGAGTAATTGCCGATTGGCTTGGCACATCAAATGCTTGCTCTTTTAATGTGCGAACGTAGGCCAAGCGGTCGATAAACGGCACGAGGATGTTCAAGCCCGCTTCCATTGTTTTGTTATATTTACCAAATCGCTCAATAACATAAGACGTGTTTTGCGGCACAAACTTCACTGCTGAACGCAAGAAGATGACCACCAAAATAGCCAAAATGACCCACGTATTTAGCAGTTCGGGTAACAGCGCAATAAAATCCATTTTTGTTTCCTTAACTATCTGAAATCTTGGCCCATCATAACGAAATGTGCTGACTAAAAATGCATCAAAGGATGGAAATTGGGACTGGACTAGGATTATTAACGGAAAGAATTTCTTTGCTAAAGAATGTGCGGTGAATAAAGGTGAATCTAAATGAAAAGAAAAGAAGAAAAGAAGAAAAGAAGAAAAAGGCAAGGTGATGGATTACCTTACCTTCTAGTGACTCAGTTCGTGACTCAGTGGTTCACAATGAGAGGGCTTACCAAAGCCACGCCGCGCCACGCACGCCGCTAGAGTCCCCGTATTTGGCTTTCACGACAGGCGTCGCACACTCGCCACCAAGCACCCATTGCGACATTCGCTTAGGCACATTGGTATACAGCCTTTCTACATTGGACATCCCGCCACCTAGTACGATCACGTCGGGGTCAATCACATTCACCACAGATGCCAGCGCACGCGCCAACCGATCTTCATAACGCTGAATACAGGCTTCGGCTTCTTCATCGCCTTGCTCAGCCAATTGGATAATATCGGGGCCACGCAGTGTTTGTGCTGTGGTCAGTTCAAAATCCTTCCAAAACCCGGTCCCTGAAATAAACACTTCTAAGCAACCCGGTTTGCCACAATAGCAGGGAATTTCCGAGGCTTGCTTAGTGTCTAACTGATTTTGCCAAGGCAAGGGATTGTGCCCCCATTCACCAGCCACACCATTTCCACCTACGTGAACGTGGCCATCGATCGCGATACCCCCACCACAACCTGTACCAATAATCACACCGAAAACCATCTGTTTGCCTGCGCCAGACCCATCAACCGCTTCTGATACAGCGAGACAGTTAGCATCGTTAGCAATACGAACTTCCCGGTTGAGTAATTGCCCAAGATCTTTATCGAGAGGCTGACCATTCAACCACACGGAGTTGGCATTCTTCACCAAGCCAGATACCGGGGATAAGGTGCCTGGTATTCCCAGGCCAACGGTACAGGTTTGACCGACAGCTTCTTCTGCATCATCGACTAAACCTTTGATTGCTTGTAGCGTTGCCTGATAGTCATGCTGAGGCGTTGGAACACGTTTGCGAAAAACTTCTTCACCACTCTCAGTGATAGCCATCACCTCAATTTTGGTCCCACCTAAATCTATACCAATTTTCACTGTGTTCCTCCACGCGTAGAAAACGACAAATATGCGCCAAAACAACTATGTCGTGTCTGCAGACACTCTATTCATATCAAGATATGGGAAAAGCTCAACGCTTAGCAAGGCTTACTATACCTGACAACCTGCGCCGAAAGGTGTTGAATTATCGATATAAATACGGCGCCAAATATAGCTATAACCACTTGATTAATAGCTGGAATTGAGAATTCTTTTTAAATTTCGAGAGATAACTCACTTTCTTTTCTCTAAATTCCTACTATTTTTATAGGGTGCACAATGTCATCTTAGCCGTTCTTTGATAGCGCGATTTGAGTGACAAAACGCACACGGTGATGCAGAGATAATCGACACTTGTTTTACATTCGATTTCTCCGCTGTAATATTGTTCGACCTGGTTAATAGAGCGTTTTATGCTGCAATTGAATACTCACTTCGTTACACCCTACCTTCGCATAAGTAAGTTGTCCTGAAGATATTCGTTAAATTTGTCACCATAAAAGATTCATTAGTAGGTCCACATGCTTTTTGCAAAGTAACAGATAGAAATATATTCAGGAGACAACATGTCTAAATCTACCGGTACAGTGAAGTGGTTTAACGAAGAGAAAGGTTTTGGTTTCATTCAACAGGAAAATGGCCCAGACGTATTCGTTCACTTCCGTGCTATCACTGGCGACGGTTTCAAAACTCTGGCTGAAGGCCAGCAAGTAACATTTGAAATCGAGCAAGGCCAAAAAGGCCCACAAGCTGCAAACGTAGAAAAAGCATAATTTTTCTAACCGCAGAGAATTTAAAAGGACGCTTTCGGGCGTCCTTTCTTCGTTTTGCCTCTTTCATGTGACCAATTCCCGCAATTTCGTACAAATTTTCATCCCGGTTTTGCCTTATACTAAGCGGCTAAGGCAATGAAGGTCTGCAATGGAACATGCAAAATTTAATGCTTCTCCTTTGCTTGGTGGGCTAGAACTCCTGCAAGCAACGTATGAAAAGCAGGCGTTTTCACGCCATACACATGAAGGTTATACAGTCGGTGTGATCCGCCATGGCGCGCAGCGTTTTTGGCGAAATGGAAGCTATCACGTTGCGCCAACAAGTAGCATTATCATGGTCAATGCGGACCAAATTCATGATGGCCATTCTGCCAGTGAAGGAGGCTGGGCCTATGAAGCTATGTATCCCACTAAAGAACAGTTTCAAGCAGTGACAAAAGATCTTGGGCTGGCATCAGATGTCCCCTATTTCCCTTTTGCGGTAGAACAAGACCCGAAACTGGCTAACCAACTCCTGACACTTTTTGCCTTGCTGCGAAACAATGAAGACACCTTACTCACGGAAACCTTCACACACCACATACTCCTAACGTTAACCTGTCGTTTCAATAAGCATCCTCAGCAACCCGTTGATATCGCGAAAATTGGGCCACAGTTGGACGTTGTTAGAGAGTATCTCCATCAGCATGTCACCGACACTGTAAATCTTGACACCTTAAGCGTTCTGTCCGGTATCAGTCCGTATCATCTTGTTCGCCAGTTCAAGGCTCGCTTTGGGCTTCCCCCTCATGCGTATCAAATACAACAGCGTATTCGTCTCGCGCAATCGATGTTGAAAAATGGCCTATCTCTCCTTGATTGCGCTATCGCCAGTGGGTTTCACGACCAAAGTCACTTGCATCGCCATTTCAGACGCGCCATCGGTGTCACACCCAAACAATACCAGCGCGCAATTTCATGCAAGCTTTCAAAACCGCGCATTGATATAACGGCTGTCATGTCGTCATAACAAAAGACTAAAACATGCAAAAGGAATCGTCTGTGTCTCGCCCCTCGAAAAGCACATGGTTAAGTGCCTGTGCAGATATGCTCCCTCTGAGTCTTGCTGTTCTACCTTGGGGTGTGCTTTGTGGCTCTCTCGGAATTCAAGCGGGGCTGACGCCGTTTCAAGCTCAGGCCATGTCGCTCTTTGTGTTTGCAGGTGCTGCGCAGCTTTCAGGGGTCACCATGATGGCTGCAGGTGCACCCGCGAGCACCCTGTTCGGAACCACGTTTGTGATCAGTGCGAGGCACCTCCTCTATTCCGTTAACTTGCGCCAATATATTCGGGTTCTCCCTTTACGCTGGCGTGTAGCGCTCGGCTTTGTACTGACAGATGAAATGTATGCGGTGAGTGCTGTCCACACAGAAAAGATGGGGCATTTTGATCGCCATTACGCGTTGATCACCGGTACTTTTTTTTATCTCTGCTGGAATCTTGCCACCTTGGTCGGCGTGCTTGGCGGTAGCCAGTTTGACAACATTGAAGATCTCGGCCTTGAGTTCGCCATTGCGGCCACGTTTATTGCACTCGTTATTCCCACCATTAAGGATATTCCGATTTTGGTGAGCGTGGTGGTGTCTGCCGTCGCGATTGTCCTGCTGACCCTTGCTGGCATTAGCAATGCCTTGATCGTGGCCGCGTTAATGGGAATGGTTGCGGGCTTTTTCTGCGAGAGCCTGCTCCCCACAAAAAACATCACCAAGGAGGATAACCAATGAACACATGGATAATGATCATCGGCATGGCATGCATCACGTTTTCTGTACGCTATTTTTTTCTCGCCAAAAGCATTCCATTTCGTGTCACGCCGGTGATGCAGCGCATTTTGAAATACAGCGCACCAGCGGTGCTAACGGCTTTAGCTGTCCCTTTTTTGGTTTTTCCTCAGGGTGAATTGGAGATTTCAGTTCAAAACCCTTTCTTGATTGCAGGTATCTTTGTATGTGCACTTAGCCTGCTGCGATTGGGCACTTTATCTACTGTTCTAATATCAATGATTTTCTTTTGGTTTATTCGATAATTTCACAAGAACGAGACCCACCTCCGACACACGAAAAATACTCATGAGACAACTGTCTCTTTTATTGAAAAATCAGCGATATAGGCTATCTCTTAAATAGGTGCATGTAAGTAATTGGAGAGCCTAGATGTTAGAGAAATGCCTTGTCGTTGATGATCATGACATGATTCGTGAAACAATTGCGATTATGGCGAAGTCGCTCGGCTTTAAAGAGTCGATTACCGCTGTTGATGGCGCCGATGCAATCTCTAAGCTTTTTCATCACCGTCCTTCTCTGATCATTACTGATTTACAGATGGAGCCCATTGATGGGCTTGAAATGCTACGTCTGATCCGAAGCGGAAGGTATGGGCTACCTCATGACATTCCAATCATCATCCTCACCGCGAATGCGTCCGAGCATGTCATCGCGCAATGTATCGCCTTTGACGTTGATGCTTTTCTGGTCAAGCCGGTCAACCGTCAATCATTGCAAGACCGAATTACTCAACTCTCACAACAAGCAAAACCAAAGAAAACCATTGAGCATTACTTCTCGATGTATCAACAAGATCCTGCTAAATCCACCGCATTCCAAGTTAATGGTACGGTCGCTTTTAATGACCAGGATCTTAAAGAATTCGATATGCTTTTGCATGGGCAAAAAGCAGATACTTCGCAACCGTTGCATGCGCAAACTAGCCCCACCCCTGAAGCATCCAAGCCCGAAGAGGATGACCGCAAAAAATTCATTAAGTGGCAAGACCGCTTCACCGTCGGAAATGAAGAGCTGGACACGAGCAACAAAGAGCTGCTCAACATTATCAATGATACCTATGACCTTATCGTCACCCATCATGAAGGCCATGCTTTCGAAGATGTCTCAAATCGCTTCCAGCACTACGTGAAACAGCACATTTTCCGTGAAGAAGCGTTATTGGAAGAGCGTGATTATTCTCGTCTGAAGATACACCAAGATATTCATGCAAGGCTGGTGAAGCAAGCAGACTTCTTGGTGTTGAAGTGCCAAGCCGATCCAAGCTTTTATAAGACGGATTTCTTTAAGCTTTTGCGCTTTTGGTGGGTGAAACATGTCGTGCAAGAAGACACAAAATACAAGTCCGTTTTCTCTGGTGAAAAATAACGAGGACTAAATGCGCTCACACCTCCTCCTTTCTAGCCCCGAGTCTCGTCATACAATTGCCCAGCTGTTTATAAGTGGCGGTGCTGTGATCATTCTTTTGCTACTGACCTTTCTTTGGTTCTATCGCGCCATCCATCAAGATACTGAACTGAAAATGAACTATTTCTTACAGGCCGAGATGAGCAGTTTGAATAGCGCTATCAGCGATTGGCAAGAACACAGAGAAAGAGAATTACAAATCATTGTCCGAGACAAACAAGTACGAAGAATACTGTCGGACAGTGGTATCTATGACGGCAGGGAGCTTCACAGTACGGACTTCATATACACCGCTTTTGAACGTTATGCTGACAGCTTTCAATTTGATAATCTTGCCGTTTTCTCCCCAAAAGGAGAGCTAGTATTAAGCCTGAAACCCGACAATCTCGAGTTACTCAGACAGGCCTACATTCGCCATGCAAGCGTCATTCAATCCCAACAAACGTATATCTCCGCACCAGAAATACTGACTGACAATGAAGCCGCCTCCATCACGATGGGCACAGTGCTACAAAATACCGACAACCAAAGCCATTCACCAATATTGTTAGTGATACGAGACACCCACGATTTCGACAAACTGTTCGTGACACAAGAAGCAGGCCCCACTCGTTTAACATTTGCTGTGAATACCGACGGGGAAGTCATCTCATCGCCAGCAGATTCATTTGCGCTGCCTACTCGCCTTGAAGTCGCGCCTTCGCCTGACGAGAACAATATCCCCACTCCTTCAGACTTAATGGCGTCTACATCAAAAACGTTCATGATAAACACGCTTGGATTTCGTGGTCACTTACCAGAGCAATCCATTGGTATTTGGCAGTGGCACAGCACTTACCCTGTTGGTCTTGTGATTGAATTCAGAGCAGACAAGGCGCTAAGTGTCGTTACTTATACGCGCACCTATTTGGCCATTGCGTTTCTGATTGTTTCCCTCGCGTTTTCAATTTTCTTGTGGCGACACGCCAAATCTGTTCTAAAAATCGGTTTTAGCCAACGCTACTTGGAATCCATCCTTCTCAATTACGCTGACGGCGTCATTGTTGTGGATGAATCTGGTCATACCGTCTCCGTGAATGAGCGTGCGAAAACACTGATCGGTCTTCCACAGAACATCCCACGCAATGGCCCATTGGCCGGTCTAAGATCCAGCCACAACACGGCGTTAATTGATGTGCTAGAAAATGCAAAAGAACGCGCACTTGAACATGGCGATTTCAATAAAATTCAGAGACAAGGAAAAGATGCAGATGCCATCTACCTAAATATAAAAGCGAAAAAACAGCAGATCAGTGACAGTTTTTACGTGGTGATCAATATTCGGGACATCACCCAACAGTCAAACACCGAGGCCACACTAAGCAGAAGCAATGCGCTTTATTCTGTATTCAACACGGTGCAAGACATGTACATGACCACGGGGAATTCAGAGCGCTCTTTCAAAAAAGCACTGGTGGTTTTGGCAACCTTCACAGAAAGCAAAGTCACCGCCATGCTAGAGATAAAAAAGGGTGAACAGACACTGTTATTTAAACATCAAGTCGCAGGGCTTGTCAGCGACTTCTCCGCGCTTCCTAAACATCTTCTGCCGTTCGCAGAGTCGGCGATTTCCCTGCGCCGCACGGAGTATTCATCTTTACATCAAAATGATGACGTCGACGATGAGGGCTTTTTTCCCAACTATGCTCTGTTGCCTTTAATCACTAAAGGGGAAGCCATTGGTGTCATTGTGTTGGCTGGGCGAGAGCTACCGTATTCGGAAGAGCACATCAACTGGATTGCCCCCGTGGTAAAGAGCATTTGCAGCATGTTGTATTCCGACAAGCAAACGCAACTTAACCAAGAAGTAAATGAAGCGCTAATAAAAACCAAAGAAGAAGCGGAACAAGCCAATGAGGCGAAATCTAATTTCTTGGCCATGATGAGCCACGAAATACGCACACCGATCAATGGCATTATTGGAATGTCGGAAGTGTTAGACCATACACAGTTGTCCTATGAACAACGCCACTATAACGACACCATTTCAATCTCTGCGAATGCCCTTCTTGATATCATCAACGACGTTCTCGATTTATCAAAAATCGAAGCCGGAAAGATGTCGATCCGAGAAGAGACCTTCTTGGTGAATGAACTGATGGAAAACGTCACCAATATTGTGGCGCCTCGTGTTAAAGAAGGGGTCAGTTTCACATCGTTTACCGATCCTGAATTACCGCCAGAAATCACATCAGATTTTGGCAAACTCAGACAGATTTTGGTCAATATTGCTGGCAACGCAGCTAAATTTACCGATACCGGTTTCGTGGATGTTTCCATTGTTCAACTCCACCGCTCCGCCAGTCACTGTGCTATTGAAATCACAGTGACGGACACGGGTATAGGCATTAGTAAGGACAACCTCGATAAAGTATTCGAAAACTTTTCCCAAATTGATAATTCCAGCAAGCGGCGCTATCAAGGCACGGGGCTTGGCTTGCCCATTTGCCGCAAGTTTGTTGATCTGCTTGGTGGAGAGATCAGCGCAAAAAGTGAGATAGGCCGAGGTTCATCGTTCTCAACACGTCTAACAGTCAGTATTCCTGAAAGTGACCACGCGATTCCAGCACAATCTGAAATATTAAAGCCTCACCGAATGCTATTAGTCTCTCGTTGCGTCAGTCAAATAACGAACATTCAAAAATACCTCGATTTCCATGGTATACAAACTGTCATTGCTCGAGATAATAATTCGGCCATACGTGCTCTTGAGCAATCGGCAGGCTTTAGTGTGACTGTGATAGATCACACCTTATCACTCGATGAACTCCAAGCGCCGCTAACGTCATCAAACCAAACCAAACACGTCTTATATTTAGCAGACGTCAAAGGATTCTTAACCCAAAACAATCTGCCTATTTCAGCGGTGCTTACCGCCCCCTTCAATATTTTCAATCTCACCCAAGCACTTGAGAGTATCCTCTCTCTTGACCAGCAAGGGTTGTCACGCGACGAAATCTATCGTCATATGACGCATCAAGAGCACACCTCAAAACGACCTGATGACACATTGCTGCGAAGCGGCCTGTCTATTTTGGTGGCAGAAGACCATCCTGTTAATCAGGAGCTGATTGCAACTGTACTCAAAAATCTGGGGTGCAAAACAACCATCGCCGAGAACGGCGCGATTGCGTTCGAACGATTTATGGCAAACCGCTATGACATGGTGTTTATGGATTGCCAAATGCCAGTGATGGATGGCTATGAAGCCACCCGGAAAATACGCCAGTTAGAAACGGAGAATAACCTTCCACCTATCCCTATCATTGCCATGACCGCAAACGCACTGGTTGGCGACCGAGAACGTTGTTTGGAGGAAGGGATGACTGAATACATCTCTAAGCCATTCAAGCAACAGGCCCTAATTACGATGATGAACAGCTTGATGCCTGCACTTGGCGAATCAATTGGCAGTAGCATTGGTGATAGCACTGTTGATAGCAGTGGTGATAGCAGTGACGTCGCCAGCGATGCTGAAACGAACGCAGAGCTCCCCCCTGTTGAAGGCGTAGTAGCGTCATCACCGATGCGCTCTCCAGCATCAGAATTAGTAGACGTCGCAGAACAGCATGACAACACAGCCACTATTCAAGTGGAAAACACTTCCTCGCTGTTCGATCTCAGTACACTGAAAGAAACCACAGGCGACGATCCTGCGCTCATTGGGATGTTAATCGACCGCTACTTGGAATCACAAGAAAACGACATGGCAGCGCTTGTAGATGCATGGAACAGCGCCCAATTCGTTGATGTGAAAAAGATCGCGCACAAAATGAAAGGGGCCGCATTAATGGTGGGGGCTGTTGATTTTGGGAGTCTGTGTAAAGAGCTTGAGCAATATGATTTTGAAAACAATAGCTTGCCAGAAGGCTTATTTGAAAAGGCGCAGAAAAAATCCGCATTTTTATGCCAAAAAATGCTCGAATCAAAGCCGTAGTAGAGCATTGGAAATTATGCAAGCTTGAAAAGGTTGCTTTTTAAGCCCTTTTTGTAAAGATTGCTAACTAAGCTCCACTATCTTCAGCCCAGCCTAGGCAAATGGGCATTTTTTAATTAATTTTAAGACAAATAATAAAAAACATAATTTCAATAAATTAAAAATTTTTAGAGAGTACGCTATGCCGACTGTTATTCATTTTCCAACCGAAAATGTGCCACCCGCGCCGGAGACATGCGCGTTAACGGATCTGATCCGCGATGAGCTTTGCCACCTAAGCTCAAGTGAATATATGGTGAATTGCATCCTTGAAAGAATGAAGCCCTTTATCGCCACCTTAGATTGCGATTTGGAGTTAGATGTGGAAATTACCCCAGAGAATGAAGAAGGTGTGATGCAAATGATCCCTTCTGTTCAATCACTGCAAGCGCGTTTTGACGGCATCATCTCTGAAATTATTTCTGAACGCATATTGCATGAGATTCATCTTTTTCACATTGAACGCGCGTCAAAGCTTTGATAGCAAACACTCTGATAACAAAAGATCTGTCGCTCTATCGTCAAAGCGGAAACAGCAAACAATCTCACTAGAATTAACAAAAACGAGGAGAAGGCTAAGACTTCTTCTCGTTCTTTTTTAGAGTCATTTTGCGAAAAGCGCATTTGGACACCTCGCAGTTTGCAACCATCCCCTTAGCCAAGCAGGTATGATTATTCATTTTTTCTCGGCGAGCACAAACACACCTTCCTCGACAATTTTTTGTCAGTAACGTATCAAGATTTTCCTATACCGCACATTATTAGCGACATTTCGTCCCAACACGCTCATTAACTAATACACTTATCACTAGCCTCAACAATGAGATACCGGGTCAATTTATATACAAATGTTGTTTTGGCGCAACAATTGCATTTACCAGGTATAAATCATTGTGTCAGGAGGCACTATGGGAGTAGCAGCGATAAGCACAGGTTCGATTCATACTTTTCAATCTCGTTCTGGTGCGCGAAAATTTCCACGAATTGAATTTTCCGCACAAATCGAAATTGATGGTGTCCTCTACCCGACAAAGGAATGGAGTGTCGGTGGTTTCTCCATTGATGATGAAAAATATCCAGGAAAGAAAGGCGATAAACACCACGGACACCTCTGTTTCGAACTCCCTGTTGGCCGTTTTTCTACCCCTGTTCAATTCGAGGTGATGCGTGCTAGCGAGAAAGGCTATGCGCTCGGTTGCCAATTCTATTCTCTAAATTCCGGCCACCAAAAAACACTGCAGAGTATTGTTGATACCTATCTGACAGGCGAAACCATTTCTCTTGAAAGTGTTACGTCATATGGTGTGAAAGCCCAGCTTCACGAAGAAGAAGTGAAGCGCATGCAACAAAACTGGTGGCGCTTTGCCATTGTCGCACTGGTATCTGTCGCTTTAGTGATCACTGCTGCGCTGATGGTTCAATCCCGTATTTTGTCTATCGCGTCAGCACATGCGGCTGTCAGCCAACCTGTACTTACTCAACGCAGCTACAACAACGGCGTACTCAGACTTGGTGACTACAAGCCCGGGCAGTTAGTGAAGAAAGGAGAATTACTGTTCACTGTCTTTACGGAAGAAGGTACCGATCTTCTCGCCAAAGATACCCAGGCGTTAAGCAGCATCAACAGTGAAATTAGCTACTTGCAGACGCTATTACGTCAAAGCAAAGAATCCGTTGCGCGTTACAACTCCCGCCTTTTCAAAGAGCTTCAGATCCTCGCGGAAAAACGCGAATTATTAGTACAAGAACTTGCGACGCGTGAGCAAATTTTAGCGCTTTATAATACCGGGGTAAAAAGAGGTACGGTTGATGCTGTTTCTCGTGAACTCGAACGGGTTGAAACATTTGAGATCAAACGTGCAATCCTTAGCATGGATGCAGAGATGGAGGAAATTGAAAACCAGCTTGACCAAATTTTAATCGGTTCGCCTCCTCGTGAAGCACAAGCGGACATGAAATCTCCGTTTGAGATTCAGAACAAGCTTGAAATATTGGTCACCAAGAAAGACCGGATCCTCGAAGAGATCGAAAGGCTGAAGACACGTGGTCTCGCTTATGCGCCATGTAATTGCTATATCGTGACCATCAATGCCTCTGATGGACAAGTCGTCCAAACCGGTACTTCAGTGTTTGAGTTGTCTCCTGTCGCCCAACAAAACCGCACAGCGCGATCCATCTTGGCGCTGATGCCGCTTGAAGGCGCCGAGCTATTGAAGATCGGTATGCCTGTAGAATATCGACTCGCCAGTAGAGATGAAAAATTGGTCGGCACTATCGATCACATTCAATACTACAGCGCATCTAACAGCGACATCTACAACGAAGAAGGCGAGTCACTCAGCGGTTTACCCAAGACCCTTCCGAGGCTTCAGCAGTACACCTTGATTAAGGTGCTGCCTTCAGAATTAGACCGTGACTCTATCGTCAATGAGCCCGCCACTGTGATTGCCACTGTGAGCTGGAAAGACATCTTCAAACATTGGTTTAACCTATGAACGTCGACAAGCTGGTTGTTAAGAACTTCCACCGTGATGACCCCAGTCATGTCACGATCTTATGGTGGTTGTTCTTTGCCGCATTCCTGTTGGGGTTATGGGCGCTCTACACCCTCTTACCCGCCGACAAAGTGCAGCCCGAAGTGCTTTATACCCTTGGTGTTATCGGCCTATGGCGCTATGGCTGGAAAAGCATCCACCTTATGCGAGGACTCTATTATCAATATGTACGTTACCCCGCGCTATCAAGCTTGGCGGACATGACGCAAAAACCCAGCGAAATTCTTCTTGTTATCCCGTGTTACAGAACAACGCCAGAGATCAGTGCGCCTGTTTTTAAAGCACTTATTGATGAAATTGGTAATTTTGGTGTTGCGTGTCGTGCGGTAGCCTGTGTCACGGATGAAGCCGACCTCAATATCATCGAATCGCAATTTAACAAACTACAGCAACGCGTTCCCGTCAGTCTTTACATCATTGATCAAGACGGTAGCGGCAAGCGAAATACCATGGCAGATGCGCTCACCCTTCTGGCCGAAGAGCGGCCCGTGTCGAAAGACAGCATCCTGATTTTAATGGATGGTGACACGGTATTACCTGAAGGGATTTTGACCAAGGTATCAGGTTTTCTGATGCGTTATCATGACCTCGGCGCTCTCACCACTCACAACAAGCCGATTGTGAAAGGAAACTCTCTGACTCGACAATGGTATCGTCAGCGAATGGCGCAACGACACTTTTACATGAGTTCTTTAAGCCTGACTTACCGCGTTTTGGTGCTGACAGGTCGCTTTTCAGCATACCGCGCCTCGTTGGCGCTATCCCCCGACTTTATTGACAGCCTTCGGTATGACCATGTGAAACACTGGCGTTATGGACGCATACGCATGTTGACGGGGGACGACAAAAGCACCTGGTTCTTTGTCTTAAAAGAACAATGGAAAATGCTCTACCTCCCCGATGTTTCTGTCACCTGTTTAGAAGATGCCCCATCCGGCAGTTTCGTCAAAACCAGCATGTCTTTAATGACACGTTGGTACGGCAACATGTTGAGAAGTAACATTCGCGCCATTCAACTTGGCCCCAGAAAAGCAGGATGGTTTTTATGGTTTTGCTTGTTGGATCAACGCATCAGTATGTGGACAACTTTAATAGGCCCCTCATTAGCCTTGGTAGTAGCCACCTATATGGGCACCAAAGTCGTCATTGCCTACCTGTTTTGGGTTATTGCGACACGAAGTGCAAACGTGCTACTTATCTCGATACAATCAGGACAGTTCCATCCCATTTTCGTCCCTTTGCTGTGGTACGAACAATTGGTGGGATCTTTGGTTAAGGTCTACCTATTTTTCCACCCCAACATCCAACGTTGGACTCGTCAGGGCATTGATGGGAAAACGGAAGATAACTCGATATCTCAAAGGATTAAGCGATGGCTCCCACATTTGCAAACCACCGCTGCATTCAGCGCACTGCTCATTTTCGTGATGTGGCTTTATGGGTGACAGCGATACGCCTTAGCGAGAAATGTCACTGAGCTAGCAAAGGGTCGAGGGGGGTAAAGTAGAACGGTATCCGCATCGAGCATCATCGCTCTATTTCGCAATTCGTTTACTGCCCCTGCCGTCAGCACATCATCAGCAATCAACCAAAAGTCATACCAATGCCCTTCTGAACTCACGACAACTCCTTTGTCTTCGCAGTCTGTCATTTCCAGCGTATCACCCCATAACACATCAATATTTTCACTGTCCGGCTCTGCGGTTGTCACACACGCTGAGAGTAAAAATGGAACAAGAAGTGACAGCCATTTCTTCATGATTTTCTCTACGTTTATTATCAAGTTAAGTGCAAACAGTATATGCACTTCATTCTGCACTTGCGATATTTTCAAGATGCAATCGTCATAATTGATACGGACATCATGTATCAAAACGCACTTGCTCTCCCGTTGATCTCACTCTAGAATAATACTGTGCATATATACAGTATTATTAGTTATGATGGATAGCATTCTCGCATTACATTCTGGGATCTGGACAGCGAACCGCCTCTACCAACCCAAGACAAATTTTCGTCCCAGTGGCCATGCCATGATTGACGAAAAACTAGATGGAGGTTGGCCTGAATCCGGCGTGGTTGAGCTACAACTGCCTTGCTTTGGCATTGGTGAACTCCGCTTGGTGTTGCCTGCCATCGCGCATGCACTCAAAGACACTCAACTCGTGGTATTTGCTTCACCACCCGGCGATCTCAACCCGATTGCCTTGCGCCAAGCCAAACTTGATTTGAACAAAGTGGTCATCTTGAATGCCTCTTTACCGTCAACATTATGGTGCGTTGAACAAGCACTAAAAAGTGGCTGTTGTCGCGCCGCCGTCTTATGGGGGAAATCATTGTCAGTCACACACGCAAGGCGCTTACAATTGGCAGCAACCGAGAATGACTGCTTGCTGTTTATGTTCACGCATACAAAAAGTACGCAGGGTCTTCCAATCAGTTGCCGACTGGCCGTGACACCATCAGAAAATGGACTGACGGTGAATGTTGTTAAGCGTCGTGGGCTACCTGTTCCACCTTTTTCACTCACGCTTCCTGCGGTTTACAGTACCTATGCGCGCCATAATGCGCCACACACTGACTCAGCCAGTACCAACGTCATACCGCTGTTTCGCTAATGCTGTGGCTATATCTGTATTTTCCTGACTTGCAGCTCAATACCTTGGAACGGGATAACAGCTCTGAGTCACCTTTGATCGTGCTTTCCCGAACGAGCGGTGGAGTGTATCAGGTCAATCTTGCTGCCCGCGAACAGGGTGTTGCTCTTGGCAATGATTTAGGTACAGCCAGTGCGCTATGTCATGGGTTACAGGTGGTGGATTACGATGAGAAAAAAGAAACCGAACGCCTTCTGCAACTGGCGGCTTTGATTTATCACGTCAATGCCGACATTGTGGTTTATGCCCCCAATGGGCTGTTGATGAAGGTCAGCCCTATGCTCAAGCTTTATGGCTCGCTTGACCAATACTGGCATACGCTGTTACCTGTTTTAACCCGCGAAAACATCAGCTTTCATTTTGCGTTTAGCCCTTACCCAGAAGCCGCTAAACAACTGGCAAAAGCGCATGCTGATAAAGGATTTCTGACCAAGGAAACGACGCAAAGCGCACTCAAGATGCTGAGTGTGCGCCAGTTAGGGTTTACCGACAAACAAGCCGTTCAACTAGAACGAATGGGGATACGCCACGCCAAGCAGTTGTTTGACCTGCCTATCGCTTCTCTCGGCCAACGTTTTGGTAAAGCCTTTCCTTTGCATCTTCGCGCTCTGACACAGAGCCAAATCGCACAGCAAACGTTCTTTTCACCGCCGGAGTATTTTCATCAGTCACTCGAATTACTGCATAAGATTACCAACAGCCAAACCCTCAGCTTTCCACTTCAACGCATGCTAAAAGAAATGGAGAAATTTCTTTCCATCAGGGAAGCCGTTGTACCGGACATCACCGTCACTTTCCTGCAACGCGAGAATGACGATAAGGTCATCACTCTCTCAGCAGCCACACCTGAATCAGCAGCAAATCGATGGATGCCTTTGCTGCTACTGCATTTGGAAACCCTGAAACTCGATGCCCCCGTCACGCATATTCGCCTTGATGCGAAAACCTTGCTCCCCAAGCAATCACCCACACAGGATCTCTTTGCGGGTAATCGCGGACAACTGACGCCAGGAGAATTAATCAGTCTGATGCAGGCCAAAGCTGGCAAGCAGGCCGTATACAGTTTGTCACTGGAAGATGACCATCGTCCTGAACGCGCATTTCGTCGCCAATCGCCCTTGCAACCTTGTGTGCAAGCTTTACCTGATCACCTTCCTTCTCGCCCAGCCCTGTTGCACCCCACCCCACACCCGCTGCTTTCTCGTCCATACACTCTGGCTGGGCCTGAACGCATTAGTGGTGGATGGTGGGACAAAGACCCCATACAGCGTGACTACTTTGTTGCCCGCAATAAGCGCGGACAGCTTTGCTGGGTCTTCCGCACCGCAACAGGCGAATGGTTTGAACATGGTTTGTTTTGTTGAGGAGGAATAGGCATGCCGCATGAACACAGGCTGGCGTTTGGCGAACTCCACTGTAAAAGCAATTACAGCTTTCTCACTGGCGCCTCCCACCCAGAAGAGTTAGTCGTTCGCGCGGCAACCTTGGGTTACAAATCACTCGCGATTACTGATGAATGCTCATTCGCTGGCGTAGTACGTGCTTACACTGCCATTCGAGATCAGCAACTAGACCTGACCCTGATCATAGGCTCAGAAGTTCTCTTTCAGAACGAAAAACTGGTGCTGCTTTGCCCCAATCGTACCGCCTATGGTGAGCTTGCACGATTAATCACCCAAGCTCGCATGCGAAGCGAAAAGGGACACTATCAAGTGCATAGTGACGACTTTCGTCATATTGCGCATTGCCTTTGCATCTGGCTACCCACTTTGAATCACGAGGGAAAAAGCGACACCGCACAATTCCAATACTGGCTCAAAAAAACCTTCGATGGTCGGCTTTGGATTGGCGCAGAGCGTCTTCTTCTCCCTGATGAAGCCCATTACCTAACCCTATTAGACACTCTCGCTAACGCCTTAGACATCCCTGTCGTCTGCACTAACGATGTATTAATGCATCACCCAAGGCGCCAGCCTTTGTTGGACGTGCTCACGGCCATTCGTCTGAGAAAGCCGCTAGATGAATGCGGCTTATCCCTGCCACGTAATGGAGAACAAGCACTGAAGCCTCTCGACAAGATTGCCAAGCTTTATCCAGAGGCATGGATACACGAAACCGCTCGCATCACGAATCGTTGTCACTTTTGCTTAAGCGAATTGCGATATGAATACCCTGCCGAACTGGTTCCCGACGGGTTTACCATTAGCCAATACCTTCGTCACCTTGTAGAAAATGGGATCATTCTCCGTTTTCCTGACGGCATCAAACCCGAGGTTCGCGACATCATCGAAAAAGAATTGGTGCTGATCGCCGAGCAAAAATACGAGTACTTTTTCCTAACGATTTACGACATCGTTCAATTTGCGAAATCCCAAGGGATTTTGTACCAGGGACGGGGATCAGCCGCTAACTCCGTGGTGTGCTATTGCCTTGAAATTACGGCGGTAAACCCAGAAAAAATCAACGTACTCTTTGAACGCTTTATCTCCAAAGAACGTGACGAGCCCCCCGACATTGATGTGGATTTTGAGCATGAACGTCGTGAGGAAATCTTCCGCTATATTTACCAAAAATATGGCCGTCAACGCGCAGCATTGGCGGCGACCGTGATCACCTATCGCTTCAAAAGCGCCTTTCGTGATGTCGGCAAAGCACTTGGCATCAATGAAACGCAACTGGATTACTACATTAAAAACCTTAACCACAGAGACAAGGAATTAGACAAAGCCGAACAGCTCAACAATCTCGGACTAGACACCCACTCTCACCTTGGACGCTGGCTATTAGAGTTGGTGGAAGAAATCTGCGGCTTTCCGCGCCATTTAAGCCAGCACGTAGGCGGGTTTATTATCTCGGCAGGGCCATTGTATGAACTGGTTCCGGTTGAAAACGCTGCCATGGCTGAGCGCAGTGTGATCCAATGGGACAAAGATGATCTGGAATCTCTAGGCTTATTGAAAGTTGATATTCTCGCCCTTGGCATGCTCAGTGCGATTCGAAAAACATTTGCCATGATCAATCAGCATCATCATCGGTCGCTGTCCATCGCAGATATTACTGCGATGGGTGATGATCAAGCGGTATACCAACAACTGCAAAAAGGCGATTCAGTGGGTGTATTTCAGGTGGAATCACGCGCACAGATCAACATGCTGCCAAGACTAAGACCTTCCTGCTACTACGACTTGGTCATCCAAATCGCTATTGTGCGCCCCGGCCCGATACAGGGGGACATGGTGCATCCTTACCTCAAACGTCGCTGGGGACAAGAAGCCGTTTCATGCCCGTCCAAAGAAGTGGAATCAGTGCTCGCGCGCACCATGGGTGTGCCCATTTTTCAGGAGCAAGTCATTCAACTGGCGATGGTTGCGGCAGGTTTTTCCGGCGGTGAAGCCGACCAACTTCGCCGTGCCATGGCGGCATGGAAACGCAATGGGAAATTAGCGCCGTTTCGCGAGAAACTGATCGATGGGATGCAAGCACGCGGCTATGACCTCGCATTTGCCGAGCAAATTTTCAAGCAGATACAAGGCTTCGGCGAGTACGGGTTTCCGGAATCTCACAGCGCTTCATTTGCGGTGTTGGCATATACCTCGGCATGGCTCAGACATTACTACCCCGTCGCTTTTTACTGCGCCTTACTCAATAGCCAACCCATGGGGTTTTACAGCCCATCCCAGCTATTACAGGATGCAGCACGTCATGGTGTGAAAGTCTTACCAGTGTGTGTCAATCGCAGCCAATGGGATCACCAGCAAATACTGGAAAACGACCTACCCGTTTTACGCTTGGGTTTTCGTCTCGTAAAAGGCTTTTCCGCTCAAGGTGGCGAGTTGTTAGTGTCTCGTCGTCCCCAGCACGGATTCCAGCACTTGAATGCCCTGCGTCAAATCGGCCTCAGTCGCGGTGATCTGCAAGCACTTGCCAGTGCCAACGCTACGCAGATACTCGCCAACAACCGTTTTTCTGCGCGCTGGCAAATGATGGATGACACACACACGCTACCACTACTGAAAAACACCACACCGACAGCCGATGACACCCAAGCCATTATTTCGCCCACCGCGATAGAAGATGTGATTGAAGACTACGCCGCAACAGGGTTGACGCTTGGCAAGCACCCAATAGCCTTGCTGGATGAAAGTGCAGCGCTAGGAAAGCACCGCCTTGCCAACGAGTTAACCACCATTCGATCCGGCACTGCGGTTACGGTGGCTGGGGTAGTCACAGGACGACAACGCCCCGGCACCGCAAGCGGCGTTACCTTCATGACCTTGGAAGATCAAACCGGCAATATCAATGTGGTGGTGTGGTTAGCCACAGCGCGAGCGCAAAATACGCCGTTTGTGACTGCGAAGATTTTAAAAATAAAGGGGATTTTGGAGCGAGAGGGCGATGTGGTGCATATTATTGCGGGTCGCCTGATTGATATGACTCCAGCACTTGATCAGCTACTTATCCAAGCGAGGGATTTTCACTGATTCCGCCATGACTCACGATGGCTAGGCTCATAAATTGACATTTCCAACGAAATATCATTTTTGCCACTATTTGGGATGATTTTCATATAGCCTCGCGATTAGGCGCTATACAAACACGATTAAAGTGATCACCCTAAAACGTTTCGACAGATAACTAGTCATTAAAGAACGCCTTAGCCTGCATGATATTATCCGGGTAATTTATGTTAAATATAACGCCTTCACACCTCCCCCAGACAACCACATCAATTCTTGAATTTTTCTATCAATATTATGAAATTAGCTAGCGGAATTACGATCTGTGTATTTTACTTAACGTTAGAGTAAGGAAAGTTCATGGACGGAAAAATGACTAACGAAAACAACGTCAAAAAAAACTCAAAACTGGATTCAGTTGAGCCATCTAGGGCCCAATCAGAACGAGCAGTAAAACAGAGAAAACGTAAAAAAGTCCGATTGCATTCGAGAATTCAGGTTAATGTGCCCTTAACTCAGTCTTTGATGCTGATCCTTCCTTCGTTAGCAAAACATGATTCAGCTGAAACGACGAACATCACTGAAACTGTCAACATCGCTGATGATGTCACGTCGGAGAATCAAAAGTCCGTCAACAATCAAGAAAGTACCGCTCGTAAAACCACTGATATTTCTAAAGACCAAAATCAAAAACCAATAACAAGAAATATTCTCGAACCCGAAGACACTATTGTTCATGAACATACCTCTCAAGGCGGAGGGAGCACTCTAAGGCCTTCACATCACCTTTCAAACGTATCTCACCCTCAGGTGCATTACGTCCCTGCAAGTTCGCTCGCCTCTATTGAACCAGGTGGAGTCGTCACACCAAGCAACAAACCACCTACAACGCCCAGCGTCCCTGTCACCTTTACTCAGGAAGTTATTAAAGGAACCTACGGAGAACTTCACGTTGATGCGAGCGGTAAATACACCTTTGTATTAAACCCGCTTTCGCCTCAGTACATTTTATTGCACCAAAATCAACCTGGCACAGATAAGTTCGTGCTTCACTTATCGAATGGCTCCAGTGTTGTTGTACAAATACCGGTTGCAGGAAAACAAGACAGTCCATCCATTTCCGGAGATTTACACGGCATTGTGACTGAAGATCGGAACGCGGATTCTAACGGCTTATTGAATGCGGCAGGTAAGATTGATGTCGTCGATCCTGACCACGATCAGAGCGCTGTAATTGCTGAAACGATTATAGGTAAATATGGCACTCTGACTATCGACGCCAATGGGGCATGGCATTACCAAGTCGACAACTCACTCCCCAACATACAAGCTCTGACCTCACTCACTAGTCTTCATGAATCGTTTGTCATTCATACGATAGATGGCACGCCTCAATCGCTCGAAATGACAATTGGTGGTATTGATGACAACGCCGTTGTCACTGGCCTAGATAGCGGGACTTTAATCGAAGATGCAACCACACATATTCATGGGCAACTGGCCGTTTCAGATTCAGATTTAAACCAAGATCACTTTCAAGCGGAACAACTCCAAGGCCATTGGGGTAACTTATCGATTCGAACAGACGGCTCTTGGACTTACGATTTAGATAATACCAACCCAAAGATTCAATCGTTGGCGAAAGGCTCCACAGAGACAGACATCATCACTGTTCACTCAGCTGACGGCACACCGCACCAAATTACGTTGACGATTAGCGGCACCAATGATGCCGCAACCGTGAGCAGCGCTAGCGTTGCATTCAGCGAAACCGACACTCACATTACCACTTCAGGCACCTTAACCAGCACCGACATTGATAACCCTGATAACGCATTTATCGCTAGTTTGATTACAGGAAACAATGGCGACTTAACCATTGATGCAAACGGTCATTGGGTATTCACCGCGAACAGCGCATTTAACCAACTCAATGTGGGCGACAAGGTCGAAGAGACATTTACTGTAGCTTCCGTTGATGGCACTCAGTCAACCATCAAGGTAACCATCAACGGTACGAATGATGCCGCAACCGTTAGCAGTGCTACGGTTTCTGTAGATGAAACCGACTCTGCGATAATCACATCTGGCGCCTTAACCAGCACCGACATTGATAACCCTGATAATGCATTTACACCAGATTCGATCACGGGTACTCATGGCAACTTAACCATTGATGCAAACGGTCACTGGGTATTCACCGCGAACAGCGCATTTAACCAACTCAATGTGGGCGACAAGGTCGAAGAGACATTTACGGTAACGTCAATTGATGGAACTCCATCCACCATCAAAATCACCATCAACGGCACCGACGACAAAGCTGTGATTAGCGGTGTCTCAACGGACTCAGTTAAAGAAGACATCGATCCTGGCGTTAACTCTTATGGCAACTTTGGTGGTAGCAATTACGCTAGCTCGCATTGGCATCAATTAACAATTACCGATAGTGACAATAGCGTCGATCAGGTCAACATTGAATTTGGCGGTAAAACTGTCACTTGGCAAGTTGGCTCGCCTCTTGATATCCAAACCAATTATGGCAAGTTCGAGCTCACAACATTTTCGCATGGCCCTCACAAGGGGGAGCTAGTTTGGTTGTATAACGGTGATAATCGCAACCCATCGATTCAAGGTTTAAAAGAAGGAGAATCTTTACACGAAAGTATCACTTTAGTTGCGCCAGATGGCACTCGCCAGTCCTTATCTGTCGAAATTAAAGGGACCGAAGATCACGTTGTTATCGATTCACCCAATCATCTTGGTGATGTGATTGAAGATCAAAACGCGGGTGCACAAATTACAGGACAGCTACTCGCACATGATACTGACACACATGACTCTGTGAGTTGGACTGTTACCCAAGCAGCCGGTAAATATGGTGATTTTTCGGTTGATGCTGATGGCAACTGGCAGTTCATTGTTGATCAATCTAAAGCGATATCTTTAGGTGAAGGCGATGAATGGAACGAGCATTTCACCATTGAAGCGCTATCGACTGATGGAAGCAAAGTCAGTAAAACGGTCACTGTGGTCGTGCACGGTAGTAACGATGCGCCAACTGTGACCGGTGGACTTGTGTTAACCCAAGGCATTGAAGATAAACAGGTTATATTAACCCAACAAGATTTGTTAGCCCATGCCAGTGACAGTGACCGCAACGATCAAGGCTGGCTAAGAGCCACCCACTTAAGCGCCGACCATGGTTCAATCAGCACCAATGCCGATGGCAGTTTCACCTTTACGCCAGAAAAAGACTACAACGGAGATGTGCACTTTACCTATGATGTCATTGATCGCCACGGGGGGGCTACGCACACAGACGCAACGATCAATTTAGTTGCTGTCAATGATGCTTCCGTACTTGCGAATGCGTTATCTAGCAACGAAGTAATTGAAGATCATCTTAGCGGTTCCTCTTCTCATACGTTAACTTCTTATTGGAAAAATCTTGATATTACTGACACCGATGCTCAAGCAGATGCACAAATTGTCAAAATTGAAGTTAATGGTGTTGAGCATAGCGTCCCCGCCAATTTTGCAATGACTTTACAGGGTGCTCACGGTTCATTTGTCACCACTCATGGCTTTGATGGACATAATAAATGGCGTTATATCGCAGATAATAATCACCCTGAAATTCAACAATTAAAAGATGGTCAAAGTCTCACCGATCACATGACATTGATCACCGCAGATGGCACACGCATTCCTATTACTGCGACGATTAAAGGCACAGATGATAGCGTCATTATCGATACTCCTGATTCGTTAACAGCATCGATAGGCACTGCCATTGAAGATCAAAAAACCTCCCTATCGGGCACATTACAAGCACACGATGTTGATAAAGATGACAGCGTGCATTTTCAAACGCAGAATTTAACCGGTAATTTTGGCAGTTTCAGTGTCGCGAAAGATGGTACTTGGCATTACCAATTAGATCCGGCCAAAGCACAGCACTTAACGGCGGGACAAAATCAAACAGAAGGATTTGATATTGTCGCTATTTCAAGTGATGGCTCTACAGCAACACAACATATTCAAATAAATGTACAAGGTAGTAACGATTCTGCGATCATCGCAGGTGTCGATACTGGCAGTGTTACCGAAAATTCCGCCGGTAAAGACATGTCTCCTGATTATGCACAACCGGGTATGGCTCACCTTGGCCGCAACCCTCTGTATGCCAGTGGTACATTAACCATTTCAGACGTGGATTCCGGCGAAGCAGCCTTCAACACTCACGGCGTCGGCTTTACCTACTCGGGTAAATTTGGTGATCTACTGCTGCAAGAAAATGGTCAATGGACCTATTATGCTGATGCTGGCGGTGTGCGTATTAAAGGTGGCTACGCGTCCAACAGAGGATCGACGATTGACCGGCTCGGTGAAGGGCAAAGCCTGACCGATACCATTACCGTTTATTCAAAGGATGGGACATCTCATGACATTGTTATCACCATTCATGGCAGTAACGATCGCCCTTACTGTTCATCTGAAGTGGTGCTTGCAAATGGTAGCGAAGACACACGCCAAACTCTGACGACAGCGCAATTGTTGGCGAATACCGTCGATGTTGATAAAAATGATGCCGGACTGCTGAGCATTGAAAACCTGCACGCCGACCACGGTTCTATTTTAAATAATGCCGATGGTACCTTCACCTTTACGCCAGAAAAAGACTACAACGGAGACGTGCATTTTACTTATGACGTAAAAGATGCTCACGGTGGTATTACACATACAGGCGCCTCCACCAACCTAGCGGCCGTTGATGACAAGACAGTGTTTGGCGGTGTCTCAACGGACTCAGTTAAAGAAGACATCGATCCTGGCGTTAACTCTTATGGCAACTTTGGTGGTAGCAATTACGCTAGCTCGCATTGGCATCAATTAACAATTACCGATAGTGACAATAGCGTCGATCAGGTCAACATTGAATTTGGCGGTAAAACTGTCACTTGGCAAGTTGGCTCGCCTCTTGATATCCAAACCAATTATGGCAAGTTCGAGCTCACAACATTTTCGCATGGCCCTCACAAGGGGGAGCTAGTTTGGTTGTATAACGGTGATAATCGCAACCCATCGATTCAAGGTTTAAAGGAAGGAGAATCTTTACACGAAAGTATCACTTTAGTTGCGCCAGATGGCACTCGCCAGTCCTTATCTGTCGAAATTAAAGGGACCGAAGATCACGTTGTTATCGATTCACCCAATCATCTTGGTGATGTGATTGAAGATCAAAACGCGGGTGCACAAATTACAGGACAGCTACTCGCACATGATACTGACACACATGACTCTGTAAGTTGGACTGTCACCCAAACTGCCGGTAAATATGGTGATTTTTCGGTTGATGCTGATGGCAACTGGCAGTTCATTGTTGATCAATCTAAAGCGATATCTTTAGGTGAAGGCGATGAATGGAACGAGCATTTCACCATTGAAGCGCTATCGACTGATGGAAGCAAAGTCAGTAAAACGGTCACTGTCGTCGTGCACGGTAGTAACGATGCTCCAACTGTGACCGGTGGACTTGTGTTAACCCAAGGCATTGAAGATAAACAGGTTATATTAACCCAACAAGATTTGTTAGCCCATGCCAGTGATAGTGACCGCAACGATCAAGGCTGGCTAAGAGCCACCCACTTAAGCGCCGACCATGGTTCAATCAGCACCAATGCCGATGGCAGTTTCACCTTTACGCCAGAAAAAGACTACAACGGAGACGTGCACTTTACCTATGATGTCATTGATCGCCATGGTGGCGTGACACCCACGGACGCAAGCATGAACCTGGCAGCGGTGGCAGATAGCGCATCCTTCTCTGGCCAGTTGCAAGGAGAGGTTATTGAAGATAAAGGCATGCTCTCAAATAACAATAATGTTATCGAAGTAAGCGGGCATATTTTTGTCAATGACCCCGATGCAGGTGAACAAGGGTTTCGATATGGTACGGGAACAAAGATCAATGACCCTTTTGATGGTGTTCTGCATATCTCAGCCAATGGCACTTGGACATACGACGTACATAACGACAAACTACAGCACCTTTCAGCCAACGAAGAGGTACTGGTCACTCACCGCGTATACAGTAAAGACGGTAGCTCACAAGATATTGTCATCAAAGTCACCGGCACCAATGACAAACCGGTCGTAACAGAGGTACAGCAAGGCCCTCATGTTATTAGCGAGGATTCAAATCATGATGTATCAGGCCAGATAACGATTAGCGATGTTGATCATAGCGATCAACATTCCGTCACTATTGATAGCCAACATCAGCCACAGTATGGTTCTGTTACCTATAACAGCAATACACAAACTTGGGTCTATACACTTAATAACAGCAATAGCCATGTTAATGCTTTAAATAATGGTGAACAATTGACCGATAAGTTTTCTTTGTTGGTCGATGATGGACACGGGGGCGTTACAACTCAAGAAGTTGAAATGCGTATTGATGGACACAGCGATGTTCCACCAATGCCAACCCTCGTTGCCCCTGCAAAAATTACCGGCAGTGCCGGCAATCAGAACCTGCATGTGTCAATTGGAGTTCCTCCAATTATTCACCAAGGTACCCCTACGTCAATGACAGGCTGGGGAATATCGGATGGCCATG
The DNA here is from genome assembly GCF_045679545.1 of Enterovibrio litoreus. Classification (NCBI taxonomy): domain Bacteria; kingdom Pseudomonadati; phylum Pseudomonadota; class Gammaproteobacteria; order Vibrionales; family Vibrionaceae; genus Enterovibrio; species Enterovibrio litoreus. The sequence goes on from NZ_CP166195.1 coordinate 560,872, forward strand.
GGCATTCATTGACGACCTTACATGGGCAATTCGGCACTTTGCATGTCAACCCTGCAACGGGAGAGTTGAATTACGATTACCAACAATCTTCAGGGGTGGTTAAAACACATACAGGAGGCTCATACGGTAGTGGTACAGACGAAACCGACTCGTTTGTTTTAACCTTAGGAGGCGATCAAAACTCACAAGTCGCGGTGCACCTGCATTTGCATTCGCAATCCGTCCATGGAAACAGTGGACATCACATCGACCAAACCACGCTAACTGGCATGGATTTATCGCCAATCGCCCCACCACCACCTCCTCCAGCACCCGGCATGAGCCAAGCGGATGAACCGGATGCCTCTTTCAGCCCCCCTGATGAAGTGACTCATCATTTTGATGAGGTGACGGCAAACCTGGAACATACAGCGATAGGTGAACACGAACAGCGCTCTGGTGCCCATGCCTACCTCGACGCTCTGGGTATTAATGTTGACTCATCGTCTATGGATTCACCGCTACACCATGAGCCAATGGCACAGGATATCGATATCATTTTCAGTGAAGCCGAGAGTGCTTCTGAGGCCGAGCAAACTGACGATGGTATGAGTGATGGGGCGTCTCACCATGCCGATAACCCATCTATGGATGATTCTTTACACCATCATAATGACGTTGACGGACTGCCTGACATAGACCCAAATAACTAGAACATCACCCCTTCGGTTAGAAAAAAAAGGAGCACGGCATGTGCTCCTTTTTTATGCAAGCCAGAGTGGAGGACTTTACCGCTCTCCAAACGCCACGCTCACATTGGTATAAATCGGTTTCCATAAGTATTGGAACACCGACTTCTCGCCAGTTGTGATGTCTACTTCACCCGTCATACCCGGCAGTATGGAAAAGCTTTCAGGGTTATCACGGAAGTAAGGCGTATCAACCGACACTACAACTTCATAATAGATCTCGCCACGTTCGCTTTGACTTGTGGTCGGTGAAATACTCTCTACCGCCCCTTTTAAAGCCCCAAAGCGGCTGTAATCAAACGCATCAATCTTGATTCGAGTGGGCTGCCCAACACTCACAAAACCAATATCTCTTGGGGACAAACGTGCTTTGAAGTCAGCGTTCCCTCCGACAGGCACAATTTCAACTACCGTGCCACCCGGCTGAATAACACCCCCATCCTGTGTGCTTGGTATGCTTTGCACCAAGCCTTGTAGCGGTGACACTAACAGGGTGTTTGTCAATTTCGCTTGGCTTGAACGCACTCTGGCATTCAGTGCAGATAAATCAGACACAGCTTTAGAACGTTCGTCGCTCACTTTTACTTTCGTCTCAGCCAAAAGTTGTTCAATTTTTTGATCATTGCTGTCTGCTTGCCTAATCAATACCGACTTTTTGCCACGAGCTTCTTCAATTTTCTGCTCGATGCTGGCCAGTTTTTGGCGCATTTCGAGCACACGCAAACGAGAAATATTGCCCGACTTATAGCCATCTTCCAGTAAGTTCAATTCTTGTGTGGTGGCGTCGAGTTCTTTCTCATAGCTAGGTAAAGACTTTTCAACACTGCGAAGCTGCTCTGCAATTTGCTCACTTTCTTTCTCAAGTACCACTCGTTTTTGGAAATAGAGGGCTTTTTGCGCGTTCAACTGCGCTTTTTGTTGGCTGACGATCTCTGGATAATCGACCTCAAATTCAGCCAGATTCGGCTCACGTTGTTCAAGTAAAGCATTCATACGCTCCACACTGGCGAGAAGCGTGACTTGTTGAGACTTCAATTCTTCAAGTGCCGAGCGCTGGAAAGTGGCATCGAACTCAACAAGCGGCTGGCCTTTCTCAACCAATTGGCCCTCTTTAACGAGAATCTGCTTTAACTTCCCACCGATTTCACTTTGTAATACTTGCTTCTCGCCCTCAGGAATCACCGCGCCTTTTGCTTTCGCAATTTCATCTACTTGAGTGATAACAGACCAAGTGACAAAAGCAATCACACACAAAGCAACCGACCACGTCGCTAGCGACAATGTACGAGCCGTATTTTGTGATTCCACAAGTTCACCGAAGCGCTTGCCCTTCTCGATAGGTTGTTTAGCCATTAGCGACTCCTTGCTTGGACTCTGATTGTTCTTGATGGGCTGCATTTTGTTGAGCAGACGGTTTTTGAGACGATTGAGGTTCTGAAGGCTGCTCTGCTTCTAATGGGCCTGAATAAACCACGGCACCTTCATTTAACACCACGACTTTATCGGCAAGCTTGATTAAATCCGGATCGTGGGACGTGAAGATCACCGTTGCTTTTCCTTTTTTGGATTGCACAAACTCACCAAATATACGCTTGGCATTTGGATGCGCATCAGGCACTGGGTTATCCATTAAGAACATTGGGTAGTCATAAACCAGCGCTTTCGCATCAATGAGGATCTGCGCGACACTGCCTGACAACATGTCAAAAAGGCTATCCGGCTGAATACTGCTAATGGACATATCTAGCCCGCCAGGTAACGTCTCGAACCAACGCTTCCCGCCCACCATTTCAATCGCAGAAATCATTTTCTGATCTTCGACTTTATGTCCATCACTTAACCACTCCCGAATACTCAAGGTGAGCAAGTCAGGGTATGCTGCACGAATAAAACACCAATGGCGATAAAGCTGCGGGTCGTATTGCGCGAGGTTAACGCCTTCAAGCTCAACCATACCGTTTTGTATAGGCTGTAGGCCCGATAGCACTTCGATCAACGTTGATTTACCACTCCCAGAAGGGCCAGTAATCGCGACAATTTCACCCGCTTCAATATCAAAGCTCACGCCATTCAATGCCGGACGACTCTGCTTGGGATAACGCAGCGTCACCTGCTCTAATTTCAATCTAGGTGCTCGCATTGGCAACGGGTGATGCTGATAACTAAATTCACGCTCCGACGGTTGAGACAGAATACGATTCACCTGCAACTTGGACTGATTAAAGCTATTAAAACGCATCGCGCTATTCGCCAATACCTGAGCAGGGCCTGTCACTTTAGATATCAACATCATGGAAGCAATCAAACCACCGGGCGTCATGATTTGTTCAAAAATGAGCCCTATCCCTAACCCCATTACGGCTAATGTCGAGCCCACACCAATGAAGTAATAAATAGAGGTATACCGACTCTGGAGAACCGATTGATTGAAAGTCACTGTAGAGGCGAGAAGATTGGCCTTTTTAAAGCGTTGAATCCAGTGCTCAGAGAAGCCAGCACTGCGAATAAAGGCAAGCTTAGAGGACAGCTCATTCGTCATGTTTTGACGATTAGTACCAGCAACCGTCGATTGCATTGAGCGCTTGCTACTGGCGCGGATAGAACGTTTTGCCAATAGGTAATAAAGAGCCAAAGACACGATAGGAACCAGGACTAACCAACCGCCTAGCACACCTATCGCAAACACGAAAATAACAATGAATGGCAGATCAAACAGCGCATTTCCGAGTGGCCCTGACAACACATTTGAAATACGCTCAGACAGCATCACTTGGTTTTGTTGGCTAGAAGACGCCATTTGCTGATTTTGAGCATAGCTATTGCGAAGCAGGCGCTGAACCAGAGATTGAGATATCTCGCGGCTCACTCGGTTTGACACTGAAACAAAAACTCGGCTACGCAATGTTCTTAGCCAGCCCATCATCACAAACAGCAATGCCGCACCAATGGCAATCCCCTGTAGTTCGTGTCCTGCATCACCACCAATAACATGGTCATAGATCGACATCGTAATGAATGGAACCGCAAGTGCAAACAAGTTGGTGACAAAACTAACCAGCAGTAATTTAGGAATGATGGGGAGAAACGCATGTAACCTTTCGCCAACCCAATCAGGAGAAGCCTTCTCTAAGGGAGGGCCATCTATCACAATACAAAACTGCGGGGCATCGGCAATGTGCCCACTCGTGTTGGAAGCAACAAATCGCGTGGATTCTATATAACCGGAAACCAACTCGTTTTCACCAAGTACCAGTAATACTAACTTGTGATCACCTACCTCATTTAGGTTAGCAACCAATCGATATGGCAATGCAAGCCTATCGAACATGGCAAACATATCATCTATTGATTCAATGCCATTCTCATCGACCCATTGATGAGCGAACAACTGGATATTGGCGTTAACTTCCAGTTGTTTCAGAACAGAAATACTCTCGGTTTCTAAATGGCTCATTACCTTTTGTCGACTGTTCGTGTCTACACGATTACCAGCATCTATACGATTCATGCAGCAGCCTCCCGATCACTTGGGTTTTCAGTCTTAATTGCTCGACTCTCCACTGTGATGATTCGATTCGCTAATTCACGAAGTTTCGGATGATAGCTCACCATCAGTATCGTGCGTCCTGCCAACACTTCTTCTTCCAACACCTTTACTAGGTTTCCAAGGGCGTCTAAATCAAGAGATGAATCTGGTCTGTCCAACATCACTACGGGCTTATCACTGGCTAGCTGAGCCGCGATATTGAGCATCTTCACGTTGCCCATACTCAACAAAGAAGCACTCGTATGGCCAACGTGTGTTTCTAACCCATCAGGTAAGCGAGTCATTTCTTTTGTTAATCCCAAACGCTTAGCGTAGTCGTTGGCGCTTTGCGTTTTTTCGGGATCAAAGCCACACAAATTATCGAGTATGGTGCCCGACACCAGTTGCCCTTTTACTCCACAATAAGCTGCAATCTTGTTTACGGATGCTATTGAAACGGATTCCCCATCGATGAAGCACTCTCCCGTTGTCAGAGCATCAATACCTGCAATCGATGATAAGAAATGACTGTCTATATGGCGATTCTCACTCTCCAGCAATACCCATTCGCCTTTACTGAGCGTGATGTCTGAATAAGTAAGTTCACCATACCTTTCAACGGTTGCTTGCTTGATCTCGAGCACTTGAAAATCGCCCACCGCTCCAAGACCAGTCAGTGTAGTTTGAGATTGCTCAGAAATGAGCCGCTCGGAAGTGGAACCTTGATACGTCGAAGAATCAGAGAATTCACTTAACTTTTCTATTGCCTGATTAGCACTGTGTATAGAACTGAGCTTGATTCGAACACCCACCAAAGCGCTTAACGGTGCGACAGCTCTACCCGACAAGATGGAACATGCGGCCAATCCACCTGTAGTTAACTGACCATCCAATACCCACAAGCTACCGGTAATCACCAGTAAGACGGAAGTTGCTAACGCTGCGAGCTGAATACACTCTTGAGCAAAAGCGTTATGCTCTTCTTCCTTTGCTTTAGACTGAGATCGAACATTATTGAGGGATTTAAACTGATTAAATACTCGAGATTCAACGGCCTGACGTTTTATTCCCTGAATGGTTTGGCTTAGCAAGTTCAAGAACGCTTTTCGCTCCTGTTCATCTTTGGAAGCTTCTTCACTTAAGCTTTTAACGCGAAGAGAAGATAGCCAAACAATCCCCAATGTAATGAGCCAAACTGCCAAAGGTATCGCCACCAATCCGCCGCCGATGTAAGCCACCAAACCCAAGAAAATCAGCGCAAAAGGAAGGTCTATAAAGCCTGCAATTACCCCACCCGAATACCAATCTTTAACTTTGGATACGGCGCCAAGTCCCTCTTCAATGCCACCAACACCAAGTTGACGAATATGACGAGATGAAGTGCTCGTCACTCTTTCTACCAATGTTTGATACGTTGCTTTTTCGGTATTGCTCGCCGCGGCTGACAACAACCAAGTGCGCACAAATCGAATGATTGCTTCCATGGCAACGGCCAACGTCGCGCCAGCCAATAGTAGCGTGGCCGTACCGTAGCTTTGGTTAGGTAAAATACGATCGTAAATTTGTAAAACCGTTAACGGCACGGCGAGAGAAAGAAGATTTATGAGCAAAGTAGGAAGTAGGACTTTCCCTACCACTCCTTTGTTTTTCATTGTACGTGAGGGCATACACAATCCTTATCCATGCTTATGCAATAAGGTTGGTACATAGTGTCCGGTTTCGCAAGGTAAGGCGCTGATTTAATTTAACTTTAAAAATAAAAACAAGTCCTCTCCCTCGTACACGACAATGACCCCATAATGTCATGGCGAAAGACCACAGACACGATGTAATGCGGAAAATCACCGCGAAGGCGAGAGGTGTTCTATGACAAGACGGATATACTGCCTATTCAATATTTTAAATTTACTGCCCCAAAATAGGCCATGACAGCCTACATGAACCAAATGTTATCTTGGGGTCCCAGCCACATTTGTGCTGATCGTGTGTGTTTCAACAACCAGCATCAATCAACCAAAAACTTCTTCTACATCAACAACTTTTGAGCGATTCACTGTTATCTTCCAACGTTGTAGCGTCATGCTGCCATCTTGGTTTTTCTGCTTAGAAATCAAATTGAACTGATGACGTTTATCAATGGATTCTTGGGTGACTTTCCCTTCATTTAGGGTATAGAAGCGTTGCTTACCACGCGCCATTAAGCGAGAGAATGGGCGAAAATCGACTCTCCACACTTCACGTGTCATGTCATAGCCACTGAGAAATTTCGTGGTCGACATCTGCGTGACCATTTTAATGCGAACAACCGATTCTTCTCGTTGACGTAGCTTTCCACGTCGCACTTTTCGCACATCATCAGGGATCTTATCGAACGGAATATAATCGAGCCACTCAAGCTGGTTGCCGATTCGCTGTCCCGATGTTGGGTCTGTAAACAACTTACGCCACTTGGGGCGACCCTTGCGTATCCAGCGCCACAATACATCACGAAGATCATCTTTAAATATTTCGCGTAATGCATATAAACCCGCCATTGCGAGGACAAACGACAGGGTAATTTCACCCAGAAAACTACGCATACGGATAATCGCGATTGTGACGAAAATCATTACCAAGCCGGTAGCAGTTCCCTTAGCGAGTTTATTCAGCGTTTGCCCTAGCACCACGTCGTTTTGTCGAATGGTCACAGGGTATTCAATCAAACGTCGCGCCAGTCGCATTTTGTTCACCATGCGAGTGGGATCATTCTGTGCTTTAAGCGAGTTGTAATTTTGATCAAGACGATACGTTGCTTCTGATTCACAGAAGGTGATCAACTGCTCGCGAATCGGCTTAAAGGCTGCGCTTCTCGGCATGTGAGCCACAAGAGAGAGAAAACGCTGTTCGGTCAGCCAGGACAAGTAGTTATCGATATTGTTGAAGTACTTGATCAAGCTGTCATCTTTTGGCTTATAACGACGCAGACGACGCAGAATTTCCACTGCCATGTCCGTGATCACTTCAAGCTGCTCAACCGCTTCCTCTTCCTCGAGATCTTTCATGGAATCAAAAAAGCGGTGGGTCGTTTTCTCTAAAGACAATGAATACTGGTAAGCATACAAACTCAAGCTGACGCGATATTTATCTGACGGAAGTTTGTCCCGGCTCGCCAGACGTGATTGCACCAAAGGAAGATTATACTGAGACGTAAAGTACGTACGTGTGTTGGACAATACGGTGTTGTAAAAGTCGTCTTCACTCAGGACGTTGTTAGAGAAGTTAAGCTCCCCCGGAACAAAAAGGTAGAATTCGACATCCTGTCGTTTTATCTCTTCATTTAATATCGCGATCCGTGCGGTTAATCCCTCATATTTTTCAACAGAGATCAATGATGTACTCCAAAATTGTCATTTACGGGCCTTCTGCCACTTGCGGTACAGTTTAACGAATTTGCTTTTCAATGCCGAAGTAAAAAGTGAAGAGTAGTAGGAAAAAAAGAGAGCGAACAATTTATGACCACCTCTTTCCCATCATGCGGCAGTTCCCGACTTTAAAGGGCAAGCGGATTGAAAACAGACAACACTCACTGAGTTATCCACAGAAAAAGTGAATAAGATCGGTGTCAGAACAACGTCACGGAGGAATGACCTTATTGAAAGGCTTTCATTCGGTGGACACACTGAAAAGTACAAAGGCCTGCTGCGCTATCAAATGAGAAGCCAATAAATACGCGACGCACAGATGTCTCACCTTCCCCCTGTTTTCTCTCTCTATTTTTGCTCGAGCACTTGACGCATGCGCGTTTGCACCACATCAACTAGGAGGTCAGGTTGGAACTTAGACACAAAACGATCACAGCCGACTTTCTCAACCATGGCTTCATTAAAGCTGCCACTGAGTGAGGTATTCAATGCAATATACAGATTACTCATTCGGCTATCAGCACGGACTTCAGAGGTAAGCTTGTATCCATCCATTTCTGGCATCTCTGCATCGGTGATCATCAGCAAGATTTCATCGGTCACTTTCTTGCCTTCGTCACACCATGACTGAAGCAATCTCAGTGCATGCGCCCCGTTTTTCATTTCAATGCATTCAATGCCAAGCTGTTTCAATGTTTCGGTGACTTGTTTTCTGGCCGTAGACGAATCGTCAACCACTAAGACTTTTCTGCCCACTAAATGCTGGGACAAATCCTGATCCAATACTTCCTCAGAAATACCAATGTCGTAAGAGACAATCTCAGCCAAGACTTTTTCAACATCAATGATCTCAACCAGCTTAAGTTCGTTTTCATGCTCAAGCTTGGTAATGGCCGTCAAGTAGTTGCCGCGCCCAGTGCTTGGGGGCTCCATGATTTCATTCCAGCCCATATTCTTGATATAGACCACTTTCCCCACCAGAAAAGCCTGAATCGAGCGATTATATTCCGTCACGATAAGGTTGGCTTCTTTATCGACTTCAAGAGGACGCATTCCTACTGACTGACGCATATCGATAACAGGGATGGAGTGGCCTCGGATAGTTGCCACACCGCGTATCTTAGGATGAGCCCCAGGCAGCTGATTGAGGTGCGGCACTTTCAGTACCTCTCGCACCTTAAACACATTAATCGCGAAGAGCTGTCTGGTGCCTAGTTGAAAAATCAATAGCTCAAGCCGATTTTCACCTACAAGGCGGGTTCGGGAATCTACAGAATCTAAAATACTTGTCATGAGTATACTAACCGCTCGGTGATCACATCAGTGTGTGATTTCTCATTGTCTATGGAATGACAAGAGTAAAACACATTTGTATTCACTGCTCATCATAGCGTCACTATTTAGCGCGTAACTTATCAATTAACCTTAATAATAGAAAAACTCCTTGAATAAAGCGAAACCCCAACACCTTGCATGCATGACAGATCGTTACAAATCAAATCACTATCACAGAATTTTTTACCAATGTTCACTGATAAATCAGAATAACCTAGGTGTTATCGTGGCGATCAAACGCTACAATTAGAGTACAACTATAAAAATTTCTGTTTACTGACAGGCGCTAATATGAAAAGCAAGGCCAATGAATCTCAGGGAATGTTGCTCTTTAAACTTTCTGCCACGCAGACCTTTGCGATTGGCACGCTCAAAGTGCGAGAGATCGTGCCCTTTTGCCCGCTCACATTGCTCCCAGGTTCACACCATACGGTTATTGGTACTGCCAACATGCGTGGCATAACAACGCCTGTCATCGATATGGCGAAAGCGATTGGCTACGCCCCAGTGAGCAAAGATGAGTATAAAGACTGTTTTATCATCATTACAGATTGCCAACGACGCGTGGTTGGCTTTCTAGTACGTGGTATCGAAAAGATCAGCGAGTGTGATTGGCGAAACATTGCACCACCGCCGAGTTCGCTTGGTACAGGTGCATTTTTAACAGGCGTCATGCAGGTTGAAAAAAAGACGGTGCAGCTGCTCGATGTTGAGCTCATCATGTCAAAAGTATTCCCAACTTCTGCTGATAAGCTTCACCCGATTCTCGCCGACGTAGATCGCGAAAAGCTAAAACCAATGCACATCCTGTTGGTGGATGACAGTGCTTTGGCTAGACGACAAGTGTCCGAAGCGCTCGATAGCATCAATATCCCTTATGTGGTGAGTGCCGACGGCCTTGATGCGCTCGACAAAATGAAAGATTCTGCCTTAGCCGGGCGACCTTTTGACATTGTTGTCAGTGATATTGAAATGCCCGGTATCGACGGATATGAGTTGGCGTTTGAGATTCGGAGCAACAACTCAATTTCAGAGGCTTACCTGATACTTCATACCTCCTTGTCGAGCGAAATCAGTGTTGACCGTGCAAAGCAGGTCGGTGCACATGAAGCATTGGAAAAATTCGATGCCACTGAGCTGGTTAATGCCATGCTAAGAGGGGCCAACATGAAGACCGAGAATGAGCACGTTCGATTAGAAGGCACTATCGAGTAATTTATTTTCATTTGTCATCATGTTGCATGTGTCCCCCCCAGACGGACATGCGCAACATGATGAGCAACTTATCCCAATACTTATCTGCACTTCACGCCAATTACATCTTTCACATTACTCACTTTTCCTTGATCAAAAGACTGTTTCCGGCTGCCTCAATGTGGTTTAATTTCGTCAGGATCACACATAGAAGGTTAAAGACCTATGAACAATGTATTCGAGATCGTTAAGTTCTCTCGTCGCAAAAATAAACTGAAGCGGGAAATTCAGGACAACGAGAAAAAAATCCGCGACAACCAAAAGCGCGTCACCTTGCTTGAGAACCTGCTTGACTACATTCAGCCAAACATGACTCACAATGAGATCGTAGAGATCATCAAGAACATGAAAGCTGATTACGAAGATCGTGTTGATGACCACATCATCAACAGCGCAGAGATTTCAAAAGAGCGTCGTGAAATCAGCCGTCAAATCCAAGAATTGACGCGTCTTGAAAAAGAAGGCAAAAAATAAGCATCTTGATGCTTGATGCTTGCAGTGTAAGTCTGCAAACATTGTACTCATAAGCTGCATATTTGCAGTAATAGTCAGCATAACCTACGTTTAGTAGTAACTTTACAACGTACGGTTATGCTGAATATGTTTGATCAAACTAATAAAGCCTCATTTGTCCACAACATCAGAAAGTTTATGAGCTTGAAGAACGATGCTGTCGTTCGCACGATGTCTGTACTCGAATACGATTTTTGTCTTCACCTCGAATACAATCCAGATGTTCACTCGTATGTCTCCCAACCCGATGGCTTTTTCTACCATTTTAATGGTCGAAAATGTCGATACACTCCCGATTTTCAAGTTTTCGACAGCGCCGGAACCTCAGCATTTTTCGAAGTAAAACACTCTAGCAAAATATCTTCACCAGACTTTAAAGCCCGATTTGGAAAGAAAGTTCGCGTTGCCGATGAGTTAGGACACGCACTTGTTCTTGTCACTGAAAAGCAAATCCGATTCGACCCAATCATCAATAATCTCAAGCTGTTACATCGATACTCAGGTCTCCACACCGTTACTGGAATACAAAAAAGTGTTTTGGCGTTTGTTCGCAAAAGAGGGGCAGTTAAGCTCTATCAAGTCGCTGATGAGCTTGGTATTTCAGAGCACGAGACCTTGATATGCTCTTTATGCTGGATTTCTTCGAAAAAAATCAATGCAGATTTAAGGCAAGAGCCGTTCAGCTTAAACACGCTTGTATGGTGTGACTAATGAGTGATGAAAAAAGCGCTGCTTTTGGGTATGACAGTGCTTTTGGGGCATCTCCTGACAAAAGTGACGATGATCTTTTCGAAGATTTGTTCAAAGGATCTAATACTCATCACCTCATTCGGTCTTTAGACTCCTACACAGAGAAGGAACAACAAGCGGCCATCGCGAAACTTAAGATCATACGTTTCGTGGAGCGTAGGATTAAGGGTGGGTGGACTGAAAAGAATCTTGTACCGATACTGGCTGAAGCAAAATGCTCACTAGGTATAAAAATACCTAGCTGGAGAGCACTTGCGGATTGGAAAAAGCAGTATTACGAATCCGGTAGGTCGATTCATTCCCTCGTGCCCCAGCATCGAAAGAAAGGAAACCGGAACCGGAACCGGCATACTGACTCACAGCAATACATAGACGAAGCAATCGAGAAAAAATATCTGACTCGAGAAAGGCTAACAGTTGCTGAGACCTATCAATACTACAAAGACCAAGTTCTGCTAGCCAATAGAAACATTGTTGACGGTAAAATCACGCTGCTGAAAGACAGGGCTTTTTATGACCGAATAAAAGAGCTCCCTCCTTACGATGTCGATTTGGCAAGGTACGGCAAGCGATATGCTGACAGGAAATATCGAAGTGTTGGTGAAATGGTTCCTGCCACATACCCTCTAGAATATGTTGAAATCGATCATACGCCAGCGCCCGTGATTCTAATCGATGATGAACTTGATATCGCTGTCGGCCGCCCCTACCTGACCATACTTTTTGACCGATACACAAAGTGCATTGTTGGTTTAAGCGTTAACTGGAGAGAGCCTAGCTATGACTCTGTACGGAAAGCATTTTTAAATGCTGTCTTAAAAAAGGATTGGCTGAAAGAGCGCTACCCGATGGTCGAAAATGACTGGCCCTGTTTCGGGAAAATTGAACACTTAGTGGTTGATAATGGTGCCGAATTTTGGAGCGATAGCTTGGAGGACGCCTTACGACCTCTTGTTACAGATATCGACTATTGCAAGACAGCTCACCCGTGGGAAAAGCCTGGTGTAGAAAATGTGTTCGACCTCTTTAACAGGGGAGTAAACAATAAACTTCCCGGTAAGACCTTCACGAACCCTGAACAACTTAAAGATTACAATCCTAAAAAAGACGCAGTAATACGTGTATCTACGTTCTTATCTTTCATGCATAAATGGATTGTCGATATATACCACCAAGACTCCGATTCAAGAGAGCGAGCGATACCCTATCGTAAGTGGGACAGTAGTAAGTGGCGCCCCAACTTTTATGAAGGTAAAGAAGAAAAGCAGTTGAGAATTGAATTGGGGTTATTAAGGCATCGCACCATCCGGCTAGGTGGTATACACCTACACAGTATTCGATATCAATCGGATGAGCTTATCAACTACCGCAAATACAATGCAGACAAACTCTACGTCAAGACTAAAACCGATCCTTCAGACCTTAGTCATATCTATGTTTACCTTGATCAAGAAGCACGTTATATCAAAGTTCCTGCGGTAGACAGCACTGGCTATACAAAGGGCTTATCGCTCTTTGAACATCAACGTTCGCTCCGTGTTCAACGGCTACACACGAGAAGCCTAGTCGACGAAGAAGCTCTTGCTGATGCCCGTTTGTATATTGACGGAAGGATAGATGAGGAGATCGAGTATTTCTCTCAGCCAAAGAAAGGAAAGAGAAGCTTACCTAAGTCAGGAAATGTATCAAAAATTGCAAAATTCCGAGATGTAGGCTCTGACGGCCCAACGACTATCGTAAATAAAGATAGAATGCTAACCAACGGCATTACTTCAACGTCGCCGGAGCCTACAGTCGAAAATCACCCTCCCTTACAGGACTTTACCGATATCGAGGGGTATTGATGATCCAACTAAACTCTGACCAAATGAACAGCCTGGTAGCATTTAGGTCATGCTTCATTGAATATCCTGCAATCTCAGAGATTTTTGGCGTATTTGACCGATTGCGGCTAAATCGACATCTCGGCGGTGAACAAGAGTCCATGTTACTGACGGGTGAAACTGGTTCTGGCAAAACCGCTTTAGTGAACCAATACCTCGCGAAAAACCCGACTAACTCGACCCACAGTTTCGCTGACCAAAAAATTTTAAGCACGCGAATCCCTTCAAACATCAGTGAAGAAGGCACCATTCAACAGTTTCTTACAGATCTCAATAATAAGGCCTCCTCCAGCCGAACCAACAACAGAAAAAAAGCCCCAGCCCTGGCTAAGGGAATTGTGCGCCAGATCAAAGATAAAAATGTCGAACTAATTATTGTTAATGAAATACAAGAGCTTATTGAGTTTTCAACAGCCGACATGCGTCAAGAAATAGCCAATACGTTTAAATATATAAGCGAGGAAGCAAAGGTCCCCTTTGTGCTTGTTGGGATGCCATATGCAGGAGTGTTAGCCAATGAAGCCCAGTGGAGTTCACGCCTTGGGTGGAGGAGAGAGATTGATTACTTCAGGCTTTTCAAACACCAAGATACCGAAGATAGAGAATCTCCATCTATTCCTGATATCGAGGGAAAAGAGCACTTTGCAAGATTTGTCGCAGGATTGGCTTCTAGAATGCAACTTGACCAAAAGCCAATACTGACGGGTGACGATATACTCTATCCACTCTTTTCCATCTGTTCAGGTGAATGCAGGAAACTAAAGCACTTCCTTGAAGATGCGCTGTTAAACAGTTTTCTCCAAGCAAAGCCGACAATTGATAAGAAGGTTTTGTCAGCCACTTTTGTTCAAAAATACCCGAAGCAACAAAACCCTTTCGAATGCTCAATTGAGCAGATAGAAATAAGAGAGCTAAAAGAGGTATCAAGATACAACTTATCGGCTACGTCTAAGGAGGATAAGATGTTGCCTCGTCTTTTGACCGACGCCTTGCCAACGGGCCTTCTTTTGAGCAATAAGCCATTGCGCAGGGGCTAGCTCTCGCCATCCCTACCCAAGGTCGCAATCAATGCTGCCTTCTCTTCATCACTCATTCTATCAATCACGCAGGCCAGCTCGGCACTTAACTCGCTTTCACAGAAAAAGTAATTCAGCGGCACGCCAAGCTCATCCGCCATGCGGCGGAGCGTGCCTATATCAGGCGTGTGGCGTCCTTTCTCGTAGTGGTTCATGCGACCACTGGCAGAGCTTTGTTCCATACCAATTCTTATACCCAACTCTTTTTGGGTGATACCGGCTTTTTTACGGGCTTCTTTGAGCCTCGTGGGGATTGGGTTGTCTTTTTGCACTGAGCCATATCTGGTTGACCTATGTCGACTTAGATTGTCTAAGTTTTACTGATTTCTGTATACTTAGCAATCCTAAGTTTTCGATGAGTGTAGTAGTCAAGATGAACCCAAACGTGCCCCTAAACCAGTGGTTATATAAAGCATTGATAGAGAAAGGAATGGATGGTTTCTCGATAGTCGAAGTAAGGGATTGTTTGCTGCCAGAGATAGGCGAGGAAATAAATAAGCGAGAACTGCGACTGAAGATATACCGTCAAGTTTATAAATTGGTGGATCGAGGGTACCTCATAAAAGGTGGAGATAAGGCTTCACCAGAAGCACGTTACTTTAAAACTGATGCATTTCGCGCTCACGAGTACACCTCAGCCAATCGCACGAAACTACCAAAAGAAACGGCTTTAGTTGTATCAACTGAACCATCGGCTTCAGTATCGACAAATGACGAACTATTTCTGGGGCAGCTTTCTCGCGATAAAGCGCAATCAGAGGCTGAACTGCGCATTACCTTAGGTGAAGTTGAAGAATACAAACGCGTCCTCGATTTATACCCAGAACAAGCAGCGCTTATTGAACCGCTCTATTCGAAAACCAAAGACCAATCTGCCGAGCTTCTAGGCCGTATTAATGCGCTTAGCAAATTGGTGACGAGCAAATGTTAAGAAAGTGGCAATCGGCTTGTGCTGAAAGCGCAATCAACAAGTATTCTTCAGGCCACCGACATTTTCTCTGCCTCGCAACCCCTGGAGCGGGAAAAACCGTTATGGCAGCAGAGGTTGCTGCGCGGTTATTACATCAAGACATGATAGACGCGGTACTTTGCTTTTCACCGTCGGTGAATATTGCAGATGGAATTCGTTACACCTTTTCATATCGACTGAACTGCAGCTTTAATGGAGGGCTGGGTGAGGTTGGCGCGTCATTGACGTATCAAGGTTTATTTCACCTCAACGACAGCTTTTGGCACTCTCTCAGCAAACTGAGGTTGCTCGTGGTTTTTGACGAAATACATCACTGTGCAGGAGGAGAAGCGCCAAATGCCTGGGGCAGCAAAATCATTGCCAAGCTTCAGCAGTATGCTCGCTATACGCTAGCTCTCACTGGTACGCCGTGGCGTTCAAATGCATCCCCCATTGCATTAGCGGCCTATTCAAAAGCAGGTCACATACATTGTGACTTCACTTACGGCATGGCCGAAGCAATAGCAGACAAAATCTGTCGTCGTCCAAATATTGTATTGGTTGACAATAATGCATTAACCCTGACCCGCTCGGATGGAAGAACAGATCGCTTTGGCTCCATATGCGATTTTCTTGATGGTTCAGGAATGCCGTATCAAGCGCTTATTGGTAGCGAAAATATATTGCGCCATGTACTTAAGCTTGCAAGCGAAAAACTAGACCAGATAAGAGTAAGAACCCCTGATGCCGCTGGATTGGTCGTTGCTGCGAGCGTTCAACACGCAGAAGCTATTTCAGAATTACTGTGGCGTTCATTTAAGCAAAAGTCAGTCGTCGTCACTTATCGGCATGAGAAAGCGTCGAATACGATAAATAATTTCAGACACTCTGAAATACCATGGATAGTCAGTGTTGGCATGGTAAGTGAAGGAACAGATATCCCGAGGCTGCAGGTTTGTTGCCATTTAAGCCGCGTGAAAACTGAGCTGCATTTCAGGCAAGTACTTGGGCGAATACTAAGAATGAGAGTTGAAGACCAACCTGATGCTTGGCTTTACACCCTAGCGGAAAGTAACCTTACGCGCTTTGCCGAACAGCTAGTGGTTGATGTACCAGACTGTCACCTTCAGTTTGAGCGCGTGAACGACTTCCATGATGCTCAAGAGAACCGAAGTGGCCCTAAAACCCTTGAGAACCGAGGTGTCTTATTCGAAGAAATGCATGATGACATCACATTCGGTAACGGTCCGGAATCACCAAAATCGAGATATGACCCTATGACTCGGGATCTATTTGTTATGGGAACATTCAAACAGCGCGTGCTTGCCCATTATGTTTAGGGGCATCTTGTTTGGGTTCAATGTTTTAGAGTGACGCATGCATCAAACAGATCGCCTGACTAATAAACTTCGTTATAATGTTGGCATCCAGTAAGTTGTACAGTTGGCTTTATGACTCAAGGCTTCAAAAAATCAGCGCTTTCAGAAGCGGACATTATCAGCAAGTTCATTCTCCCTGCGGTTAAAAACGTCGGCTGGGATGACATGACTCAGATCCGTCAGGAAGTAAAACTTCGAGACGGAAAGGTCATTGTTCGCGGTCAAGCGGCAGCTCGGATGAAAGTGAAATCAGCGGATATTGTGCTCTATCATAAGCCAAGCATGCCGTTGGCCGTCATTGAAGCCAAAGCCAACAAGCATGAAATTGGCAAAGGGTTACAACAAGGGCTGGATTACGCCAGCTTGCTGGAAGTGCCTTTTGTCTTTGCCTCGAACGGTGATGGTTTTGTGTTTCATGACAAAACCAAACTGGGTACTCATGAAGAATCGCAACTAGAGTCAGCCATTCGCCTTGAAGATTTCCCTACGCCTCAACAGCTTTGGGATAAATACTGCCGCTGGAAAGGCTACAAATCGGAACATCTTGCTGTTATTACCCAAGATTATCATGATGATGGCAGTGGTAAATCGCCACGTTACTATCAGCTACAGGCCATCAATAAAACCGTCGAAGCGGTAGCGGCAGGTCAAGACAGAATTCTGCTTGTCATGGCAACGGGAACGGGTAAAACCTATACCGCCTTTCAAATCATTTGGCGACTTTGGAAAGCCAAAGCGAAGAAACGCATCCTGTTTTTGGCGGATAGAAACATCCTTGTGGATCAGACCAAGAATAACGATTTTCAACCGTTTGATACCGCAATGACAAAGGTAACAGGCCGACGTGTCGACCCTGCTTACGAGATCCACCTCGGTCTTTATCAAGCGTTAACGGGGCCAGAAGAACACCAAAAAGCCTTCAAGCAAGTTAACCCTGATTTCTTCGATCTCATCATCATTGACGAGTGCCATAGAGGTAGCGCGTCAGAAGATAGTGCATGGCGTGAAATACTGGAGTATTTCAGCTCCGCAACACAGGTAGGCCTAACCGCAACGCCAAATGAAAACGATGAAGTCTCAAACATCGAATACTTTGGCGAACCCGTTTATACCTATTCCCTGAAGCAAGGTATTGAAGATGGCTTTCTCGCACCATACAAAGTCATCCGTGTTGACCTTGATGTTGACTTAAAAGGTTGGCGACCAACCAAAGGACAAGTCGATAGAAACGGCGAGTTGATTGAAGATCGCATCTACAACCAAAAAGACATGGACAGAAACCTCATCATTGATGAGCGGACACAGCTCGTCGCAGAGACGATCACGAGCTACCTAAAGCGTACCGATCCCATGTCGAAAACCATCGTATTTTGTAACGACATTGACCATGCAGAGCGTATGCGTCGAGCGCTGGTAAATTGCAGCCCGGAACAAGTCGCCAAAAACGAAAAATACGTGATGAAAATAACGGGCGATGATGAGTTGGGCAAAGCGCAACTGGATAACTTCATCAACCCCAAGAAAAAGTATCCTGTCATCACGACCACCTCAGAGTTAATGACAACGGGTGTCGATGCCAAAACCTGTAAATTGGTGGTGTTGGACCAAGGCATTCAATCCATGACCAAGTTCAAACAGATCATTGGTCGCGGCACGCGTATTGATGACCGCTACGGCAAGTTGTGGTTCTCGATTTTGGATTTCAAAAAAGCCACAGAACTGTTTGCCGATGAACGGTTTGATGGCGAGCCTGTTCGCGTTAAAGAAGCGAATGCGAAAGACTTTGATGACGAGGTGGAGTTGGAAGACATCGTGAGTGGCGACGAAGCCATTGAAGATGCCAATGATCCCTTTGCGTCGGACGATATTGACCCAGACACAGTGGTGGATCCCACTCCGCCCTCTGGCTCGTACGATGAAAACACCGGTGATCCCCTTGACCCAATGGGCGGCGGTGATGAAATCTCAGAGCCTCGCGTGAAATATCATGTGTCTGGCGTTACCGTTGAGAAGATTGCAGAACGTGTTCAGTATTACGATACCGACGGCAAGCTCGTTACCGAATCATTCAAAGATTACACCCGCAAAACCATGGCAAAGCAGTTTTCCTCGTTGGATGAGTTCACCAAGAAATGGAACGACGCAGAGCGCAAGCAGGCCATTATTGATGAGCTCGCAGAAGAAGGCATCATTTGGGATGCCTTAGAGCAAGAAATTGGCAAAGAAATGGACCCTTTCGACATGATCTGCCACGTCGTTTACGACCAGCCAGCGCTCACTAGAAAAGAACGTGCAGAGAACGTCAAGAAGCGGAATTACTTTACCAAATACGGTGAAACGGCCCAGCAGGTGCTGAGTAATCTGTTGGAGAAATACGCCGATGAAGGGGTGCAAGAAATCGAGAATATCCATGTTCTCAAAGTGAAGCCATTTGATGAAATGGGCAGACCTTTAGAAATCATCAAAAAAGCATTTGGAGATAAAACCGCCTACCTTGCCGCCGTTAACGATTTAGAAGCGGCTATCTACCAAAGCGCATAAAAACCAACCCTTTTCTTCACAAGGCTGCATTTCACAATGCAGCCTTTTTCTGTCATATGACATTTAAAATAGGGAGATACAATGAACGTTCGAGCTGTAAGTGCTGTTAACTACAGATTGTTGTTCGTGTTGTTACTTTCAGGATTCATTCCCACCATTTATTCAACACTTAGGGTTCACTTTCTTGGCTCGTTACCTGATACATGGGCATTTAGTATTGCCGCTCAAATTGCTTGGCTTAATGTAGGGTATGAAGTCATCAACGAAGCCTTGCTGCTGCCGCTAGTATTCATACTTGGGCAAGTCATCAATGAAAAAATCAATGAACAGTTTTCACAACGTTTCTCTGGTGCAGCGGTCGTTTATTTAGCGGTGTACTGTTTGATGACGGTGGGCGTTTTCAGTTTTTCTCCTTGGCTGATATCAGCCATGCAACACAGCCCAGAGCTTCTCAAAGACACCACGGAATACATTCGTCTTGAAGCGGTCGCTATTCTTATTTCAAGCATTGCCGAGCTGTTTGTTTTAGCCTTGGTGCTCAAAGACGCGCAGAAGAAACTGTATGCATTTATTGCGTTAAAAACCGCGTTGATGATGGGTCTTGATACCTTATTTGTCAGCCAATTATCTTTCTCGCTTCAGCTTGGTATCAATGGCATTGCTTATACAAACATTCTGACCAACAGCATTTTATGCGCATTGGCGTTGTGTTGGTTCTACAGGCAAGGGGCAATAAGCCTTTCAATGGTTTTTCGTGACACTGCATGGATGAGATCATGGCTTCGAATTGGCATGAAGTCTGGGTTGGAATCTTTTGTCCGAAACGCCGCATTTATCATCATGGTTTTGCAGCTCGTCAATCAGGTTAAACAAGCTGGCACATTTTGGGTCACCAACCAGTTTATTTGGGGTTGGCTCCTGCTACCTGTCATCGCTCTGGGGCAACTAGTAAGACAGGATGCTGCATGCTCAAAGGGGCTTACTATAGCGAAAGTGAATGCTTATCTTATGCTGACTGGTGTCATCACTGTTGTATGGTTGATGAGTATTCCACTTTGGGAAGGGTTTATTGAGCATGTCATGGGAATTAGTGATTACCAGAACGTCTATCAATTGGCATTGCTTATGTTGGGCTTTTACGTGGTGTTTGCCTTCAACAATGTGATTGATAGTTATTTTTATGGCATGGGACGGACAGATCTCATGTTATATCAATCGCTGGCGGTAAATACGTTATTCTACGGCTCAGCCTTTATAGCTTACGTTCAAGGCATTTTCATACCGAACTTGCAGAGCATCGCGATGATGTTTGGGATGGGAATGACATGTGATGCACTCATTACGTTTGGTCTTTATCTTCATGTAAGGAAAAAGGAGACAAACCTGAAGTACAGCATGACGTAGGTTTAGTTTGCGAAAAAGTTCCGTTAAAGGTATCTGATTAAAATGAAAAAAATACTGAAAATATCACTGTTTTTCTTACTCTCAGTGTTTGTGGCCTTAGTGATTTTCTTTTTTGGTTTTTTAAAAATTGCGCCCGTGGAACATAATGCCGACGCGCAACTTGTTGGGGATATGATTTGGTACGAGGCACCAGATGGTGGCATCGGGTTTAAAATCCTTGAATCAGCCCACCCCAAATATCGGATAAAAATCACCATGAACTCGCCGGATGAGATTTATTACGAAGGTAAGTTTATTTATAAAGGCTCAGAACTCGATAAGGTAACGTTGATGGATCTTGGATCCTATTTTGGTGAAGATATCGACTTAACGAACGGTGAAAAGATGGTCCCCGCTCAATGACCACGAAGAGAGAGTTAGTAACTTTCATGCTTCTATCTGACTTGATCTATCTTTACTTCACCCACCTCACTTCACGCTAGATATACCAAATAACATGAAGAAAATACTAAAAATAGCGCTGTTTTTCTTGCTGTCGGTGTTTGTAGCCTTAGCGATTCTTTTCTTTGGTTTTTTTGAGGTTGTCACCTTACCCTCGTCTAATGCTCAATTGCTCGGTGACATGCTTTGGCTGTCTGAACCTGACTCTGTTGGCTTTAAAATCATTGAGTCTGCTCACCCTGATTACAACATAAAAATTATGATGGGCTCGCCCGACCAACTTCTTTATGAAGGGATGTTTACCTATACAGGTACAGAGTTAGATGAGGTTCAATTAACAGATATCTATTCTTATCTGGGTGAAGAGATTGGCTTAGCGAATGGCGAGGAGCTGCTTCCTGCTCAATGATCACAAACCGCGAGCGCCACTTCTCACGCACGCTTTTCCGCCAATGCGCGTGATGTGTTCGACAAATTCAGCGCTGTGATTTGTCATGCAATATGGACATTCAATAACCACCTGAATGTCCATGCCTTAATTTTTCTATCAATATCATTGATATATACCGCTTTCTTTGCCTGCGATGCTGCTATTTCAGGCTGTTTTTTCAACACGAATTCTCCTCTCAATGTGTCCCCGTTTTCGCTATAATTCCCCACAATTTCCGCCTTATAAAAGCAGTTAACTCATGTCTATCAGTTCCGTAATCAAATCTATTCAAGACATCATGCGCAAAGATGCCGGTGTCGATGGCGATGCACAGCGCCTTGGGCAAATGTCATGGCTATTATTCCTCAAAGTCTTTGATGCGCAGGAAGAAGAATTAGAGCTAGAACTGGATGACTACAAAGCGCCAATTCCAGAGAAGTACCTCTGGCGCAACTGGGCACAAGATGCGCAGGGCATTACGGGCGAAGCCTTGCTGGAATTCGTGAATGATGACCTATTCCACAAGTTGAAAAACTTCACCGCACCAGTGGATACCAACCCTCGCGGCTTTGTGGTGAAAGAAGCGTTTAGCGACGCATTCAACTACATGAAAAACGGCACCTTGCTGCGCCAAGTGATCAACAAGCTCAATGAAATCGACTTTACCGATTCAAAAGAACGTCACCTGTTTGGTGACATCTACGAGCAGATCCTGCGAGACTTACAAAGCGCAGGCAACGCGGGTGAATTCTATACACCTCGCGCCGTGACGCGTTTTATCGTTGACCGCCTAGATCCTAAGCTTGGCGACAACATCATGGACCCCGCGTGCGGCACAGGTGGCTTCTTAGCGTGTTCGTTTGACCACGTGAAGAACAACTATGTCGAAACAACGGCTGATCACCATACGCTGCAAAAGCAGATCCACGGTGTCGAGAAAAAACAGCTTCCGCATTTGTTGTGTATCACCAACATGATGCTGCATGGCATTGAAGTGCCGTCGCAAATCAAACACGGAAACACACTTAACAAACCGCTTTCAAGCTGGGACAGCAATATTGATGTTATCGCGACCAACCCACCGTTCGGTGGCACGGAAGAAGACGGCATCGAAAAGAACTTCCCCGCAGAAATGCAAACCCGCGAAACTGCAGACCTGTTCTTGCAACTCATCATTGAAGTGCTGGCTGAGCCTTCAGGTGACAAAGACGGCGGTCGTGCGGGCGTGGTATTGCCAGACGGCACCTTGTTTGGTGAGGGCGTAAAAACCAAAATCAAAAAGCTACTGACCGAAGAATGTAACCTGCACACCATTGTGCGCCTGCCAAACGGCGTGTTTAACCCTTACACGGGCATTAAGACCAACATTCTGTTCTTCACCAAAGGCAAGCCAACTAAAGACGTGTGGTTCTACGAGCACCCATACCCAGAAGGCGTGAAGAACTACAGCAAAACCAAGCCGATGAAGTTTGAAGAATTTCAGCAAGAAATGGATTGGTGGGGCAAAGAAGAAGACGGCTTTGCCAGCCGCGTAGAGAACAACCACGCGTGGAAAGTCTCGATTGATGAGATCATCGCCCGTAACTTCAACCTCGATATCAAAAACCCATATCAAGGCGAAGTGGTTAGCCATGACCCAGATGAACTGCTTGAAAGCTACCAGACTCAACAGCAAGAAATCACCGAGCTACGCAACCAACTGAAAGACATTCTGGGGAATGCCCTTTCTTCGTCGCAAGCAGTTTCATCGCAAACTGCGGATGAGGTGAAGTAATGTCTGCAGAAAAACTGATCACCGACCATATCGACATCTGGACGTCAGCCATCAAAGCAAAATCTGCTTCTGGTCGTGGCAGCAGCAAAAAGCGCGAGCTTTACGGCATTAAGAAACTGCGCGAGCTGATTTTGGAGTTGGCGGTGCGCGGGAAGTTGGTGCCTCAAGATCCAAATTATGAGCCAGCTTCAGTGTTGCTTGAGCGAATTGCCTCTGAAAGAGCTCGACTAGCAGTAGAAGGAAAAATCAAGAAGTCAAAGATTTTTAGTCCTGTGACAGAGCAGGAACAGGCATTTGATATCCCATCAAGCTGGCGTTGGTTAAAGTTAGGCTCTATTGGATACGATCATGGTCAGAAAAAGCCTGACTGCTCGTTTACCTACATTGACGTTGGTGCAATCAACAAAGAGATGGGTTTGATCGAATCTGCTGATATTCTTGAAGCAGAAGCGGCTCCCTCACGAGCAAGGAAGTTAGTAAAAGAAGGTACTGTAATTTACTCAACAATTAGACCTTACCTCCTTAACATCGCAGTTGTTGATAGGACTATATTTCCTGAGCCCATCGCGAGTACTGCATTTGCAATAATTCATCCGTTTGAAGGTATCTTAAGTTCTTTCGTATACAGATACCTGAGATCTCCAAGTTTTGTCAGCTATGTTGAGAGTGTCCAAACAGGTGTTGCATATCCAGCAATAAACGACAAGCAGTTCTTCAGCGGTGTTATTCCGATTCCTCCAACTGAAGAACAACACCGCATCGTCGCTAAAGTCGACGAACTGATGGCACTGTGCGACCAACTAGAGCAGCAAACTGAAGCCAGCCTTGATGCCCATCAGGTATTGGTAGAAACCCTGCTAGCGACGCTCACCAACAGCCAAGACGCCACCGAGCTGATGGCGAACTGGGCACGCATCAGTGAACACTTCGATACCCTGTTCACCACAGAGCAAAGCATCGATCAGCTAAAACAAACCATCTTGCAACTGGCAGTGATGGGTAAGCTGGTACCGCAAGACCCGAATGACGAACCTGCTGCAAAACTGCTTGAGCGCATCGCGGAAGAAAAAGCGCAGTTGGTGAAAGAGAAGAAAATCAAAAAGCAAAAAGCCCTGCCGCCAATTGCTGAGGATGAAAAGCCGTTTGAACTACCGAAGGGGTGGGAGTGGATTCGGCTTGGTGCGCTGACTTCGCTGGTAACGAGTGGCTCGCGAGGGTGGAATAAATACTACTCAGATAGTGGAGCAACATTTATTCGCTCTCAGGATATTAAGTACGATCGAGTCGAATTTGATAACCGGGCTTTTGTCGAGCTACCGCAGTCCACGGAAGGAAAAAGAACCAAGGTGGATCTTGGCGATATACTGGTCACTATTACCGGGGCCAATGTGGGTAAAGCGGCCGTAGTTGAACAAGAGCTGCCAGAGGCATACGTGAGTCAACATGTATCTCTAATCAAGCTGATGGACCAACGATTGTCGCCATACATTCATTTATGGTTGACCGGTTCGCATGGTGGTCGGCTGCACCTTCTAAGCCAAAGTTATGGCGACAAGCCGGGCCTGAACTTACAGAATATCAACGAACTTATAGTACCTGTAGCCCCCGAGGAACATCAGTTATTAGTCCTGACTAAAGTCGACCAACTGATGGAGCTTTGCGAGCGGCTAAAACAGCGCCTTTGCGATAGCCAGCAAACCCAGCTTCAGCTTACCGATGCGATTGTTGGGGAGGCGTTGTAGTACCTCCTTCGCATCAGCGAAACGGCAGCCACAAGGCTGCCGTTTTAGCTTTCTAATAAAAAACACTTCAACACCTTGATACTATGAATGTTAGCTACTTTTGATGAAGATGCATTGCCCATTTCGTGATACCTTATATGCATTCAAAAGCACACATTTTAATCTCTGGCAAAACGATGAGCGAAATCTACAACGTCTACTGCGACGAATCCTGTCATCTCGAAAATGACGGAATTGGTGTCATGGCATTGGGCGCACTTTGGTGCCCGCTTTCCAAACGCGCTGAAATCGCCAAGCGAATTCGGGAAATTAAAGTCCGACATGGATTAAAAGCAGAGTTTGAGATCAAATGGACAAAAGTCAGCAACAGCAAGCTGGCGTTTTACCTGGATATCATCAACTACTTTTTCGACGACGATGATTGTCACTTTCGCGGATTAGTTGTGCCAGACAAAACAGTTTTAGATCACCCTCGATTCGGCCAAGATCATGATGACTGGTACTACAAGATGTACTTTTTCATGCTCAAAACCATCTTCGACCCCCAATCAAAATATCGCGTATACATTGATATAAAAGACACGCTAGGCCACGAGAAAATTGAAAAGCTCCATGACGTTATGTGCAATAGCCATTACGATTTTTCCAAATCAATTATCGAGCGGATGCAACGAATTCATTCCCATGAGGCTGAGCAGCTTCAAATGGCGGACTTGCTGATTGGCGCATTAGGTTACTTGCATCGTGGGCTTGAAGGCAACAAGGCTAAGTTAGCCCTTATTGAACGAATCAAAGAGCGCAGCGGCTATAAGCTGACGCAAAACACCTTGTTACGAGAAAACAAGTTCAACCTGTTTGTCTGGACTGGACAAGGAGGCTTTGTATGACAACAGCATGGCTCCCAGATTTGGTCATGATGGAAGATTGCAACCACAACTGGGAACAGTACTTAGCAGCCATATACGGTTTCTTCGAAGCAGATTTTGTTCACTCTAAACCCGAGTTTCAGGGTAGGCGATTGGGCCTGAAGAGATACCCAGAATACGACGGCAAATCGGCGACATTCTGGCATATGACCAGTACTGGTGATGATGAAACAGAAAGGGTGCCAGATTTTAGGCGCTGTGAGCGCATTCGTTGGCCAAAACCCATCATAGTGAATGATCAACATGAAAGCCTGAAAGTATGGGCAGAACCCAAAGGCAAGAATCAACGGGTACACATTTGGTGTGAGGAAGAAGGTTATCTTGTGGTATTAGACGATCGCGGAGAATACATTTTACCTTGGACGGCATTCTATATAGAAAGAGAACATCAACGGAAAAAATACAATAAGCGCTGGGAAAAGTATAAAGATAAGTAACGATTTGAGAGGCTGGCCTCGCCCTCTGATGAGGACGGAGCCGTAACTCCTTCTACGCTTACACTCGCAAAGAGTTGGTAGATGAGATACGCGAAGTATAGGTACCGGCCCCTCCACAGTCAATCAGATTCGTGCTAATTGGTGCGAGCTCTCGAAGATAAAACAATGAGCCTCTATAACATATCAAACAAAAACCTAACCGCGTTAACCCAAACCACTTTTGCAGCCGAAGGGCTGCAAGAGCGTCAGGATTTACAAGAAGCCCTTAAAGGTTGCGTTGATGCCATTGCCCCTGACTGTTTGGTGATCTCTGAGGAGTTTTCCGACTGGGAAGATAGCCGTCGTCGTATTGATCTGCTGGCAATCGATCGCAACGCGAACTTGGTGGTGATTGAGCTGAAACGCGACGAAATCGGCGCACACATGGAGCTTCAAGCGCTTCGTTATGCGGCAATGATATCTACCATGACGTTCGATAAAGCCTGTGAGTACTTCGAGCAGTACATTGCCAAGGAAAGGCTGGAAATCAATGCCCGCGAAACCATTCTTGAGTTCGTCGATTTAGATGAAAACAGCCTTGATGATTTCGGTAACGATGTGCGAATCATGCTGGCATCTGCTGATTTTGGTAAAGAACTGACTACATCTGTCCTTTGGCTCCGCGACAAGGGCATTGATATCAGTTGTGTCCGCCTCACACCTTATCGCTATAAAGACGATGTGTTGATTAACGCAGAGCAGATCATTCCTGTGCCGGAAGTTGAAGCTTATCAAGTCAAATTCCGCGAGAAACAGGCAGAGCAGCGTACCAGTAAGAAAGGCCAGCGCGACTATTCCAAGTACCGCTTTAATGGTCAGGTTTATAACAAACGTAAGCTGGCTTTAGCGGTTATTACTCATTGGATTGAAGACCGTCGACCAGCTAGCCTCGTCGACATTCAAAATCACCTTTCTAGATTTAACCTTCCCAAAGCGGTAACGTTAGCGGATCTGATTGCAGAGAAGCATTTGAACCGTTACCACTCTTCTGAAGATGCTCTACTGACCCTCGCTTCCGATGAAGTCATCGCGATTTCTAACCAATGGGGCGACAATATCCCGAACTTGCTACAAGCCATGGCGCCATTTGGTTACGTGATTGAAAAGGTAGACAGTTAGCAAGCAGAAGGAAGGATGTTGATGTCTGAAACCGAATTTAAAAGTGGCACTCGACCGACGACTGTCATCGGATACCTCAATCGCAACAACCAAAAGAACCTTGGCACTCGCGGCGTCGCTGGCAATGATCATATGCAGGTGGCTTATAAGATGGCATGCGAGCAAGATGGTTGTGAGGCGGTGTATGGTGCCAATGGGTCTGACATTTTCCAACGTAAATGCCCTCGCTGCCAAGGTGGTAAGCCGGGGATTTCTTTTTAACCTTAATGGTTACAAACACCGTGTATTTAATAGGATATAACGCGTGGCAATTGAGCAAGGCATTTGGAAAATTGGCGACCGTTGTGATTGAGCTAAAACGGGATAAAACACCACGCGATGTGGTTGCCCAAGCAATGGACTATGCCTCGTGGGTGATTGATCTCTCCCATGATCGAATTGAAGACATCTACTTAAGTTTTGCCAAAGCCAATGATTTACCTAATCAAAGCTTAGAGTTGGCATTCCAAGAAAAGTTTGGTGTCGATATCAGTAATGTAGAGTTGAATAATTCTCACCATCTGGTGATTGTGGCCTCAGAACTCGATGCAAGCACGGAACGCATTATCAATTATCTCAATACCTACTCTCGTCTCTCCATCAATGCCGTTTTCTTTAGTGCGTTTGAGGATGCTGGAAACCAGTACCTAAGCCGTGCATGGTTTATGGTTTATGGACCCAGGGGAAACACAAGAGCGTGCTATTTCTAAGCAAGCAAAAGAACCTTGGAATGGAGAGTTCTATGTGTCTTTCGGGCATGACTATAACCGACACTGGGACGACGCGAAAAAATATGGATTTGTGGCCGGTGGTTATGGGCTTTGGTATTCCAATACCTTATCAATGCTGTCTGAGGGCGACCGCGTTTGGGTGAATGTTCCAAAGACAGGTTATGTTGCGGTGGGTGTTGTGACGGGTGAGAAAACCCGTTTAGAAGCATACCCGTTCCCTGAACATGGCGGCAAAACCCTTATTGAGTTGGATACTGCTGGAGATTATTCGGAGTGTGCTTCTCTGGATGATGACACTGCGCAATATCTGGTGCCTGTAAAATGGGAAAAAACGTTGCCATTGACCGCCGCTTTTTCTGAAGTCGGCTTGTTTGGCAACCAAAACACCGTGTGTAAACCTCGCGCTGCAAAGTGGGTGCATACAGTCGAACGCCTGAAGCAACAATGGGCAATTGATTAAAAATATCCGTGCTTCATTTGACAACACACCATTCTGTACCACACTCATAAACTTAGATATTCTAAGTTTATGAGTGTTCAATGGATTGGATAAATACATCTCCCCCGTATCCCGATGAAGCGCTGGAAAGCTATCTTCTGCGTTTGAGCCAAGAATTGGGCTTTCCAGAATATGCTGATTTTTCTGAAGAAACTTGGGCATTACTCGTTGAAAGCACTCCTGATGCTTTTGGCAGTTATCCGCTATCTCTCCATCAAGCCAATATCTACCACGCGAAGGTCGCCAGTAAGCTCCGAGCGCAGGGGCTATTGTTCATTGGGAGACAAAGAGGCGTCGAGGAATCAGAGCTACTTAAACTAGCGTTGATGCATTCCAAAACCGAGTTTTCCCCCAACTACAAAGCGGTGTTTCGGAATGGGATCGATTACCCCTTTGCACTCCTTCGGAAAAAGCACACGCCAGTTTGCCCTGAATGTCTTGCTGAAACCCCCTATATTCGTCAGCACTGGCAGTTC
The DNA here is from genome assembly GCF_045679545.1 of Enterovibrio litoreus. NCBI lineage: Bacteria > Pseudomonadati > Pseudomonadota > Gammaproteobacteria > Vibrionales > Vibrionaceae > Enterovibrio > Enterovibrio litoreus. The sequence goes on from NZ_CP166195.1 coordinate 590,264, forward strand.
CTACCTCATCAGGTATGTCATCAACACCAAACGCGATTACTCTCTCACTGTCCTTCCTGTCACGCGCAGCTCGATTATCAATCCTCTGAGTCCATAACCTATTGCGAATGCGGGTTTGACCTTAACACAGCCAAAACGACCAAAGCAGAGCAAGATTTGGTGACGCTCAGCCAATGGTTAATGGGTGAGTACCTTGCCGAAGAAGGGATGTTTGCTTTACCGCTGGATATTTCGGCGCGTTACGGGTTACTACTTTGGTATACGCATCGCTATGGAGACGAGGAACACGTTGACTTAGCCGAGTGCTTTACCTATTTCAAAGCTTGGCCTGAACCACTTTATACGGAACTGGATCAGGCGTTGCAAAAAGCTGAAGCGGTGCGTGTTCAACCTTGGAATAAAACGCCACTGTCAGTGGTGTTTGGCAACCTGATAAAAGAAGCCCGTAACCTGCCGAGTCGTGATGTAAGCCGGAACCCCATCCTAAAAGCCATTGCTGCTTACCTTTCAACACTCGTTAATGAGCATGCTGGTCAACACGCTGATAACCCTTCCAATACGCTAGTCAGTACGTTAGAGGCATCAACGCTTTTAGGCTGCACGACAGATGAAGTGAACCGCTTGAACGATCATGGTTACCTTCAAACGGCTTTTCGACTGAAGCTGCATGAGAAAATCGAATCGTATAAGCCTATTTACCATTTGCGTGACGTGATGACGCTCAGGCTCACACACATGCAATCTTCAACCGATGGTCTCAATGTCTTTTTGCCGGAGTGGTAAGCATGGAAACGCTGCAATCTCTTCTATCTGAAGAAAACCTCAAGGCGAGAAATGCGCATATCAAAAAAGCATTCATGCCTTACACTGCGCCGATATGCGTTGATGGCGCTGAAGAGCAAACCGCTGTGATACTGCTCAATCTCGCTTTGTTGAACGCGAAGTGTGAAGACTATTTAGACGCTGATACCGCTAGACAGTTCCTGAAGAACGAAGACAACATAGGTAGGTCGCTCACGGCAATTTCCTGGTTTCACACCCATAACCTCAAGTACCCAGATTGCCGTGTAAGCGAACAAAAACTCCTATGCCTAAAGAGCAGCGAATACCCAAACTTGGTAAGCCACTATTCATCCACAACAGAGTTGGGCTGGGCCAACAACAGTAGTCGATACCAATATCCTCTTTGGCTACTGTCGAGTTTTATCTGGCAGGGGCAAGTGAGCTCTTTGCTCAATTTGATGATAGAAAATGATCCAACTTGGATGCCCTTGCTGGCCAAACTCGGGCTCACCAAAAAGAAGGCGTCTTTGTTCAGAAAAGTACTTGAGGAAAAGCTATCCCAATCATCTTTTCCTGAGTCGGTTCACCCGCTTTCAAAAAGGTTGCGTTTCCCTTGGAAAGGCGAAGAACTCACTATCACGCCGGTTGTTAATCATGGTTTCCAAACGGTGTTAGAACGCTATATTCGCTCACCGGAATGCAGATTCAACACAGCCAAAATATTGCTGCCGAATTCTGCAGCGATAGGGAGTCTTGCTGGTGCTCTTGGCGGAAACATGCGGCTGCTCAACTATCCCTTGGGCGTTCGTCCTCATTCAAAAAGAACGTTATCTTCGAGCCGGGAAAGAACACATAGCTTCTTTGACCACTTTGCCATGGTGAACAAAAAGACCAGTGCTTTGTTAGGTCGCCTGTCAGGGGAATCTCAGCTTGCGACACCCAAAAAGCAAATGCAGGTGAGGCGATATCAAATTCGGGCACTTCGGCGTCAGATTGGTGTTTGGCTGATGCCGTTAGTTGAGTTGAGAGACCACATCGAGGAAAGTGGAGAAGATTTCACCACAGAAGATACGCTAGCACAGGCTTTCGTTTTCAATGACCTCTCTGAGTTAGAAACACTGGCGTCTGGGTTAAACCAACGCCTTCAACTCACGTTGCAGGAAAGCAAATTCGGCTGGCGATATGCTTACCATCAAAAGTTGATGCCGCTAATGAAAAGACAGTTGCGGTGGATAATCAGAAGGCTAATTCAAGCACCGGATGGTACTCAAACAGATCAAGATGAGCAGTATATTTGTCTTTCAAGAATGCGGGCATTTGATGCCTCAATGATGGGCTCACCTTATCTCGCCGGAGCACCGTCCCTTACAGCTATCTGGGGATTCATGCATGCTTATCAGCTTAGGTTTATAGAATTACTTGATGCCAACCAAGATTGCCTGTTTGAGAGCTTTGCTATTTTCTTTCGAAGTGAATCTCGACATTACACCACCAAACTCACTGAGCTTTCGAAACCCCTCCATAAAAGAAACGTTTCTCCCATCAAGCGAACAACCCTTCGCTCTGAGTATGTGGCTGATCTTGAGTTTGATATGGTGATCAAGGTGAAATCTGAGGTTCGGATTTCAGATTACGCTAAGGCACTCAAAGCCGCTTTGCCCATCAACTTTGCAGGTGGCGGCTTGTTTCCTCCAGAGCTGGATATTTCTCGGGACTGGCTTTCTACATATCCCGAACGATCATCTCTTTTTCATCGCATTAGCCGTTTACCGAGCAGTGGTTGTTGGCTTATACCCGCCAAGGAAAGGCCACAAACACTTTCTGAACTGGATGCTTGCTTAAGCGCCGACCATACCCAACTCCCTTTGCACTGCGGATATGCGTTTTTGGAAAACCCCAAAGCGCGTCTCAACAGCCTCACAAAGCTTCATTGCTATGCGGACAATGTGATTGGTTTAGGGAAGCGCTTGAACCCCGTTGAAGTTCGTTGGGGCAAGCAGGATAACTTCTTTCGTCTTGCCTTCTGGACACTTACAGAAAATGACGCAGCTATTCTGATTGAAGGTGTAAAGGAGGACTAACTATGGAACGGTGTGAAAATTTATCTTATACGCGCTCACTTTCATCGGGAAAAGCGTATTTCTATAGACTTGGCGAGAAAGGAGAAATGTTACCTATCGACGTGGAGCAAACACGTATTCTTGGGCAAAACTCTGACTTCCAAAAGGGATACAAACCCGACTACAGCCCAAAACCAACCTCAGCGAGAGATTTTGGGTATGGCAATCCTCAGTTTATTGAAGCCTGCTATGTTCCCGTTGGGGCGGATGACATCTACTGTAGGTTTTCTTTGCGCGTACAAGCTAACACCTTGAAACCAAATGCTTGCTCTAACGACTCAGTTCGACAGGTGCTTGAAACGCTCTCAAAGCAATACAGCAAGTTCGGGGGCTTTAATGAGTTGGCGGAAAGGTATGCCAAGAACCTTTTAATGGGAACATGGCTCTGGCGAAACCGAGATTTTCGGAACGTTGAAATCGAAGTGAAGTGCGGCGACGATTCCGTTTTTTCTGTCAATCGAGCGCATCGTTTGCAGTGGGCTGAAAAGTGGCCCAAAGAGGCGCAAAGTGCCTTGAAAAAACTGACCAAATATATCAGCAAGGGCTTGAGCGATAAGTCAGACAGTTACTACATGGATGTAAGGGCAAAAGTCTCTGTGGGATGGGGAGATGAACTTTACCCAAGCCAAGAGTACTTGGATGAAAAAGTCGAGGGAAAACCAACCAAGCAGTTAGCGAAAACCCTTCTCCCTAAAGGGCAGCAAACCGCCTCTTTCCATGCTCAAAAAATTGGAGCTGCCATTCAGAGTATTGATGACTGGTGGGCACCTGACGCGGATGTTGCCATACGCATCAACGAATATGGTGCGCATCGTGAATACGGAACATCCCGCCGCCACCCGAGCACGCAACAGGATTTCTATGCATTACTTAAAGACGCAGACCTGTGGCTGGAAAAGCTCTCTGACACCGACAATATTCCTGATGAGGTTCACTACCTGTTAGCTGTAATGGTCAAAGGTGGTTTGTTTAATAACGGTCAGCCAAAGAAAAAGGGGTAGAACCATGAGTAACCGATACTTCTTCACTATTAAGTTTCTTCCAGCCCAGGCTGACTGCGCGCTTCTTGCTGGCCGATGCATTAAGACTCTGCACGGCTATATGGCAGTCAATGAAGCTGCGGCAAACAAAGTTGGTATCTGTTTCCCCAAGTGGAATGACAGAAACATCGGGAGTGTAATCGGGTTTGTCTGCAGCGATGAAACGACGCTAACAGGACTTTCCTATCAACCCTACTTCACGCTGATGCGTTCAGAAGGATTGTTCGAGATATCGCCAGTAAAAACGGTTCCCGAAGCAGCACCAGAGGTCAGGTTTGTCAGAAACCAAACTATCGACAAAAGCTTTCTGGACTCAAAAAGACGCCGTTTAAGACGCGCTGAAAAACGCGCAATGGAAGCAGGCCGAGATTTCACACCCGTCTCAGAAGAAGAAAGAACGTTCCTGCCATTTCACAGCATCCCCATGGGAAGCAAATCATCCGGAAAAGACTTCGTTCTTCAGGTTCAGGTTGAAGATGAGGAGAGGCCAAGCGTGGGTGGCTATAACATGTATGGCCTCGCCACCAACGTCGACTGGCGAGGAACAGTACCGCTAATCGAGGTGTGACCCTTTTCTTTGAGGACATACGACAGTCAAATAAAATCAGGAGGTTACAGAGGTGTCTCAAAAAAGGGTTTTTCAAGGAAAATCGCCCTTATGCCAGAAAAAACGCGGTGTCTGGGTCTATAGTTAACGATGAACCGCCGCATAGGCAGCTAGGAAATTTGTGTAAAAGAGAGCCCGTTGTAGTCCGTTATGAACCGCCGCATAGGCAGCTAGGAAACATGAGCGAGGTGGCTGGAAGGTTGTTGGCATATGAACCGCCGCATAGGCAGCTAGGAAAAACTGCAGAGAATATTGATATCGCCCCGCACTGTGAACCGCCGAGTAGGCAGCTAGGAAAGAACGAACCGACCCGACATCATTCCATAATGAGTGAACCGCCGAGTAGGCAGCTAGGAAAAAGGATCGCCGAGAAATCAGCCGTCAAATTAACGGAACCGCCGGGAAGGCAGACAGAAGACAAGACCACCATTTTGGTGGTCTTGTTGTTTTTATACTTCCGTAGCCCCTAAAAACTTTAGTGATACGTTTGTTTAAGTTTTAAACTGGCATTAGGCGCGTGTTTTCACCCCTCGAAATGATGTTAGAGAATGACCTGCAACTCTCAAATGGTCTCGCGCCACCGAAAATCTTGTAAATTTACTACTCGCAATTTGCCTTGGACTAATTTTATGAAGGCTTTTACATCAAACGCATGCAGACTTATGTTGCAAGCACTTAATTAAACCACTGTTTTATAGTGTGTAATTATGCTAACTTATTCTGCAAGCATCAATGCTTATCAATAGCACCATGCGCTGACATTTCTCTCGCACAAAGTGCAATGGTGAAGGTCTACAACAAAGTGGCCTATGTCGACTTGCTATTGTCAATGTCGAGGTGGGCCACTTTCATATCCCAGTAGCCTGAAATATTCCAAGTCAAGCGGTAAACCTATACGAAAACAAACATCAGGAACCAATGTGCGTTGGACATTTTAGATGATGCGAACCTGCTCAACGTGCCTCACCTTCCGACTAAATTGTCAGTACTTACTTTCACCTAACGCGCCAGTTATCTTGGCTAAAATGAAAAGGCAATGATTGTATAAATAATAAGACATCATTGCAGTCGCCGTTTGTATAGAGTTTCATCCATATGCCGAATTCGCATCTAACAAATTTTCGGCACATTTATATGAATTGAAATCAATTTTACGCCAGCACACTCACCATCGAAATGGTTAATTCAACTTCCCTGATCTATCAGCTAAGTCGATGAGAAAAAGAACCAAAAATTGTTGGCTGTTTTACGTTTGGACTAGGGCAGCATTTTTATCAAAAGCACGGAATCGTCATTTCGCAAAGTATATCAATACGCAGAGCCAAACCTGACGCTAGTGAGTTGGATGGGGTTAATTGGCTTTCCCGCTTATTACTTCATTTGGAGTTACTTATATCCGCAAGCGTACGAGAACTTGCCTCTGCGGCTGTTTTGCTGCCTGTTTTTCATCATTGTATTGGTGAGAAATAAATTAGGCTCTCCGCTGCAAGAGCATATGCACTGGTTCTATCAAATCGCGATTACCCTTGTCCTCCCTTTCTTCTTTTTCTATATGCTCCTGATGAACAATTGGTCGACCGTATGGCTACTTTCCTTTATGGCGGCAATATTTCTTCACATATTACTGGTTCATATTACTTGGGTGATGTTTGCACAAACACTCGCAGGCATCTCCATGGCAATACTCGGCGCATGGGCATCCAAGGGGTATCATCTCGAATTTTCAATGGATTGGACCTATATGCCCGTGTTCCTTTTCATCTATCTTTTCGGCAATCTGTTTTTCTTTCGCAATCAACAAGAGCACGAAACCAAAGTCTCCATTGCCAAGGTATTTGGAGCAGGTATCGCACATGAAATGCGCAACCCCCTAAGTGGCCTTTGCGCGACGATTGATTTAATACGCTCCACGATCCCAGACCCAGCAAACAGCAGTAAACCTATTTACCAACTTCGAGAGGAAGACGTACTGTTGCTCCGTGAAATCAGCAATGACGCGATGGATATCATTCGTGCTGGCAACGAAACCATCGACCTTCTGCTGACATCCATCGATGAAAACCGTGTATCTCGCGCAACATTTAAAAAGCACTCTGCTCAACATTTGCTAGCACATGCTGTCGACAGTTTTGGCTACAAAAGCACGACTGACAAATCGGCCATAGCGATAAAAAACACAGATACCTTTGAGTTTCTCGTCAGTGACACCCTATTTAAATACGTTATCTACAACCTGTTTAAGAATGCTTTTCATCACCGGTGTGGCGAGGCTTTTGCGATTGACGTATTTGTGGAGACAGATTCCGCTGAAAATCGAATTATCATTCGAGATAATGGCCAGGGAATACCTAAAGATGTCATCGACCAAATTTTTGAAGATTTTTACACCACAGGAAGAACGGGCAATTACGGCCTGGGGTTGCCATTTTGCCGGAAGGTGATGCGCTCCTTCGGTGGTGAGATAAGTTGTGATTCAGAATTGGGGAAATGGACGGCATTCACCTTGACGTTTCCCGCCTTACACACCGCAACTGCTCAGGATATAAAGCACAATCTGATAAAGCTCAAATCAATGCTGATGGTGAGTGATGAAGCTGACTTGCTCCAACGTGCAATGAAAATCAGCCGTTCAATGGGCTTTAAATTGCAAACCATGGATGTGTTACACGTCTTGCAAAAAAGCGAGTTCGAGTTCGAATATGATGTCATCGTCATCGACTTGGAAAGTGTCAAAGCCAATGGTGATATACTCAGTCATATTGAGCCTTTGCTTTCATTCTCTGAAGCAAAAATCGTCTACCTCCACCACGGCATGGCGATGGAACATCAATCGCACGCTGTTTACAACCCAAGATGGATTGAAGGGCTGGTATGGCGTTTAAGCGCGCCAGTCGTGATTGATCAGTTGCTCTTCGACACCGTTATTCCAGAAGCTAAGCCCTTGCCAAGCGAGGAAAAGCCTCTCACTCAAACCATCATGGTGGTGGATGACAGCGAAACACTGCGGCAACTCACGTCGATCATCTTGGAGAAACAGGGGTTTAACGTGATTCAATGCGCCAATGGAGACTGTGCCATCAAAACACTGACACAAGGTGAGCAAGCGGTAGATTTGATTCTCATGGATATCGAAATGCCAGTGATGGATGGTCTGGAAACATCGCGACGTATTCGCCACTCCACCCACGACTATGCAAATGTTCCTATCATTGCCCACACTGGCGACAATTCTGAAACCACATTGGAAAAGATCATCTCTTCAGGCATGACAGACTTCATTGTAAAACCGTCCGATCAGCACCAGCTCAGGGATAAAATTTCAGTCTGGCTGTCATAAAAAGCCCTGCTGAAACAGAGCTTTCTATCTGTGCCCGCTTGAACCACCGCCGTCTCAATAGAAACTGAGGCTCGGGTTCTCATAAGCCGCCTGACAGACTGCCAGGACATGATCGACTTCCCTAGAGGTCATCTCAGCACTCAAAGAAAAGCGGATAATCGCCTTATTCTTAGCCGTCGCGGGAGCACAGAAAACCGCCCCGAAAACGCCGTTGCTTTCCAGAAAATCCCTCACGTGTTCCGTGTTTTGCTCATCACCACATTCCAGCGAAATGATTTGTGATTCACTGCGGATCGTAAAGCCAATCTCCTGAAGACCGGTACGAAGTACATCTGAGATCTCAAATAATCGCCTTCGCTTTGCATCGCCTGTTCGTATCACATCCAATGTTGCATCAAGCCGTGCTACCTCCTGTGGCAATATCGTGGAACTGAATATCGCCGGAAACGACACAAAGGGCAGCGCAGTGATCAAACTCTTTGGGCCGAGCACTGCGCCTGCTCGGTAAGCAAACGCTTTTGCAAGGCTGGTCGTGACGAAATCCACTTGGTCACGCACTTCCATTTCATTAATTAAGCCTGAACCGTCTGGCCCATGCGTTCCGAGCGAGTGCGATTCATCGACCACCAGCGCACAATCAAACGCCTGAGCCACTTCGTAGATGGCGCGAAGCGGTGCGACAGTGCCAATAGTGCTATAGACCGAATCAACCAATATGATGCCAGGCCCGTGCTTTTTTATTTGTCGCTTCAAATTAGACACGCTGTTATGGATAAATGGGATGATCTGAGCACCCGCGATCCGTGCACCTTCCCACAAAGACATATGCGCGAAAAAATCAATATAGACGCGAGTGTTCGGTTCACAGATGGTTTGCAATAAGCCAATATTCGCCGCCCATCCTGATTGAGACAGTACACAGCCATCCATCCCCATAAACGTCGCTAGGCGATTTTCAAAATCCGGTTTGTGGTCTGCATCCTGAAGAAAAACGGCTGACATCACTACATTTTCATTGGACGCAGCGATGGCATCCAAATGGGCTTTCTGAATGTTTTTATCTAGGCTCAATGACAAGTAGTCATTACTTTGCATGATCACCGCCCCTTCTCCTGGTCGACGACTGACAGGTAATGGCCGGCGATTTTCATACGGCTCTGTCATATCACGTAAAAATGAGTTCAAACGTGCTTCGACGAAAGAAGGGAGTTTTTTTTTAATGATTGATTGATTTTCCATAAGCCTAGCCTCTTCCTGTTAAAGAAAAACGCCGAGTACGGCGCTTACTTATACCCAAAGCAACATAGAGATGCCGTAGATAAAAATGTGAGGCATCTTGGCATTGCCTGAATATATGGCTGATTATGAGTGAGGCTTGATTTCCAATAATTTCTAAGTTTGCGAATTTTCACATTTAATTGATAGAAGGGCTGTACGCTTCAGTAGGCAACAAAGAATTAGGTGGCCTTTGGTAACAATGTTTTTAGATTTTTAAACCCTTGGTTGAAATGATTTTACAATAACGTTATTTGCAACGAAAAAAGCCCAGCGCGAGGCTGAGCTTTAAAGACAGTGTGAAGTTTAAGCGTTGTTAAAGGTATGAATTACCAGTAAACACGAGCACCGATTGCGTATTTCATTTCGCTGTCAGCCGTTGCACCCGCCTTCACTTCCCAATCATTCTTGTTGTTTGTGAAACCAGCGGTTTTACCATCAGCAAAAGCCATTTCACCGTAAACACGGAAGAATGAGTTAAACTTGTGCACACCACCCAAGTAAACATTCGTTCCATCATCACTTTCGTCAATAGATTCATTCGTGAATTTAGCATCATATTCACTAACTTCATAACCACCATAGACTGATGATTTTTCAGATAATGCGTAGCTAAGGGCAACTGCGTAACCAGTGCTGTCTAGCTCAAGGTCGCTTACATCACTTTCGATGTTACTCACACCGTATTGTACACCTACGTATAAATCACCGAAGCTACGTTCAACCCAAATAGAAGTATACAGATCCTCTAAAGCACCAGAGGTAACTTCATACTTAAGGTCCTCTGTAACTTTGCCAGCGTCATCTTTCTTATATACTTTGAAAGAGCCATGACCTTGCTCTGCTCTAGAAACACCGGCTGTTACATCGAAGCCGGCAACATTCACTCGACCAAACAGTTCAAATACTTCTGGGTTAGTATCATCTTCGGAAAATGCATAACTTGCATCTACATAGAACGCTTCATTTTCATAGGTATATCGAACTGCACTATCATGCTTACCACCAGAGATCTTCCCTTGGACAACATGGCTACCGCCGTAAAAATATGAGTTATCAACACCAAAAAGATCATCGGCAGTTAAGTATTGCTTACCAATCTTAACTGTACCCCAATCACCGGTTGCACCGATGTAGCTGTAACGGTTTTTGAACTCGCTTGCTAGGCTGTATTCCAGAGCAGCAAGAACATCGAAATCTTCAGTGACTTTATATTGCGCTGCAACACCAGCTCGTGAGCTACCGTCATCCAATTTAATGTCTTTGTCTTCTTTCTTTTCTAGCTTCGCACGAAGCTGACCGAAAACTTCTACTGAACCTTCTTCAGTGCTCAATACTTCATAAGCGCTTACGTTACCAGCGAAAAGTACTGCTGGGATGACTACTGCCAAAAATTTCTTATTCATATACTACATCCTGTAATTCTTATCATCATTCCACTTGCAACGATGCTGCGAGATGAAAATTAACATCCTAGAAACACAGGGATCAACGATACATTTCCTTACAATCACAACGAATAGCAAACATATTGATTAAATTTCAATCAATATGAAGCAACTAATGAAGAGACACAGAAATGCATAAACAGTCATAGCTATGAGACTAATGGCTTATATCTAACGCATTTAATTCACTTCACACCAAAAGGTTATTCGGCCACACAAACAGCAAAAACGAACAAAAATTAGCCACAATGCGTAAATTTGCCTGAATAGATATTTGCGACTCACTTCTAGTATTTATAACTTTGTTAACGGAACTTTTTATCTAAACACGCGAGTAAGTACATGAAATACGTGCAACAAGGCACGAAAAAAGAAAGGAAAAAGGGGGATAACTCTCACCACAGCGACTATTTCAAGCCCAATGAACGCAATCGCTTGTAAATAGTATTTCGACTCACGCCTGTCAGTTGCGCGATGCGGGAGATATTGCCATCCGTTGAGGTATACAGCGCAGGAAGGCTATCGCGCCAGTTTGGCGGTTGCTCTGTCGGACGAACGACGTCATGTTCTGGCTTTAGGGAAACAGAAGGTGTTTGCACATCTAAAAAGAAATCATCCGGCAGATGTTGAGTCTGAATACGCTCACCCTGTGACAAAGCCAAAGCCACACGAAGTGTGTTGACCAATTGGCGAATATTTCCCGGCCACGGGTGCTGAGCAAATAACTTGAACACGGCACGATCGATATCTACATTGTGATCCGCAGAAAGCTCTGGCAACAATGCGTTAACCAAGGGTTCAATGTCTGAGCGTTCACTCAACGCAGGTAAGAACAAGGTTAATCCGTTTATACGGTAATAAAGGTCATCTCGGAATCGTTTCTCGGCTACCGCTGATCGCAACGACTCGTGGGTTGCACATATCACACGAAAATCGACAGGATAGCTTTCTGTGCTGCCCAGTGGGGTGACGGCTTTTTCTTGCAATACTCTCAACAATCGAGCCTGTACATGCAGCGGCATGTCACCAATTTCATCCAGCATCAAGGTGCCCCCATCTGCTTGACGAATATAGCCCATGCTGCCTTTCGCATTGGCACCCGTAAACGCCCCTTTTACATAACCAAATAGTTCTGATTCCACCAATTCGGCCGGGATCGCGGCACAGTTCACCGCCACCAGCTTTTTCTTGGCTCGGTTTGACGATGCATGAACAGCTTTCGCAAACACCTCTTTGCCGACACCCGTTTCCCCCTGAATCACCAATGGAATATCGCTGTTAACCACACTGAGTGCCTGCCGTATGGCCTTTTGCATTTGAAGGTCGCCGAGATCAAGGTGTGGCAACTGGCGCTCGTTTGGCGTAATGGCTTCCTGTTTTGCCGTTGGCGCAGGCGGAGCGGCCGAAAATGCCGGCGCGTGCACTGGAATGGGGGAACGTATTGCGCGCGTCATGGGCTGCTTTATCGCGCCAAACAGTCGGTATTTAGACAGACCAATAAAAGAAAGAGGGTGATTCTCAGGGTGCACAGACAGTTTCAGCGCGGAAATTCCCGTCACGTCCTCAATACTCAAACCTGCCAATGTTTGCCCCACGAGAAGATCAGCGCGTCGATTAGCAGCCACGATGTCTCCGCTTTCGTTAAACACCAATAACCCCGCCCATTGGCTCGTAAGGTTGTCGCTACTGGTGTTGAAAATAAGCATATGGTGATGATGACGATAAGTTGCGATGATCAGCTGGTTCTCAACCGCCTGTGTCATCACCTTTACCATGCCGTTAACATGAGAGGTGGGCAGATAGGCATCTGATGATATGTTTAATACACCTACAAGATGACGATCGCTGTTGTAAATAGGCGCTGCAGAGGCCGTCATATAACGGTTGGCGATCAAATAGTGTTCATCGCGCCCCACTGCCACGGCTTCGCCCGTTTGCAAAGCCGTTCCCACGGCATTCGTGCCATTGTACTTCTCTAACCAGCTTGTCCCTTGGTCAAACAGATGCTTTTCCATTTGGCTAACAAAACCCGGCCGTCCCCAGCGGCTCAACAAATTGCCATCGTTGTCTGCCAGCAGCACAAGGCTATTACTGTTCACCAAGATATTTTCATAGAAAGGCAGGACTTGCTCTTGAGTGGTCGAAATCAGGTCATTAGATCGATCACGGGCATCTTGCCACTGCCCCTGATCCAACTGAACGATTTCTGGCGTGCTCTTTGGTGACAGCCCAAGAGACTGACAACGACGCCAAGATGCCTGAATAATCTCATCATGAGAGTGAGCTATATCGCTCATTACAACTTCCTTCCATGCGCATTCGAACAGAAAAAGAGCGTTAAGCATTGTTCACATTTTGTTAACAGTCAACACAATGGTTAACACTTTTTCCACACAAAAAGCGTCCTCTCTTCTTTAAAGAATCTGAAAATCAATTAGTTAACAATTATTTAACTATTGGCATGGTTCTAGCGTATGTCATTCGGAATGTGATGAAGATGCGCGTTTTCGCAAAACGGTTTCTGCGCAACCGCATCAACCCAAACACGTATCAGGGAGCCTTCATGTCACTTGAACTAAAGAATGTCACAAGGATAAGTAATAACGAAGTGTGGCTGGACAACATCGATCTGCGTATCGAACCCGGCTCATTCAACGTTTTACTTGGTAGAACCTTGGCAGGTAAAACCAGCTTAATGCGATTAATGGCAGGGTTAGATAAGCCGTCTTCTGGCAAAGTGTTATTCAACGGCCAAGATGTCACGGGCGTGCCTGTTCGCGAACGTAACGTGTCTATGGTGTACCAGCAGTTTATCAATTACCCCAACATGACGGTGTATGAAAACATCGCCTCGCCGCTGCGCTTAGAAAAGCAACCTCAGCACATCATCAAAGCGCGCGTCCAAGAAATTGCTGAGATGCTTCACATAGAGACTTTTCTTAATCGCCTGCCGCTTGAACTATCAGGCGGCCAGCAACAGCGTACAGCCATGGCGCGGGCGTTAGTGAAAAATGCCGATTTGATATTGTTCGATGAACCTTTGGTGAACCTCGACTACAAGTTGCGCGAAGAGTTGAGACAAGAAATGCGCGAGTTGTTTGCAGAACGCAACACGATTGCAGTGTACGCCACCACGGAACCAAATGAAGCCTTGGCGCTGGGCGGCAATATTCTGTTAATGCATGAAGGTCAGGTGATCCAATCTGGCCCGACGGCAGAGGTTTACCACCACCCCGCATCCGTCACCAGTGCAGATCTGTTCGGCGAGCCACCCATCAATCTTATTCGAGGCAGCGTCGGTGACGGCAATGTCTCCTTTGATGAGCATATCCATTTCCCGCTTAATACCGATTTGGGCGAATTAAAAGACGGTCAATATCAGTTTGGCATTCGCCCTAACCATCTCAGTTTAGTTCCGCACAATGACGACGATCTCGAACTTTCCGTTGACGTTGAGCTCGCAGAGATCAGTGGCAGCGAAACTTTTCTTCATGTTCGCAACCGCGACATCAACATGGTGCTGCACCTACCCGGTGTTCACGACTACGCCGTAGACGCAAAAATCAGCATCTATGTGCCCACGCATAAGCTCTATGTCTTTGACCAGTCACAGCAGCTCATTCAATCTGCGCGCCGTTTGTGAGGAGCTAAACATGGCAGAAATTATTCTCGATTCACTGGCGCATTCATACTCGCCCTCACCGCAGGGACGAAGCGACTACGCCATCAGAAAAATGACACACACTTGGCGAAACGGCGGAGCCTATGCCTTGCTAGGCCCATCAGGCTGCGGTAAAAGCACCATGTTGAATATTATTTCCGGTTTGTTGACGCCTTCCGAAGGAAAAGTTGTGTTTGACAAGCAGGATGTTAGCCAACTTGCACCGCAGGAAAGAAACATCGCGCAGGTATTCCAGTTTCCCGTGGTGTACGACACCATGACGGTATACGACAACCTCGCCTTTCCCCTTCGCAACATGAAAACCCCCGAAGCCAAAGTGCGATCGCGTGTCAGTGAGGTCGCAGAGCTTCTCGAACTCACGCCCGTGTTAGACAAACGCGCCAGTAATCTCACGGCGGATGAAAAGCAAAAAGTTTCCATGGGGCGCGGATTGGTGCGCGAAGATGTCTCGGCGATTTTGTTTGATGAACCCCTCACGGTGATCGACCCACACCTGAAATGGAAACTGCGCCGCAAGCTACGCCAGATTCACGAGCAGTTCCACATCACGATGATTTACGTCACGCACGACCAGCTTGAAGCCGCCACCTTTGCCGAAGAAATTGCCGTGATGTATGACGGTACGATTGTGCAATTTGGTACTCCTCGCGAGTTGTTTGAATCTCCCAACCATACCTTTGTGGGCTTCTTTATTGGTAGCCCGGGCATGAACTTATTGCCCGTGAAAAGAACCGCTGATGGCAATGTCAGTTTTGAAGATATCTCGCTTCCGCTCACGCCAGAGCAACGCGATGTATTGGCCGCGACAGACAGTGACAACATCAAAGTGGGTATTCGACCTGAGTTCGTGCATTTGTGGCAGGAAAAGCGCGAGCATGCGTGGCAAGTGCCCGTGCAATACGTTGAAGATCTGGGCACCTACAAGATCGTCACCGTACGCTTTGGTAGCCAGACACTAAAACTGCGTATCGCAGAAGAAGCGCCCGTTCCGAAAGACCAGGCCTACATTAGTTTCCCCGCACAATGGCTAAAGCTGTATGTGGATGAATACCTGACGGGAGAGCCGCAACACGTGGCATTGGAAACGGGAGATCAAGATGCAGACTAAAACTGAAAACAACCGTGCGTGGTTGCTTGTCACACCCGTGTTTTTGCTGGTCGCCTTCTCTGCCATCATCCCATTGATGACGGTGGTGAACTATTCCATTCAAGACATTTTTGACCAAAACACTCGCTATTTTGTCGGCACAGAATGGTATAGAGAAATCCTCAATGATCCGCGCCTACACGATTCGCTAGTTCGCCAGTTTATCTACTCTTTTTGCGTATTAGCGATAGAAATTCCACTCGGCATCGCCGTGGCATTGACCATGCCCGCGAAAGGCTTGAAAGCCTCCATTGTGTTGATTGTTCTGGCTGTACCGCTGCTGATCCCTTGGAACGTAGTGGGCACAATTTGGCAGATTTTCGGCCGTGCCGACATCGGCTTGCTGGGCTGGTTTCTCAACAACATTGGTGTGAGCTACAACTATGCATCCGACCCCATAGACGCATGGATCACCGTGCTCGTGATGGATGTGTGGCATTGGACATCCTTGGTTGCCCTGCTGTGTTACTCGGGGCTTCGCGCCATTCCTGATGTGTATTACCAAGCGGCGAAAATCGACCGTGCATCCAACTGGGCGGTATTTCGCTATATCCAACTGCCCAAGCTAAAAAGCGTGTTGCTGCTGGGTGTTCTGCTGCGCTTTATGGACAGCTTTATGATCTACACCGAGCCCTTTGTACTCACGGGCGGTGGCCCCGGAAACTCTACCACCTTCTTGTCGCAAGCCCTGACCAAAATGGCAGTCGGTCAGTTTGATATTGGCCCTGCGGCGGCGTTCTCTATTATTTACTTTTTGATCATTTTGCTGGTTTGTTGGGTGTTCTACACCGCCATGACCCGCATGGACGCGAGGAATTAAGCCATGACAAAAAAATCGATTGGCCTCTCTGCCTATATCCTCTTTTTAATGCTGCCTATTTATTGGTTGCTGATGATGTCGTTCAAAACCAACGAGGAAATATTGGGCGGTCTCACCTTCTGGCCACAGGCTTTCACCTTAGATAATTACATCATTATTTTCTCAGACCCGAGTTGGTATAACGGGTACCTGAACTCACTCACTTACGTCACCATGAACACCGTGTTGTCGTTATCGGTTGCCTTGCCCGCCGCCTATGCGTTTTCACGCTATCGGTTCGTTGGCGACAAACACCTGTTCTTCTGGCTGCTCACTAACCGCATGGCGCCACCTGCTGTGTTCCTGTTGCCATTTTTCCAGCTCTACAGCTCGGTGGGCTTGTTTGACACCCACATCGCCGTTGCCCTCGCACACTGTTTGTTCAACGTGCCATTGGCCGTGTGGATCTTGGAAGGCTTCATGTCTGGCGTACCGAAAGAAATCGACGAAACCGCCCAAATCGATGGCTACAGTTTCCCGCGTTTCTTTGTGCTGATCTTTCTTCCCATGATCCGCTCTGGCATCGGTGTCACGGCATTTTTCTGCTTTATGTTCAGTTGGGTGGAATTGCTCCTGGCACGAACGCTCACGTCGGTAAACGCCAAACCCATTGTTGCCACCATGACCCGCACCGTGAGTGCGTCAGGTATCGACTGGGGCGTGTTGGCTGCCGCCGGCGTGTTAACCATCGTTCCCGGTTTATTGGTGATTTGGTTTGTTAGAAACCATGTCGCTAAAGGTTTTGCATTAGGACGTGTTTAAGGAGAAATACAATGAGTTGGATGGCCTGGACACTCCCAAGCGCCCTGTTTTTTATCACCATCGGCTGCATGTTGACAGCGATGACCGTACTCGAAGTACTTCGGCCTTGTGTAGAAAGGAAAGGATTTTTGCCTATCAGCACAACCCGAGGTGATCGATTATTTATAGGCCTGCTCAGCAGTGCTTATATCCACCTTTTCTTCATCGGCATGACAGACCTACCCATCTGGTATCCCTTCGGGATTTCCGTCGTATGGTTAGTGGCTGTGATCCGCTGGGGTTAGGGAAAAACGACAAAGGAGCGAAACTATGAAGCAATTGTCTGCTGTATCCAAGTGGACCCCTCTCGGGTTCATGATAGGGTTGTTACTGGCACCGGCGGCGCTCGCCGATCAGTACAGCGACGCAGCAACGAAGTGGGTTGATGATGAATTTACCCCTTCTACGCTTAACAAAGATGAGCAGCTGAAGGAAATGGCATGGTTCACGAACGCAGCCAAACCCTTCCGCGGTATGGAAATCAAAGTCGTATCCGAAACCATCACCACTCATGAATATGAATCGAAAGTGCTGGCAAAGGCTTTTGAGCAGATCACGGGTATTAAGGTCACTCATGACCTGATCCAAGAAGGTGATGTGGTTGAAAAACTGCAAACTGAAATGCAATCAAACCGCAGTATCTATGATGCTTACATCAACGATTCTGACCTGATTGGGACACACTTCCGTTACGGCAAAGTGTTCCCTATCAGTGACTACATGGAAGGCGAAGGCAAAGATGTCACACTGCCAACGCTGGATCTGAATGACTTCATTGGCCTCAGTTTTACCACTGGCCCGGACGGAAAACTTTACCAACTGCCTGATCAGCAGTTTGCCAACCTTTACTGGTTCCGCGCCGATTGGTTTGCTCGCGCTGACCTCAAAGCCAAGTTCAAAGACATCTATGGCTACGATCTGGGCGTCCCTGTGAACTGGTCAGCCTATGAAGACATCGCTGAGTTCTTTACCGTTCATGTTAAAGAAATCGATGGCGAGCGTGTTTATGGCCACATGGATTACGGCAAGAAAGACCCCTCCCTTGGCTGGCGTTTTACTGATGCATGGTTCTCCATGGCAGGGGCCGGAGACAAAGGCATTCCAAACGGTATCCCTGTTGATGAGTGGGGCATTCGTGTCGATGGTTGCTCACCGGTAGGGTCAAGCGTAGAACGTGGCGGTGCAACCAATGGCCCAGCGGCCGTATTCGCGACCACCAAATACGTGGATTGGTTACAGAAATATGCACCACCAGAAGCACAAGGCATGACTTTCTCTGAGGCAGGCCCCGTGCCCGCACAAGGATCGATTGCACAGCAAATTTTCTGGTACACGGCGTTTACCGCTGACATGACTAAGCCTGGTCTGGCGGTTGTGAACCCGGATGGCACGCCAAAATGGCGCATGGCACCATCGCCACGCGGTCCATATTGGGAAGATGGCATGAAGTTGGGCTATCAAGACACAGGTTCATGGACACTGATGAAGTCTACCGAACCTAAACGTCGTATGGCAGCTTGGTTGTATGCGCAGTTTACGGTTGCTAAAACCGTGTCACTGAAGAAAACCCTCGTTGGATTAACGCCAATTCGTGAGTCTGATATTAACTCTCAGGCAATGACCGATGTTGCACCGACACTTGGCGGTCTGGTGGAGTTCTACCGCAGCCCAGCGCGTGTGCAGTGGACGCCAACGGGCACCAATGTGCCTGATTATCCAAAACTGGCACAGCTTTGGTGGCAATACATTGCTGAAGCAGCAAACGGTGAGAAAACACCACAAGAAGCATTGAACGGTTTGGCCGCTGCACAAGACAAGGTGTTACAACGTCTTGAACGTGCCAACGTACAAGGTGAATGTGGACCTAAACTGAACAAACCTCGCGACGCAGAATACTGGCTGAACTTGCCAGGTGCACCGAAAGCGAAACTGCAGAACGAGAAGCCACAAGGGCAAACCATCAATTACGATGCACTGCTTGAAGAGTGGAAATCCGCGCTTTAACCGCATGATTGAGACCTCTCTTCGATAGAGTAAAGGTCGCAGCTAGAAACTAGAAACTAGAAACGCCCCAAGGGTTTTATCTGGGGCGAACAAAAGCAAAAACGCCTGCGAATTCGCAGGCGTTTTTTTGTTCATGATCACGGTTCAAACTCGTCACGAATGCGCGTGACTATCACTCGCCACCATTAGCTCGTTTGGGCTTTCTCTTGCATAGAGCCAGGCATGTACAATTTGATCATTTTCTCCAAATCGGCTTTTCTCACTGGTTTGGCAATGTAGTCATCCATACCGGATTTCAAACATTCATCCCTGTCTTGTGCTGTTGCATTGGCCGTCAGCGCAACAATGGGCGTCTGCGGCGCATAACCGTGCTCTCTCAACAACCTAGAAGCTTGATATCCATCCATGATGGGCATTTGGCAGTCCATGAAAATCAGATCAAAGCTGTCTTCTTGGCACATATCCAACGCCACTTTGCCATTTTCAGCCACAACAACGTCAACGCCTAAGCGTGATAACATCGCCTGAACAACACGCTGATTAACCAAGGTATCTTCCACAACCAACACACGACCGTCATAAGAATCCGATACTTCTACTTGTCGCGCGGGTAGCGTCTTATCCGTTTTCTCCCCCGTCATTGAAATCACACCAAACTGCGCTTGCTGATTTCGCAAAATGCGCGCCAAAATATTCTTCAAATCATTAAATTTATAAGGGCGTGATAAATAGCCTTCAATGTGAAAGCTCTCAAGCTTGACGCTGTCGTGCATCTCAGGTGCAGCCGTAATCATCATTAAGCTTGGGCAACGCTTACCAAACCGGTTACGCAATTTCGATGCGATAGAAAATCCGTCGGTGTTCGGCATTAATTTATCGAGAATGACGATCTTATATGGCCTTGACGTTTCAATACGCTCGGCGATCATCTCTTCTGCATCTTCAGGGTGTACACAGCAAGAAACCTGACATCCCATATTGCCGAGTTGCGCACTGGTAATACGCATATTCAGACGGCTATCATCTACCAGCAACATGGCGGAATCCGAAAACAGAAGAGAATCAACAGGAGTACCTTCAGGAATCGAGGCTCGCTCAAAAGACAGAGTAAAGTAGAAACGGCTTCCTTCGCCTTCCGTGCTTTCAAGCAATAAATACCCTCCCATCAATTCGACGATCTGACTTGAAATGGCCAACCCTAAACCCGTACCGCCAAAGGTACGGCTCATGCTGCCATCCGCTTGTTCAAACTTTTCGAAAATGGCGTCTTGTTTATCCGCGGGAATACCAATCCCCGTATCGCGAACTTCAAACAATACCGTGCATTGTCCACCCACATCATCTTGCTGCTTGATAGACACATGAATACTGCCGCGTTGGGTGAATTTCACTGCATTCCCCACCAAGTTAATCATGACCTGACGCAGACGCGCTGCATCTCCTATCAGAATGGGGGAAAGACTTTCATCAACATGGCAATCAAATTCGAGGTCTTTTTCTTTGGTTCGCAAGCGGAACAGGTGTTCAATGTCTCGGTTGAGCTCAAACAGATTGAGTTCAAGCATTTCAAGCTCAAATTTTCCCGCTTCAATTTTCGAGAAATCCAGAATGTCATTAATGATGTCGAGCAACGACAGCGATGAGGTTTCGAGCATGTCGATAAACTCTTGCTGCTCTTCGTCGAGCGTGGTGCCCTTTAGCAACGACGCCATGCCAATGATCCCATTCATCGGTGTGCGTATCTCGTGACTCATATTGGCAAGGAATTCACTTTTTTTCAGGTTAGCGTCTTCAGCGTGGGCTTTGGCTTCATGGAGATCTGCGCTGTATTCGCGCATTTTTTCTACTGTGGTGTTGTACTGAGTGTAAAGCGTGACCAACTCCTCACCGACTTTACTTTTGGGCGCATCGATGAGTTTGGGCATGTTGTCGATGTCAAACTTGGTCACGCCCTGAGAAATCCAAATCAATGGCCTCACCACATCGACGTAAACAATGAAGAACACCGTCCCCCCCAGAATTAAGGTCGAGCCACCTAAAAACAGTAGCAGCATGACAAAGCGTTCGGTAAGTGCGTTGTAAACACCTTGCAAACTGACTTCAATCTGGACAAAACCCAGTTCGTATTCGTTGCCGAACTGATTCTTAGTCAGTGGCCATTGATAGGAAATTTTAGGGTCTGGCGGACTTTTTCCTTCTTCAGCCACGAGCCGATCCGCATCAAAAACCCGAATATAGGTGATGTCGGGGTGTTGAAATATCCCCTTGGTAATCACGCGCACTTGGTCTAAATCTTCTTGCCACATACTGCCAACAATACTCGGCAGGTCCGTTTCTTTGACCAATAATGCATTTTCTCGTAGCTGCTCAGTACGAGATTGATAATCCAAATACAACGCAAATGCTGCCACTAAAAATGCCATAAGACTGCAGACAAATAGAATTCTGCCAACCAATCTGGCGGCCATACTGGAAGGCTGATGAAGATTCTCTTTTTGATTCAACATAGTCTAGGCTTATGGGTGTCTTATATATGGCTCATTGTTCTCTAATAATAGTCATAAATCACAAACTTGGATGACGATTACTATGTCCAGAAAAAATGTGTTTGCTTCTCTTCTGTTCTTAAAGCCCTTATGCATCTTGGCGGGTCTTCTACTCAGCACCAATGCCGCTGCATGGACGCTAGATTATTACGTTGTTCAAGACCAAGCTGAGCCGCTACAAATTCAAGACAATGGAAAACAGCACCGCGGCATTGTGACGGATATACTCTACAAAGCCCTCGAAGGGACAACGCATGAACTTCGTATCCATACCTATCCCTTCAACCGTATGATTGTTGAAATGACCCAGAACCAAGATACAAATTGGGTCAGCTATGGCAGCCCCCTGTGGGGTGACATGCAAGCAGCAAACCTGTCGTCACAACCTCTTTTTGAGGTTGAGCACAGCATTGTCAGCAATGCCAAGAATGTTTTGCCCTATCACTCCCCAAACGATCTCGATGGAAAAATCGCAGTATTACTGTTTGGGTTCAATTACCCAGGCTTAGATACAAAAATCGATAAAGGGGAAGTAAGTGAAGTGAGGGTGAAAAACCATGCCGCGGCATTTCGTGTGGTCGACCGACTCAAAGACACTGGTTTTTTTGTCGAAATGGACATTCGTATCAAATACCATTTGAAACGTCTCGGTTTTACCAATAAAGACTATACGCTGCAGACAATGAATAACCTGATCCCTAACTACAACATTCACTTAGCTTATGCTCCGGGTATTGACCCCGCAATAAGCAACTTCCTCGATATGCGCCTAAAGCAAATGGCGCAGAACAATGAGATAAAGCCCATTATCGACAGCTACCTGTAACGGAAACCGCTATGCAATCGTTAAAAACCGAAGGTTCTGACAATTTCTATCGACTGCTCGCCGTCGGCGCTAGATTGAACATTGAACTTTCTGATGACCCACGAAAAATGCAGGTAGCCTCTCGGCTTGTCGGCTATCGAAAAGACCAGTTTCTACTGATTGACTGCCCAACGGGCAATGACCCCATCATTGAGCGCTTTTACATTCCCAACAACGAAATCATTGTTCGCGCCATTACAGATAGCGAATTCAGAGACGTGATTGCCTTTCGTTGTTTTGTAATGGGAGTCATACAAAAGCCCATTCGATTGCTGATCATTTCCATTCCCGAAAACATTGCACACCGACAGATCCGACAAGAACCACGCATCGACACCAATATGCCGCTTCGCATCCAATGCAGTGAAGGTACTTTTAGCGGGAAAATGACCGACTATTCCGTATCCGGATGTTGCCTTGAAGTGACCGCCGACGAACACCTTCTCTTTGAAGATGAAACGCTAGAGATCTTCATTGATTACGGTAGCGACCTGAAAGGAAAAATCCAAGGCACTGTGGTGGCGGTGAATAACGATAGAAGCCCACCAACGGCGGGTGTTCGATTTGATGAAAGCGGATCAGCGCTTCGAAAAGAGTTCTTCTATCAATTGCTGTTTGATATCCGCAAGAATGACAAATCGTTGGATGTTTAACGTAACGTCAACGATAAGACACCAAACTTAGCGTAAACAGGCTGCCGGTTTCGACGAAACTGACAGCCAAATCCTCTTTTCTCGGCGTTCTAGCCGTTCTCGTTTCTCTTGTTTTCCGTATCGACTTCTTAAATGCGGCTAGCCCGCATCCAATACACCTCGACGGATTTGATCCAGTTCAATCGATTCAAATAAGGCCTGAAAATTCCCTTCACCAAACCCTTGATTGCCTTTACGTTGAATAATTTCAAAGAAGACAGGGCCGATCACGGTATCAGTAAAGATCTGAAGCAGAATGCCTGTACTCACATTGCCATCAATCAACACACGAAGGTCACGAAGTTGTTCAACACTCTCGTTGTGGCCTTCTACGCGCGCATTCACTTTCTCGTAGTAAGTGTTGGGCGTATCCATAAAGCGCATCCCACGTGCACGGAGAGTGTCAACGGTTTGATAAATATCATCGGTGCTTAACGCGATGTGTTGAATGCCCTCGCCGTTATAGGCGTCAAGGTACTCGGCGATCTGAGATTTATCGTCACTTGATTCATTGATAGGGATCCGAATTTTCCCGCAAGGGGCTGTCAGAGCACGAGACTTCAGCCCCGTCAGTTTTCCTTCGATATCGAAAAAGCGGATCTCTTTAAAGTTGGCAATTCGCTCGTAGAAATCTGACCATACATCCATGTTGCCTTTTTCGACATTGTGCGTGAGGTGATCAATCACCTTCAACCCAGCATCTGCGGCTGTCAATGTCTCCTGCCAATCTGGATAATAGTTGAAATCAATGTCGTAGATTTCACTGTCACCATAGCGATCAACTAGATATAAATACGAGCCCCCAATGCCATGAATGGCTGGAATGTTCAGCTCCATTAAGCCAACACGGGGCTCACAGGCTTGCGCACCTTGCTTCACCGCATAGTGCATCGCGTGGGCAGAATCTTTCACCCGAAACGCCATCGCATTCACACTAGCGCCATGCTGCTTCGCAAAACCTTCGGCTTGTGAATCATGTTCGCCGTTAACAATAAAATTAATGTCCCCTTGGCGATAAAGCCACACGTCTTTATGTTTGTGTTTGGCAATTTCAGCAAAACCCATCAATGAGAACAGGGTTTTCAGCTCAGCAATACCCTTAGGATTGGGTGCTGTGTATTCAACAAACTCGAAACCGTCCGTCCCCATTGGGTTAATGGTTGTATTCGTCATGCTCATTCCTCCAGCCAAGCTTGCCATTCGGCACATCGTTTGCCCTTTCAGTCGGCACCATGCCAAAAACTCGCCAACAAATTCACTAAAAGGAATAGCAGTCGGTAAGCAGAAACAGCAACGCAAGCGGGCGCTCCTGAAATCAACACGCTGTAAAGGAGGTTTTGTACAAGGAGATTGACAGTGCGCAGTCACGCACTGTTAATTGGGTAAGCTGGCCTGTAAATATCGTGCGACCATATCTGCCGCTTCGACTTCTTCACCGCAAAGATCGGTTCCCCAATCAGGCCCCAGCATCACCGCATCTTGCGCGAGATCCACCAGCCATTCGTCGATAAATTCAGAGATGGAAATAGACACGGGCGAGAAATCTTCCCACTCATCAACACAATGAATGGCCGCCGCCTCTCTTGAAGACCAAAACGGCATGACGTCAGTCTCTTCATAAATGGTCGAGTCACAAATCACCCAGCCATCTTTACACTGTAAACCCCATACCTCTCCGCGAGAGCGGGAAGTGGCAACGAACTGCTCTACGGGCGTCGCTTCAATGGTTGTCATGCCCTTTCTCCTGATATGCGCAAAGTCTTGTATTGAGCCTACAAATGGCAAGCTAACACTTCAATTTATGCAGTAGAAATGGGGGGTTGTGTATCAAGATTGAGGATTTGGTGTTAGTGGCGGCTAGATTGCTCTCGACGAAACGCAGCAGGCGTAGCGCCCACTCTTAATTTGAATTGTTGAGAGAGGTGTTGTTGGGATGAAAAGCCACATGCTGACGCCACATCAACCAGTGACAAGCTGTTTTGAGTAAGCAGGATTTTGGCCAACTCTACGCGACGAAACAGCACATATTGGTGCGGCGTACAGCCAAAACTGGTTTTGAACATGCGCGCAAAATGAAATTCACTTAGCTGAGTGAGTGTAGCCAAATCATTCAACGAAAACGCGGTTGACAGGTTTTCTTCCACATATTCAATCACTCGTCGCTGATTTTGAGGCGATAGCCCACCGGACGCAACAGCCAGTTTTAACGGTTGATGACAATATTGCCTGACCATATGCAGCAGCAACATTTGCTGCGCATGAGACAACATCAGCCTATCGGTGCTTTGTGACCAATCCAGTTTCAACATAGTTTGGCGAACCAGTTGACTGACAAACGGATCGTCAACGAATGTGCACTCTTTCAGCTCAATGTGGCGACCTTCTTTGTCGAACACCTGTTCAGCGAAGCGCTGCAAATGCGATTGTTCGAAATAGAAATGAAAGAAGCGAAAAGGGTCAGCGAATGCCCAGTCAGAGCGGTGATCTTTAGGCATCAAACACAGTTTGTCTTCGCCACCATAAAGATCGCCCGCGCCAGAGCAGCGCTTAGTGTTCTGACCACCGGAAACATAGAAACTCAAGGTGTGATGACCCGGCTTGTCATAGCTCGCACTGCCGTGGCTATTGCTCCACACGGCCGCCCCCAAACCATTATCCAACCAGACATCGCCATGCAACTTCGCCGTATTATTACGTAACACGTTGTAAACACGTTGCCTTTTCATTCCCTGAGGAGAATCTTTATCCATACCGCCCCTACTCCGTTATCTGTTCAATATATCTGCTGTTTTCCTCTATGGGTACTGAGTGCATGAGAAAAGCGCAAGAATCTATAAAAGCAGCAGGAATATGAAAGTCACCACGCTGACTTGGCGTTAGTGTGAAGGCATAAAAACAACAATGTCATCTGGCTAGTAAGAAAAGGAGTAGTGGCAAATGAATGCAATATTGTATGCAGTAACTGTGTTTATTTGGGGGTCAACCTGGCTGGCTATCGCATACCAGATCGGCGACACACCTGTCGCGGTCTCTGTTGGCTGGCGGTTTGGGTTGGCTTCCCTCGCCCTATTTTTCGTATTAATTGCGCGTAACGCACTTCCTAAACTCACCCGTGAAAACCACAAAATGGCGGCGCTGCTGGCCTTGTGTCTGTTTTCCAACAATTTCCTGTGCTTTTACGCCGCAACGCAATACTTGCCCAGCGGGTTGAATGCCGTGGTGTTTTCATTAGCACCCATCTTGAACGCATTGAATCTTTGGTGGCTTGAAAAACGTCGCCCGACAGGCACCTTTGTACAAGGCGCGTTAATGGGCTTTATTGGGGTTGTGCTCTTGTTCGGTTCGCAATTCCTAAGCGCAGACATGGATACCACTATTTTCGTTGGCCTGGGTCTTTCTTTGGTCGGCACTTACTTTTTCTCTATGGGCAATATGGTGTCCGCCCGCGCCCAGAAAAAAAGCATGCCGCTGTTGCCAACAACAGCGTGGGCAATGGGCTACGGCGCGATTTACTTGTTTACTATCGCACTGATTATGGGAGATTCGCTCGCCATCTCCACCACTCCCCTGTACGTTTCTGCACTGATATATCTCGCGATCATTGGCTCTGTCGTTGGCTTCAATACTTACCTTGCTTTAGTAGGGCGCATCGGCGCCGACAAAGCCGCTTACTGTACCGTGCTGTTCCCTTTGGTGGCCCTTTCTCTGTCTACCGTGTTTGAAGGGTATGAATGGACGTGGATGTCGATACTGGGCGTCGTGTTGGTTATTGCCGGAAACCTGCGTGTGTTCGGCCTACCTGAGCCTGTGAAGCGTTGGTATCTCGCCCACCGATAACCATACCCAAACGATCTGGAGTCGCTCGCACGGAGCGAGCTACTCTGCCGCAAGCTGAATCACCCACACCATACTGATCAACACAGGCCAAAGCCAAGTCGGTATGCCAAGTGTAAATCGGTTAATCGCGTGGGTGCTTTGTTCGTTTTGATTGTCCATGCGTTTGTCCTCGTTCTGTTCAACAAGGACAATTAAACCCGATCAAGCGGGTGTTAATGAGGAGGTTAAGTGGCATTGTGGTGAGCAATTGTGGCGAATTAAGGCAACCGCCGTGTTGGTTGGCAAAGAGTGTTACCACTACACCTTAAAATCGTAACTGCGTTCGCCATTTTGTGGTGTGATGGTTTTTTCTACTTGCTTCAGTAGTTGCTGTTGACCTTGGGTGTAGGCGGAAAACTTGGCCATTTTGGCTTCTTGATCAGCAACACGATCAATCAGACCACGATAGTCACCGCGCTGCGGGGCATCTTGCTCTGCTTTCTCCGCCCTCATTTTCTCAACACGTTCTTGGCGAAGCGTCTCAGCGCGTTCGCTCATCGACTGCTCTTTGGCTGACGTCACACCGTCATTACGCGCAGCATTGGCATCATCGCGTTCTTTCTGGCGAGATGTCATCAAGCTATTGTTCGAGTAACTGGTATTAATCAGATTTGGCATTGCATTTCCCACTTTCTAAGTTGCTGGCTATGTCGATGAATATCGGCTGTCAGCATTTTTGCCAACGTAATCTTAACTCTAGTACAGCCCCTTTCGAGTGGAAGCATTTTTCTGCTTAACATCACAAAAAAATAAGCAAGCATCGAGAGACTGATGCTTGCTTATTGCTATTAAAAACCCTTTATCTATCTGAAATATTTCTATTTAAAGGTACGCTGACGCGTTTTCTCTAACTTCTCTAAAATGGCATCAATGCGATCAGGGTGCACCATATATTGTTGGAAACCTTTCATGCCTTCTTTTGCCATTGCAGGGTCGGTATCACGGTCATAGAACTGTGCGGTGCCCTCAGCCGCACCCAACATCACCACCCCCGCGTTAAGGTACTCAT
Source organism: Enterovibrio litoreus (assembly GCF_045679545.1). NCBI lineage: Bacteria > Pseudomonadati > Pseudomonadota > Gammaproteobacteria > Vibrionales > Vibrionaceae > Enterovibrio > Enterovibrio litoreus. The sequence goes on from NZ_CP166195.1 coordinate 618,355, forward strand.
CGTCTTTTGGCGTGGCTTTGTTGTTGGTCGGGATTTGCAGCATCGCTTCATTGATCATGGTTTGGATCTCAGGCGTTGCGACAAAGGCGAGGAACTTACGCGCATCTTCTTTATTTTTGGCTTTGCTCGGAATGTGCAAGGTATCCATTGGCGCATCTTCTGCCATGGGCACTTTCGGGTCGATCACCGGGAATTGGAAGAAACCCATGTTAGGACGCACTTCATCAGTGAAGTTTGCCGCTAAGAAATTCCCCATCAAATACATCGCCGCTTCACCGTTGTATAAAAATGGCTGCGCTTCTTGCCAAGAGTAAGAGGCGTGATTTTTAAGGTAGTAACCCGGTTCAACCAAATCATTCCACTTGGTAAACACCGCTTTTACTCGCGGATCAGTGTAAGGAATTTTGCCGTCCATCAGGTCGATATGAAAATCCAAACCATTTATGCGCATGTTCAAATAATCAAACCAGCCCGCCGCCGTCCACAAGTACTTAGTCCCGATGGTAAATGGCGTGACACCGTTGTCACTCAGTGTCTTCGATGCAGCCACCAGATCTTCCCACGTTTTCGGTACAGCGATACCGTATTTGTCGAACAGATCTTTACGGTAGTAGATGCCCCATTGGTAATAAGTATAAGGCACGCCATATTGTTTGCCTTTTATGGTCATGGCTGGCACTGCGCTGGCAAAATCTTTTTTCATGCCGTTAGCTGCCCAGAGATCACTGACATCTTCAAACAAACCGCGATCGACAAAAGTTTTCATCCGGTTACCCGCGTACCAAAACACCACATCCGGCGGAGAGGTCACCAGCCAGTTACGGATTGTCGTCTTGTACGCCTCGTGATCATACAGGTTATATTTCACCTCTATGTCTGGGTTTTCTTGTTCAAACTTGGCGATCACTTCTGCCCACGCTTTTTTCGGCGCGGGATCAGAGGCATCCGAATTGATGACCAGCGTCCCAGCCGCAACCGAGCCACTTAGCACAAGCAATAGGGAGCACAGTGCGCCCAACCCTTTTTTCGTAAGTGTTCTCATTTTTGTCTTCCTTATTGTCGTCAAACCGAGATCAGCCTTTTGTCGCACCCAGCGTTAACCCGGCAATAAAATGTCGCTGCATGGTGAAGAACAAAGCCACAGGAGGAAGTGCAGCAATGACCGCCCCCGCTGACATGTATTGCCACGATGCGAGCCACTGTCCTTGCAATGCATTTAGCCCTGCAGTAACCGGGCGAACCTCATCGCTTTGCACCAGCACTAACGCCCAGAAAAAGTCGTTCCATATAAAGGTAAAGACCAAAACGGACAAAGCAGCCAGTGCGGGTCTCACCAAAGGGAGAACCACATACCAAAAAATGCGCCATTCACTCACCCCTTCAACACGTGCCGCTTCAATGAGCGCATCAGGAATGCCGACGATGAAATTGCGCATAAATAGGGTGCAAAACCCTGCTTGAAAGGCGACATGGAAAAATATCAGCGCCCAATGCGTGTCATACAAGCCGAGGTCAATAGTCAGGTCTCGCACAGGGATCATCAGAATTTGGAAGGGAACAAAGTTACCGCCAATGAACAGGGCAAACAGCCACACATTGGCGCGAAACTTATACTTGGCTAACGCAAAACCGGCCAAGGTGGAAAGTGCTACCGCCCCCGCCACCGCTGGAATGCTGATCAGCAAGCTATTGAGCAGGTAGCGCCCCATTGGGGTGGCGATAAAGACTTGAGTATAATTTTCAACCAGTTGCAGCTCATCGGGCATACCCCAATAGTTGCCAGCGTTAATGTCGGCAATCGATCGCACTGAGGTCATCAACACGGCGGCAAGTGGGATCAACCACAAGCAAACCGCGACATACAAAGCGATACGATACGTAACGTTAGCAACCGCGCCACGATTCTCTATCGGTCTTGGAAACATTAGCGCTCTCCTTTCAACATGCGCCACAAAAACCAGGCGATATAAACAAGCATGATCAGGAACAGCACGACAGCAACCGCAGCGCCGTAGCCCATACGGTAGTTAAAAATAGATTCTTCATACATAAGGTATGCAAGAACCGTGGAACTGCCCCAAGGACCGCCCGCAGTCATGGTTGCCACCAAATCGAACGAGCGCAGTGCGCCAATCACAGTGACGACAACGGCAATAAAGGTTGCTGGTTTCAGCTGTGGCACCACCACGTACCACAGCATCCGCCAGCCTTTTGCGCCATCTAGTCGTGCTGCTTCTAACTGTTCGGGATCGAGATTGTTGAGGCCCGTGAGATACAAAATCATGCAATACGCGATTTGCGGCCATAGCCCTGCGGCGATAATGCCGTAGGTCACCAGATCTTCATCAGCCAAGATGGAAACAGGATCAAAGCCCAGTGCCACCATCATCTGTGTCAGCAAACCAAAAGAAGGGTCATAGAACCACGCGAACACCAAGCCAACGACCACTTGCGAAATCACGAACGGAAAGAAAAACAGCGCTTTGATGAGCCGAATACCCGTCACTTTCTGATTCAAAAAAAGCGCGATCAGTAAGCCAATTGGCGGGGCAAGCATGAACAGAATCATCCAAAGAAAATTGTTATACAACGCGGTGTAAAACGCTTCCGAATCGAATAATTCAGCGTAATTCCCCCACCCTACCCACGTTTTTTCGCCCAAACCATCCCATTCGAAAAAGCTCAACCAAACGCTTTGAACGATCGGGTACAACACATACAAAGAAAAAATGAGGATGGCAGGAGCGAGAAACAACCAAGGTGCCGCGATAAGCCGGCTCCGCTTAGGCATTGTAGAGCGAGATGCAGTAGAGGAAAGCCCTGTCATAGTACGTCCTGTCCTGTTGATCCCTTAATGAGAAGAAGGGAGAGAAGCACTGAAACACACCAAAAATCTGTTGCCGGAATGTAACAGTGTTGTTGTATTTAAATTTAATCTAGTTGAAAAAATATCCCATGTAAACGTTTCCATTGCACAAAAAAAGCACTATTTTAATTTAAGGGTGACGTGAACAACGAAATCCAAATTCATCAAAAGCAACTCGTAGCATAGGACTTGCAGCATGGCAGACATCACACTTAGAAACGTGACTAAACGCTTCGGAAAGGTAGAAACAATTCACGGCATTGATCTAGATATCTCGGGCGGGGAATTTGTGGTTTTTGTTGGGCCATCCGGCTGCGGCAAGTCAACGCTTCTGCGTTTGATCGCCGGATTGGAAACCATATCTGACGGAAAGATCTCCATTAACGGCGTTGAAGTCAACGATGTTGATCCTGCCGATCGCGGCGTCGCCATGGTGTTTCAATCCTATGCTCTGTATCCACACATGACAGTGCGCGAGAATATGGGCTTTGGCTTGAAAATGAATGGCGTCTCTCAAGACGTAATTGCTAAACAAGTGAATCGCGCCGCTAAAACCTTGCAACTCGACCCTTTGCTTGATCGCAAACCAAAAGCTTTGTCCGGCGGTCAGCGTCAACGCGTGGCTATTGGTCGTGCCATTGTGCGTGATCCTAAAGTGTTTTTGTTTGATGAACCCCTTTCCAACCTCGACGCCGAATTGCGCGTGGAGATGCGACTGCAAATTGCCAAGCTCCATCAAGAGCTCAAAAACACCATGGTGTACGTCACTCACGATCAAGTCGAAGCCATGACGCTCGCCGACAAAATCGTGGTACTGAGAGACGGCAACATCGAACAAGTTGGCTCACCGCTAGCGCTTTACCACAACCCCGCTAACCTGTTTGTCGCTGGGTTTATTGGCTCACCAAGAATGAACTTTGTATCGGGTACGGTTTCGGTCACTAATGGTTCCGAGGCGACCATCACCATGCCTGACGGCCAATCATTAACGGTGCCAGTGGCGAAACCTGTCAACGAAGGTGAAGCCGTCACTGTGGGGATCCGCCCCGAGCATATTCAGATTGGCAAAGGCCCAGGGTTCAACTTTGAATTTCACAGTGAAGTGGTTGAGCGACTCGGCAATAGCACCTATTTGTTTGGTCAATATAGCGGCGTAGATAGCTTCAAAGTGCACATTCCAGGCGACAATGCAGTTAAAGCGTTCCAAACTGTGGCCTTGCATTGCTCACCTGACGACATTCATCTGTTTGACAGCAACGAACAAGCATTAACGTTTCGTGAACCCACGGTCACCAACAGCGCCAACCTGCAATCTGACGCTTAGCGTCGGATGCCAAAAGGATGATCAATCTCATGTATAGCCGATGAATAGTGGGGGAAGCGATGAAGCCCTTAATCCATGTCATGGCGTTAACTGGCATACATTTTCAAGAAAGACCAACAAAGGGAACAGCCTATGGCAACCATTAAAGATGTCGCCAAACATGCAGGTGTTTCGGTTGCTACGGTATCACGGGTGCTCAATAGTTCCCCCCAAACGCGACCCGATACCGTTTCGTTAGTGAAGCAGGCCATGGCGACATTGGGTTATCGTCCTAATGCTGCGGCGCGCACACTAGTGAGTAAAAAAAGCCTCACCATTGGTGTGGTGGTGGCGGATGTGTCCGACCCCTTTTTCGGCACACTGGTAAAGCAAGTCGATACCATTGCGCATCAACGGGGCCATCAATTGCTGATTGGCAACGGCTATCACGATGCAGAGCGAGAAAAGCAGGCCATTGAATCGCTGATCCAAAACCAAGTGGGTGCCCTGATCGTGCACAGCAAAGCACTGGACGACGACACCCTGCGCGCATACGCAGCCGAACTGCCCGCCATGGTATTTATTAATCGACTGATTGAAGGGTTAGAGGATCAGTGCGTGTATCTTGATAACTATCGAGGTGCGTTTTTAGCGACTGAACACTTAATCCAGCTTGGGCATTCTCGCATTGCTTACATCGGTTCTGATCATTGCATTGAAGATACACAGCAACGAGAGCGAGGTTATCGCGACGCATTAATCGCGCACGATTTGGGTAAGCACAGTGGCAGTGACACCACACAAGGTTGGATGGCTTTCGCCCCGCCTAACGAACAAGGTGGCGAAACAGCCATAAAAGCCTTGCTCTCGCACAATGAACATATCAGCGCCGTGTTTTGCTATAACGATGGCATGGCCGTAGGTGTGATCACGGCATTAATAGACAGAGGCTTCCAGATACCAGAAGACGTCTCTGTGATTGGATTTGATGACAGCCTTGTTGCTCGATATTTGCACCCTAAACTTTCCACCGTACGCTATCCCATTGCTGAAATGGCCACAGAAGCGGCTGAAATTGCCATTGCACGGCTACTCAACAGTGAAGCGCCAACACGCAACGGTAGTTACCAACCTGTATTGATAAAGCGTGATTCTGTCAAACATAAGTAATGAGATGCGATGGCGCAAACAACGAAAACTGCGCAAGTTCAAGGAATGACAAACATGGTGACAACCCCGACTTCATCATCAAATAAAGCGCCAACGGAGCGTTTCTTGCATTTACAGTCTGTTAAAAACAGTCTGATTGTGCAGCTGGATCCCGCCCCCGCTATTGTCTACTGGGGCAAAAAATTTAGCCGTGAACAACCGCTTTCCGCCGCCTTGTTTGACGCCCCCGTTGGACAAGCCCGTTTAGACTGCCATATCCCGCTTGCGCTTTGTCCCGAGCAAGGACGCGGTGATTTCGGCAGCCCGGGGATTGAAGGCCACAGAAACGGTCAAGATTGGGCGCCCGTATTTACGTTAATTTCCATCACCCAAAGCTTGTCTTCCGCACGTTTCACCCTTTCCGATCCTCGTGCTGCGCTCGACATCGTGATTGAGCTCGCCTTGGATGAAGCGAGCGATGTATTGACACTTAAACAGCGATTAATCAACACGGGCAGCACCGATTACACCGTTAACCGTTTTGCCTTGACCTTGCCATTGGCTGAGACCTTTTCCGAGCTCATCACCTTTCATGGGCGCTGGTCACATGAATTTCAAATGCAGAGAACGCGACTCGAACACAGTGGCTTTATTCAAGAGAACCGCCGTGGTCGCACGTCACACGAGTCCTTCCCCGGGCTGATTGCCCTGCACCCAAACAGCAATGACCTAAGCGGCGACGTCATAGGAATGCACTTGGGCTGGAGCGGAAACCATCGCCTTCAGGCACAAGTAAAAAGCGATGGACGACGCTACTTCCAAGCCGAAGCCTTGTTAGCGGCGGGGGAAGTGATTTTGCCACCGGGTGAAGCCTTTGATACACCCACCTTGTATGCCGTTTTCTCCGCAAGCGGCCTCAACGGCATGATGCAGCGTTTTCACCAATACGTGCGCTCCTCGCTGCTGCAATTCTCGCCATCTAGCACTCGCCCAGTGCATTTCAACACATGGGAAGGCATGTATTTTGACCACCAGCCACAGCGCATCATGGCCATGGCTGATGCGGTGGCACGATTAGGCGTAGAACGCTTTATCCTTGATGATGGCTGGTTTACCCATCGTGATGATGACAAGCGCGCCCTTGGCGATTGGCAGGTGGACAAGCGTAAATACCCTAACGGCCTCAAACCCTTAGTCGAGCATATTAACCAGCTCGGCATGACGTTTGGGTTGTGGGTAGAACCCGAAATGGTCAGTAAGGATTCTGAGCTGTTCCGCGCGCATCCCGATTGGATGCTGGGGTTAGACTCGCTCGGCTATCAGCAGCCTTCAGGTCGCTATCAATTTGTGCTCGATCTACAAAATCCTGATGCCTTTAGTTACTTGCTAAATGCGTTGGATGCCTTACTCACCGAGTACAACATTGCCTACCTCAAGTGGGACATGAACCGCGAGCTTGTTCAAGCTGGCCATCAGCTGCATCCCGCTTATCACAGGCAGACGCTGGCGCTTTATACACTGATCGATGCATTGCGAGCACGCCATCCCTACGTCGAAATTGAATCTTGCGCCTCTGGCGGTGGACGCATTGACTACGAAGTGCTCAAACGCACTCATCGTTTTTGGACATCCGACTGCAACGACGCTTTAGAACGACAGTGGATCCAACATGGCATGCAGTTGTTCTTCCCGCCAGAAGTGATGGGCAGCCACATTGGCCCGCGCCAAAGTCACACCACCCGCCGTTGCCACGATATGTCACTTCGCGGCATTACCGCTTTGTTCGGTCACATGGGCGCAGAGCTTGACCCCGTGGGGCTGGAAGACAACGAACTACGCGCCTTTGCCCGTTATATTGGGTTGCACAAACAATACCGCCCGCTCTTGCATCACGGCAAATGCTTCAACCTGCCATCACACGACCCGAACACCCACATTTATGGGGTATTCGATGACTCCGTCACCCTGGTCGCTGTCGCCCAACTTGCCATGCCACAATATGCCCTTGGCGGACAATTGCGGCTTCCAGTGTTGTGCGCCAATAAGCGCTACCGCGTCGAGGTGCTTGATTCTCCAGCGGCGTTTTCCCTCACCATGAAGCACAAGCCCGTCTGGATGGATAAGCCATTGACGATTCACGGTGATCAGCTGATCCAAATTGGACTAAGCTTGCCAGTAATGGACCCGGAAAGTGCCATGCTATTGTCCTTCACCCTCGTGTGAATATCTCCGAACCTTCGCCTGACTGGTCATCAACAAAGAGAAATGCAGTATGAGCCGATATACAGAGTTGATACGTCATCGTCACTGGGAAAACCCGTCAATCACTCACCTGAATCGGTTGCCGGCCCATTGCCCCATGGCTTCCTATCCCAGCGTAGAGGCCGCCCTAGACGACCAAGACAATCCCATCCCCGTTTCTCGTAACCGAATATCACTTAACGGAACATGGAAATTCGCGCTGTTTGATATGCCTGAATCGGTGCCGTCACTGTCCGTTAGCCGCGAATTTGACGACACAGAATGGCGAGACATGCCCGTGCCATCGAATTGGCAACTTCAAGGCACGGAAGACATTCCGATTTATACCAACGTGCAATATCCCTTCCCCCCTCATCCGCCCAAGGTACCCGAGCACAATCCGACTGGGGTCTATCGCACCCACTTTACGTTGTCGGAATCATGGCTGAAATCTCAGGTTATCGTGTGTTTTGAAGGTGTCAGCGCGGCTTTTTATTTATGGTGCAACGGCCATTTTGTGGGTTACAGCCAAGACAGCCGTTTGCCTGCTGAATTCGATTTAGGCCCACACGCAAACTCTGGGGAAAACCAGCTTACCGCTGTGGTGCTGCGTTGGAGTGATGGCAGTTATCTTGAAGACCAAGACATGTGGTGGCTGAGTGGTATTTTCCGCGACGTGACTCTGCGAATAAAACCTTTTGACCAGATCCTCGATTTTGATGTAAAGACCCGTCTCGACCCCACCCATCAAATCGGCACATTATCCGTCACCACCACCTTGCGCGGCGTACACGATCGTGTCGCCATTCAACTGTTTGATGAAGGCGTGGATATTTCAGGCCCTGTGACAGCGCGCTGCGGGGAGCGGCCCATGGATGAACGAGGCAGTTGGTCGAATCGTGTTGAACATCAAATCACCATTTCTTGCCCTCGGTTATGGAGCGATGAAGACCCCCACCTGTATAGGCTGGTTGTCACCTTGCTGGACGAAGACGACAAAGCCGTTGACATTGAAGCGTGTAACCTTGGTTTTCGTCAGGTTGAAATCCTCAATGGGCAGCTCATCATCAATGGTCAACCTGCGCTGATTCGTGGGGTAAACCGTCATGAGTTTCATCCTGAGCATGGCTACGTACAACGCGTTGAAGACATCGAAAACGACATCAAACTCATCAAGCAATTCAACTTCAACGCCGTTCGTACTTCGCACTACCCCAATCACCCCGCTTTTTATCAACTGTGTGATAAATATGGTTTGTACGTGGTCGACGAAGCCAACATCGAAACACACGGTTTAGTGCCCATGTGCCAGTTGTCCGACAATACCGAATGGCTTAGTGCTTACATGGAGCGCATGACTCGCATGGTCGAGCGCGACAAAAATCACCCCTGCATCATCATCTGGTCATTGGGCAATGAATCCGGCATTGGCACCAATCACCATGCCATGTACCAATGGGTGAAGCACCGCGATCCTAGCCGTCCCGTGCAATATGAAGGTGGCGGCGCGAATACACAGGCCACCGATATTCTTTGCCCTATGTATGCGCGCGTCGAACAAGATCAAGACCAAATCACCCTTCCCAAATGGGCTTTACCGAAATGGATCGGATTGCCAAACGAAGAGCGCCCGCTGATCTTGTGCGAATACGCCCATGCCATGGGCAACAGCTTAGGCAGTTTCGGTAAATATTGGGACGCCTTCCGGCGCTATCCCCGCTTACAAGGCGGCTTCATCTGGGATTGGGTCGATCAAGGGCTTTCACGGAAAGATGATCAAGGCAAATTTTGTAAGAATGATCAAGGACAGCCGAATTGGCTTTACGGCGGCGATTTTGGCGACACACCAAACGACAGGCAGTTTTGTATCAATGGCTTAATGTTCCCAGACAGAACACCGCATCCTGCAGCCTTTGAAGCCAAATACCATCAGCAGCGTTTTCGCTACACACTCATCAGCGCATCGCCCCTGAGCATTGCTGTGCATCATGAATACCTGTTTCATCCTCCGGAAACCCTGACGCTTCGCTGGTCATTGCAAGAAAATGGCAAGCAAATCGCTTTCGGAGAAGAAGCCCTTCATCTCCACATCGGCGAACATAGCCAGCACACCCTGCTAGATCAGGTGCCTGATGCCAAACCAGGCAAGGAGTATTTTCTCAACCTCGACGTGCTACTTGCCAACAGCGAGCTGTGGGCAGAAAAAGGCTTAATGATAGGCTGGGGTCAACTGGCGCTACCTGTTAACTCAAGCCTTCCACTGCCCGATATCAGCCCAGACAGGTTACCGGACGTTCACGAAGAAGAAGACCACTGGACCATTCGCGGTGAACATTTTGAACTCGGGTTTGACAAACAAAGCGGTCATTTAGTGCAGTGGCTGATTGATGGTGAAGAGCAACTTCTGGATGCACCGAAAGACAATTTCATTCGTCCTCCTATCGACAATGATATCGGTGCGAGCGAAGCCGATAACCCTGACCCCAATGCTTGGCGCAATAAGTGGCAAGATGCCGGGCTATTTTCGCTACGTCATGAAAACCTGTTTAACACCGTTGATGTATTAAGCGATCAGATTCAGATCCGCTCTCATCATGGCTATTTCTCTGGCGACACTATGGTGATCACCACCCTGTGGCGCTATGAAGTGAATGTGTCAGGGGAAATATTACTGACCGTTGATGTGAACGTCGCACCGGGTATGCCCGCGCTGCCTCGCGTTGGTTTAGAGCTGGCGTTACCGCTTACCGATTCCGTGGCATGGTTCGGTCGAGGCCCCTTTGAGAATTACCCCGACCGTCAATCCGCCGCCATGGTTAGCCGATACCTCGCCCACATTGATGACATGCATACACCGTATATTTTCCCAACGGAAAACGGGCTACGCTGCGATGTACGCCAAATGGATATCGACAATCTGCGGATTCTCGGCTTGTTCCATTTTTCGATCAGCCGTTACAGCCAAGAAAATCTCACGGCGGCTAACCACCAAGAAGAGTTGGTGAAAGACGATCATTTGTATTTGCGCATAGATGGCCATCACATGGGCGTCGGCGGGGACGATTCTTGGAGCCCAAGCGTGCACCCAGAATACTTGCTCAATGCGCTGCATTATCGCTATTCACTGACGCTCACCATGAAACAGGAATAGCGATGGCAAAGGCGTGAATATAAAATGCTCGATAACAGGTCTTTTAATCAGCACAATGCTCAACGGCTCCATTGATAGGTAGCCAATTTACACAAAAAAAACAATAAGGATAAAGAATGCCAAATCTAAGTGCTCATAGCCTCTATCATCGTACCCACTGCCCTTACTGCCTAAAAGTGCGCGCGGCACTGAAGCTGATGAACCTTGATGTTGAATTGGTTGACGTAAGTGCAAACCGCGACGCATACGATGCGCTCGTGTCAGAAGGTGGTCGTAGCATGGTGCCTTGCCTGCGCATTGCCCATGATGACGGTTCAGTTGAATGGATGTATGAGTCCGACGACATCATTGATTATTTCAGAGAAAACTTTTCAAAATAGCCTAAAAACAGTCGGGGTTATGAGGTTTTCATAACCCCGATGTCTCACACTCTTTAGTCATCTGCTTCAACTAAATCTTGCCCCCAAACTCACTATGTCACATCAGCACTGAAAGAAGTTTCAACTTTAAGGGCCGCGGCCTACCGACTTCTATCGCGACGTAAATTAAGTGCCCTGAAGTACCACATATAAGACAACCCTGTCCCTTCATGAACCTTACTATTGGTTTGCATGAAAATTTGAAGAGCAAAATAACGCGCAAGCCAATCAGAGATATTGCTCATTCACTAACAGGGACTGACAAGCAACTTATATGAAAATTTTTCTCTCAATGACCACTATTTTCTTTTCAATGTTAGTAAAAGCAGAGACTCAACCCCTTCGCGTTGTATCTGAGATACTTCCGCCTTTTCAAATGATTAATGTGAACGGTGAATTCAAAGGAAAGGCTGTCGATATGGTTAACGCCATATTGAATGAGGCAGGGCATGACGATATTGAGATAGAAGTCATGCCATGGGCACGCGCCTACAAAAAAGCACAAAGAGAACCCAATGTTGCCATTTTCTCTCTCGCATACTCCCAAAAGCGCGCAGAACTTTTCAACTGGATTGGCCCCTTATATGGGCTGGAGCGCTCTTCGTTAATTGGATTGAAAAGCCGCGCTGAACTCGATGTTCCAACCCTAGAAGAAGCCAAAAAATTTCGCGTCTGCTCTGAGCTTGAAACCCACTCCTATCAGTACCTAAAAAGCTTGGGTTATGAGCCAAATAAGAATTTGCTGTCTGTCAGAAGCGTGCTTGCTTTCTATCACACCAACAATGGCGGCATCGCCAGGCCTGCACAAAACCTCACCCTGCTTAACGCCAAAAAGTGTGACTACGTAACAGGACTTTGGTCGATTTATGCTTACAGCGAAAATGCCAATCACAATCTCAAACCGTATTTTTACCTCGGTCAGCCGGATAAACCGTTGCTGCTCAATCTGGCTTTAAGCCTACATTCCGATCCCGCCATGCTCGATGGCTTGAAAAAAGCTTACAACACCTTGAAAGACAGCGGTGAGCTTTACCGAATCTGCATGGGTGACGACCGAGAAAAACTCTACGAACGTTCTTGTAAAACACTATTGCCAACAAAAACAATAACGGCGGTGCACTAATGCAAAAAAGATCGAATGCTCGCACACCCCTGATTAGACGGTTTGTTGCATCCGTGATGTTGGTCAGCATGATTGGGGGAACTCTGTTAAGCGTGATCATCGCGTCAGTCCAACTTAATCAGCTTAATGACCAGAAAGAAGAAACCGCGCGTTTACGGCTAGAAAATGTACTAGAAAGTGCCGCTTATGCCGCGTTTAACCTTGATTCTGCACAAGCCTATTCCCTATTGAAAGGCTTTGAAAATGACCCGCTTTTTCAAGAGATCACCCTGTTAGATAACTACGAAGATACCATCGCTTCAATTGCGCAGCCCACCCATTCTGCAGAACGTGAGGCAACATGGACCAATGTTTTGTTACCCGCACAGCCTAATACAGCGTTGATATATCCCTTAATGTTTCATGTTCACCGCAACAACGAATATATCAAAGAGCAAGTGGGCTACTTGGTGGCCAATATTAACTTTGAAACCTCTCAGGCCGAATTTCTTCAATTGATGTGGACGATCGGACTCTCAACCTTGGGCGAGGTGTTATTAGTTGCCATTATATTGACCATATTTTTTCACAAACACATTGGTAGGCCGCTTTCTAATATCATTGAATCCATTGATAAAAGTGCTCGTGTTGGTCGCAAAAAGAACACGACTATCGAGAAAGTAAAAGGCCATGATACAGATGAATTCGGTCGCTTGGTGGACGCTTATAACAACTCCGTCATGCAAGCAACGAGCTACATGATGGATCTGGAAACCGCGAAATCCGAATTGAAATCGTTGTCGGAAATTGACCCTCTGACTAACGTATCAAACCGACGCGCACTTATTGCGGAACTTAACATGCGATGCGAACAAGAATCGCCGTTTGCTATCGTGACGCTCGATATCGATGATTTTGGCAGTTATAACGATGCCTACGGCCATCAGACTGGCGATGCCCTCCTTGTCACTCTTGCCAATGCGCTCACAGAGCATTTGCCAGAAGGCACTCCCATTAGCCGCTCTGGCGGAGACGAGTTTGTCTTTATTTTACCCAACAAAAAGCACCAAGACGTGGTGTTAAAGCTCTTATCACCGCTGCTTAACATTGTACTCAGCGAGGAGTTACCTGGCGGCACGCACAGTATTTCTTGCTCATTAGGGGTCGCATTCTTTCCGACTGATGGCCAAACCCCACAAAAGCTTTCTCATGCCACTGACGTTGCGCTTTATGTGGCCAAAGATGCAGGTCGAAAGTGTATTCGCTTTTATGATAAGCAATCCGACCTTGCCAGAACACAACGAGAAGAAGTGCGAAGGGCACTGCAGAAAACCATAGAAAACAAAGCATTCACCCTGCTCTACCAACCCAAGGTCAACATGAAAACAGGCAGTGTCACCGGCTGTGAGGCGCTGCTTCGATTGAACCATAGCATTGACACAACACACTCCCACGTTGAGATCATCGAAGAGGCGGAACGCAACGGTTTAATTGTGGCGCTAGGAAGAGAAGTGATGCATCGCGCGTTTTCTGATATGAGCAAAGTTCTCGATAAGCTGCCAGAAGGCTTTCGGTTCAGCGTCAATGTTTCCCCAAAACAGCTGATTTCAGAGGGCTTCATTGTTGACCTTCTCGCCACGTCAGAAAAATACGGCGTCCCACTTCGGTATCTGGATATTGAAATTACTGAGTCGACCCAAATGTTCGATACTGCTTCAAGCAGCCAAACCCGCCAATGGCTTAAGAACGCCGGTGTCACGGTGACACTAGACGACTTTGGTACTGGGTTCGCCTCGCTCGAATACTTGCTAACCTATGGGTTTGACCAAATCAAAATCGACAAGCACTTCACTAAAGCATTGCCGATTGATGAAGACGCCAAAGCGATTTTCAATGTCGTGCAGTACCTTGCTGATAGGCTCAACATGGCCGTCGTTGCGGAAGGCGTTGAAACGCCCGATCAAGTGGCCTATTTGCTTAAACACGGTTTTGACTGTGCGCAAGGCTACTTCTATTCCACCCCCCTTCCCGTTCGTGAGCTGTTGCTGTTTATTGTCAAACGTCAGCTTTCCAGCCAAATATGTGTTGATATGACCTAAAATCGGCTTGCTTGCCCGCAGCAAGCCGTTAATCATTAAAAATCATTAAGATAGTTAACATCTTCCCTTTTAATTATTAAGGGAGAAACGCCCTACTATCAGAAAAAGTATTAAATATTCCGACAGTCATGTTTCACTATATAAACACTATCACTAGGTTGAGATAAATATCGCTTTTAAAAGTTCGCGAATTGAATAAAGATTAACCCATAGCAACAAAACATGAACCACAAAGAAAAACGCTGGCGGAGAAATTGTCGTAACAGCTAACTGTATATGTTGTACCGGTATTCTGTATTTTGTAGTAACAGTTAATCGGGTTTGTTGTTGCAGTTATCTGTATTATTTTTTCGCTGGCAACCCTTTACGTAAAGCGCGCACAGCTCGTGCCTTTACTGGCGATGACATCGCCCTTCATGCTTAAAGGAATTAACCATGAAAAGTAACATCAAATTTTCGTCTACTTGCTCCATGCAAAAATAATCGCTGACGTTGATACCAAATCAACATCCGTGATTGAACATCAATGATTAATTAGCAAAAAAGCGCGACGCGACGAAACAAGTAATGAATTGGCACATTCCATTCATTACCAAAAAGAATTTACTGACATCATGTTGTACCTTGATGACATTTTGGTAAATCCACAGGGAAGTCCTTTGCAACAAGCAAAACTTTTAATGCACTTTGCATTTAGGACAGGCAAGGGTTTTTATATGCGAACTCTATCTTGCCTGTCCTTTTATTTTTTCCTTTTATTTTTCTCGCCCACCCCTTTCTAAACCTCTCTCACTTTATTAACGCAACAAACCCACCACAAACAGGCCATTTTGCAGCACGACTAAAAATCGCTATGATTGCCCGAGGAAGCGCAATACACACCTTTGATATGCAGTCGCCGTCATTGCTCAACACCAAAGTCCATCAGGCAGCAAATAGGCAATTACCGCTATCAACGCTGGAACAACAAGGATGCTCTATCGCCATGGAAATCAGGTTTAAACAGGTTCACGCACAGAGTCTAACATCGACATTGAACATCGGCAGTTGGGTGATTGACGCTCTGCAATCCTGGGCCGTTTTCAGCACAGAGGGCGACATTGGCTCACTGCTCGGCAGCTTACTTTGTGACGAATTGCCTTTTTCCGGCACGCTAGAAAAAGGGGCAGGCAACATCGCCCAAGTTTCGTTGGTCGCGCAGCAGCGCTTGCTGGATGACGAGATCGCCCACGACGATACTGATTTCCTAGACCGCATCGACACAGGCACCACAGTGTACGATCTGATCTACGCCAACAGCCTGAATAATAAAGTGCTGACGCAGCAACTGATCGACGATTTGGATCTCAACCATCTTGCAGACAGCGGCTTTCGGGTATTGTCGACCGGAGAAACCCGACGCGTGATGCTGGCGCGTGCACTGGCAACCCAACCTGATTTTCTGATATTGGATAATCCTTTCAGCGGCCTAGATGTGGCCCATCGCGCGGCATTAGCACACTACCTCACAACCCTGTCCCAAACCGTGCCAATGATGGTGACATTTTCACGCGAAGAAGACATGCCAGAATGGGTCGACCACATTGCCCTGTTCAACCACGGCAAGCTAGAAGGCCTAATGGACAAGAACGCGTGGAACACTCACCCGGTGATCACGCAAATCAAGGCCCAATCGAAAGAACAAAGCGATGACATGATGACGTTGATTCGCCGTCATCAGCACAATTCTCCCTTTGAGAACCCCATCTTTGAACTCAAACACGGGCACGTGGAATACACCGCAAAAACCATTTTTACCGAGGTGAATTGGCGCATCGATAAAGGCCAACATTGGCAAGTGAAAGGCCCGAATGGTTGTGGTAAAAGTACCCTGCTCGGCATGATCTTTGGTGATCACCCGCAGTGCTACAGCAATGACATTCACATTTTCGGTAAGCAGCGTGGTTCTGGCGAAACCATCTGGGAAATCAAAAAGCACATCGGCATGGTGTCGTCAGCCTTGCACCTGCAATATCGGGTTAATTGCAGCGCGTTAGAGGTGATTATTTCGGGTTTCTATGATTCTATCGGCCTGTACAACCAACCCACACGCAAAGAGCGAGAGCTTGCCAAAGAATGGCTGGATATCCTCCATATGGGCCAGTACGTCAAAACTCCATTTCGCCAATTGGAATACGGGCAACAACGCTTGCTACTCATCGCCCGCGCCATTGTAAAACAACCCACCTTGCTGATCTTGGACGAACCCTACCAAGGCTTGGATTACCTCGGCCGCAGGCTGATGAAAAACACCTTGGAATTGATCGCCAAAGAAAACCTCAGCCAATTGCTCTATGTTTCACACTATCAAGATGACGAACTTGAAAGCATTCGCAATACGCTAACGTTTGTGTTTGATGAGGCGAGTGAGTGTTATCGGGCGGAGATTTCAGGGTGTTAATTGGCTTGATGAATAGTGCTACTCGCCCCACCAACAAAACTTGTTTTCGTAGCTTGGTGATAAGGCCGACGCGATCCAAACACCGGGACCGCAAGCATAAGTGTCACCCGCTATTCGTTCTCTGCTCATCGTTTTTACATTGTCTTGTTCGAAATCAACCAGAACATTTAAATCCCCCAGAGGGAACTTGAGAGGGATGGGGATGACAACCGCCCAAACAATAATGCCTTTATAAAATGTTTCGTCAGGATAGATCCATCGCTCTCCACCATGCGCATTTTTGGCGATCAACAAAGGCTCCCCCCATGCTTCTTTTATACCCACTTTATTGCGCTGTTCATCCTTTAAGTACGGGTATTTTTCCTTCGGGTCATTTTCGTGAAAGCGTCCATAAAACTCGTCGACCTTTTTATTTGTGTTATCCGTGATACCCACACAGCCATTCAAAAAAATCAGTCCCAAAAAGGCTAAGACTTTTGCAAAACTCAATGTATCGCTCCATATTTCGCGTTGACGACACGCCGATCTTTGTTACAAAAAAATAATAATTCGGCATATATTCAACAAGTTGAAACCTAAAGAAAGTCATTTATAGAATATCTTTCTTTCTCTTCATAGAATGCATCATCAATGGGAAACATGGCTAATGGTGTGAAATATCTAGCGTTTAAGCCTCGATTTCAATTCAGCTTGTTTTTCTTCTAGCCAGCGAAGGAGCCTTGGCATATTCATGGCAACCATACCAATGCTACACATCACCATAAGATAAACCCATGCCATCCAGCGCAAAGAATCAGGCGCGTCGGGGAGAACAATGAGAGCAATGCCCCACGCCCACTAACAAGCTTATAGTGCGAAAAAACATGACTGAACGCTCCGTGTTAGGTTGATATCACAAGCATACCGCGACATGTTTTGAATTCACTTGCAAGACCAAGATCAAACATCTTCTTCCAGCCTTGGTCGTCGGTGGTTATTCGCTAAGGGTAATGCGCGACAGTAAACACAGAATCATTGAGGTGAACGGGTTTGTTGATGGCATTTCCCGCTCGTCCAACCGTAGCGAATTTCTCTCGCTACAATACCTAGCGACCTAACGTTGTATTATCACGCTTAATTTTTGTTATTGAAGGAAAGCTAATGCTAGAGTGTGATTTGTCTGGAGATTAGAGAACTAGACCCGTACCACCTCAAAGTGCTCGTTCAACGAGAACTTCTCGGCAACCAAACCACACTTTGAGACTCGTCGGTTAACTAGCCTATCATTGATGTTTAAGGAAAAACCATGAGCGACAACCAATATACGCCGCCAAAAGTCTGGGAAAATGCACCCAGCACGGGTAACAAATTCGCAAACATCAACAGCCCTGTATCAGGCGCACGATTTGAGCGAGAATTACCTGTTGGTAATCATGCCTTTCAGCTCTACTCGCTTGGCACCCCAAATGGCCAAAAGGTCACCATCATGTTCGAAGAGCTATTAGCACTTGGGATTACAGAAGCCGAATATGACGCATTCTTGATCAACATTGGAGATTCAGACCAGTTCTCGTCTGGATTTGTCGGAGTGAACCCGAACTCAAAAATCCCTGCGTTGGTTGATAAATCCGGTGATGAACCCGTCAATGTGTTTGAGTCCGCGTCGATTCTGGTGCATTTGGCAGAAAAATTTGGTCAATTCTTACCAGCAAGTGGCGCAGCAAGAACCCAAACCTTTAACTGGTTGTTCTGGGCACAAGGGTCAGCGCCATTCTTAGGGGGTGGTTTTGGTCACTTTTATGCGTACGCCGATGAAAAGCAAGAATACCCCATCAATCGATTTGCGATGGAAGCAAAGCGCCAGTTAGATGTTCTCGACAAGCAACTTGCCAACAACACCTACATTTCTGGTGAAGAATATACGATTGCAGACATGGCGATTTGGCCTTGGTATGGCAGTCTAGTGCTAGGCCGGTTATATGATGCCGCTGAGTTCCTACAAGTACACACGTATAGCAATGTGGTTCGTTGGGCAAAGCAGTTAGATGCCCGTGAAGGTGTACAGCGTGGCCGTGTGGTCAATCGTTCGTTTGGTGAAGCGTGGGAACAAGTCCCAGAACGTCATTCAGCGGAAGATATTGATAATGTTCTGAAATTACGCCCGTAGTGTTGACGTGATTTGAATGTGAAAAGCGCATCTTGATGATGCGCTTTTTTGTGATCCAACACTTAAATGACAAATAGAACCCTTACCTCAACGCCACGATCTTGGATTTGCCAGCGCCTAAAGTTTAATGTCCAACTTGTTTCGCACATATGTTGGGATTGCCAGTTGCTCATCAAGGTCATTGAACGCCGCTTGCTTAGGCATGGATTCGACGATTGTCGCTAGTTCTTCGAAACTGATGCCAACGACTCTGCATGCTGTCATTAGGCCATTTATGAAGCACTTTTTCTCACGCTTTTTTCGATCCTCACTGGTGGGAATGGAAGCGTAAGCTTCACACTCTTTTGATAACAGCGTTAACAACTCCATTTTTTGCGAAACCATACTTTTCTCTGATGATTAATAGGTGTTCGACTCATTATCAAACAATATAAACATCAATGCCAAGATATTGATCTAGTTAAAGATATTGGGAATGAAAAAGTACGCAGCATCAGACTTAGCGAAACAAACAAGACACCACACCGGTCCATCCTAATCTTATCCCCAATTTCTGTGGGTAAGTGTCGCGCAATCGATCGCTTCAATGACTTGTAGATTGCAAGCTTTTGCTCAAATTTCGTTCACTTCTACGCCGTAAAATCCGAATGCAAAAAGGGCAGAATCATCATTCTGCCCTTTTGTTTTTCAGCCCTTTATTGTGGGGCAGGTTGTGCTAGAAGATTGCCTTAAGGCTGGATCACACTTCCGTACTCATCAACCTGTATCACATAGATAGATTTGTCGCTGCCATTTTCAGCGGAATCCACACCTTCATACGTGATGGTAAAAGCACCTTTGTCACCAACCGGAGTGATATCGAAATTAAGGCTATTCACGCTGGTATTTTGACCTGTGAATGTCATTTCAATACCAACTTTCGCACCATCTGAATTGAACTTTTGGAAGTGGACTTCATATCGTTGGCTGTCACCGATTGACGCCCATACAACCAAGTAGTCCCCTGCTGTGCCAACACCAGTAACCTTAGCTGGGCCGTGACCGCCAGATGCCTTGAATTTTTCAACAGCCTGAATCGACATGCCATCAGCACCAAAGTGCTGCATGTAGGTGTACCATTCATTGTTTTCTATGCCACGCCAAACAACAACAAATTGACCTTCTGTCCCTATCTGTGTGATCGAAGGCATATCGTTTTTAGTGGTGCCAGATAAGTTCAAGGTTCGGATTGAATTCGCCACTGGTTCATTGGTCGTTGCATCCATCAACGCTAATTTCACAACACCACCCGATGAGCCAACAACGGCATATTTGCCACCGCCAATACTGACAATGTTGGTTTCTTTATCTGCGTTGCCATCGGTGCCGCCGATAGTGAGTGTTTGTGTATTGCCAATTTTGCTGCCACTCGAAGATAGCATCACGACGTTAGTGGCAGTGCCTGTCGAACCTTGACGCCAAGCGATGGTGTAATTGCCATTGTCCAAGACGCTGATTTCTGGCGCTGCCACAATGGGGTATCCATTTGAGTTGGCGGAAACGGGACCAACGACCTGTGCGCCACCTACTTTGTTTCCGGCATTATCGAGTAACTGCATATAAAGCGAGAAACCGTTATGCCAAACGATCACGCTGGTATTACCTGAACGCTCAGAAGTCACAGATCTAAGCTCTGAAGGACCAAGATCCATCACAGGTCCCATCACCGCACCATTGTGTTGGCTAGGATCGGCATAAATGACCTGAGCATATGAATGTACTGCAAGGCTGGTGCTGTTGTTGTAGCCCGTCCAAGTCACCAACAGATCACCACTATTATTTAGCGCAGTGACCTCTGGCGACTCTATTCTAGCTCTGGTGCCGAACGTTAGCTCGTCACCTTTGAGCGTACCGTCGGCATTAAAGCTTTGCAGATAGACTTTGTTATTCCCACCATATCCTGTATCCCATCCTCTCCAAACAACCGTGTAGCTGCCATCAGGATTGGTCGTAGTGACATAGGCAGAGTCATCGACGGTATTGGTTCCGCTCCCTTCTAGGTTTGTAGAACCTGTACCTGAGCCATCGTCATCAGCGATAACAATCGATGCGCTGCTGAGATCACTCTTGTCATCTTTCGCCCAAGCATTGATGGTGAAATTCTCACTGCTTTCGGCTGCACTGTCATTCACGGTAGGAATTCCTATGCGCACTGAAGTGACGCCTGTTGGTACGTTGATTTCAGTCAGCGTCGAGGAAATAGTGGCCGTCCCCGTCGTTCCATCTGAGTAGAGCAGTGAGACGGTGTTGAGATAATCGCTGTTGAGCGCCGCTGTACCATCTTTAAGCGACAAACGAAGCCTAGATGTCGTTGCCGTTTCACGGTCAAAATTAACAGTCGCGTAGGCAACCGAACCTTCGCTCACAGACGCTGAGGCGAGAGTAATTCCTGTTACGTCAGGGTTTAGCTCACTTGGGAAAACGGTTTTGGGATAACACGTATGGTCTTCCGATGTTACCGTGCCCATTGCACTGATTCGGCTTGGGAAGAGGCCAACTTGCACTCTCTCGCCAGTCGACGGATTAACGCGGAACAGCATATTGCTGTTCACGTTTCCAGATACATTCTGGTTTTTTGCTGCAACCAACAATTGGCCATTCTGATCCAAGGTGGCAGCCGTGACGAAATCGATAAAGTGGAACGCTTTAAGTGATTGAGCGCCAGTGGCGGTATCGATATTGAACGTGCGACTATTGGTAATAAACAAGAGCTCGCCTTCATAAAACACAAACGAGCCCCAGCTTGTGAAACCACCGAAACGCAGGTTGTTATCAAAAGTACCAATATTGGTCGTTTCACCTGTTTCTGGGTCTATTTTAAAGATAGTGCTGGCATCAGACGCATACAGCTCACCCGTATTTGGGTTGAACGCCATTCGCATGATTTGTTTTTTTACTGTCGGTCCAGCAACATGCTCTCCGGTATTGGGATCCATATAGGCAAGCTGGTATTGCTTGTTTGTGCTGCCATGAAGATCAAGCCCAGCAAGCTCTTCCGCCGTGAAATCGCTTTCTTGGACAGCCACATGAAAAGCCGTCGGCTGCGGTGCATTAGCGTAATAGAGACGGTCTGTGATGGGGTTATACGACATCGCAGGCCCGCTAAATAGACTGCGAGAATGATAAATGGAACGATTTTTTGCATCCGTTGTGTAGATACCTGTCATCTTGTCTAACTCTTGAACATCCAAGAGAAGGCCAACGTGGTTACGCCCCGCATTCATCGAATAGACGTTACCTGCACAGTTAGCGATTGCTTGCGCTGATGCGAGTGCTCCGGCTAAAACTGCTATTGAAATCAAAGATTTTTTCATTGTGAGAGACACCCATCGTCCATAATTTTTGGTTAGTGTATAACCCCACTCAACGCGCCTTTTTGAAGTCATGCTTGCCCACACAACTTGACTGTCTTAATCAACCATCAAAAGCGGCGACATTTCTTCGTCGTAATTTTTTTAACGAGTGGGATGTTGTGGTGATCTTATCTTCATGTGATGAATATAAATTTCTCATTATTGGGATGACCTTGAATTTGATGTTTTTACATCAGACTCTTTCATCTTTCTGTTGATGGAGAATGACAAATGAATTGCATAAAATGGAAGAAGAGCATGACGAATGAATGAGAAAGGTGTGTTGTCTGCTACTAAACATTTCACGTAAATGGTAAATATTCGAGCGTATACTCACTCCCCCCCCCAACCTTATCCCCAATTTCTGTGCATAACTCCCAGGTAATCGATGGCTTCAATGGCTTATGGATTGCAAGTGATTGTGTGATTTTTGTTCAACTTTTTCTGTGAATGTCAGGCACAAAAAAGGGCAGGATTTTCATCCTACCCTTTTGTGTTTATCCGCCGTTGTTTGGGGGGCGATTAACACGCTCTGTGCTTATGCGTTGATGGCTTACACGTCATAGGTGGTAGACGATATGTCGCCGCCTGTGCCCGTCCAGTTAGTGTGGAAGAACTCGCCACGCGCTTTGTCAGTGCGCTCATAAGTGTGCGCGCCGAAGTAGTCACGTTGTGCTTGAATCATGTTCGCTGGAAGGCGAGCCGTTGTGTAACCGTTCAGGAAAGTCAGTGCAGAAGACATGCAAGGCATTGGTAGGCCGCTTTCGAACGACTTAGCTACCACTTTACGCCATGCTGGCAGGCTGCCTTGTAGGATGTCTTTGAAGTACGCATCTGTGCCTAGGAACGGCAGTTCTGAGTTTGCTTCAAACGCATCACGAATGTTGCCAAGGAATGCGCTACGGATGATACAACCGCCACGCCACATTAGCGCTACGTTGCCGTAGTTCAGTTCCCAGTTGTTCGCTTCTGACGCTTCGCGGATCAGCATGAAGCCTTGCGCGTAAGAAATGATTTTAGAAGCAAGCAACGCTTGGCGTAGGGCATCTAGCCACTCTGACTTGTCGCCTTCTACCGGTTGGATTGGGTTATCGAACAGCGCAGCGGCTTCTACACGTTGGTCTTTCATTGAAGACAGCACGCGCGCAAATACAGACTCAGTGATCAGGGTCAATGGAATGCCTAAATCAAGCGCGTTGATGCCTGTCCATTTGCCCGTGCCTTTTTGGCCCGCTGCATCCATGATTTTCTCAACCAGTGGCTCGCCGTCTTCGTCGCGGTAACCCAAAATGTCAGCTGAGATTTCAATCAGGTAGCTGTTTAGCTCAGTGTTGTTCCACTCTGCAAAGGTCGCTTGCATTTCATCATGCGTCATACCCAACCCTTCTTTCATGAAGTGGTAGGCTTCGCTGATCAGCTGCATGTCGCCGTA
Organism: Enterovibrio litoreus; assembly: GCF_045679545.1. NCBI lineage: Bacteria > Pseudomonadati > Pseudomonadota > Gammaproteobacteria > Vibrionales > Vibrionaceae > Enterovibrio > Enterovibrio litoreus. Next base: position 642,095 of record NZ_CP166195.1, read on the forward strand.
TTCGATACCGTTATGCACCATTTTCACGAAGTGGCCTGCGCCGTCACGGCCAACCCAATCACAACACGCTTCACCGTCGTCAGTTTTCGCGGCAATGGCTTGGAAAATAGGCTTCACGAAAGGCCATGCTTCAGGGTTACCACCTGGCATGATTGACGGCCCAAAGCGTGCACCTTCTTCACCGCCAGAAACGCCGGTACCCACAAAGCGAATGCCTTTTTCGCTCAGCTCTGCCACGCGGCGGCTGGTGTCTGGGTAGTTAGTGTTACCACCATCAATGATGATGTCGCCTTCGTCTAGCAAAGGAACGAGGGCGTTGATGAATTGATCGACAACGTCGCCAGCACGAACCATTAGCATCACTTTACGTGGTGATTCTAGCTTGCTCACCATGTCTTCTAGCGAGGTTGCACCAATGATGTTGGTACCTTTCGCTGGGCCTTCAAGGAACTCGTCCACTTTGGCGACAGTGCGGTTAAAGGCTACGACTTTGAATCCGTGGTCGTTCATGTTCAGGATCAGGTTTTGACCCATCACGGCCAGTCCGATGACTGCAATATCAGCTTTCATTTATCTATTTCTCCTTAGGCCAGCTCTTTCGCTGCGTCTGAATCTAAATACCACTCGGTAATACCGGCTTTTGAGCGAACTTGTGCTGCAGGATAAGCTTTTGCGGCTGGCGCGTTGTCAGCGATTTCTTTTAATACCGCTGATTTGCTCGCGCCCAATACCAAGTAGGTAATGCGTTTTGCGTTTTCCAATAAATGCGCGGTTTTCGACACACGAAGCTGATGGCTTTCAGGGTGTGAAGCAATAATCGCTATTTCTTTGGTTTTGTAATCTGTTTGGCCCGGGAACAGGGAAGCGGTGTGTCCGTCTGTCCCCATGCCGAGCAAAATCCAATCGAAAGCAGGAACGCCTTCTTGATCCACTTTGCCTTCTGTATTCGGAATGGTGTCTAGCATTTCTTCCGTAAACCGGATCACTTCGGCTGCTGCAAAATCTTCTCCACGAATGCGGTGAATGTTCTCGGCTGGGATTTGAATGTGGTCAAACAACAATGCTTTGGCTTGGCCGTAGTTGCTTTGCTCATCTTCCGGTGCGACGCATCGTTCGTCGCCCCACCAGAAATGAAGGTTTTGCCACTGAATACGGGTCGCGTAATCTGAATTTGCCAAGTAGCTGAAAAGCTGTGAGGGCGTGCTGCCGCCAGACAATGAAATGTGGACAGGTCGACCCATTTCGCTGTATTCCAACAAGCTCAGAGCAAGGGCTTCAACCACTTGCTGAGCGTCGTCGAATACGCGGTAATTCATGTTACTCATAGTTCGCAATAATCCGTGCTTGCTAGGTTCTTACAAGGAAAACGCCACGAGCGATCTTCTTCATGAAGCAGTTCATCGGCTTCTTTCGGCCCCCATGTGCCTGCGGCATAGCCGTAGAGATGCTCTGGATTTTCCTTGTATTCCAAAATGGGTTGTACAAATTCCCAACACGCTTTCACGGCATCGGTGCGGGCAAACAATGTGGCATCGCCTTTCATTGAGTCCAGCAGCAGGCGCTCGTAAGCGGTGAGCATTTGCGTTTCTTCAAGCGTGTCGTAGTGGAAATCCATCGACACTTCTTTGGCATTAAAGCCTGCACCAGGCTCTTTCAAGCCAAAGCTCATTTGAATGCCTTCGTCTGGCTGAATACGAATAATCAGCTTGTTCTCAGGGGCATTCGCGCCGAACACAGGGTGCGGCGTTTTCTGGAAGTGGATCACCACTTCGGTCACGCGTGTTGGCAAGCGTTTACCGGTACGCACGTAAAACGGCACGCCGTTCCAGCGCCAGTTGTCGATAAACATCTTTAAACCGACATAGGTTTCTGTGCGGGAATCATCCGCTACACCATGCTCTTGGCGATAGCCTTTGAGGTGAGTGCCGCGCACATCTGACTCGGTGTATTGTCCCAGTACCAAATTCTTCTGCAACTTTTCTTCGGTCAATGGCTGCAAACTGTTAAGCACTTTCACCACTTCGTTACGCATGGAATCGGCGTTGATCACCGCAGGTGGCTCCATACCTACCATGGCTAGCACTTGTAGCAGGTGGTTTTGGAACATGTCACGCACTGCGCCCGCGCCGTCGTAGTATCCGCCACGTTCTTCTACGCCAAGGAATTCTGCCGCAGTAATTTCAACGTAGTCGATGAAGTTGCGGTTCCAAAGCGGTTCAAACATGCCGTTAGCAAAACGGAAAACCAGCAGGTTTTGGACGGTTTCTTTACCGAGGTAGTGGTCAATACGGTAGATTTGATGTTCTAAGAAGGCTTTGTGAAGGTTGTTATCAAGCTCTTCAGCGGTGGCAAGGTCATAGCCAAATGGCTTTTCAACGATAAGGCGTTTCCAGCCGTTATCTTCGGTGTTGAGGCCATGCGCGGCGAGGCTTGCAGGGATCACACTGTACAGACTTGGCGGCGTTGCCAAATAGAAAGTGGTGTTGCCATCGGTTTCATAGACTTGCTCGATGTCTGCCAAACGCGCTTTCAGTTTGCCATAATCATCAACATCTGACGTATCAATCGGCTGGTAATGCACGCGCTGTAAGAAATCAGCCAGCATCTGCTGATCGACTTTCTCATTGGTAGTTAGCGAGGCTTGGAGTTTTTCTTGGAACTCGGCATCAGAGTACTGAGTACGGCTGACACCAAGAATAGCGAATTTTTCTGGTAGCAATCCATTCGCAAAAAGATGATAGAAGGCGGGAATCAACTTGCGATGGGTCAAATCACCCGACGCACCAAAGATGACAATACAATTATTTTCTGGTTTGACCATAATGCTATCCCACTTGTCTGATGCTCTCAGCGCAAGTCATTCATTTTTTAGTGACAGAACTATAAACAATAGGAAGAAAAGTAACAGTTGTTTCTGCCTATCGAATTGATAGACGAAGCTTGTTGAGCATAAATTCACCTCATTACTGTGGCACTGTTGACCATTGTCTGGCAGAAGGTGCAGGCAATTTTGAACAGCGCGATTATCCGTTAAGGATGCTCAACGTCCAATTTTGGCAACGGCGAAAAACGAATAGGTGACAAATATGCCGCACCTTCACTTTTTGAGTTATCACTGTCAGACATGATAGACACGGCCGTTAAAGTATCGTATTCCTTGCCATAAAGACGCTTAAAGTCATCTCGTACATTTCTACTCACAAACTGCCACGCGCCCATTTCTTTATTGATATTTGCCGACAGCATTTTAAACGCGTTCGGGGCAAAAGGATTTCCCCACGTGTTGTTATAAGTTTGGTTTGGCGTCCAAACGTAGTAGATGGTTTTACTGCTCATCATGGTAAAACCCGGTGTGACGGTGACGCCAATCCGCAAGGCAAAATCATCTTGGGGCTTTTGCGTTTCGTTGGTTACATTGGGCGGCTGAACCACTTTCCAGTGCCACGATATCCACGGCGTTGTGACCAAATCAATGTCCATTTCTCTAATCAACCCCGACGCAGAAGCGGCACTTTGAGCGAACAGGACAGGCGTGTCGAACTGATCATCTTGAATAACCTGATACTGTGTTTCCCCTTCAAAGCGCTTTTCCTCCCAACCAGACATTGGCAAAAACGCCAATTCCACATCTGCATTGGCATACAAAGAAAACAGCGAGCCCACCAGCGCTAACACGTATCCGTTTTGTGCCATCACAACCTTCCTGTTTGTTTCTTCCTGTTTGTTTTTAGTATGGTTCTTGATGAAATGAACTGCTAACGAGGATTAAATTTCATTCCATCACGAATAAGGTACGAGCTTATTGCAAATAGGGATGACGCTAATTTAAACAATGTTGGTGCTACAGATGGCCGTGCATGATGGAGGTGAAAACAAGAAACGATGAATTGAGGAAGCAACGAGTGAATGCGAACGCCAGTGGACAAAAAGAAAGAAAAAAGCGAAGGCGAGCCTCCGCTGATGAGATTTACACGAAATCAAACATGCTGGCATCCAGATCGGACGCGTTGAACTTATCTAGGACGATTTTAGTCGCTGCGTTATCGAACGTCATGATCACGTCTTCGCCAGACTGACGGATATTAATATCACCCATTTTGGTTGCGAGTGTTTTCTGAAGCGCAATGGTGTCGTACTTGCCGTTGAAATCAAGAATGATGTCGTTTTCGCTGCTGTTGTTAAAAAAGAACACGTCACGACCTGCTCCACCGGTCAGAATGTCGCGCCCCATGCCACCATCAAGGTAGTCATCGCCGCCACCACCGTTTAGGCGATCTAAGCCATCATGACCATACAATTTGTCGTTATCCGCTTCACCAAACAATTTGTCATTACCCAATCCGCCACGAAGCGTATCTTCACCAGACCAACCGTACAGCACATCGTCTTCGGTATGACCGTCAATGTAATCATCACCAAGGCCACCATAGATGGTGTCGTTACCTTCAAGTCCTATCAAGTAATCGTTACCTTCTTCGCCAAGAATAGTGTCATCACCTGAGCCACCATTAACATGATCGTCACCCAGACCACCACTGACGTAGTCATTGCCCGCACCGCCGAATACAAGATCATTGTCGCCACGACCAAATAAGGTGTCATTTCCTTCCCCGCCGTGCAGCTCATCTTCACCATAACCGCCATTTAGCATGTCATGGCCGTTACCGCCGTTCAGCAAATCGTTATCGATACCACCATATAATTCATCGTTCCCGTCACCGCCTTGAAGGTTATCGTCGCCTTCTTTGCCATAAAGAAAATCGTTACCGGCTTCGCCGAACAACTTATCGTTGCCAAGATTGCCGTTTAGGATGTCATCGCCTGTGCCGCCGTATAATTTGTCGTCACCTGCTTGGCCGAATAGTTGGTCGCTTCCGGCGTCGCCGTATATCGCATCGTTACCATTTTCACCGAAGATCACGTCATTGTCTTCGTTGCCGTGCATCACATCAGCACCGTCACCACCGCGTAAGGTATCGTTACCCGCTCCGCCGTTCATGGTGTCGTTTCCAGCGTCACCCCAAAGCACGTCGACACCGTCATCGCCATTTAATGTATCGTTACCTTCACCGCCAAACAGGACATCGTTACCAATACCTCCGTTTAATGTGTCGTTACCGACGCCACCAAACAGACGATCATTACCGGCATCACCAAACAGCGTATCGTCGCCTTCATCACCACGCAGTACGTCGTTACCATTGCCACCATAAAGAAAGTCAACGCCAATGCCGCCTTCTACCGTGTCGTCGCCGTCATCGCCAAACAATTCGTCGTCACCAAATCCACCGCGTACCCAGTCATTACCCTCGCCGCCGCGCACGATGTCATCGCTGTCGCCACCAATCACTGTGTCGTTTCCACGTCCACCATCCACATAGTCGGCATCGCCATCGGCCTGAATAAAGTCATTGCCGTCAAAGCCATAAATCTCGTCCGCACCTTCTGTGCCACGAAGAACGTCATCGCCATTGGTTCCATTAATTCTATTAACCATCGTTATTTCTTCCATATTGTTTTCATTGATGAATGCACATGAAGAAACCGCTTTCACGCACATGCCATAAATACTGCCTGCAATAGAAATAAAGTCATTTTCGCCAATGAGACGATGCCCGCTCAAACGACTAAAAGGCAGTTATCTGAGCAATCACCAGTAAAAAATATCAGCCAGAATTAGTATGGAAATTTCTATTTTGCTGTGATTTTTTCCGCGTGAAGAGTTTGGTCTTTTGAAAGTTTGGGAAGGCGCTTCAAAAGCAATCGATTCCGGCTCATTTAAGCGTCAATACAGAGGCAGGAAATGAGCACGAATCGTTTTCAAGCTATTGAACACATTTAAAAAAGAGTGAAACGAAAACTGTAGTGCTTTTGTCGTACTGATCAAACGTACAATGGATATCGAGAATCACATTGCGACTGGTGATAGCGATTAAATAGGGAAGAAAGTCATGGATGCAAACCCATGCACCACCTGATTGATGTGACGGTTGGTGCTGTCTGCCACCATTTTTGCCATCATGTCTTGGATCACCATCATCTGCCCTAACACGCGTTCATAGCTGTAGTTAGGTACGCCATCTTCGGCAATCCCATTGCTCAACAGCATGAGGTTTCCATTGCTGTCTGTGCGTGTATTGAGTAGCCATGCGACCGTTTCTAGATTACGGGCGCTGTTGTAGAGTTTTTGCTGATCGATATCGTCCAGCAAATAGAACTCCAGTTGGTTGTTGTAACTGCTGCTGATCATGCCCGTAATACCGACCATAAGCGCGAACACACGATCCCCTTCAAATTCCTCATCAAAAGCAAGGTGCAAGGCATCTACCCCGTCTATATTGCCAAGTTCTTCATAGCCATTCACTGGGCGTTTGACGGTCATAAAAGACGCCAGCCTGTCATTGACCGTCGCTCCGGGGACTTTGATCAACTCTCTAGGGTTGCGCTTGTAGAGTTTAATGGTGAGGGTTTGAATGAGATCGCGGATCTCTATGATGTGAATATCCGTGATCAAATCCATGTCAGATTTGGCGAGGTTTTTAAATGCAAAGGGGCGACTGTTACTGCTGCAGGCACTCAACGCAAAAACCAGTACCACACACAGCCAATGTCGACGCATCATCCCTACCCCATGTTTAACAGAACCCAAAGAGTGTAGGTGGCGCATTATTAGTTTGGAAAGCGCTCGGTATTGTGTCTGGGGGATGAATCTAAAAAAATCGCGATATTGTTACTCGCTATGCCATCCTTTAGAATTCGCCCAATCAAATTGATTTCCCAAGGCAAACCATGAACAAAAGTTTTCTGACTAATCTCGTCGCTGCTGCCGTTTTCGCGGCAGGCTATTATCTTGACCAACCCATAGCCCTTTACGGCGGCTTATTTGCGCTGTCTGGTTCACTAACCAACTTGCTGGCTGTGCACATGCTGTTCGAGAAAGTGCCGGGGCTTTATGGTTCAGGGGTGATTCAGGCGCGTTTCGAAGCCTTCAAGTTGGGCATCAAGTCCTTGATGATGGATCAGTTTTTTACCAAAGAGAACATTGACCGTTTCCTTAACAAAGAAATGTCTGGGGGCGCCAACCTGAACCTTGACCCTGTGATTGAGAAGATTGATTTTAACCCGACGTTTGACGGCCTGGTTGACGTGATCAATAACAGCCAATTCGGCGGCATGTTAATGATGCTTGGTGGCGCTGAAGCGCTGACACCATTGCGTGAACCGTTCGTGGCGAAAATGCGTCAGTCGGTCATCGACATTACACAGCAAGAAAGTTTTCGTGATGCGCTGAAAAGCCAAATCGAACAACCGGAGATGCTTGGCGATATCACTGCTAACATCGAAGCTGTGATTGAACAACGCCTTGATGAGCTCACGCCGAATATGGTGAAAGACATTGTTCAGACAATGATCCGCGAACACTTGGGCTGGCTGGTTGTTTGGGGCGGTGTGTTTGGTGGTTTAATCGGTGTGGTTTCTGCACTGGTCACGGCGTAAACATGCTTCCACCTTATCGGTTAGCGGGCGTCTAGCGAACGCTGACACCGTAACCGCAACGGCACCTTCGGGTGCCGTTTTTGTTTCACTAGGTCTCGCCACGCTTTGGGACAGCTCACAAATCTCTGATCTTCATATAGAAATCACCTCAAGTTCCCCACAGAAGAGCCGATTCACTCCTAGACTAACGCAATACATGCGTCGCATAACTAACACTCTTTAATCGTCTTTCACATGAGGTGAAATTATGGCCAAAACACGGATTCTCACATTAGCTTCAGCGCTCATTGGCGCCATGTTTGCTTCTTCTGCTTCAGCAATGGTTCTGCCACTGACCATTGGTGCAGATGCTGGCGTGGCAGATGTGAAATACAAAGGACGCAGTGCGACGGGCTATTTTTGGGCGTTAACGGGTAACCTAAAACTCACCAGCATGACCAGCATTTACTCAGGTTATGGCGAAACGACCGCTGAAATACCCGATACAGATGGCATTGATCAGGATTTCACGTCGATCTCTGTTCCATTGGCACTGCAAGTCACTGTGCCGATTGTATTAGGTGATGTGTATGTGCGCGGCGGTGGTAACTATTATGAAAATACCTACGGCACGGAAGTCGAAGATGGCTACGGCTTGATAGGTGCAGTTGGCTTAAGCCTCGCGCCAGCGATTGGCCCAGGTATGGCAATTGAGGTGGGTTATCGTGACCGTGGTAATGCGGAAACCAGCAGTATTTCAATTGGCGCTCGTTTAAATTTCTAAGCCGACTAAGCCTGTGTGGCCAAGGCCACGAATAGATTATCCAAAAACAGCGCCCTATCGGCGCTGTTTTTATTGGGTGCTTATATCAAGAGCGAGACCAAGATCTAGAGCATACACTTAAACCTTCAACCTTAAGCCATAAGTCAGCAAGGTTTGGCTAAAGCACTTGATGGCTTTCGAGGTAAGTCTCTGCTTGCTCTTTGCCCATGTAGCGCCCCAATGTCTTGGCTTGCACGTTTCGTAAATCCACCACAATCAAGCCGTCTAATGCGTTGTTAAACGCCGGATCGACATTGAAGCACACCAACTTACCGTTTAGGCCAAGATACTGACGCAGCAACACAGGCACGCCTAAACCACTACTCATTCGGCTGATCACTCTCGACAACACTTGCATATCACCCAGCGCTGACAGCATGGAAGTGTGCCATGGCACAGGCTCTGAGGTTTCCAATGGCGTGGTCGGTTTCACCAACTGCGCCATGTTGTCGTCGTAATGGTGAATACTCAAACTTTCAGCCAGCAGACGTCTCGCCTTCAACGGATAGTCATTGCTGATGCTTACCGGGCCAAACAAGGTGGTGATATGCGAATGACGGCTCACGTATTCCGCAATGCCTTTCCAAAGCAACAGCAATGCCGACAAGCTGCGCTGATATTTTTCATCGATCACCGAGCGCCCCATCTCCAGCGATACGTTCATGCTCTCGACAAACCGCTGATCATATTGAAACAGACTACTCGAATAAAGCCCTTCAATGCCGTATGTTTTCACGATGTCTTGCACTTGGCCTAAGCGGTAAGCCCCCACCATTTGTTGCGCATCTCTGTCCCATATAAACAGGTGCAAATAATAGTTATCGTAGTCATCCAGATCGCACGAAAGCCCAGTTCCCTCGCCGACGGCGCGGAAGTTGACTTCACGCATGCGCCCGATTTCTTTAAGAATACTGGGGATATGCTCGCTGGTTGTGCAATACACATCAAATTCGCCCGACGACAGTAACTTGGCATCATCTGGCAGGCTTTTGATTTCTGCCTCAATAACGTCTGCGCCAACCGAATCAATGATGGGTACGCCATCAATACTGGCTGCCACATTGGGGGCTTTTTCTTGATTTAGCAGGTAAGTGTTCAAGCGCAAGTAATTAACAAGCGCATCATCATTTTCAAATGCCCGACACTCTTTCCATTTCAAGGGTTCACCGATGGTGAGAGGGATAGGTTGCCCACGCTTGTTCAGTAACTCTCGCCCAAGTAATACGGTGCGAAGCATCGGGTGAATCGTCCCTGCACGATAAAACTTACGGCTGTTACGCCCACCAATAAACACGGGCACAACAGAGGCTTTGTGCTTTCTGACAATTGCCGCCACAGAGCGGCTCCATGCTTTGTCATTCAAGGTGCCATGTTCATCAAAGGTAGACACTTCGCCGGCAGGAAATACCAGCAGTAACCCACCTTGACCGACATGCTGATGTGCTTCCCGCAAGGCTCGCATATTGGCGCGACGTGCACTTTCGCCCTCGAATACATCCACACCAATGAACAAGTCACTTAGCTCAGGAATACGCTTGAGGTAGTAGTTGGCGAGCACTTTCACGTCAGGTCGCACTTCACGCAGCACTTTGGCAAGGATCACCCCTTCTACGCCGCCGAGCGGATGGTTAGCAACCACCACTGTGCTTCCCGAGCGGGGAATATGATCGACTTCTTGCGTCACGACACGATAGTCAATGCCAAGTACATCAAGGGTATAAGTCAGAAAATGATCGGTATCGATACCTTCAGGGCGAAGGCGATAATATTTGTCTAATTTGCGGAGCCCTGTGAGGGACTCCACCGTTTTTTCAACCACGCCAAATGGCGTTTTTCTTGGCAACAGAAAGGGGCTGGTATTCATTCTCTTTCCCTCATAGAACGTTGTGTGTTCAGCACACAACGTTTCCTTGCTATACGCCCAATGGCAAAGTGATATTAAAAAGTCCCTAACTGCTGCCCACTCACAACTCAATGGTTTAGAAACATGAGACCCTGATGATCTTTAACGTTTCGCCCAGTTTTTATCGCCTCTTTGAATGAAGCCCTCAATATCTTGCTCCCACAAAGCAAACGTCTTGGCGCTGTAGTTCAGATAAAGTTTGTCATTAACGATTTTCCAAATCGTTGGATCACCCGGTGCGAGACCATCATTTTCAGCAATTGCCCATGCGCAGTGCCCACCGTATTGAGGCGCATACTGCTCTGGGTTTGCCAAAAATTTGTCCAGATTCGCTTGATTAACAAACTTCCAGGTCGCGCCTTCATATTCTGTTTTAAATTCACCTTTTCCTTCCAATGGCTTGCCATCAAAAAATGAAACGGTGTCATACCCACTTACAGCGTCATTATTAAAAAAACCCGTGTAGATCTCTTTTGCAGCAAATACGTTGGTTGAGAATACAAGCATGAATAATGACAGTAATAGCGATTTCATGAAAATAGTGCCTTCTTAGCAATGTTAGAATGAATGTTGCGTTGAAAATACAGTCGCAGGTTGATTACCGTTTTGCCCAGTTCAGATCACCTTGAACAATGAACCCAGGAACATCTTTTTCCCATTTGTTCTGCACGGATTCGTCGTAATTAAGGTACAGCTTGTTATCAACGATTTTCCAGTAAGCAGGGTCACCAGGCGCAAGGTCATCTTTCTCTGCAATGGCCCATGCGCAGTAGCCGCCATATTGCGGGGCATACTGCTCAGGATTGGCCAAAAACTTGTCGAGGTTGGCTTGGCTTGAAAATAACCACTCCGCACCTTGGTATTCTGTTTTAAAGTCAGATTTTCCTTTGACTGGCCCGCCTTCAAAATAAGAAACCGTGTCGTAGCCACTCACGGCTTTATTACTGAAAAAACCTGTATATACCTCTTCAGCTGCGAACGTCGCCGCGGAAAATAACAGTGAGATCAGTAGTAAAATTCGAGACATTTCATTACTCCATTTTTTTAATAACTCGTTGTTGATAGATATGACCGAGCAGTGCACTTTTCCTTTCACACTCGTTCGCAATTTGCGACGTTTCTAATCACTTTTTTTTGAGTCAATGCTCACGTCAATCTACCTATTCAACCCTGATCACTTACCACCAATTTAAGTGACAATGACTTTCTCGCCAGTGCTCTCGTGACCGCTTTTCCATGTTGGCATGGCGGACCATCCACGTAGACCATTTCCACCTGATCGGGGGTCACTTTGAGGTGGGTAAAACTTACGGTATTGGCGTCTTCACGGTGCATACACACCGATTTATAACCCGCATCGGGAACGTGAGAACGATGAAATTCCCACGCTTTTTTAACACTGCGTGGCTCTGTCATCATCGCGGTATGTGCCTGTCGGCGCGCTTGCATCACTTCGGCAAACGCAACCGATGAAGAAATCATGGGTTCAATACTTGGCCTTTGGGTCAGCACATGACCGTCCCATTGAAATGCGATCACATGACCTTGGCGCGTCGACAAATCAGGCGCAAACACCAACAGTGTGAATGGCGCGTAAGAGCCTAGATGGAGAGTGTTTAGTGTCGCGACCACATCTGCCACTAGAGCAGACGGCGCGAGCATTTTCACCAATAAGCCTCGGCTTATCAGTGGCAATTCGGGAATGTCACCTTGGTAGTAATTCAATAAACAAAGCGATAATCCATGCTGATTGGTCGCCATCCACGTGCCGCCACCATCAGGGTCCACGGGCATCATAAAAGCAGTATTGCGGTGCGAAAACGTTTGAGGAGATAAGGCGATCGCACGCCCTTTTTGTTCATCGCGATTAAAAAACACGTCGTAGCCCGACTCATTCAGCAACCAACTTACCGTGCACATTTAGTCGCCTCCTCGATAGAAAGTCGCGGTCGCAGGCGCCATACCAAAGGTCTCTGCGGTGGATATACCCTGCGCGCACAAACTCACGCGAATCAACGCAAAGTGATGCACCGCATGGCTAGCAACGAAAGACAACTCTCGACCAAGCGTAGATTGTGTTACTGACGCCACATGGTGCTTCAAGCTCACTTCACCACTAATGTTCATGACCGTTGAAAGATCCGCTTCGCGTATCGTTTCCAGCCAAGAATAGAGTGATATCCACTCATCAATGGCAATGGTTTTGTTTTTCTCAACAGGGTGGGCACGGCGACGAAGGTCGTAATCAACGAAATCAGATTGTGGCCACGCTGTGATGGCGTGAAAAACATCAAGAATGTGGCGCATGTGCTGCCCGATAGTGCTTTGCAGGTAAGGCGATGCCACATGGTTATACTGTTCATCAGACAGCTGATGGAGCAGCTCTAACGCTTGCGCGGCAACATCCATCCCTCCGATGACTTCGGCTGGCGCATTGACTGACGCGTTATTTACAGCGCTGGGATTGTGATTGCTCACGGCATCCTTTGCTAACATGCTTTCCCCTTCATTTTTTGCATACTCTTATTCTTAGTTTTCTGACCCAAGCTCATTGATCGACAAACGCTGTCATCCAAAGAAGATTAATCCGTCGATGGATAGTGCTGCACTAAAGCTTTTTCACGCCGCCACGCCTTATAAAGCGAAATCAATGTCGGTACCTTGTGACCCGATTTACGCTGTAAATCGCCAATTTCAAACAAGATACGATACTGTTCTAACAAGGTTGAGAAGGCGTCTTTTAGCGTCGCGCCTCTATCCCAGATATGGGCAGCCTCACTACTCGCACCATTGACTTCGATAAGCGCAAAGTCGTCACCGCGCATGAGGCTTTCAATATCACGGAACTTGAGATCGATACGCCCGTAGTGATAACCGGGAAAGTCATCGAAAATTTCATCCAGCCTTTCCACCAAGGCGTCAGTGATGTATTCACTGCCATTTCTAAAGATAGCGCCTCGACAATGACTACCTGCAAACGCCAACCTAAATGTTTCACCAGCCGCTAACACCAAATCGAGCCTGTCTTCATGCCTAGCGCGATACAGATGGCGTAATTTTCCAGCACGGGGGTCATCATCAATTAACTGCGCTAACGATCGTTTCCCATCGCCCACCACAAACGGGTTGTACTTCAGCGTGAGTGAAAATATCCGACCACGCTTTTCGCCAGGATAACGCACGTAAAACACGCCTGCTTCGGCGTTGTAAGGGGCTTTCTTTTGCAGCATGAGTCGCGCCCCATCAGGGAAAAGGCGCAGATATTCTTCTAATTCAGCCTTGTTCTCGACCAAACGTACGCCCGCACCACGACACCCTAAATCCGGTTTTGCTACCACAGGAAAACCTAACCCTGCTTGATGTAACGCCGCGAGCGCTTGATGCGCTTGCGTTTCTGCTGACACGGTCGATTTTTCCCACATCACATAAGGCAAAATCCACGGCTTGGCTATTTCTCCTGCCAACGACAAAATCGCGTCTTTGGATTCCCCCACCATGCCACTTAACTCAATACCAGGATTGGCGATGAGGGGTAAACTTGCACTGCGATATTTAATGCCGTGCCAAATCCATTGCACAGCTACAGGTGTGTAAAACACCCAACCAGGCCAAAATTCAAATGCGGAAACAGGGTTACCATCCATGTTAAGCGGCGGCATTCCATGGTTAACAGGCAGAGCCGGTGCTGTTTTTTCTTCCACCAATTTTAATGTGTGCAAACCGCTTTCTCCTTAAGCTTGTTGCCTGCAAAACGGTTAATTGCAATAAGCAAAATCAATACGATAGGGATGAGCGCCCAACTGATATTGCTGTTGACCCACTCGATCGCCCCGAGTTGGTAAACCAAGGTAAACACAATGGCTGTCCATAGTGCGGTCGCCAATAATACGGCGGGCAAAAATGCGCGAAGCCCAACGCGGAAAAAACCACTCAGGCAAAAACCCACAAAGCGCAAACCAGGAACGAAGCGGATGAGGAAAAGATTACTGACCGCATGTGCACGTAATTTTTTGCGAATAAGCCTAACGCTCGGCTTGGTCAGCAGGAATCCGCGCAACCTTCGCCACTTTCTCGCCCAAAGCCCCAGCGCATATAAACCGACATCACCACTGGCAATACCCACAAAAATCGAAAGCAATGCCATAGGCGCTGACATCACCCCCTGAGACGCGGCAACACTCGCGGTAATAATGGCAAGATCTTCAAGCAGGTATGACAGTAAGATCACAGCAAAAAAGAGCGTTAGCGGTGAATACTGTAAAAGGGTTGTCGTTATGTCATTCAAAGAGTTGGCCTACATGGCTGTTGTTCACTTAGAGAATAGACAGGATCAGACTCATTTCGCTTTCAGATTTTTCATAAAGTCTTAAAATTCACAAAAATAGGACACTGCATACTCCAATTTTGTACCACCACCTCAGATTTGCGGATGTCGACTTGTCTATGCTCACGGCTATTTTCGCGGTGTGATTAACGTGACAAACTGAAGCGACACTTACCCAACGACGCTTACCTAACGAGTAAAAACAGCATGAAAGAGACATCAGCATCCCCTTTTCTTCGCTTGCAGAATGAAATGGAAGACTTCGCCAAAGCGCGAGATTGGGAGCAATTCCACAACCCCAAAAACCTTGTTATGGCTTTAAGCGGTGAGGTGGGCGAGTTGGCGGAATTGTTTCAGTGGTTAACGCCAGAACAAGCCGCAGATTTTCCCGCAGAAAAGAAAGAAGCCTTGGCACATGAACTGGCAGACATTCAGCTTTATCTGCTTCGGATTGCCGCAAAATGCAACGTTGATCTCGAAGACGCCTGTGATAAAAAGCTCGCGCTTAACCATGAAAAATACCCCATAGAAAAGTGCTTTGGTCGCGCGGTGAAATACAACGAGCTGTAAATCCCCTCGCTACAAACGACTAAAAAGCCTAATTTCGCATCCCATTAATGAGACTTAGGCTAAACTTTTCCAATGAGCACACACATATCGCGGTCCCCCTTTGGGCGGCGGCTAGGGTAGTGCTCATCTAATCCCGCTAGCAGTCAGGATAAGCAATTAATTTTTCACCATTAAACAATTTTTCACCATTAAACAATGGATGAGTAGATGACACTCTCTGACGAGCAGGCACATTCTAAAGACTTGTTTCCAGACGATGCCTTGCTCACACGGGCGATCCTGCTTTTTATTGCCTGCTTAACCCTTTCGCTTACATGTATCTACTTGCTTAGGCAACCGGGTAGCGCAGCGTTCACTTGGTACGCGAATGGCTTTGCCATCGCGATGGTTGCACTTGCCCCCCAGTCACAGCGATTGGCGCTCATTGGCAGTGCATTCGTGGCTATTTTGCTGGCAAATCTCCTCTTTGGTGATACACCCTTTCAAAGCATTCAACTGGCACTCTCCAACACCGCCACGATAACCGCAGGAAGCTATTCACTCGTTTATGCCAGCAGACACGCATCACCATTTCTGTCCATGCCGAGTTTTTTCCTTTTCATCGGCCTCACTGTTACCCTCAGCCCGTTGCTTGGCGCTATCGCAGGTGGCTTTACGTTGCACCAAGCGCTGGACATTCCGTTTCAAAACCTAGCATTGGCTTGGTATTTCGGCGACGTAATCGGCATTTTAGCCATTACCCCTGTGACTTATGTTTTGTTAAAACGGCCAATCGAACTGCCATCGTCGTTCTCCAAAGTGAAAACGATGAGCTTGATATGCGGTATCACCCTGCTGTCCGGCTACCTTCTTTCACATATGACATACCCTTTCATCGCAATCGCGTTTGCATTAACTTTCGCCTGCGCAATCTTGGATCGACTATCCGCGTTTATTACCGCATTTCTGGTGTCATTTGTTCTCGATATTCTGCTCATTTCACCATCAACCAATCTCACCCTCACGGACGTTGCCGTTAATCCCGGGAACTTGTTGCCGCCGATAGCGGGTGCGATGTTGATTGGTATTTTACTGGCGGTGAAATCTGCCAAGCTGCGGCAAATTCAGAAAATGAGTGATGAGAAAGCGGCCTTATTTTCTGGTGCGATGAATACGTCAGTGATCGGCATGGTCATCATGTCACCTGAAGGCAACATGATTAAAGCTAACCGCAGTTTCCTTGCCTTTGTCGGCCTGAGCGACGAAGCGCTTCAAAAAAAGAATTTCTATCAACTGATTTTTCATTCAGACAAACACAACCTTAATGAGCAATGCCAAAAACTGATAGATGAAGAAACCGACAACTTCCAACTGGCATTACGTTTTTTAACCAAAAACAAGCACGTTGTGTGGGCAAAAATTGGCGTTTCTGCGGTCAAGGACCGTTGGACTGAAGATGTGATTCATTTTGTCTATCAAATACAAAACATCGACAAAGAGCGCCGCATTGATGCGGAGCGAAGCATATGGGCTCAGAAGTTTGAATTTGCGCTGGGCATAAACCGTATTGCGGTTTATGAAATGGAGTGCCACACCAAGTACATGCACCTTTCAGAAAATGCGTATCAATCCATCGGCATTCACGCTCACAACGTTAAACGTTTGTATGAGTGGATGGCGCTCATTCATCCTGAAGATCTCAGAGAGTACCAACATTCTGTCTCTCGCATCGGTTTAGAACCCGTTGCCATGGAATATCGCTTACTTGACGATGAACAAACCTATCGATGGATACGCGATTGCAGCCAGCCCATTGAACAAGCGCCTCACAATACAACCAAGATTGTGATTGGCACGATTACGGACATTAGCCATGAACACAACGCATCGAATGATAACAAGTCGCTGGATCGCCTTGCATTGGCGTTAAAATCTGCGCAGTTCGGCGTTTGGGAATACGACCCTTACAACGATGTACTGTTTTGGAATTCTGAAATGTACACAATGTTTGGGATGCAAATTGGCGAGTTCATTGATAAGCGCATGTGGCGCAACTTGCTTCATCCTCATGATCGCCGCCAATTTGATTCCATGTTCACTCTGGCGAACAATGAATCTCACTACCAGACCCATGTCAGGCGTATGCTAGATGGTGAGGATGGTCTTCATCATTCAATCATGGTCAAAATCACCAACGACGGAGTGCAATCACATTTGGTCGGTGTCTGCGCACTCACGCCAAACCCCTCAGCGCCACAGCGACAAGCAACTGCACAGACGCAGCTTGCCTCCGCCATTCATGCTGTCAGTGAAGGTATTATCGTGTTGGACACCCATCTCAATATCCAAGTGATCAACCAAAGTGCCCGCGATATTACCCATTGCACCGCTGAAAGTATTGGCAAAAGTATCGATGCTTGTTTCACTTTGTTTGATGATGACACTTTGCTAACGTTTGAATATTTACTGATACGAGAACCTAGTGATGATTTTCTACAGGGCAAGGCATTCTGGCTCCAGACCAATCAAGGCCTAGACGTTCAAGTTGCGTTGTCGGTCAAGCCTGCGCTATCAGAAGGCGGTACACTCGATGGGTGGATTCTTACGCTACAACACACAGCGAAAGCCAGTTGGATGGACAGATCCGACAACGATTTACGATTGGATAGAGTCACTGGCCTGCCCAATCGCCGCGATTTCGAACATGTCTTACAGCACCATATTGATACGCTTGCACATAAGCAGGGGGAGCACACCCTTGCAGTCGTTGAATTGCAGGGGTTAGGGGCGCTGACCGATTCACTCGGTCGACCTGCACGTGATCAGGTGATCAAATCTGCAGCACTGGTTCTTAAAGTCAGTGCACACAAAACGGGATACCTAGCGCGGATCAGCGATGACAGGTTTGCTATTTTGCTCCAACACTGCTCGCCATCTCATGCGATTGAAGTCGCTAAAGAAATCACCATCAAATTGAACCAGATCAAGTACACCCACAATACGGAGGCGTTCTCAATAGAAAGCGCCATCGGCCTTGCTGCTGCGGATTCGATAGACATTCTCCCTTTGCAATTGCTGTACCACGCTGAAGTTGCCTTGGCACTTGCCGTTGAGGGTGACACACCCAAAGTGTCACTCTTTGATGAATCAACATTGAAGAAAAGTATGCAGCTCAGCAGAGATAATCTGTTGCAACAAATCGACACAGCGATTGATCAAAACTCATTCACTTTGCTTTGTATGCCGATTGTCCCTCGACGTAACGGCCTTTCAACATGGCATGAACTTTTGATCAGAATGATCACAGAAGAGGGGCAGTTACTGCTTCCTAACCAGTTTTTCACTGCCGCTGAGCAGACAGGACGCCTGATAAATATTGAACGCTGGGTTTTCACTGAAGTACTGGAGAACCAAGCTCAGGCGCTGCATAGCGCCAATTTGTCTGTCGCTATCAACATTTCATCAGAGGCTTTTTACAACAGCGCCTTTATTGAGCATTGCACGGCACTGATCAAGCAAAGCGTGCTACCTGCTTCGAATCTGTGTATCGAAGTCAAAGAAGGCACACTGCTGATAGACCTCATCAAAGCCAGAGAGATCATCTCAGCCTTCCGTGCACTGGGTTGTGAGATAGCTATTGATAATTTCGGTTCAGAGCTCACCTCGTTCACCCATTTGAAAACACTCAACATCACTATGCTGAAAATTGATGGCAGCATTATTTCTCTGATGCGATCGAGTCGCGTTGAAAAACGTATCGTCGAATCCATCAAACAGATTGGCGATACCCTCAACATCAAAACTGCCGCGCAGAAAGTCAACAATGAAGATGACTATCAGCAAGTACAAGCTGCCGGGCTCGACTACACGCAAGGCTATGTGTTTGGTGAACCGCTTCCGCTTTCTCGCGTCATCAGTTCAGCAAAAGCGGGGATCAGTAACAGACTCATGTTCCCAAAATCTGCCAGCTAACACTCTCCAGCCACTCTTTCGCATCACAGCCTCACAATCCCTTCATTTTCATTTCGGTCTTTTTCGCCTTCAATGCTAACGTTGAACGACACGAATTGGACGCACAGCTAGGATTGGCAAATGAAGAATTGTGACTATCTGATAATTGGTGCAGGCATTGTCGGGCTTAGCGTGGCGCATGAACTGCAAACTCGCTATCCCGATGCGCACGTCGTGGTGGTGGATAAAGAAGATCACGTCGCCAGTCATCAAACCGGTCGCAACAGCGGTGTGATTCACGCCGGTGTCTATTACACGCCGGGCAGCATGAAAGCCAAATTCTGTACCGAGGGGAACCTAGCGATTAAAGCGTTTTGCCGCGAGCACGACATTCCTTTTGAAGAGTGCGGCAAACTGCTGGTGGCCACGAATGACGTAGAACTTGGTCGCATGGAAGCATTAAAAACTCGCGCCCAAGAAAACGGATTGGAATTCGAGGTTTTAGACGCCGCGCAACTCCACCAGAAAGAACCCAACATTGAAGGCGTTGGCGCGATATTCGTGCCCTCAACGGGCATAGTCAGTTACCGCCAGATCTGCGAGAAACTCGGAACACTGATCAAGGAAGGTGGCGGCGAAGTTTTATTTAACGCCAGTGTTGAATACATACAAGAAACCAATGAGGGCGTGACCGTTGTTGCCGGCACCCAGATCATACATGCAGACAAAGTGATTGCCTGCGGCGGTGTCATGTCAGACCGCATTGTGCGAATGCTCGGCAAAACGCCAGATTTTCAAATCGTGCCATTTCGCGGTGACTATTTCCAACTGCCGCCAAAACACAATGCGATTATTTCTAGCCTGATTTATCCCATTCCCGATCCTGCACTGCCCTTTCTCGGCGTCCATCTCACCAAGATGATTGATGGCTCGGTCACCGTCGGCCCCAATGCGGTGTTAAGCCTTGCCCGGGAAGGATACTCGCGGTTTTCATTTTCTTTTAAAGACACCGCAGAGATGCTGCAATACGTCGGTTTTTACCACGTTATCAGACGCAACTTTACTTCGGCGATGAAGGAGTTACGTAATGGGATATGGAAACCGGGTTATCTGAAGGAAGTACAGAAATACTGCCCGTCACTGACTCAAGAGGATTTACTCGCGTATCCTTCCGGTATTCGAGCGCAGGCGGTCTATCAAAACGGCGACATGGTGGACGATTTCTTATTCCATCAAACCCCACGCACCTTGGTGGTATGCAATGCGCCATCGCCTGCCGCCACGTCATGCTTTCCGATTGCGAGCTTCATTGTTGATAAATTAGACGCATAGAAATGGTTTGTTTCGAATGTAAACCACACAGGCAGTTATTAGCTTAATACACTACTCGCCAGAATCTGTTACTTGATTTGCCCCAGATGAGCCAATGGGGCTTTTTGAGCGCAGTGATAACAAAAAGATTGAGCTTGTTGTGGCGTTTAGGCGAGAGCGGTTGAATGTTGGGTCTATGCATACTAAAAAACAGAAACCCCCGCCTAGGCGAGGGTTTATGTATCGGCAGCACCATAATAGCTTGTTATCGCCTTTGTATGGGCTGGCTGTATTCCGTGAATACAGTCTTAGTGCATCTCTACAAGTAAAATTGTAGGAGCGGGAACACATTGATCATAAGGTTTCATTATGGATAAATCAACCTAGGTTTACATATTTGCGATACTTCTCGGTAGTTCAGCGCGATTTACAGATGTTCACAAAGGTGTCCCAAATTCATGCCATGAAGTACGCAGCTAAGTACCTTCCTCATGTTTTCTCGGCTGAGACTCTGTTTAAAGTAAATGCGTTTTTGGTTGTCTCGCCCCAAACGAATGTAATCGAGTCGATCAAATGAAACGGTGTAAAGCATATCTCCTTTTAACCATGTTTCTTTGCCCTGAAAAAAATCATCCCTAGGTAAAAATTTATCTTCAATATGCATGTGATGGTTTAGAGTTGGCTCAGGCTTGGCCGTGCTTAAACACGCAATTTGAACCAGTTTTGGTCCCTTACGACTAGATCTTGTCACAATAACAGGGCGCCGCTTTACCATTTCAGGTTCTTTCATCCCTTTGAAATCGCACATTAGGATTTGCCCTACTTGCGGGGAGTACTGTATTGCCAAACTAGTTCCTTTTTTATAAGAGTCATATGAGCAAAGTTGCTTAACTGTAAATGTTGTTTACTATTTTCTAGCTTGTTATGCAAATAGTGAGGCGATAACTAATTGTGTGCCTCTCAAAGAATATTTAGGGTTCGATGCTCTGTTGGCGACTCGACCTCCTCGATTCAATATCCTTGTGCAAACACGCAAAACGCTCCTTCAATCAATAAAAAATACCGCAAATCTTCCTCGGCAATCCTGTCTTGATGTCTGTTGAGATAGCATTTTGCTAGAAAATGCTCATAATCTGGCTACAAAATACTTAAAGAAAAATGACCTATGACTGAGTTTCAATATTACTTTCATCAACTTCCTTGTTTTAACTGTAAAAAAACCACAGTCAGCACGGATCTTGGGTGGTTAACGACTGCGATGAAAGATGATGTCGTCGCGCAGATGGCTGCGATTATCGCGCAAGGCAAGGTTGAACCCGACCTTTCGGTGAACGTGACGTGCACAAAAGAGGAAGCGCGTGATTACTTATTGCTGAATTTCTACGGTTACTCAGAAGAAGAACTGGCAAATGAAGTGAAAGCGGAAGATGAGCAAGAAGTCGCGGATGAAATAGCAGAGCTGCTGGCAGAAGGCAACGAAGCAGCCGTCTTTGAACATGAAATCGTACTTCAAAGTTGTACTGATTGCGATATTGATTAAGCGTCAAACCACGAGCAACCATTACACGTTAAGATGTACGTCATCCGTGACATGATGTTCAATTTATTCAAGGCGTTAGCAAGCTAGGGTTTGTTAACGCTTTTTTCGTTTTTGCGTCAATATTATGATGTAAGCACCCTATGATCTTCCATAAATTCCTTTTCTTTTCTTAAGCCTAGGCATAGCATCGTCGCCTCTATTCAATAGGCGGCCGCTTTCCATCACATTCATCCGCCAACCAACTAATTAAAAGACACTCTTCCTTTAGAAAAGAGCTCACAACAACACTATGAAAAAATCTATTCTATTTCTCTGTACGGCTCTCATGACGGGCTGTGCAATACCACCTGAAAGCAATGACCATTACACGCCGCCTATTGCGGGTGAGCCAATTTCCGATAGCAACAAAAAAGCCATTGCGGCGCTGTTTTCTCTGCTCGCCAAAGAAGCGAAGAAACAATGGGGCGAAGACGAATACATCGAATCCAGCAAACATCGCTACGTCAAGTATCTCGACGGTTACCAGACTCGCGCGCACATCGACTTTGATGCGGGAAAAATCTATGTTTCAACCGTGTCGCAACAGAATCCAATGGAAAAACTGCACAAGGCGATTGTTCAAACCGTGCTTATGCCTGCCGATCCAAAAGATGTTGAACAGTTCTCAGACAAGGATATTCAACTCAAAGGTAAGCCATTTTTCTTGGGGCAAGTGGTCGATCAGGAAGGCAAATCAATCGAGTGGGAATGGCGAGCGAATCGCTTTGCGAGCTACATGATTGATAACAAACTGCAATCCAAAACCATCAAGAAAGGTAACGCCTACTACGTGCAAATCGACATGGTGAAAGATCACCTTGCCCAACGCGAATATCAATACGCCCACTTGGTGCGTGATGCTTCTAAGCGCTATGACATTCCCGAAGCGTTGATTTATGCGGTGATCAAAACCGAAAGCAGCTTCAACCCCTATGCAGTGAGCCATGCGGGTGCGTATGGTTTGATGCAGGTGATCCCAAAAACAGCCGGGGCGGATGTGTTTAATCTGGTGAAGAAAAAGCCAGGAATGCCAACCAAAGAATACCTGTTTGACCCTGCTAACAATATCGATACTGGCGCAGCGTATTTATACATTCTAAAAACGCGATATTTACGCGACGTAACCAACCCCTCTTCACGGCATTTCAGTATGATATCGGCATATAACGGCGGAACTGGCGGTGTACTGGCGACATTCCACACTGACAGGAAAAAGGCGATGGTGGTATTGAATCAGCGCTCGCCAAGTCAGGTTTACGATGCGCTCACGACGAAGCATCCTAAAGATGAAGCCAGACGATATCTGCAAAAAGTGCTCTATTTCCAAAAGGACTTTAAGGAAGGGAAGATCTAGCCACACTTGCCTGATTGAAACAGCGCCCCCTGCAGATTTTTCTGTATCGGGGGCGTATTGGTTGGCGGCGTGGCTTAGCGTGGTATGGAAACCATCACACCCAACCCCGGCTTGCGGTCGGTCAAGATGATCACACCGTGGTGCAACCCTGCTACGGCTTTAGCAAGAGAAAGCCCTAACCCTAGCCCGCCGTCTGTTCGGCTCTTGTCGACGCGATACAAGCGCTCGAACACGCGCTCTTTTTCAGCATCAGGAATGCCGGGACCGTTGTCTTCGACTTTGAGCCAGACTTGATTGTTTTCTCTCTCGTAACCACAGCTTAGCGAGATCTGGCTTCCTTCAGGGCAATACCGCAGGGCATTTTCGATCAGATTCGCCACTTGTTGGATCAACAGCTCTCTGTCGCCTTGCAGCAGCAAAGGCATATTGGGCTTTTCAACCACCAGCGACATGCCCGCATCTTCCGCAACATCGCCATAGATTTCGGCCACCGTATCGATGATGTGTACCAAATCAATCTGCGAGAATCGACTGCGTCTCGCGCCGGATTCAATTTGTGAAATACGCAGCAAGGCATCAAAAATGGAGGCTAATCGCTGCGAGTCCGCCAATGCATGATCTAATTCCTGCATAAAGGGATCTTGTTCCGTCACCTTCAGCGTTTCCGCTTCTTCTCTCAGCGTCAATAGATTATGGCGTAAACGAGTGATTGGCGTTTTCAACTCGTGCGCAATGTTGGATGAAATATCACTCATGGCGGCGACAGAACCTTCAAGGCGTGACAGCATTTCGTCAACCGACACTGAAATACGCGCCAAATCATTGTGCGTATGTTGCTCTCCGGTTCGGACAGACAAATCACCATCCGCTGCCGCATTCAACACACGCTCAATGCGTGTCATGCGTTTTTGACTATGCCGCCCCATCGCCACCACTAGCACCGTGGTCAGCAAAGAGACCAAAACACCAGCTAGGATGAATCCTGATGTTAATACCGCGAGGATTTCGTCATCTTCAATCGGGTCGTCATCAACCTTCTGCTTTCCGTGGCCTTCGATTAACGCGCGGGATTCTTTTACGATCTCGCTATTTTGATCGCTAAGTTCATGTTCGACATAGACAAACGTCACCGCCGCCATCAAAAATAGGCTGAGCAGTGACACGGCACCAAACATTAACCCTTGCTGAGTGGCAGAGGTTTTCATCCACTTTGGAAGCGCATCAAGCAAGCGACGGATTGATAAATACTGACGCGCAGAAGCAGTGAGCTTTGCGATCATTTCACTTCTCCGCCGTCTTTATTTTCTAGCTTGTAACCCACGCCGCGTACGGTTTGGATCAGTGAGTCGCCGAACGGCTTTTCAAGCTTGTTTCTCAGTCGGCTAATATGCGTTTCTACCACGCTTGTTTGCGGGTCGAAGTGGATATCCCACACGTGTTCTAGCAGCATGGTACGTGTGATAACTCGTCCAGGATGGCGCAGGAAGAGTTCTAGAATACGAAACTCTTTCGGTTGCAAATCAAGTGCAACACCTTGGCGAATCGCGGTATGTTCAAACAAGTTTATCACCACATCGCCAAAACTCAGTTCAGGGTTGGTTTCGTTGGATTTGAGTACTGAGCGACGCGACAATGCCGTGACGCGAGCCAGCAATTCAGAAAAAGCAAAGGGCTTAGTCAAGTAGTCATCGCCCCCAGCTTCTAACCCTTCCACTCGGTCGTCAACGCCACCAAGGGAGGTTAGAAATAAAATCGGAGTGCCAATTTGTGCGGCACGAAGTGCTTTTACGAGTGACAAGCCATCCAGTCCGGGAAGCATTCTGTCGACAATCGCCACATCGTATTGTTCTGCCATGCAAAGGGTCAGCGCATATTTTCCGTTGTCGGTCACTTCGACCTGATGACCTGCTTCACGTAACCCTTTTTCCACAAAACTGCTGAGACTTACATCGTCTTCAACCAGTAATACTCGCATGAGAACTCTCTCTTGAAAGCGGCAGCTTAAGCCGCAGCGATAGGTGCTTCGTTAGTCGTGTTATTGATTGGATTGGCGACGTCGTTTTTAAACTGACGCTGTTTCCAAGCGGCAATAATCACCGCAGTAACACCAGCTAACAGTGTGATTCCTAGTGTAACCAGTCCTAGCATGAAAAGCAGGGAAAAGCTCAAAACCCCAGCAACCGCTGCGAAACCATTCTCTCGAACTTGTTTTGCCAGTGCTTTGGCGCGCAGCCACAGCTTGGACATAGATAGCTTGGACATAGATAGCTTCGAGATAGATTGACGGATAGATTTAACCATTATTCACTCCTTGAGGGCGTCAAACGACGACGCCCCTTATCTTTATTGACTGCGGCGGTATCGGCGCAGCCATCACGTTCACTTTGCTTAGGTATGTTTTCGCTCACTGAAAGTGCGACGACTTATTTGGCCGCCACAGCGACAGCATCAATGCGTGTTTCAACACGCTTGCCGTTGGCATCTAACAGTTCAACGTCGTACGTCAATTTGCCGAAATGATCATCCGCATCCACGCTCCACGCCTTGCCGTTAAACTCCGTTTCGGCTTGCATCACGGCTTGCTCCATAGAAAGAAATTTGCCACTGTTTACACCTGACAACCACATGGCGTCTTCAACTTGGTCATCATGGTCATCGTCATGATCACGGCGCTTTTTGGTTAAAATTACGTCGCCAGTTTGGGCATCTACCACGGTGTGAATTTCTTGCCCGTCAGCGGCCGACAATTCGATTTCATACACCGCTTGACCTTTTTTCATGTCGCGCTCTGCTTCAAGCGGAATACCGCCTGTTTCATTCTTTGCGATTTCTACGGCTTGAAGAAGAGATACCGCATCTTGATTTAGCGATGTTGGTGCATCACCTGCGTTCGCTGTACCCATTGCCATCATGGCGCTCATACCAAGAAGTACAGAAATAGCAGCAGGCTTAAAATTGATGTTCTTTTTCATGGTGAAGTCCTCGTTATTAGTTTTGGTTCAACCGGAATGTCTCTGTCGATGGAGCCACTTTACGCGCTGACGTTGTCAGGAAGTTTTCCTGAACTATACATTTTCGTAAGGTTGGTGCCAGCGGGTTGTCTTCTTAATAACAATTCCGGAAATCAGGGTTTTACACTGTAAAAAGCGGATATCCGTAAACATGATCTAGGCTTCATCATTGAGGCGCGGTCAGCCTATTCAATGTGACAATGAAAATTTTTTTGCAACAGTGGTGAGACACACCAGCGTGTTGCCCACTTGAGGAATGGCTTCGCACGCTCCAACATGGCACTGTTAATCATCCCCTTCCGTATCTTGGAGTCTTATTGTGCAACTGGCTGAATTGAATATCGCAAAAGCAAAAGCGTCAATGGACGACCCAATCATGCGTGATTTTGTCGATAACCTAGACCCCGTCAACGCCACTGCGGAAGCCTCACCGGGTTTTATATGGCGGCTAAAAGATGATTCAGGTAACGCGACCGAGCTTCAGGTATTTGATGACCCTAATTTACTGGTCAATTTATCGGTTTGGGAATCGGTAGAATCATTAAAGACGTTTATGTTCAAAACTCATCATTTGGGCATCATGAAACGCCGCGCAGAATGGTTTGAAAAGCCCAAAACACACACCTACGTGATGTGGTGGATTGAAGACGGACACATCCCGACGACACAAGAAGCCATCGAACGCTTGGCGTATCTTCGCGAACATGGCGAAAGCGAGTATGCCTTTACCTTTACAAACCTATTTTCACCCCCTGCATAACATGACTCTGAGCCTGATCAATATCCCTGTTTTGGGCTGCAACATACGCAGGCGTTCCGGCACGTTGAAAGCCGTGTCACCACACGGCATTTTGTTTACCGACACTTACGTTAGCATCGCTTAGAAAGTGGCCTTGATCTCAATGGATTGAGGCGGCTTGAATTATCATCACCTCAATCCATTCTCAAAGGCTGCGCGGTTTTTAAGCCAAAACGGACGTTATTTATAAAATCGATATCGTATGTTTTACCCGCCCAAGCCCCCCCCCCCTCAATTGGAGCACGCCAATGAATCAACACGGCAAGATCAACTACGTCGAATTTCCCGCTTGTGACCTTCTCGCCACCAAGTCTTTTTTCTCTGAAGCATTTGGTTGGACGTTCACAGACTTCGGGCCGGATTACACCGCATTTTCTGACCAAGGGTTAGATGGTGGATTCTTTCGTGCCGATCAGCACGCTGACACAGCCAATGGCTCAGCCCTGATCGTATTATTCAGTGACTCACTAGAACAAACAGAAATCAACGTACGCCAAACTGGCGGCAAAATCGTGAAACCTATCTTTGAATTTCCAGGCGGGCGACGCTTTCATTTTACCGAACCCAGCGGCAATGAATTTGCGGTGTGGTCGGATAAATAGAGAGCGAGCCCATTCAATAACATGATGTGAAAGTTGCAGAGATACCATGATCCAAAAGGGGTGCCACATTGGCACCCCTTTTCGATGTTCATTTAATGCGATCTCGCATTACGCACTTAGCTGATTCGGTAAGGATGTTCCGACACGGAAGAACTTGCGGCAGCGCTCTAAAAACACGCCATATACCACACCCAACATGCCGGAAAGCAACGCATTACTCGCCACTGCCGTGACAATTTGGCTTGGCTCTGCACCCACACTGAACAATATGCCTGCGTACACGGGAGACTGGAACGTCACGTAAGCAAAGAAATCTGCTGCGCGCTTGCTCAGACGCGATGCGGAGTGGCGCTTTGCAAATGTCAGTACGCTGTCGCGAAACACGCCATAAGGCCACGCGATCAAAATATTGACCGGGATCGATAGCAGCCTCGATGCCAGCGATTGTTCAAAAGACATACCCGACACGAAGATTTCAATCATCATGCCGGTGACAAAGCAGAAAATAACCATGGCGAACATGTCAGCCACGACAGAACGAACGCGGTTAGCGCCTTTCATTTCTCACCCCAAATATCACATCAAACAAAAGCAACAAAACGCTGCAAAAAAGTCTTAAAACGTAAACACGTTATTCGGCTATTAGACCAAAACACTTACAATTTTAGGTGCTATTTTTTAAAAAATATTCAGACTTTAATGCTATTAATTTCCAATATATCGGAATTTATTTCTGGAGTGACACTTGTGAATTTTGGCGAGTATTTAGCCTATTGGTCGCGCTTCCTTGAAAGGTCTCTTGCCATGATAAGCGCCAGCCCAAGAACCTGAAGGAACAAGGCAAGGTTTCGAAAGAAGGAGATATTACTGCTCAATTCTCGATGGGAATCTGCCAAATGGAGATTATCAAGATATAGCGTGTCGATTTTATTTCGCAGGAGATCCTGCTGCTGGTCAATCTTATCCATAATAAGTGGCATATTATGCTGTGTCAGGGCGGTGTTGGTCATATCGGTGAACGAATCCAACAGTCTCTCACCAAATATTGTGGGTAGTGACTCCATGCTCGGTTTAACCGCCAAAATGACCATGATGGTTTCTCGACGACGCTCGAGCGCATCGAGTTGCTGCCAGCTCAGTTGGATAAGCTGGTTATTGTTGGTTTGTGCTTCGATGACTGACGCTGACTGTTCACCTAAATCATCGATCACGAAATTGGTCATCAACGCTGCAACAATGTTCAACACCAAACCTGTGGCTACAACCACCCACGTGGGTATTCCTATTCGCACGTTTTCGTCCTTTTTCTAAAGGTATAGTTGAGAACAGAACGTGGCGAGACATCAATCCTTTCAATGATGGGCTTTTCTCAGCGATAAAACGCAAAAAGACCAGCATGTGCTGGCCTTCAAATAGCATTCAGGTTTGGCTTTGTCTCAAATAATAGGAATTAGGCGCTTTGCGCCACAGGCATGATCTGCACAAGCTTGAGGTAAGAGTGCAACGCATTGTTCTTATATTCGATAGCAGAGTGGATATTCACTGATTTATTGGCAATCACACGGCTACGATACTTATTGCTGCCTTTGGTGATTTCAATATCAAGGACGCCTTGCTCCAACTTCCAGTGGCCTTTTGTCGGGCGACGATTGAAAAGCGTATATTCTTCTAGTGACCCATCAGCATGCAAAAACAGCTCAGTGATGTAACCGGCACTACACGTTTTTATCCAACGCTGACCGCGAACCTCCGAGGTAGAAAAAGAACGTTTGCTAGACATCCAATCAAAAAGCGCAATCGCGTCAACGTCTGACACATCAGGCAGTTGCTCAATATCCAGCATCGCTGCAGTACCGGACTCACGCATAAAGAGTTGTAAATATGAACTGTTCACCTGTTTTTGCATCTTCTACGCCGCTGTCGTTCCTTGAAAAAGAAGAAGATACCGCCAAACATCAGTTTGCTTCATCTCTCTTTTCGCAGGAATGTTAACCTACGCCGATATCAGTGCACATTTTCAACAACCTGACAGCAAATATCGACAAAGCCGCTAAACAACCGTTCAACGCAGACAATCTTGTTCTGCATCAATAATCAATCATCCGTCTCAGTGGAGAGGCAGGCGTGTGTGAACTATCTTTAATCATGTCATCACATTATGAGGCAACACAGATGCGCTATCTCCTTGTAAAAGCTTTGATTATTGGAATTTTGTCCACACCCACTGTTTTCGCCGCAGAGAAAGAATCTGTGGGGGAAGTGGTTACCGAGAAAAACGAGTCGATCTGTAAACAAAAATTCACTCAGGCGTTGTTTACCCAGCAGCGTATTTTTAGCTCTAATCGCAATGGCGCTGACAATCGTCGTATCGCAGAGAGAAAAATCGAAGCGGCGCGAGAGAAATACAACCTCACCGCCAGCTATTGTGACGCTTACAACGAGCTAAAATCATTCAACCCTGAAAACCTAGATCGCAAGCCCGGTGATGCTCAGTTCAACTGAACACGTCTAACAGTGAACGAACTCGCGCAGCTCAGCGCGTTATGTGACCAATGAATGGCATGACAAGTCGTTGTTAGACAAACAAGGCTTGCCACTGTTAGAGTGAGTCAGCATATTTTCACAACAACGATTAGCAGGTTACCCCGCAATGCGACCCAATTTTTCCTCTGTAGTGTCACTTTCAACATATTCGCGCCCTCTTGTTGCCGCCTGTTTGCTCGCACTGACCATGACGGGCTGCTCGGATAATGAAGTAGGAGATGTAAGCTTGGGTCTTTTCACCACCAAAGACATCAAGATTCAGATTTTCAATGATCCGGAAGTACCGGGCGTGACGTGTCATATCAGTCACGTAAAAGCTGACTTAGATTTTTCTGACCCTTCAGACATGGGCATTTCTTGTCGTCAAACGGGCGAAATTACGGAAGAGATGATTGAAAATGTCGACAAAACCAAATCCGGTGAAGTGATCTTCACTGCCTCGAAAAGCATTTTGTTCAAATCAATGAAAATTCGCCGTATTTTTGATACTGAAAATCAAACTCTGATGTACCTTTCTTATTCCACCAAAGAAACACAAGGCAGCCACAAGCACAGCCTATCAACGGTGCCGCTTTGGGGCACCAAGGCATGGAAAGCGCCTGTTGCGGCGAATTAATCAGCAAGCAAGGGTGATTTACCGTGTAAATCGCCCTTGTGCATAGGCATTTCGCCAGACCCTCGCTACTATAGCCCCTCACAGTCAAAGGGGATTTTTCATGACGACACAATGGTCTGTTCAAGACATCGAACAACAAACCACAGAATGGTTAGAACAGGTCGTCATTGGCCTAAATCTCTGCCCTTTCGCCGCTAAACCACAGCGTAACAAGCAAATCAAAATCGAAGTGTGTTCAGGCACCGACGATCAAGCAGTGATGGATTGCTTGCTCGCGGAACTGACGTTGCTAGACAAAAGTGATGCCGCTGAGCTGGAAACCACACTGGTTGTCACTCCCCATCTTTTTCAAGACTTCGATGACTACAACCAGTTCTTGGATGTGGCCGACATGTTGATTGATCAGTTTGGCTGGCGAGGCACTTATCAAATCGCCAGTTTTCATCCGGACTATTGCTTTGCCGATGTGGAACCTGAAGACGACAGCAACTTAACCAATCGTTCGCCATTCCCTGTATTTCATCTGATCCGCGAAGCGAGTATCGAGAAGGCGTTTAAGTATTACGGTGGAAACGCGGAAGACATTCCACAAATCAACATCGACCGCGTTTGCGGGCTTTCCGACTCAGAGAAAAAAGCCCTGTTTCCCTATTTATTCAGGGCTCAATCGGTTTAGCGCACGAGCAAATTAGGGCGCAGCCACACAGCAAAAATTCGCGAGAATGTCACCCGACAACGATAACACCAGTTCGTCGCCCGCATGCAGTTGGCCGACACCTTTTGGCGTTCCTGTCAGCACAATGTCCCCCGGTAATAGGGTGAAGTATTGAGTAAGATGACAAATCAACGCGATCACGGGTGTTATCATTAGTTGGGTATCGCCTCGCTGACGCGCTTCGCCATTAATATCCAAGCCATACTTGATCGACGCTAAATCCAGTTTTTCATTCGCCACAAACGGGGATTGTACGCAACTGCCATCGAACGCTTTCGCTAGCTCCCACGGCAACCCTTTTTCTTTTAGCGCGCTTTGCGCTTCTCGTCGCGTCAGGTCAAGTGCAACACCTAACCCCACAATCGCTTCTCGCACCTCCGCTTCCGTTGCATGGGTTAACGGCTGACCAATCAGCACGGACAGCTCTGCTTCGTAATGTATAGGGGATAGGGTTTCTTTTAGCACCAGAGAAGAAGACGAGCCCACCAGCGCTGTGGAGGGTTTAATAAACAACACGGGCTCATCAGGAATTGGGTTGTTCAGCTCTTGGGCATGTTCAACGTAATTCCGGCCAATACAAACCACTTTTCCGGCCGGTAACGCAATGTCTTTGCCGTCTTTCCATGTGTGCGAATACATCCCTTCTCCTTTTATTGAAAACATACACCAAAGCAACCTCAAGATGCTTAGGTACAACACCTAACATTGAAATATCAGTGTACTCGATTCCGCCCACAAGCCCACGCCTCAAACAAAAATGGGGAATGACTGTCATCGCTGTTTGTTGGTTCAAAATTATTGGGCATACAAACCATGAGACGGAATGAAAATTCTTATACACTGACAATGCCTTATCCGTGCCCATATCTATTTATGTGTTCAAATGTAGGCAAACAGGTAGGTTTATATCAATATCAAAATTTTAAGGATGAAAAATGAACCTTGATTACATCGCGCTGGCGCTGCTGATTTTTGTCGCGCTGGTGATCTTCTATGGCGTGATAGTGATTCATGACATTCCCTATGAAATCGCGAAAAAGCGAAATCACCCTCACCAAGATGCAATTCACCACGCTGGATGGGTCAGCTTGTTCACGCTGCATGTCCTTTGGCCTTTTTTGTGGATCTGGGCAACGCTGTGGCAACACGACAGAGGTTGGGGCATGAGTACGCTTGAGCACAATCAAGAGTCGATACAGGAGGAGTTAAACGCCCTCAAACAAAGAGTGAAAGAGCTGGAACAACAGCAACCTGCCTCAACGACATCTTCAAACGACAACCAAGCGCAACAGAAAGGTGAAAGCTAATGGATTTACTGCTGATTCTCACTTATACCGCGCTGTGCATCGCTATTTTCAAAATATTTCGTATCCCTTTAAACAAGTGGACAGTGCCTACCGCTGTATTAGGTGGCGTAGTGCTCATTGGTTCATTGATTTTGCTAATGAACTATAACCACCCGCACACATCGCTAGGTGGCAATGTGTATGTCACCACCCCTATCATTCCCAATGTACGCGGACAAGTGGTGGAAGTGCCGGTACAACCCAACCAGCCTTTAAAACAAGGAGACGTGCTATTCAAAATTGACCCAACACGTTTTGAAGCGCGGATGATTGAAGCACAAGCTGCAGTGATTGCGGCAAAACAATCAGCGCTTGCCTTGGAAGCGTCATACCAAACTGCAAAAGCGAACACATTCAAAGCCAAAGCTGAACGTGACCGTACTAAGTTGGAATTTCAACGCTACGAGAAAGGTGCCAAGAAAGGCGCATTTACCGCATCAGACGTTGACAACAAACGTCAATTCTATCTCGCGGCGCAGGCCTCTTTAGCGGCTGCGGAAGCGGAAGAAAGTCGTCAACTGATTGCCCTCGAATCAGTCATCAATGGTGTTAACACCCAAGTTGCTCAGGCGCAGGCGAATTTGGAGCAAGCCCAGTTTGACCTAGACAGCACCATAGTCCGCGCACCAACAGATGGCTTAGTGACACAACTTACACTTCGCCCAGGCATGATGGCAGTACCTATGCCTTTACGTCCGGTGATGACATTTGTGAACGAGGAAAACGATCGTTTTGTGGGCGCGTTTAGACAAAACAGTTTGCTTCGATTGAAGAAAGGCTTTGAGGCTGAATTTATTTTCCGCGCTTTACCCGGCAAAACGTTTAGTGGTGAAGTGGTGGAAGTCATCCCCGCCATTGGTGAAGGGCAAATTCAGGCTCAGGGAGCACTACTGGGAGATGCCTTGTTCAATAAGCAGGGGCGCGCTTTGGTTGTGCTTCAAGTCAACGATGATATGAGCGAGTACAACTTACCAAGCGGCACAAATGTCGAAATTGCGGTTTACTCTGACAGCTTCCACCATGTTTCGATTATGCGTAAAATTCTTATCCGCATGAAGAGCTGGCAGAACTACTTATACCTAGACCACTAACGTTCATTGACACACGTTTTATCTTCTCAAATCCTCGGCTTCCTGAGCCGAGGATCGCTTTCCTCAGTCCCACTTCTAACACATTGACTCACTGATAATAAAACCCGATCTGGCGTTGATTTTTCCCCCGATTAACCACCAATGACAAGACCTAGTTGGCAATTTACTAAATAGCACTTGTCGAATTTCTTAGTCAGGTCAAGGCTTACAGTATGCCCGGTTGTTCAGCCAAGTAAGCAGGTTAATTAAAATCAAATGAATCTTTTTGACTACGACACCCCTTTGTCCTGCGTTATTTTCGACTGTGATGGTACGCTGGTAGACAGTGAAGTTCTCAGCCAAATGGCCATGGTCGACGTGTTCGCCCACTATGATGTCGTGCTTGATTTACAAGAATGTTTGGACAACTTTCAGGGTGGAAAACTGGCGGATGTGTTGCTGCAGACCTGTGAAAGATATGGGTTGTTAATCTCTTTAGATGAGCTGGAACCCCTTTACCGGCATAAGTGCGAATCCTTATTCAAGACTCATCTCACCCCCATTAAAGGCGTGCCTGATTTACTTAACATGCTTGAAGAGGCTGGCGTTGATATGTGCGTCGCGTCGAATGGGCCTGTAGAGAAAATGGAGATGTCACTGAGTATGACGGGATTGCTGCCACATTTTACAGGTCGACTATTCAGTGCGTTTGATGCTAACAGCTGGAAACCTGCGCCGGATTTGCTTCACTACGCAGCGATGAACATGGCATCACCGACAGACCAGTGTTTGTTTGTGGATGACACGATTCTTGGTGTGCAAGCTGGGGTAAACGCAGGCATGCGCACCGTGTATCTGAACGATGGCAAGAAGATGCAAATCGATCACCCTTTAGTAACATGCGTGGGTTCAATCAAGGAGCTCAAATCTTTGATATCATGCCTTCCGCTGTCTAATACTTGGGCGTAGATGGCGCATCAGGAGCTATTGATGTGCTATCAGCATCCCATCTTCGACCATTCGCCCTAGGATTTCAGCACCAGATCCATTCGAGATACCCAGCACGTCGTGGCTGAGATCTGTCAGTGACTTGTTCTCAAACACAATCACTTGGTCTGCGGTGTCGCCATCACTTGCTACCGTCAATGTGGCCTTTCCGTTGTCCTCGATCAGAGACACTAGGTAATCATTAATGTTCTCTGTATTTGCGCCATCGAGTAGATCGGACAAATCCAAGGTGTCCTCGGTAACATCAAAATCGGTAATAATGTCGATGGAATATATGTCTGCGTCACCTTGAAGAAACGCAAAGACATCCGCGCCGACATCTCCGGTAAGGGTATCGCTCCCTTTACCGCCTACAATCAAATCATCACCCAATCCAGCATCAATCACATCATTGCCAGCGCCGCCATACAATTGGTCATCACCCTGATGACCCGCTAACAAATTGGCGTTTTCGTCACCCATCAGCTCAGTCGTATTCACGAGATCACTTAAATCCTGATCGGTATCGTCTATCATCCGAATATCCAGCGTACTTTCAAAATGCAGACCGCTGCTATCATTCACCAATTCATAACTAAACGATTCCAACACGTCGTTTTCGGTGACATCTGTCATCAATTGATAGATGAAATCGCCTTTTTGGTGAGCACCTCCTCCCTCTTCACCATAAATGGTCAACAAGCCATAGGGTGTTTCAATCAGCATGATGCCTTCTGTTGCGTTGTATACCGCCCCGTCAAAGCTAACCGAAGACAGAGACCATTCGCCTGTAAGCTGATCATTGTCGAGCAAGTTACCTTCGGCAATATGCGCACCACTGACTTCACCACTGAGCCCTGCTGTTTGTACACTCGCAACCAAACTGGTGGCATCATCAAAGCTTATCGTCAGCGTGGCTTGATCTAGGTTTGAATCGCTATCAACAACCGTGTAAGTGAAAGCTTCGTCCGCAAGAGACAGGGTTTCTAACGATCCGTAAAGCGCTTCCACTCGCACATTGGCATTGTCTATCACCAAGTAGCGAAAAGAGGTATTTTCTGGCGACTCGATAGTCACATCGCTGCCGGTGTAGGTCGACGATCCCTGACCCACTTGCTCACCATTCGCGCCATACAGATAATAATCGAAGGTGTCATTGGTATTGAGCCCACTCAGAACTAAGATGCTCTGATCAATGTCATCACTAAACCCATACACCAATGCTGCGTAATCACCGCCAGTAACGGCACCTTCAAAAGTAAAGTTATCTGCGGCTAACTCGCTTATCTCAATGTCTTTTAAAATCAGTTTGCCAGTGTCCAGCGTGATATGGGTATCACCATCGACTTGCACCATCACGAGTTCATCGAACGTGTCGATTGAGGTGGCATTCTTGATGATGATGCTGTCGTTACTGGTTTTGAAACCATTCACAGTGTCAGTGCCGGATTCAAACACCACCACATCAGGGCCATTGCCCAATGTTAACGTGTCGTCACCTTCGCCACCGACAAGACGGTCTCCACCTCTGCCGCCGTCCAGAGTATCGTTCCCCGCATCACCATAAAGCACATCTTTGCCATTGCCACCGGAGAGTGTGTCGTTACCTTCTCCGCCATGCAGCTCGTCGACACCATTGCCGCCTTCAATGGTATCGTTCCCGCCATATCCGTAGAGAACGTCATCACCATTGCCGCCATCAATCACATCGTCGCTGGTGTTGGTTGGTGCAGGATTGTCATCATGAATTTCTTGGTTGAACAGGGTGTCCAAATCTAGCCCTGCAGCGGCATTGCCACTAAGGAAGATGTTTTGGTCTAAGCCGGAGCCATAGAAGGTCACGCCATTTGAGCTATCAAATGCCGCGGTAAGCTCGCTCGCATAGAATTGAGTTTGAATGGATGAGATATAGGTGTAGTTGCCGTCTTCCGTCATGGTGAAAGAACCAGACTCAGTCGCAATTGTCACGCTGCCTTCCGTCAGCACGTAGTCATCACCCAGATAACTTACCTGCGTCACGGTAACACCATCGTGCACAGTATCGCTGCCATCGCCATTTAGCCCTGAGAGCACATTGCCAGTAACAGTACCTTGTGCTGCAACCTCATCTTGGTCATCTGCCGCCACAATATCTTCAATACGTGTCACTGACACAGTGGCAGAGGCTTCTGTGGTCGTTGTGCCATCGTTTGCTGTCACAGAGAAAGACATGGATGTGAGCACAGGATCTGCACTGTCGCTATTGATAGCTGCCACACCCGAGGCAGTCAGCAGTACCTGAGTACCACTCAATACAAAGTAGTTGTTGTCGTTGTTGATGAGCGCAATCGATAACTCGTCTTCATCGGCATCAGAGACGGTCAAGGTCGCCACCACATCGTTTTCTGACACAGATTCTTCGGTCAGGTCGTTCACCGTGAGGCTAATCACAGGGTCATTGTCGTTGACACGATTCACTGTAACATCGGCGTCCACGCTGGTTTGACGTTCGCCGTCATCCGCCGTCACACTGAAACTGATGCGACTTAACTCAGCCTCATCATCATTGATGGCGGCGACGCCATCAGCAGTCAATCGCACTTCATTCCCAACGATTTCCAGCCAATTAGCATTGGCAGTCGTCAGGCTGTATTCCAGCGAATATGAATCTAGATCTGATGCAACAATGGTTGCCAGCACTTGGCCTTCAGTGACAGATTCTTCCATGGCGTCGGAGATATTCAACGTGATGGTTGGATCGTTGTCGTTGACGCGATCAATGCTCACTGATTCTGTCACTACCACGGAATAAGTGCCATCAGACGCTTGTACTGATAACGACATCTCCGTGAGAGGGTCTACGCCATCTTGATTGATGGCAGCAACGCCTGTCGCAGTGAGGTACACTTCGTTGCCGGATAGAACGAAGTAGTCACTTTCATTATTTGCCAATGTAAGGGTTATTGGATCATTATCTGCATCGCTCGCTGTCACCGTGGCGACTAACGTCGATTCCGACACCTCTTCTTCCACCAGTGAACTCACCGATATTGATACATTAGGCAAGTTGTCATTGGCGCGACCAACCAAAATCGTATCTGTCGCGGTTGTCTGGTTTTCGCCATCAGAGGCGGTGATAGAAATCGACAAACTGCGTATATCCAACTCATCATCTTGAATCGCATTAACGCCCGTTTCAGTCAATACAACCGTGTTACCAGAAATCGCAAAGTAGCCACTGTCATTGTTTAACAGTGTGAAGTTCAGTTCATCAACGTCAGCATCTGATGCCGTAAACGTCGCGATGGTTTGCCCGACTGATACACTATCTTCCGTTACATCACTCGCAATCAGTGCAATGTCGGGCGCGTTGTCATTTACACGCGTGACCACCACAAGATCAGAAGCACTGGTCTGGAAATCGCCGTCACTCACCGTAATATTGACGGCGATGCCCTCAACGGATAAAGCATCGTTATTGATGGCAGCAACACCTTCTGCGGTCAAA
Organism: Enterovibrio litoreus; assembly: GCF_045679545.1. Lineage (NCBI taxonomy): Bacteria > Pseudomonadati > Pseudomonadota > Gammaproteobacteria > Vibrionales > Vibrionaceae > Enterovibrio > Enterovibrio litoreus. The sequence goes on from NZ_CP166195.1 coordinate 680,542, forward strand.
ATAACAGTGCCATCTTGCAATGATAGGTACCCGTCGTCATTGTCAGTGAGGGTAAACGTGAGGGTGTTCCCATCAGCATCACTGGCGCTGTAGGTTGCCAATACCATGCCTTCAGTGACCGCTTCTTCAGTTACATTGACTGCATCCACAGTCAGTGTGGGCACGTTGTCGTTCACTTTATTCACGTTCAATGTGCCGCTTGTTTGTTCAATCAATTCGCCATCACTGGCTTCAACAACAATTTCCAGCGAATCAAGCCCAAGGCCATCATCATTAATGGCTTCTACACCAGCCTGCGTCAGAACAACCTGACCATCTTCAATGCGAAAATAGCCTGCTTCGTTGTTGAGCAAGTTAACCGTGACATCGTCATTGTTTGGATCCGTTGCGGTAATCATCGCCACAGCTTGGCCTTCTGACACAGATTCTTCCGTGACATCACTCATCGCCAGCGTCACTGCGGGTGCATTGTTGTCCGTATCAGAATTTGACGGGTCTGAGGGATCTGAAGAGGGTGAAGAATCATTGGGCGATGTCGTGTCTGACGATGGAATTGAAGATGTAGGGGGAACAGAAATCGTCACATCAGGCGTCGTGACGGAGACGATAGACTCTTCGTTTGTTTCGCTTTGATTCAGACGATCGAGAAAGAATCGTTGTAATGCTGACAAAGAGCCCAACTGAAACGACGAGAGGTTATTGGCAGTAAGAAGCTCGACACTTTGGGCGTCTTCTCCTTTGGCTTCTTGCAATAGCTCACTCAAACTAGGGCGGTCACTGCCTGAAGCTTGTACAATCACATTGCCAGCGCCAAAAAATACGGACGAACTGCTTTGTTCTCCCGCCGCAGGATCAGCGCCTTCTGATGGGTCATCGCCTTCTTCGACCCCACGCTTCAACGCATTTACGTCATTATCAGACTCTGGTGGTGGTTCGAAAAGAAAGCCGCTGTTTGGGCCAAGTTGTATCTCACGGTCGCCGTTTTCTTTTAACACGGCACCACCGTTTTCAGTCACAAGCACTTCATCGGGCTTCAGCTCTGCATATTGCTCTGCCGCCCTTACACTTCCATCAGCGGCAAAGATCAGCGCATTGCCTTCAAGCTGTGTAATGATTAATTTGCTCGCCATATTGACGCCCTCGGCTTCTTTCTAACGTTTTGGTGAAGTCATTCGACACGCAATTAAAGTTATAAGACGCATATCCCCATCAGTAACTGTAGCTCATTGATTTCAATTTTGAGCCATTTGTTCCATTTTCAATGCAACAAATGCGCAACAAGCAAGGCTTAATCCAAGATAGTGCCCCTACTAACATATTGATAGAAAATAAAAAAAGGGACGCTTCCGCGTCCCTTTACTGTGTAACCCTGTGTGCAACCATGCTCTAAGTAACTGTGTTCCACTTAGTGTCCACTTAGTTCGAATGCCGCATAAAGCATTCCGTATGTTGTTAGTTTATGGCAACGTTTTTAGGCTCTGCTCATAATCATCGAATGTTTGCATGACCGTGTCCTGTGCGCCGCCTGTCATCTTGCTCACTGATATAATTGCTACAGAAGCAAGAATGAACCCAGGCACAATTTCATAGATATCAAAAATACCGCCCGAGATTTGTTTCCAAACAACCACCGTCGCACCACCGATGATAACCCCAGCAAGCGCACCGTTACGGTTCATGTCTTTCCAGAACAAGCTCAACAATAACGCTGGACCAAAGGCTGCACCAAAACCTGCCCATGCATAAGACACTAAGCCAAGCACTGAGCTTTCCGGATTCATCGCCAGCGCCAATGCCACAACAGAAAGACCAATCACGGCGAAACGACCCACCATCACCACTTCTTTGGTGGATGCTTGAGGACGGAAAACTTGCTTATAAAAATCTTCAGCCAATGCCGAGGAAGAAACCAGCAGTTGCGAGTCCGCGGTGCTCATTACCGCTGCCAAAATAGCCGCTAAAAGAATACCGGCGATAACAGGGTGGAATGCCGCATTCACCAGGTACATGAAAATGGTTTCGCCGTCAGCCAATTCACCACCAAGGTGTTGGTCGACATACAAGATTCCCACCAGACCGATCAGAACCGCACCAGCCATAGAGACCCCACTCCAGATCACCGCAATACGACGCGCTGTCGTAATATCTTTGTTGGTACGCGTCGCCTGAAAACGCGCCAGAATATGTGGTTGTCCGAAGTAACCCAGCCCCCACGCAACCAAAGAGATGATTGCAATCGCAGACAAAGGCTCACCATTGATATCATTCCAAAGCGTTAGCAATTCTGGGTTCTTCGCTTCTAATGCGCCAGGCAGCGCAGTAAACGCACCATCCATGGTCGCAATTGGCACGATCATCAAAGCAGCAGCCATCAACAAGCCCTGAACCAAATCTGTCCAAGACACGGCTAAGAACCCACCAAACAAGGTGTACGACACAACACAAACAGTACCAAGGATCACTGCGGTGCTGTAATCGAGGCCAAATACCGTTTCAAACAGCTTGCCACCAGCAACCAAACCAGAACTGGTATAGAAAAGGAAGAACAGCAAAATGAAGAACGCAGAAATGGTTTGCAGCAGTTTGGATTTGTCTTCAAAACGACGTGAAAGAAACTCTGGAATCGTCAGCGCATTGTCTACTTCGATACTGTATGTACGAAGCCGCTTAGCGCATATCAGCCAATTTAAGTAAGTACCCGCTAACAAGCCTGCTGCGAGCCACAAAGATTCCATGCCAGCGGCATAAGCATAACCAGGCAAACCAAGTAGCAACCAGCCACTCATGTCCGATGCACCGGCAGAAAGTGCGGCTGGCCACGGCCCCAGCGAACGACCACCTAGGAAATAGTCTTCCGAGCTGGATGTACGTTTGTAGGCATAAATACCAATACCAAGCATAAGAATCAGGTACACGATAAACGTGGCGCTGATTGCAACGCTGTTTTCAATCATTCTATTTCCCTCAATACACAGGCGCCCAAAAAGAGGCGCCCAATCCGGTTGGTTTTAATGTTCACCACTACCTAGTTCTAATAAGGTGGCATTGCCCCCTACAGCAGTGATGTTTATGGTTCGCGTTCGCTCTGTAATAAAGCGAAGCAAATAAGTTGGCGATGCCACGATAGGCAGCAGGTCGGCATTGTTCTCAGCGACAAATTGGACCAAAACACCGTCTCGGGCTGCCAAGGTTCGGTTCATTTCAATCAAAAGGGCATCACTGGCCACGGCGGCTACCCCACAAAGAGGCGCGTCCGCTAAAGCGCTGTCAACGTGGTTGAGATCGATCGTGGGCACAAGTCGGTCAGATACGCTTGTTTTGACCAAGTCAGCCAGCAGAGCGTCGGTGTCGTGACGCAATGCAGCAGGCACCGCCACCAGCGCACAATTTCCAGCGACCAAGGCTGCAGTCAACTGTCCAGAAAGAGCAGTCAGCGACAAGCCGTCATCACCCGTGATCAGGAATAAGCCTCGACCTGCGGTATACAATTCATTGGTTTCCCCTGTCGGGCCTGGCATATCATGCACTGGCTCAAGCAAGGTTTCGGCTTGTTGCAGATGGAAACGAATCATCTTTGCAGCAGACACAAAAGCGTCGCCACGTTGCTCTACAGTATCAGACCAAGATGCAAGTATGGTTCGCCGAGCACTGACGCCAATGCCATTCCACTCTTCCCATACCGCTAAGCTCTGAGCGGCCAAGCGCATTACTTCCGTCATATCCTTCATTCCTTGAATATTGCTCATGCCACGACCTCCTCTTTAGTGAAGCGATAGAGATAGTGCGGACCACCCGCTTTGGGGCCAGTGCCTGACAGGCCTTGCCCACCAAAAGGCTGCACACCCACCACCGCACCAACTTGGTCACGGTTGATGTAGCAATTACCGACTTTTACGCGTGCTTCAATGTGGCGATAGGTATTTTCGTTACGGCTGTGAACGCCCAGAGTCAAACCAAAACCTGCTTGGTTGATGTCATCAATCACACGATCAAGATGATCAGCGTGATAACGCACCACATGAAGAATTGGCCCAAAGTGCTCTTGCGACAGCTGAGAAATACTGTTGATTTCAAAAGCCACTGGCGCAATATAAGTACCTACTCGCGTCTCGCTGCCCATCGGTGCTTTCGCAATGAAGGTGCTCGATTTGAACAGTGCGTTCACGTGGTTTTGCAGTTTTTGTTGTGCTAATTCATCAATCACGGGGCCAACGTCAGTGGAATGCTGATAAGGCAAACCCACACGCATTTCGGCCATGGCGCCTTTTATTAGGCCAATAACACGATCTGCAACGTCTTGTTGAACATAGAGCACACGCAGCGCGGAACAGCGCTGTCCAGCAGAAGCAAACGCTGAGCGAATCACATCGCGTGCTACCTGCTCTGGCAACGCCGTGCTATCCACGATCATGGCATTCTGCCCGCCCGTTTCAGCGATGAATGGCACAGGAAGCGCGTGGCGAGATGCCAACGTTTGGTTAATGCGTTGCGCGGTAGGCGTTGAGCCAGTAAACGCGACACCGGCAATGCGATCATCACCTGTGAGCGCACTGCCGACCACGGCGCCAGTACCTGGTAGCAACTGGATAACCCCTTTTGGTATGCCCGTATCAAGCAACATCTCGATCGTGCGGAACGCAATTAACGACGTTTGCTCGGCGGGCTTGGCCACCACAGTGTTACCGGTGACCAATGCCGCTGAAATCTGACCGATAAAAATAGCCAGTGGGAAGTTCCAAGGACTGATACAGGTAAAAACGCCGCGACCTTCACGACGAAGCGTGGCGGTTTCACCATCAAAACGCGTAAAGGTTTGAAGATCACCCATCACTTGTTCAGCTTGCACAGCGTAGTAACGGAGAAAATCGACCGCTTCGCGCACTTCATCGATACTGTCGTGAATGGTTTTGCCCGCTTCACGGTGACAAAGGGCAACCAACTCACCCAAGTTCTCTTCCAGCTTATCCGCAAGCAGAAGTAGGTACTTACCTCTTTCTGTCGCGGGTAAGCTTTTCCATGCGTCTGAACTTTCAGCAGCAACAGAAAGTGCAGTGTCAACATCCTCGGCTGTTGCCCAGCGGATTTGACCGACGTCGATGCGGTGGTCATAAGGCGCAACGACATTGTGGTCGCGACCTAACATGCGTTCGCCATTAATAATCGGACCAGCTTGCCATTGGGTTGCCATGAAGCGTTGAACACTGGCATCGTAAACTTGCCATTCGCTTTCGATGTCAATGGCGACACCTTGCGAATTCTTACGTGATTCACCGAAAATCTCACTCGGCATGGGAATGCGAGGGTTATGCAGTGTCGGGCGCGACGTCAGCATATCGACAGGGTGCAGAGTCAAATCACTCACAGGACAACGCGCATCCACCAAACGGTGAACAAACGAACTGTTAGCGCCGTTTTCTAGCAAGCGACGCACCAAATACGGCAGCAGATCTTTGTGGCTACCAACAGGTGCGTAGATACGCACAGATTGGCCAAACATCGCATGAGCATGAGTATAAAGTGCATCGCCCATGCCGTGCAGGCGTTGGAATTCATAGTTATCATGGCAAGCCATGGCATGAATGGCAGAAACGGTTTGGGCGTTGTGGCTAGCAAACTGAGGAAATATCAGGCCGCTGACGTGCTTAGACAGAAGAAAGCGCGCGCAAGCAAGATACGCAACATCCGTGCCTTCTTTGCGGGTGTAGACCGGATAGCCAGGCAGGCCGTTTTGCTGTGACAGCTTAATTTCACTGTCCCAATACGCCCCCTTGACCAAACGCATTGGGATCGTAGTGTTATTTTCACGCGCCAAGGCGGCAAGCCAGACGATCACTGGCAGTGCGCGTTTTGAGTACGCTTGCACAACCAAACCAAACTGCCCCCAGCCTTTGATGTCTGCATGGGTAAACAGTTTCTCAAACAGCTTTAGCGACAATTCGAGGCGATCCGCTTCTTCTGCATCAATGGTAATGGAAACGTTCAGCTCTCGCGCACGTTTGAGCAAACCCAATACCGTGTCGAACATTTCGCTAAGCACACGATCTTCGTTTGCCACTTCGTAGCGCGGATGGAGCGCAGACAGCTTGATAGATACGGATGGAGAAGGCGCGTCACCAACAGTCAGATGCTTCGAGACGGTTTCTATGGCTTGCATGTAGTCATTGAGGTACTTTTGCGCATCTTGCGAGGTCAGCGCGGCTTCGCCTAGCATATCAAAAGAGTAGGTAAATCCCTTCTGGCGCAGCGGTTTGCCATTATCCAACGCTTCATTGATGTTACGGCCCAGCACAAACTGGTGGCCCATCACTTTCATTGCTTGATGCATCGCCTGACGGATCACAGGCTCAGACATCTTGTTCACTAAGCGGTTGATCACTTTAGTGGGGCCACCTTCTTCACGCTCATCCAAATTGACGACTTTTCCCGTCAACATCAGACCCCACGTTGAAGCGTTTACAAACAACGATTCCGAACCTTTAAGATGCGCTTTCCAATCTGCCACGCCTAACTTGTCGCGAATTAGCGCATCTGCGGTTTTCTTATCAGGAACACGCATCAAGGCTTCAGCCAGACACATCAGCAAGATGCCTTCTCGTGTGTCCAAACTGTATTCGAGTAGCAATGCATCAATCATCTGCACCGCTTTTTTGTCCGCTCGCACACGCTCAATAAGCTCAGCCGCTCGTGATTCTGCTTCACTACGCTCCTGCGCCGATGGCGTTGCCAGCGGAATTAATGATTCAAGCAGCGCACTTTCGTCCACACAGTAGTGGGAAGAAATGGTCGGCCACAAATCTTTCGATGGTTGCTCAAGATAGCTTGGCACCAACACATCGGTCGCTTTCAACATAAGCAGATTCCTCTCTCCTTGAAACCACGAGGCAGTGGTAGATGTTACTAATATGTTAGATTAACGACCGATTCTAGGTGTGATATGACGAGGAGTCTTTCAAAATTCTGCGGCATTATTGCAAAAAACTCCGATGATTAACAAACAGAGAACCGCTAACTCTATTGAGTCACAACAATTTCTTTAAGGTTTAATGACTTAGATCAGTGTTGCTGGCGGAAGCGAGATGGCGACATGCCGAAATATCTCGAAAATGCAGAAGTAAAGCCGCTCTGGGAGGAGAACCCACAGCTATCAGATATTTGGGTAAGGTTAAGTTCGCTGGTACAAAGCAGCTCTTGTGCAAGCTCGAAGCGTTTTTGCAAAACGTATTGATGCGGCGTCACGCCTACTTGCGCTCTGAAAAGCTGATGAAACTGGCTTTCCGCCAGAAACACTGAGCCTGCCATTTGCGCCACGCTGATCTTGCGGCTGATATGTTTGCGAATGTAGAGGTCAATAATGTCCATGTTCAGGCGATGCCCCTGACGACGTGGCGCGAGTTGGTCGCGGAAATGTCGCTCCATCACACAAAGCAAGGTGTCTGCGCACGCACGCCCCAACAACCTATCATCGGGATTGGCCACCATTTCAGCGGTCAGGGCTTTCACCAATACCTGAGCTTGGCTGTCCAACTGAAAATACGCATCGCGCTGAAACAAGGTATCAACCTTCTGTTTCATGTTCAGTTCGCCCATCAACACCGCATCTGGCAAATTGATCACCAAAATTTCATTGTGACCACGCCCAGAAAATGCGTGAAGCTCAGACTCTGACACTAGGCATCCTTGACCCGGCCCAACAAGACTGCCGCGCCCAGAAAGCTCGAACTCCGTTTGGCCTTGTAGCCCAATCACCACCTGACGGTAGTCGTGCGCGTGCAGCGACGGATGATTAGGTAACGCCATAACTTGTGAGTGCTTCAATTCAGATGCCATAGGTTTAATGATAGATGACTTAACTGCTTCCCATTCTGCCACGCTATCCCTGAAAACAAGAAGTAAAATCGAACCGGAAAGATGATCAAGAGATGGTCAAACTACGGGCGATGTCATTTCAACTGCAATTTTGTGCATGATCTCAACAAAAGCACGCCTAAGATCAAAGAAACATCCGCCAACCCACCGATGAACCAGCCACAAAGATAAACCTATATCATTGATAAAAATAAGAATAATAAATTTCAGGCACGATTCGGCAGTCATAATATCGCTTGATCATGCTTTCGATGTTTCTTGCACATGATCAAACCATGATCATCGTTCCGATGAAAAATGATCTTTTATATTTCATCGTACTGTTAAGCAGACCGCGTAATTCATATTCTCCAACAGATCGTCAAAAATATGGCGTTAAATATTAATTGGGTGTCAATGTTTATCATATTTTCATTCTCACCAAGGCATTCGCGCTCACTATTTTTTGGCGCATGACAAATGTGAGTAAATTTATTGAGTTATTTATCAAAATATAGATATTGATTAATAACGATAAGCATCAAATAATTAGTACCATGGACGAGCTAAATAACATTTACGTGTTAATCTAGCTATTTGGGACAAAGCTTTTCTATTGAAATTCTGAGAATAAGCAAGGGACATATGAAAAGTAATCGCATCACCGCGTTAGTATTCGCGTTATCGCCGATACTTCTTAGTGGTCAATCGCTTGCCAATGACGCCAATGTAGCAACCAGTGACCCGGTCGTTGCTCTGGAACAGAAGCTAGCAGACAAAAGAAGTGAAATTGGCATACACGCTGAAAACCTCCAGACGCAAAGAGACAAACTGGATGCTTTACTCGCAGAGCGTGAGTCATTAGCAAGTAAAGCGATCGAACTAGAGAAAAGACGGACAATGGCGCAAGAGCGTCTTGACGAACAATTCCGTCGCCTAATTGAAAATCCGGATACCGACCTTACGCAGTATAAAGATGACTATCAATCGGCATGGAAAGCCGTGAAAGAGAATCAAACTGCAACGCTTGAAAATGACCAACTTGTTGCGGAGCAAACCCGCATTGTTGAAGGCGAAAATCGCCAGAAGCAATTATTGGTAAGCGCACTCGACAATCTGCAAGAGTCGAAAAAAGAAGCGCGCGTGAAGCGTCTTCGTCAAGAACTGACCTTTGCCGATACTATCGAAGTGGTTCACACCATTACGTGTAGCGAATCCATGACGCTAGCAGCATGTTCGAATCAGGGTAAAACCCTGACGATGCAAAAAGCGGTGAATACGTTCCAATCACACGTGCTAGACAAAGTCACGGAATCATCGACTGCCAAGCTCAATGCTAACCGCGTGTCGTTCAACATTCATGTGATGAACAGTAACGTGGTTGATAGTGGTTTTAGCGGTAACAACCGTTACATCACTCGCATGCAAGCTGAAATGCGAAGCCAGCCAGATGAAAATGCAGCCTGTAAGCTCCTCGATTTTGCTGAGCGTTATTGTGTGGAGAAATCTTTCACATCAGCAAAAGCGACGCCAAAACAGCAAGCAAAACGCTGGGTAAATGTAAAAATCCGTTCAAACCGCTTTGAAGACAACGTCACCATCAATGGCGTAACTTACGGATCAACCCCTGTCGAAATCATGCTTCCAGCGGGTCAGCATCAGCTAACTGTTGAAAAGCCTGGCTTCGAACCTTACAGCCGTCAAATGTACATGAATAAAGATTCTGTCGTTTGGGCAAGCCTCAGAGAACAGGAGAACCGTCCTAAACCGGGAAAGCAATTCGCTGACAAACTCTCGAACAATCGGCAGGCCCCTAAAATGGTGGTTATTGGTGCAGGCCAATACAACGTAGGCTTTGAAGCCAAACAGCCTGTGGTTGTCGACCAACCTTTTTCCATTGCTGCGACTCCCGTAACAGTGAAACAATTTGGAGAGTTTGTCGCTGCGACAGGTTATGTCACAGAAGCCGAGGAGGGTCAGGGTTGTACTTCTCTCGTGAACGGTGAGCCTAAACAGCTTCTGAACCATAACTGGCGCAAGCCAGGCTTTGACCAAGCAGATAATGCACCTGTTGTGTGCATTACCCGTGACGATGCACTTGCCTATTCGAAATGGCTGAGCAAACAAACCGGCCACGATTACAAGTTGCCTTCAGAAGTTCAATGGGAAGTTGCTGCCCGAGCAGGTAGTGCTTCAGATTTCTGGTGGGGCAACGACATCGGTGTTGGCAATGCCAATACGGGTTGGAGTGGTACGAGTTGGTCAAACAAAAGCACATCACCCGTTGCCAGCTTCCCAGCAAACCCATTCGGTGTTTATGATACAGCAGGTAATGTGTGGGAGTGGGCTGAAAGTCAGACACCCGTCGCTCGCGGCGGCGCTTGGAGCTTTTCACCAAGCAGTGCGCGTGTTGCTGAACGTTTAGAGCTGAAATCTGACCTAAGCGCCAACTATCTAGGTTTCCGTGTGGTCAGAAACATCTAGTTTGTCCACCGATCACTGATTCAGTCCCTTAAAGCCCGTCACATAATATGACGGGTTTTTTTCATCAGAAATTCCGCAACAATGCATAGAAGACAAGGCAAAAAAATCGAGATCTATATCCCCAATAAAAAACAATTTCATCAATAAATTACAAACTAGTACATTCCCCCCCTGCCCGATTTTCTAGCATCTGAGTATAGTGACGCCTGAGCAGTACATATTGCAGTATGATGCTGTTTAATCACTGAAATTTACCTCGGTGACCCATGCACCCTCGACACATTTACCCAGATACTCGAGCGTACATGGTCTCTTCTACACGTCATACAGGACGACGCTTGTCATGAGCGGAACTCTTGTTTTTACCGGCTTTCTACGAGCCGGTTTTTTTTCGCCTTAAACGCCTAAATTATGATACATTGCCAAAAAACTGCAAACCATTACAATACAATGTAAGTTAAGGTGTTCACCAAGTCGTGCTATGAATATATCTTCTCACCCACCACTTACCGCTGTATTTGAGCATATGCCCGGCTGCTGGGGATGCAAAAACACAGACTCTTTGTTTGTACATGTCAATCAGGAGTTTGCTGATCTTGTCGGAGCAACATCTCCCGATGCGCTCATAGGAAAAACAGATTTCGACATGCCTGCAGCCTTGTCAGCCTATGCGAACACCTTCCAGCAACAAGACAAACAGGTGATGCAAACTGGCCGCTGCATGCGGGTGCTTAACATTCATCCTTACCCGAACGGTCAGTGGCACGCGCATGTCTTTACCAAGGTTCCTTGGTATGACGACAACGGCAAGATCAAAGGCACGTTGTTTCACGGTCAGGCCATCAATAACAGTGCCATCCTGGAAGTCGGACAATGGATTTGTAATGCCATTGGCCACGAGTCTCCCTGCCCACCAAATGCACCACTAACGAACACACATAAGCCGCTCCCATCTCTCACAACAAGAGAATCAGAAGTGCTTTTCCTGCACCTTTATGGCAAAAAACCGCAGCTCATCGCCAAGGTGTTAGGGGTGTCGGTAAAAACAGTCGAAAACCACTTTGCAAATCTGAGGATCAAAATGGGCGCTTCAAGCAAAACAGAGTTGGTCGATAAGGCCCTTGAGTGCGGAGTTGGCTTTTGCATCCCTAATTCGCTTTTGAAACAGCAAATGGCATTGGTGATTTCGGAATAGACTGAATTATTGACAGACAGTCAAAACAAGGGCAACGTCACCCACAAAAAAAGCAGCTTTCGCTGCTTTTTACATGTCCGCTTTGTGCCTTTTAGCTGGCGACATTGACCTTGTAAGCGAAAGAGGGGGCTTAAGGCGCTAAGCGCTCTATGTCCCAATGACCATCATGTTCGTCTTGGTAGATAAACCTATCGTGCAGACGATGCTCACCACCTTGCCAAAACTCCATGGAAGATGGCTTCACGCGAAAACCACCCCAAAATGTAGGGACAGGAACTTCACCTTTATCGAACTGCTGCTTCAGCTCCATGTACTTACTTTCCAGCGCGGTACGCGCAGTAATACGCTCACTTTGACGGCTCGCCCATGCAGCCAGTTGACTCTCTTTCGGACGAGACAAGAAGTACTTCATTACCTCAAGCTTGCTCAGTTTTTCAGCGGTGCCGGTAATATGAACCTGACGCTCCAGCGGATGCCAAGGGAAATGCAAACTAATACGTGCATTGTCAGCCAATTGCTTCGCCTTGCGGCTGCCGAGGTTGGTGTAAAACACAAAACCACCATCATCCACATGTTTTAGCAACACGATTCGCTGAAAAGGCTGACCGTCTTGATCAACGGTAGCGACGGTCATTGCCGTCGGGTCGGGAAGCTTCGCGTCAATGGCTTGTTTGAGCCAATGTTCAAAGAATTGAACAGGGTTTTCAGGCAGGTCTTTGCGTCTCAAACCGCCTTGGTTATATTCTCTTCGAATATCATACAAATCCATTGTGGTGCTCCGATTTTTTGTTTTCGCCATTTTGATGTGGCTTGTCTCTTTTCTCAAGAGAATTTCTAGCATAGGGACATGTTCAGGTATCTCTCCCTAAACAAGCTGAGTCACTCAACCCATTATCACTTCTTTGAGCAGGGATGCTATGCGCCGACGTGTCTTTATAACCCTAGTTACTATTATTGGCGTGCTTTTGACCACTTTGGTTGCGGTGTTCACTTACAACGCTATCGAAAAACGTTTTGACACGGACATCAAAAGAGATGTCTACCAACTGCAGGAGAAACTTGCGGCTGAGTTAGCACGATACAGCGAGATCCCCGTCGTTCTCTCTGCCGACCCACGTCTAAAACGGCTATTGCGCGTACCCAAAAGCACGCGTCTTCTGACTGACACCAACCAACTGCTGGCGGATTGGAATGCACGTTTAAACAGCGATGTCATTTACGTGATGGATCGCAACGGGTTAACCATCGCTTCAAGCAATCATCAGCAAGAAAGTAGCTTTGTCGGCTACAACTATAATTATCGTCCTTACTACCAGCAAGCCATGGAAGGGAACAAAGGACGATACTACGCATTGGGCGTAGTGTCAGATAAGCGCGGCTATTATTTTTCGTACCCAATCTGGGATGGAGAGACCATCACAGGCGTTCTGACACTCAAAGTCGACCTCTCAATCATTGACCGTATTTGGGACCAGCAGGCGTTTGACTACCTTATCGCCGATCCCCTTGGCGTCGTGTTTTATAGCTCCCGTGATGAATGGCTCTACCAATCTCTGTCGATACTTACCGAGAATCAAAAAAGTGCGATTCGCGCGTCACGTCGTTATGGTGATTCGTCGCTTAGCAGCCTCACTGACTACCAAGATTTAGACGCGATAAAACCGCTGTCGGCACTGTCACTGGGTATTAAGGAGAAGGACAGAGAAAGTGTTCTACTTTCAAGCACTTCTTTGGGGAGCGCAGGGTGGCGGATCTACGGGTTCATTCCTACCAGCAATATTTGGCCCGTGGTGCTTCAGGCAACGTTACTGTTTGCTACGTTCTACGGACTGCTCATTTTGGTGATCACCGCTTGGCTGCAAACCGTTAAAACCCAGAGAAAGCTCGCCCTCCTTAATGATGAATTGGAACAGAAGGTGGCCTCTCGGACAGCGAGTCTAGAAGAAACGAACTCAGCGCTTCGACAGAGTATTCAACAATACGAAGAAGCCCAACACGCTTTGCGTCAAACGGAATCTGAGCTTATCCAAGCGGCGAAACTTGCCATGCTAGGTGAAATGTCGGCCAGCATTAATCATGAAATCAATCAGCCGCTAGCGGCCATGCGCACTTACACAGAAAACAGCATCAAATTAATGCAAAAAGAACGCTATGATGCTGTCAGCACTAATCTAAACACGTTAAATGAGCTAATTGGTCTCGTGGCAGATATTGTGGCGCGCTTTAAGATCTTTGCGCGCAAACAGAACCAGAGCAGCAAATCTCGTGCATCGATTGATGATGTGGTCACGGCATCCATCAAGCTGTCTGAAGCCAGCTTCAATAAGAAGGGCATTCATATTGACTGTCAGGTACCCGAACAAGGGCTTCAGGTTAATGCAGATACCGTTCAACTCGAACAGGTGGTACTTAACCTTTTAAGCAATGCCTCTCAATCGGTTGCCAATACGCCTGCGGCGCAAATCGGCATCACCATCCACACTCATCTCGATCGCGTGTCACTTTGCGTGTGGGATAACGGCCCAGGTATGGATAACAACACCAAGAAACAGATTTTTGCGCCTTTTTACACCACGAAGAAAGAAGGACTTGGCCTAGGTCTCACCATTTGCCGTCGAATTGTCGAAGGATTTGGCGGCAGCTTGCAGGTACGAGACCATGCTTCAGGTGGTGCAGAGTTTATTGTCAATCTACAACGGCTTTACGACGGAGACACACGGACATGACACCCGAAATATGGATTATCGATGACGAACGATCAATCCGAGATGCATTAAGTCAGACATTGGACATTGAAGGGTTTCAATCCCGCGCCTTTGCTTCTGCGACAGAAGCATTAACCCTACTTACGAGCACTTTCGAAGGCGTTATTGTTTCAGACATCAACATGCCAATCATGGACGGCATGACATTTCTAACCAAGGCACAAGCGATCGACCCTGAGCTATCCGTTGTCATGTTAACGGGCCATGGCGATATCTCTACCGCCGTTTCTGCAATGCGAAAAGGTGCGTACGACTTCCTTGAAAAGCCTTTTTCAACGGATCACTTATTAGATGTGCTTCGTCGTGGCATTGAAAAGCGTCGTCTAGTGATCGAAAACCGCGAATTGAAGCGAGAGCTCGAAACACAAAGCGCGCCCGGCCCACGGATTCTTGGCAACAATGAATTAATCAAACAGTTGAGGCGTTCAATTTTCCATTTAAAAGATCAATCCAACGATCTCTTGTTGCAAGGAGAACGAGGCACTGGCAAAGAGCTTTCGGCGCGCTTCATTCACGACCATGGAAATCGACAGGATGAACCGTTTATTTCATTTAAATGCCGGCAGATCCCCGAAACCTTAATGGACATCGAATTATTCGGCACTGAGCAAAGCCCATTTTCCACATTACCTACTTACAAAAACAGCAAAATTGCGGCAGCAGGGAAAGGAACGCTGTTTCTCGATGGTATTGAGGCACTCCCTCCCAGTGTGCAGGACAAAGTTGCCATTTTACTGTCTGCGCCAGATCGACCGCGAATTATTGCCTCAACCCGGGTTGATCTGCATAACAGCGTTAAACAAAATATGTTTTCTCAGTCTTTGTTTAACACATTATCTAAGACAACCCTCGATTTCCCGCCACTAAGGCAGCGAGGCGACGACATCATTAGCCTTTGCCAAAACTTTTTTCGCACTACAGCGTCACGTTTTGGTATTGCTCCGCCGAATTTGGATGCCGAACACAAAACCATGCTCATGAACCACCCATGGCATGGCAATGTTCGCGAACTCAGAACCTTTGCTGAACGTTGGGTATTGATGGGTGAGCAATCGTTGGATCAAGATAGTCGAAGCGCTCACGAAAAAGAGCATGATTCATTAGGTGAGCGGATGCAAAAGGTTGAACGCGCGATACTTTTTGATGCGCTCAATCGACACAATGGCATGCTCAAAGAAGTGCAAACTGAGCTAGGACTAGCACGAAAAACCCTTTACGAGAAACTCAAAAAATACGATTTAGATAAAGAAAACTTCAAGGGCTGATTCCAGCCCTGTTTTTCCCTGCACCCCGCATCATTCCTGACATTCACATTAATCTCAACATTCTCATCGATAAGAGCATTGAGAAAGGTCTCTATCTGTAGACTGATTCAAATTCGTGAGAATCCAATAGTTAAACTACTCTTAATTAGTAAGTTTCAGTCATTTTACCAATGGGAAAACAATGAAAAAACGCGATAAATCTGGGTCCACACTGCCAGCCAGCGAACACCTCGATTACATAGATGACAAAACCGCTGCACTTTTGCTCTCTACGCCTAAAAGCGCAAGGGTATTATTGTGGGTGATCGCGCTATTTCTCTCCATTAGTGTCGTTTGGGCATCATTTGCAGAACTCGATAAGGTTACCGTCGGTCAAGGCAAGGTTATCCCTTCGTCTCAGTTGCAAGTTGTACAAAACCTTGAAGGCGGTTTAGTCAAAGAACTGCTGATACGTGAAGGCGATGTGGTCACCAAAGGGCAACAACTACTGTTAATTGATGACACCATGTTCCGATCTGATTTCCGTGAGCGTGTCCAAGAGCTCACCAGCTTGCAGGGCGATTCGATTACGCTTCGTTCTTTGGTTGATTCGGTCGTCGTTAACCCCAACACCGATATTGACAGCTGGCAACAGGCTGTCACGCTTCCTCGTACACCGCTGGTGTTTGACCCTTTGTTCGAAGAAGAGCACCCCTCTGTAGTTTCTCGTCAGCGTGCTGAATACAGAGAAAAGCTCAATAATCTTCAAAACCAGTTATCAGTGACCTCTCAACAAATACGTCAAAAAGAACAAGAACTGATTGAAGTAAAATCACGGGTTCAAAACCTCAAGCAAAGCTATAGCTACGCCCGAGAGGAATACAACATCACGAAACCGCTCGCCGATGAAGGCGTGGTCCCTCAGATTGACTTATTGAAACTTCAGCGCCAAGTGAATGACACAAAAAGAGAGCTTTCTTCTGCTGAGCTTTCTGTGCCCTCACTGTCTTCTTCACTTCAGGAAATGGTGTTCAAACACATTGATGTCGCACTCCAGTTTCGTGGCGAACAACAAGAGCGTTTAAATGATGTAGAAGACAAACTACTCGCAATGACAGAAACCCGCGTCACGCTGGCCGACCGAGTCGAACGTACCGTGGTGCTGAGCCCTGTGGATGGCACGATTAAAAAACTCCACGTCAATACGGTTGGCGGTGTTATCCAACCCGGCATGGATTTGGTGGAAATCGTTCCCAGTGAAGACAATTTATTGATTGAGGCCAAAATCGCCCCACAAGACATCGCATTTCTCCGTCCGGGCTTAGAGGCAATCGTAAAATTCAGTGCTTATGATTTCACTGTTTATGGTGGCCTAACGGGAGTGCTAGAAACCATCAGTGCCGATACCATTCAAGACGAAGAAGGCAACAGCTTTTATCTCGTCAAAATCCGCACCGAATCGAACAATATCGGTGAAGGAGAGGAGCTACCGATCATTCCTGGAATGACGGCATCAACAGACATCATTACAGGAAAGCGCAGCGTTCTTGATTACTTACTAAAACCAATATTACAAGCTCAGAAATCAGCACTTCGAGAATAAGCTGATCACAAAACTGTTGGACTGAGTGTTCAGTCATTTATAGGGGAATGTGTTTTGAATTGGAAAAAGTTACTTATTGCTTCAGCCGTGAGTGCATTGTGCACACCTGCTTGGTCAATGTCTGTCGAGGAAGCCGTTGCCACGACGATTGCAACCGATCCCGAATTGAAAAGTGCTTTTAATGATTTTATGAGCAACCGCGAAAGCATTGACTCTGCGCAAGGAGAATACTTGCCGGACATCAACGTCAATGCGGGCTATGGTTTCGAGCACATCGACAACAGTTCAACCCAAGCCAGCGGCGAAAAAGATTTCAATCGTAAAGATGCAAACATCAGCCTTACGCAGCTAATTTGGGATGGGAAAACGCTCAACAACATCGAGCGCACTGAATTCGAAGCAGAAGCTCAACGCTATCAGCTACTTTCTGATGCCCAAGACAAGTCATTGAGAGTGACTGAAGCCTATGTCGCGGTATTACTCGCCAAGCAGCTATTGTCGCTGTCTGAGGCCAACGTTAAAGTGCATGAGAAAATGCTATCCGATATTGAACGTCGAGCAGAGTCCGGAATTGGTTCCACCGCTGACTTGTCTCAAGTGCAAGCCCGTGTTGCCCGCTCAATCACCAATATGCTGGCAGCCAGAAGTAATCTTGATGACGCTCACACCACGTTTTTCCGTCTGGTTGGCGTAAACTTAGAAGCACCTGTCGATCCTGAAGTCGATGCCCTGTTCATGCCTCAGAACCAAGCAGAAGCGCTAGAGGTTGCTTACGCCAGCAATCCTGTGATCAGGCTAGCAACCTACGATATTGATGCCGCAAGAGCACAATACAGACAAAACAAAGGCAACCTTTCCCCTACACTTTCCATTGAGGCGAGTCAAAATTGGAGTAATGATGCCAACGGTGTTGAAGAGGATGTCAACGAATTCAGTGCCATGTTGCGTTTGCGTTTTAACATTTACAACGGCGGCAGCGACATGGCCGACGTACGTCGCAGCGCTTATCAGCTCAATAAATCCAAAGACGTGTTCGACAACGCATCACGTCTCTTAGGTGAAAGTACCCGTCTCGCGTGGAGCGCGTATCAGTTGACGGAACAACAGAAGAATTATCTCGCACAACATGTTGATGCGGCGTCCGAAACCGTGATCGCTTACGAGAAGCAGTTTCGAATTGGCCGAAGAACATTGCTTGATCTGTTGAATACCGAGAACGAATTGTTCGAGGCTCGTCGCTCATACCTAGACGCTCACTATGCGCATATCACCGCCAAGTACCGCGTACTCAATAGCATGGGGAGTTTACTCGACGCCCTTCGCGTTGATGTTCCGGAAGAGTGGCTTGAACCTGTCATAGATAAAGAAGGTTGATTCATGAAACACGTTTTGCTTTTCAGCAGCATTCTATTGGCCCTCAGCGGTTGCTCTATTTCCGCAGACGCGCCTCCCCTCGCTGAGCAACGTTCAGATTTACTCGATGCCGACAATGATGGCGTTATCAACGCTCGCGATTACTGTGATGACACACCGCGTGTTGCTGTCATCGATAATGATGGCTGCCCAACATACCTTTTGAATGAAAGTGACAATTCACTAAGAATTCAGTTTGCTAACGACGCTGCAATTGTCGAACCTGCTTACCTAGAAGCGCTGGACAAAATGACGGAATTCCTTAAGCTCTACCCTGAAACCTCTCTTGAACTTCAAGGACATACAAGCTCAATTGGGTCTGATGACTACAATTCAGCGTTATCTGTCCGACGTGCACAAGCTGTACAAGCACAACTTATTGAAAGAGGCGTAGACGCCAAACGCATCACTATCCTTGGTTTAGGTGAAGGCGATTTAATGCTGCCTGATAGCACGGAAACAACGCAACTCGTTAATCGCCGTGTCGTTGGAAGGGTTAAAGGATTGAAAGGAGATATTAAAGAAGCATGGACTATCTTTACCCGTCGGGAACAATAGCTTTTGAGATTGTCTGATGCATAAGCGGGCATCGCTGTTTTTATTGTTCCTTCTGCCGTCGATCATGACATTTGCGCTGAGCGACTCAGATACTCAATGGGTTGATAAAGTGGCAAGTTTTTATGGCGATAGAGCTGGTAAGCGTGTAACAGCATGGCGAAACGTGGTTGCCAACTCGGCGAATCTCTCCGAGCAGGAGAAATTAGCCGCTGTGAACAATTTTTTCAACCAGCTCTATTTTGTCAACGATATCGACCTCTGGGGAAAGAAGGACTACTGGGCAACGCCACTCGAATTTTTGGGTAGCGCGGCGGGTGATTGTGAAGACTTTAGCATCGCGAAATACTTCACATTAAGAGAACTTGGGATAGACGATAAGAAATTAAGGCTTGTTTACGTAAAGGCCATAAAACTCAACCAATTTCATATGGTTGTTGCTTATTATCCCTCGGCCTCAGCAGAGCCGGTCCTGCTCGATAATATTGATCCTGAAATTAAAAAGGCGTCGAAACGACGAGATCTACTTCCTGTATACAGTTTTAACGGTAGCAGGCTGTGGCTCATGAAAGAACGCGGTAAAGGTGAGCTTGCGGGTAAATCTTCGCGCTTGGGATTGTGGAACGATCTCAGAGCGCGTATGGGAACTGTCAAGCTAAACAGACCGATCAAAAACTATGATGGATAAACGTCTATGACTTTATACCGGCAATTGTTTACATGGATGTTGGCAATATTCTTCCTGCTAATTCTAGCGGTGACGGGCATTGAATTAAACACCACACGTAACTTCCTGCTGACTCAGCAATCCGCTGAGGTAAACAACACAATCAACTCGATGGGGCTGGCGCTTGCACCGTATTTAGAAGACGATGACAAAGTTGCCACCGAATCTGTTATCAATGCCCTCTTTGATGGTGGTTTCTATCAAGAGGTTCGCCTCAAAATGCTCTCTGACGGTAGCGAAATTATTCGCGAATATCCCGTGACAGTAGAAGGCGTTCCAAATTGGTATATTGCGCTCGATCTTTTCCCTGTCATCACGGAAGAACGCACCTTTACTAGCGGTTGGCTTCAGCTCGCCGAGGTCAGAGTCGTATCTCACCCTGGCTATGCTTACCGAGAAATGTGGCACTCAACCATCCAGCTTGGAGTCTGGATTGGCGCGCTATTTGTCGTCGCCATGTTGATCATTGCCATTCAGCTTAGTCGTTCATTACGCCCGCTTGCGACGATCACAAGCCGCGCGAAAGAAATCGCACGCAACAAGTTTGGCGAACCGATTCCACTGCCGCCAACAACAGAACTTAGAACCGTTGTGAAAGCGATCAACCAGATGAGCAGCCAGTTAGAAGCCTATTTTGAGCAACAAGCAAAAGAGGCAGACAGACTGAGAGAGCACGCGTACCGAGACACAGTGTCTGGTCTAGGTAATCGCAGCTTCTTTGTAGGGCAGCTGAAATCTTGGCTAGCCGAATCTGCAGTTGGTGGTTTGGTGATGGCGAAGGTGGATTTGATCACGGATACCTACCAAAACCAAGGGTTTGCGCAAGGTGATACGATCGTTACTCAGTTTGCTAAAAAACTTAACACCACCATTAACGACGCGGACTTCACGGCATCTCGCATTTCAAAAGATGAGTTTGCGATTCTGGCACCCAATTGCAGCAGTGAAGATTTGATGATGATCGGTGAAAGCCTTTTGGCCATCGTCAATGACATGCAGCATGACCCAATGGGTATTAGTCCACCGAAAGTGGCCATCGGCCTTGCGGTCAATAACTCGGTGAACCGCGACCCGAGTGTATTGCTTGCCCAAGTGGATAATGCCCTTTCTCAGGCGCGAAATTCACCCGCTCATCCCATTTCGATGATAGACCAAACTGCAAACGATTCGTCTATGGGTAAACAGCAATGGAAATCCCTTATTTTGGATGCCATCGCACACGACTGGTTTGTGTTTAAGTTGCAATCTGCATCAACTAGCGACCAGAACGTTATCCATCAGGAAGTCTTTTCCGCAATTGAAAAAGGCGAAGATTACTATGGGGCTGCACACTTCCTGGGCGCCGTGGAGCAGCTAGAGTTGGGTGAATCATTTGACCGCTATGTCGTCAATCACATGATAGAGCGCTTACTCGATGAACCAGAACTTGGCCCTATCGCTATCAACTTAACCCAAAATAGCGTCACTAACGCCTCGTTCATTCGTTGGATCAGTACGACCATGCAAAAACACCGTAATTTGGCGGGCCGTCTGTTCTTCGAAATACCAGAAAGTGTATTCGTTCGCTTCCCCGATCACGTGAGTTTATTGACGGAGCAAGCGCATCGCTTCAACTTTGGATTTGGTGTCGACAACTACGGTCGCAATTTCCAATCACTGGATTACCTCAATAAGTTCAAGCCTTCATACGTAAAAATCGACTTTGCCTACACGAGCAACCTTGACGACGAAGCGCAAAGCCATGTGCTCGCCTCAATATGCCGGACAGCGCATAACTTGAACATCACCACCATTGCAACTCGTGTGGAAACTGAAGCACAGCTAAACAAGCTCTCCGAGCTGTTTGTTAACGGTTTCCAAGGCTTCATCTTCGAGAAGAAAATAGAGAATCATGGTTAAAGACCCGCTCTTGCAATCTTTGGTATACGTCAGCCGTTATTTCGGTCAATCAAACTCGCCTGATGCACTTGTGTCAGGCTTACCGATATCTGATGGGTATTTGGCACCCTTCCTTTTTCCGCGGGCAGCAGAGCGGGCGGGAATTGATGCCAAAGAAACAAGAATGGGGCTGAATGATCTCTCATCATTGCTATGCCCGTGCATTTTGTTGCTCAAAGGCAACGAAGCCTGTGTATTGCTTGGTATTGACCAAGAGAAAGGGGAAGCAGAAATTGTTGCCCCTCATACTGAAACCACATCTAACCTCGTACAAATATCCGATCTTGAAGAAGAGTACCTTGGTCGGGTGTTTCTGCTCAAAAAGCGCTTTCGGTACGATGAGCGTTCGCCTGAAATATTAAAGGAACGCACTGGACACTGGTTTTGGAGTACGCTGTGGGAATCGAGGTCGATTTACAGAGACGTTTTGATCGCCTCGATTTTCATCAATGCCTTTGCGATTGCAACCCCCCTTTTCTCTCGCATCGTTTACGATAAAATTGTCCCTAACCTCGCCTTTGATTCTCTTTGGGTTCTCGCCAGTGGCGTGTTCGTTATCTTTATTTTCGATTTAGTGCTTAAGATGCTTCGTAGTTACTTTATCGATATTTCCGGTAAAAAATCGGACCTACTCATCTCTGCGCGTATTTTTCAAAAGGTGATGGGTATTCGCATGGAGGCACGTCCTCCGTCTGTCGGCGCATTTGCCAGACACATGCAAGAGTTCGAATCGATACGGGATTTTTTCACCTCAGCCTCCGTGTCGGCGTTGATAGACTTGCCCTTTGCGTTTTTCTTCCTGTTTATTATTTGGATAGTCGCGGGGCCACTGGTTGCAGTGCCTATTATCGCCGTGCTGGTGCTTGTGGTGCATGCCATGATCATTCAAAAGCCACTTCGTCACACCATTGAGGAAGGTTCTCGTCTTTCATCACAAAAAAATGCCAACTTGATTGAAAGCCTTGCTGGTCTTGAAACCATCAAATTGTTTGGAGCAGAAAGTCAGTTTCAATATCGCTGGGAAGAAGCTGTCGCTCATATGGCCAATTGGGGCATCAAAACACGCAGACTGACAGACTCGGTTCAAAATGCCGCTGGCTTTATCCAGCAGTTTGTCAGCGTCGCCATGATTGTGTTTGGTGTGTATTTGATTGCCAATGGCGATCTCACCATGGGTGGTTTGATTGCGGCTACCATGCTGAGTTCTCGCGCTGTTGGCCCCATGGTTCAGCTTTCCTTACTTTCGACCCGTTACAACCAAGCCCGATCCGCCATGGCGATCATCAATCAGTTGATGGAAATGCCCTCTGAGCAAGAAGAAGGACAGCGTTACATTCATCGCCCTATCATCCGAGGCAAAATTGAATTTGACCGTGTTAACTTCAACTACCCCAATTCAGAAGTGGCGGCTCTGCGTGATATCTCCTTGAGCATACTGCCGGGCGAGAAGATTGCGATAATCGGACGTATCGGCTCTGGTAAAACAACGCTCAGTCGCTTGCTGATGGGCCTGTATCGCCCCACAGCAGGCTCAGTGCGTATTGATGACACAGATATCACCCAAATCCATAACATCGACATACGACGCAATATAGGCTGCGTTCCACAAGATCCTGTTCTGTTCTTTGGGTCGATTAGAGACAACATTACATTAGGACGTCCACTGGCTAGTGACAGGGACATATTGGATGCAGCAAACCGAGCTGGCGTGACAACCTTTACCCAGCGAGATCCAGCCGGCTTGGAGCGTCAGGTTGGCGAAGGCGGCAATCAGTTGTCTGGCGGTCAACGTCAAGCCATCGCGTTGGCGCGTGCCATGCTAGGTCGCCCTCCTGTTCTTATGATGGATGAGCCGACCAGTGCCATGGATAATCGCTCTGAGCAGTACATCAAACAGCAACTTGGCTCTTTGCGTCGCGACGAGACTTTGATTATCAATACCCATAAAACAGGTATGCTGGATATCGTGGATCGCATTATCGTCATTGAACAAGGGAGTATCGTGGCCGACGGTTCAAAGATCGCGGTGCTTCAAGCATTGAAAGACGGAAAAATTCAGAAAACCGGTTAACGTCCATTGCAATACCACACGATCAAAAAAAGCACCAAGCGGTGCTTTTTTTCAATTTATCTGCTTTGAATCCATCTTCAGTCTATTCAACTTTCCTTCAGATTCCTTCAAAAGATATTTACAGTGTAAATGACGGTAAAGACAATCCCCTAGAGTGGCTCAATTTTGATTTCCTTACCGTTGGTGACCATTTTACATGAGCCATACTCATTAACCAGATCGATGGAGGTATCGCCAATTTGGCAATGAGCCCCAGCAAAGCTGTTCTTGAGCACTTCAATAGAATAACGGCGGTATAACGAATTGAGCTCTGACGCACTGCTGTCCATTAAGGACTTGATTTCAGCAATACGCTCAAAGTGGTGGGTCTTAGTCCATGATAAACGTTCGATTAGCTCGTCAGGTCGCTTGTTTGCAGGTTGTTGAAGTAGCTTCATTTCCGCATCTTTCACTTTCATCAATTGCTCATGCTCATGATCGAGTTCTTTTGACAGATTTAGCGTGCCCTGCATCAACTCTGTTAGTCCCGTGAAAGCATGGATATAGGTGTGCACGCCAGATGCAGCACCTAAGGTCACCACCTGCACACCACCTGCAGCAACGTGCTTACCGCCCGTCAATGTGCCAGTACGCTTCGTCTGATCACAAATGAAGAGGCTACCATCCGTGGTCGTGATGCAATGCATCGCGTGCTGACTGATCGTGATGTCTTCCTTCGCTTCAATTCTTGCATACTGAGCAAATTTCGCGACCACTGAGCCTTTTGCTTTAATAACGGTCGTGATGTCCTTATCAGATTGAAATTGTCGACCCAAAATGCCGTTGTGAATGACAATGTCACCCCCTGCTTCCAGTATCCCAGATTCCACAACGCCACCCACAGTAATAGAGCCTGTGGCTTGAACTTTCATGCCCGAGTTCACATCGCCATTAATAACAACGCTTCCCTCGAAATCAACGTGGCCCGTAGCAACCGTTACCGACTTCATACAGAGAGCGTTATCTACTTCCACCCCGTCTGGATGCAAAATGGGCATACCAGCGACATCTGAAACGATAACATTCTCGTCATTGGGGCTGTATTTACTTCCAGGATAAAGTTTGAGTGGAATTTCTTTACCCGGTGTTGTCGGCAGTATTTCCCCAGTCACACGAAAGCCCTCAATACCTTTTGTTGAGGGAATACGTTTTGCTAGCGGCTGGCCTTCTTGAACCGTAATCATCTTACCAAGATCACGCATATCAACCGTGCCATCATCTCGCTGCTGCGGCCTTAGAACTCTCGCTTTGCTGTCTTGAACAAGGTAAGCGAGCTTTGAATCATCCCCAGGGGTAGGCCACTTACCTGCGGCAATGGGTACTTCCAAGTACTCACCAGGTTTGAGGCGGGATGACGCCGTGAGTAGCTTTTGTAAGGTTTGTTTTTTAACGCCACGCACTATCTGCTCCTTCTTCAACGAAGAAAGCAGATCATTACCCTTGATTGGATTACCACCGCAGGCGCCATTAACACGCAAAAAGGCTGTCATTTTTTGATCGTCAAAGCGTGCGCTCACTGTCGCATCACGACGTTCAGCAACGACGACATCATCAGGCTCCCCTTTCCATTCATCACTCGATGTATTCATCTTGGCAAGAATGGAATCTATTGTTTCGTCGAAACGAAAAAAGCTGGCTACATTATTCTCTTTGAGCCAGTCAACAATATGTTTTTTCTCAATACGGGGCGCATCTTCTTCTGCCTTTGGTACTACGGTCATGTAAACCCTACGACCATCATTTGAGAGCCGCAAAAGCTGCTGCAGCATGTAATCCCCTAAACTAGAACATTAAAAACGCGAACTCACATCACATTACTATTGTACCAAGATGAAACACTCAGAAAGAATCACCTCTACAGCCAAGTTAGAATCAGATCGCATTAAAAAAATAACAAACGACTCAATTAGGATACGCATGTCATATAAATGAATTATAGAGAGTTTTAGTCATTCTGCTGCAACAGAACACGGATTAATCAACGGAATTCAAACATAAAAAAAGCACACTGTGTAAGTGTGCTTTTTAAATCAGTAAGTTACTTATTAATAACAACTTCGTTTTATTGCTACGGTGACAACGTATGGTGTGTTTCATCCGATAGCCATTCGTCTAAACTAAAGCCATAGCGAAACTTGCCTTGTTCATCACTATTGCGATAAACAAGGCTGCCTTTCAATTGCGGCACATCTGCTACGTTGAGAAAACAAGCAGCATCGAGATCGATATCTTCATCTGCCACTAAGCCCAAACCACTTCGGCTGACGTCGCGGATAATCACACGATATCCAAATTCACTTTCTTCATGTTCAATATCAGTATGATGTGGCGCGAGATGCAACCGCGCGTGAATACCGCCATTTCCCAATTCAACGCGTTCTTGAAATCGCTTGCACTCACTTTCACCGCCAGATTTTTCAATTAGCACATTGCACAGTTTTTCATATTCTTTTGTCATACTGGCCTCTACCCACCACCCAACAAGTTGTCTAGCAGCAAACTTTGATTATATTAGCGTTTCATTACACTGTTCGTATTGAAAGTTAGACACGCAAATTATTATTTTCTTATCATCGGCGTCAGTTTTACAGTGTAAATTGGTTAACGTTTGATACTTTGCGAGACGCATTTTCTTCTGATTGACTGACGCTTGGAAATATACTCCTCAAACAGAGTGACGTCGCTGCTAATGATCTGGTCTTTCGACAACCCTACTGTTTTTATCAAGTCCGCAACGCTGGCTAGGTCGCCAACATTATTTGCAAAATGAGCGTCAGAACCCGTGGTAATCCATGCACCATATTCTTTCGCCATTGCAGCAATCGTTAAACAATTCGGTTCACTGCCCTTTCTCGACCCATTTAACGACGAGTTGTTCAGTTCAATCGCCACACCACAATTTGCAGCTTCGCGCACCACAGCTTCAGCATCAATCGGGTAAGACGGATTCCCGGAATGTGCGATTGCATCGACTCGCTCTGATTTCATCGCATTGATAATCGCTTGAGTGTGAGATTTCAAATCTGTGGCAGGAAACACAGCTTCATGCAGACTCGCATTCACCCATTCCAAATCGCCGTAAACATAGATTGGCATATCCAGTTCACCATCAGCATTGAGAATATTGGCTTCGACACCGCGTAACAGTCTTACGCCGCTCAGATGGTCAGGTAACACACGTTGATTGACGAAGTGCCAATGGTGCGGTGCGCCTGGCATTTTACTCGCGTGATCGGTGACGCACATATACAGCAGCCCAGCTTTGGCTGCAGCCTGCGCATTTTCTATCACCGTGCTATAGGCATGACCACTTGCCAGTGTATGGGTGTGGGTATCGGCGATAAATTTCATTCAATCTCCTTTTTCTTGTCGAGTTGCACTGCTATCCATTTACGAATTGCCATTTCTGTCTCTTTTCGCCCTTGGTAGCCGAAAGCGGTTGCGACTTCATGCCAAGAACGCCGTTGAAGAACACGAGCAATCAGAGCATTGCATGCTTCCAGTTCCCTATCATGAGGCTCTCTCGTTGCAAGCCAATGAACAGACCACACCCAAAGGCTTCCAGCCACCAGATCATAACCTAGTGCACCACTGGCAAAAAGGGCAACTTGCTTCAGTGCTCTAGGGTCAGGAGACTGAACATTTGTTAATGAAACCAGAAGCCGCGATACGAGAGTAGGGTCCATATCTGAAAACTGTTCGTTTAGTTGATACGGGAAATTGATACTGAAAAGGGCGTCAACATCACGCAGCCACATGGGTGCTTGACCGAGCGGTTTGATCAATTGCAGAGAGTAGGTACCACTGGCCGCATCACGCTGCACACCCAAACGGGCGGGGAGATACGCCATTGAGGACCAAAACTGCCAGAGCTCGCTGTTCACCCCAAAGCTGGTTCCAACAATGGAGATATCTTTTTCAGTGGCTACGCGCTCGGTCGCGGCGACAAGTGCGTGTCCGATCCCTTGCTGCCGGCAAGAGGGAAGAACCGCGACACGCGTAATACGAAACAGATCATTGGTGAGAACTTCGAGCGTTCCCGTGTGTGTTGCTAAACTTTGAGCCAATAGATGACCACGAATACGACGCTGACCGTCAACCACAGCTTGGGCCAGAGTCTGCTCAAAACCACCTTCCCTTTGCGCGACGATAACCCCGACGGCTGTATCATCTAAAAAGGCAACCAGCACTGTTTGATTTTCGCCATCAAGCAATTGCACCAAATCATTCGGTGAGGTTTGATAATGCGCACTCACCAGCAACGCAAACACTTGCCGCAGTAGTTTTTCATCGCTGGAAAGCTCTCGTTGAGAAATCTCTCGGATTACTAACTCGCAGTTATCTTTTGGCAAAATGGGCTCTGCATCAAACAAGAACGTCGCAAATAGCCATGCTTCAAGTAAATCACCCGCCGCCCAACGCACTGGTGTTTCCAAGCGAACTTCTTTCCATCCTTTCGCTTTCGCATTCAGCAGGGTTCGAAAACGCGTGCTGAAGCCTCGCCCCGTTCCTTCATAGCCATGTTCCGTTGATGAAAAGACAATACGGCTATAGCGTGCCAGTATTTTGTCGAGCATGGGTAGCGGAATCGCCGCCGCCTCATCAACGAGCAGTAAGTCACATTCGGGCATTTCCTGAAGCAAAGCGTCAGGTGCAATAAACAGCAGCTCACTGCCACTATCTGCTACTAGCCCATACTTTCCCTTGCGTTGTATTGACGGTGCGTTAGCGGCATGCTGAAGCAGTGTTTCGACATTTGCCACGGTTGGAGCGGTCACCAACAGACGCTTTCTTTCCTCTTGCATGACACTGGCTGCCGCGATCCCCATGGCAGATGATTTCCCTCGACCACGATCAGCCACCAACAAGGCAGGGCGTCGGCGATGCCCAGACAATACATGCTTGATGGCTTCAATTGCTTTTCCCTGCTCGTGGGTGGTTACATTGTTCGAATACACGTCTCCTTCTCGCGGATCAGAGCGTCGACATGCAGGCATCGAAATAAAACCAGATTGGCAGATCATTGCGGCGTTAGCATGTGAGGAAAAAGACAGGAAGCGATCGCGAAAACGTGAGCCGTTTATGTCCGCTTCTTGTTCTTCGCCCACAATAAAGATAAGTAACTCACCACCTTTTATACACCCACTGATGGCACAGATCTTTTCAACGTCTATCTGTTCGCGAACATCCAGCGCGAGTGTTTGAGTTTCTTGTCCTAGTAACTGCTTTGCTTGTCGCCAAAGAAAGCGAGAAGGGAAGTCCCATTCATCACTAACCAATGTGACCTTAGGAAGTACATTCATCAACGAACACACGAAATCTGTGTCGCCTCGAACAAAAATGGGGATGCGCACATAAGAGCGTTGAGCCATTGCGTGCAACGAGAGTAGGGTAGAGATAGGATCGGAAGCCACGGCGTCGCCATTCATTATCGATAACGCTTTAATGATACCGGAACGTCGCTGGATTCAAAAAAAAACGTGCCGAAAAGGCACGTTGATTAAAATAGATAGCAACTTACGCCAAGCGAGATTGGATAAACTCGAGTATCGCCGCTGCGTCTTCTTCATTCATTTTTTTCAGATTGATCGCCAGCGAATCACCTTTACGACGATAAGTTGCTCGACCTTTAACAAGCTCTGTAGAAGGCGCTTCAGGCTTAGCTGCTTTTGGTTTCAACGCGTCACACCACTGGTCTAAAATCAGCGTCACTTCGCGAGTAATACGACTCACGCCAGTAGCATCGACAGTCTGCCAAACCGGAGACTCATCGAGTTTTGCCAGAAACGCAGCTTGCTCTTCATCTGTGAGAGAGAAAAACAGACGGTGAAGTTTCACAATGGTCGGTCTGCCAAGCTCACCTACACTTGGGTAAGCTTGCAAGAGCGGCAGAGGTAATGCCGCTGCTTTAAGCGCGCCACTCACCAAGGCTTCACTGCACTGGCACACTTTTGCCAATTCCTTCTGATCAAGCACATCACCACGATCAAGCATGGTTTGCATTTCTTTACCACGTTCGAAAAGGGACAATGGTTTGTGTGCATTCGCAACATCAGACAGGAACTTCGCATGCTTGCTGTTGATGCCTTTGGCAACGTAAACCAGAAAATCTTGATTCGCTAAGATACAAGACATACGGCGGCGACTACCGTCCAGCACTTCAATCTTGTTGCCTTCAAGCCAACGACCAACAGCCGGGTATTGCTGCCCACGGTCTTTCAACGTCACCAAAATGTCCGACAGAGCGAGCTCGTTCAGGAATGACTGCTCACGGGCATTCTCGGCAAACACTGAGGTGCGTGATACGACGTCAGCCGACGCAACACGTACCAACTCAAACTCGACGGTCGCCTCACCTGCGACAGACAGTTCAATCACTGCCGCTTTTTCAGAAGCGGCTTTTTGCGCTTCTTGCGCAGTGGTTGCGCGTCGCTTGTCGGCCTTGCCAAACAAACGGGCATTTAGTTCAGAGGTTTTAATGGCCATTTAATCACTCCTGATTGCGTTGCGACCAGTGACTGTGAAGCACGCGCTCAAGCTCCAGTCCGGCACGATGAACCGCTTCTTGTGCGGTGGAAAGTGTCTTCTTGCCGCCTTCAAAGTCTTGTGACGTCAAATCAAACACAGTGCTATACGTATCTGCACACGTTTCAAAAGCTCGACTGCGCGGAATCGTTGCCATCATCACTTGATCGCCCAACAAGTAGTTCATTTCCGTCAAAACAGAAACCTGCTTCTTGTTGTCGTCTTCAAACATGGTGGGTACCAATCGAACAAATTCCAGTCCTGGCCAATCTTCAGGAAACATTTCATAAACCGTTGGCAAATGCTGGAAAAAGTTAACTGTCGATGCCCAGTCGAGGCGCTTCGCAGCACAAGGGATCAGCAATGCGTTCGACGCGTACATTGCATTCCACACCAAGGGATCAATGTGTGGACCTGTATCAACCATGATCACGTCGAATTCGTCAGCAATCTTATCAATCACTTTTTCTTGAAGAAGTCGAACAATGTCTAGCGAGCCATTGGTCGCCAAATTCTGCCAAGCTTCTGCGTTGAACATAGCATCTTCAGGGAAAGCCGCGATGGTTTTCAGGTTCGGATACTGTGTCGACAACAGCACATTCTTCATCATGAATTCTTTGTCAGCGTCTTGTGGCGTGTTCTCAAGCATCACATCGACAGCAGAATAAATCCCTTCTTGCTCTGTCACGCTGATCTGTGGGTTTAGGAAAAGACGTAATGACCCCTGTGGGTCAAGGTCAATCAAGCAAATGCGGTATCGTTTCTCAAGATTCAACGCCAAGCAAGCCGCCAAGTGCACTGCACTCATCGATTTACCCGTGCCACCTTTTTGATTCTGGATATTGATTACCCAAGGCTTATGATTGGCACCTTTTCCTTGGTGGAATGCCGGCATGTTGGCGGATTCCATGATCTGATGTGCTTCATCTAGGGTAATAGAATAATGGTTGGCGTTGTTCTTGGTGAACTGATGTCCCGCTTCTTCCATACGCGTGATCGCTTCGTCGAGCTTGCGGCGCGTCAACCCTGAGCGAGTTTCCATTAAGGCTTTTGACATAGGAGGAAACAATTGATCGTGACGTTCTTCCATCACGATTTCAATTCGGTCCGCCTGCACTTGTTTTGTTTGCTCTGCAATAGATTGCAGGTTTTCTATCGTCTTTTCCCTATTCATTTTTCTTTTCGCCATAAAAGAGAACTGAAACAAAGTGTACAGCATAATACAGCACTTACAATAAAAAGCTGAACGCGCTGCTAAATAATTAAGATCACGCTCACCTTATGACAAATCATTGAAAATCTGCGCAAAAAATTGTGGCTAGTTGACGGCTGAATATCGTCACTTTTAAAGTGTTACAGCGTCACCTTTTTACAATGTAAACCGACAATTGTTGCTTATAATCTCAGAATCTTCCGGAACGGTGAAAATGGAGCGCTAGATTACGGTCACTGCATTTTGCACTTCAGTCTGAGTATTTCTATCGTATTTCTTCCTGTAAAACACTGCCTAGCCATCCCAAAACGGGCCGTAACCCATTGTCTTGATCATCTTTTGGGAACGATGATCAAGATAGATAGCAATGCAGCTCTGTTTGGATATGAATGACATTAAGGTTCCTTGATCATTGGTCCGGATCTAAAATGACGAAAAAGGAACGATGATCAAGGCATGTTTGAGGTCAACAAAACAACAATTTGGTGAGTTGTTGGATCTTTGATTCTCGAAAAAATGATCAAGCAAGATAACGATGAAAGATCATATAAATAGCGACTCGGAACGATGACGGATGCCGTCTAAATTACGGCTCATGCCTTTTCAACACTGAATCGAACGTAGAACCCACGACTAAACGTCATGTCCATGGTCGTTTGGGCTCAGATAGCATAACTGAATTGAAATACAGCGGCTTTAGCTTGATCATTGTTACGGGCTTCGGACACATATGCCGGACTGACTAAAATACGCTTGATGCAATTTCAATTGATGTGTAAACGACAGTCAGAAGTGGAAATGTCACGGGAAGTTGCACAGCAAAGAAGAGAAATCGACCGTAAACATGAAAAAACGACTCTAAAGTACACTTTCATGATCATCTTTCCGTCGACAATTCAGACCGAAGTAATGACAAACAGTGTAAACAGATGCGATATACACATATTTGAAAAAATCATCTGTGGATAACCTGTGAGGATACCATGATCATTCTTTTGAACTTATGATGATCACGTTTTCGTTAAGTCGATGATCATCGTTTCATACAAGTAATGATCATGCTTTCAAGTGTTTAATGATCATTGTTCCGACTAAACCATGATCATCGTTACGATAGGGTCACTTTTTAAGTTATTATTTATCAGTTAGTTAGAAGCTTATCATCGCCCTGATCATAAGATCATATAATCAATAAGATCAGTTTTAATCAATAAGATCAGTTAAAAAGCATCTTCAAAAAAGATCTTTCATTCTTGAATTTTTTCTATTAATCTTTTCGGAAAGATGGCTTAATTACGGCCATATGTATTCTGATAACACTTCGGCTTAACAAGGAGCTGTGGCGAAATGGCCTCAAGTCCCACGGAAAAAATACTGATCACAGCCCCACGATCCCACAAAGATGGGCATCTTTTTCAAGTTCATGGTCAGTTGATTGATTGGTTACCTCAGTACGAACATTTTAAGGGTGTAACCAAAAGCATTCTTGAACTACTGAATTTAATTTCATTACGTGGGTTCGCATCAAAAGATGGGTACGTATCAACCACCGAATTGATCGAAGCAACCGATGGTCATCTAACCCGAGCAGCTATCCAACAGCGTTTAAGAGCAGCCGTTCAAATCGGATTATTTACCCAACAAGGCGTTCGTTTTGAAGAGGGCCTTGCTGGAAAAACCATGCTGCACCGTTTTGTGAATCCTAGCCAACTAATATCGGTACTGGGAGCATCAGGCCTTCAGTCAGAAAAGACGAAGGTAATGGAGAAACAAAAACGCTCCAAAGCCTTGGCTCAAAACCATGTGAACAAGCAGCTATTGAGCGAACATGGCCTGGGCACGCCCCCACTCATGCCCGATGAAAAAGATCAAATCTTGATATCTCCCACCAGCTGGGCAGGCATCATAGATCAGGCGTTAGCCCCACCGCGGACGAAAAAAAGCTATCAAAAATCGATGGTTGCAATCAGTGGCAGCAAAGCGATCATTGAAACACGATCCTCCAAGTCGATCATGACTGTTGACGATCTGATGACTCTTTTTGCGTTGTTTACGCTAACCGTCCAATATCATGATCATCATCTGCCAAGCTATGAGCTGCAAACACAGAAGGTTGGAAACAAAACCCCTGTGTATATCACTGATATTCTATCGCTACGTGGCAAGAAAGATAGTGGTCCAGCGCGAGATTCGATTCGTGAAAGTATTGATCGCATTGAATTTACTGACTTTCAATTGCATGAATTAACGGGCCGATGGCTCAGTGAGAACATGCCTGAGGGGTTCAAAAGTGATCGTTTTCGATTTATTGCCCGAACGATCACGGCATCTGAAGAAGCACCTCGAGAAGGGGATGATGGTGAAATCCGGATCAAACCAAACCTCTATATTCTGGTTTGGGAGCCTTCATTTTTCGAAGAGCTAATGACTCGTGACTACTTTTTCTTGTTCCCACCAGAGATCCTACGCCAACATACCTTGGTATTTCAGCTCTATAGTCTCTTCAGAAGCCGTATGTCGCGTCGATTAGAAGATTCGATGACATTGAGTGACCTCAACCAGAAAATCGCTAGAAACATCGAATGGCGGCGTTTTTCGAGTGATCTGATCCGAGAGCTTCGGAAAATGGCCAAGAAAGAGACTCAGACAGAAGATATGTTCGCGCTCAACTTATATGGCTACCATCTCACCGTGTCACGCATGGATGATGACAAGAAGCATTCGGATTTCAGGATCGACATCAAGTGTAACGTTGATGAAGTGATCCGATATTCACGCGCGAAAACCTACAACGAAGGGAAACGATCTCTGGCACCTACCATGCCAAACCCGCTGCGTAATGAAATATTGCCCAAGCAAGACCTTGATCAGCTTTCCGGGATCATCGATGGAGAGTTTGAGCCGATCCAACGTAAAGAGAAACGTGGAGGGCGCTTGGGCCGTCGTGTTAAGCAGCGTAAACACTTGGTTGAGATCAATGCTGATGAGTTGACCATTACGTTGTCGAAATACACGTCCACAGAAGCGCTACAGCGCAGTATTACTGCATTGTCAGCCATGACAGGGCATCCTGCCGCCACCATTGCGGAAGAATGTCAGGCCTTTATGGACAAGCTTGATTGGCTGCGGGTTGATGGCGATATCATGCCTTACGAAACCTTAAGTCGTACCATTGAGTTTTACAATGAGCAGCAGGACGTTAAACACCTCTCGATTGAGCGACTTATCTCGGGTCTCGCTGTTCGACGTAAAGTCTGTCGTCAGGTGTATGACGGTCATCTAGACAGCTCAGTCCTGAGTGTTTTAGATGAAGTTGCTGCAGGTGGTTAACAGAAATGACCATGTTTTGACAAAACTCTGACATTGGAACTCTTTGTGACTACTAGGATTGAAGGCGAATAGATACCTTTGTCCTATTGGCATTCGGGTTCGCCCGATGCATTGATTTGCTAACCCTTTGACGAGCCTGATGGCTCGTTTTTTTTGTCTATAATTTCGGCAAAACTCTCGAATGTGTGAGTGTGAGGGTCTGGTCACACTCGATATATTGCAAAAATGTAAACGCAATGCTAGCGTTTAGAGTGTGCCGCAGATATCGGCCCGCCGCCCACGAAGGCAAAGCAAGCGCAATATCCACCATCCAATAATTTCTAAGAATTTGGTTGTCACCCGGAAGGGATGCATGCCGTGAGTGGGCCGCTGTGCGCGTATTTTCACCGGTCAATGATCCATAGGGAACACTGTGACATCCAAGACCCTGACTGACTCAGATCTCAAAGCCTTTAAGCGGCAAGCCAAACAACAAAAGCGCCTATTGCAATGTAGTCATATGCAAGCGCTGGAACTGATTGCGCGTTTAAATGGTTTCGACAGCTGGTATCAGGTGCTAAAAGTTGCGGAGCTTTGCGCAAAAGCGCGCTCGCGAGATGAGGCATCGAACACACAACGTGTTCTTTTGGATAATGCACTCTACACCTCTGTCCCCATAGGCTGGCTGATCGGTCGAAAATCCTACCCTGATTTATCTGTGAACCACGGTGATCCCCTGTGCTCTGAATCTTCTGAGCTTGAGGTACCTTCATCATTGTGGAACACGGAAAAAAAGGGGTAAACCCGGGATGACGCGACAGGGAGTTCTTCATGAAACGTGCAATCTTCGGAGCCGTCGTTGCTTCAGCCTTACTCAGTGTTAGTGCTTATGCCGAGACCATTTCTATTTCGTGTGGTGCTGTTGGCCAAGAGCTAGAGCTCTGTCAACAAGGTGTTGCTGCATGGGAAAAAGAAACAGGTCATACCGTAAAAATCATCACTACGCCAAATTCAACCACAGAGCGTCTTGCCCTCTATCAGCAGTTATTGGCTGCGGGCGCTGACGACATTGATGTGTTTCAGATTGATGTGATCTGGCCGGGCATCCTTGGTAATCATTTTGTGGATTTGAAGCCCTATTCCAATGGCGCTGAAGAAGCCCATTTCCCCGCTATCATTTCAAACAACACAGTGAAAGATCGTTTGGTCGCCATGCCTTGGTTTACCGATGCGGGCGTGCTGTATTATCGATCGGATCTGCTCGAAAAGTATGGTGAGAAAGCACCAGAAACTTGGGAGGCGCTGACTGCGACGGCTGAAAAGATCATGAAAGCGGAGCGTGAAGCGGGCAATGACAAAATGTGGGGTTTTGTTTGGCAAGGTCGCGCTTATGAAGGTTTAACCTGTGACGCATTGGAGTGGGTGGCTTCATACAATGGCGGCACGATTGTTGACGAAAAAGGCAAAGTCACCATCAACAACGACAATGCAAAGAAAGCATTGACCACCGCAGCCGGTTGGGTGGATACCATTTCTCCTCCTGGTGTGTTGAACTACGGTGAAGAAGAAGCGCGTGGTGTTTTCCAAACGGGCAATGCCGTGTTTATGCGCAACTGGCCGTACGCTTGGTCACTTGGCAACAGCGAAGATTCTCCTGTTAAAGGCAAGATCGGCGTGGTTGCATTGCCAAAAGGCGGTGAAGACGGTCGTCATTCCGGTACGCTTGGCGGCTGGCAATTGGCGGTTTCCAAATATTCTAAAAATCCTGAGCTGGCAGCAAGCCTTGCAATGTACCTGACTTCAGTAGAAGAGCAGAAACGTCGCGCGATTGTAGGCTCTTATAACCCTACCATTGAATCCCTCTATTCCGATGAAGAAGTGCT
Source organism: Enterovibrio litoreus (assembly GCF_045679545.1). Taxonomy (NCBI): domain Bacteria; kingdom Pseudomonadati; phylum Pseudomonadota; class Gammaproteobacteria; order Vibrionales; family Vibrionaceae; genus Enterovibrio; species Enterovibrio litoreus. The sequence goes on from NZ_CP166195.1 coordinate 717,351, forward strand.
GACGGCTGTGCCGTTCTTCGGCAGCCTTTATGACACCTTCGCCAATGGCACGCCGCGTCCGTCAACCGCGACTGGCGTGAAGTATAACCAAGTATCCAATGCGTTTTGGAATGCTACGCATAGCGTGTTATCCGGCAGTCAAAACGCCGATGCGGCGTTGGCGAAACTGCAAAAAGATCTTAACCGCATTAGCCGCGGTGGTCGTTGGTAAGGTGTCATTATTGCTGTTAGGTGCATTGAGCGGCTAACAGCAGCATTTAAAAGGAAATCTTATGGAACAGACCAGCGCTCTCACGCGAAAACGCGTACGCGCCGCTTGGTGGTTTCTCACACCCATGATCATCACCCTTGTTATGGTGGCTGGTTGGCCGTTGCTAAGAACCCTTTGGTTCAGCATGACCAACGCGACCCTTGACGGCAGTGGTACGGCGGAATTCATTGGGTTTGATAACTACTTCGTTTATGAAGACGGCGAATATTACGGCATCTTGTTTGATCCCACTTGGTGGCAGTCTGTGTGGAATACCCTGTATTTCGCTGTGGTGTCAGTCAGCCTAGAAACCGTGTTTGGCATCATTGTGGCCTTGGTACTCAATACCAAGTTCAAAGGGCAGGGCTTAGTTCGTGCAGCGGTTCTTGTCCCTTGGGCGATTCCCACCATCGTTTCGGCAAAAATGTGGGGATGGATGCTTCACGATCAATTCGGGATCGTGAATGACTTTCTGATGACGATCGGGTTGATCGCTGCGCCATTGGCATGGACAGCAGACAGCGACATGTCACTCAATGTGGTTATTGCAGTTGATGTGTGGAAGACCACCCCGTTTATGGCGCTCTTGGTGCTTGCCGCCTTGCAAATGCTGCCTTCCGATTGCTACGAAGCAGCAAGGATAGACGGTATTCACCCTGTAAGAGTGTTTTTCAAGGTCACCTTGCCTTTGATCATGCCTGCAGTGATGGTGGCCGTGGTATTCCGAGCGCTCGATGCGTTACGAGTCTTCGATCTTATCTACGTGCTGACGCCCTCTAACGAAGCCACAATGTCGATGTCAATCTACGCGCGACAAAATCTGGTGGATTTCCAAGACGTCGGTTACGGCTCAGCGGCATCGACCTTGTTGTTCTTGATCGTGGCTCTATGCACCATTTTCTACCTCTACATCGGGCGTAGAAACATGAATGGAGGAACCTAATATGTCTAAAAAATGGTATTGGCGACTTGGGTTCTTTCTCTTGGTCTCAGTGATCGTGTTGTTCTCGGTGTTTCCGTTCTACTACGCCATCGTCACCTCGTTCAAATCGGGCTCAGCGTTGTTTGAGGTGGAATATTTCCCGTCGGTTTTTGACTGGGGTAACTATGCGTCGGTGTTCTCTGGCGGCACGTTTGGGCGAAACTTGTTGAACTCCGTGGGCGTCTCAACCGTGGTGGTGGCTATCTCGCTACTGCTCGGTGTGACCGCATCCTACGCACTTGGGCGTATTCGCTTTCGTGGTCGCAACATTGTGCTGCTCACCATTCTGGGGGTTTCCATGTTCCCGCAGGTGGCTGTGCTGTCAGGATTGTTTGAACTGATCCGTGGCTTGGGGCTTTACAACTCCATGCCAGGCCTTGCATTGGCCTACATGATCTTCACGCTGCCGTTCACTGTGTGGGTGTTAACGACCTTCATGCAGCAATTGCCGTTAGAACTTGAAGAAGCGGCCATTGTGGATGGCGCGACGCCATGGCAAATCATCACCAAAGTGTTGATGCCTTTGCTGTGGCCAGCGTTGGTCACCACGGGGCTCTTGGCGTTTATTGCGGCATGGAATGAGTTCCTGTTCGCGTTGACTTTCACCCTTACCAACGAAGAACGTACGGTCCCTGTGGCCATCGCGTTAATCTCGGGAGCGGGTCAGTACGAACTGCCGTGGGGCACCATCATGGCGGCGTCGGTCATTGTCACTGTGCCACTTATTGTCATGGTTCTGGTCTTCCAGCGCCGCATTGTTTCTGGCCTCACCGCAGGCGCAGTTAAGGGATAACACACGAAATGAATCAACAACAATTGCATTGGTGGCGCGGTGCGGTCATTTACCAAATCTACCCGCGTAGCTTTTATGATGCAAACCAAGACGGTATCGGTGATTTGCCGGGAATTACTCAGCAGCTTCCGTATGTTGCCGCATTAGGGGTGGATGCGATTTGGCTGTCTCCCTTCTTTAAATCACCAATGAAAGACTTCGGTTATGACGTCTCCGATTATTGCGATGTTGATCCCCTGTTTGGTTCACTAGAGGATTTCAAACAGTTGATCGCAACCGCACACGATCTCGGGCTCAAAGTGATGATTGATCAAGTGCTGAGTCATACGTCGGATGAACACGCTTGGTTTAAGGAAAGTCGTGTCAGTCGCGACAACCCCAAATCAGATTGGTATGTCTGGGCTGACCCTAAGCCCGATGGCACACCACCAAACAATTGGTTATCTATTTTTGGCGGGTGCGCATGGCAATGGGAAAGTCGTCGTCAGCAGTATTACCTGCACAACTTTCTTGTGAGCCAGCCCGATCTCAACTTCCATCACCCTGATGTGGTTGAGCACCTATTGGATACCGTGAAATTTTGGCTTGATTTGGGGGTGGATGGTTTCCGTCTCGATACGGTTAATTTTTATACCCATGACCGTCAACTGCGTGACAACCCCCCGTTGTTAGCGGGAGACAGTAAATCATTGGGCGTACCCGGCACGAATCCGTATTCCATGCAAAAGCATAAGTACGATATCTCGCAACCTGAAAACATGGCGTTCCTTAAGCGATTGCGAATGTTACTGGATCAGTATGAAGACATCACAACAGTGGGGGAAATTGGCGACGACAATCCACTGGCATTGATGGCGGAATACACCAGTGATAACGACAAGTTGCACATGGCTTACACCTTCGATCTGCTCAATGTTCATCGTTCACCGGCTTATCTTGCATCCGTGATTGAGAACATTGAGTCAGCAATCGGTGACGGCTGGCCTTGCTGGGCGCTGTCTAATCATGACGTGGTGCGCTGTCTGTCACGCTGGGGATCAGATGAATCCGATCCTTTGGCCTATGGCAAGGTGTTGCTCGCACTGTTGACCTCTTTACGAGGCAGTGTGTGTTTGTATCAAGGTGAAGAGCTTGGCTTGCCTGAAGCCGATATTCCATTCGATAAAATTCAAGATCCGTATGGCATTCCATTCTGGCCTGAATACAAAGGGCGCGATGGCTGCCGTACCCCCATCCCTTGGAATTCGAACGAGCAAAATGCGGGATTCAGTCAAGCAGAACCCTGGCTACCTGTCGATCCCCGCCATGTCACATTAGCGGTGAATGCACAGGAGTTAGATGCAAACAGCATGTTGGGACATTACCGCAAATATTTGCGTTGGCGTAAGCATCTACCCGCACTGGTTAACGGTGACCTCACGGATTTGGCGTCGAACCTTCAAGGCTTGCGCTTTGTTCGCTCGACTGCCAACCAGAGTGTATTGGTGGTGTTTAACCTTACCGATTCTTCCATGAACATGGCGCTACCAGCAGGAAACTGGCAAGCATTAGAAGGCCATGGTTTCTCGTTCGACTTAGAGAATGGGTCGGTATCCCTACCGCCGTATCAGGCGGCATTTGCAATAAAATCAGACGGGTAAGGATGCATTATGGCTGAGGTCATTTTAAAGAAAGTCAATAAAAAGTTCGGCAAAGTCCATGTCACTAAAGACGTTGATCTAAACATTCAATCCGGTGATTTTGTGGTTTTTGTTGGGCCGTCAGGGTGTGGTAAATCCACGTTATTGCGTTTGATCGCGGGCCTTGAAGATATCACCAGTGGAGAACTGCTGATCGAAGGGCAAGTGTGCAACGATCTGCCACCGCCAGAGCGTGGCATAGGCATGGTGTTCCAATCTTACGCCCTGTATCCGCACATGACCGTGTATGAAAACATGGCATTTGGCCTGCAACTGGCAAAAACAGAGCCGAAAACGGTGGATGAGAAAGTGCGTGAGGTTGCTGCCGCGCTGCAATTAGAGCCATTACTGGAACGTAAACCGAAAGAGCTGTCTGGTGGTCAGCGTCAGCGAGTGGCGATTGGTCGCGCCATTGTTCGTGAACCAAAAGTGTTCTTGTTCGATGAGCCACTGTCGAACTTGGACGCATCGCTGCGTGTACAAATGCGCATGGAAATTGCCAGATTGCATGATCGCCTAGGCGCAACCATGATCTACGTGACCCATGATCAGGTCGAAGCGATGACATTGGCGACCAAGATCGTGGTATTGGATGCCGGGCGAGTAGAGCAGGTGGGTTCGCCGCTTGAACTCTATAACCATCCGGCCAATACTTTTGTCGCGGGCTTTATTGGCTCACCGAAGATGAATTTCTTAACGGCTGACATTGTCGAAGTGGGTGAGTCCACCACGCGGGTACAAATTCACCGTGGGCAAGAAATCTCGGTGGCGGCGAATACGATAGGTGCCAGTGTGGGAGACCCATGTGTGGTAGGTATCCGTCCTGAGCACATTCGCTTTGGCGAGAAGGACGCGATTCAAGAAGGTGGTGTGGAGTTGAGTGTGGTTGAGCAATTGGGCAACGAATGCCTGATGTATTTCAGTACGCCACAAAGCGCTGATCCCGTAGTTATTCGCATAGAAGGGCAAACCACAATACGCGCTGGCGATAAGCGTTGTATTGAGTTCCCTGAAGATTACTGCCACTTATTTGATCGTGATGGAAGAGCGTTCAAGCGCTCTGTGGTGGGCGAAACTACGCCATTGCTGGTGGTTACGCCATAAATATTTAAAACAACGTCAGAAAGCGAAAGAGGCAGGAATACCCTGCCTCTTTAATTTTGTGCCATTTACATCTACCACTAAATACACCGCGGTCTGGCGTTACAAATTCGTCGGGCCTGCACCTGAATAGTGAATTCCCGCCAATTCTGCCATGTCTTTGTGGAATGTCGCCAAGTCATTGATGTTGAATTTACTCAGATCATCATGCCCACACGCTCTTGCCATCACTTGCATTAAGTGTGTTGAGGCGGTGAAAAAGTTATAAAGCTGCTCTGCGGATTTCTGCACATTGAGGCGTTTACGCAGCTCTGGATCTTGGGTTGCAATACCTGCCGGGCACATGTTGGAATTACACATTCTCGCACCAATGCAGCCAATGGCTTGCATCGCACTGTTAGAAATAGCAATGCCGTCAGCCCCCAACGCCAGCGCTTTGACAAAATCACTTGGCAAACGAAGACCACCTGTAATGATAAGGGTGACATCGCTAGCGCCTTGTGAATCCAAGAAGCGCCGAGCACGAGCCAAAGCAGGAATGGTCGGCACACTGATGTGATCGCGAAATAGGGTCGGTGCAGCGCCTGTGCCACCGCCACGACCATCAAGGATGATGTAATCCGCACCAGCATCCAATGCAAAGCCAATGTCCGCTTCCACATGGTTGGCACTGAGCTTAAACCCAATAGGAATGCCGCCTGTTACTGCACGCACCTCATCAGCAAAACGCGCAAAATCAGCCGAAGTGTGCAAATCGACAAAGGTTGAAGGGGAGATAGCATCGGTGCCTTCGGGAATGCCACGAACTTCGGAGATTTTACCGTGGTTTTTAACCCCTGGCAGATGTCCGCCTGTCCCCGTTTTTGCCCCTTGTCCGCCTTTAAAGTGGAACGCTTGAACGCCTTTGAGCAGATCTTCCTTATACCCGAACTTAGCGCTGGCTAATTCGTAGAAATAGCGACTGTTCGCCGCATGTTCTTCGGGCAACATACCGCCTTCGCCTGAGCAAATCCCCGTGCCTGCTTTTTCTGCGCCCATCGCTAGAGACACTTTGGCTTCTTCTGACAGCGCACCGAAGCTCATGTCAGACACAAACAGTGGGGTAGAAAGTGTCAGCGGTTTTTTCGCCCGCGGGCCAATCACCAACTCTGTTGAAACGGGAACATCATCCAGCAGCGGCTTGGTTGCCATTTGCGCCACCATAACTTGGATCTGATCCCATTCGGGCAGTTTGTAGCGTGGCACGCCCATCGAAGTCATCGGGCCGTGATGACCAAATTTGCTTAAGCCCTCTTTCGCCAACTGGTGGATAAGTTCAACAAACGGTTCTTCTGGTGTTGCTTTTGCGGCAGGCGCAGCATCTGTGTGTTGTACTTCAGGCATTTCTTTACCCACATCATCAGCGGTATAGCGCGTATGCGTACCATCGCAAAACGGGGAGTTTCCAGTGTGTTTACAGGCGCAAAACCATGCATCACCGTCTTTGTCTGCCTTGTAGGCGAGCGGGGTAAATGACGTCCCCGCATGGGCACCATCACAAAAAGGTTGATTCTTCGAACGTCCGCATTGGCAGTAGTAATACTCCTTGTCTTTCTCGAGGGTGACTTTGATTGGCTGGTTACCTGACACGACGGGATCTGACATTACTTGCTCCTTATTCGACACGGTTGTTTGTGATTTTTCTTTCTTGCTTCCCTGATAGAGCGCGATCATCGCCCGTTTATTGTTTCAACAGTATGCTCGGTTAACGTCTTGAATTCTTTTTCATATATGAGCATTTTCTAAAATAGTCGGTTTAGCTCGCCAACCCACGCTTGCCAAGGTTTGAGGCTCAATACACCGTTAGCTTCTGAGGGGGCGTTGTCCATATGCGGCAGGTCAATCGTTGTAGCCGTATTAGGTAAATTTAGCCGAATGGTGGCGTCTTTGGCTGAACCGTTTAATGCAATGATTAAGGTTTGGGACTCGTGGTGGCGTTCCAGCACCATCAGAGAATCATTGAATGCCAACACACGGCAGCTTCCTTCAAGGAGTGCTGGTTGATTTTTTCGCCATTTCAACAAGGCATGGGTGAAATGGAGCACTGAATGGGAGTTTGACATTTGAGCATCAATGGCTAGCTCTGCATGCTCTGGGGCGGCAGGAAGCCATGGTGCACTGTCGCTAAATCCTAGATGGGCATGTGTTTGAGACCATGGCAAGGGTGTCCGGCAACCGTCGCGGCCGACATAGTCGGCAATAATTTGCTGACCAAAGAAATCTTTTCGCGCCGCAGGGGGGACATTAGCTTCCGGCAAGCCCAACTCTTCGCCCTGATAAATGCTAATGACACCTTGTAAGCTGCACAGCATTGTCAGTAACAATTTGGCAGACGCCGGCTGGTTATTGGCGTCTTGCCAACGTGATACGGTACGGGCGATATCATGATTTCCTGTGCTCCAACATCCAAGACCTGGATGTACAGCATTGAAAAAGGCATTGAGTTGTTCACCAACCTGTTGAAAGTTATGGCACATGCTGAGTGACTCAAACACATTGGCTGCATCCAGCGCATCACCTTCGCTGGTGTAACGATCAATCACCGCATATGGCGACGGATCGCTCAATGAGCCGAGCAGCCATTTCCTATCTTCATAGCTGTCAGCAATCACGCGAAGCTGTTTAAGCAGATGGATATTTTCAGGGCGACTGATGTTGTAGCGTTGGCTCTGGTAACAATAAGGGTCTGCCCTGGCTTCGTCTTGCCACCCTAAATGCCGCGAAGGGTTACTGCGTAGTTTGTCATCATGCAGGAACAGGTTTACCGAATCGAAACGCAATCCATCAATGCCCAAGCCGAGCCAAAAGCGGGCATTGCCCAATAGCTGTCGAACTACTTCTGTGTTTCGGTAATTCAAATCGGGTTGATTGCTCAAAGTGTTATGTAAATAGTATTCACCACGGGTAGGGTGCCAACGCCATGCGGATTCACCAAAGATGGTTAGCCAATTATTGGGCGGTGTGCCATCTTTTCGTGCTGGCGCCCACACGTACCAATCTGCTTTCGGGTTGTTATTGCTCGAACTGCTTTCCAAAAACCAAGGATGTTTGCTGGAAGTGTGATTCGCCACAAAATCCAAAAAGACTAAAAGATTTCGTTCCCTCGCCTCTTTTACCAGCAAAGCAAACGTTTCAATGTCGCCATATTCCTGATTGAGGCTGCGCAGGTTTGTAATGTCATAGCCAAAATCACTGAGTGGCGATTCAAAAATCGGTGACAGCAAGATGCCATCGACACCCAGCCACACAAAGTAGTCGAGCTTTTCACGAACGCCGTCGAGATCGCCAACTCCGTCGCCATTGCTGTCAAAGAAACTGCGAACATAGATGTGGTAGAGAATCGGAGATGAAATTGGTTTCATTGTTTTTCTTATACTAAATAACGGGTTACATCAAAAATAATAGACCAACATAACACCGTTGTGGCGAATTCTTACCTGGCACAAAGTTTACAGTGTAAATGCTTGATGGGATGGCGAGAAAGTTGGCGTGTCAGATAGTTATTACCGCGAAAAATCGCCGGTATTGCAAAGTGAATATCGATGTTTTTCAGTTATTTAAACTTTTTTCTTAGGGGTGGGAGTGTGTTGCATTTTTGCGAGGTGTTTTGACCATTCAGACAGGGAAGATGTCGACCCAGTTGCGGCTTAAAAAGATAGCCAATAGGAAAATGATGGACAGGAGACAAGTTCAATGTGTTCTTAGCATTGAACCAGTCTGGATTTCCCTTTTAGTTTTATCTTCTTGCGTACTGTAATCAATAACTTCGCATGAATCATTGCATCAATAAAGAGACACATTTTTATACACCGTCTCCTAGACTAGTTGGGTAAATATTATTAAACCTTGGTGGCGACGGGTGATGACGTCATCAGATGAGAGAGGCATCGTTATGGAACAGAGTGAAAATAGTATTGTTCAGGAGCCGGAGAAAAGAAGCTTTGAGTGGCGGGCGTTTTGCTTCATCGCCATCTTTTTGTTTCCGATTCTAAGTGTCGTGTTGATTGGCGGTTATGGCTTCATTATTTGGATGAGTCAGATATTTATTTTTGGTCCTCCGGGTCACGGTTAGATCTCACCCAAACTTTGCATCCAATTTGACGCGTGAAAGCGTGCAAAAAAATCACCCAGATCGTCGCACCAACGCTACTCGGTGACCTGATGAGCAAGAGCAGATATCGATGAAAGAATTTATTAGAAAACTTTGGGCAACCATGCGGCGCCCAGCAACAAAAATCAGTTTGGGCACCCTTACATTGGGCGGCTTTATTGCAGGTGTGATTTTCTGGGGGGGCTTTAACACTGCTCTAGAAGCGACCAACACTGAACAGTTTTGTATTTCATGCCACACCATGCGTGAAAACGTGTACCCAGAATTGCAGCACACGGTGCATTGGTCAAACACCTCTGGGGTGAGAGCGACCTGTCCAGATTGTCATGTGCCTCACAATTGGACCGACAAAATCGCCCGCAAAATGCAAGCCAGTAAAGAAGTGTTTGCGCAAGTATTTGGCGTGATAGGCACGCGTGAAAAATTCCTCGATAAGCGGCTAGAACTTGCTCAGCATGAATGGGCACGATTTTCAGCCAATGGCTCGGCTGAATGTAAAACGTGTCACAAGTACGAAAGCATGCAGATAGAAAATATGCGCCCCGCTGCGCGTCTGCAAATGACACAAGCTGCTGAACGGGATCAAAGCTGTATTGATTGCCACAAAGGGATTGCCCACGAGCTTCCTGCTGAAATGGATTCAACAGGCGGTATGCTTGGTAAGCTGATTTCTCAGGCTCACAGCACCAACTACGAGAAAGACAAACCTGTCTATAGCGTTAACTTCCTTGAGATGTATGTCGATCAAAACCTTACGCAAGACGGCGGTGTTTTGGAGCCAGCCACCATGGTGACAGTGTTAGATGACAGCGAGGAGTCCGTGAAAGTGGCCTTGACGGGCTGGCGTAAAATGAAAGGCTTTGGTCGTGTGATTTATGAAGACTTTGGTTTAAATATCGCGTCAGCTGCATTGTCCAAAGCGGTGGCGCAGAGTAACACCGACGTGAGAACGTTTGAAACCAAGGAAGATGAACTGACCGGTCTGACATGGCAGCGTGTGGAAGTCGATCTGTGGGTCAAAAAAGCAGACTTCCTAGACAACATTGATCCTATTTGGACTGAAGCCAAACAAGCCTACGACACCAACTGTAGTTTGTGTCATACCCAGCCTGCGGTAGCACACTTTGACGCTAATACTTGGCCGGGTATGTTCGATGGAATGATGGGCTTTGTGAACTTCGATCAGGCGACACAGGCGCTGGTACTTAAGTACCTGCAAAAACACTCCAGCACCTTTGCAGACCACTAAGAGGGATAACGGCATGGCGATGAATCGACGCTCTTTCTTAAAACGCATGTTATCTGTTAGTGCAACGGTCGCAATTGGACCCAGTCTCCTTGTTGCCTCAGATGCAAAAGCAAATACTGAATTACTAGAGGGGGCATGGCGTACGTCAGGCTCTCACTGGGGGGCCTTCCGCGCCCGTATCGTGGGTGGTGAGGTAGCCGAAGTGGTGCCTTTCAGTCACGATAAACATCCTACTGAAATGCTCGACGGTATCAAAGGCCTGATCTACAACCCATCGAGGGTGAGATACCCCATGGTACGGTTAGATTGGTTGAAGAAAAGCGAAGGTTGGAATACTACCCGTGGCGATAACCGATTTATTCGTGTCACATGGGATCAAGCGCTGGATCTGTTTTATGGCGAATTGGAGCGAGTACAGAAAACTTATGGCCCGTCTGGCCTGTTAGCTGGTCAAACGGGTTGGCGTCAAACCGGCCAATTCCATAGCTGTACCACACATATGCAGCGGGCCATTGCCATGCATGGCTTCTTTGTGAAGAAAATCGGTGACTATTCAACCGGTGCAGGGCAAACCATCTTGCCGTATGTACTCGGCTCTACCGAAGTGTATGCGCAGCAAACCTCTTGGTCGTTGGTGTTGGAAAACGCTAAGCAGATCATCATATGGGCGAATGATCCTGTCAAAAATGCGCAAGTGGGTTGGCAGTGTCCTACCCATGATGTGTATGGCTACTTTGCACAGTTGAAAGACAAGGTCGCGTCTGGTGACATCAAGGTGATCTCCGTCGATCCTGTGGTGAGCAAGACGCAGAACTATCTCGGTTGCGATCATCTTCGTATCAACCCACAAACTGATGTGCCGTTCATGTTGGGTATCGCACACACCTTGTATACCGAAGATCTCTACGACAAAGACTTTATTAAACTGTATTGCCTTGGCTTTGAACCCTTCGTGGATTACGTGATGGGCAAGACCAAGGACAAAGTAGAGAAAACCCCTGAATGGGCTGCGGCGATTTGTGGTGTACCAGCAGACAAAATTCGCGAGTTTGCCCGTATGTTAGCCAGCAAACGTACACAGATCATGTTTGGTTGGAGCGTGCAGCGTCAACAGCATGGTGAGCAGCCCTATTGGATGGGGGCAGTTATCGCCAGTATGCTGGGTGGGATTGGCCTACCGGGTGGCGGTGTCTCTTATGCGCACCACTATAGTGGTATCGGCGAACCTGCCACTGGCGCCGCAGGGCCAGGGGGCTTCCCGCGTAATCTTGATCCGGGCATGACACCGCTTCACAACAATGAAGATTTTAAAGGCTACTCAAGCACTATTCCTGTTGCTCGCTGGATAGAAGCGATCGAAGAGCCGGGCAAAGAGATCAACTACAACGGCAGCAAAGTGAAGCTGCCACCGATCAAGATGGTCGTCGTCAGTGGTAATAACCCTTGGCACCACCATCAAGATCACAACAGAATGAAAAAGGCCTACCACAACATTGAAACCGCAGTGACCATTGATTTTGCGTGGACCGCCACCTGCCGTTTCTCAGACATCGTGTTGCCAGCGTGTACCCAGTTTGAACGGAATGACATTGATTTGTATGGTGCTTATTCCGCCACAGGCATACTTGCCATGCATAAGCTGGTGGATCCCCTTTATCAGTCGCGCACAGACTTTGAGATTTTCAAAGGACTGACACAGCGTTTTGGCATTGGAAAAGACAAAGAATACGCGCAAGATATGACCGAAATGCAGTGGGTTCAAAAACTCTATGACGAATGTGTCGTCGCTAACAAGGGTAACTTTGAAATGCCAGACTTCCAGACCTTCTGGAAAGATGGTTATGTGGGCTTTGGTGAGGGCAGCACATTTGTCCGACACGCATTGTTCCGCGAAGATCCCGAGCTCAACCCGTTAGGCACACCGTCAGGGTTTATAGAAATCACCAGCCGTAAAATTGGCAGTTATGGTTATGAATATTGCCAAGAGCATCCCATGTGGTTTGAAAAAGCAGAGCGTTCACACGGTGGCCCGGGTTCGAAAGCTTTCCCTTATTGGCTGCAATCTTGTCACCCGGACAAGCGCCTTCACTCCCAAATGTGTGAGTCGCCAGCTATCCGCGAAACCTACACAGTGCAAGGGCGTGAACCTGCTTATATCAACCCAGAAGATGCCAAAGCCAAGGGCATCAAAGATGGCGATTTGATCCGCGTGTATAACGACAGGGGGCAACTCATTGCAGGCGCGGTGGTATCTGATGACTATCCGTCTGGTGTGATTCGGATTCAAGAAGGCGCATGGTATGGACCAACAGGCTCAGAAATTGGAGCGATTGATACCTATGGTGACCCGAACACGGTAACGTTGGATGTCGGTACGTCAGAATTAGCACAGGCGTGCAGTGCGAATACCTGTCAGGTTGAATATGAAAAATTCAAGGGTGAAGCACCGGCGGTGAATGCGTTTAGCGGGCCGATTGTCGTCACGTCATAAGTTGCGCCGAAAATATAAACCGATAGAAAAGAGCCGTTTAGCGGCTCTTTTTGTCGGTGAAAGAAATGAGCGAGTGAAGGTCGTTAAGCCGCCATTTCCGCTTTCATCGTATCTGCCACAAAGTGAATCAGCGCGACCCAAGCATCCCGCGTTTCTCGCGTAAAATCATCGCCCAGCCCCACTTTGAGGGTGTGAAGTAACGCATTGCCCACCGGCGTGAAATGTGCTTTTTTTACGCCATAACCTTCATGCCTTTTAGCAAGCTGTTGTAACACAGGAAGCAACTGATCGGTCGCGTTCAAACTGCTTACAGCAGCATGCAAAATCGCCATCAATTTACGACCTTGTTGCTTCATGTCACCTTTAAAAAGTGGTTTGAGAGACGGGTCATATGAAAATAAGGTGTCATAAAATATTTCCGCAGCTTGGAGTGAAATTGGCTCTACCTTACGAAAACTGTTGGTGATCAACGTGACTTGCCGTGCTGTTAACGCCATAACAGATGTCCCCAAATATGGTGCGTTGCCTATTGGTATTTTATGCTAGTTGTTGCGCACTCTATCAAAAGAGTAGGAAATCATGCCGTTTTGTCCAATGACTAGTTTTGAGCCTCGCTCATTATTCGGGTCGTTGCGGTGTAACTATCATCTAATCAAAATTGAGAATCAGATCTCAGTAGGATGATTGATTTTCCTATTAGCTATATAGAACGAAGGGATAGCTTTAACGATACATGCCCATGCAGGGAGCAATCACTGGTTTGTCCTGATTCACACCCGCTTCACGTTACATTGATAAAAAGACCGCAATAGCGGCGACATGACAAGGAACAGCATGTTTACATTTGACGATATTTGCTTGCGCCCCGCCAAAACCGAAGAACGGGATCATCTTTGGCACTTCATCTACGTGGAGAATGAGTGGAAAGCACACGATGCGCCCTATTTTCCGCTAGAGCATCAATCAAAATTTCAATTTCGTCGTCATCTGTTTAAGCGCCTCAAAGAAGCCAAAACCGCGATGGTGATTGATTATCAAGGTGAAGCGGTTGGTTACCTTTCTTGCTATTGGGAAGAGCAGTCTACCCGTTGGCTAGAAGTGGGGATAACCCTTTTCACGTCGACGCATTGGGGCAAGCAAATTGGGCGAAGAGCGCTGACCTTGTGGATATCTCATCTTTTTGAACAATACGACGTGGAACGCATAGGCCTGACCACTTGGTCTGGAAACCCTCGAATGATGAAGTGCGCGAAGGCGCTGGGAATGCAAGAAGAAGGGCGCATTCGTAAAGTGCGTTTCTATCAGGGGGAGTATTTTGACTCCTTGCGTTACGGGGTATTGCGCGACGAGTGGCAATCCCAGCAACGAGCGGCCAGTAAACTTCGCTGTGTCGGTTAGCTTTTACAGTGTAAACGGAGGGAGTAATATCTTGCTTCCTTTGGGCGAATAAGCCTAGCTAGTGTGCTATCAAAAACTGTCTACCTAGCGCAATGTTCTGAGCCCGTAGCGTTGCTCTAGAGATGTCAACTGCTAGAATTGCGGCTTACAATAACAACTCAAAAGAAAGTGAATCATCATGAAATTGGAAGCCGTCGATTTCAACGCGCCCGATGCGGCTGCGCGTTTCGTTGAATCCCTGCGTAATACCGGATTTGGCGTACTTAAAAACCACCCCATCAGCCAAGACCTCGTTGCCTCTATCTACACGAACTGGCAGGAATTCTTCAACAGTGAAGATAAAATGGGGTTTCGTTTTAACCCTGAAACCCAAGACGGTCTATTTCCGTCAGACGTGTCCGAAGTTGCCAAGGGCCAACAGAAAAAAGACATTAAAGAGTTCTTTCATTACTACCCATGGGGGCAGTGCCCAGATTCGTTGAAAGACGAGATACAAGATTACTATGATCAAGCCAATGGGTTTGCTCAACAGCTTCTTTCTTGGGTAGAAACGCACTCTCCTGAAGAGGTTTCCGCCCGTTATTCTCAGTCGCTTTCAAGCATGATTGACGGTAGCGAGAAAACCTTGCTGCGTGTCCTACATTACCCGCCAATGCAAGGTGATGAAGAACCAGGGGCGATTCGCGCCGCCGCGCATGAAGACATCAATTTACTGACTATTTTACCTGCTGCTAACGAACCCGGCCTGCAAGTGCTAGGCAAAGATGGAAAGTGGCTAGATGTACCGTGTGACTTCGGTAATATTATTATTAATATTGGCGACATGCTTCAGGAGGCGTCGGGCGGTTACTTCCCTTCTACCACCCACCGTGTGGTGAACCCACAAGGTGCAGACATGAGTAAATCACGCATTTCTTTGCCTTTGTTTTTGCATCCAAAGCCAGACGTGGTGTTGTCAGAACGTTATACCGCGCACAGCTATTTGATGGAGCGATTACGTGAGCTTGGTCTGATTTAATTCGCCCTTTATCTCACACAAGAAGCCAGCGAGAAGCTGGCTTTTTTGATCGTTAACCAAGCTTAGCCGAACAAGCACTTTTGGGTTGGCTGGGTATGTGGTCAATAAGATTGATTTAAAACGCTTAAAGTGAGGAAGAATATACTGCGTCGACTAGTATTCTATAAGAGGATACAGGAGTCTCATTAATGAAAAGGTCAATTTTATCAAACTTGAAGCGAGCCATGGGTAGTGTGATTGGCTCTCACACCGACGTTGGCAGTGAAGCCAGCGCGAAGATCGCTGCACTTGATAAGTCGATTGCGATTATTGAGTTTGACCCGTCGGGTCATATTCTTTCCGCCAATGAAAACTTTCTCAATGTCATGGGTTATAGCCTTGAACAATTGGTGGGCAAACATCATTCAATGTTTGTCGACCCTACCTATGCAAAGTCGAAAGAATATCGAGATTTTTGGGCCAAATTGGCACATGGAAAATCGTTTTCTGCCGAGTACAAGCGCGTGGGCAATAACAAGGTGAATGTCTGGATTCAGGCCTCTTACACGCCGGTTTACTCTGCTGAGGGTAGCGTGCAAAAAGTGGTGAAGTTTGCTACTGACATTACGCAGGAAAAAAACAAGAATCTGGATTACTTCGGCCAAATTGAAGCGATTAATCGAAGCCAAGGTGTGATTGAGTTCGACGTCAAAGGTAACATTCTCAAGGCCAATGATAACTTTCTTGAGGTGATGGGCTATTCGAGAAATGAAATCATTGGAAAGCATCATTCTATGTTTGCTGATCCTGAATATGCTCGCTCTGCTGAATACAAACAGTTCTGGGAAATACTGGCTTCCGGAAAATTTCAAAGCGCACAATACAAACGATTTGGGAAAGGCGGCAAAGAGGTGTGGATCAGCGCATCTTATAACCCCATTCTTGATGATGAAGGTAAGCCTTTCAAAATCGTAAAATTTGTCACCGACATTACCGCACACAAGTTGCGAAATGCTGACTTTGCAGGACAAGTCGCTGCCATTGGTAAGTCTCAAGCGGTGATTGAATTTAATCTCGACGGCACTATTCGCCACGCAAATGATAATTTCCTCAATGCCGTGGGTTATCGATTAGAAGAGATTGAAGGTAAACATCACTCCATGTTTGTTGGCCATGAGCAACGAGATTCCCAAGAATATAAGACTTTTTGGAAAAAGCTTGGCTGCGGCGAATTTCAGGCTGGTGAGTACAAGCGAATTGGTAAAGGAGGCAAAGAAATATGGATACAAGCCTCTTACAACCCCATTATGGACGCTTCTGGGCGACCGTTTAAGGTTGTGAAATATGCCACTGATGTGACGGCGCAAAAGCTGAAAAATGCTGACTTTGAAGGTCAAATCGACGCCATTGGTAAATCGCAAGCCGTGATTGAATTTGATATGGACGGTACTATCCGCCATGCCAATGATAACTTCCTCAACGCAATGGGTTACACCTTAAAAGAAGTGCAAGGTCGCCATCATTCGATGTTTATCGAGACGAAAGAAAGTGGTTCTCAGGCGTACAAAGCTTTCTGGGAAAAGCTTAATCGCGGCGAGTTTGAAAGTGCTGAATTTCGTCGTATCGCCAAAGGCGGTCGTGAGGTGTGGATACAGGCATCATACAACCCCATTAGTGATGTGAACGGGAAACCGTTCAAGGTCGTTAAATACGCTACCGATATCACATCAAAAAAACGTGCCGTATCCTTGATTAGCAATTGCTTACTGTCGCTCTCTAAAGGCGATCTTAGCCATACCGTCAGTGAAACGCTGGACGCCGAGTTTGAACCTGTTCGTGATGCGCTAAATTCAACCATTGAGCACCTTAATAAATTGGTAACAGATATTGTGCGAGGGTCTGACTCTGTTAGCACCGGCGCTCGAGAGATAAAACTGGGCACGACAGATTTAAGCGATCGCACTGAATCCCAAGCCGCCAGCTTGGAAGAAACCGCCGCGAGTATGCAGGAAATCACCGCCACGGTTCAGCAGAATGCCGATACGTCTCAAAGTGCGGTCATGCTGGCTAACGAAGCAACGCAAAAAGCGGAGCGCGGTGGAAAAGTGGTGCTTGAAGCGGTGGGCGCGATGGCAGAAATTGAAAAGTCTAGTAAGCAGATTTCAGACATCATTGGTGTAATCAATGAAATTGCCTTCCAGACTAATTTGTTGGCACTGAATGCCGCTGTTGAAGCAGCAAGAGCCGGCGAGCAAGGCCGAGGTTTTGCCGTGGTTGCAGGGGAGGTTCGCAACCTTGCTCAACGAAGTGCCAAAGCATCTGTTGAAATCAAAGAGCTGATCAATGCCAGCGTTAACAAGACCAAAGACGGCACGCATTTAGTGCGAGAGTCTGGCGATAACTTAATCGAGATTGTTGATGCGATTAAGAGTGTGTCAAAGCTCATTGGTGACATGAGTACGGCCACCCAAGAGCAATCGCAAGGTATTGCCGAGATTAACCGTGCGGTCACTGAAATGGATAATATGACACAACAAAACGCAGGGTTAGCGGAAGAAACCACTGCTGCCAGTGAGAACTTGCTGGTCGAAGCAGAAAGCTTACGAGAACTCGTAACCTTCTTTAAAACGCGTGCGAGTTAACCGCTGATAGAGCTGATAGATAGGTAGAAACAACGAAGCGGGCGAAAGCCCGCTTTTTATTTGTCTGAATGAGTACAGTTTATCCATGTAGGGCGTTGGCAGTAAGCAATGAAAAAATGAACGGGTGCTCTTTAGTGACGTGTGCAGCTTAGCGGCTGATATCAAGTAGCGTAAGCGATGAGCGGCTTAGCTTAGGCTTCCTGTTCATTATCGCCATAATCATCGTTTTCGTATTCTTCCATGTCGTCGTTGTCTTCATCAAAGATGAGGTGATCAGCATCGATGCTTGAGCTCAGGGAGCGGCGTGGTACGTTGTCCATCCTGTTATCTGGTAGATTAAAGAACGCCACCATTTCTGTCATGTCTTGAGACAGGTTCCACATGCCTTCGCTGGCGGTGGTGGCTTCTTCCACAAGAGCCGCATTTTGCTGCGTCATGTTGTCCATTTTGGTGATAGACAAATTGACCTGCTCAATACCGACGCTTTGCTCTTGTGCTGCGTCCGAAATCTCTTCCATTTTGCTGCCAACGTCCTCAACCATGGCGACGATTTCAGTAAGCGTTTTACCGGACTCGCTCACTAAATCAGAGCCAGTCGCGACTTTTTTCTTGCTGGCTTCAATGAGGTCTTTTATCTCTTTAGCGGCGCCAGCAGAACGCTGAGCGAGGTTGCGAACCTCACCAGCAACCACCGCGAAACCACGCCCTTGCTCACCGGCCCTTGCGGCCTCAACCGCTGCGTTCAGTGCCAATAGGTTCGTTTGGAAGGCAATTTCATCAATCACGCCGATGATCTCAGCAATTTCGTTGCTCGCTTCGCTAATTTCGTCCATTGCTATGATGGTTCGTGATATTGCGTTGCCGCCCTCGCGCGCCTTCGCGCGCGCTTTCATGCTTACCATTTTGGTCGACAAGGCGTTCTCCGCGCTTTGTTTTACTGTGCCTGTCATTTGCTCCATGCTGGCAGCGGTTGATTGAAGCGACGAGGCTTGTAATTCTGTGCGCATACTCAAATCTTGATTGCCCGTAACAATTTCTCGAGAAGAGACAGAAACGGTGGATGCCGTGTCGCGGATGCTATAGATAACTTCAGTGAGTTTATCAATGGTTTGGTTGGTGTCGTTCTTAAGCTGAGCGAGTCGTCCGCTGTAAGATTTTTCCATACGCTGAGTCAGATCGCCTTTGGCCATAGCGGCGAGTATTCGCTGCATATCAGCAAGAGAGCTTTCGACGTTTTCCGTGAGTACGTTGAGCCCTTCTGCCAAATTGTAAAAAAAGCCCTCTTTTCCCACCATCTCGATACGGCCACTGAAATCTCCGCGGGTCGCACCGGAAATCACCTCTGCGATTTCGCGTTCAATGGCGACTTCTGCTGTGCGATCTTTCCACTCAATCACAGTGCCAATACGATCGCCATTTAAGTCTGTCATTGGCATGGCATTGATTGACATGACTTTATCGCCAACAAAGAATTCACTTTTAAACGCAGTAGTGAGCTTGGCCAGAATGTTCTGCTGTTTGGTTGGCACACGATGGAACACATCAATGTGTTCGCCAATGACTTTTGACGGGTTAAAGTTCTTAATTTCTTTCCTAAAATCGTCCTGAGCGTCCACCAGCATTGTTTTGGCTGCATCATTGAGATAGATGATTTCATTGCTGCTGTTGGCTAGCATGATGTTGTTTGAAACACTGTCGAGTGCCTGACGCACTTGTGCATTCTCTTGCGCAATGACTTGCGACGTTTTCTCCGTTTCCAGTTTGGCTTGCTCCACCAATTCGGCGTTGTTCAGAGAGTGGTTAGTGGCCTCTTTGATGGACAGTAAATCACCGCTGTAATCCCCTTGAATGCGAACGCTGAGATCCCCCTCTGAAATACGTGCCATCACGGTGTTTATTTCACTGAGTGCGTTTTGCGTTGCCGTCATTAACGTGTTGAATGCCTCGGAAGATTGACTGATTTCGTCGTTTCCTTTAACACTAAGGCGAACAGAGTAATCCCCATTTTTAGAAACGGCTTTGAGACTTCTAGTCATGTCAATAAGAGGCTTAGTCACTGACCGCGTGATTAAAACGGCAACTAAAATGCCCATGATCACACCGGCAAACCCGGTCAGCTTAAGCACCGTAGTGATTTCGAGATTGAGATTATTGAGCTTTTCCATTTCTGTTTTCAGTGTTTCGTTTTGTACCGTCACGATGTCTTCGATCAAAGTGAGCGACAGCGTGGCTAAGGGCGAGGCTTTGGTTCCCAACAGATATTGCGACATGTTCCACTGATCGGAGTCTCTCACTGCGAACATTTGTGTGACAAGAGGGGAGAACTGGTCACGGTATTTTGAGTATTCTTCCATGTACTCAGCTTGCTCGCGAGTGAGAAGGTGCTTGTGGTCTTCCAGGGTATGAAAAAGGCGTGTATTGGTCGTCCATTGCTCGAAAAATGAGGCTTTAAACGTTTGGTTCCCACTCAGCAAATAGGATTGAACGGCCGCAAGCCCTAATGAGAATGACGCGCTGGATTCTGCAAATAACCCCAGTAGTTCTTTACGTTCTGGCGTTGCAGGCAACCCTCGTTCAATACTGGTCAGGTAATTGATGGCGTAAACCAGCCTCAGCACGATGGGCTCGCCTTGTTCCGCATAAATCTTCATCGCGGGTTGTTCATCAGCGGTATGTGCAATGCGTTCTGCATCATCTTGTGCAGAGCGGTATTGCGCCAAACTTGCTCTTAGCGTTGCCAGCTTTTCTTTGTAATCTTTGATTTGCTGATGATCGTTATCGGTATTGGCATCCAGCACGGCCAGTTGTTGATTAATACTTTCCCAGACCGCTTGTCGTTGTAGTTTGAATTCGGGGTCACCCAACACGAGGTATCCGCGAAGAATAGCCAGCGATTTATTGACTTCTGCCACCAGTTGGTTGCTAGCCAAGGTAGCGGAAAACGTGGAGTTAACCAGCTCTTGTTCAACGTCTTGCACTTCCGTTAGTCTTGCGCTGGACAGAGTGACAGCGGCCACCAATATGGCAAGGACTAAACCAAAACCCAAAGCGAGGCGCTTTCCAATCGTATAGCGGAAATATTTAAGCTTCATTGGCTATTCACTCGTCCATTTTTGTCTGTTTGCTAAGTTGCTGCTGTTCACCAAGTAACACGGTCAGTTTTCTGTGGATCAGTTCGACAAGTGCATAGACGTCTGACGGGGTTTTGGCTCGTGCATAAGTGCGATGAGAATAAAAATCGCCAAAGTTGTTTTCTGGCTCAATGTTAGAGAGCGTTTTCGATAAGGTGTCTAAGCTCGCTCCGGCTAACAAAAACACTTCGGCAGGAATAGCTTCATTGGCTTGGCGTTTAACGCGTGCAACGGGTGGAACATCGTAGCGCATGGCCAAGCGGTCGATGTCATCACATAGATTTCCCAGTGAGACGAAGACTTGTTCAGGTTTGTAACCGTTCACGAGAACAATTTTTCGTGGCAAATCGCGTGCAATGGACGGCTGATATTTGTAGGCGTAGTGCATCACCATCGAATCGATGTTCTTCACTAAGGAATACACTTGCGTGGGCGTGAGTTCGCCGTACAGATCGGAATATCCATAGCCAGTGCTTTTCGTGGTTGTTGAAGCAGCTTGACTCGATGTGGGTGCGATCGCAGACGTGATCAGCATGCAGCACAATGCCGCATAGGCGGTCGAAAATCGCCGGCTTGCATGATGGTTTTCGAACGTTATTTGCTTCATTTCATGCCTTCCAGTGAATCAAGAATAAGATCATCAACCCAAAAATTGGCTTTGGCTCACATTTAAGTCTAGACGTAATTCACGTAAATGCCTGTTTAGACAAGTGCTAGCAATAGAGGTACACAGAGGAAGTAGAGGGAGAAATAGACGTGTTCAAAAACAAGCGGTGAACAATGAGATTCAGTGACGTTGCGAAACCCAAAAAGACGATAGAAAAAGCAATATAAGGTAGCAGTGCTTAGGTGGCTGCGCTATGTGCCCATTTCATCTTGTGCAGAGATTTGCTGCAACCAGCGACCCAGTTTGAGTATTTCGGGCTGGCGTGATCTGTGCTTCTTGTACACAAAATACAGGCTGTCACCGGTCGGCATTTCATGCATGGGAATACGCACCAACTGCTCGCGATCAATTTCGTTCATGAAGTAGTGATTCAAAAAGGTAATACCGTGTTCATAGCGCGCCGCCTCGGTCGCAAGCAGCATGTGGCTGAACGAATGGATTTTTACCGTGTTTGGCAATGAAAACCCACCCAATTTACACCACTGAACCCAGTCGTTCTCCATGAGGGATGTAACAGACAGTAGCGGATAATCCCAAAGCGCTTCAGGCAACGGCTTGTCTTTGATTTGTTGCCAAATCTTGTGGCTACAAACCGGGTATAAATATTCTTTGTAAAGCAAATCGTACTGGTAGTTTCGCCCCGGCTCGAAGTCGATAATAAAGCAATCGGCCAGTTTATCGGAAAGGTGAGGGTGGTCTGCGAACATTTCCAGAGCGAGATCGATTTCAGGGTGTTTTTGTCGAAAGTCAGATAATTGCGGCATGAGCCATTTCACGGCAAGCGAGCTGAAAACGGCTAATCTCAGCTGGCCAGATACACCTTCTCTGACTTGATGGCTGGCACGAGCGATGGCCTGTAGCGGGTCAGCAACGTCATCGTAATAGCGTTGACCGACAGGGGTGAGTTGCAGTGAACGGCCTTGGCGATCAAACAAAGATTCGCCCAAAAAATCTTCCAGTAAGCGTATTTGATGGCTAACTGCACTTTGCGTCACGCTCAAGCGTTCAGCCGCTTTAGAGAAGCTATTTAGACGGGCAACCACCTCGAAATATTGCACTGCACGTAGTGGTGGAAGCTTCATTATCTAAATAACTCATGGAAGAAGTATTTTCATCATTATACGTCATGCTAAAGCGAGGCTAGTATGTGTTTTTGTGATCAATGTTTGATCTCATCATCACGAACCGGAGCCTTTATCGTGCGTACTATTTCTGTTGGATTGGCCATGACCTTGTTGGTTATTGGCAACCTCAGCGCGACGTTTTCCGACGCGCTGGTTAAAACCATGGAGGGTGGGCCAGATGGCGCTATCTTCCAATTCGCGTTATTTCGCCAGGTGTCTGCCGTTCTCATTTTGCTGCCTTTCTGTTTGACGGCACCCGTAAAAAACTTAAACAAAGGCTTGAAGTGGCATGCGCTGCGTGCGCACATTTGGTTACTCGGTGTGTTCTTTTCTGTGATCGCACTGACGACCATGCCGTTGGCAACCGCGAACGCCATTTTCTATGCTGCACCACTGATCATGCTGCCGTTGGCGGCCATTTTTCTGAGAGAAAAATTGTCAGCATCGTCGATTATTGCCGCCGTTGTTGGGTTTATTGGCGTGCTGATTTTGGTGCGTCCGACAGAGCTTGATTGGGGGGCGTCATCCGCGCTGATTGTGGCGGTGACGCTGGCGGTCAACAACTTGTTGATCCCGAAAATCCCGCGTGAGCAAACGGTGTCACAGACCTTGCTGTTGCATAACTTAATTGGTATTCCTATCGCGTTTGCGCTGGCTTTGTATGAAGGCATGCCATTTAGCTTGGATTTATTCTGGCGCGCGGCAGGTTCGACCGCATTCATCTTGGTCTATGCCGCCACCTGTGTAATTGCGTATCGCGCCGCGGAGAGCAACAAAATCGCCAGCGCGGAATACAGCGGCTTAGTGTGCGCGGTGGGTGTTGGCTTGGTACTGTTTGGTGAAGTGCCTGACATGATCATGATAGTCGGTACAACCTTGATCGTGGTGCCGTTGATTTGGTTGGCAGGGCGCGAGAAACACAAATCACGTAAAGCCAAAAAAGCGGCAACGTTGGCGGCAAAACAAAAGGCGATAGAAGAAGCTATCGAACCCGCGTAAAGCCATTTTATTAGTATTTAAAACATAAACCACGCCAGACTCTTTTCGAGTGGCGTGGTTTTTTTATGCTTCAACATTGTTCTAGCGCGTTAGTTAGTTTGCTGTTCGCAGTTGCGGAGGAATGCCCGCCATCAAATGGGAGATCAGCGCTTTGAGTCTTGCTGGCTGGTGGCGATCTTTGTGGTAGAGCAGATAAAGAGGCACGTTATCAACCTTCCAATCCATAAATACGGCTTCCAATTTCCCTTCGGCAACAGCTTCTGTACAGTACAAATCTGGCAAGCGACAGATCCCATTCCCTCGCAATGCTGCGTTCAAAAGCACATGTCCATTTTTACATTGTAAATTGCCGCCCACATCGACTTCGATATGTTGCTGGGCATCTTGGATATTCACGTATTTCCACTTAGTCACTGAACCTGTCAGGCAATCGTGTTGTTGTAAATCGTGAGGGTGATTGGGTCTTCCGTTTTGCGCCAAATATTGGGGGGAGGCATAGGTGCCAATGTTGATGTTTCCCATTTCGCGCCCAATTAATAAAGAGTCGGGTAGCGCTCCCATACGGACAACCAAATCAAAACGCGATTGAATCAAGTCGACGCGCTCCGAGCTGAAATCGAGTTCAACATGGATATCGCGGTGGGCCGCGCAGAACTGATGAATGGCGTCGCCAATCAGTGATTCTCCAATGATCCCGCCAACACAATTCACGGCAATAGACCCTTTCATCTGATCGGCATCATCACTGGCGAGGGAAATCGCATCATCAATTTGCATTAGCGCTGCTTGGCAGCGCGTAAAGAATGCTTCGCCTGCTGTGGTTAATCGTTGAGAGCGAGTAGTACGAATGATGAGCTGCACGCCTAAGCGAGATTCAAGCTGACTAAGCTGACGTGACATGTGCGCGCGGGATGCACCGAGTTTATCCGCCGCTTTTGAAAAACTGCCTGATCCGGCAATGGCCACGAAGGCGCGAATGTCGTGCAGGTTATCGATCAATGGGTCTCTATTGGTGCTCATAAGGTAACACTGAGTTTTATTGTGATATATATATTAACAATCATGACTTATTTAGAATGCAGCCTCAATAAGAAACACCCAATAACAAAAACAAACAATCCGATCGAGGTAGAGCATGAAAAAGTTAGTTGTTATCACTGGTGCAAGCTCAGGTATTGGCGAAGCCATCGCAAAACAATTCTCAGCGCAAGGTCATCCACTGTTGTTGCTTGCACGTCGTGTAGAGCGCCTTGAAGCATTGAACTTACCAAACACCCTGTGTAAGCAAGTTGATGTGACAGACAAAGCCTCTTTCGATGATGCCGTTGCTGCTGCACAAGCCATGTACGGCGAAGCCGATCTGCTGGTTAACAACGCGGGTGTGATGTTGCTTGGCGATGTGTCTACTCAAGACGCGGCGGAATGGCAAACCATGTTCAATGTGAATGTGGTGGGCCTACTCAATGGCATGCAAGCCGTACTTGCACCAATGATTGCGCGTAATAGCGGCACCATCATTAACATCAGTTCCGTCGCTGGCCGTAAAACATTTCCGAACCACGCAGCATACTGCGGTACCAAGTTCGCAGTTCATGCCATCTCTGAAAATGTACGTGAAGAAGTGGCAGCCGCAAACGTTCGTGTTATCACCATTGCACCAGGCGCAGTAGAAACCGAACTCTTGTCTCACACGACGAGCGATGAAATAAAAGCTGGCTACGAAAGCTGGAAAGAAGACATGGGCGGTATTCTAGCCGCGGATGACATCGCTAACGCAGTGACCTACGCATACAACCAGCCACAGAATGTATGTGTACGTGAAATAGTGCTAACGGCGACACGTCAACAGCCGTAATAGTGGTCAATATTTCTGTGCCTAAACAAGCATTGGCCTCGGTAAATACCGAGGCTTTTTTGAAATGAGAGGAAGAAGAAATCGAGTACAAGGTGATGCGTTAACACGCAATGGCGAGTTTAGATGGCCTGCCCTTGATTATTCGTTCTTTTAAGTGGCGTGAGCGATGGTATCATCAGGCTATACGCGTTTTTAAAACCCTCATTAATAAAACTGTGCCCGTGGCGGAGTCAAAATGGCAAAACTAACACTACAAGAGCAGATGCTGAAAGCTGGTCTTATCGACAAAAAGGCAATGAAAAAAGCAGGGAAGACGTCAAAAAAATCCCGCACCTTGGCAAAAGAAGCCAAAGCCGCTGTTGAAGAAAATCGCTCAGCGCAAATCGCCCAAGATCAAGAGCTTAATCGTCAGAAGCAGATGGAAGTTGAAAAGAAAGCGATCGCCGCACAAGTGAAGCAGCTTGTTGAAATGAACAAAATTGATCGTAGAGACGGCGACATTGGTTACAACTTCACTGATGGTACTTTGGTGAAAAAACTTTACGTCAATAAAGACATCCAAGCGCAGTTGGTAAATGGCCGTTTGGCGATTGCACGCTACCTTGATGGCTACGCTATTGTACCAGGCGTGGTGGCAGACAAAATCAGCCAACGAGATGAAGAGACAATCATCGTTAACAACACCGTTAACGAGCAAGAGATTGACGAAGATGATCCATATGCAGACTTCAAAATCCCTGACGATTTGATGTGGTAATCGGTCACTAAACGCCTTTGTAAAAGCCAGTCGTATCTAGATTTGATCATTTGTTGATTTCATCGCGGCTGGCTTTTTTGATCGTCTTTTCTCGCGCTAGAGATATCAAAAAACAAAGGATAGTAAAACCTATTCATTTCAATGTGAAAGTGAATCCTGCCTTTATCCTAAGCTGCAAAAACTGGGTTATTTCACGTCATCCACCCTGCCAGCCCAAAAAAGCATGTGCGTCGCCATGTGCATCACATTGATACATTCTGTTTTTACCTGATCTGCTACTTCGCCCAATTTTGTGTGAACAACTTTCTCATGATGATGGCAAGTATTTGTCTACACTTTTGTCAATAGTGATTCAACTGTCACAGTGTCGATTGGCTGGTTAGTGTTTGTCAAACCTCGTTACTGTTTATGTTTTTGTGAGATTAAGGGTGTAACTTAATGAAAATAAAGTCAAAAATTATATTAAGCTTTGGTTTTATAGGTTTGGTTATTGCCATTATCAGTGGCTTAGCTGTTTTGTCTTTGTCCAATAGTTCTAAATCTCTTCAGTATATTGTTGGGCCAGCTTGGGACACTGCTGACGGCGCGATGGAGACCTCCATCGAGGTGGAAGCACAGATGCTTGCGGTGTATGACCTGATTGGCGGTGCAGACAAAGCGTCGGTTATGGCGCGGCTTGCCAATGCCGATGAAAGCGCTCGAGAGGCTTCGTCTCGATTGATCGCCGCAGGTTTGATTGGGGCGGCTCGCACAGATGATTTCAAGACAACGTATCAGCAGTATTTATCAAATAGGGATGCACTTATTAAGCAGGTTGCGTTGTTTTCTGCGGCGAAAGAAAATTATGACATTGCTACCGCTGAATTGGTCGATTTGGGTGAGCAGCTGGAAGAGCTCGGTGACAGTGCAGTCGAAGAGCTTGAAGGCAGCCCTGACAAGTTTGTGACTTGGCGTGTTGATATCCAACCTCGTTGGCAAGCGGCTGATGGCGGCATGGAATCAAACATTGGGTTGTTGTGGAAACTCTATCAAACACAGCGGTTGCTTGATGGCGAAGACTTTGCCTCGCAGCAAATTAAGATAGAAGAAGCGCGCGCTTTTCAAAATGAGGCAAATGAGGAAATGTTTTCTACAGGCCGCTTTGATGTGTCTGCGGGTGGAGCGTGGGGTGATGAGACTTATGCGGATGTATTTAAACGCTTAAATAATGGTCACAATGCCGCGCTGGATAACGTCGTCGCTGCTTATGGCGCATTCAAAACAGCGTTAGATAGCTACAACCGAGCCTCCAGCACCTTATTGGCATTTATTGGGGAACTTGAGGAATATGCAGACGGGACGGTAGAAAACCATGCTACCGAAACGCTTGCAGATGAGGCAACGGCGGCGTCGACGTTTAAATCAGTACTTATTGGTGGACTGGTTTTGGTGTTGATCATGGGCTGGGTTCTGATGCGTCAAATTTTGACTCCTATCGACCGACTGCTGACGCGAATGACGGATATCGCCGATGGCGAAGGGGACTTGACGCGTCGAGTAGAGATTTCTTCTCCAGACGAATTTGGACAACTTGGCAACGCAGTCGACCGATTTATCGCCAGGGTGCAAAATCTTGTCGTTGATATGAATAGCTCAATTTCTTCAGTACGTGAAGCCATGACCGAGCTTTCTCATGCTTCCAATGAAACGTCTAACATTAGCGATCAGCAGACGCGTGAAGTGGTTACCATCGCGACCTCGGCGGAAGAAATGGCAGCCAATTCGACCGAGGTTGCCAGTGGCGCGCAAGACGCAAGTCAATCGGTACTTTCAATCGATCAAAATACGAAAGCCACCTTGGTTCAGGTACAAGAAGCTTCTGTCGCCGTGTCGGGTCTGGTTCAAGAAGTGACGCGTGGTACAGAGGTCATTAATTTTGTTCTGAGTGATGTCAATAACATAGAAGCCATCCTATCTGACATTAATGGGATTGCCGAACAAACCAACCTTCTGGCATTGAATGCAGCAATAGAAGCGGCACGTGCTGGTGAGCAAGGGCGTGGATTTGCTGTCGTGGCTGATGAGGTTCGCACCTTGGCAACCCGAACGCAAGATAGCACGGGTGTTATTCAGGCGCGTATTCAGCAGCTGCAAAAAAGTGCTCATGAAGCCGTAAAAGTAATGAGTAGCGGCATGGCAGAGGGAGAAAAAACCGCAAGTATTGCCGCAAAAGCACAAGAATCGCTGAATTGCGTGGCGGGAGAGATTAATAATTTAAGCGGTATGAATCAGCAAAGCGCGAGTGCAATTGCCCAACAAGAAGAAGTGGCCAAGAGTATCGCTGTAAATATCTCAAACGTGCAGGTACTCGGTGAAACGGCGTTGGGTCATATTCGCCAAAACGAAAAAACCATCCAGTTGTTACTGCAGCATCAAGAAGCGCTTTCAAGCAAGGTTGCGCGCTTTAAGGTGTAGTGACTTCACCGAGCCGTGGCCTCCACATGTGGCAACAAAAAAACCGGAAGGCGACTTCCGGTTTTTTGTATTTTGACAATCCGGCTAAGCCATTAAGCCATTAAGCCATTAAGCCACTAAGCAAGAACAACGAAACAACGGGGAAATACACTCTAAGAAAGTAAACTACCGCACTGCACCTATTCCCCTTTGCTGAAAACCCAAGAAAACAGATGCCAGACGGTATTCCTTTTCGATTGATGGATTACCTAGAGCTTGTCGATTGGGCAGGACGGCAATGCCGAGAAGATAAACGTGGTCATATTGAGAGTCGTGAACCCGACATACTCAGTCGTTTAGGGTTTTGCGTTGCTGAATGGCTAGACACTTACACGAAAGTGGAAAAGGGAACCATATAGGCACAGAGTCATCGATTAAAGGAGCCTTAACTTTGCCTGTCCTAGTAGACCGTGTCCCAGCAGACCGCCTCACTGTAAACACCCAAACATAAAGGCGCACCCCAATCGGTGCGCCTTTCTCTTATCTATTTCCAACTAAATCAATAGTTAACAGGGCTTTCTATTGATACCAGAATCTACTGATAGCTAAGCTCTGTTGCCTTTCCTTTGAATATTCGATAAACCACAAAGGTATAAAGTAAGATCATGGGCATGACGAACGCTGCGCCGACACCGACAATCTTCAGTGTGGCGGGAGAGCTAGCCGCCTCTTGTGCCGTCATGATACCCGGCACCACATACGGGAAGAAGCTATAGGCCAACCCTAAGAAACTGAGCGCAAAGATCATGCTTACGCCGAAGAAAGGCCATCTTGCACCCAAATCATCTTTCATGGGGACTTGACGCAGATAGCGGTCAACCAGGTAAATGATGGACATCACGACCAATGGTACAGGGGCGAGCAACAGCATTTCAGGGAAGCTGAACCAGCGCTCGGCGACTTGCTCGTTAACGATAGGGTTCACAATACTCACTGAAGCAATGCCAATCGCCGCCAACCAGCCCGCACGACGAGACCATCTCGCAGCGCGAATTTGCAATTCCCCTTCGGTTTTCAGCACCAGCCACGCACCGCCGATATAGACATACGCCGCGGTGACACATAGCGCACTTAATAGAGCGAAACTGTATGCAGACGGTGACGACTCAAAGCCCATTATGTAGCGACCCATCATGTAGCCTTGCGACAATGACGCTATCAGCGAGCCAGCTTTAAAACAGCGATCCCACGTGTCTTTGCGCTCGGCTTTCGCTTTGGCGCGAAAATCAAATGCGACACCTCGCATAATAAGGGCAAACAGCATGACGGCGGTAGGCAGATAAAGCTCTGTCAGGATCAAGCTGTGCGCAGGCGGAAAGGCTATCAGCAAGATGCCAATCGCCAGTACCAACCAGGTTTCATTGGCATCCCAGAACGGGCCAATAGAGGCAATCATTCTGTCGCGCTGCGCTTGGTGATTAGCGGGCAATAAGATGCCCACACCAAGATCGTAGCCATCAAGAATGGCGTACATGAAGGCGGAAAAACCCAATAGCAGCAAGTAGATTTCCGGCAAGTAATCCATCATACGATTGCCTCCTGAGTGGATGCAGTCGGCGTGTCATGCTCGGCATGGATGGCCTTCCTCGCCAAATAGAACAAGGTGCGAATATAGGCCACCAGCAACACCACATAGACCACCAAATACATCGTCAGTGAAATCATGACATGGCCGCTCGGCACTGTGGTGACCGCCTCTGAAGTGCGTAGCACACCGCTCACCAACCAAGGCTGACGACCAATTTCCGTCACATACCAGCCAGCCAAAGTGGCTATCCAGCCGGAGAAGGTCATTGCGACTAGCCCGTATAGGTATGGCTTTGGCAATTCGCGCTTACGAATGATCCTAACTGCGCCATAGCTGGCGACCAAAAGCATCAGCACACCCACACCAACCATGATGCGAAAACCATAGAACAGCGGCGACACAGGCGGGTGATCTTCAAAATCATTTAAGCCAACCAATTCACCATTTAAGTCATGGGTGAGGATCAGGCTCGCCAACTTCGGAATGCCAATTTCCATCGCATTACTACGAGTATCTTCATTAGGGACCGCAAACAGCAGAAGCGGCGCGCCATTTTGGGTTTCCCACACTCCTTCCATTGCGGCGATTTTCTCGGGTTGATGCTCAAGGGTGTTCAAACCATGTAAGTCACCGACAAAAATCTGCACCGGAATCAGTCCTGCAGCGGCAAGTATCGAGACTTTCAGCCCTGTTTTTGCCACGCGATGATCGGGCTTTTTAAGGTATTGATAGGCACTAATACCTGCAATCAAGAAACTGGCAGTTAGGCCAGATGCCAACAAAGTGTGTGCCAGTCGATACGGCAGTGACGGGTTCAATATCACCTCTTTCCAACTGGTAACGTGAACAATGCCGTCAATCAACTCATAACCCGCGGGCGTGTGCATCCAACTGTTGAGCACCAATATCCAAAATGCCGAGAGGCTTGTGCCCACTGCCACCAATATTGTTGCGAGCGTATGTACCCAATCCGCCACTTTGCCGCGCCCAAACAACATGACGCCAAGGAAGGTGGCTTCCATGAAGAACGCGGTCATGACTTCATAACCCAGCAACGGGCCCGCCACATTGCCCACGCGTTCCATAAAGCCCGGCCAGTTGGTGCCAAATTGGAAACTCATGGTAATGCCTGATACCACGCCCAGTGCGAAGGTTAACGCGAACACCTTTACCCAGAAGTAATAGAGATCCAGCCAAACGGAATCTTGCGTTCGGTTAAAGCGGAGTTTGAAGAACACCAGCATCCAGCCCAACGCAATGGTGATCGTCGGGAAAAGGATATGGAAGCTGATGTTCGCCGCGAACTGTATCCGCGACAACATAAGGGTTTCTAACATTTTGGTACCTCAATCATGAACAACCCGAAAATGGGGGTATCGTGCGAACACGTACAAATAAAAACGCGAGTTGTGATCGGGTGACGTCGATGCTCTGACTGTCTGCAAAGGTGTCGATTATTGATCTATATCAATATACGGGTTTATACGGTAGGAGGTTTACGTGAGGATCTACCTCGAATTGTATTCAAATATTAAGGGGTAACAAGGGCGCAACAATGCATGTGAAATGGTTACATTAGCGTGAGCATATTGGCTTGGGAAAGCCAGTTTAAAAGGTAGGGGAAATATAAAATTTCAGATCTGATGTCTAATGAAAAAAAGGCCATCAATGCGATTTGATGGCCATTTTATACTTGGGTATAGGTCTACTTACTGAAAACGTTAGTGATGGTTTTCTTGGCGTTCTTATCCGCTTTTTTCTCTTTTGCGGTGCGAACTGGTTTCTTCTTGTCGTTCTTTTTGCTGTTTTGTCCCTTACTCATGATGCTTTCCTTTCAGGTGACTATCTATGCCCAGCGTCAGTGTGTTCTGACCTCAGGGCCTTGCTAAGCAACGACCTCTTTCTGTTTTATCAAAGCTATGCATAGCTGAGTTCAGTATGTTCCCAAGTCAGAGGAATAGATAGCTATATCTCGGGTTGCATCTGCGTCTCTTCTTCGGCGTGCCCCGTTCTTACTGATTACCTTGATATTAAATGAGGGAAGTGGTTCATACTGACTATACTTCTGGTGTGACAATAATAACTATTTGATACTAAAGTATTTTAGGGGATGCCATGTTGATTAGACAAAAAGTCGTACTTTCTATTTCGGCAGCGATTTTGGCCATTGTGTTTGCCATATTGTCTGGATTGCAGGTCACGAAAGTCAGTGATGCTCAGCGCGCCCAAGCGGAACAGCGCTTCCTCTCTAATCAGATTGCTAACGAGTTTGTGAAAGTGTCTGCGTCATTGACAAGAGAAGCACGTTCCTTTGTGGCGACGGGCAACCAAATACATTGGGAAAGATATTTTGACATCATTGATTGGAGCAGTGGTAAGACGGCTCGACCCAATTGGGTTCACCGCGACCTGTTTCCTGGCGAAAAAATCGATCAGCTAACGATCATGACAAACCTTGGTTTTACCGAAGAAGAGTTGGGCTTGTTAGAAACCTCGATTTCTTATTCAAACCAATTGGTTGAAACCGAAACGCAAGCCATGGAAAGTATCAGTCAGGGGCGTTTTGTTGAAGGGCCATTTGAGATGCTTCCAGGGGAAACGGTGCAGCAGTTTGCTATTCGTATTCTTTACGATGCGAACTACTTTAAAGAGCTCGACAAAATCGCAGTGCCCGTTAATCAGTTTTTCGATCTTCTTGAAAACCGTTCAAACAAGAGCCTGATGCAAGCACAAGCGAGAACAGATGATTGGATGACCATTATGGTGTCATTGCAAGTGGTCGCTGCGGCTCTGTTTGGTTTTGTGGCTTGGCTGGTTATTCGTCGTTTACTTAACCCGTTGGGCGTTGTGATTGAAACCGTGTCGTCAGTGAGAACGGCGAACAATGAAATAGACCTGCGGAAACAATTGCCGCAGTCAGGCAATGATGAAATTGCCAAGCTTTCGACCAGTTTTAACTTCTTTATTAGTGCGCTGCGTGACATTACTAAACAGCTCGAGCAGTCTACGGGGAATTTGAAAACCTCAACCGTTGAGCTTGAGGATATCGCTGGCAAGAATGAGCAAATCAGTTTAGTACAGCGCGATTCATTGTCTCAGGTGTCAGTGTCCGCAAGCCAAATGGTGTCATCTGTGAGTGAGGCTAGAGAGAATGCATCGTCAGCAGCAGTGGAAGCTGAAGGTGCGGTGAAAGCGGCGGAATCGGGCTTGTCAGATATCAGTCTTGCGAACGACAGCATCAATGCATTAAAAACCCTGATGCTTGATGCATCGACTGTGATTGAGTCGCTCAAGCAGGATAGCAATAACATCACCAAGATTCTTGACACGATTCAAAGCATTGCTGAGCAGACCAATCTTCTGGCGCTAAATGCCGCTATCGAAGCTGCACGTGCGGGTGAACAAGGACGAGGTTTTGCGGTGGTGGCGGATGAAGTTCGTTCTCTGGCGGCACGTACGCAAGATTCCACAGCAGAAATTCAAGCGATGATCATACGCCTTCAGGACAATTCTACTAAGGCGGTATCCTCGATGGAGAGGAGTACCGAACAGGCTGAGGTATGTGTGCAGCAAACCGCCAACACCAAGAACTCACTGAATGATATTTCGAGTAGTATCAATACCATTACGGCGATTAACAGCAGTGTGGCGCAATCTACTGAGGCGCAAAGTGCGGTGATTGAAGAAGTGAGCCAAACGATTAACCGCATCCTGACGGAGGTGGATAACCTAGCCGGTCATGCGATTAATACGCGTGAGAACAGTAATCGATTGGCGAAGATAGCGTCAGAGCTTGATTCAGAGAATCGACGCTTCTTGAACTAGCCCATGCGGCACTTAAAAAGCAGCGCATAAAAAACCGGAAGGCGACTTCCGGTTTTTTTGTTTATTTATGCTGTCGTTTCTAGGCTGTGAACACTTCACTGAGCCTAAGGGGTTAGCTCGCTGAGTGATTGGCCTTTGGTTTTGTGGCTTTTCACTTTCTCAGCTTGTCTGAGTAGCGCAAGCAATTCGCTACTGTTCCAATCTTGGGATTGCGAACGGTATCGGCTTTCCATCATGGCGTTAATTTCCGCACCAATTTTCTCGCGTAAATCGTTCGGTAGATGACTGGTTTGCCAATTGCGATAGTGAGTCGCTACTGCGACGGCATTATTGCTACTCACTGCCGCTATCAGCGCGAGCAGGGCGTTGTCAGCATGAGGCGATGTTGGGCTGTGTGTTTCTGCTGTGTAGGCGACGTTAGCCTTTGATCTACGCAAGTACATGCCCAATGTGCCGAGCCATAAAACGGCAAAGAAACCTGTCGCCCATGGCCAGTAACCCGCTTGGGCAACGATGTTAACCTCTTCCGTTGGCGCTGTTTCAGACGGCGCAATGTTGACGTTAGTGTCTGGCTGAGCCGTTTGAGTTACTGGCGCGTGTTCGCCGGGGGAGACGGTTAACGTCAGTGCCTCAATCTCGCTGGTTTGCTGTTTCTTGTCGGTGGTATTGAACCAATTAATCGACAATGACGGCAAGGTGATTTGTCCTTCTTGGCGCGGAATGATCACCTGTTTTATCGTCATTACTGTGTAATCGCCTTCCTCTGTGTATTCGGGTTTATCGGAATACACACTCACGCTGGTGGGATAATCCAGATTGAGATTTGGCATGGCGCTTTGGGCAATGTTTTTGATTTTCAGGGTGATAGTGCGGTTAATCGGCTCACCCACCTCGGTGCTGAGTCGTTGACTTAGCGTGTCCGGTTGCCAACTTTGAGTTAGCTCAAGGTGCGGGGTTGGAAGCCACAAGCCTTGGAAATCTGCAGGTTTGTCAGCAATGTTCAACGTGAGACCATTCGCTTGGCGACTCATCGGCAGACCAATGGATGCCCCCCAGCCATTACCTTTTACTTCTGTACCAGTAAACACTGCGCCTTCAATCGTGAGTTCACCCGCTTGGGTTGGCGTGATTTGATACTGACGACTGATCACTACATAGCGACGACCATTCACCACGGCCTCGGCTTGCACATCTTCGCCGATTTGTGTCACGTCCAAGCCTTCACCGAACGGCGCTTGCAGGGCAGGGGAATCTAACCGTGTGCCGATCATCAAGCGAACGCGATAGTTGAAGGTTTCGCCAATATAGCCATCGTGACGATCAAGTGTGGCGATCACGTCCACTGCTTGCGTATCGACTTGTGCTGTCGCCTGACCCGCTTCCTCGACCTTGATGGTGATGGGATCAGTGCTCATGCCATCAATGGTTAACGCCGGAATGGTGTAACTGCCGACCTGTTTGCCTGCGATTGCCACGCGCCATATGGTGCTGCGCGTTAATGTACCATTGATGTAAGAGGTGTTGCTGCTCACGCTCGGTCTGCCATAGATGAAATCTTTGTCGAGTGGCGAGAGATCCAGAGCGTTATTACTCACGCTTTCATCGACAGAAATGGTCAGTTGTATTGCGTCACCCAACGCGACCACGTTTTTCGACACCGTGGCTTCGGCGGTTGCCGCAAATGCCGCGCTGGGTAGAGACGCAATCGCCATTGCGGCAATTAGCAAGGCGGCTTTGGCCTGTTGTGACAGTGACATCAGCGAAAATCTCTGATCGTTCATTCTTTGTTCACCATGAATTTTCAGTAGGCTGCGGCATCTCTTTTTGCCTCGCCTGAAGGATTAACTGAGCGCGAAGCAAGGCGGCGGTATCATCCTGCACTTGCTCGAGCTTTTTAAGTACCGGATTGCTGGCGGTCAGGGCATCGCTGTCGTTGGCAGGCTCACCGGATTCAGAGGCCATTGCCGCTGGCTGTTCGCCTTGTTCTCCGTCCTGATTTTGTTCGCCATCCTGACCTTGTTCATTCTGCTGTCCGTCTTGTTCTTTGGTTTGCTCTTGCTCAGATTTGGCTTCGCTTTGCTGCTCGGCACCGTCTTGCTTGTTGGCGTCGGCGCTTTGCGGCTGACTCTGTTCAGAGGATTGCTCTTGTTGTTGATCTGCGCTTTCTTGGCCCGAACGTTCTTGCTCAGAACTCTCTTGCCCAGAGCCCTCTTGCTGAGACTGATCCTGCTGTTGCCCAGACTGACCTTCTTGCTGTTGATCCTGCGATGACTGATCTTGACTGCCTTGCTGGTTCTGGTCTTGGGAGCCTTGCTGGTTTTGAGACTTGTCCTGTGACTCGTCACCCTCACCCTGCTGTTGGTCGTTGTTTTGCTGATCTTTCTGTTCTTGTTGTTGCTGTTTCTGCTGTTTCTGCTGTTCGAGGGCTTTTTTTACGACATCCAGATTGTGCTTGGCATCGGCGTTATTCGGGTTTTTCGCCAGCAAAGATTCATAGGTTTTCTGAGCAGCCTCTAAATCGCCAGCCTGGGCGAACGCATTGCCGAGGTTGTATTGAGAAACCGGATCATCCAATTGCGACAATGTCTCTATCGCACCCTGATAATCGCCTGCTTTGTACTGCGCGATGCCTTTCCACGATGGCGATGCAAAGGTGTTCGCGGCGTCTTGGTAGTTGCCTGATTCAAACTGCTCATAGGCTTGTTGATCGTCGGTCTTAAAAGCCGCAGCCGAAACCGGATTAATGGGCATCACGACAATCAAGGCGGCTAACACCACACCTTTTCGAAAGCCAAACAGCGCGAGTAACATGATAGGCAGGATCAGCCAGAACCCATCGTTGATGCGTTCTTCAATGGTTTTACTCTTCCCATCGGCGTTGCCGTCGAGCGGCTTGGCGCTAAACGCGACGAGGTTATTCACGTCTCGGTTGGTTGGTTGCCACTGTTGGAGCATACCGCCTGTTTTCTGGGTGATAGATGCCAAGGTATTCAGGTCGAGCTTCGCAACCACAGGTATGCCATTTTGTTCCAGCAATTTGCCGTCTGGCAGTTTGATTGGCGCACCTTGTTGTGTGCCGACCGCCAAAACAGAGACGCGATAATCGCTGCCACCCAGCACGTTAAGCGCGGCGTTGGACTCGCTATTGCTCAATCCATCGGTGATTAACACGATGTCTCCTTGCGAGAACCCAGCTTGTTTCAACAAGTCCATCGCTTGGTTTATCCCTGCAGCGGCGTTGCTACCCGGGATTGGCATAATGGCGGGAGACAAATTCGGGATCAGGGTTTTTAGGGTTGCGGCATCTTCGGTTAACGGGCTGACGATGTAGCCATCGCCCGCATACGTCACCAAGCCAGTGCTGCCTTCTTTCCAGCCCGGTAGCATGTCGAGGGCTTTGAATCGCGCTTGAGTGAGACGATTGGGCGCAATGTCTGTGGCGTACATAGAGCGGGACATGTCCATCACCAACACACGTGCCCCAGCAAGGTTCACCGCGGGTAATTCAGTTTTCTGCCAGCTTGGGCCAGCCAAAGCAATCACTGACATCAGCCATGCGCCAGCAAGCACAGCAACAGGCCAACGTTTTGGTTTGCGGTTAGCTGTTTGGTTGCCCGAAAGCAACGCGGCGAGATGCGGCGCGATCAAGCCTGATTTTTGTGCTTTTCCTTGAACCCAAGGAAGCAAAAAGGCGAGTGGCAATAAGGCCAGCAGCCATGTAGGGTGCATAAAGGTAAAATCAGCCATGACGTCTCCTTAAAACAACGATGACGACAGACAACGCCAGCGCGAATCCAAGCGGGAAGCGGAACAGCTCGTCTCGTGGTCGCCACGTTTGCTGGACGGTCGAGATCGGCTCTAGCTGGTCGATGAGTTGGTAAATGGTTTCAAGCTCCTTTCTGTCCCGTGCGCGAAAGTATTCACCGCCGGTCATTTTGGCGATGTCGGTCAGGGTTCTTTCATCCAAATCTTGCGAAGGGTTAACCCGTCGTGAACCGAACAAAGTGCGTTGCAGCATGCTGTCTGCACCGACACCAATGGTGTAAATGGTCACATCATTTTCTTTGGCAAGCTCTGCCGCTTCTAATGGGTCGATAACACCTGCCGTATTCGCACCGTCACTGAGTAAGATGATCACGCGCTGCGGGGCTTTGCTATCAATAAAGGTTTTGGTGGCAACACCCAAGCCTTCACCAATGGCGGTGCTTTCACCTATTAGCCCAAGAACGGCGCGTTCAAGTTGTTGCGCCACGGTATTGCGATCCAGTGTGAGCGGCGTTTGCAGATAGCCATGATCGGCAAATAGCACCAAGCCCACGCGGTCGCCTTCGCGTTTTGTGATGAAATCTGCCAGCACGTCTTTGACTGCTGATAAGCGATCGGTGGTGTTGCCATTGGTCATCACCATGTCTTCCATGGCCATAGAGCCGGACAAATCCACGGCCAGCATCATGTCTCTGTGTTCTGGCTGGATCTGAATAGGGTCGCCATACCAAATCGGACGGGCTGCGGCGAGCACTAGGCTCACCCACATCAGTGCCATCAGCAGCTGCCGCAGGCGGCTGCGTTGTTGTTTACCACCCAAGCCTTTTGGAATGCGGGGCAAGTGGATAGCCGCAGGGGTTGGCACGGGCTTGGCGAATTTGTACACCAGTAAGGGTAACGGCAGCAAAATAAACGCCCACCACCAGACAAACTCAAACATGGTTTGCCTCCTTGGTGGCGTTGCTGTCTATGGGTTTGCTGCTGGGCGGCAATGCCTGTTTTAACCACGTTTCTGCTAATGCTTTACAGGTAGCCAGCTCGGCGTCTGACAGTGCGACGTTGGCAAATATCCCTTTCTGCCAAAGCTCGTTTTGGGCGACAAAGCCTTGTTTGATGGCAGGCAGTTGGCTGTCGAGAAATGCTAGCCACGTTGAGCCAGTCAGACCCGCAACCAAATCGCGGTCGAAATAGCTCAGTGCCGCGCGCTTTAATAATGCATTGATGGCAGCCAGTGAATCGGCTTGAGTTAGCTGATTGAGCGCTTCATTTCGCGCTTGTAAGCGCTGGGCTCGCTGACGCAGCAAAAAGATGGCAAGTAATGTTGCTGCCAAAAGGGCTGCGATCAATACCCACCAGCCCCACGCCAGCGGCCAGATCCCGGGGGCGATCTGAAGCTGAATATCGGCCAGTGGTAATGTTGTTGATGCTGTATTCGTCATGGTTATGACAATGCCTTCATCGTGTTTGACCTCATTTCGTATTTGTAGCGTTTGCACTGCCGCGACGTGTGCTGCCAATCTGTTGCAACAGCGGCTGTGCGGCGCTGATGGTATGCAGGGGAATCGCCAACGACCGCGCCATATCGGTAATAAATTGCTGGTGGCGTTGGTACTGAATGGCCAGACTTTCGCGGGTTTTACGCGCAGAAAAATCCAGCCATTCCGTGTCGATATCATCCGATACCCATTCGTGACCGCGGTAGTCGGTTTGTCCTTGCTCAAGCGGGTCTGAAATCTGCACAAACTGAATGCGGTTATGTTGGCGAAGTTGGCTCAATCTGCGCTTGTCCGCTTGGGTCAGTGCGTAAAAATCGCTGATGATGGCGATTTCACTGCCTTTGGGGCACAAATGGTGCATGTGTCGAAGCGCCCCTTGCCAACCTTCCGTGGAGGCCGTGTGGTTCTCTGCCGTCAGCATTTCTTTGTGGGACTCCATCAAGGCATGAATGATGTGCAAGGTACCTTGGCGTCTTGCGGTCGGTTTGCACTCGCGCAGTTGAATGCCGTTGTAGATCACCGCACCAATGCGATCTTGTTGGCTCACCACCAACCAACTGAGCAGGCTGGCAAAGTGAGTGGCTTGAACCGATTTCAACATCAGTTGCGAACCAAACTTCATGCTGGCACTGAGATCAACTAACAGCATCACAGGCTGTTCCCGTTCTTCTGTGAATAGCTTGGTGTGGGTTTTTCCGGTGCGTGCCGTCACCCGCCAATCAATAGCGCGAATGTCATCGCCCGATTGATACGGACGTACTTCAGAGAAGTTCATGCCGCGCCCTTTCTGGCGACTGCCGTGCTGGCCGCTTAATTGCGACCAAATGCTCAATGCCGGCGGCAACCATCGCACCGCCTGTTTCTGGTAGTGCAGCAGTTCAGCCAGACCCACGTTGACGCCGTCACTGTGTGGTGGCAAAACCGCGGTGGTGTCTGTCAGGCTCATACACTGGCG
The DNA here is from genome assembly GCF_045679545.1 of Enterovibrio litoreus. Lineage (NCBI taxonomy): Bacteria > Pseudomonadati > Pseudomonadota > Gammaproteobacteria > Vibrionales > Vibrionaceae > Enterovibrio > Enterovibrio litoreus. The sequence continues at coordinate 757,678 of NZ_CP166195.1, forward strand.
ACCTGTTCAATCAAATGTTTCACCACGCTATCCGCCGCGATACCTTCTGCTTGCGCTTCGTAGCTCAACAGCAGGCGGTGGCGCAGTACAGGGTAGGCCATGGCTTGCACATCGTCGGGGGTGACAAAATCACGCCCTGCTAACCAAGCATGTGCTCGGGCGCAGCGATCGAGCGCTAACGTGGCGCGAGGGCTTACCCCCATTTGTAGCCACGCCGCCAGTTTGTCGCTGTAACGATGCGGATCGCGTGTGGCCATGATCAAACGAATGATGTACTTCTCGACATCTTCTGCCATGTGAATACCAAGCACAGCCTGACGCGCTTCAAAAATGTTCTCTTGTTTTAGATGCACAGGCTCTTGTTTCTCTAGACCTTGCGCTTCGCCGCGATTAAGACGAAGGATCTCAAGTTCGCTGTCGGCATCGGGGTATTCAACGTTCAGCTGCAGCAAGAAACGGTCGAGCTGCGCTTCTGGCAGCGGGTACGTGCCTTCTTGCTCGATCGGGTTTTGCGTTGCCATTACTAGAAACAGCTCGGGTAACGGATAGGTTTTTCGGCCTGCCGTGATCTGCTTTTCTGCCATGGCTTCAAGCATGGCGGCCTGCACTTTGGCTGGCGCGCGGTTTATCTCATCCGCCAGTACCAGTGAATTGAAAATTGGCCCCGGCTGAAAGGTGAACTCTCCCGTTTCAGGGCGGAAAATGTCGGTACCTGTGAGGTCTGCGGGCAGCAAGTCAGGGGTGAATTGAATGCGGTGGAAATCCCCTTCAATGCAGTCCGCTAACATTTTGACTGCGCGGGTTTTCGCGAGACCCGGTGGCCCTTGCACCAAGATATGACCGTCAGCCAATAAAGCGATCAGCAGTTGCTTAACCAGTTGTGGTTGGCCGATCACCTGACTTTGCAGGTAAGTATTAAGGCTTTGAAAAGTATCCGATAACATAAAATTCTTGTCCTTGGTGAATCAAAAACAAAGGAAAAATGACCTGTTTGAGACCTATATCTTCTTGATAGGTTCATTAATTGTAAAAGTGGAGGCTTGCGAGTCTGCTTTCAAGGGGAGGGGGGAATCTGTGAATTTGAGTGAAGTGTTAATAAGGCGGCCTCTACTTGGTGTTCATTCAACGCCGTGTTGAACCTGTTTCACCGTTGGAGGCATACCTTCGAGTGCTTGAAACTTTCGATTAAAATGCTTTAAGTAACGCTGATTTGTAGTTTGTAATGTCTAGCTGCACATTGTACTCGCGTACCCACTCATCAAGCTGTGCTTGTGCGTCATTGAGGCTGCTCATGGTGATGGTGTTGTCGTCCAGTTGCCACAGCTGGCGAGAGCCTTCATAGCTGAACTGAAGCGCTAACATGGCATCTTGGTTGCCCTGTTTGGCTGCCGCAAGGAGCTTTCTGTTCTTTCGATAGATTGCATTCAAGGCTTGTTTGAGATCCCACACATATGCCACTTCGCGCATTTTAGGGTGAGTTTTCAGTTTGAGCAGTATCATCACCAGCGCAATCGTGCTCACCACCACACCAAGTAAGTTCCAATGAAAGTGAGAACCCGATTCAGAGGGGAAAATTAGTATCAATGTCTGAGAGATCGCCAAGCTCGATATCGCCAAACTGGCAATGCAGGCGACGATCACTCGGTTTAAACGTGAACGGTATAGTGTCTTGTCGATTTTCTCTAACTGCATGGGTCATCCAATGTTCGTGGCCTGCCTGACATCATATCGACAGTCTCCAATAGGGGCCAATCATACATCTTTCAATCGATTGAATAAGACCGACTTTGTTGCAAGCCGTGTCTTTTAAGGCGAGCCAGAAAAAAGAAGCAGGTTTTGTTGTCGCAAGAAGAGATACATTGACGCACTTAACCAGTAAACTGCGGACATCAGAATAAGCGTAAAGCGGCCATGCAAACTCACTCTCATACATTGATCGATATCCCGTTCAACCAGCGCCACATTTGCTGGTTCTGTGGTGAACCCTCATCGGAAATTCTTCATTTTCCACGCACTGCCCGGAAAAACGTCGAACATGCGTTGTTGGCGTTACCGGCATGCAAAGAATGCGATGCCATTAAACATAATCGCGATTTGAAATCCATTTGGCAGCTACGCGCTCACGTTAAACAGGCGCTCATCTCCAAATACACTAAGCACCTCGCCATCGGTGAAAACTGGACCAAAGAAGAGCTCGACGAGAGTGAATTCTCAGGGTCAATATTGGGCGGCTTTGGTGAAAGTGCCTGGCACATGTATGAAATTGCCAAACAGCGCGTGGCGTATGAAGGTTGGCCACTGATTGTCGATGGCCTGACTTTCGATGCGATGGATGATACGAGCAGTTTTGAATTCAACGGCACATGCTATGCGTCACTCCGCAACTGTATCGACTTCTTTGAAAAAGCGAGCGATATCGACAAAGAACTGCTCACACAACTGGTTGAGATTGTCACCCCTGCGCGTTTTGCTTATGCGTTAAAAATCGCGAAATTGAATAAGCGAATTTCCCCTGCTCGCCGAACCCAAATCATTGATGATCTCGCTATTGAAGAAGCTGAAAAGCGCGAAGCCGCAGCCCAAAGTGCGCTTGACCTATCCATTGAAGATGTTTCGGTTTCAGGCACGATTGCGCCGAGCTTTGCCATTCAGTGGGCAATACAAAAAGGGGCGAGCACGCTTTCTGAATTGTGCCCGTTAGAAGATGACTACTTTGACGACTTCCAACACCTTGGCGGCGCGGCGGCATTTGCCTCGTACAATGGTTTGCAGCTGTATTTAGAAGCGCGAGAAAACGCAGCGTGGGTTGAAGCCAATGATCCGAATAAAGATTTGTGGTGAAGCGTGTTGAGAGAGAGAGGGAGAGGGCGGCTTTGTGTTCTAGCCATAATCCGTCCTTCCCTCGATTCTGACGTTTACCTTATCTTCCCTTTCTCGTCATAAACATCAAGACCAACAGCACCAGATAAAACAGCGTCATGGCAGCACCCACCATGGCGTATTGCAGTGCCGACAAGCTATGTGCATTGCCTTACTTCGATCGTGCTTTGGTAAACGAGAGACTGATAAATGCCTCGAGTTCGAAAGTCATGCGTTAATCCTGCTTTCAGATCCAGCGTTGCCCGTAAGATCACGACTTCGTCGTAGCGACGTGTCCGACGTTCACTCACTTCTTTCACTTCCCCCTTCAAACCTAGCGGGTAAGAGGGGGAGGTGGCACGCGGGAGCCACAGCGTAGATTCCATTTATCGCAGTGTACTAGAACGCGAAAGCCTACTACATGCCAAAGATATCTTGACCGTCTTGCAAGAAGTGTTCAGCGTCAGTCCAGATAGTGATTGCATTGTCCCCTTTGACAAAGACATAGGCATCTAACTCTGATACTTGCGTATCAGTCAGACCCATAAAAGCAATCTGCTCTGCTGAGATGACCGCAGTTGAAGTCGCATCAGCATCGTAATTCCAGTTAACAGCTTCTAGGTTAAATGTATCGTCGCCTTCACCTAAATATGCGACAAAACCATCCCAAGCACCTGGGTCTACCGAAGTCGTACTTTGGAAATCATCAGATTGAGCATCAATAGCGTAAGCATTTGCAGTCACCGTTTGGTCACCCTCTCCTGCCGCTACGATAGCTTCAACCTGTGCAATTGGTTTGGGGCCTGACGTGATACCATATGACTTACCAGTCAGATCAACATTTGCATCCCCGTCTACTAGAATCTTGTCAAAGCCACGGTCACCAACGTAAATCGTTTTGTTTTCCTGCAAGAACGAAAGATCAGAGAAGTCGGATTGGTCAAAAATCATCGTGTCGTTGCCTTCACTCCCAACATAGATATCTAAGCCTTCACCCCCATCCATGATGATGTCATCTTCGTATCCCGCTTGCAGGTAATCATTACCAGCTCCACCGTACAGAGAGTCATTGCCACTCGCTCCAAGCAAGGTGTCATCACCATCACCACCATAGATAACATCGTCGCCGTTACCACCATTGATGGTGTCATTGCCACTACCGCCGTAAATAACATCATTACCGTTATCGCCACGAATATTGTCATCGCCAGCATCACCGTAGATCACATCGTCTCCATCTCCGCCACGAATAGTATCGTCATTGCTTTCGTCGTTAACAACTTGGGTCAGAGAAACGTTATCAATCAATGCCCCTAAATTCTCACTCTGCGCAGATGATGAAAAGCGCAAGGCAATTGATTCAACACCTTGTGGTACAACAATTTCATCATTGAATTCCAAGAAACCTTCGGTAGATGACAAAGCACCGATTTGTGTCTGATAAATGACCTCTCCGTCTTGATTTAGCACCACAACATTGAGAGGGCTATTTTCAAATTCTCCCATTTGCTCTCGGAAAGCATAATTGAAGCTCAATGCTAAAATACTGTCACCTTCTGCTGTAAGGTCAGCAGTCGCAACTTCTTGTTGGACCCACAAATGTCCATTCACATTCATATCCAAAACGGTATTGCTTTGACTATTTTCCCCTAAACCATCAATCGCGCCCTGATGCGCGGTTATTTTGTAAGCACCAGGCGTATACCAACCAAGAAATTGATGGTCTCCTAATACGGCTGTAGCGTCACTTAAGTTGTCACCCCAACCTTCCATATCTCCGTTGATAATGAGATTTTTAGCAGCATCACCGTAGATAACGTCATTGCCGTCACCACCTTGTAAGTTGTCGTTACCATTACCTCCATGGATAACATCATCGCCAGACTCACCAAAAATTGTGTCATTTCCGTCACCACCATCAATTACATCATCAATGGTGTTTGACGCAGTCAAAGCAACGTTATCAATCAGCGCTCCAGAACCGTCAGCTTTTCCATGGCCAGTGAATTTAAGAATCAAGCCCGACGTCCCTTCAGGGATAACAACGTCAGCATCAAAGTTCACAAAGTGATCGTTACTCTGTGTGTTGTCAAAATACTGCTGGAAGATCACATTGCCATCTTGGTCGAAAACTTTGACTTCAAAAGGGCTGGTATCATCAAGGAAAATACCCTTCTTCTTAGCGATTTTATATTGATTCGCATAGTCAAATGAAAGTGACAAGGTTGCGTCACCACTCTTTGTAAGGTGCGATACATCGACGTCTTGTTGAATGGATTTGTTGTTCTTACCACCATCTAAATCTATCACGGTGTTCGAATCAGAATTACCAAGTGCCTTTCCCAGCTTTCCTTGACCTTGGTGCACTTCTATTGGGCCATTATTGTGGGTATACCAACCTGAAAAATCATGGTCTTTTATTTGTGCATGAGCTGAACCTGAGTCGTTGCCCCATGATTCCATATCACCATTTACTAATAGATTCTGTTTTTCGTTCTGGTTTCCGTAAAGAAAATCCGCATCCTTTGTTCCGTTGATCTTTGACATACTTTGTCCTTAACTTTTCTTATTCTGGAAGAATTGCAACACTGAAGATGTGAAGATCTAATTTTACACCTTATGGTTTTGGAATTTAAATTATGCCAAAAGCACTTCATGGAAATAATTTCAAATATGAGAAAAATTACAAAAATAGTCGCATTTAAAACTGATAAGTAAAAAATAGAAAGCACCAAAAAGAACCACATTGAAATTCACAAAGAATCAGTAACAAGTTGATATTGCTGGATTAAATTTAACTATTGGCTTCATAAAAGAAAATGGATTAATCACTATAAAATTGTTCACGCTTTATATTACTCTGGGCAAAGAACATAACGCACCATGAAAATTAAATGGAACACAGTGTTGAATAAATCATGTGTTATTAATTTTTTGGCGCAAAATGACAGAGGGTTGGCACATTATAAGATTTACAAATAAAAAAATATCCACTTTAAATTGAGAAGTTAATTTTAAGCCATAACCTCAGGGACAGTCACCGTTATAGAAAGGCTATAGAAAGGAAACAACTAACTTGTCGATCAACTACTGCTATAAAGATAGATTTATCAGAAGTACACTCAAGATCCCCAAGTCACTAGGTCTCTCATCAAGTCTCACTAAATCTGGGAACGGGAGACAGCATAAAAACAGGCGATTGCCTGTTAGTTGATGAAGCTGAGGTAAGGAAGGAGAAAGTGTAGCCGACAGGCAGTCTAAGCCCCGATATGAACCTCAGGGACAGTCACCGCTATAAGCAGTTTTGAATTCAACGGCACATGCTATGCGTCACTCCGCAACTGTATCGACTTCTTTGAAAAAGCGAGCGATATCGACAAAGAACTGCTCACACAACTGGTTGAGATTGTCACCCCTGCGCGTTTTGCTTATGCGTTAAAAATCGCGAAATTGAATAAGCGAATTTCCCCTGCTCGCCGAACCCAAATCATTGATGATATTGCCATTGAAGAAGCTGAAAAACGCGAAGCCGCAGCCCTAAGTGATCTTGACCTATCTATTGAAGATGTTTCGGTTTCAGGCACGATTGCGCCGAGCTTTGCCATTCAGTGGGCAATACAAAAAGGGGCGATCACGCTTTCTGAATTGTGCCCGTTAGAAGATGACTACTTTGACGACTTCCAACACCTTGGCGGCGCGGCGGCATTTGCCTCATACAATGGTTTACAGCTGTATTTAGAAGCGCGCGAAGACGCCGCGTGGGTAGAGGCGAATGATCCGAATAGGGATGTGTGGTGAAGCGTGTTGAGAGAGAGGGGGAGGGCGGCTTTGCGCTATAGCCATAATCCGTCCTTCCCTCGATTCTGACGTTTACCTTATCTTCCCTTTCTCGTCATAAACATCAAGATCAACAGCACTGTCACTAACAACCCACTGCCCATTAGCAAGGCGTAGTCTTCGAGTCGCAGGATGGAGTATAAGAGCGCATACAAACCGACAAGCATAGACAGCATAATCACGCCTCTCCCCACGCTGGCCGTTGCGCTGCCCACATATGCTGGAATGCTGATCAAGGGAATACTCGCTGCCGCCATGAATGCCATGGTGAAATTCATGTGTTCAGAAAGCGCCAATAGCACCAGATAAAACAGCGTCATGGCAGCACCCACCATGGCGTATTGCAGTGCCGACAAGCTCTGTGCATTGCCTTGCTTCATACCAAGTTCAAACATCATCAGTACAATAAACGTCAGCGCAACAAACAGCAGGCCGTACTTCAATGAGCGCTCAATCTTTCCGTAGTGGGTGTTTGGCTCAAATAGCTGGGTATAAGCATTCGCCTCGTCGAGATTGATGCTGGCAGAATCAACAAACACTTGCGGATAATTTCGGCTTAAATGGCTGATATTCCACGTGGCAGAAAAGCCGTTATCGTTAATGTTTCTCGCCGTTGGCAGTGCGCCCACAAAGCTCGGGTGCGGCCAATCTGTTGTTAATTCAAACGTTGAGCTTTCCCCTAACGGCAAGAAACCAATTCCTTGAGAACCACGCAAACGGATTTTAAAATCCAACGTAAACGGCACGGGTGTTTCCGCCAGCGAGATAGGACGATGAAAGCCACGTTTCAGTGCATCAGTGTCCAGCCCTGTGCCCGACATCAAACCCATTTCAGCGGGTAGCCCTTCTCCTGTCACCGTGAACATGTCTACGCCATCAATCGCTTTGTTTGCGGATAACCCGAACACCAAACGTGCAGAATCAAAATGGAAGGTTTCGAGGTTAGCAATATTGGGTAGCGCAAATTGAAAATCAGCCTTACCTTCGAGCGTGCTTTGGTAAACGAGAGACTGATAAATGCCTCGAGTTCGAAAGTCATGCGTTAATCCCGCTTTCAGATCCAGCGTTGTCGGTAAGATCACGACTTCGTCGTAGCGACGTGTCCGACGTTCACTCACTTCTTTCACTTCCCCGTCACCCGTTGCCACCTCTTGAATCACCACATAGGTGTAAGGCAACACCAAAACTGGCCCCGCCAAGGTTTGCTCACTCCCCCACGATTGACCAATTTCATTCACCACGTCTTTGTACAAATACTCCCGCTCGTTCGCCATGTCATGCACCATGGAGAGTGGCACGATGGCGAGCAAACAAAGCACCAAGGCCAACACGCCTTTTAATAACAGGGAGCTGCGCGCTTGCACCTCAGGTAAATCAATATTGATGTTTAAACGGTTTAGCCCTGTTTTGACTAACACGAATGCGCCAAAGCCAAAAACGGCGAGCAGCAATAGGGCGAGAAGCCCAAAAATTAAATCAGTCATGAGTCTTCCTTGCGAATGATTGGCGAGATGATGTGTGAATGGACATTAAACCAGAGCAACGAAGTCACAGGCTGGCAATGTGGTGATCAATAGTGGCGAGAATATGGCGTGATGGTTTGGGTTTGTTTTGCGTGTTTGGTACACCTAGGTTCAATGACAAGCTGATGCTGAACTTTCTGGTCATCCGGTGATTTGATGATGAAACTTTAGCGGGAAATCATAGGGGTCCTTGGCCGTGTTTTTGAAAGATCTTACAAAGATCTTACTGGGACAGTCATCGTTATACCCTTACTCGGGCCGATCTGATCTGGCTCGTTTCTGCCCCAAAGTTGCTTAGAGCCATTATTGAATGCGACTCAGGCAGCATGTGCTTGCCATACTAAAAGTTATCCATTTTATCCCCCTTAAACCCTAAAAATATGCCACTTATTTGATATTGGAGCCAGTTGTGTGGATCCCTATGGACAAAAATTACATACCAGTTTCTTCTGAATAAACCAGAAGAGAGTACACACCATGCAACTTTTCAATCTAAAGGAAGTGATTTACCTGACAGAGCTCAAGCGTTCGAGTATCTACAAGTTTATGGATGAGGGGCATTTCCCGAAAAGTAGTTCGATTGGTTGGCGGTCAGTCATGTGGAGACTCTGTGATGTGGATGATTTGATAGCATTGAAGATTAAGGCAAGAGATTCGTTGATTTAAAGTTGTGGACATTCTTCATGTGCGTTAACAAAACTAAACCCAATTGACAAATTGAGGAAAGTGCAAGATAATCGCTTTGTATTTCACCAATCCCGTATGGGGCTACACAGTTAATCAGGAAGTGACTAGATGAAACAACCGTGGGAACTCAATCCAGCTCTTTCTAGCGAGAAAATAAAGTGGTTGGCATCACTGATTCGAGATATTCGAGATGATGTTATTGACAGGCATGATGATGAGTTAGGGGATTCGGCTCGAAGCACCGGCCTTAGGGCTTATGAATGCTGTCGAACTAGAATTATAAGGGCGGCCGCAGCTGATGGTGATTGCGATTGGCTCGGGATAGTAAAAGATGATGGTAAATTTACATTTTCAATTGATTCTGTCCCAGTGCGATTCTTTAGGGGTAAGCCATCTAACCCAGAGGAGCGCAGGCTCATTCCTTGTGTGGAGGCTTTATCTCAGATGAGCTTACTTCCGGTTGAGGTTGGAGATGCTGCTGCGATTGTTTGGTTTTTTGCTGTTGAAGTTGATGAGTTTAGATACGTAGAGCGTGTAACGTTTACGGGGTTCTTGGATAGCGTGCAGGTGTCTTGTTGGGACATCCCGCTGGATGTGAAAGTAGCTAGTATTGGGCTTGTTAGCTCAGAACTTCCTGAGCCAGTTATAACGCAAAAAGCTTCTGTTTCAATAAAGGTAAAAGAGAAACAAGAAGCCAAGTGATGGTTAAGATATGTCAGTAACATTTATTGGAGAGCGGCTAAGGCTTGCTCGCTTGCTTAAAGGGTGTACTTTGCAGGAGTTGGGAGAGGCTGTCTCTGTGACTCGTCAAAGTATCCATCAGTACGAAAGCGATGTTCGAGCACCAGCGGATGATGTGAAAAATGCGCTTGCAGAATTTCTGAAGGTTTCTCCAGACTTCTTTTGCTTGCCTATGTCCGGTGATGTTAAGCCCGAGCAATGCCACTTCCGGAAAAGGCAAACCACACCAGTAGGTGTTAAAAACAGAGTTCAAGCATACAGTACAGTTTTGGAACAGCTTGTTGAGCAGCTACATGAGCACCTAGATTTACCTGAGAATAGATTTAACTTAGTTGATTGCGATAATTTGCCAGAATTAACACCACCAATAATCGAGAGAATTGCCGAGGGTGCTCGTGAGCGATGGGGGGTTGGTCCTGACGCCCCGATTGATAACATGGTTAACGTTCTGGAAAATCAAGGCGCAATTGTCACTAGTTTTGATGGCGTTTCAGAAAAGGTTGATGCTCTATCTGTTAATAGGAAATACCCGATAATAATTCGAAATACGGCGAAAGAGAGCGTATGTAGAATGAGATTTGATTTGGCTCATGAGTGTGGCCATTTGGTCATGCACGATGGAGTGGAGACTGGGTGTAAAAAAACGGAGCGCGAAGCTGATGCTTTCGCATCTGCATTTTTGTTCCCAAGAAAATCTTTCTCGAGAGAATTTCCTTTTTGCATTCAATCTAATGGGCAAATCAACTGGCCAAAAGTTTATCAGTTAAAGTTACGCTGGAAAGTGAGTGCAAGAGCAATCATTTACCGTGCACATTATTTAGGGTTTATAAACGCCCAACAGTATCGGTCTGCAAATGTTTGGTTTAGTCAAACTCGTCAATCGAGGCAGGAGCGCTATGATGACCAACTGCCGCTTGAGGAGCCGCATGTGCTCAAAGATAGTTTGGAACTACTAAAAAGCCATCTCGGCATTTCGTTTGAAAAGCTTTCTGAAAAACTTGGTGTTTATCCAGAGCTATTGGCTGAAATCTCGGGCGTCAAATATACATCAGAGCAGTCAGGCGAGTTTGATGATGTAGTTGTGCCATTCAAATTCTGATCAAGCTTCAGTTTTCGCTCATACCCCATAGGGCTGGCTATTGATAGCCAGCCTTTTTTCAAGATGCTGACTGGGTGCATGGTATCTTGAGTTTAACCATTTGATCTGTATCACTCCCTTGTGAAGTTATCCCACCCTAATAGTATGCTTTATTAAGTCAATGATATATATTGTTTTTTCTGTATGTCTAGGGGCTTCGCATGGATACTGTTCAGGTCGTAATATTGTCTAAATCATATAAAAATGGTGGCAGATGCATAGCAGGAAAAGTTTGTGAATATGTTGGTGAAAAGACAGTTCGCTTGCTTGAATGGACGCGTCCGGTTTTAATCGACACTGATGGTAATGCGATTGGGCCAATCACAGAAAGTGAATACCAATACACTCGCGGTGGGTATTTGCAAGTGCTGGATATTGCTCATATCCCAAAGCTTGAGGATTGCACTGTTTCTGGTCAGCCGGACAATTTTGTAGTCGAACGTCGAAAAAAATGGGCTAGACATAGCCATTTTAGGGCCGACTGCGTTTTTAACATTGTAGATAATCCTGCTGATATCTGGTTGGATGCAGCAACGCAAACTAACAAAGTTACAAGAGCATATGTAGAAGAAGGGCGCGTTACTCAGTCGCTATATTTAATTCGACCAGAATCGCTGCAGGTGACTTTATCTAACAAATATAATGAATGGAAAGAAAGGTACGATAAGAAATCGCTAGCATCCTTTAGATACAATAATGTGCTATATGAGGATATTTCGATTACTTGCCCAGCAGCTAGGAAAATGCTGAAAGATCATTATCCTAATCAAGGGGGGGATGATGTTACTTTTTCTCTTCCTGACGGTGATGAGTATGCTCTGGTGTTAAGCTTGAGTCCTGTGTTGGAAGCTACGGGAATGCATTACAAGTTTGTGGCGACCATCTTCGATAGTTCTGGCTCACTTCAAAAGGACTTCAAAGCGTGAAAATTTACACAATTGGATTTACAAAAAAGAGTGCGGAGACTTTTTTCGAATATCTGAGGTCGTCAAATGTCAAAACTCTCGTTGATGTTCGTTTGAACAATGTCTCTCAATTGGCCGGTTTTGCGAAAAGAGATGATTTAAAGTTTTTCCTAAAAGAGTTATGTGATGCTGAGTATGTTCATGCTCCAGAACTAGCACCGACTAAAGATATTTTGAAGCCATACCAGAAGAAAGAAATTTCATGGGAAGCATATGAGGATAAATTTCTAAATTTGATGGCTCAAAGGAATATAGAAAAGCAGATATCTGCCAGTATGCTAGATGATGGTTGTTTGTTGTGCAGTGAGCATGAGCCTCATTTTTGCCATAGAAGACTTGTTGTCGAGTATCTTAAATTGCACTCTGGAATTGATATAAACGTAAAGCACTTGTTTTGATGAATAATTTACTTATTTTGTATCCGAATGCGTTTAAAGCTTACTCAAAGTTTGAGAGGAAGCTTGAACGAATCACAAGCAATATGGACAATTTTCGTCTAACTACGCCAGATGACGGTAATGGTTTTCTAGCGCAGTTTGCAGAAAGTCACAGTCTAAAACCTGAAGTGTTTGTGGTTGATGATTGGTTTGGTTCACAACCAACTCATGCCGTAGTGTTTGACGATGGGGAGGAGTTTTGTGATGAAGTGGTGCTTATTAAGCAACTCGCAGTGCCTCTTAGAGAGATTCGGATTGCTATAACCAGAGTTGTTAATATCAAGACAGACCCCAAATTCAACATTCAAGTCGATACGCCTGGGTTCACATATATTGGTAGGGGGTCATATTGGGGAAACCCATACTCAATGTTTGAAGAAAACGAGACTAGGGAAGAGGTGATTCGAAAATTCAAATACGACTTTGACTTTGAAAAGTTTCCAAATAAAGAAAAATCTGAAGTGTATAAATTGGCCGGGAAAAGATTGGGCTGCTTTTGTAAGCCCGAAGCTTGCCACGGTGATGTTTTGGCTGATTTTTTAAATGCTTGGGATGATGGAAAGTGAGTCAAACTCATAGCGAGCTGACAGAGTATCCCCTGCCTTAAACGACAGGGTTTCGTTTTTATACCGCAAGTTTCAGCCCATTCTGCCCAGCCATAGTATAAGTTGCCCTTGGCAGCTTATACTATATGTTCGCTCCAGCCCCCACAGCAACCGTGCATGCGGCTCCGCACAGGGTGGTTCATTTAGAACACCTAACTTTTCTGGTTAGGATATTGAACGGCGACTCATCCGTATCTCAGTGAAAATAATCCCGCTTTTTTTAGGTAATTATTACTCAGTAAAACTTACTAGGACAGTCACCGTTAGAGAACGGCACCAACTAACTTGTCGATCACCTACTGTTGTAAAGATAGATTTATCAGAAGGACACTCAAGCTCCCCAAGTCACTAGATTTCTCATCAAATCTCACAAGAACTTACTAGGACAGTCACCGTTAGAGAACGGCACCAACTAACTTGTCGATCACCTACTGTTGTAAAGATAGATTTATCAGAAGGACACTCAAGCTCCCCAAGTCACTAGATTTCTCATCAAATCTCACTAAGTATGGGAACGGGAGACAGCATAAAAACAGGCGATTGCCTGTTAGTTGATGAAGTTGGGGTAAGGAAGGAGAAGGTTTAGCCGTCAGGCAGTCTAAGCCCCGATATGCGCTTTCGGTTTAGTTGAGGTAATGCAGCTTTGATTGCAACATCGCTGCCCACTAGCCTGCCCCGCTCTATTTGGATGCAAGCTTCTAGCCAATCTGCGGGATCAAAGCCGAGCCTTGAAAGAATAGGCGGTAAAGCGCTGTTGATATGCCCACGTTTGTTGTCCCGCATTTGCCTTCCTGTCCAGTCGACAAGTTCCAGATAATCCATTAATCGAAAGGGAATACCATCGGGCATGGGTTCGCGTGGATTGCCAACAAAGGGGAAAAGGTAGGGGGCGGTGTGTTGCTCTTTTCTCAACGCTTCAATCCGTGCTTTGACGGAGGTAAAAGCGGATTGCTCAGGTGTTTCGGCAATCGCCGCACGAACGGGGTTTAAATCCACATACGCCATGGCTGCTGCCAGTGCTTTTTCATCAAGCAGCGCTTGGCTTTTAAAACGACCTTCCCAAAAGTGACCCGTACATTGGTCTTCCCGATTCGCTTCCAAAGCGATGTGTTGATTGAGCAACCGCATAAACCAACTGATGCTGGTCAGTCGCTCTCGCCAGACTTCGATAATTTCTTCACAACGTTCACGCTCAGCTTCGGAGAGTTTGTCACCGCCCATAAAGCGGTTCACCAACACCGGGCCTGAATGCAGTGACAGCCAACGTTCAGCGACCTGCTCCAGGGATAATAATCCTGCTTCTTTGGTGTTTATGTGCAAAACGACGTGATAGTGATTGCTCATAATGGCGTAAGCGCAAACATCGATGCAGAATATCTGTGCGAGCAGTAGCAGACGTTTCTCTATCCACTCTCGTCGGTGTTCAAAGCTCTTGTCTGCGTGTATGTCGTAGCCACAAAGAAATGAGCGGCGAACGCAGCGAGACACACAATGATAGTATGGCGTGGCTGATACATTGATCAGTGATGAGCGTGCTGTAGTCATAGAAGAAGCCGATAGTATGGTATGTCATAAAGCTACATGGGTTTCTATGTGTCGTCGCATCGGGTTCGTTGATTTATGGGGCTCTACTCATTGGAATGAAACTGACTGGTTTATCCTTTTCTTGAGGTGACTGTCCTTTCTTTAGGTGAGTCTTCCTTGATCAGGGAGCCAAAATTCTAGCTCACAAAGATGCTGCGAAGTGGATGAAGGCCAACCCCTATCCGGATATGGTCAATCCGACTGATACGTGGTCGGGCTCTCGCAAGGATATGATGTTTGGTGATACCAAGGTTGAACTGCATTTTCTGGGTTTAAACCACGGCATGGGCATGACCGTGTTCGTGCTACCGAAAGAGCGCATTGCCTACATTGCCGATCTGGTGACACCTAATCGTGTCATCTTTGCTGTCGTACCGGATTTCAACCCGCGCGAATGGGAACGTTCGTTGAGTGAAATTCTCGCGCTGGATTTCGACCGTGCGGTGTTTTCTCACAATGAAGGAGCAAACCCTCTTCAAGGTGGCGGCAAAGAGGAAATTCAGGCCCAACTTGCGTTCATTCAGGATTTACGCGCTGGCTTTTATGCGGAGTTACAGAAAGGCACAAACCCATTCCTGATCCCCTCAGTATTGAAGCTACCCAAGTATGAGAATTGGGTGGGTTACGATCAGTGGTTAGAAATGAACATCTGGCGCATTTTGTCGGACGAGTTTATGGGGCCTTTCCCTTGGTATGATGTAGAAGCCAAATAAAACAAAAGGCCGGAGCAAGACTCTGGCCTCTTCTCACTCCCAGCCAATCCAAGGCTCATTGTCTAATCACTCACCCCCTCTTCATTCAGCGCTCGCTGCCGAAACCTGCCGCGCCAATAAAACCGTGGCAAATCACACTTCAGCATTTAGAATGCGGCAATTGAAATCTATAACGAATTAGAGTGACCTTATGCTTCGTGATTACACCTTTGAATGTCTCGTAACCATGCCTCGCCATGAACTGGAAGAGTTTAGTGCTCGAATCATAAGCAGAATGGTGCCAGAGGACGTGATGAGCGAAATCTTCACGTTTGAGCAAGAGGAAATAGACAGCGAAGAACGCATGTTGTCAGCACGCCTTGACGCCATGCTACGTATGACGGCTATTGCACTGAATGAAAATCAGCAAGCCTTTGATGACTCAGAAAATGCCAAGCAAAACAGTGAAAGGATGACGCGATTAATCCTGTGGCACTTCTATGCAATATCGTTTCGATTGGAGCAAGCAATTTCCCTTGAAACGCATTGTGAGCACGTTGAAGCAACACTGAAAAATGCACCTGTGGATGTATTTGGTTGGGTTAACTGCCTGACTGAGCTGCTTCACACCTATGCCGACATCAGCGCGAAGCAAAACCCTCAAGGTGACTGAATAGCTGGATCGGACGCCCTGCGCTGCTGTTAGTACTACCTGTTAACGATCGCTTATGCCGCCGAGGTCGATTAAGAGCCTCGTTGGCATCAGTTAGTTTTGACGAATCCCAAAAATTCAACGTGGCGGATAGTAAAGTGGAATTGAGCAGTATTAGGTTTCGCCAACTGTGCTTGACGTGTTCATAACGTATATGAATCTTCTTTAAACAGGCGTTAATAGCGGGTTTATATGCTTGATTAGACATCAGCGATGCTAAGGTCTTTGCGCAGGATGTCGCAGACCACATCGATATCATCAATGCTATCAAAAACAGTATCATTGCTAAAATGTCGGGCAGACTCTCTCGCTGTATCGGAGTTAATGTCGAGTAGGAATTTCGTATATTTACTTTCTTTTCCTGTCCAAAAACGAATCGTTCCGTAGGACGCACCATAATATCGTGTGACTTGGATTTTTGTTTCAGGGGTGAATTCAATAGATTGGATGGCGCCAGAGCGTTCAATGATTGCCCGCTTATTGGTCAGTGCATAGACGGTATTTTTTCGGATTAACCTGTCATGTGTCTTGTTGCCATATAAAAAGTAAAAAAGGGTCAACGCCAGAACGAAAACTGCCGAAATACTCGATAAGCTGCTATTCATGTTTATGACTGCGGTGATAACTAATGGCAGTCCCAGCATGACCAAAACCAATGTAGAACCTATATTGATGCTGTCACCTTCGCGACTGATTATTCCCTGATGAGGTTGTCCACACCAAAGAATGGATTCGGATGCTTCTAGCGGCGTGTTGAGACGACTATCTGTATTCATCATTCCTCCTCAAGCAGGCGTTTGAGATGAGCTGGCAGCAAGCCATATAACGCTGGCTGTTCGTCCAGTTGCTGTTTAAGCAAGGCAATGGCCTTTTGTTTCTCGCCCTCTGCAAGCAGGCTTTCCACTTCTGCAAATGGACTGAGCTTGGCTTTCATTGCCGCGCTGGATTTTGCTTGCGGTGTGCGTTGGCTATCCATCGATTTAAAGGCTTCGGTTGGCTGGGATTTCAGCAGAGATCGCTCTTCCAAAGGCGCAGTGTCGGCTTCTATTTCTATTTCAGCCTCTATCGCGGATTCCAGTTCTAGGCTTTCTGCTTGCTGGAGGTTTTGCTTTGGTATTGGCGCTTCCATTAATTCAATATGAGCCGGTGATTGCAGGCTTTGATCAACCCACTTCCACGGTGCGAGCAAGGCAATGAATCCGACCGTGGCGGCGACGCCTGCATACGTCCACCAAGGAACCGGTTTGCGAGTAGCGGATTTTGCATGGGCAAGAATACGATTATCCAAGGCATCACTTGGGGTTTCAGTCGCGCTTTCCTTGTACAGCGCGACGATGTCTTCATCTTTGAATGGCGCTGTCATTGGCGTTCTCCGAGTTTTTTCGTCAGGCACTCACGAAGTTGCTCCATCGCATAGCGAAGGCGTGTTTTAACGGCTTCGGCTTTTGCCCCCAAGATTTCGCAGATCTGTGCGGGTTCAAACCCCGCTTCGTGGCGCAACAGAAAAGCTTCGCGCTGCAAGGGCGCCAATAAGGCCATGCAGGCTTTGATGGCTTGCGGTTTATCGCCGTCCATGTCTGGCGTGTGCTTTTGTTCATCGCTCAGGGTCTTGGCGTAAGCGTTAGACGACAGGTTTTTCCGGTGCTCATCAATCACCAAATTATGGGCGATATGATAAAGCCAAGTGGTGAACTTAGCCGATGGTGCGTAGCTTTCGCGCTTATCGATCACACGATACCAAACATCCTGATACAGCTCTTCTGCGCGGGCATGCTGGCTTGCGCCCAGTTGTCTGACGAAGTAGCGATATAACGGATTCTTATGGCGTTGATACAGTTCAGCAAAGGCACGTTGTTCGCCCTTGCTGAAACTCACCATCAGTTGTTCGTCAGTTAGACTGTTCATTAAAGGCTTTGATTGTCCATTACAGGCTCTGAGCGATCTCCACTAAGCTGATGAATTCACCACGATAGTTGTGCGGATCGTCGCCTCGGTTTTCCCGCGCGATATCAGCAATTTGACTGTAGGCTAAACCATCCACGTAGTGATTGTCTTTGAGTTTCTGCGCAAAGGCAGCAACGGCGGTGGCAAATTGAAAGTCGGTACTTGCTTCTGTGAACTGGCGTTTGTCTTTGTTGTTATTCACCAATTGGGTGGTGAGCTTGCTTTGTTCTTCGCCCGGCAGTTTGTATCGGACTTTGACTTGCGCCAGTTCGTCACCAAAGCCGGTTTTGCCAGATGTATTGACCTGATAACGAAGATCGTCAATGCGGCCTTGGTCGCCAACGAGTGTCACCTCATAAAGCGCGGTGACAGTATGGCCTGCACCAATCTCTCCGGCATCAACCTTGTCGTTGTTAAAATCTTCATCGCGTAGTTTGCGGTTTTGATAGCCGATCAAACGGTATTCTTTGACGGTGTTAGGGTTAAATTCGACTTGAATTTTCACGTCTGATGCAATGCTTTGCAGTGTGCCGCTCATCTGACGCAATAGCACTTTCTGTGCTTCATGCAGGGTATCAATATAGGCATGGTTGCCGTCACCGATATTGGCCAGTTGTTCCATCATGGCGTCGTTGTAGTTTCCGCGTCCAAATCCAATCGTGGTCAGAGAAATGCCGTTTTCACGTTCCTCTTCCACCAAATCTTTCAGTGCATCCAGGCTGGTGACGCCGACGTTGAAATCGCCGTCTGTCGCCAAAATCACGCGATTAACCCCGTCTTTGATAAAGCCATTCTTTGCTTGTTCATAGGCGAGCCTAATGCCACTTTCACCATATGTGCCACCACCTGCTTGCAGGCTTTTCAGGGCGTTGATGATGGCTTGTTGATCATCACCTTGGGTTGGTTCAAGCACCACGGAAGCGTTGCCGGCGTATGTCACCAGACTGACTTTGTCGTCGCTGCCAAGGTTCTTCACCATCAGAGAAAGGCTTTGCACTAGCAAGGGCAGTTTGTTGGGTTCGTTCATTGAGCCGGAGACATCAACCAGAAACACGAGATTCGAGGGTTTTCGCTCGTTGATAGGAATGTCATAGCCTTTGAGTGCAATACGCAAGAGTTGACGTTCTGCATTCCAAGGCGCTGTTGCCAGCTCAGTGTTGACTGAAAACGGTTGAACCTTGCTGGACGGCGCAGGGTAGTTGTAGTCAAAGTAGTTGATGAAAGCTTCTTCGCGAATGGCATCCGCGGGTGGCGTATTTCCCATCTTGAGGTAGCTGCGCACATTGGCGTAGCTGCCTGTGTCGACATCGACTGAAAAGGTTGATAACGGGGTAGTCGCGACCAAATGGGTGCTATTGCTCGGGGTGTCGAGATACTTATCGCGATTTTCTGGCTCGAAGAATGGATCGGCAAGGTTAGGGGCAGGGTTTGGCATCGACATCACCGCCAACTGTTTATGCGCAGCACGGTGATAGGCGATTTTTGCTGTTGGAGAAGATGGCATGACTTGAATGGCATCGGCTTCTACTACTTCCACTTCCACTCGTGACACCAAGACTTCTTCCTGAATGGCAGGGGTGGGCGTTTCTTTAGCGTTTGGTGTGTTGTCATTGATAGATTCTGAGCAGCCAATGATAACCGTGAGTGCTGTTGCAACAGCAATAGAGACTTGATTACGCTTCATATCCCGATCCTTTTTATCGTGGGTTTTTCGATATAAACGGGCGAGTCTCTGAAAGGGGTGAAATATTTTCTCACTTTTTTGTGTGAGTACTGCGGGGCTGTTCTGCGCATTAGGCACTGCTGCCCTTGTAGCGTTCTGGTATTATCTGGGCGAGCAGAAAACCCGTGTTGTTGTTTTCTGCCTTTTTGCGTTTGAAGGAGAACGAATTCATGGATCTGAAAGGTCTGGAAAAATACTTGGCGTTAAACCGCATTGATTATAAAGAAGCAACGGATAACGACGGTTTGCTGATAAACCTCGGCTTTCTTGTTGGCCGTGTCCACGTTAAGTACGACGAAGAAAGTAAAACGTTCAACTTCAATGACAAATCGCGTTGGATCATTCAGGTTGTTCTGATGGCATTGATGCTGTTCTTCCTGATCTCAAATTTCAACGTGTACACGCAAGTTCAGCTTTATACCTGTGTGGGCGTCACCATCGCGATGTTTGGCATTTTTGGCTATAAAGAAACGCGCATTAAACAGTTGAAGCAGGCAATTACACGTGAGCATACGGCATCTTAGATGAACGAAGCGCAGGCTAGTGCCTGCGTGATGTGACGTTCATCCAAGCAAGTCAGCCTCAATATGAAACTATCTCACGTCATCGGTGTTTTTCACTTCTCTGTAAGGGGCTGAAGCGATACTATCGCTCCGGAAAATCGGCATCCGCCGTGTAAGTGTTTGATTGTTAAATCCTCATTGCCTTAAATGCCAACCTTGTATTTTTCTTGTTGGCACTCGCCCAAATAGGAGATCGCGAATTGCATTACTATCGCTGGTATGCAGTTTATACCCACGCCAATGCTGAGAGCATGTTGTTCGAACATTTGCTGGCAAAAGGGTATGACGTATATCTGCCACGTCGGGCCATTAGACAAATGATTGGCATCAAAACCAAGACCACGTATGAGCCATTGTTTAAATCTCATGTGTTTGTGCGCACCCTGCCTGAGGGATTGGCTCAGGTGAAGCACGCGCCAGGTTTCTCACACATGATCAGACATGGCAATTATCTCGCCGCGATTCCCGAAACGCACATTGTGAAAATTAAAACTATTCTTTATCACTATGATGAATCGACTTCACTCGCCAACAATCTTGTTGATGGTGTCACGGTCGCCGTTATCAACGGCCCGTTAAAGGGGCTCACGGGGTTGCTGGTTGACGGTGAAGGTGAGCGTCCGATCGCGATGGAAGTGGGTCAACTTGGTCGATCAATTTTGGTGAATGTTCCGATGGCGACTGTTTTTCGCACCGAACTGCCTACACCCGCTTAAGCCTGTCACGCATTCGCGCGTAAATCCTTTGCGTGCGATGTGTGACGCTCAATTTTCTCCCATCCACTTCTCGATTCATTCCGTCTTTGTCTCAATACCTGAAAGGCCATTTGCCAATTTATTGCTGAGAAGTCGCACTCTCCACTCAGAAATTGCCGATAACACGCGCTATTCTCTTTTGTACGCATTGATGACAATGGTTGAGCCATAAGGACGAAAGGATGAAGATTGTTCGTAGCGGGGAATTCACAGCCGATCGTGCTTGGGGCGCGAAAGATATTGCCAACATGAATGGCGTTACCACTCGGCTCCATTGGACCGACGAGCCCTACAAATGGCATATCAATGAGGGCGAAGAAGTCTTTGTTGTGCTTAATGGCGTTGTAGAAATGCGCCTTCGTGAAGAAGGAATTGAGAAATCTGTGATGATGCAGGCGGGGGATATATTTTATGTTGCCGCCGGCATGGAACACGTTGCCAAGCCGTTTGGAGAAGCACGTATTTTGGTGATTGAAAATGAGGGCAGTGTTTAACGGCAACGGCCAGTCGCCATTTGTCTTGCTTCGCTGTATCGTTATGTTTATCAGGCATAACGATATCAATACGGACAGACAACAATGCTTAAATGTGTAGAAGTGGAACCCCAAGTCACCGCCACGGCCAGCGTGATTTGGTTACATGGTCTTGGGTCAAATGGTCATGATTTTGAAGCCATCCTACCCGAACTGCGTTTACCGGCATCGGCACCCGTGCGATTTATTTTTCCGCATTCTCCCTCCCTTGCTGTCACCGTCAACGGCGGTATGGTCATGCCAGCGTGGTATGACATTTTAGAGATGGGGGCAGGGCGTAAACTCAATACTGAACAATTGTTGGCATCTGCAAAAAGCGTCACTGATTTGGTTGAGCGAGAAATGGCACGTGGCATAGCGTCAGAGCGCATTATTCTGGCAGGCTTTTCTCAAGGCGGCGCTGTCGCGTATCAAGCGGCGCTGAGCTTTCCCCATCCACTGGCTGGTTTGCTCACATTATCAACCTATTTTCCGACCTCCGACACCATTGAGTATTCAGCATTAAATCGCGCGCTTCCGATAGAAATCATGCATGGCAGTTTCGATCCTGTGGTATTGCCGGCAATGGGAGAAGAAGCACGAGACGACTTGCTCGCTGCGGGCTTTACGCCAAATTGGTCGACGTATCCCATGGAACATCAAGTCTGTATGGCGCAGATAAAAGACATTGCAGCGTGGCTGTCGGTGCGTTTGGGTTTGTGATCTCATGGTACCTATCTGGGCTGTTTCGTGACATTCGTCGTGCAGTCGGTTTTCTGTCGTATTGCTGGCGGGCTAAGTCGATACCCGTGATGTACAGTGCTAAGTATATGTTTTTAAACAACTGTCAGGTAAGTGTCACGACGGTGTCGTAGCCAGTGTTCTCCGGTTTTCTGTAGATTGAAAGGGCACACAGCAGAAAGGATTCAATAATGATTGTCAGAAAACTCAGGTTACAGCGCGGTTGGTCTCAAGAGCAGCTTTCAGAGATGAGTGGGCTCAGCGTTCGCACTATTCAACGTATCGAACGTGGAGACAAACCGGGCCTGGAATCACTGAAATCTTTGGCTGCTGTATTTGAACTTCAAGTATCAGACCTTCAAAAAGAGCCGGAGCCAGAGATGACAGCAGACATTAAAATTACAGAAGAAGAAACACGTGTTCTCAACCAAGTGCGCGAAATCAAGGGGTTCTACTCCCACCTTGTCACTTACGTGTTGGTTATTGCGGGATTGTTCATTTTGAACTTTATGACCAGTCCTGATTATATCTGGGCATGGTGGCCAGCCATGGGGTGGGGGATTGGCATTGTTTCCCACGGTCTTAGCGCCTTTGAAGTGCTGAATCTCTTTGGCCCAGAATGGGAAAAGAAACAGGTTGAGAAAAGGCTAGGGCGTAAACTTTAGTATGTTGGTTATTAACGCGCTAACACCAGCTATCTAGCAGACACCACCGCTCAAAATAATCATGTGAAAGACCAGCAAGCAAGTTGGTCTTTTTTCGTTTAGGCAGAAGAGGTAGATGGCTTTCGCCGTCACGACCTGCTGACTACACCATCTGCTACTTTCAAACCCGTTATTAAACCTTGCCACACTCTCTACTCACAACATCTCCCTTTATTGGTGCATTTTTTCTCGATATTGACACGTTAATTATTTGCCGAAACCGGTTTCGTTAAATAGTTTTTAAATTAACGATACAAACTATGAGTGATTTATGGTTTTCAGTTCTCGCTCGGCCAATGCGGAAAAAACACAACGAAACAGACGACCGACGATTAATGATTTGGCATCTGCTTTGGGGCTGAGCAAAGGCACGGTATCGCGCGCACTGAATGACTACCCCGATATTTCCCCCATCACAAAACAGCGTGTCAGAGCAAAAGCTGACGAATTGGGTTATCGCGCATTGAGCTACGCACAAGCAGTCAAAACAGGACAAGTAAGGGCGATTGGGCTGGTGTTGAATTTAGGCAACGACAACGCGCACCGTCCCTTTTTGACCAATTTTATTGATGGGATCAGCCGTGCGGTCAGCCGTCACAACTGGACGCTAACGGTCGCTACCGCCAACAGTGAAGACGATGAACTCGCGACATTGTCGCGTTTGATTGCTGAGCACAAAGTAGATGGGTTCATTTTGCCGAGAAGCCGCGTTAAAGATCCTCGTGTTCATTTACTCACAGACGCCAAGGTACCGTTCGTGATTTTTGGCCGAATCCCCGACATAACTGGAGTCAGCTACTTCGATATTCGAGGTGAGTCAGCCATGCGCGAATCAGTGAAATTACTGGCGAAACAAGGCCACATCCGAATTGCATTTATTAATGGCGGTGACGAATACAACTATAGCCTGCTTAGAGAAGCGGGCTATCGAGAAGGGATGAAAGACGCAGGGCTTAAGGTTGATGAATCGCTGGTGGTATCTGGTGGGATCACTAAAGCGGCTGGTCATCAATTAGGACTGACGCTAATGGACTTACCGAATCCCCCGACAGCGATTGTTTGCGCGTTAGATATTGCTGCGCTAGGTGTGTACCGAGCTGCAGCAGAAAAAGGGCTAGACATCGGTTCAGAATTGGCCGTGATCGGTTACGACGGATTACCGGAAAGTGAGTTTGCATCACCCCCTTTGACGACGTTTTCTGTCGATATGCGTTACTCCGGAGAGCAACTTGCGACCTTGTTGCTGCGCCAAATCAGTGGCGAAAAACCGGAAGCGTTACGAGAGCTTGTTGATGCCCAACTGATACAGCGCCGTTCTCATTGTCATCATGATCTTAGTGATGAAGAGAGCGGTAGCAGCAATGTGTAGTAAGTGTGATTGATGCGCACCATAAGGAGAAAACCATGAACAATCAGCAAGCAGGTAAGCGACGTTGGCTAGCGGGTATCGTGTTGACCGCATTGTTTGGCGCTTCATCGGTGTCTGCCGATACGCTGCGATTCTGGACCACGGAAGAGCAGCCAGAACGTCTCGAACGACAAAAAGAGATGGCGCAGGATTTTGAAAAACTGTCAGGCACCAAGGTAGAAGTGATCCCTGTGACGGAAAGCGATCTGGGTACGCGAGCAACGGCGGCATTTTCTGCCGGCGATTTACCTGACGTGATTTATCACCCACTTCAATACACCTTGCCGTGGAGTGAAGCTGGTATTTTGGACGCCGACGCCGCCACGGAAGTCATTGAAGAATTGGGTGGCGATACCTTTGCGCCTGGAGCGTTGCAAATGGCCACAGTGCCTGATGGTTACGCGGCTGTGCCCGTCGATGGCTGGACGCAAATGATCGTTTACCGAAAAGATTTGTTCGACGAGAAGAAATTGGCCGCTCCTGATTCGTTCGCGAATGTGGTCGCGGCGCTAAAAGCACTTCACAACCCGCCTGAAATGTTCGGCTTTGTCGCCGCTACCAAAGTGGATGAAAACTTTATGAGCCAAGTGCTTGAGCATGTTTTCCTCGCGAACGGTGTTTCTCCTGTCAACAAAGATGGCATTCAAATGCTGGATAAGAAAAAGACCACAGAAGTGCTCGATTTCTACAAAGCAATTGCCAATGCATCGCCAGATGGCGAGTTGTATTGGAAGCAATCTCGCGAGCTTTATTTTGCAGGCAAGGCAGCCATGATCATTTGGTCTCCCTTCATTCTTGATGAGCTAGCAGGCCTGAGAGATAGCGCGCCACCGACGATCAATAGCGATCCAACCAGTCGTGAACTGGCTTCGAAAACGGGTATTGTGACACGCTTCTCTGGCCCTTCTAACCCAGATGGCGCGGCATGGGGCGATGTGCGTTATTTTGGTATCACGACAGACGCGGACATTGATAACGCCATGGCATTTGTGCGCTATTCAATGAGTGATGGTTACACCAATACCTTGGCCATCGCACCAGAAGGAAAATTCCCAGTTCGCCGTGGCGACGAAACCAACCCCACTTTGTATACCGACGCTTGGTCAAAACTGCCTGTGGGTGTCGATCGCAAAGCGCCACTTTCTGAGCTTTACGAAGCTGAAATGATTGAAGAGATAGTGAGTGGCTTGAACAACGCGCAACGTTGGGGTGTCGCAGACGGTCAGTTGGCATTGGCATCTCGTGTGATTAACAGCCAATCCATCAACCGACTGGTACGCGAATACATCGACGGAAAGCGCGATGCAACTGCCACTGTCGATGCGATGAATAAGGCGTTAGCCGAAATCCAATAATGTGATACCTGAGCCATCTCAAGAGGCGTGGCTTCCGAAGGGCGAATTTGTTGACCTCTATGCTTTGTTGGCTTCCGTGCTTTGTTGCGGACTCTCAATGTAGAGCCACTGTGTTTTCAAATCAGCGCGCGCCCGCAAGCCAACAAATTCTCACTGAACAAGCATTTTGAGGTGGCTCGGGCATATTTTCTCCTCGCACAGGCGCGGTAATCCCGCTCCTGATGGGCAGATATTATCCAAGGAATTGGGATGAGCGAACAAATCAATGCGATCAAGCCTGAACCGCCCAAGGGGGTGGGGCCACTGCAACGGCGTGAAACCCGTTTAGCGTGGGGGCTGTTATCACCCACTTTAATCTCAGTGGCCTTGGTTGTGCTGCTGCCATTGCTGACCATTTTTTGGATCAGTGTAAAACCGATACAACTCGCTGATCTGCGTCCGGTTGAACCGAATGTTTACGAGCGCTTTCGCGGTAAAGCAACCGCGGTCGGCGATGAGATTAAGATTGAATATCGCCTCACCAACCGCTCACAAGAAAAGCCAATTGACAATGTCACACTGAGAGACGTCTTGCCTGAAGGGTTAGCGGTTCAGTCTGTGCCAGAGAATTGTACGCTTGCTGCACGTGAACTGAATTGTGAGCTGGGTAACTGGACGCCGGGTTACAAAGAGAGATTCCAGATCCCCGTCGTGGTTGAAGAGGCTTATCTTGCCAACCCTGTTGGGATGCGTGATTACCCAGCCGAAATGACGGGGGTGAGCAGCTCAGACTTATTCAACGCCAATTTTACGCTAGATAACTTCGTCAAAGTGTTTGATAGCGAAGAATTTGCTGAAGTGCTGTGGGTGACCATTTTTTACACCGTGTTTGGCACCATAGGTGCGCTGGTTGTGGGCATGATGGCGGCGTTGTTGTTGAACAAAACCTTTAAAGGCCAAGGTATTATTCGCGGCTTAATGCTGTTCCCGTATGTCGCTCCCGTGATAGCGGTGGCGTTTACTTGGGTGACTTTGTTTGATCCTTTTTCGGGTTCCGCTAATGCGCTGTTGATTCAGATGGGAGCGATCAGTGCGCCGATCAATTTCTTCGGTGAAAAGCCCCTCGCGCTGATTAGCGTCACCGTGTTTGAGATTTGGCGTTACTTCCCCCTTTCTTTCTTGTTCATTTTGGCGCGAATGCAATCCATTGACGCCGATATGTATGAAGCCGCACGCATGGATGGCGCATCACCGTTCCAGCAATTCTGGTATCTGTCTATTCCGCAGCTACTGGGTATTTTGTCTGTGCTTTTCTTGTTGCGCTTTATTTGGACTTTCAACAAATTTGACGACATTTTCCTGCTCACTGGCGGTAATGCAGGCACACGTACTCTTACCGTGAACGTGTATGAGCAAGCTTTTGCCTTGTCGAATATTGGCGCGGGCGCCGCGGTTGCTGTGGTGATCTTCGCGTGCTTGTTGATTTTCTCGTTCTTGTTTTTCCGTTATGTCAGCAGGGAGGAGGGGTTATGAGAACCGTTACCGAACACATTTGGTATCGCCAATCTGATTTCTTGTGCGCCATGATCGGCGCTGCGTGGGGCGCGAGTTCAGCCGTTACGGTTACTGTAGCTCTCGCACTGATGACAGGCGCAGCCGTCGCACCCGTGATGATGGCTTCGCTCATCGCTGGGGCCGTTGCGGCAGTGTATATACTGCGAATGCAGCATCACCTTGAAGGAACAGCGCTGGTGGTCAGTGGCACAACAGTGTTCTTGCTACTGTTTCTGGTCATGACAGGGTTAGAGCCGTTTTCTTTGCCATTGGAAGTGCATACGTTGTCCCAAGCGGTCGCTTTTGTGGTTATGGCATTGTTCACCGTTTGGCCGCTATCACGCATGTTGGTTGATGCGCCACAAGGGTGGCTGGACCGCCATGAGTTTGAAGGCGCGATCATCAATTTCCTTTACTGGTTTGGCTATCTGTTCTTCATCATTATTGTGGCAGTGCCGTTTTATGTGATGGTGATGACTAGCCTCAAAAGTCAGCAAGCCTTGCTCGCTAATCCGCTTGATTTCAGTCTCGACCTCGACAAAGGGTTTGGCTTGTTTCGTTCCTACACCGAATTGTTCGAGCAGTTTAACTTCGGGGAATATCTACTGACGTCCTTTGGCGTTTCCGTCGCGACGGTGATTGTTACTTTGTTGTTCAGTGTACCGGGCGCGTATGCCGTCGCACGTTTACGTTTTCGCGGGCAAGCGGCAATGTCCCGTTCCATTTTGCTGATTTATATGGTGCCAATGATCGTACTGGCGCTGCCGATTTACATCGGATTCAGCATGCTTGGCCTGCGCAATTCGCTGTTTGGCATTTTGCTTATCTACCCCGTGACCACCATCCCAGTTGCGCTTTATATGCTGCAAGGTTACTTCCGTGGTTTGCCCGCCGAAGTGGAAGAAGCGGGGCTGATGGATGGGCTCTCTCGGTTGAAAGTGATTTGGAAGATCACCTTACCGCTTAGCCTGCCTGCCATGGCCTCGGTGTCGCTTTACGTGTTCATGATTGCGTGGAACGAGTTCCTGCTCGCTTTCATGTTGTTGGACGACCCGTCGAAATTCACCCTGACTCGCGGCGTCGCCATGCTCAATAGCTCCGAGATCCCAAGGCAGCACTTAATGGCTGGGGCCGTGATTGCCACTGTGCCCATCATGCTAATTTTCCTTGGGCTTGAACGCTTTATGGTGAAAGGCCTGACTGCCGGATCGGTGAAGTAGCGGCGTGGATGAACAAATGAAAAATGCAGAGACGAACTGTTTAGGGAAGCGATGATGGAAAAGTTAGATCAACAAGCTATCGATATATTGAAAGACAATGATCGTGGCGGTTACACAATACCAACGGCGGGGCTTTACCCGTATCAGTGGAACTGGGACAGTGCTTTTGCTGCACTCGGGTTCGCAACCTTTGATTTACCGCGAGCATGGTTAGAAATCGAAACCCTGTTTACGGCGCAATGGCAAAACGGCATGGTGCCGCACATTGTGTTCCATCAGCCCGATGAAGGCTACTTCCCCGGCCCCGATGTGTGGCAGGGAAAAGGGCCGATTGCCTCATCGGGGATCAGCCAACCACCGCTGATAGCAACCTTTGCCAGAAAAATTTACCAGCGCGATACCGTCTTGGGCGAAGAGAAGCTCAGAAAACTCTATCCTGCATTGGTGAAATGGCACCGTTGGTACATGGACTGTCGTGGTGAGTCTGGCGCGATTGCAAGCACGCACCCGTGGGAAAGTGGCCGAGACAATGCACCGGATTGGGATGAAGCCTCAGAAGCGATTGATACCTCCGCTGTCGGTGAGTACAAACGTCGTGATACGTCACACGTCGATGCTTCCATGCGCCCGACCAAGCTTGATTACGATCGCTATCTTGCGCTGCTGTATTTTGGGCGAGACTCGGGCTGGGATGAGGAAGAAATTGCCAATAATGGGCCACTGCGTGTCGCAGACCCAACTCTGACATTCACATTGCTTCGCGGTCATCGTGATCTGGCCGAAATAGGCAAAATGCTCGGTGAAGATGTCAGTGAAGTGGAAACATGGATTGCAACGCTAGAACAAGGCTGCATGCAGCTTTGGAACGAAGAAATGAAAGCGTTCGACAGTGTCAATCTTCGCAATGGCAAGTTCGCAGGCAGTTTATCGAATGCCTCCTTTCTTTGCTGGTATGCAGGCATTGAAAGCCCCGGTATGGTTGAACACCTTGAGCGCTTGTTGGCGAGCGGACATTACATTGTGCCGAGCTATGACCCCGCGGGTGATAAATACGATGCTATGCGTTACTGGCGCGGCCCTGTTTGGGGGATCATGAACGCATTGATTGGCTGGGGGCTGGAAGATCAAGGCCATGTCGTCTTGGCGCGTGCGGTGCGGCAGCAAACCGCAGGGCTGATATCGAATTTTGGATTTGCAGAATATTTCAACGCAGACGATGGAACATCGGCGGGCGGTGGTCATTTCACATGGACAGCATCAGTGTGGTTGTCATGGTCGTTGTCAGACATAGCAGGAGGCTAGGAACATGGGATCGATTCAACTCAATCGTGTTGAAAAGTGGTATGGCAACACGCAAGTGATCAAAGGTATCGATTTGTCAGTTGAAGAGGGCGAACTCGTCATTTTCGTTGGGCCATCAGGGTGTGGTAAATCAACCTTATTGCGCATGATCGCTGGGCTTGAAGAAACCAGCCGCGGGCAGATTTTGATAGATGATATTGATATGACCGATCAGCCCCCCGCGAAACGTGGCCTCACTATGGTGTTTCAAAGTTATGCATTGTATCCGCACATGACGGTGCGTGAGAACATGGGCTTTAGCTTGAAAACGCAGGGGCGTCCTCAAGCAGAAATCGATGAAAAAGTGAATTACGCCGCGCAAGTGCTGAAGTTAGATACGTACTTAGATCGGCGTCCACGCAATTTATCGGGCGGTCAACGTCAGCGCGTTGCGATTGGTCGTTCCATTGTGCGCGATCCCACCGCGTTTTTGTTCGACGAACCTCTGTCTAACCTTGATGCCTCCTTGCGTGTTGAAATGCGTTATGAAATCGCCAAGCTGCACCAATCACTGAAATCCACCATGATTTACGTGACCCACGACCAGGTTGAAGCGATGACGCTTGCCGACAAGATTGTGGTGTTGCAAGGCGGAATCATTGAACAGGTGGGCAGCCCAAAAACCTTGTACAACCACCCTGAAAACCTGTTTGTGGCGCAGTTTATTGGTAGTCCAAAAATGAATGTGATGCCGTGCATGACAGAAGGCGATAAGTATGTGCTTGCGGGTGGTAGCGAAGGCGGTGCGTATCCTTATGGGCGTGAAGCAACGCAAATCGGTGTTCGACCTGAAGCCATTGATCTGGTGTCTCCGGAAAAAGGTGACTGCCAAGGCATTATTGATGTGACTGAATACCTAGGTGCGGATATCTATCTCGTTGTTGATTGCGGCGAATTGGGCAAATTGACCGTTCGCACTGACGGAGAGAGTGAAGTTGCAGCGGGAGATCATGTTGGTCTTCAGTTCCACGCCAACAAGCTTCACTTTTTTGATGCAAACGGGCTTTCTGTTTCTGCGTCGTGATCTTCTGCGCTAACGCCTTTCGAGTTGGCATTAGCGCGAACATTCTCCTTTGATAACAGTCCTGCTCTTACGGTTCTGATATCTGTACCCGGCATTTCCTCCTTGGATGCCGGGATTTTTTTGCTTCTTGAAGCGATATCATTGAGAACAACGCGACATCTCACTTCATGAACACATTTATCAGCATGAATTGAATAACATTTCTCGCAGTCAGTGAATCTGCTGGCAGACAATAGAGAAAGGAAATTCAATGAATGCAAAATATCTAAAAAAATATACAAACCTAGCAGGGAGTCTGAGCTTGGCGTTTCTCTCTGCGTCAGTCATAGCAGGAAACTACACGCCAAAAGACTTTCCTGATGGTCAGTTGCCAAGTAATGACCCTAATATTACGTTTACCACCTACGACGCAAACTGGGTGTCTGAAATCAAACTTCCTATCGCCCCGCAGGATCATGCCCTCCCTGAAATTTGGGAGGGTGTTTGTAGCTAAACCCTCAGGTACTTTTATCAAGCATGAGTTTTGGCCAAAGTGTCAGCCAGTTTTTACTTTTAATTCTGTGTTTGGAAATCGTGATGTCCCGTTTGGGGTTCGGCGTGATCCGCAAGGCAAAAAGAGACTCAAACCCGAATGCAGATATACATTCCATTTCATTTTGCGGTGAAAGTCTGGCAGCGACTGCCGTTTCTTTTTCTGGCCAATAGCTCATGGCATCAATCACATCTCGATAGACGGGATCCCCATTTCTTACATGCATGTTGGCTTGATTGCGCACCTGCCAGTTCAGCGATGGCATAAGCGCGTGTAGCTGAGCTTCATAAGCAAGATAGGTGCTGTCGTCAGGTTCGTGCGGATCGAAATAGATGAGGTCCACATCATTAAGTGGCGTAGGCACCGGCTTCTCATGCAAATGATCCCAAACCAGATTTCGAACAAACCCTGCAGCGAGGTAACACTGTGACAACCCCAAGCTTTGGGCTGTTTGGAGTGCGCGCATTCTGTCTGGATCTTGCTCTAACAAGGCAATAATAGTGGTTTGCATGGTAATAAAACGAGAAGGGATGTTTCGGAAATCTTATCATATCGGAGTGACGAGCAATGGGTGAGAAGATGAATTTCCAGCTCTGATAAGTCAGTCAGGATGCATGGCACTCTGCGTTAGCTCTATTTGTGGCCTCAGTAAATGATCATCCCTGCAATATCGTTCAATACCTTTTCTGCGCTATCGAATATTCTCTGTTCGTTGAAAAGGGAGCAGTACATGGGAAGTGTGATTTTAGCGATGGCGACTTTCGCCTTTGTGGGGGCCGTAACACCGGGGCCTGTGAATATTCTGGCCACCAGCACAGCGGTAAACGCGGGCGTGAAGGAAGCTGCAAAACATGTCTTGGGCGCTTCGTTGGCCTATGCCTTTGTGGTGTATCTGTCGGGGAACGTGATGCAGGGGTTGCTGCACGTTTTACCTAAACTTGAAGCGGTCATGCAGGTCGTTGGCAGCCTGTATCTTTTTTACTTAGCCTATAAAATTTTCACTGCACCAGTGACAAGAATAGCGGCTTCACATACGGCGCGATCGGGACTGTGGACAGGTTCATTGACACAACTTCTCAACCCCAAAGCGTGGTTAGTTGCTATGTCAGGAATCAGTTTGTTTGTGTTTGGACGTGGTGATGAAAACCTATATTTGCTGATTTTTACCAGCGTCTCATTGGTACTGTGTTTAATTGGCGTGGGTGTGTGGGCTGTGCTGGGCACTGTGCTTGCAAGCCGTCTCGAGAATCCAAGGCAACAACGTCAGTTTAATCGTGTGATGGGTGTGTTGTTGGCCGTTTCTGTGCTAATGATATGGATCTAAGTGATAACGGCAAACAGGCAAGAGGATTGCGATGAAAAAGGACGGGAGTGCCAGCTTCAAACAAAGCACTGTGTTGCCTTGGGTTGAACTGCGAGTCGCCAACCAAAGTCATGCCTGTTATGACGCGCATTCTCACGATGAGTTTTCGTTTGGCATCATTAATCAAGGCCATGCGTACTATCGAAATCGTCAGAAAACCCACCCTATTGGCGAAGGTGATGTGGTGACGATTAACCCCGCGGATGTCCATGCGTGTAACCCCAATGCGGGTACGTGGTCTTACAGCATGTTGTTTGTTGATACGTTAAAGATGGGCGATGTGCAGCGAGATGTCCTTCAACGCGGTAGCAATGATTACACGCCATTTTTGAACGACTTGGAACGAAGTCCTTTCATCAAACAGCGCTTTCAAGCTCTTTTCGATGCGCTTCAAGCGGATTCCAGTGCACTGCAGGCGCAGGTCTGTTTGTACGACTTCATCGAAGTGATGCTCGGGAAGCAATCCCACGATCACATTGGGAAAATGGCCCAGCAACCGTATTTGACTCACATTCGTGAAAAGATGCTCGATGACATTGATCATGCCCATCAACTGGATGAGCTTGCTGAAGAGGCGGGGATGAGTCGCTATCAGCTACTTCGGGCATTCAAAAGTCAATTTGGTTTGCCGCCTCACGCTTATTTGATGGATGAGAAAATTAAGCGCGCCAAAGTGATGCTGAAATCTGGCAAAGACATCTCAGACGTTGCGCTGCAGCTTGGTTTTTCTGATCAAGCCCATTTCCAGCGCCAATTCAAAAAGAAACTCGCCGTCACACCGAAGTTTTATCAATCACACTTTTTACAGAAATAGCTCACTACACAGTCGTTTGTTTCTTGTTTCTTGTTTCTTGTTTCTTGTTTTTACTCCACTTCAGGGTGTTCTCAGCGACAAAAAAAAGCCCATCTCACAGGCAGAGATGGGCTTTTCAAACTGCTTCAGCAAGGTGCGTGATTAGTCTTCTGACGTCGAGGCGATTTTGTGAATCGCCAAGTCTGCGCCGTTGTACTCTTCTTCTTCCGTCATACGAATGCCTGCGGCTTTATCGACGGCGGTGTAGACAATCCACCCGCCCACGAAGGCCACCACAACACCTGCAATGGTGCCGATGAGCTGAGAGATGAAGCTCACGCCGCCCAAACCGCCCAGTGCTTCTAAGCCGAAAATACCGGCGGCGAGACCACCCCAAACACCACATACGCCGTGCAACGGCCAAACACCCAAAACATCATCAATTTTCAAACGGTTCTGGGTCAAGGTGAATAACCAAACGAACAAGGCGCCAGCAACACCACCGGTGACGAGTGCACCAATTGGGTGCATCAGGTCAGAGCCCGCACACACAGCGACAAGACCAGCAAGGGGACCATTGTGTAGGAAGCCGGGGTCATTTTTACCCACGATGAGCGATGCGACGATACCGCCAACCATCGCCATTAAAGTATTCACTGCGACTAATCCGCTAATGCCATCCAGCGTTTGTGCAGACATGACGTTAAAGCCGAACCAACCAATGGTGAGGATCCATGCGCCAAGTGCAAGAAACGGAATGTTTGATGGTGCGAAAGCGATAAGTTTACCGCCACGGTAGCGGCCTTTGCGCACGCCAAGGATCATAACGGCAGCAAGGGCAATCCAGCCGCCGACAGCATGCACAACAACAGAACCTGCAAAGTCATGAAAAGGCGCACCGAACGAGGCGTCTAGCCAATCTTGGAAGCCGAAGTTACCGTTCCAAATTAAGCCTTCAAAGAACGGATAAACAAAAGCCACGATGGCCGCAGCGGCAATTAACATAGGGGTGAACTTCGCACGCTCTGCCACGCCACCGGAGATAATGGCGGGAATAGCGGCGGCAAATGTCATCAAGAAAAAGAACTTAACGAGTTCATAACCGTTGTTGGCGGAGAGTGTTTCTGCGCTGCTAAAAAAGGTGGTGTCATAGGCTACCCAGTAGCCAATAAAGAAGTATGCAAGCGCTGAGAAACCAAAGTCTGACATGATTTTGACCAAGGCATTCACTTGGTTACGGTGTCTGACAGTGCCGACTTCCAAAAAGGCAAAGCCTGCGTGCATGGCGAGTACCATGATGGCACCCATCAAGATAAATAGCGTGTTCGCGCTTTCTGTTAGCGTTTGAATCGCGCTGCTGATGTTTTCCACGTTGTTTTTCCTCTACTTCCATGAGAACAAATTTCCATTGAGGGCAACAAAGCACAAAGCATGCCTGATTGTTCCAATAGGGGGCAGAGGAGCGCCAAGTGAGTGCGGTTTTTCTATAACATACTGAAATAATGCTATTTAGTTCTGCACTAAAAAGGAATGATTCAATAGTTGGCATAACAGCTTTGAAACGTGTCGCTTCAAAGCTGTGCAGAAATAGTGCGAGAGCGCACTAAAAGAGTGCAGCTATTTATTGGTGTTTGTTCAAAGCGTTGCGGATAAAGTCATGATGTTGCTCCAATCGTGCTTTCGCTTGTTCTGCATTAATACCTGCTAGAAGCATAAGAATGGCGGTTTTGCAGTGGCGGTTGCAGGCATTAAGCGCTGCTTCAGCCGAGTGTGAAGATTCGCCTGTTGCTTCCATGACAATGTTGACTTGGCGCTGAATCAGCTTGGCGTTGGTGGCTTCTACATCGACCATTAAGTTGCCATATACTTTGCCGCTTCGGATCATCGCGCCTGTGGTGAGCATGTTCAGGATAAGTTTTTGTGCTGTTCCTGCTTTCATGCGTGAAGATCCGGTGACAACTTCAGGGCCAACAATCGGCGTGATAGCAATATCCGCTTCATCCACCATGGCGCACTGTGGGTTACAGGCAATGGCGACCACGGTGGCACCTAATGTCTTTGCGTATGCCATGCCGCCCAATACATACGGGGTGCGTCCACTGGCTGCGATACCGACAAGTACGTCTTTGTTTGAGAGCTTAAGATCTTTTAAATCCTGCTCACCGAGTTCTGTATTGTCTTCTGCATTTTCGACCGCCTTGAGAATGGCAGGATGACCTCCTGCAATTAATCCTACGACCTGCTCAGCTTTGGTGCCAAATGTCGGAGGGCATTCGCTGGCGTCAAGGATACCTAATCGACCAGACGTGCCCGCACCCATGTAGATCAAACGTCCGCCAAGAGAAAATGCGTGAGTGATAGCATCAACCGCGAGCGCAATGGCTGGCAGTTGTGATTTGACGGCGAGTGCCACTTGTTGATCTTCCTGATTAATCACTGCCAGCATATCGAGCGTGGAAAGTGTGTCGATGTTTGCACTGGCTGGGTTACGGCTTTCTGTGACCAGCTGGGTTAAATCAATTTTCATTTTCTACGTCTCTTATGTCACTCGAGGGTAAGGCGTTTTGTCCTTCGATAGTATTCCTTATCCGCGCCAATGACCTCAAGTAAAAAGAGATTTTCTTTGGGATGTGCACCAGTGTATGTCGTCAGATTCGCTTTTGTGTCCTATGCCTGAAACGTCGGATCAAGACAGATTTATCTACGATAAAAATCATCAATTATCACGAAAAACAACGCGAATGGTGATTTTTCGTGGGAAGCATAGACTTGCATTTTTTCCGGCGGTGGTGGAACCCCATGCGTTGCAAATTCTTTGACCAGCATACGTGCCGTTCCTGTTCATTGAGAGAAATACCTTACACAGAACAGATTGCACAGAAAGACGAGGCGTTAAAAGCGTTGTTTGAACAACGAATGCCACAGCAATGGCTGTCGCCAGTGTTGAGCGATGAAATCGCCTGTCGCAACAAAGCAAAAATGGTGGTGATGGGGGCAGCACATGCGCCCGTATTGGGTATTGAAATGGCAAATGGCGAGCCTGCGAGCCTCACCAATTGCTCCCTATACACAGATGACATGACAGTGTTGCTGGATTATCTGCGTGATTGGATTCGTACCTCCGGCATTCCGCCTTATAACAAAACCAAAAAGAAAGGTGAGCTGAAGTATATTTTGCTTACTCGCGCTGAGATCAACGGTGAGTTTATGTTGCGGTTTGTGGCGCGAAGCCATGATGCCATAGCGCGCATTGAAGCCAATCTTCCCCGTTTGCAGCAGGCGTTTCCAAAGCTGCGCGTTGTGACGGTGAATATTCAGCCCGTTCACATGGCTCGCTTGGAAGGGGAAGAAGAAATTTTCCTTACGAAAGAGCAACACCTTGTTGAGCGTTTCAACAATGTGCCTTTAGTGATCCGTCCAAAAAGCTTTTTCCAGACCAACCCGAAAGTGGCCGCTCAGTTGTACGCGACCGCGCGTGATTGGGTTAAAGAGATCGCGCCGACGCGTATGTGGGATCTTTTCTGTGGTGTCGGTGGTTTTGCGCTGCATTGCGCCAGTGCAACTAACGCGGTGACAGGCATTGAGATTGAACCTGAAGCGATTGCGAGCGCCAAACGCTCTGCGGATGAAATGGGGATCACGAACCTTGATTTCGATGCCTTGGATTCCACTAAGTTTTCGCTAGGACAAGACAGCGCCCCCGAATTAGTGCTAGTGAACCCGCCTCGCCGTGGCTTGGGTAAAGAGCTCGCGGCGCAGCTTTCAGAGTTGGCACCGAAACACATGATTTATTCCAGCTGTAACCCTGACACGCTGCGAACCGATCTCGATGTCTTGCAGAACTATGTCGTTCAACGCTTGCAATGGTTTGATATGTTCCCCCATACCGACCATGCCGAAGTGATGGTGCTACTGAAACGATCGGCTTAAGGGGGGCAAAAAAGAGGCAAGTCAGTGGCTTGTCTCTGCTCTCACGACTTAGCTTCTCTTCTCTTCTCTTCTCTTCCCTTCTCTTCTCGTAATACTCCTATCTCATGTCTTGTCTCGTTTCGCCCCCTTTGTTCCCATATAGAGAACAATCATTTCGCATTACCTCTGTTTATTCACCCGTAGAGGTCGATTATTGTTTGTTCATCGAAAGTTGATGGCAAAGGATGACAGGTAATGGGCTTATTAGTAGATGGAAAGTGGCGAACCGATTGGTATGACACCAGCAAGACAGGCGGACGTTTTACCCGGAAAGCACCCAGTTTTCGTCACTGGATAACCCAAGATGGCGGCGCAGGGCCAAGCGGTGATGCGGGGTTTAACGCTGAACCGGGCAGATACCATCTGTATGTGTCACTGGCTTGTCCTTGGGCGCATCGGACGTTGATTTTTCGTGCGTTAAAAGGGCTCGAAGACATGATCT
Organism: Enterovibrio litoreus; assembly: GCF_045679545.1. Lineage (NCBI taxonomy): Bacteria > Pseudomonadati > Pseudomonadota > Gammaproteobacteria > Vibrionales > Vibrionaceae > Enterovibrio > Enterovibrio litoreus. The sequence goes on from NZ_CP166195.1 coordinate 795,380, forward strand.
CCGTGTCGGTTGTTAATGCCTTTATGGGCGATGACGGTTGGACGTTTATGCCTGGCGATGATGTGGTGCCAGATAGCGTGAACGGTAAAACGCATTTGCATCAAATCTATACCGAGGCGATGAGCGATTACACCGGACGTGTCACTGTGCCTGTGCTGTGGGATAAGAAAACTCACACCATTGTGAGCAATGAATCGGCGGAAATCATTCGCATGTTGAACAGCGCATTTGATGAAGTGGGCGCAAAGCCAGGTGATTACTACCCGACGGCGCTACGCGAAGCCATTGATGAGGTGAACGATTATGTGTACCCAAACATCAACAATGGTGTGTATCGCGCTGGGTTTGCGACCACTCAAGCAGCGTATGACGAAGCGGTAGATGACGTGTTTGATGCACTTGATGCATTGGAAGTGAAACTCGCCACACAGCGCTATTTGCTGGGTGATGCATTAACCGAGGCCGATTGGCGTTTGTTCACCACCTTGATTCGGTTTGATGCCGTTTATGTTGGGCATTTCAAATGCAGTCGCCGTCGTATTGTCGATTACCCAAATTTGTTTGGATACCTGCGCGAGCTTTATCAAATGCCGGGTATTGCTGACACGGTTCATATCGACCATATCAAGGCGCATTACTACGGTAGCCACGAAACGGTGAACCCGACACGCATTGTGCCGATTGGCCCAGCGTTGGATTTTGTGACGCCACATGGGCGAGAGCAGATTGGCAACCAATGATATGCACCAGCACTGAGAAGCAATGCTGAGAAGCAATGCTGAGAAGCAATAAAGGAATGAAGGAATGGGAAAATTAGTTGAAGGACGCTGGCTCACCGACGATGCATTGCTTGAGTTGGAGACCAAAGAATATGAAAAGGCCAATGGCCGATTTCAACGCGGCACGGCGAAATTTCGCTCGTGGGTAACGGAAACGGGAGAGGCGGGCATAAGCGGTGATTCAGGCTTTAAAGCAGAAGCGGGTCGCTACCATTTGTTCGCGGCGTTGAATTGCCCTTGGGCGCATCGCACCTTGATTTATCGCAACGTGAAGCAATTGCAGAATGTGGTCGGGTTGTCGCTGGTTGCGCCGCTTCGCACCGATCAAGGTTGGGTGTTTGATAAAAGTACGCCGAGATTTACTGATGAGCTGTTTGGGCTCGATGCGATGCATCAGCTTTACGTGAAATCCAATCCCGATTTTACAGGCCGCGTGACGGTACCTGTGCTGTGGGACAAGAAAACACAGACCATCGTGAGTAATGAGTCGTCTGAGATTATCCGTATGTTCAACAGTGCGTTTAACGAGGTGACAAGTGATAAACAAAATTTCTATCCGTCTAAATTGGCGCACCGCATTGATGCGATGAACGAGTGGGTTTTCAACACCGTGAATAATGGCGTGTACAAAGCGGGCTTTGCCAGAACACAAGAGGCGTATACGGAAGCGGTGACGACATTGTTTGCGTCGTTGGAGGAAATAGAAACCCGTTTAGGGAATCACAAGTATTTGCTGGGGAGGAAGATCACTGAAGCAGATTGGCGATTACTGCCGACGCTGGTGCGTTTTGATGTGGGTTACTTCACCGCGTTCAAATGTAACCTGAAAGCGCTTAGAGATTACCCGAATATTTCGGCGTATTTGAAAGATTTGGTTCGACAGCCGGGCGTGCGAGACACCATTGATCTGGATGTGTATCGCCGCGGCTACCACTCAAAAAGTCCGTTGCGAAATCCGCACGGCATTGTACCTGTCGCACCAGATGTGGATTTTTTAGACGCATCTTAGGTCGGCACAGCAACAAACACATTATCAACGCAAGGAGGAGTCACCATGTTATTTAATCCATCGAATACTGCGACACGACAATTCAACGCAGCTGCTGACATATCTGCGTTGGTAAATGATGAAATGCTGAAAGACAGCGCGTTTCACCCCAACCTTGGTGGTGTGACAAAAGGCGGGATGGCGAATCATTACCCGATGACCATTATGTCGTTGCAAGCACTGGGTGCCAGTGATGAAAACATCAGGGATTTTCGTGCGTCGTGGCCGCGTTATCGCTCAAAAATTACTGACGATCTTCGTCTTCGTGACAAGGGTGTGGTGACACAAGAAAACTGGCCTGATTATGTAGGACAAGCAAACCTGCTGGCAGATTTTCAGCGTGTGTTTTTCGACGGTTTACAAGCAACGGACGATCAAAATGCGTACATCATGTCTGCGCTCGATAAGCTGCAATATGCGCTGCCGATGGGGCTGTTTCACCCCTTGATCAGATTAAGCTTTGCCATGATGCATGGCGATAAAGGGTTGATCGCTGATGCACTGGCGTATTGGGCAATCCGCTATGAAGATCTGTATAAACGCATGTTGCCGCCGCGCACGGATTTCACCAATATCTCGGTCAGCGCCGAAGACAATTGGGCGACATTACATGCTGCGAAACCCGAGCTGAATTTTCGAGGTGGTAGCCTGAATGTGTGCGAGCGTTTGTGTTCTGAGCCTGCGCTTCACGATATCGCCGTGGCGGAGAATTTCTTTATCACTGAAGAAAATCTCGAGCTGAAAATTCAAGAAATCGGTGATCGTGCTATTGGCTTGTACCTGTTTGAACCCGCACTCACGACCTTACATGGCGTGACGGCGTTTCAAGCGCTGGTGGACATTTCCCAGACAGTGCTTGGTGACAGTGACAGATTCCGCCCGTTGTTAGCTGAACTTTGGCAACGTTACTGGATTTGGTTGACGGCGCTATATATTGAAAAAGGCGTTCCAGAGGCCTTGCCAAGTGTTGCTGAAGAAGCACGAAATGACGTTGATGCTTTTGCATGGGAAGACATTGCCAGTGCCATAGTGAAAGTGCCAGAAGTGCATGCCATTAAAATGGTGTTTAGCTGCAAATGGCTATTTGAGAACCTTGATGCAAACCCGCGATACAAAGCGGCAGCCATCAATGTACTTAGCCAGCATCTCAATGTGAAGCCAGTGAGACTGAGCTAAATTCGGTTTTTTTTCAGAGCGACAAAAAAAGAGCGGGCATTGCCCGCTCTCTCTCTGCTTATTCTTTACTCTTCGTCATTCTGCATCAACACCAGCATGCTGTGATTGGCGCGACGGCTGAAGACTTAGCGCTTTTGCTTTTTCGCCAGACTCGTCAGATCAAAATCAAACTCATCAGGGAACAGCACGACACCTTCTAAGTCGATGTTTGGGAAAGCGACGATAGAAAGCTCATCGTCCAGCAGCCCGTTTGTCCAACGGCTATGCCACTTGTTCAGGCCAATGGCCTCAGGTTTACAGTGTTCCCACTCACCAGTTGCCCACTCTTGCGCAAACTCTTCGTTTGGCCAAACGGGAACGCAATCTTCTTCTTCGGTATTGAGCATGACGCAGCCGTGCTCGTCAGTCAGTATCCAAATCTCGCGATTCTCTACGACTTCTTTCACTAAGTATTTGTAACGTTGGTCAATGTCTAGTTTGAGGATTTCTGCGATGCGCTCTTGCGTCAGCGTCTTAGCCATGTTGGATTCCACCGGGCAGTAAGAAAGCGGGCATTATACGCAACTTACACCTTGATGTGCGATGACGCTGTGCGGATTTTTTTACTCTTGTTGAGAGGGGGTATTAGCTATCAGGCCGCTGAGCAAGTTTGGATGTTCATCCATCAGCTTAGTGGTGATGTGATCGATCTGATGGCGTCCTTGTTTGTCGGCGAGTAAACGTGCGGTGGGCTGTGTTATGGGCAAGGTATGAATCACAGTGGTTGGCGAACGACTGAGGAACCAAATTTCGTCTGCCAGTGAAATGGCTTCGCGAAGATCGTGAGTGACAAACACCATGGTGGATTGATGCCTCTCCCACATTTCAAGCAATTGTTGTCTGAGCTGATCGGCGGTGGGGGCATCCAAAGAGGTAAAAGGCTCATCGAGCAACAAGAGATCAGGGTTGTAAACAAACGCCCGTGCGATGCTGACTCGCTTTTGCATTCCACCGGACAATTCGGCGGGGTAGGCGTCTTGTCTATCGAGGATACCCATGGCATCAAGGGTTTCACCGATCGCTGGGTTGTCTTTGCCACATACCAGCGCCAAATTTTCTTTCGCGGTTAGCCACGGCATAAGGCGCGGGGCTTGGAAGATATACCCAACCCTTGGTTGGGCATTTTGTAGATTTGAAAACGATATTTCATCGGGTTGTGATGTTTCAAGCCCTGCAATCATGTTCAACAAGGTGGATTTACCGCAGCCAGATGGCCCGACAATGGCGGTGATTTTCCCTGCTTTGATGTTGCCTTTCAGATCGGCAATAACCAATGCATCGTGTTTATAGCGCTTGCTTTGAATATTCAGGGCAATCGAGATCATACGCGCCCCCGCGAAACAACGCTGTCGAGCGGACGGAAGATCAGTGCTTCAAGCAGATAGATGATGGCAACAAACGCAAAGGTGTATGCGAGGATGCCGGCAATATCGAAGAACTGAAACAGGGTATGCAGCTTAAAACCAACGCCGTTGCTGCGTCCTATCAACTCGACCACGAGAACGATTTTCCAAATCAATGACAGCCCAGTTCTGGCGGATGCCATGATGTAGGGGTAAAGCTGTGGTAGGAAGACTCGAAAAAAGCGAGTAGAAGGCGGCAGTTGAAATACTCTAGCGACGTCGATCAAATCGTCATCGACCATGCGCGCGCCTTCGCGGATCATCGCGATCACAGTGGGGATTTTGTTCAATGCCACTGCAGTCACGGCAGCCGCTTCAACCAGGCCAATACTCAGATAGCACAACAAAATCGTAACCAGCGCGGGAATGTTCAAGGCGAGTATCAGTACTGGGTCTGACAGTTCATTGAGCCTTGGGAAACGCCCCATCATGATGCCAAAAATGACGCCAAGTACCATTGAAAACGCAAAGCTCAGCACTACCCGCCATAGCGTCATGCCAAGGTGATAGAGCATTTGTTCCTGTGTCAGCTCAAAAACGAAGGCATGGTAGACAGCAACAGGCGTGGGATAATCGGGATTGTTTATCCACACCGCGGACCATTGCCAGAAAATCATCAGCAATGCGGGTAACAGCAGGCGAGTGTAGTTAAGCCGAATCACGTGATGGCAGTCCCTTTACCTATCATCCCAGACCTTTGCACGCTTACTGATTGAGCCAGAATGTGCCTTCACTCAACGAATCGGATTTACCCACCAGTTTTGGCCCTCCTTCTTTGGCGAGAATGTCGAAGATCTGGGCGGCGGCTTTTTGTTGCGCTTCACCAAATGTGCCTGAAAATCCGCGGCGATATGAAGATTTAAGCGCCTTAAACACAGCATCATTTTCTGCTTTGGTGAGGGGACGAATGATGTCCCATTCTTCGTCGGACGTTTGCAAAATCCCTCTCGCTTCTGCTGAGGCTTTCAAAAATGCGGCAACCAATTGTGGGTTGGCGTCTGCCCATTTTTCATCAAACACCCAACCGAGCATAGGCACTTGCGTGTCGATGCCCAAACCTTCAACGATTTGATCAAGAGAGATAACAGGTTGGAAGCCCGCCGCTTCAAGCCTTGCGCCGTAGTGCCAAAAATTGATGCCGACAGGCAGCTTGCCTTGCATGAGTAATTTATTAAGAAGGGGCGGGGCGACAAATTGCTGCTCGGTGGCTTCACTGACGTCTTTGTTCTCTTTGGCTTTGCAATACGCTTGATAAAGCACCCACGTTTTGTCTACCGCACCGCCTGCGATCCCCAGTTGTTTTCCGGCGATATCACAAGGGGTGGCTAGTGTGAGATCAGCCGCAGCAAACAAGCCACCTGCGGTCGCTGAGGTGGGTGATAAGGTATAGCTTTTCCCTGCTGCGCGCTGGCGGCTTACCCATACCCAATCAGAGAAAATGACGTCTACAGCCTTGCCTTGCAGTGCAACGGAAGACGCATTTTTGGCGGCAAGCGGGGTGATATCGAGCACAAAACCCGCTTTTTCGTCGAGTTTATTGCGTTTGATGACATCCATTTCCCAATTGATTGTCCCGAACTTAAGCACGCCGACTTTCACCACAGGTAGTTCTGTGGCGAGAGTCAGAAAAGGAACAGTAATCAACACGATAGCGGTACATGCAACACGAATTCTTTGCGCGAGTCTCTTGCTGTCCATCATGCTTAACCTCTTGATTTATTTGGGCTCAAACTAAAGCTAAGCGCATAATGGTATTGCTGCAATGCTACTTTGTGAGGAAAAAACCATTAATCTGAGCTTCATTAGTGCATTTGAGACGGTTAAAGGCGGTTAAAGGCGGTTAAAGGTTAACTGGGTGACTTGGGCTAAAGCGTGTTCTGCGCTAGGCTGTCTTTCCACGTCAAATAAACGGGAAAGGAATGCCCATGTCAGATATTGCGAATACCCCCGTCCCCCCTTATTACGCAGTTATTTTCACTAACCTGCGAACCGATATCGACGATGGCTATGGCGAGATGGCAGGGAAAATGGTCAAACTCGCTGAGCAGCAACCCGGTTTTTTGGGTGTTGAATCCGCCCGTGATGGGCTAGGCATTACGGTTTCGTATTGGCAGGATCTTGAATCCATCAAACAGTGGAAAGCGAACGTCGACCACTTGGAAGCGCAAAAGCTTGGGCGTAAAAAATGGTATGCCGCGTTTACAGCGCGCATTGCTAAAGTCGAGCGGGAATACAGTCTTTAATCAGTATTAAATAAATCGGAAAGAACATTAATGAGAATCGCCGTGATTGGCTTGGGTGACATTGCCACCAAAGCCTACCTTCCGTTGCTTACCCGTATGCCAGCCCTAGAGTTAGTGTTGTGTACCCGAAACCCTGAAAAACTGGCTGATGTTGCCAGAGAGTACCGCATCACAGAAACGTGTCGTGATTATCGAGAGCTGGTGAATATGAATGTCGATGGCGTGATGATCCACACCAACAGTGAAACCCATGCCCCCATTGCGACCTTCTTTATCGAGCATGGCATTCCTGTATTCGTTGATAAGCCTGCTACACTGAATTTCGCTGACTACCAAGCACTCCATGCGCTTTCAGAGCGTCAAACCGTCCCATTGTTTGTTGGCTTCAACCGTCGCTACATTCCGCTTTGGCAATCGCTGGTGGCGCGTCATGACCTACGAACTATCACTTGGCATAAGCACAGATTGAACCTGACAGGCGCAGCACAAAACTTCGTTCTTGATGACATGATCCATGTGATTGATTCGCTCAATCTTAACGGGAGAATTGACCAGCAAGATGTGCAAATCTCTGTGCAACGCAAGGGTGATGAAATCGCCATGATCAACCTGAGCTGGGAGGAAAATGGCACACTGTTTAACGGCCAAATGAACCGCTTATTTGGCAAAACCTGTGAGTCCGTTTCTCTGAGCTTTGAAAACGAAGCCTACCAATTTGACGGTTTTCTACGCGGTGAAAAACTCGAAAATGGCAAAACTGAGCGCATAGAAATGGCCGATTGGACAGATACATTGGAAACCAAAGGCTTCAAAGCGATGCTGGAAGATTGGGTCAGTGTGGTGAAATCAGGAAGTATCGATCAGCAGATAAAGCTTAGAAATTTTTCCACCCATGCGTTTTGTGAAAAGCTGGTGGGTAATTTATACGTGCCTAACGGGAAGTAAGTCTATCGTTCGCTCGGCGTTAGCGTTTTTGAGCGATCGATGTTCGTATCGAGATGATTTATCGCTGCTTTTTGTAAAGGGTGCATGAAATGAAAAATGAGTCAGCGCAACGTGTAACTGACTCATTTATTTACCTAAACGCCAGCAGAAAACGAATTAGAAATTATATCTAACGCCGATAACAACGCCTTGGTTTGATACATCTAGACCATTAAACGCATCAAAATCTGCCGTTTGATATCGGTATCCGATGCCGATATCCAATTGGTCAATCATGTAGCCTATTTCGAAACCCGCTTGGTAAGAAAGGTCTGAATCTTTAAACTTTTGACCACCAATAGTGATTTCTGAAGACATAGAGCCAACGCCAAAAATCAGCGCGCTGTAGAGGTTGTTTCCCAACTCAACAAACTTCGGCCTGACGTTGACATAAAAAGCTTCGCCTTCAACGCTTTCTGTTCTAGAAAACTTCGCTTTGCCAAAATGTTGATATTCAACTTCCACACCCAGATCCATGCCTGGAGAGATCGAGAAGCTATAGCCTGTAAATGCGTTAACACCCACATCGCTATTTTTATCAACCTTCATGCCGCTGTATTTCAATTCGGTATCGTTGAAAACGGATGCACTGACACCAGCATAAAAGTTGTTTTCAGCAAACGCATGAGTACTAAAAAGAAGTAACGCAACAAGTAGTTTTTTCATCTGTAAACCATATATAGCTTGATAAGGAGATAGGAGGTGCTTTTCCTATCTCTCTCAGAGAGTTAGCGGAGGAATATAACACTAGGTGTGAAGGCTTATATTTGATTTCGATCTCAAATGATTGTTTTTGTGTATATTTCTCGAAATGAAACGAGATGATTGTAGGTTGGGTTAGAGATATTTTTGTCGATCAGGCTGGCGTTGTTTTTTTCTGCGAGGCATGGAGGAAAGTCATGAGAGCAGGGGCAACTGAGAAAAGCGATGCTGAAGATTGGGTTAGTGTGATTGGATCAGGACGCATGGATGGACAGATGAAACTTAGATATCTGTCGACCCATGCGTTTGTGAACGTATGACTAATACGATCTTTTACACGGTGCGGCTGAATTTCAGGCTTGTTGCGCCCGCCATGACACCGCAAAGTGCATAAATTGCCACGTTGAACGCGCCCGCTTCTGAGATCGCGCTAAATGGATTTGAGTCGATGACTGCGCTCATTGGCAGGGAAAATATGGCGGAGAAAAAATCATCGACACCATAGAAACCAAACAAAGCGATAGGCATCCACTTCAACGCATAAATCGCAAGAACCATGACGATAAGCGGTGAATTCACTTTCTGCGAAATCGCCATCGCTGACAGCGCAAGCGGCAGCAGTAAGACACCGGCAAATACCATACGTAATAAGAACGTAATCCAACTCACCAATATGTTGCCCAAAGACGCTTGGCTTTGAAACAGTGCCAATTGGTGTTCGGTCGATACATGTAAGATCCAAAGCATCATATTTGCAGCTAAGACCAATATTGAACAAACGAGGGGAATAACGAGCAATCCAAACGTGAGTTTCACCACGTGTGTTTTGACGTCACTGACGGGCATGCTGCGCCAAAACATGATGCTGCCCTCTGTCCGCGCTTTACGCAACGTTCTCGGGAAGTAATGCGTACCAAGCAGGATAGACAAAAGCCCAGCCGCGCCTGTGACGAACCCATTAATGTTATCACCCAGCGAATGGAGAATGTCACTTCCATTGCCATTGATGCTCATTTGGAAGGACATGTCGTTTTGCAGACTAGAGTTACTCATCACGCTGACAAACAGCAGAGCGCCACAGGCGAGCAAGAACAGAGGTATGCGCAATACCAATGGGTTTTCCAACCGCTCTTTGCGTAACATCGCTAACACTGAACGCATCATACGGCCTCCCTTTGCAATGCCAGAAATAGGTCGGCTAGCCTAACCTTGTACACCATGCCCATCCCTTCAACTTGATACGCGCAATCACGAGATAGTAGCCACTTGGTCGTACCGAGTCCTTTTTGTGAAGATATCGGATTCAAAGCTTCTATTTGGCCACTAAAATCGTCACTGGCATCGAGAATGAAGTACGCCTCACTGATCGATTCCATTGAGGTCTGCATCACTGCGCGCCCATGTTTAAGGATCAATACATCCGTCAGCAGGTGTTCGATTTCAGCGACTTCATGGCTGGCGATGACCAACACTCGCTCGCCATCGTGGAACCATTCCAAAAGGTGGCGATAAAACGTATCGCGATACACCAAATCCAACCCGAGTGTTGGCTCGTCCAAAATGAGAATTTGCGTATTGGTCGCAATCACTATCGCGAGATGAAGTTGGACTTTCATGCCTTTTGAAAGCGCGCTGATACGTGTGCGAGGCTTAATATCGGTTTGAGTCAATAACGCATCTGCTTTACTGCGCTTAAAGCCAGGATGCACGCCTTCGGTGTAATCTAACAATTGTGCCACTGTCATCCATTCGGGAAGCACGTTCACATCCGAAATATACGATAAACTCTCCATCATTTTGTCACGTTGCGTGATGGGCTCGTAACCGTTAACACTGATCTGGCCTTGGTATTGATGCGCACCTAACATCGCTTTGATGAGCGTCGATTTACCCGCGCCATTGTGTCCGAGTAGGCCAAGCACCTGACCGGGCTTTAGCTCAAAGCTGATGTCGGTGAGCACGTCACCTTGTGTGATGTCTCGCCCACTGTATTGCTTAGAAACGTGTTTTACGCTGACTAATGCACTCATTGGTCACCTTCTGTATGTGATTTGAGTTGCTGAATAAAATCATCAAGAGACATACCCAGACGTTGTAATGTGTCGGCAATTTGAGGGATCTGCTGCTGGAGAAAGCGTGTTTTTTCTGCATCAAGCAACGCTTGCTTTGCGCCTTGGATGACAAACATACCCTGACCGCGCCGTTTCTCGATCAACCCTTCATCAACCAGCAGTTGATAACCTTTCATGACGGTTAAATGGTTGATTTTCAAATCAGCAGCAACAGTTCGAACCGAAGGCAAAGCCTGACCTTCTTGCCAGATACCCTGTAAGATTTGTTGGGTGATTTGATCAGCAAACTGGCGAAAAATAGGTTGGTTATCGTGCCAATGAGCCATGGTAATCCTTTGGCTGAGATGGTGTTATATCTATGTATAACAGCTATTGAAGGTGATGGGAAGGGAAGTGGCAGTAGTAGCGGTGAATGGGGTGGATGATAGCTGCCCTAATTCATTTGTATAGTTGTGGGTGTAAGGGTGTCTGCTATCTGTCAGTCTAAGTAGATTTAGAACGGTATCTGCACGGATGAGCGCTAACCCAATCTAAAATTGGTCATTATTCCGAAGGAATGAAAAGGCATGAGGCCGATTTTTCGACTTTTTTAAGAGTGACTGTCCCAGTTATTTCCGTTGATTTATCCCATCGAACGTATATTTTTCACAATTTCAAACTCTTTGTTTGTCAAATAGCCATGAGCTTCAATACCAACTAAAGCATGCTTGAGTTTGTCCCAGTAGATAAATATTTCTTCTTGCGATTTTGCTTGAGATATTTTTTCAATTGCTCCTATGTAAACTTTAACACCCTGTTGCGTATTCCTATCATTGGCCAGTTTTAACAGAATGGTTATATTGGTTAGCAATTCATTTTTGTCTATCATCACTTAAAACTCTCTGACAATTTATCAGTTCTTACTACAGTCGACTTAGGTAAGTTTTTAACATCAATAAGGCCTTGATAGCCACCTCCAAGACGTACTTCTCCAGTGAAGTCGCCGATTTGTTTTTTTGCGGTGCCTTCGCTAACCCAAGTTCCTTTCTGGGGTTTAAAGGTCGTGACGCGATCTATTTCAATACCCCACTCATCCAATATAGCTAGGTCGTTTCGAAGTTCTGTTTCGGTCGAATACTTCTTTTTAGTTACATAATTATGGGTTTTCCCTAAGCGATTGTTTTTACCATGATACTTATAGAGCATCTCGTCGCCAGAAGCCTGTCGATTTATGGCGACATCATCGGTAAAGTTACCTACATGATTATATAAGTTGCCTGTCCCGCTAAATTTTTATTAAAAAGTACTTAGCTTACTAGGGACCATATGTCTGACCTTAGTACGTCTAACTTTTCATTCTCTTTTTTTCTCTCTTTAAATTCATCGCGCCAAATATAAAAGTCTGCGAAGCTGCCATTTCCTGACACCATTGACTTATAGGTTTCACTTACGTAATCGAGAGTTTCTTCGAAATCCTTTTTTTCAGACTTATCTATCTGAGACAAGGCCGCAATGATGAGGTCAATACCCCGTATCCAGTTGGAATCATTTTCGTTTGCTAGAATTTTCCTGAGCTCAACGAAGAGCTTCAACAACTCTTCGGATTTATCTTTGGTGTTCACTACTTCTTTCCTCCAATAGGAGTTTCACTTAACACCTCAACGCCGTCAATATTCCACGGAGCGTTAACATAGAGTTGGATCTTATCTTGTCCGCCAAAGTATATGTCACCTTGATATCCCACAGGACCTTCGTACACCTTAGAACCTTTGGGTATTTTTATTTTGTATACTGATTCGACGGGAGATTCTCCAGTAATCTTACCATTGGAATCTTTCCATTGTGCTTTTACTGCCAAATCCATGCGTACTTGAACCTCTGATATTGATGGCTCTCTTGTGAACCATTGACCGAGAGAGTTTTTTCCACCACCTGCTTTTCCTGCTCTATGTAAAACTAGGTCTTCTTGTAACGTAATTACATTGTATTTGCCCCCAGCAAAGTTTGATGCTGGATTATTTGGGAGGTCAGCAAGCGGCCCTGGGCTTTCGACCATGTTGTGCGAATAACTCTGCTCACTGCCAGAAACGTCGCAACAAGCCCCACCAGCCTCAACAACCGCCAACCCCAACGGATCTACCCACCCAGTAGGATTCGGCACATACTGATAGTTGTTTAAACCACCTGCAAGCCCTATAGGGTCAGCTGTCACAAATCGCCCTGTGTTCGGGCTGTAGTAACGGTGTCGGTTGTAGTGAAGCCCGGTTTCTTCATCAAAATATTGCCCTTGAAAACGCAGTGGGCTGACGATTTCTTCAACGTGCTTCCTGAGCACATTGCCGTAAGCGCGGTATTGAACTGACCAGACGGATTTACCGTGTAAATCGGTGATGTCTGTTGGTGTGCCGATTTGGTCGAGGTGGTAGTGGTAAACCTCGTAATCTGTGCCTTCACCGGACAGCATAACCATCGGCTTGAACGTGCCAGGCTCGTATATGTATGTCTGGTAGTGCTCGCTGCTGGTCTCGGCTATTAAGGTGTCGCCTTGCCAAACAAACTCAGTGGCTTTCTCTGTTCCTAGTTTGTCGGTGACGTTCTTTTCAATACGTCGCCCAAATGCGTCATATTTGTAAGTTGCGAATGTGCCATCTGGGAGCGTGGCTTTGATCAATCGGTGTTGGCAGTCGTATTCGTAACGAGTGATTAAGCGCTGGTCTTTTCCGCGTTTTTCAGTGATGAGTCGGCCAAATTCGTCGTACTCATAGTGGCGGTCACCATGAAACTTGAGTTGGTTGCCTTCAACGTCGAACGGCTTTCGTCCTGCCTCTGCGCCGATCACCTGATCGAGCAAGTTACCTGCCGGGTCGTGGGCGAAGGATTCCTCAACCACACCACGGGTTTTCTTTAATCGAGAAAGGGGATCATAATCGTAGAAAACAGTACCGAAGCGGCTGTCAGCCATTTCTGTCAAATTGCCGTCTGCACCATATTGGTATTGGCGAGACTGTGTTTGGCGACCATTTTGATGCTGCGTGTGTGCGGTTAACCGCCCTTGCTCGTCGTGTTGGAAACGGCTGAGAATATCGCCTTGTTTACGGGCGGTTTCGAGGCCGTTTTGATAGTGGTGGCGAGTGAGTTGCTCATCGTTGAGTAAAACGCGATTTAATATGCCGCCTGCTGAACGCTCATAGCTTAGCTTGTTCGCATCAGGGAGTTGCCAGTGAGTGAGGTTGCCCACACTGTCGTATTCGAAGAAACTAGACGCCCAGTGTTGATGCTCTTCGGTCAAACGCCCTAACAGATCGTAACGCCATGCTAGCGGTGTTTCACCGTCATCAACGCCAATCAACTGCCCAAATTGATCATAGCGGTAGGCGACTTCATTGCCATCTGGCAGTGTTTTCTTGGTCAACCTGCCCATCGCATCGCGTTCGAAAATGGTTTCGAGCTGTGTGCCTTCTGTGCCCGTTTCGGTTTTCTTTAGCAGCTTGCTGTTGAGATCGTATTGGTAGTCGAAACGTCGTCCATCAAAGGTGACTTCGCTGCGAACCAAGCCATTGGCGAAGTAATCAATTTTATAGGTTTCATCGCGCTCATTGATAATGGCAGTGACGAAGTTTTTGGCGTTCTCATACTGGTAGCGAAGCGTTGAGCCGTCGGGTTGGATAACTCGGCTGACAAGATCAGTATTGGGGTGATACTCGTACTGCGTCGCTAGCCCATTTTCATCTACGACACGGGTTGCTTTGCCATAGCCGTTGTAATCGAAATGCTTGGATTGCCCCGATGGAAGTATGACCTTGCGGAGCCTGTCGGCATCGTCCCATTCATATTGTGTGACAGCACCTATCGCCGATTTTTCAACGATGATTCGCCCGAATATGTCATAGCGATAAGAGGCTTTTGCGCCATCAGGGTAGGTTTCGCCGATCAGCATACCTAGACGGTTCCACGCTAGCGCGTGTTTGCTGCCGTCAGGGTAGGTAATGTCAGAAAGCTGGCCTTGCCCGTTGTAACGGTAGAAGGTGTCTTGCCCTAATGGGTCGCGCTTTTCAGTGATATCCCCATTGGCGTTGTATTTATATCGCCAGTTGCGCTTGCCTTGAATGACTCGGCGCAGATTGCCGCGCCAATATTGGTATTCAATGACTTCACCATCGGGAAGGACAGTGAGCACACGTTGTTGGAACTCGTTGTAGACATGACGGGTTTCGTTACCCAGTGGATCGATAGAGAGAACTAAATCACCGTTATCGTTGAATTCGTTTTTAGTGACCGCCCCGTCAGGATCGGTCTGTTCGATGAGTTTGGCATTCTCATCATGCTGGTAGGCCGCAGTGCTTCCGTCTGAATAGGTGATTTCGACGGCATTGGTGGAATTATTCCACTCGAATTTCGTGTCGTATCCCGTGTTGCTCCAGTGGTGAACACAGCGAACTTCTTTTCCTTCACCTTCCCACTGCCAGCCGAATTCAACGCCCCCTGCCATTTTTCGCAGTGAAATGACGTTGGCGTCATCGTATTGGTAGTGTTCGCCTTCACCTGCGGTGTTGAGGGCGTCAACCAGTTGTCCATTCTCGTTGTAGTGATAGGTGAAGCTGGTGCGCTCTGTTATCCATTCTTTCTTTGAACCGTCTGATTTCAGGGTGCGGAATTCAATGGCCGTGATAAGACCGTTTTGATAAACAAACCAGAGGGCGATGCCGTACTCATTGATGACAGCTTGAGGGCGCTGGTAGCCATCGTATTCGACAATTAACCGGTTATGGTAATTGTCTGATAGACCCGTCAGTTGGGCTTTATTCCCTTTGCGGATGAAATGGTGGAATGGCTGACCCGTTTGAGCCAAGACATACTCGTCTTCTTTCTCACCCAAAAATACTGCTGCCCCCGCGAGGTCATTATAGATTTCAGGGCGTGACGCTGTGGGCTCTGGGAGTTGGGTGCGTTTGCCTTCGGAATCTTTCCAGAACAGTTTTCCCGCTTCGAAAATCAGGGATTGGCTAAGTGGGTGACTCCAACCAAAACCCAGACCTGAATTAAGTTCGCAACTTGAAGTTTTGTAGGTTCGAGTGAACGTGTAAGGCAACGTGCCAGGAAGGGTGACATCGCTGAGTTGAAGCGTTTCTTCACCCGTGACCATGGAGACGGGGCAGCCTTCCGAGACATCTTTTCCTGTACCTTGTGTCGCGTCGCCTTTGTCGGTGGTACTGCTGCTGTTATCGATGTCCCGAGGTTTTTCAGACGTGATATGCGAAGTCTGTGTTGCTGAACGTTTTTCCGAGGTCGCCCCCTCTAAACTTTTCCCTTCTACACGTTGGGTTGCCTTTGCCCGGGCATTAAGCTTGCCGTTACCATGCTGGGTGACTTTTTTAAGTGTGTCGATGTTGTCGATCGCATCTACCTTGGTGATATCAACCACTTCTTTGATTTTCTTTACGGCCTGAACGGCACGCTTTTTACTGCTCATTTACGCACCTACCATGGCTGCTGTGCCAGCAACATCTCTGAGTCGATTGAGATTTCTTAAAACCGCACCACCGGGGATAACGATACTCAAAACCACCTCAACCAAAATCGCGGCAAGAGAAACGGTAACCAGAGTGAGGATCTGCAGTGGGCTGAGGGTTTTGAACCATGAAATGACGGCATTCAGACACAAGAAACAGCGTGCTTCATCTTTTATCAGTGTCAGCATTCGCTCGGCTTCTCCTTTTGCAGAGGCCAGCATTTCCGCAATCAGCTCGGGATTCTCCATATATTTGGAGAGTTTTTTTGCAAGTTCAGTGGGATTAGCCAGTAGCTTGAATAAATCGGCAATTTCATCCCATGCATCAATGAGCTCATCGAGCATTTTGTCGAAAAATTTGCCAACTTCTTGCCAGACATCGATAGGGTCTGATAGGTAGAGCTGCCACTCGCTGCGCTGCGTCTTCCATTCTTTATCCAGCCATGCACTGAGTTTGCTAATGGTGGGGTCGTACGAGTCGATCATGGTTTTGATGTCACTCTCGTTCACCTCTGGATAAAAGGTGATGCGGACGGGCTTACCGCGATACTTTTGGTCCAGCGTCACTTCAGCCGTGCCATCACTACCAATGGTGCCGGATACCGCTGGGCCGTCAGGCTCATAAGAATCAATAAATATCCCATCATCGAATTTAACGGGTTGTACCTTAAATGGCGTGCCTGTGATAGGCACAAAGGCTTCGGCTTCAAAGCAATGAACCAGAGTTATCTTTCCATCCAATGGACAAGTGATGATATCGGCTTCTATCTCGGAATCATCAGTATCAGCCGATTGCTCATTTTCATTTACAAAGACTTTCTGCTCCATCTCTAGCGCCCAGCCATAAAACCAGTTCTCTGAATGCTTTCGGTACTCGTCGATAGAGGTTTCAAAATCACTTTTGATGGTGCTGAACATTTTATCGACATCACCCATTGTCATGGTGGTATTGCTCATCGATACACCTCTTTTTCCAAGGACGTTTTTAATAACTGATTAAGCGATCCATGCTCTTCTTTATGACGAGTAACGAGACGAGTGATCTTGGCTTGCAGTGTGCTTTCGGGGTAATAGAAATAAAGATCGGCGTGATTTTCACGAAGCCATTTAACGCTGTTGGTGATACGTGTGGTTTTGTCTGTGTCAGTGATTTTTTGAACTACATTTTTTGGCACGTTCCACCAAGGGAAAGGCTTCTCATCGGCATGTTTTATTGGCGTAACATTGAGGATTTCTTTTCCTTTCGCCTGCCATGTTTGGCAGGGTCCCATCACCTGAGCCCGCTGCTCGTCATCGCAAAATTCCGCAACAGTGAGGCTGAACCTAGGATCGTAGAAACGAAAAAACGAATGAGAACCTGATGGCATCCACACTTGTGTGAGGCTTCGAAAATGCGCAAGCGCGTCTGCCATTGTTGAGTCTGAACTCACGAGAATGCCCCAGTCTTCAGGGGCTTGCTGCGCTTCCCATTCGGTAAATGCGCTGAGGTGGGTGACATCCGCAATGAAAGGCATGACTTCAAGCCATTCTGCGTAAGGTGTGCCGCTCCAAAGCGGTTTTGCATCGTTTCCACCCAACCGATAGAAATGCTTGATGGCATTCTCTTCTGTTGTGCCATTGAAAATGGCGAAACGATTGATGCTCTGTGGTGTTGCCATGTTTAGATCGCGCATTGACCGTCCTTACATTTTTCACACTCTTCACAGAAAGGTGCTGCAGATTTCATGGTCGCGATTTGGGCGGGTGTCAGCATTGGTAACGGATTTGCAGGCTTGGGAGGTAACTGACCCGGCAATGTCGGCGCAATGCCACCGAATCCACTGCCGCTGCCTGCGCTGCCACCTGCATTGAGATCAATCACTGGGCCTGAAATGTGCACGCCTGTAGCATCAACAGTGACAAAGCATCCCCCGGCTTTTAGCGTAATTTGGCTTCCTGCTTCAATGACCAATTTGGCGCCTGATTTCTGATGGATTTCAGAGCCAGCTTCTACAAGCTGAGATGCTCCTTGCTTGATGTGAATGCTGTTATCGCTGATAACGGTTTTATCACCCTTCACATGCGCTTTGCTTTGCCCATCGACGGTTAAATGGTCATCCACCTTGATGTGCGAGAAACGCTCATTCTCCACATCCAGATGCAAATCATGTTTGATGTTGTCTTTGCGGTCATTCTCGACCAGCAGGTTCATGTCCTTTTGGGCATGAACGTAAATCTCTTCTTTGTCCGCTTGGTCTTCAAAACGCAGTTCGTTAAACCCTTCGCCTTGATGGGTTTCGGTTCTGAGTACCGTTCGGGTTTTGTTGGCTGGCAGCGGGTAGGGCGGCACATTGGTGGCGTGATAAGTGCGTCCTGTGATAATCGGTTGGTCTGGGTCGCCTTCAAGGAAAGAGACAATCACTTCATGGCCGATTCTTGGGATAGCCATCATGCCGTATTGCCCGCCTGCCCAGCCTTGGGATACACGTACCCAACAACTTGAGGCGTCGTCGCTGTTGCCATATCTGTCCCACGGAAACTGCACTTTCACGCGCCCATGCTCATCACAGAAGATTTCCTCCCCGGCAGGCCCAGTCACAATGGCGATTTGTGGGCCATGCACACAGGGTTTGGCTTGTGGCGCGGGACGCCACGGTCGGTGCGCCGGAATAACTGAAAACGTATTGTGATAGGTGGTCATGCCCTCACCACCGTGCTCTTCGAGCGCTTGGGGCTGCGTGCCTTCACACTGCGCCGAGACCACCACCCAATCGCGATTGGTGGTGTCATCAGGGTGGTCGGTTAAATCAAACAACATGCCGGCTTGGATTTGCATCACATTGCTCGAGGCGGTCGCGGTAATCGCATCGCTTCTTAGATGCTCTAACCGGTATTGGGTAAACGGTTTTCCTGCCGCATCACTTTTGTAGCGCCCAGGGAAATCATAATGCTCATAGGTGCCGCGCTGATAAGCCATCTCGGTGCCCGCATGGTCATGCAAAAAGCCATAAGCCGGTTTTTTGAAGCTGTAGTCTTTCAGCTGCGCCGACGACGGGCGGGTTTGCGCCGAGAATTGCCAACCTTTGACAAAGGTTGAACTGGCCGTGCCGCCAACAGTGGCGTTATAAGGCAGTGCTAATGACGAGTGAGAGAGTGTCTGAGTGTCATCCGAAAACAACACGGTATGTTTGTCTTTGCTGTGCAAGAAGGTATAGAAAATGCCTTCCTCGGCCGCGATGCGCTCTAAGAATTCAAGGTCAGACTCACGATACTGCACACAGTATTCACGGGGCTGCGGGCTGCCAGAGAGGGCGAACGCATACGCATCAATGCCCATTTCTTGCAGCAAGATACTGATGATTTCAGGGACAGATTGTTGCTGGAAAATACGGCTGTTATGGCGAAGGGACAAACGCGAAAGGGCAGGGACCATCTCAAGCGCATAACGAGAATGGCTAAAGCCCGTATCACCGCGGGTAAAGCGGCGCACAATGCCATGAAAGCGTTGGGCTAACTCCCCGTCTTTCCACAACATCAAGGTAACATTGCGGTCAACCACGTCGTTTTCGGAGAGGGCTTCTTTGCGGCTCGCCAGATTGACCTGATACACGAACGGCGCAGAAAGGCTATCCGTGCCTGAGAAGTCGACCACCGCAAAGGTGTCGTCGGGTAAGCCTTCAACATGAAGAGTAAATTGCAGACCGCTTTCCGTAGCCATAAACCATCCCAGCATGACCCTGTTTAAACAGCGTCCGTACATCATTCAACATCAGGCCGTCAGGCGTCATTGCTTGACGACAAAACCCGCCCAAGGGCGGGTTGGGCACAAAAGGCTCACATTGCTTCTTTTCAACAAAAGGACAAGAGAGGCGGAGCCTTAAGTCACGAAGCCTTACGCTTCAATCGGCGCACGCCAGTCATCGGCACCTGACGTACCCGCTACAGTGTGTTCCCAATCAATCTTGCGGTAAGCGACAGACACAGTCACCAGCTGGGTGAACTCTTTCTTGTTCGCGTCTTGGCAATGGGGCATTTGGCAATCGATATCGATGATGGTGCCGTCAGTCAGGATGGTCGAGAAGAAATGCTCTTGCTTACCTTCCACCGAGGTGCGGTACCATTTGAGTTCAATCTTTGGCAGCATTTCGCCTGATGCGAGTGAGTTGTACATCAGCGGCACGGCTTTGTTCAGCGCCACGGTGAACTTGAACGGCTTGTGAACACGTTGGCCAGAAGGCTGACCGCTTTGTGGGTCGGTCGGCACGGTCACGATGTGGTCAAAGGCTTGCACCAGCATTTGGTCTTCGTGGCCTTCCACATAGATGTTACCGACAGAATCCGCGGTGAAAGCACCGGCAGTGATGTTTCCCTGAGTTTTACCTTCAATAGCGATATAACATGGAGTTGGCATTGCGATGTCCTTATTCAATGGTTGCCCGCCAATCATGGCGGACAGAGAAATGAGCGATACAACGCAAGAGATAACGCAAAGGGTGTGCCAGCTCTTAGATGTAGTAAAAACAAGGAGTTAGTGAGCAACCTCACTCAGGCGAGCAAAGAATTGCTTGGAGGTCGGGCGAAAAATTGCTCAGCGAGCAAGATTTGGCCGGAATGACAAAACAGCGAGCACACTAATTTAACGATTTGGCGCATCAGTCAGACACTCGATGTCTTTCGGTACTGATAGCATGCAGTGAAATGGATTTAGCCAATGACTCATGGCGCAGAGAACTTGATGATGAAAGACATAACCTTCTCAGTAGGAGCCGTCACCTTTACCTACTCGCTCACCGCAGAGCAAAAGAAATTTCTGCGATTGGCTCAAGATACCCACGTTGATTTGGGTCAGTGGCCCAATTTTGCTGAGAATATGACGCAAGTGATTCAAGATGCCATTCCGGATTCGCTCAAGCTGCCATCAGAAAGCCAACTCAACTACGTGCGCACCATTTCAAGTGATTTGAATGTTCCGCTACCGGATAAATACGACCAAAGTGCATTAACATGTTTGTCGTTTATCGCTGACCACAAGCCAGCCCACGATAGGGTGCTGGCGGTGTTTAATGGGATAAAGGGGAGGTTGTTGGGGTGAGCCGAATTCGTCGTCTTTACCCAAGGTTTGCAGTAAAGACGACGATGATATAGTCATCAGTGTGTTAGCAGAGTTAATGCCAGTTGACTGTTTTCCCTGTCCATTTATGTACTTCTTCAGGCCAATGGTCTTTGATTGGATTGAAGCGAATTGCAAATTGAGATGGTGAGATGAATGGCAACAGTCCATAAAAAATTGGCGATAAGCACCAACCAATAACTTTTGCCTTTGTGCTCCAATCGGGATTCGGAAAACCAAAAAGCACTTTTTGTTGCATATTTCCCGTTAGGACACCCTTTTCTCCTATGGTCATGAACCGTCGAACGAACTCCCAATAAGCATATACCTCTCCATGCTCAGCCACAGCAGTTACCAAATTTAAAGCGATAGGCTGGTTTCCGCATTCTCCTTTTACACAGTGTTTGGGGTACAACCAAAGGTTCAGGTTATATGCATCCGAAAAAGCACCATAACCGACATGGTGAGGGGCATACATTGAAGCGATTTCACATTCACTCCAAGGGATCCGATATAGTGCTTTTTTGTGGTAAACATAAACCTCCTGATTTTTATGATGGAATCTAACAGGAGTTCGTATTGGTCGAAAAAATTCAACAAAACACAGAGCAAATACGAAGATAAGAATACCTAATTCGGCTGGATCTAAATATAGCCAAGGAGTGTCGTCGCGAAGTAATCTTATAACTAGATATGTAAATAAAAATATTGGGAACATGAAAAATTGTGAAAAGCGAGTCAGTGTTTGCCTGTTGTGCACGCTGTTCACTCTCATATCGATGAAATCTCCATGCGTTCCCGCTGAGAAAAGGAGATAAGATGCGTCATAAAACCCGCCTTCATCTGTTTCTTTGTCATCAACTAGCTCCACAGTTTTTGCGGGAGGGCTAAGAATGTCCTCCATGATATGGCTAGTACCAAAACCCGTGCTAAAGCCCTTGCCTCTTCTTTTTATTGTATTCCTAAAATGTGGTGCGTAGCCTTCTTGCTCCGTCCCGATCCAAAGGTCATCAGAAACTTTATTGATTCTATTTGGCATAATTCGCCTCAATTATTTTTCAACTTCAATTTCGGTACTTACATCATCCTGCCAAAAAAGAGCAGCGTCATCATCCAAGTCTACCGAATAGTTTAACGTTACGGGAAAGGAGCTAGGATTTGCATAGCTAATATCGAAACGATAGCTGTCGTAATCCTTTTTCCAAAGACTTTCTTTAAATGAAGCCTCAAGAGCAAAACCCTCTCCAGAGGATGACTTCATGTTGATTTTGTTTGTTGGAAGCTCTTCTGAACCATCTGCGTTGATGACCCGACCATACAAGAGTTCGGTTTTGTCATCGATGACACCAAGAACCTTGAGCGAAACCTTGCTGCTCGCACTCTCATAACCAGGAAAATAAATATTTAACGAAAAATCTTCGTATTTATAAAACCAACCGCTTTCATCATATGAAGAGTGGCTAAATATTGGCCTAAACAGTTCGTCGGTAAAAGCTACCAACTCTTTTGTTTTTACTTTCTGAACATCTTCGTCTGCAACGTCTTTGAAGTATTTTATTCTTGCGGATGTGTCATCTGGTAAGCTCCTTTTATAGACGTATGTGCTACCAATGCCCCAGAAGGATCCTTTGAGAAATGTTTCGAGCTTACTATCTTCTATCCACGCATGAATAAGGTCTAAAGCAACGCCTACTATTGCCAGTACTAATGCAATGACGCCAACCACTACATTTACGCCCGGAACAAGCGCCACAACGGCTAAAACTAGCGCTGCCGAATTGACAATCAGGGAGGAGACTGCAACAACTTTGGCTCCTAAACTGTCTTGCTGCTCTATATCCTTGGCTAAGTTGAAGCCGCTGGTTATGACTCCCAGGAAGTTTCCGACTATCGGTAATGCACGGTATCCAAACCTCGCGATGCCCGTCAATCGTTTTGTAACGGCTGCTGAATATCTACTTATAACTTGTTCTGGGATTGGTTGTCCTAGTTTCATGATTGTTCTTGTCGACTTGATACCGAAAGATTTTATATTGGATTTAGCCACAAGCTTCATAGCTTGCTCGTCACCAGAAAACTTGGCACTTTGGATGAAAGCCAGTGTAGATTGAATCAAGCCCACAGCACTATTGGTGATCTCAACGACCATTTTAGTGTCGCGCTTTTTGGCTGAGATTGTTGTATTTAATACAGCGATCATATTCGCTGCTTGAGCGATCAGCAGCAAGCCAGTGAATTTCCCATTGTGCTTTTCTACGACACCAGATAACTGCTTGCTCCACTGGCCCAATTTACTATTCGGATTATTGATGTCACTTTGTTCGACATTTTTAACAACCCAATATGCAAAACCTTCAAGGGCGCTGGGCTTATTTCCAGGTTGAAGTATCGTGTCTAGCTGATAGAGCTTTATTTTCACCTTTGGATCAATATACTTGGCTTTCTTTATGACGCCCCCTCTTCCTTTGCCCTTAGATTTTAATTTCTTCTTTTTAATATTTTTGGTCTTAGCAATGAGGATATGCTCTGCTGAAGCGGCAAATTGGACTGCATTGAAGTCTTCGATATCTTCAAGCACATCATTTAGTGAGGTGGTCATTACGCCATATTGATATCCATACCGTTCAGCCATGGCGTGATAGTAAACATGCCAAGCAGCTTCGTTTTCTGCATCTACAACAAACTGAGCAACTTTTTCACCTATGGAGTATTGAATGCTGTCAGTCGCTTCGGTGGCTGCGAGAATACCGTCAGAGATGAGTCGCCTTTGGTTAGATATGACGTCATCCCAATCTATAGAGCCTGCGTCATAAACAAGTTTTAAGTGCTTGCTGAGCTCTTTGTAACCAGAGTTGAGTACACCAATGGTTGACCATATTTGTCCACCGATTCCTTTTGACTCTGGTTTATCTTTCTCCGTTGTGCAGTAGGCGAAATCTTTAATCCAGTCGTCACGCAGTTTTTTGCCTACTTCTGTCACTTGTACATTGCCAAGCATATTTGCAATGGCAATTTCCTTTAGCTTAATTTGTTCTTGTTTATATGGAGAATAAAGGGCTAGTGCGAAGTCGGTGTAGTCAGATTCAAGCCATTGTGTCCAATCAAGGGCTATCTCTTCTAAGCTAGTGCTTAGAGCCTTAGTGTAAGCATCGCGGTCCGATTGAAATTTATCCATTTCTTCTGAGCGAATAACATCGTGATAATCCTTGATTATCCTGTCTCGGCGATCTTCACGAATGTATTCAATCTCTTTTTCTGTTCGCTCATAGTATGTGGGAAGCCCGTATTGATAATCTTTGGGTTCATGGGTAATGGATACGCGTTTTTTTACTTCTTTTCTAAACCCTTTTTGTGCCTCTCTATTGATTAGCATTTTTGTCGCATTCGCAATCGTGTAAGGATATTGCGTCTCCGCTATATGGGTAAATCCAGCGTCATATTGAGCATTGAAAAGTGTGCAAAGTTCTATGCTGATCCCCACTGGGTCAATGACAGCGACAGCAACATGACTGTCGGGTGTCACTGACCTGTATTTAGCCAGTAACGGTGGGGTCGATAGATCAGAGGTGGACCATAAAGACCAATCAAAATTAAAAGTTTCACTTGAAAAATCTGGGCTAACGGTCGGAAGATCTTCGACCATTAGGCAGTGGTCTTCTTTGCCCCTTCGAGCTCTGCTGACGCTTACGTGCTGAAGTTGATTTTTTCTAATGCTTTTATCTTTGACTAAACCTAGAACGAACGCTTCGTCCAGCTTTATGTAAGAAAGGAGTATCGAGAATTTGTCATTCTTTTCTTGAGTGATGACAGGAAAATGGCCCTGTATCTCATTGGGAACATCTCCAAATATACATTCCGTTTTGATTGCCTCACCAGAAGTATCAAACTCAGACAGCAGAACGTAATTGTCCCTTTCATTAAAAAGATAAATAAAAGCATCAATGACAGGGCGCATGATGTAATCATGCTCTTTTAAAACAGGCAGGCCGCTCCCCACATCTGAAGGTAGCATGAAGCTTAGCTCTATTTGCTTAACGGAATAGCGCATTGGGTGAATAACGATGAGATCATCATTTAATGGACAGGTAGACATTAGCGAGTCGATGCTATCAGCGCTCGATGTTGTAGCCGCTTCATTTGCTTTATTAACCATTTAGAGACTCTCTGTGTTCATAAAGCTCTGTCGCTTTATTCAATGCGTTTTGAATTCTTTCTGATGGAAGCATTGTGTCTTTGCTATCAAGTAGCTTTTTGACATCGCTGTGCTTTTCACCTTCCAATGCCTCTTCCCCTAACATGCAGAGAATATTGATAAAGCAAAGGCTTTCCATTTCGCTACTCAAACCATAAGACTGGCCTTGTTTCACATAGGACTCGATTTTTAGAAGCTGATCCTGTGGGGATGCTTGGTAAAAATGATTAGGAAAATGCTGATTCACATGATCTAAGGCTCGATAATGAAAGTGTTGTTTAGCTGCTTCTCCTAAAGCCGTTAACTGGTTATCTGATAGTGCCATCCAGCCGTTGTTTTCTTCTTGAGGAGGCTTCTCAAAATAGGTTATCTCTGTCGTCTCCCAAATTTTGTCGGCGCGAGACTGGCTCCAAATCTTGGTGATGGGTCCAAATAGTCGATGCTTTTGTGTATCAGTGGAGGCCAAAGCAATTCGGCCTACAACGTGAGGTAGATAGAATCTAAACACTGATGTGCTTCCATTACCTAAATCGGCTTTGATAACCGTCTTTAAGTGTTCTGCTACGTCAGACGTTGATGCTTCCGCCTCAAAAACTATCCCCCAATCGTGTGGCTTTTTGTCCATCGCTGCATTGAGCAAAACTTGATTGTTTTTTAACGGAAGAATAATTGGGCTCAAATTCGACACGATGTTAAGCACTGTGCCGCTGTATATAATCTCGATGTCTTGATTGGCTGCCAGTTCATAACTGAGTTTGACTGCATCCTCTATGACTGTGCCGTCGAGCAGAATGTAAAGCGGATTCTGATTCGCTTCTATGTCAGGCAAGTTCACTTAGCTATCCTCGCCTGAATCGATACATTCTTCACAAAGAGGTTTCCCTGACTTTCCTGCAGCAACGAGAGCCTTAGTTTGCTGAAGTAAAATCAATGGTGCCGCTGATTGTTGTGAAGCTGTTGCCAAGTTCCGAACCGCCTCATCCGGCGCTTTCTCTGCTTCAACCCCACCCGGCAACATCGGCATTGCACCACCAAAGCCTGAGCCAGATCCTGCGCTGCCGCCTGAGTTGATATTGATAACGGAGCCGACGATGTGAACGCCGGCGGGGTCTATTTTGATGAAGTTGCCGCCGACTTTGAGCGTGACTTCGGTATAGGCTTCGAGAATAGATTTATGACCGCTTTTTAGGTGGATCTCTGAGCTTGCTTCGTTGAGTATTCCCACGCCGGCTTTGATGTGCAGTGAACTGTCGGTCACGATGGTTTTATCACCCTTCACATGCTCTTTGCTTTGCCCGTCGACGGTTAAATGATCATCGACTTTGATGTGAGAAAACCGTTCATTCTCCACATCCAAGTGCAAGTCGTGCTTGATGTTGTCTTTGCGGTCATTCTCGACCAGCAGGTTCATGTCCTTTTGGGCATGAACGTAAATCTCTTCGTTGTCCGCTTGGTCTTCAAAGCGAAGCTCATTGAACCCTTCGCCCTGATGGGTTTCGGTTCTCAGTACCGTGCGGGTTTTGTTGGCTGGCAGCGGGTAGGGCGGCACATTGGTGGCGTGATAAGTGCGTCCTGTGATAATCGGTTGGTCTGGGTCGCCTTCTAAAAACGACACAATCACTTCATGGCCGATTCTTGGTATCGCCATCATGCCGTATTGCCCGCCAGCCCAGCCTTGCGAGACACGTACCCAACAACTTGAGGCGTCGTCGCTGTTGCCATATCTGTCCCACGGAAACTGCACTTTCACGCGCCCATGCTCATCACAGAAGATTTCCTCCCCGGCAGGCCCAGTCACAATGGCGATTTGTGGGCCATGCACACAGGGTTTGGCTTGTGGCGCGGGGCGCCACGGTCTGTGCGCCGGAATAACTGAAAACGTATTGCGATAGGTGGTCATGCCCTCGCCACCGTGCTCTTCGAGCGCTTGGGGCTGCGTGCCTTCACACTGCGCCGAGACCACCACCCAATCGCGATTGGTGGTGTCATCAGGGTGGTCGGTTAAATCAAACAACATGCCGGCTTGGATTTGCATCACATTGCTCGAGGCGGTCGCGGTAATCGCATCGCTTCTTAGATGCTCTAACCGGTATTGGGTAAACGGTTTTCCTGCCGCATCACTTTTGTAGCGCCCAGGGAAATCATAATGCTCATAGGTGCCGCGCTGATAAGCCATCTCGGTGCCCGCATGGTCATGCAAAAAGCCATAAGCCGGTTTTTTGAAGCTGTAGTCTTTCAGCTGCGCCGACGACGGGCGGGTTTGCGCCGAGAATTGCCAACCTTTGACAAAGGTTGAACTGGCCGTGCCGCCAACAGTGGCGTTATAAGGCAGTGCTAATGACGAGTGAGAGAGTGTCTGAGTGTCATCCGAAAACAACACGGTATGTTTGTCTTTGCTGTGCAAGAAGGTATAGAAAATGCCTTCCTCGGCCGCGATGCGCTCTAAGAATTCAAGGTCAGACTCACGATACTGCACACAGTATTCACGGGGCTGCGGGCTGCCAGAGAGGGCGAACGCATACGCATCAATGCCCATTTCTTGCAGCAAGATACTGATGATTTCAGGGACAGATTGTTGCTGGAAAATACGGCTGTTATGGCGAAGGGACAAACGCGAAAGGGCAGGGACCATCTCAAGCGCATAACGAGAATGGCTAAAGCCCGTATCACCGCGGGTAAAGCGGCGCACAATGCCATGAAAGCGTTGGGCTAACTCCCCGTCTTTCCACAACATCAAGGTAACATTGCGGTCAACCACGTCGTTTTCGGAGAGGGCTTCTTTGCGGCTCGCCAGATTGACCTGATACACGAACGGCGCAGAAAGGCTATCCGTGCCTGAGAAGTCGACCACCGCAAAGGTGTCGTCGGGTAAGCCTTCAACATGAAGAGTAAATTGCAGACCGCTTTCCGTAGCCATAAACCATCCCAGCATGACCCTGTTTAAACAGCGTCCGTACATCATTCAACATCAGGCCGTCAGGCGTCATTGCTTGACGACAAAACCCGCCCAAGGGCGGGTTGGGCACGAGAAGTCACTTTTTCTTATAAGAACCCTGAGGCCTAAAAAGCAAAAGTGACGTCTTGATGTGAAGCCTTATGCTTCAATCGGCGCACGCCAGTCATCGGCACCTGACGTCCCTGCTACAGTGTGTTCCCAATCAATCTTGCGGTAAGCGACAGACACAGTCACCAGCTGGGTGAACTCTTTCTTGTTCGCGTCTTGGCAATGGGGCATTTGGCAATCGATATCGATGATGGTGCCGTCAGTGAGGATGGTGGAGAAGAAGTGCTCTTGCTTACCTTCCACCGAGGTGCGGTACCATTTGAGTTCAATCTTTGGCAGCATCTCGCCTGATGCGAGTGAGTTGTACATCAGCGGCACGGCTTTGTTCAGCGCCACGGTGAACTTGAACGGCTTGTGAACACGTTGGCCAGAAGGCTGACCGCTTTGTGGGTCGGTCGGCACGGTCACGATGTGGTCAAACGCTTGAACCAGCATTTGGTCTTCGTGGCCTTCCACATAGATGTTACCGACAGAATCCGCGGTGAAAGCACCGGCAGTGATGTTTCCCTGAGTTTTGCCTTCAATAGCGATATAACATGGAGTTGGCATTGCGATGTCCTTATTCAATGGTTGCCCGCCAATCATGGCGGACAGAGAAATGAGTGATACAACGCAAGAGATAACGCAAAGGGTGTGCCAGCTCTGAGGTGCAATAAAAACAAGGAGTTAGTGAGTGGCCTCACTCAGGCGAGCAAAGAATTGCTTGGATGTCAGGCGAAAAATTGCTCAGCGAGCAATATTTGGCCGGATAGTGTCATCAATTCCGTCACGCCCCGTCATCATTTCTTTCAGCGTATAGACTTAGAGAAGAAAGAGAGACAAGGGAAAGCTCTATGCGCGCTGACGAACAAAAAAAATATCATACCTTTTTGACTAAACCTGTATTGGCGATGGGGCAAAGCTTGCCGGGTGAAAGTGATTTACGGATAGACGAAACCGCGACGCGAGCAAGAGCAGGGCTGCTCAATATTCTCTCTGCGGTGACCATGTTTATACTCGTTGTTCGTCCCGAATGGGACCCCATCATTTATGTTGGACCTTATGTCATCTTTGACATGGCAATGGCTGCGATGTTTGGTTTAACGCCACTCAGTCCATCAGGTGTGCTAGGTACCGCCATGACAATGAAGTTTAAGCCAGTTTGGCGGCCTATAAAGCCTAAACGCTTTGCGTGGATATTAGGTGCATCGATGGGAATAACTTGTTTGGCATTTCGATTATTCGACTTTTCTGATATTTGGCTTCTCTCTGTCTTGGGTATCTGTTTTTTGTTGACGTGGCTAGAGGCAGTGCTGGGCTTTTGCGTGGGTTGCTGGATGCACAGCAAACTCTTTGGTTGTGAAGTGTGTCAGTTGGATTGAATAACAAAAATGCGCTGGTTTGTGTCACTGGGGTGCCACTTTGTGTCAGCGTATGTTCCCCCTTTATTTCGCTGGTTTTTTTCTGATCTGAAATCCGTAAGGGTATACACTGCCCGCTTGTTTACTGAATAAAGCGCTCAAACCATGTTAGAAAAAGAGAATATGCTCAAACTTGCCCGAATTAAAATGCCATTTGGCAAATATTCGGGAAGAGTGCTTATCGACTTGCCTGAAGAATACTTGCTGTGGTTTGAAAGGCAGGGGTTTCCCAGCGGTGAACTTGGTCAGCTGATGGCGCTTTGTCTTACCTTAAAAATTGAAGGGTTAGACGAGATTGTGAGACCGTTAAAGAACATGTAATCACTAAAAAAAGCCCATCACACCCGCAAGCTTTTGTGCAAATGGTCAGGGCTTATCGTCAATGAATGCTCAATCAGTTTCGGGTCTTCTCCAAGGCTCGACTACGTGAAATTCAGCACCTGACCTTCGGCTCGTCGACTGACTGATTTATATTCCACCTTTGAAATCACTGTCTGCTCCACGTCTATTAGCTCGAT
This sequence comes from Enterovibrio litoreus, assembly GCF_045679545.1. Classification (NCBI taxonomy): domain Bacteria; kingdom Pseudomonadati; phylum Pseudomonadota; class Gammaproteobacteria; order Vibrionales; family Vibrionaceae; genus Enterovibrio; species Enterovibrio litoreus. The sequence goes on from NZ_CP166195.1 coordinate 825,577, forward strand.
GTATGATCCTTTGTTGGAAAGCGCAGCGCCACCGCCTCCTGCTCGCACGACAATACGATGATCTCGACCAGGCGCGAGTTTGGTTTTCTCTTGAATCGCGGTAGTGCCTGATTTAGTGCGTATCTTCCAGCCTGTCACGTCAACCAACCCCGCGGTTTCATTGCGGATTGATACCCATTCATTTTTATCTCCTGAGCCTTGCGGGTTAGGCAGCGCAGAAGCAATCACAACATCCCCCTCTTGATACAAAGTGACCTCAGCGTTGGAGTGGGGTGCCAAAAGAGGTTGGTGATTATCTCGACTTTTCAGCACGGGATAAAACGATCGTAAATGGAAACCGCGGGATTTGTCCTGACGGGTTTCGCGATAAATTACCAAATCATAGCGCCAGTCGTTAATGGCTGCGCGGCGGTTGGATTCTCCATCGAAAAATGCCAGTGCGTCGGCGTCATTGCGGTAGCTTTCGAAGGTCACTAATGTGCCCAGAGCTAGCATGCATTCTGGGCTGATGCCGACAAAAAAGCCGCCTTTTTCTTTCAGTGCAGACTTATTTCCCACACGCCAGCGCATGGACAGCGTCGCCACATCGGTATTGAGCTGACCTTCAGGGCCATCATAGAAAGAGCCGAGATAATTCAGGTTAGATTGGCCGCTCATTGCAACTTGCTCGTCCCAAAAGAACTTCACCCAATAATGATATCCACCCACTTCATAGCGAGAGCCTTCGCGTTTAATTTCCCCAAGGAACACATGCTCAAAGCCCGATGCACCGATAACAGCTTTATCGAAATAATTGGTGTAGAGGCCAAACCAAATGTTACGCAAGGTGGTTTGAAAGGCGGCCATGTCGGAGAGATCAACGCAGGCTTCTGAACCGAACGTGGTGCTGGAAAAGGGCATGTCGGTGTGGGCTTTTCTCTCAAAGCCTAATCCGCCAATTTCCGGCGAAGCGGTGATGTATTGATAGACTTCCTCCATCAAGGTCACACCATTACTGCCTGTGGTGGCAAAGCAGGTGTTTAGGAAGTTGTCGATCTCGATGCGCTCTTGGTTACTGTATTGTTCGCCATCGTGTGCCATTTCGTTGTAGTTATCCAACAGGCGCTTAAAGGCTTCATAGGTAGGCGACAACATTAGCTTGTCAGTATTCACGTCATCGAAGAGGGCAAATTTGGCGAGGTCTTGTTTTCTGGGGTTACGAAAGCCTTGTTCGTACAAACGAATATCCGCGTTTTCATTCATCCAGCGACCATCTTTCATGCGTGTCACGCTGAATTTGTTTTTATCGCCATCCCAAAGTGCTTGAATGATATCTGTGTAGTCGCCCCGGGTATTGATGATGTCCGTGGGCGATTCGATGGGGCGCATTTCTGGCGTGTCGATGTCGTTAGAAAGGGTAAAGTTGTTTGGCGAGTAGAACATTGGGTTGGCTTCGTACAGCTCAGCTTGGAAGTAGAGATCCGTCAGCTCACTGATCTGTGACAGTGAGACCTGATAGCTCTCCAAGTTAAGCGTTTTACGCCCGTCATGGTCGTCCCAAAATTCGCTCTGTTTCATCAAAAATGCACGGCATTGCAGCTCACCACCACGGGTAAACACGATGACTTTCCAAAAAGCGGAAGGAATAAATGTGCCGCGGTAGGGTTGATCATTGATGCTGTTAATCGGGCCAGTAAATACAGACAAGCGATCGCCCAGTTCCTGCTCTTCGAGCAGCCAGTTTTCGAGCTCCAACCACTCATCTTGATTAAACTTCGCGTGCTGCAAGTTGGCATTGGTGTAGAAGAAGGAGTCTCTATTCGCTTGGCTTGCTTTGGCGCGCTCACCCCACGTAATGGCGGCCCGTCGCACCATGTGCCCGCGATCCCACACATTGTTTTTGTAAACGTCAGGCCCTGCTTGATAGGCAAGGTCAACGCGGGGGTCGAGTTTCCATCGGCTTCGCGCCAAGCTGATCAGGTTCTCACGATCAATGTTATGCGCAGTATAAAACGCCATTTTGGTTTCACGGTTCATCACCAGAGAAAAATGCTCGTAATGCAGGGGCTCGCCATATTCCCATGCCACCTCTAACAAGCTTTCGCCTAGGCGTGGTAATGAAACGGGAATAGGTAAAAATGCCGTGTCGAATCCTTGTGCAGCCATTGAGATCTCCTGAGTGTTTAGCCGAAATTCGTGTCTGAATGAAATGTGTACGTTTAGATGTAGTTCGACTTAGAACAAGGTGCTGCGCAATACGCTATCTCAGCAATGTGTCTGATTTGTTCCAACAAAGTATGATTGATTGCCGCTTAACTAGAAGTGAGACGATCTTTCACGTTTGCTGTTTTGGGTGGGGAGAAGATCAAGGTCGAGTTGGCAAGCCAGAAACAGGTGATTGGCTGCTAAAGGTGTTAATGCATAAAATGACAACGTAATAAATTGTTATATGGGTGCTATTGATTACCTTTAACGTGTGCCGTGCATCTTTTGTAAACTTTTTCAAACGTTGTTAGGGGTACGGTTCGGGTTGTCTGTCACTTGGTAGGATGCAACACACTTATCTCGCGAAATAAAACCCTTAGCGTCGTGAAGCGAATAAGGCGTGAGAGGCGCGCTCACTCCAATAGCATATCGAACAATACATGATGGAGAAAAAGACGGTATGAGCGAACAGATGCTGCCACACGTTTCACAAATAAGTGCTGCGATGACCGCACACCATGCGTATGACGATCGTCCTGCAAATGTGGTTCATCTGCATAACGCAGCCGGAATGACCGCGTCATTTATGGACATTGGCGCAACCTGGCTGAGTTGTAATTTACCCATGAAAGAAGAACGTCGTGAAGTCTTGCTGCGTTCGCCAGATATGGATGCCCACAAAGTGCAAAAGGCATATCTGGGCGCGATTGTCGGTCGCTTTGCTAACCGTATTAATAACAGTCGTTTTTTGTTGAGTGGCACGGAATACGTGTTGGCAGCAAATGAAGGGGAAAATACCTTACACGGTGGCGTAAACGGTTTTGACAAACAGCGTTGGGTGATTAAATCTCAAACGCCACAACAGGTAGTGTTTACGCTTTTTTCTGTAGATGGCGACCAAGGCTTTCCGGGCAACTTAAGTGTCAAAGTGACATATACCCTAACGAATGATAATTCGGTTGAGATTGGCTACGAGGCGATATGTGATGCGGATTGCCCGATTAACTTAACCAACCATGCCTATTTCAACCTAAATGGCGAAGAAAGTGGTGCTAAAAGTCTCGATCACTCACTGAAAATGCACGCTAGCCATTATTTACCCACACGAGCTGATTTGATCCCGACGGGCGAGCAGCGCAAAGTGACAAGCACAGCATTTGATTTCAATGTGGCAAAAACCATACTACGTGACTTCTTGATCGATGATGATCAAGTGATGGCGGGCGGATATGACCATGCGTTTATGTTGGTACCTGAATATTGTGATGGCAAAGCGGCGGTGGCCACCGTTGTTTCTCCCGATGAAGCGGTCACAATGACAATCATGACCACCAAACCTGCTATTCAGTTTTACTCGGGTAATTTCCTCCAAAACACCGCAGGTGCGAGCCATATTTACGAAAAATATGAAGGCTTAGCGCTAGAGACACAATACTTGCCGGACGGGCCGAATCAGCCCCAATGGGGCGCTTTGTCCGGGATTCAACAAGCCAAAGTGCCGTATCAGCACATCACGCGTTATCGTTTTGTGTATTAGCGAACAGTGGAGGTTGGTGCGCCTTGTTAACGCAGGGGTGAGGAGCACAGCAAGGATTAACAGAGCTGTTGGTAGTAGGCAAACAAACGCCGACAACTAATGTTGTATTAGCGATCGGCGTTTATTTAGAGAGCGCTGAGCGTAAAAGCTTTTTAAAAGCGCAAATTTAGCGATTACCGTATTGCGCCATCGAATCGAGGTAGAGATCTAATACGCCTTGGTCGTTGACCGCCACGGCTACTTGTTGCGGCTTTTTGTCTGCCCATTCATCGGTTTTGTGTTGTGTCTGTTTGTACTTTTGCAGGGTCAGACCTTCGGCCGGGCCGTCGCATACCACTCGGATAGGGCCTTCACGTAGCGTAAACAGCGAAGGGTTTATCACATAAGCAATGGCTGATGGGTCGTGTACAAAACAGCCATTTACGCCCATGCGAGATTTGTAAAAATCGAGGTAGAAGCGGCTGATATCCCACATGAACTGGCCCACTTCTCCGCACGTATCGCGAAGTGTGTCGATATAGTCCGTAGAAAAGAAGGTTTCGTGAGTCACGTCCAACCCAATCACGGTGACAGGCCAGCCAGCAGTAAAAACGATGTCTGCGGCATGTGGGTCGTCGTGAACATTGGCTTCGGCAAATGGGGTGACATTGCCTGTGTGCTCATGCGTACCAAAGGCTCCGCCCATGATCACCACTTCTTTAACCAGTGCAGTAATTTCGGGGGCCAGTGTCACCGCGAGAGCAAGGTTGGTCAGTGGGCCGACCGCAACCAGCGTGATTTCGTTTGGCGCCGCTTTCACCGCATCAATGATGTATTGATGCGCAGGGCGCGGATCTGCCTGAATATTGGGCTCATCTATCTTTACATCACCAAAGCCATTTTCGCCGTGTACCGCAATACTGGCACCGACGGGCGGGCGCTTAAGGGGGTTGCTCGCGCCTTTGGCCACGTCGCATTGAAAGCCAAAACGTTGTTTGAGGTAAAGGGCATTGCGGGTACTGGTTTCAATATCTGCATTGCCAAAGACCGTGGTTAGCGCGACCAACTCAATGTTGGGATTGGCTTCTGCAAACAGTATCGCCATCGCGTCATCAATACCTGGGTCAGTATCGAGGATGATTTTTGCATTCATAGTGAATATACCTAGCCTTTTGTTTTTTATTTTAAATGTATTTTGAGGTCATATTGCCAAAGCAAATTCGACCTGTTGGCTTTTATTATGAGAAATACCAACAAAGTAACGTGTTGGACCGATTATCACTTTTTACCTAAGAATTGAAAATAGCTGCTCAGGTAGTCAATCACTGCTCTAACTGCGGGAGCCATGTTTTTTCTCGATGGGTAAAGAACGTAGATCTGCATGTCTTGCGGCTTCCATTCACCCAGAATTGGAACAAGCTCACCAGACTGAATATATTTCTCCGCCAAGTAAGTTGGTTGCATTGAAATGCCCATCCCTTCTATTGATCCGTATAACAGTGATGTCGCCTCATTCGCAGTGAGTTTGCATTGTATATCGATTGATTCGCTCAACTCGCCGTTTTGTAAATGCCATACGTGGTGCGCGAAGTTTCTATAGCCAAGACATTGATGCGTTGACAGGTCGGAAGGGCATGTGATCGGTGCATGGGTATCGATATATGACGGAGAAGCGACCAAGACGGATTCACAAACTGCGATAGGCTTTCCTATCAAAGATGGATCGGGGTTGGATGAAATGCGAATGGCGAGATCGATACGATCGCGGGTCAAATCGTTAGTTGTGTCTCGTAAGTCCATGTCGATGATGACACGAGGGTTGTCCGCCATGAAGGTTTTTAAAGCAGGAATAAGTTGGGCATGCCCAAATGACATGGAGACGGCAATGCGCACTGTTCCTGTTAATTCACCGTAAGTCGTATTAAGAAAAGAGAGCGATTCCGCCTGCTCAACGAGTTGTTCAACGTGCTCAAGATACCGTTCACCGGCTGAAGTCAGAGACACTTTACGTGTAGTCCGATGAAGTAAGCGCGTTTTCAGCCAGTCTTCCATGGCTTCAACGTATCGCGTCACCATGGGGCGAGACATCTCTAATCGGTCGGCCGTGGCGGTAAAGCTGCCTGTTTTTGTCACATCCAAAAACACCCTTGCGGCTGTGATTCTGTCCATGATTCGCTCGTAATAAGAAACAATATTGTTCAGTATTTGCTGTTTTTCCGAGCAGGTCAATTCACTAATCTAGTCTCCGACAAGAAAACATAAAACAATCTTTTGGAGAACAATGATGAAAACACGTATTGCACTTTTGACAACGCTACTTGCCGGTCAAGCTTTCGCTGCTGACATGGCACCGTTGACACTGGATGTTTACTACGGCGACGAAAATAGCTTTATGGTGACATCCACTTTAGTTCAAGGCGAAACCGAAGCCGTGTTGATTGATACGGGTTTCACAAAAGCAGATGCTTTGCGCATTGCCGCCAAAGTATTGGACTCAGGTAAGGAACTAAAAACCATTTTTATTAGTCAGGCCGATCCTGATTACTATTTCGGTGCGGAAGTGATTCATCAATTTTTTCCCAATGCTGAGATCATCACAACGCCTGCTGTGAAGAAAGTGATTGAGAAGAAATTGGCGGGGAAAGTGGCATTTTGGGGGCCAAAAATGGGCGCCAATGCACCGGTGAAGCCAATCGTTCCAGAAGCGGTTACTGTCACCTCTTTCTCAGTGAATGGCACGCCGATCGAAATCAAGGGGACGGAAGGTGTATTGGCACACCGCCCTTATTTGTGGCTACCTGCGAACAAAGCGATTCTTGGCAACGTTGGCGTGTTTGAAGGTATACATGGTTGGATGGCCGATACGCAAACAGACGCCGAGGTGGCGGCGTGGACAGCCCAACTGAAAGAAATGCAAGCTCTACAACCCCAAGTGGTTGTCCCTGGGCATACGACGCCAGATTCCTCGTTGAATGCTGAAGCCATTGATTATTCACTTTCCTACATTTCCGATTTTGTTGAGGCGAAAAAAAGCAGCAAAGACAGCAAATCGCTGATTGAAACAATGATGAAGTCTTACCCCGATGCCGCTGAGCCGTCGTCATTGGATCTGAGTGCTAAAGTGCATACCGGTGAAATGAAGTGGTAAACGTCATAGGTTGAGAATGACAAAGAAAAGGGGAGTGATGTATTCACTCCCCTTTTTTCTTGTTGTTAGCGATCAATTGTAACTCATCGATTTTTAGGTCTGCCTTCTCAGCGGTCTCCGATTCAAAGCCATCCAAGCGGTTTGGTTTTTCATTCAGTGATTTTGGGGTCTGCACCATGGTCATCCTCTGACGTGTTTAAGTGGGAGCTCCCGTTTATCAGGCGATGAAATATAGACCGCGCATCGTGACGAATCACTGTTTTTGAAAGCAAAAAGATAGATGGCACGGCGTCTGTTGCCTAGGCTATTACTACATCTCAAAAGAGGTAACAGACACAATGGGGCAACCGTCGTTGTTTTTCTTTAAAGGCTATATGAAAGCGCTCAAGGTCGCTGCTCGGGTGATCCCTATTCCGCGTCCGACTTTGTTTACAGGTGCAGACAGCACCGAGCAATTGTGTGAAGCGATTGGATTGATGAATCTCGGTAAGTTGCTGATAGTGACTGATCAACAGTTAGTCGATGTGGGGATTGTCGAAAAAGTAGAAGCGCATTTGTTACGTTTTGGCGTGAGTTTCGTTCGCTATGCCAATGTCATGCCCGATCCTACCTATCCCATGGCGGAAGAAGGCCGAGATCTTTATTTACGGGAACAGTGCACTGGCATTTTAGCCATTGGTGGTGGCTCGCCAATCGATTGTGCCAAAGTGATTGCTGCACGCGTTACCAATAAGAAATCTATTCAAAAGCTCGCGGGAATCCTCAAGGTATGGCGTACCCCCGCGCCACTGTTTGTTATTCCGACCACCGCTGGAACGGGTTCGGAAGTGACTGTTGCCGCAGTGATTTCAGACCCTTTCACGCATCAGAAAACCCCTTTAATGGACCCAAAGCTGGTGCCTATCATGGCGGCGCTCGATCCTGTGTTAATGACAGGGCTTCCACCCGCGGTGACTGCCGCAACAGGCATGGATGCGCTGACCCATGCTGTTGAGGCTTACTTATCGTTAAACGCAACGACAGAAACAGATGGCTATGTGAATGCCGCGGTACAACTTATCAGCAATAATCTTGTTCCTGCATACAAAGATGGCCATTCGCTAAAAGTGCGGTTCAATATGTCCATGGCGTCGTATTACGCTGGGCTGGCGTTCACCAAAGCCAGTTTGGGATACACTCATGCGATTGCACATAATCTTGGTGCCAAATACGGTACGCCGCATGGCCTCGCCAATGCCTTGGCGTTGCCTCATGTATTGAGATTTTCATTGCCGAGTGCAACCGCGCGAATGGCTGAACTGGCGCACATGGCAGGGGTAGGTGATGCAACATGGGATGATGCGACCAATGCACATGCTTTTGTTGCCTATATAGTTTCATTACAAGATGCTTTATCGTTGCCAAAAACACTGGCGGAAATTCAAACGTCGGATGTGGCAATCATCGCCAAAAATGCCATTAAAGAGGCGAAGTGGAACTATCCTGTTCCACGTTATGCCACCCAAAAAGACTGCGAGCAAATGATCGAAAAATTGATGGCATGAGTGATACTTCAACATGGCCTTGTCGCTGCGCGAATGCACCTGCACAGACATTGCTCTGCTTTTCTAACCACTCGTGCTAGAATGCGCGCCCTTTGTGGCGTTGCTATCTGCCATACTTGTTGTCATTTCTTTTTACGCCGAGATTTCTCATGCCATTCTCTAAGCTGGGCTTAAGCCTGCCGATTGTTTCTGCCGTCACTGAACTTGGGTATCAAACCCCAACGCCGATTCAGGAAAAAGCCATTCCTGTGATTTTGAAAGGGGAAAACCTCCTTGCAGCAGCGCAAACCGGAACCGGTAAAACAGCAAGTTTTGTTTTGCCTATCCTTGAGATGCTAAGCCGTGGTGAAACCCAACGTAAAAAGCGTGTTCGCGCGTTGATCCTTGCACCGACTCGAGAGTTGGTGGCACAGGTAGAAAAGAATGCAGAGCAGTATGCGAAGAATCTGTCACTGACCACGTTGGCGATGTACGGCGGTAAAGAGATCGCGGCGCAGAAACAGCGTTTGATTGAAGGCGTTGATATTCTGGTTGCCACACCAGGTCGTTTGCTTGACATGTACGCGCAACGCGCCGTTCACTTCGACGAAATTGAAATTTTGGTGCTGGATGAAGCTGACCGCATGTTAGACATGGGCTTCATTGAAGACATCAACAAGATCATTGAGCGCTTGCCAGTTGACCGCCAAAACTTGCTGTTCTCTGCAACCTTGTCTGACAAAATTCGATTCCTAGCGAAAACCGCCGTGCCGAATCCGGTTGAAATTTCAACTGCGGACTCGCAAAGCAAGCCAGAGATCGAACAGTGGCTAGTGACGGTCGATAAAGACAAAAAATCTGCGCTGTTGAGCCATTTGATCACTGAGCAGAAATGGGACCAAGCCCTGATTTTCCTAGAAACCAAGCACGGCGCTGCCAAGCTGGTGGAACAATTGGGTAAACGCGGGATTCCTGCCGAGTCATTCCACAGTGGTCGCAGCCAAGCAGTGCGAGAGCAGTTGCTGGAGGATTTTAAATCTGGCGCACTTAAGTACCTTGTGGCGACAGGCGTTGCATCTCGCGGGATTGACATCGAAGAGCTAACCCGAGTGGTGAATTACGATTTGCCATTCCCTGCTGACGACTACATTCACCGTATTGGTCGTACCGGGCGTGCAGGGGCGAAAGGTGAAGCGATCACTTTCTTGTCGAAAGATGATTTCAAAAACCTGTGCATGATCGAAAGCCGTTTAGGGCATTTGATTGAACGACGTGTGATTGAAGGGTTTGAGCCACGTAACCCAGTGCCTATTTCAGTGCTGAACTTTAAACCCAAACACTTGGCGTCAAAGAGCAATGCACCTAAAAACAGTTCATCAAAAAGTGGATCACCAAAAAGCCGTCAGCCGCGCAACGAGAAAAGCGAAGGGTCTGACAAGCGTGGTTCGCGCAACAGTTCACGACGCAGTGAAAACGCACGCTCAGGTGGCCGTTCAAATGATAGCCGTGTAAGTCGCAACGACGACAAAGCAGGCAGTTTATCCGCGAGCACATCTGATCGCTCAGGACGTGAAAGCAGCCCATGGGATACGGTAAAGCCGCGCACAGTTGGCAAATCCTGAGTCGTTATTGACGCGTGATCCAAACGTTGTAAAAAGTCCGCTCAGGCGGACTTTTTTGTATTCATCGCATTTTGACTTTTTTGATGCCTCGTCCTGTGCCAGTGTATTGATTATCCGCTAACGCATGTTTGGGTATGTGAGCGCTCTCGGGGTTCACACTGTCAATCTGTGATGTGATAGAGAACTAACCGTCTGATTCTTCAGTAATGAATAAATAATTCCCGCTGACTAAACGGGATGTTGGCGTCAATAATTAAGGATTGCAATTGAGACCAACACTAGGGCCACTAACCGTGCTATTACTCGCTGGATGCGCCACCGTGTCATCAGAATGGATGGCGGTGAACGGCGCGCAAGTCACGCAACAAGACGTCGTGGCTGTTGAGCGTCAATGCGAAGCTGCGCCGCCTGCGAACGTGACTGAAAACAAAATAGACTACTGCATGCTTTCTTATGGATTGATCCGACAAGACGCTATGTATGATGCTGCGCCTTCGTTTGTGAAAGCTGCGGCGATACGTATTAATCGTGATGTGCCAGTCATGGTGGATGAAGGAACAAGGCTGGATTCTGTTGCGCAAGACGGTCGCATGTTGCGTCTCAACCACACGATTGTTGATGATGTAGTCGCGGACATTAACGTTGAGTATTTTCGTCGTGTCGTGCCTCCTCTGGTCGTAAAAAACACCTGCCAGGCACGGCAAACCGTTGTGTTGTTTGAAAATGATGTTGTGTTTCGATATGTCTATTTTGACACGCTAGGGGCGTTTATTACTGAATTTGATGTAAAACTCTCTGATTGTACTACCGAAGCACCAATCAATAGGTAAGAGTGGTTTTCTTTTCTACAGTTAACAGCTTTCTTATGGCGCAGAACTTTAGATGTGCGCCGCACAAAAAGGCTTTCTTCGCGCTATTTCTTAATCACTATGTCATAAATAACACGCCACTCAATAGTATCCACGTTGAATGGAATGTTTTTTATCAGCAATCCACTGCCTTTTCTCGCTGATGTCAATCTGAGTGAATCATCACCGATTGAACACTTCGTCCCGCTTGACGAACACCCACCTGACTTTTCTGTGCAAAAAGGAAACGTTCAGAGTGGGTGAGTTTCTTTTTTTGCGCCGCTAATCATTGTTAAACCGATGTCGAGTTATACCGATGTCGTGTTCAACACTGGCTCTCTCTCTGTGTTGCTTCATGGCATCAGAAAGTTGTGTTGCTTTTGATCGAAGGGTCACAGCTGCTGGTGGAATGTTATTGGTCTCTAACATGAAGATATGTAAAAACGAGTGAAAAACACCGCTTACTGATTATGGATTGAAGGGTTGGGATGGAGTTGAAAACCAGAAAAATTCGGAAGCCAAAGAGGGCAAATTCTCTCCCGAACTGGGAGAGAATAAGTCGTCAGAAACCTTACACTAACTAAATCGTGCGGCTGCGTGACGCGCTAGTCCGGACGTGACCGAGCCAAAGTAGTCACCCGCAACGATTGGCACACCCGGCAAAGTGGTTTCGAGCAAAGTGCGTAAGATAGGTGAACGAGCACTGCCGCCTGTCATGAAAATGGCATCAGGTTTGGTATGAGCTTGTGCCAGCGCCTCGGTCACTAATTCGCTTATCTTAGTCACGGGTTTCACAATCGCATCCGCCAGTTGCCCCGTATCGATATCCACATGCAGTTGCTCACTCACGTTAGGCAGCGTCACTTGCGTGTTCTGTTGCTCTGAGAGCAATATTTTCGCTTCCTCGGCACAACGAACAATTTGATAGCCCAATGTTTCTTTATGGACAGTAATCAAGCGCGCAATTTTTTCAGGCTCACTGGCATCACGCATTAATTGATCAAGCACTTTGCGGTTTGCTGATGCATAAAAATCGGACTGCGCGACCACATTGTTGATGGCTATCGGGTTCCAAAACTGTGTCACGGGCATATCCATGCCGCGTTGCAATGTTGAACCTTTGCCAAACAATGGCATAAGTTGATCAAATGCCAAATGGATATCAAGGTCGTTTCCACCAACACGACACCCAGAATGCCCTAATAATGAAGCGTGGCGATCTTCCTTATCTCGCCAACTTGGGCCCATTTGGATCAAGCTGCAGTCCGTTGTGCCACCACCAATATCGACCACTAATACTGTGCTGTCTTGCGCCAATGTACTTTCATATTCCAATCCCGCCGCGACTGGTTCAAATTGGAACAGTACGTCTTTGAAACCGGCACGTTTGGCCGCGGCAGTAAGAATAGATTCCGCCTGTTGGTTGGCTTTTTCGCCACCGCTTCCTTGGAAGTTAACAGGACGACCAATCACGGCTTGCAAAATATCGTCTTGCAGGTTCGCTTCTGCTTGTTGCTTGATGTTGGCCATCATGGCGCAAACCAGATCTTCGAAGAAGCTAACTTGCACGTCGCGCAAACCCGTCGCACCTAAAAATGATTTCGGAGACTTAACGTAGTAAACCTCTTCAGGGTCTTCTAAATAGGTGGCTAACGCTGCGCGACCAAAGCGTAAGTCGCCTGGCTCAACATCAATCCCTTCTTCTCGATTAAACGCCACGGCACGGCGAAGTAATTGCTCGCCAACCGAATCGATAGGTTTGATGGAAAAGTGACGCCAAAGATACTCGCTCACCGCTTCACGCGTTGGGGCGCAAAGGGTTGAGGGGATGAAAGGACTGTCGCCTTCTAAGGGAAGGAGGCGCGGTGCGCCATTCTCGATGACAGCCACAGAACAGTTAGCGGTTCCGTAATCGAAGCCGATAAACATGAAAACTCTCCTGCGTCAAAAAAGCCGCACAGTTTACGCGAAAGAGAAATCTTAACAAGCAAAGCTGGCGATTTAGTGACGTTGTTTGATTCGCTTTTCGTTAATTCTGTGGAAAATTGGCTGATCTCTTATGACATGAAAAAAAGTTAATAAAAAATATGATTAAAAATCAATATAATAATAGGTTTTGAGATGACGGTTAGTCAAAGATCAATAAGATAGATAACATGCGGTAACAGGGTGTCACTAGCTTTTCTCACCACTCTGCTAAATTAGAAAGACGACGTTATTTTCCCTTGGCTGCTGTTTTAACATCTCGCAGTCGCAACGTCTTTGTTAACCCATTGGCTGTGCATTCAATAACACATCAATTTCTTCAACCGGACAGGGATAACCCAAGCAGCGAACGCCTAACAGTGGCACTGGCGAACGTTTTCTCATACTAATCATCACAGTTGGAGTGACCTATGTTGTCAGCAACACAGGTGAAAGCCGTTGTTTTTGAGTTAGATGGTACCTTGGTGGATACTGCTGCTGACATTTGTCACGCCGCAGAGGAAATGTTGTCTGATTTGCGTTTGCCAAGTTTAAAACCAGAGCATGTACGCGATTGGATAGGGGATGGCTCAGACAAGTTGATCCATCGAATCCTTTCAAGAAAGATCGATGGAATCGTGCCAGACCCCGTGTTTCGTATCGGCAGTGCACTTTTTATGAAAGCCTATCAGCGACGTCATCATTCGAGTGCTGCATTGTTCGACGGGGTTGAGACTTGTCTTCGTCAGTTAAGCCGACGAAAAATCCCCATGGCGGTTGTTACAAACCAAGCGACAGCACAAGCCAATGAGATTCTGACGGTGTTAGGTATTCGTAGCCACTTTTCACTGGTGTTAGGTCGAGACGCATTACAAGAGCCCAAACCGTCTGCTGATGGCCTGTTGGAAGCCGCATTATTATTGCACCTCAAACCCGAACAGCTCTTGTTGGTGGGGGGAAGCGTGAATGATGTCAATGCATCGAGAGCCGCCCAATGCCCAGTAGTTTGTGTTAGCCACGGCTATAACTATGGGATTGATATTCGCAAATCGGCACCGGATGTCGTGGTGGATTCATTGGCGGAGATCCCCGCTTATTTGAACCAAGATAGACCGAGAGCCACGAGACCTCGGCCGGGACGAAAATTGGCCTCGAAATCGGAAAAAGAGAAGCGCTGACCAGCGCTTCTCTTTGATTGGGCTCAAACCGTAAAGTGACTGACCATTTTATCAAGTGACCCAGCCGTTTCTTTCAAGTGCTGACTACTGCTTTGCGATTGGCTTGCAGCGCTAGATAGCTCGGTCACAACTTGGCTGATTTCAACCAGATCCTGACTCACTTGCTCAGAAACCATGCTTTGCTGGATGGCGATGCTGGCGACTTCGGTATTTAGCAAAGAAATGTTGTCGATTTCGTCGGTCATTTGGGTGAGTTGTGTTGCGGCATCATTCGCCAGTTCGACGCAATCTTTCGCACTTTGCCCACCAGAATTCATGGCTTCAACTGCGCTTTCCGCATCGACTTGCAGCTGGTTGATCAAATCATAGATTTGCTGAGTGGAAGACTGTGTACGAAGTGACAGTGAGCGAACTTCATCTGCGACGACCGCAAAGCCACGGCCATACTCCCCGGCGCGGGCGGCTTCAATGGCAGCATTCAGTGCGAGCAGGTTAGTTTGGTCAGCAATGCCTTTAATAACATCAATAATGCCATGAACGTTTTGACTGTTTTCGCCAAGCCGTGTAATCACGTTCGATGCGTCTGCAACTTCCACTTCCAGCTTTACGACAGCTTGTTGTACATCCGCTAGCATACGTTGACCGCGAGCTGAGGCGACTTGTGTAGTCGCCGCCGCTTTAGCGGCACTTTCAGCATGATCCGCGACGGTTTGTGCTGTGGTGCTCAGTTCGGTTGATGCGGTCGCAACTTGATTGACCATCTGCATTTGACGACTGACACCCTCTAACGTTTGCTGAGAAACGGCAGAAGATTGAATAGCGCTGTCCGAGACGACGTGGCTTGTTGCAATGACCTGTTTGATCACTTGTTGGGTTTTATCCAAGAAGGTATTGCATGCACGCGCTAATTCGCCAGTTTCATCTTGTGACTTAGCTTCTTCATCTAAGCGGCGTGTGAAATTGCCATCGGCCACCTGAAGCATAAACTGCGCGGTGCTTTGAATTGGTGACGCGATGCGACCGGCAATCATCCAAATTAGTGCGATGTTACCGATTAATACCGCCAAGCCCATCATCAGGGAAATCAACGTTTGCTCTCGCTGGTCTTCATCGGCTTGTGCTTGCAGCGCGATAACATTTTTCAATACTAACGCTTTATCGAGCGTGACAACGAGTGTCCAAGGAGCAATGTCAGCATCAGGCTTCACGGGGATCATGGCTGTAATGCGTTGTTCATCATCACTGGTAAAGCTTTGATAGCCACTGTGACCAAGGCGAGTTGCCCACTGTGTGGCATCGCCGCGAAGTGATTTTACGGAATTGCCTAGCGCTTCGTCTCTGCTGTCTGCTGCGATCGTACCGCGGTCAGTTACTAGCATCACGTGGCTTTGGCCTTGATAAAGACGCTGGCTAAGTGATTCCGCAACGTATGAAAGAGAGGCCAGTGAAATGTCGAGCCCGGTGATGCCGACGAAACGTCCATCATTCAAAATGGGCGATACCACAGAAGTGAGCAGCACGTTTTGACCATTCACCGGGTAAACATACGGATCCAGCAAGCAGTTACGACGGCTGTCGCGAGAGCAAAGGTAGTATTCGCCGACGCGTGCACCACTATCTGCGCGTGTTTCATCTGCATAACCTGTCAGCGGCGAAAGCTGAAAGCGTCCAGCCAAATCACGGTTCCAGTTAGGAATAAATCGTCCGGTGTTGTCATGCCCAGTTAGATTCGCATAGAGGCTGTCTTTGCCATCCAGCGCATTGGGCTCCCAAGCAGAGAATACACCAAGGGCATTTGAATTCTTCTCGAGCAAACCTTTGAGTTGATGATTCAGGCTAGCGCGAAGTGTATCGAGGGTATCTTGGTCGCTGGCATCCTGCTGACGGGAGAAATTTTCAGCCATCAAGGATGTTTGCAGAAAACTGTCTGCAAGTTCATCGGCAATCATCTCCGCGGCGTTACTTAGCTCAGCCTGTAAACCGTTGTTAAACATTTCCAACAGCAGCGCCTGATTTCGCTCATTCGACTGTGTCTGCAACTGAGTAGAGGAGTAGAGTGAAAAGGCGGTCATGGTGCTAATGGCGACTAACGTGGCAATCCCAGTAAAGAGACAGATTTTGAGTTTTATGGATTTCATAAAATGTATTTTTACGACCGTAAAGATAGGAACGAGATAAACCCAAGCTTCTACAAATAGCGAGTTTGTGGAGGCAAGAGGAGAAAAGGGCCGCAATATTCAATTAAGTGTTCATTAATGTCTACATCTATGTTGCTGGGTCATTGTTAAAATTATTATTAAATGGCTCATATGTTGGAAATTCATGGGTGCTGCTTAATTTTTCAAAACTTTAATTCAATTTTTTTATCATAGCGGGCAAAACCCTTTGTTTTGGTCGTGGGTATCCAGATACGGATGGTAACGCGCAGCGTGGTATTTGATGGTGTGAATGTTGATGTGAAACGCTTAGCGCAGCAGCATGAAATCGACCTCCAGAAGGAGGTCGAGAAGTGAAGTTTATAGTGCCGATTTTTGCTATTTCGCGGTTCCAATCTGAAATACGATGTCTGTGCCATCTTCAAGGTGGTAAGGTGACAATCCGCCTTCGCCTGTGTTCATCCAGATCCCTGCTTTTTTCGCCCCTTGTGAGAGGGATAGTATCAGTTGCGAAACCAAGTGATTGAATCTAATATAAATTCAACATGTAAATAGTCTGATCTTGCGCCTTATTATGGGCGAATTTAACAACATCCATGGTCGGTGGGCCTTGAAGGGGCGGGTTGTTTGAATAACCAAACCCTTCGGTTGGCATACCACCTGCGCCGAATGACAAGGTGTTGTTCCCATCCAGATCCTGAAAGGCCATGATGGCATAATATCCCGACGGCATTGGGTTTAGGGTGATCCCTTCTCGCACTTGATCAGCGGTATACGGCCCTGCAAAATGACTCGGAGCGCCCATTAAGTTGTCGGTGTCCTCAAAGATCAGTAGCATGACTCCCGCCTCTTCATCTTTCACATCTTTGATTTTGACGGTAAGCGGGTAACTTTCATTCATCGCGATAATAGGTGCTTGTTCCTGTTTGATGCTAGCCAAGCTGGCGGTTAGCAGCAGGGCAACGGTAGAGGCTAGCACGGCACCTTTCGGCAATGAGTTCGTGGTTTGTTTGCCGCTTTCTTGCCACCAAGCCGCAGCCCATAAAGTAGCGGTCAATGCTAAAACCAGCAGTGAATAGTAATGCGTGATCCTCATTTCGGTTAAGAATGGTGCGCTGACAAATATCAACACGGCTTGCCACGTGAATACTTGCAGAGAGTGCTTGCCAATATAGCTAAGTGGTGCGAATGCCAATGCATTGGGCGCGACACGTATTACGGCTGCAATCAGGTAAACCCATGCCGCCAGATTCAGTACACGCAACCAACCTAGTTCAGGTTTGTCGGCTAGGTGATACAGCACACCTTGATGAATGCCCCAAGACACAAACGCTCCGTGATGCGCTGCAAACATGCCTGCCGCAAACAGCCCCGCTAATACGGTCATAGCCGGATGATACCAATGCAATGTGCCTTGTCGTTGTGAATAGCCGAGAGCGGCACCCGAGACAAAAAGGAGCTGCCATGCGAATGGGTCGAAGTATCCAAACTGTACGTTGAGATCTGGTGAAATCAGCTCGAGAGCGGGGGAAAGCAGTGAGGAAGTGATACTGCCACTGAAAGCCCAAACTAGAACGCTGACTGCCAAAAATAGCCACAAATAACCTCTGCGAAACGCGTAGAGCGCAAGCGGCAGTATCAGCATGAACATCACGTATAGCGGTAGAATTTCTAGGTAGTCCGGCTTGTTGATGAGTAAGGTACTGAGAAGCAACGTCGCCACTGGCGATGCGATGAGATTATCAAAACTGCCACCTAAAGAGGTTGAAGCAGCAGGGAAAGTGAATGCGCAGAAGGTGAACCAGAGCATCACAATAAATAGGCTAGTAAGATGGTATTTGTAAATTGTTAAGGCACGGCGCAACACTTTGTTGCTAGCTTCTCGATGGGAATATTTGCGGCTGCTATAAACCGCGCCAGCCAAAAGACCAGAGATCAATACAAACCCTTCCGCGGCACCAAACTGCCCTAAGGGTTGTTGTGAGAAGTATTGAAGCACACTGCGACCACCGCTTGTCCATATCAAATGGTTGATGGTCATAATAACCAGCAATAAACCTCGAATACTGTCGAGTGCAAGTATCCTTTTCATAACTTATCTCCTCATCATTTTCATGCAACCGATTGTGCGATTAGGGAAAGGAGATAACCTGACCGAAGTTGCTGTTTTTATTGGGAAGGGGGAGCTTTTAGCCATAACTGTTGACTGGGTCTAAAAAAATGTGAAATAACTTTTTCCGCTCGCACTGTTTTGTTTGCCACCATTAAGTCCTTTTTCAGTTTTAGATTCTTGATGGGTCTGAGGGAATCGATTATTTCTTTTTTCTACGGATGAATGTTTGGACTGAACATCAAACAATCTGATGGGTTAGACAGAGAAAGCGCTATTATCTGGGCTATACCTTTATTTGGGCTATCAGGGCGTTGAAAACAAAATATAAGGAGAAATGCGATGTTTCGAAAAGTGCTCACGTTTTGGTTTGAAGAGTTAACGCCAAATCAGTGTTTTGCGAAAGATGAAAAGATAGACCGGTTGATCGAATCTCGTTTCTCCTCCTTGTTGGAAGAGGCTTCTCGGGGGGAGTGTTTCGGTTGGCGAGAAGAACCGGAAGGGCGCCTTGCTGAGATCATTGTGTTGGATCAGTTCTCCCGCAACATCTATCGCGACACACCAAAGGCGTTTTCACAGGACTCCATGGCGTTAGCATTGGCGCAGGAGGCCGTTTCTTTAGGGATTGACCGCGAGTTACCGCCGGTACAAAGAAGCTTTTTGTATATGCCATATATGCACAGTGAATCTAAATTGATTCACGAAGAGGCATTGAATTTGTTCAATCAGTCGGGGCTAGAAAATAACTATGACTTTGAGGTTCGCCATAAAGCCATTATTGACCGCTTCGGTCGTTATCCTCACCGCAATGTGATTTTGGGGCGACAAAGCACCCCTGAAGAGATTGAATTTCTGAAGCAGCCTGGATCTGGTTTTTGAGTATTTCTCAGAAGATGCCTAGAACCAGAGCCTCTCTCTATTTCAGTGAGAGACTCTGATTGGGTTATTCGATTTGGTTTCCTCGTGATGACACCCAAATACTCGCAAGAGCAAGTAACCCAGAGGCAACCATTAGAAGTAGTGATACCGCATTGATGACAGGCGTAGAGCCTTCACGCAGCCGATCAAACATGGCGATAGTCAATGGCGCGTCCGAGCCAACCAGCATTAAAGTCGTGTTGAAGTTCTCAAACGACATTAAAAACGCGATGATCCCTGCGCCAATCAAGGCTGGGCGAAGAAAAGGAATGGTAATAGTAAATATCGCCTCTGCTTTGGTCGCACCGAGATTGAGTGCGGCTTCTTCCAACGTGAGATCAAATTTTCTTAGTCTTGCTGAAATCACAAGCGTACAAATGGTGGTGATAAAGGCGAACTGTCCCAGCACGACAAGCACGAGCCCTGGCCGCATCCATTCAATATCCCAGCCGATTGTGTCTTCGATACCATTTGCGATAGTGCTGCTCATCAGCAAGATCGACACCCCTAAGATCACACCCGGAATCACGAGGGGCAGCAAGAGCAATACATAGCAAAAGCCTTTGAATCGAAAATCAAACCGTTCAAACAGAAATGCATTGGTGGTGGCGAAAATCAGTGAGCACGCTGTCACGGCAATGGCCACAAACAGACTCACGCCAATACCATCGGTGAGTTCTCTGTCATTGAACACGCCAATCTTTGGGGCGCTGGTTCCTGTGAACCAATCGAGCGTAAAACCATTCCATGGCAGGGAAGGGAATAAGCTGTCGTTAAACGAAAACACCGCGACGACAACAAGCGGTAGCATCAGAAATATAAAGAACAGCGCCACATAACCCTGATAGACACGGCTGAAACGCTTATTGGTGGGTAGAGAAGGGATCATGGCTTTACCCCATTGTCTTAACGAAGGATTGTCGAGTCAGCTTCAAGCCACCCCAAACCATAAGTGACGAAAGCGCGAGCAGTAAAATGCCAAACGCTGAGCCTTGCTCCCAATTAAAGCGGGTGATGAATTGGGTGAAAATTTGCTCGGTAAACCAGAGGCTATCTTTCCCGCCCAGTAAGGTGGGCGTAAGGTAATTACCGAGAGTCAGCATAAACACCACAATACACCCAGCCACAATGCCACTCATGGCGTGAGGGATCACGACTTCGCGCATCACGTCCCAACTGCTACCGCCGAGATCATACCCGGCTTCGATCAGGCTGTTATCGAGGCTGTCGAGCGTGGTGACCAAAGGCACAACCATAAATAGCATAGAGGTATAAACCAGCCCGACCATGATGGTAACGTCGTTATAAAGCAGTTCAACGGGTTGATCGACAAGCCCGAGAGTTTGCAACAAACCACTCACGATGCCGGATTCGCGTAGCAATATCATCCAACCGTAAGAGCGCACTAACTCACTGACCCAAAATGGCAGCAAGCAAGCGACAAACAGCAGGCTTTTGGCCTTTCCTTGGCACACTTTCGCGATGTAAAACGCGACAGGAAAAGCAATGATCAGCGTCAGTACGGTAGCGAGCAATGACATGACCGCCGTTCGCATGAAGGTGCGCCAATACAAAGGTTCACTGAAAAAGGTGATGTAGTTGTCAGCGCTCAGCACCGTTGCGCCGCCCACTGCGCGATCATGAATCGAAATAGAGAACATCTGAAGATGCGGAAGAATAATCAGCAGCAGTAACCACAGCAGAAACGGCGTGAGCAGCAGAAACAGGGCGAGTCGGTTGCCTCGTTCAATCATGGTCCTCTCCTAGCGTTGTGAAGGCAAGCAGCGAGAGAGTTGCGCCTGCCAATGCACGAAAAGGGCGTCACCGGGACGAACCTGCCGGAAGGCTTCGGTCTGCGGTAACTGCACCGCAAATTGCGTTTGGTGCTGTGGGCAATCGACCACAAGCTGGCTGCGAGAGCCATCAAACAGAATTTCTTTCACTGAGACGTCAAAGCCATTGTCGGCGAAGGCGGGCTTGGCGTTCGGAAATGCAATGCTGATGGCTTCTGGACGGACAAACACATCCGCACGTTGGCCGACTGAAAGGGGCGTTCCCGCATTGGCTTGCATCGTGTCACCGCCTTCACCTTTCAAGGTGACCGTGTTGCCATTGACCGAGGTGACGGTGCCAGTGCGCTGATTGTTTTCACCAACAAATTTAGCGACAAACGCAGTGGCGGGTGAATAGTAGAGATCTTGCGGTGTGCCAAGCTGCTCAAATTGGCCATTATTCATCACGGCCACTTGATCGGACATCACCAAGGCTTCCGATTGATCGTGGGTGATGTAAACAAAAGTAGTGCCGAATTCTTGTTGTAAGTGTTTCAATTCCACTTTCATCTGTTCGCGCAGTTTTAAATCCAATGCGCCTAGTGGTTCGTCTAGAAGTAACACGTCGGGGTTGAGTACCAAGCAACGCGCAATCGCGATGCGTTGCTTTTGGCCGCCAGATAACTGAGATATCTGTTTTGGCCCGCTGCCAGAAAGTCCTACACGGGCAAGCACTTCATCCACTTTCTTATTGATTTCATGTGAAGGTGTTTTGCGGCGGCGAAGTCCATAACCTATGTTCTCAGCGACTGTCATGGTGGGAAACAGTGCCAAATGCTGAAACACCATATTCACAGGGCGTCGATTGGGACTGATGTCGTTAACTCGCTTTCCCTTGATGAAAATGTCGCCGCTACTGGCTTGCTCAAAACCTGCCAGCATTCTGAGCAATGTTGTTTTGCCACAGCCTGATGGACCGAGAATGGAAAAAAAACTGCCATTTGGCACGCTGAAATCGATGCTGTTCACTGCGGTGAAGTCAGCAAACGCTTTGGTTAATGCTCGACATTCGAGATCTGGGATCGGGTGTGCTGTCATTTAAGTACCGCCAATTGGTTCAGACTGGGTCACGATTCAGATCGACAAAAAACGACGACGAATGTGATAGAAACGGCCTGTGTGAGCCACAGGCCGTGACAGGGAGGAGTGGCGAAATTAGTTTGCCGCTTTCACGCGATCTAGCACTAATCCTTCCATTTCTTCTAAGCCAGCCGGCACGGTTGGATACCATTTGATGTTATCAATATCCGCTTGTGGGAAACTGGTTTGGAACTGGGCTTTTGCGGTTTCGTTGACAAAGTTATCTGCGCCTTTAGATGCAGTAAAGTTGCCTGCGGATTCCGTGATTTTTGCAGCAATCTCTGGTTGATTCACAAAGTTAATCCACTGATATGCTGCGTCAACGGCTTTGGATTTTTTCGGAATGGCAAAAGTATCAATCCAACCCAGTGCACCAGAAGCTGGGGCGACAAAATTGATATCGGCATTATCGCGATTCACTTTCCAGCCACCTGCATCCCATGCCATAGCGCCAACGACTTCGCCGGAGCGAACCAGATTAAGCAGTTCGTCACCGCCTGACCAATAGGCTTTCACGTTAGGTTTACATTCCACCAACTTGGCTTCCACTTTATCCAAAATGGCTTTGTATTTTTCAGGGTCGCTGTAGGCAGCGAATGGGTCTTCACCCATGGCAAATGCAAAACCAATTAGTGTTGGGCGTTTCAGTCGGTATGACACCTTGCCTTTGTATTGTTCGTTACACAGGTCGGTGTAGTCTTTGATCATGCCAGCGTCTTTGGTGTTCACTACCAAGCCGCTAGTACCCCAAATATGTGGTACGCCATAAACCTCACCGTCTAACGCCGTGTTTTTCTTCGTGGCGTCAACCATTGAAGGAATGAGTAGGGCGGTGTCCACTTTGCTCATATCAATCGGCTGATAAATACCAAAGTCACGCTGCGCACCAGTGATGCGATCTTGGCTTGGTTGAACAAGGTCAAAGCCTGAACCGCGTGTCGCGCGAAGTTTGGAAATCATGTCTTCGTTGTTTGATTTGGTGACTTTGACTTCTATGCCCGTTTCTTTCTCAAACTGATCAATCACTTCTTGTGGAGCATAGCCACCCCATGTCAGCAGACGAAGGGTTTCAGCGTTGACAGCTTGCGCAGAGAGCAATGTTCCCGCTGCCAATGCAACGGTAAGTTTTAAGCTATTCATCTTTCGTTCCTTTTGGATGGGGTACGGCGTAGGCATCGTCCTTGCCGTCCGAAGCTAACTTGTTGGCATTTTTTCTTTTGTTTATCTTTCTTTTTCGAACGGTACGGCTATTTTGTTACGTTTTTTTTACAAGTTAGTGAAATAGCTATGATCCAAAGTGAAGGAAATCACCAATATACATTCTCACATCTGTGAAGGTAGTCACGTGGTGGGTGGCGAAATTTATCTTTAATTTTTAATTGGTTGACCGTGTCTTAGTAGCGATGCGTGTGATTTGAGAGTGAAAGACGTAATAGCGGGGTACAAAACGGCGGCGTGTTCGAGAATCCCTGTTTTGGATAGATATGGGGCGTTGGCGAAATAGTGTATTGAAAATCATACTGTCATAGAGAGAAAAGGAATTCTCTCTCGTATCTATATCTATTTGAAAAGAGGTGTGAAATGAAAAATGAACTCAACCCTGCCAAATTGTTAGCGGCGTTTGAAGTAATCATGGCGAAAGGTGAGAAGACCGAGTTTGGTAAGCATTACCGAGGCGTGGAAGCATCCACTGACTATGATGGCTACAACGTGTATCTGAAGGGGAATGGTGTAGAACTCCATATTGGGTTTCACAACACGTATGACTTGAAGTATGACCAAGCCCATCTCAAAGACAGTTTTTTGAAGAAAATCGACAGTTTGCTTCAGGATGAACAGGCTGGTGACCATCGTTAAAAAAGTCCGGGTAGCCGGACTTTTTCGTTTTCACTCACATGAATGTTGCGCTATCAGAGCGTTTTACTGTGCTTGAAATGGCGAGATTGCTTGCTTTCCATTTGAACCAGAAAGCGCGTGAAGGGCAGTTTTTCCAATAAGAAAACCAGGCCAAACGAAAGTGCGATTGTCAGTGGCGCAAGCAATAGATCTTTAAGCAGGCCTTCAATGGCAAAGGCGCCAAGGAAATTAAACAAGACAATCATTACAACAAAATGTGCGACGTAAACGCCAAGTACGCGCTGGCTTAATGCTAGCGTCATGGGTGAGTTACCCCACGTTGGGTGATTGAGTAGCAGGCTAAAAATACCCATAGCCATGATAGGCGTGCCTAGTAAGAAGTCATGGGTCGCCATCCAAACATCGTATTGGCTGAGAAAAGCTCCTTCTAGCAAAATTAATGACAAACCACCCAAGAACATGGCCAGTGAAACCTTTGATGAGAACCGGATGTTTCGACGACGTAATTCAAAGCCTGCCACGACCATCAGCAAACTAAAAAAGGGACCATTACGGGTGAAGATCGGAGCATCGCCTTCCATGATAGGTTGGTAGCTTCCTGCCCCCAAGCCCCAGATATAAAGGCCTAGTGCCAATGGTACCATTAAGGATTGCTGCTTGAACCTGATGAGCAATGCCATGATGCCCAGTGCGGATAACAAGCCTGGGATGTACCAAAGGTGCACCATGCCGCCTTCAAATAGCGTATTGAGTGGCGACTCTAAGAGATAATTCCAGTATCCAGCGCGATCTGCCAGATAACCTTCGGTCATTGCCACGTCAAAGCGAAAAGGTATCAGCAGATAAATAGCACTCCACGCGAGCCAAATTGTCACTAGTGGCTTGGCATAGTGAGCGAATGTTTCTGATGGGTGTTGGGTCAGTTTGGGTTGGGTAAAATAGCCCGTCAGTAAAAAGAAGAAAGGGACCGCAAATCGGGACAATTGGTTGATGACATCAGAGATAATATTGATGTTTTGGCTGTAGGCGTCACCACGCAAAGGCCCTGCGTGAATAATGATAACGGCAACGATGGCAAGCAGTCGTCCCATCTCCAACGATGAAATACGGGCGGAGGGCATACAGAATCCTTAATTTTACAGCACGTGTAGACTTGCGAAAAGTGGCACTGACTATAAGGATTTGCCGGTTCAAAACTGAGTTAATAATCTCTATTTTGCGAAGTGAGTGCGCAAAGTCGTGTAACGATGATGCGTTTGGTTGAAAAGAAGCCAGTCTGTATCCACAAACAAAGTCTAAAAACTCTTTATCTCTGTCGTTTAAGATTCTTGATGACATAGCTTCTAGAGGTGACTTGGGTAAAAACGAATCAGGACCATGCAAATTAATGATATGTCTATACGTGTATGGCGGAAAGACCTGAGGAAACGGACGAGATTTGCTCGGAAATGTGGCTAGAAATGCAGCAATGGAAACTTAAATTATCTCGCTGTGTACTACATGTTTCTTTACGCCACAACGCCTGCTATAATCTCCGCCCTTATATAAGCCAGTAATTGTTTATAGAGACGAACAATGACAGATCTAAGTAAATACAGAAACATTGGTATTTTCGCGCACGTTGATGCGGGTAAAACCACGACCACAGAGCGTATCTTGAAGCTTACAGGTACTATCCACAAACTTGGTGAAGTTCACGATGGTGAATCGACTACCGACTTTATGGAGCAGGAAGCTGAGCGTGGTATTACCATCCAGTCAGCAGCAGTAAGCTGTTTCTGGAAAGGCTACCGCTTCAACGTTATCGATACTCCGGGACACGTTGACTTCACCGTTGAAGTATACCGTTCACTGAAAGTACTCGATGGCGGTATCGGTGTTTTCTGTGGTTCTGGTGGTGTTGAGCCTCAGTCAGAAACCAACTGGCGTTACGCGAATGATTCAGAAGTTGCACGTATCATTTTCGTAAACAAACTAGACCGTATGGGTGCAGACTTCCTAAACGTTGTTGATCAAATCAAAAACGTGCTAGGTGCAGTACCACTAATCATGACACTGCCAATCGGCCGTGAAGATGATTTCGTTGGTGTTGTAGACGTTCTTGACCGTAAAGCATACATTTGGGATGACTCAGGTCTTCCTGAAAACTACACCGTTACCGACGTTCCTGCGGACATGGTTGACGACGTTGAAATGTACCGTGAAGAGATGATCGAAACTGCTGTAGAGCAAGACGATGATCTGATGATGGCATACATGGATGGTGTTGAGCCTTCAATGGAAGACATCAAGCGTTGTATCCGTGCGGGTACGCGTACTTGTACGTTCTTCCCAACGTTCTGTGGTTCAGCGTTCAAGAACAAAGGCATGCAGCTAGTTCTTGATGCAGTTGTTGATTACCTACCTTCTCCTACAGAAGTAGATCCACAGCCACTGACCGATCCTGAAACTGGTGAGCAAAACGGCGAATTCGCTATCGTTTCTGCTGACGAGCCTTTGAAAGCACTTGCATTCAAAATCATGGACGACCGTTTCGGTGCCCTAACCTTTATTCGTATCTACTCTGGTGTGATGAAGAAGGGTGATACCATTCTTAACAGTGCGACTGGTAAGACTGAACGTATCGGCCGTATGGTTGAGATGCAAGCTAACGATCGTAACGAACTGACTACTGCACAGGCGGGTGACATCATCGCTGTTGTTGGTATGAAGAACGTTAAGACTGGTCACACTCTGTGTGATGTTAAGCACGAATGTACGCTTGAGCCAATGATCTTCCCTGTTCCTGTAATCTCAATCGCTGTTGCTCCTAAAGACAAAGGCGGTTCTGAGAAAATGGGTATCGCGATCGGTAAAATGGTTGCAGAAGATCCAACGTTCCAAGTTGAAACTGATGAAGAGACTGGCGAAACCATCCTGAAAGGTATGGGTGAGCTTCACCTAGACATCAAAGTAGACATCCTGAAGCGTACTTACGGCGTAGACCTTATTGTTGGTCAGCCTCAGGTTGCTTACCGTGAAACTATCACCAAGCCTGTTGAAGATAGCTACACGCATAAGAAACAGTCTGGTGGTTCTGGTCAGTTCGGTAAAATTGATTACCGTATCAAGCCAGGCGAACCAAACACTGGCTTCAAATTCAACTCTGTGGTTGTTGGCGGTAACGTTCCTAAAGAATTCTGGCCTGCAATCGAGAAAGGTTTTGCATCAATGATGCAAACTGGTCCACTAGCTGGTTTCCCAGTTTTGGACGTTGAAGTTGAGCTTTACGACGGTGGCTTCCACGCAGTCGATTCATCTGCAATTGCATTTGAAATCGCAGCGAAAGGTGCATTCCGTCAGTCTATGCCTAAAGCGGGTCCTCAGCTTCTTGAGCCAATCATGGCTGTTGACGTGTTCACGCCAGAAGACCACGTAGGTGACGTAATCGGTGACCTTAACCGTCGTCGCGGCATGATCAAAGATCAGCAAGCTGGTGTTACTGGTGTTCGCATCAAGGGTGACGTACCACTTTCAGAAATGTTTGGTTACATCGGTACCCTGCGTACCATGACATCAGGCCGTGGCCAGTTCTCTATGGAGTTCGCTCGCTACGCTGCATGTCCAAACAACGTTGCTGAAAAAGTGATCGCTGATCAAAAAGAGAAAAACGCTAAGAAGTAATTCTTAACGTCTCTTAAAAACAAACCCCGCATGCGTAAGCCTGCGGGGTTTTTGTTTTTGAAACCAAGAAATATACTGAGGATAATTCGTTATTGAGCTGAAGGTTGGGTGGCGAGTTTTGCTAGAGAAACCAGCGCTTTTTCTACTTTTTTAACCGACATTCCGCAGTCTTCAATATGATGACGCTCTGCCATATAAGTAGGGTTGTTGTACCCTAGCCACACTTTTCCTTCCGCATCTTCCCAGATCAGTGCTTTTTGAGGAAGGTCGATACCCGCCGTTTGGTTACATACCATCATGGGCGTACCAACTTTAGGGTTTCCAAAAATAACTAACTCAGTTGGGCGTAATGCCAATCCTGCTTTTTGTGCTCCTTCTGCGTGATTTACGCGTCCGATAACATTGAGTCCACGGGCTTTGGCGGCGACGATCAGACGTTCTGTCGTAATGGGAACACTGTATTGGCTTTGAACCTGAACCATACCTTCCTGTGCGAGCGAAGGAACGGCGATGAAAGCAGCCAAGAGTGTTAAAAGTCCGAAATTCAATTTCATAGTCGAATCCTTATTGCGAATACCTTAACGATAAAGCGAATAAACTAAGGCGCTACACACTCTGTCCTGAGTAGTGTAGAACTGCATGCCGACACATAAAGACTAGCAAATTGTGCAGAATGTCACTGAAGCTATTGGCCTAATCAAAGGATTGACGCAAGAAAAATACGATAAATGACGATATTTATTACGTTCTCTATTGAACTCGCTGAAATGCGGCAAGAGCGACTGAGTGTAAACGCACACAGTAAATCGACAGCTAGATCGAAGTTACGTATCAAGGCAAAGGGAGCGGATGGGGAATTGGACGTAGATATCGCAACGAGAAACTGAGCTTTTGGTGACAAGGTTTGATAGATAAGTTAGCGGTACTACGTTCTTCGTTGGTCATCGGACGCGCATGAAAGGGAGATACACTCGTTTGTATAAAAAGCTCTGAAATTACGCCTACGTCGCAGGCGAGCACATTAAAATAGGCCTGTCGTGTTTTTATCGGTAGTGCTTGCGTTCCTTGTCCGTCTTGTAGCCATATGTGAACGCCTGTTTGTGTCAAAGAGATCAACCATTTGTTAAATGCTGATGGGGAAAGCGTTCCGCTTGCAAATACACTAATGGCGAGAGGTTTATCTAGCTTGGAAGTAAAGTGCGTGAGCTGCTGTTTCAATACTTGCTGTGATGCAGGAGTGCGAAAGTAATAGTCAGACAGTTCCATAGGCAGATAGTAGCCCTGAACGTTGTTGGTGTTCGCACTCACCCAAGTCTGCCAAGCGGAGAGAGTTTTAGCATTCTTATCAAGCAGCATGTCCAAATATTTCGCTTGCTGGTTTGCGGGCTGATCAATACGAGAGAAATACTCCGGGTCAGCATATAGCCCTAACCAGACAGGCGAACGTTGAGTCCACATTTGCATTCGCTGAGCCAGCCAGCCGTTTGTTTCTCCAAACGTCTCATCACCGTATTGGACCCACTGAATAACGCCACTTTCTATCCCAATACCGCGCAGAGAATCAAGGTTCGCTGCCCACTCGCGGTCGGTAAGCTGCTTATCCATATTCAACGGCTGATAGTATACAGTGCTTGCGCTCGCAAAGGACACACTTGTTAGTAGTGCCAGTAAAGCCGCAACATAAAGGCATCTTCTGTATTTGTTTTGGGGTAGAAATCGCTGTCTATGATGTGCTGCCATTCGAGATCAACCTCAAGGTCGTGGTTGTAACCATGATATTTGTTATAGCCCCATTGGCTTAGCCACCCAACGCCTAAGCCTGCGCGAAAGTCACTGCGTGTCACTGAGTTGTCAGTGGTGCGGTTTTCGTCTTGGTCCGCTTGTAAAAAGGAGTAAGCACGGAGCCGGTGTTGGTTGTCATATTTTATGGGAAATACCGGCCCAACGTCATAACGTCCATAAAGCAGTCGCTGATTTCTCCCGAGATACTGAAAAATATCCAAATACAGACTTTGGTGCCACCAGTAATCCACGCCACTTTGCCAGTATTTATTCATGCCCAGGTGAGCGAGTGGGTCACCATAAATGCGAATATAGCCATTGGTGTCTTTGTCCCCATCAAGTTGATGGCGTAAGCCCAGTGCGACATTCAAATCGTAGGTAGGCAGTGGCCGCCAAGAAAGACCTATATCCAGTTCTTTGGTGTCAAAGGGGGTATCTTCGCCAGAAGAAAGCCAAGCTAGTTTGAATGAAAGGCTGTTCGCTCCGTTGTCATGATTAAGTAGGGTGCGCTGCGCTTCACCAAGTAAAAATCGATTTTGGTCGGCGGTGAACAGCGTGCTCTCAGCATTTCGGGCGTCGTTCCCTCCCGTCTCGCTAATACTGAATTGCCAACGGTTGTCGACTTGCTTGTTTTGTGACTGCAAGTAGACCAATTTCTGCTTATCTGATGCACTTGGGGAGTCGCTCAATGGGTCAATGAGTTTTGCATATTGTGCTTTTGCATCCGCGTTTAGGCCTAGGCGAGAATAGCCTATCGCCAACTGATGTTCGGCTTGAAACAGGGCTTCACTATCCAGCGATGGTATGGATTGTTCCAGCAATCTGACCGCCCGTTCGGTGTCCGTTGGGAACAAGATGTAAGCCAACTCTGCCTTGTATGTGGCATCATCAGGATGTTGTGCGATTTGTGTTTCGTAAAATTCGATGAGCTTATCTTGCTCTCCCGACGCGTTATAAAGTCGAGAGTAAAGATCATCAATATAGACAGAATCAAAGCGACTATCTGCTTGTTGCAGCCTTAACTCTGCCGTTGAATATTGATGACGGCTGATCGCGATATTAACGCCAAGTAACCACCAGTCTTCACTTTGTTGTAAGTCAGCTGCATTCCACCATGTGTCCGCTTTTTCATAGGCGCCGGTATGGTAAAAATTCTGCGCAATATAGAACTTCATATTGGGGGATAATTGGTCTTCGGGCATGAGTAGCCAATAGCTCAGTGCTTTCTCTGGTTGGTCGGTGACGGTGTAGAGATACCCAAAATAGAAAAGGTCATGTTTGTCTGGTTGTTGTGCGTGTGCTTTTTCTAGGTAGGCCAACGCTTTGTTAGGATCTGTTTGATAGATACAGTAAGCCAAGACGCGATATGCGAAGCTACTTTCTGGCTGGGTTAGCGCCTTTTGGGCAACATCACAAGCATCGTTGTTGACCCAGAGATTTGCCAAGTGTTGCGCCGACACGGGTTGGTCATTAAATTGTTTGATCTCATTGGGGTTGAAGTAAGCAGGGTGATCGGCATAGAGCGCCAATAATCGATCGAGCTGAGTGCGCTGATAAGCCTCGCTGCGTAATTTGCGCAGTGAATCATGAATCAGCGCAATGGAGCGTCTGGGCGAAAGGTGTTCAATCGCAAGCGTAGTGGCAATATCGAGAGCTTCAACGTCACCAGTTTTTAGAAATAACTGATACCAAGTATCTACTGCCTCTTTGAAATGGCCACTTCGTTGTTGAGCGGTGGCGAGCAACATGTATTCGTTTAGGTTTTGCGGCCGATCTAAAAGCGCAATTTGTTTTTGATCTTGCTGCTCGCGATGGTAAAGATTAGCGAGAATTTTGCGTTGCTGTTGAATTAGCACGTCATCGCTGAATAACTGAGACTCAATAGCATCAGTTTGTCCGAGTTTTTCGGCGAGATAGAGCCAGTTCTCTGGGTCTTCTTTGGGGCTACAAGATTGAAATCGTTCATTGGCGATGTCTAGTTGATTGAGTTCAGCATACAGCGAAATGTTCGCGATGCAGTTAATGCCTGCGGGACTCGCCGCTGCGATAGCACTTTTCAAGTCATTGTCTCTAATGGCCAACTCAAATTTCTTTTTGTAGTCCGCATTGGTGAGCGAATGGTGCGTAGTAAGCCATTCATATTGCACTCTGGCGGTTGAAATATCGTTATCTTCGACAAGGTTCTCGATGTGCTGACGAACAATGCCTTCACTGCTTTTCAGTGCTGGCAGTTCATTGGCTAACGCGAGCGCTTGCGGGACATTGCCTTTGGCGAGATAACTCAGCCCCAACAGCAGCCGAAGCCGTTCGTTAAGATCTCCTTCTTGGCGCTGAATAGCGGCAATGGACGATATAGTTCGATCAAAATCGTCGAGTTCAAACGCCTTCTCTGCTTCATAGGCCAAGATGTCAGCGGATTTCATCTCGCTAGGTAACTCTCGCGCCCAATCAAGCGCTTGTGTCGCACCTTTCGCGGTTTCTAATTGGTAAAGGTAGCTTAAGGTCAGTTTGTCTTTTTCCTCTGCCGTCAATCCATTGAGTAAGGCAATGAATTGCACCGAGGTCAGGGTATTGTTTTCTTTGAGTTGCTGATTCCGCAAAGCGAAAAGGAGGCCTTCGCGTTGCTCGTTGGGTATCAGATTAAGTACCTGCTCTGCTTTTGCATAGTTAGCGGCTTTGGTTAGCAGCAAATATTGATAGCGAAGAAAAGGAAGGTGTTCCGGCGTGATATTGAGAGCTTTCTCGATTTCCTCTTCTGCCTCCGTATAGCGATGCTGTTTTTCCAATTCAAAGGCTTTGTCGACATACGGATAGGTTCTAAACTCACTAAATTCGCTGAGGCCTTCCATGATGAGTGCAGACCCGTAGGCATTTAGTACAAATAAGTAGCTGACAATAATCAGTAGTAAGCGTTTCATCATGCTTAGTCCGCCATCGTCAAGAAATTGGAGAAAGGCTCGTCAGCTTGTTGCTGCTTGAGCGCTTGCTCCAATTGTTCATGGGTGATGTAACCTTGCTCTACTAAATACTCGCCAAAGCGCGTTGACGACGTGAAGTCGTAATTAATCAGTGCTTGATTGAGTTGCGCAGGGTCTAAACATTTTTCCGCCACTAAACGCACACCGAGTGGCTGTTGGCTAACCAAATATTGATCGATGTACTGCGTGAGGCGTTGCGTCGATACCTTGCCTTGATGTTGGGCCTGTTCTAGATGAGGACGAAAATCCGCACTTTTGTCTTTCAAATAGTGGTAGCGAATACCTAAAGTGACCAGCCCTTGGTCGACAATCTTGTAGGTGACTTCTTTATTGATTTGGCGCTGAAGGGCGGCAAGCGCCACCGGAGGAATTGGGGACTCTGCAGCGAGAACCAGCTGGTTGTTATCGCCCTCGATGGGAAAAACCATGTACTTTAGGGCCAAGTTAACAGGAAATTGTTCAATGAGCGTTAGCGGAACATTAAACAAATCTACGGCCATGTGTTCGGCCCCGGCTTGTATCGCAATGGCTTTACTGACATGGGCATTCGACACATATCCATGACGAACAAGATAGGTGCCGAGGCGTTGGTTCGGTGGAAGGTTCAACAGCGCCTTCTCAAGATCAGCCTCGGACAATTGGCCTTGCTCCACCAAAATCTGGCCCAAAGGTCTGCGTCGCACGTCATGAATAATGGGGAAATCGTGACTGGTTTTGTCCCACGCCACTCGCCGAGGATCGCCTTCAATGATGACCTGCTTGATTGCTCGTACGTTGGCTGAAAAGTTAATAAAGTTGCCCCAGACTACTCTGGGTAATGACATGATGCCCTGAAACGAACCGTAGTACTGGCTCACGAAAATAAAGCGCTGCACCATACGATTAAGAAAGAATAAAGCGTTGGAATAAATGAAAAATCGAACGGTAGGGTCATCGTTAAAAATGGACAGAAAATGATAACTTTCTGTCACTGTTAATTGGTAGATCACAATGAGCAAGAGTTGGAAAAAAACGAGTGTGGCTGCAAACGAGATGATGTTGGAGATAACGCCGCGTCTGTCTCGCCAAAGAAAATAATTAATGCGCCAGTCGCGTGACCAATGATGATTTTTCATACCTTGAAAAACGATACCAATGATCCAGCGGCTTTTCTGCCTTACTGCGGTTGAATACGTGGCGGGGAAATACTCTCGCACACAGATCAAGCGAGAGGCACGTTTGTTTAGGCCAAACGCGGTTTCGCGGAGAGAAGCGTCTTTGGCGCTCACTGGAAACTGCACAAAGACTTCGTTCATGCCCCATTGCTTAAGGCGAAAGCCGATATCATAGTCTTCAGTGAGAGATTGAACATCAAACGGAAGGCCGTCCCCTTCTTTTAACAGTCTAAGAACGGCTTTGCGACTAAAGCAGGTGCCCACGCCGGCACTGGGCACCTGTCCTGCGAGTGCTTCTCGTACGACCACATCCTTGCCATGCATCTCGGCAAACTCATCGACATAATGTGCGGGCGTGAATTGATACCATTTGCGTGCATAGGGGTAGACAGGAAGCTGGATGAGATCTTTGTTGGGTAGCAAATAGTTAAATAACCTCAGTTCCATCGGCGACAAAACATCTTCGGCATCGTGCAGAATGAAACCCGCGAATTCGATGTTGATGCGTTTCTCAAACGCCACAATAGACGCCACGATGTTGTTCAAGCAATCTGCTTTACTTGTTGGGCCGGGGCGCGCGCACACTACTTTGTGGACATTGCTAAAGCGCGCGCATACCTCGTCGACGTCAGCCTGTGTTTGTGGGTCATTGGGGTAAGTGCCGACAAAAATTTGGTAGTTTTCGTAGTCAAGTGTCTTTGCCGCGAGTTCTGCCATTTTTCCAATCACGCCGACTTCCTGCCAAGCGGGCACCATGATAGCGAGCGGCTTTTCCTTTTTTTCGAACAGTTTTTCAGGGTCGGCAAACCCTTGTTTTCGATAAATGGTGATACGGCGAAAAAGGCGTCTGACCCAGTAGTAAGTGTCTAGCATCAGATCATCAAAGCCAAAGATGAACAAGGCGACCATAAGCACTAAGGTGACGTATTTTAGGCCATACAAATAGACGAGAAAGGCATCAAGAAAGCCCACGAATGCACTCCTTAATATCACTAGCGATTGTTTGTGCGGCCTTGCCATCGCCATAAGGATTGGATGCGATGGCGTGACTGCTGTTCAGCATGTGTTGTGCTGCGTCGACAATTTTATCAGGGTCGGTTGCTCCTGCCAAAATGGCAAGGCCAAGTTGGCACGCTTCTGGGCGTTCGGTGGTTTCGCGCAACACGACAACAGGCACGTCATAGGTGGGGGCTTCTTCTTGAATGCCGCCTGAATCGGTAAGAACAAGCGCGGAATCGGCCAGTGCTTGCTGCAGGTTAAGGTAGTCAAGTGGATCGGAAATTTGCAGGTTAGGGCTGTCAGACAGAAGATCCTGAATTTGTTGTTTGATCAACGGATTTGGGTGGGTTACAAAGCGAAATGTTAGCAGTGGGTGCTGCTGCACTAAGCGATTGATCGCCAAGCATATTATGGGCAGGTTTACCCAGTTTTCGCGCCGATGCACAGTGATTAATACCGTGCGCTTTTCTTTTGGCGTGGTGATTTTGCTTTGTTTGAGCAAATACATCTGCGCGTCAACAACGGTGTTGCCTGTGCAAATGACGGTTTCGGGTGCGATGCCTTCAGCGAATAAAGCATGGGCGGCTTTGACCGTGGGTGAATAGTGACGGTTTACCACAACCGCGACTTGTTTACGATTTACCTCTTCGGGGAAAGGATGATAGATATCACCAGATCTTAGCCCGGCTTCAACGTGTGCGATGATAGCGACTTTGTTGTAAAACGCCGCCATGGCCGCGGCAAGGGTTGAGCTGGTATCACCATGAACAATCACGCATTTTGGGTGATGGGCTTGGATGACGCCGTTGAGTTGGGCGAGCAATCCGGCAAACAAATCAGCAAGCTCGGTGGTATTGGGGCGTGTTAATGAGAAATCAGGCGTAATGTTGAAGTAGCTAAAAGCTTGCGTCGCAAGCGTATCGTGTTGGCCAGAATGGCACCACACGACCGAGAGACTTTCCTGCTGAAGTGCATGGTAAACCGGTGCCATTTTTATCACCTCGGGTCTTGTCCCTGTGATAATCAAAACATCAATATCCAAATCCAAATCATTGACTCCTGCCAGCGTATTCTAGGTCACTGATCACCAATGTGCTGCTTGGCTTGCGTGCGCATTGTGCGCTTGATTTACCAGCGATGTGGCTTGAGCCTAGTCGTGATCTATTCATGCCTCCATGGCGAAATAGAGAATTTTGCTCAATCTCTCTAACCTTGGGTGATCTACGCATTTTGTTTGCTGAGAAATTGAGATTTTCAACATATCCCCAAACAACTTTAAGAGGCTCTGAATCCTGAGGTTGCTGGGTAGATAGTCGCTGTGTTGACCGACTCTCTATCGGGGAAGGCCGCATAGTTTGGTTGACTTGCTGGATTGAATAGTCAGTGTGATGGTGAGGGAAATATTAAAAAGGGGCTGTCGCCCCTTCTTACGCTTTTACTTTAATGTGTCAGCTGTTTAAGCAAAGACGGAAATCCCCAACCGTTTTTACCCACTTCCACCTGATCGCCTGATAGGTATTCGTAGAGGGTAGGGGAAAGAGAACCGTTGACTGCAGAATGAATACGCTTGTGGGCGTTAACAGGCGTTCCCCAAAAGCCGATAAAGGCGTCTTTTTCATGAAAATGCTCACCAGCATGGCGGCCAGGCACTTTGGTGTTGTAGCCAATGCCTTGGGCGGGGAACAAGTTAATGGTGCCCGCTCTGTCCTCATCATAAAGGTGTGCTAATTGGTTTACGCTATCGGGCCTTGGCGTGAGGCGAGTCAGTTGTTGCCAAGTTTGTTCATCGCACCATGTTTCCGGCTTAGCCGCTTCAGCTTGCTCTACGCATTGCTTGATGAGCGCAGACTTCTCGCGCTTTTCTCTGTCATTCATTGGCGCAACGTAAGGGTTTATCTGTTCAATATTGAGCAATGTAGGCAAAGTGCCGTCGACAGATTGATACAGCGCGCGTGACCCTTTGCGTGTGATGATCTCATCATGCCGCTTGCCGTTTTTGACGCTCACCAAGCGCAGTGTACAGGTGTTAATGTCGCAATCTGTTTCCCTTACTGCGAGATAATCAAGACTGTCGCCAAGGCGTGAAGCGGTTTCGTGGATAAGATCAATGGCAGGCTCATTGTGTTGCACTTGTTGAGGCTTCCACACCGTGAGCTCTTGATATACTGGCTGTGTAGACCAGCCACGCGTTGAATTGAACAAGTCCATCATGTAGTTGCCGCCAGCTGTCGAGGCAACAATGATGTCGACGTTTCGATTGCTGGGGTAGTTGAAGGTATGTGTGATCTTTGGTCCCTCCCCCTCGTCTGAGGAAATCTTGCGGACATTAAGGCTGTAGCCGTAGTCGGATTCAATGGCCTCAAACACTTGCTTTTCAGGGCTGACAATATGATGAATGGGCGTTAATCCATGATCACCCGCCATGCCCCAAAGCGTTTGGTCGTAGACATTGGCTTGTTGATAAACGCGCTCAATCTCGCCGAGCCAATAATCCAGTCGGTTTAATTCCCCGGTAGGGGAAAGTATTTCATCTGCAAACGGCCCGGTGAAATGTGCGAAATGATCCGGCCACGGGTTATATACCATGACAAAGTCGGGCAGACCACGTTGTGACTTTTCTGCGTATTGGTCGAGCTTGTCTTGGATAGCAAGGCGTTTGGTGGTTCGAGTAAAAGGTGTCCACCATGAGATGCCTTGGTAGGCGACAATATCTTTGATCAGAGACTGACGAAGCTGGTGAAGCTCGGTCTCGATATCGCCACGCTTTCGCAGATCTTTCAGGCAACGCTGTTCACCGAAATCACGAATCGCTTCTCCTACCCCCAGATTGATTAACGGATCAAAACTTGATTGTGCGTACCAGTCATACTGTGCGTTGCAGTTCAGCGTGACCATAGGGGCGAGTCGCTCAAACTGGGTTTTTGCGTCGTTTTGGTCAAGTAAGCGATCAAGTTGAATAGCATCGTTGCCGAAGAAGTAATACGCCCGATCGCGTTGCCTATCGACAAAGTGGAAATTGGGGATGCCCGTGCCGCCATCACCTGCCACGTTGGCACCTGTCTGTATGATGGGCAGGTTGCGTACGCTGATGGTGGGTGTGGTAGACACGCCAAACTCGACAACGCCATTATGATTGTTGACGTACAACTTGCGGAAAAAGGGCAAGTACCTTGGGTCACGCAGGGGTTTATCGGCGACCTCAAACAGGAACGCATTGTTTGGTACGTGATTTGGCGCGCTCACCTCCATGCCTTTTGGTGCCATGGCTGCGGCTTGTTGCTCGTCACGTTTTACTTGCTGCAAAAACGGTGAAGGTGTTTCGCTAACCAATCCTTGCATGAGCCCTTGTTGTAAACCGTCGACGGTGATTTGAACAGCAAGGGGGCGCTGGTTTTGATGTTCAAGGTAAGCGAGTAAGGTTGTGGGGTCGTCTGAAAACTGGGCTTTTAGCCAATCATTGAGGGCTTCTGTTTTGGCTTTTTCCAGAAGAAATTGGCGGTAGCCTTTCATCACATTTAAACGCACAAAGTCGATCAAGCTAATGGTGATAGCTTGTGCTTTGTTGTTTTGTCTATTTTGGTTCTCGGGTTTTGCGTCTTCGATAATGCCAAGCAAAGCTGTTTTGATATCTCCATCTTCAAGGCTTTGACTGTAGTCGGTGAGTTTCTGGATCAGTATGTTTTGCACCGTCAACACGGTTTCCTGATCCTGCACACTGTTGGTTAGATACAGGTAATGATCGGGGATCTCATCGCCGTGTAGCCACTTATCTTTGCCAAAGAGCGCATCGTATAGCGTGACCAGTGTGGCCATAAACTGGCGATTTAAGACACTGGCACTCTCGCTACTGCCGCTATCATCCATATTCTTGGGTTGAGCATCACTTGCTGGGTTTAGCTGAAACAAACCATGTTCCCATTGGTACAGTTCAGATCGGCTGTAACGATCAAATAGCGCCTGACGAAAAATGTCCTCGTTAACGACGTCGCCTGTGTATTTGTCATAAAAGCTGTAAAGCAAATGACCAAGTTGAATCGCATAAACCGGGTTGGCAAGCTGCGAGATCACTCGTGCTTTTATATCGGCTTCGAGCGGTAGGGTCAGCACAAGACTGTTCAACGTTACGCCGCCTACAGTAAACAAAGCAACGTCTCTACTGGTGGCCGCACCCACTTCAATTGAGTCAAAGATTGTGGAAAACACCAGTTGGCTACTGTTGTAGACAGTGCCAATGAGAGGTGTGCTGCCGATATCAGCGGCTTGTGTCATGGGCGCAATAGCTAAGGCCGTGGACACCAAGGCTGTGCGGATACAGAGGGGAAGTTTTGTCACTATTTGCTTAGCAGTCATGGAATCAGGCTTTGTAAGGGTTAAGCGCGAAGGCTATGAGTATGCTGCAAGCTTACAAGAATGGGGGAAGAAGAAAACAGAGGAGTGATGCATTTTTGTGCAGTCACTCCTTTCCGATAATGAGAATGGGGGGATTGAGTTACAGGCCGTAATAGGTTGAAAGGTAAACGAGTATTTGCTCATGATCATCAGGATCAAGTTCATCCATACCTTGTTCGTCAACCATCCACGTCAGGGTTTCATCCCAGCTTTCTTTGCTTAAGCCTTGTTGCGTGACTAAGTGCAATGAATGGCAGGCAGAGCACATTGACGCGACCAGCGCCATATTTTCTCCAGGCGCTAAAATGCCTTCGCCTGCTGACTTTATCGGCGTATCTGCATCGCCAATCTGCCAATCCGGTGGTGTCGGATTCTTCGTCGCGAGCCATGCAATAATTGCAGCGCGTGCGCCGTCGTCTTTTACGCCGGGATACAGCATATTGGTGCCAGGGGCAAATGCATCAGGTGATAACAGAAATGCATCTAACGACTGTGCATCCCACTTACCCGCATGCTGCTTAATGCCCTCACTGTAACTAAAATTAGGAAACGCAGCGATATTCCTCTCAGCTAACCCCCATAAGGGCGGGCCGACTAAGGGTACACCATCGGGTTCGACTTGATGGCATGCTTTACATACCAGTGCCTGTTGCTCCCCTGCAGCAATTAATGCTTCATTGGCGGTTGCGGTTCCCGGCCATAATAAGCAGAAGGCAACAGAGAGCGGAAAATACCGCTCATTAACAAAATTTCTTGCCATACAGGGTTACCCTTTCACAACTAATGCAACACGGTGAAAGCTATTGTTGAGGTAGCCTTTCGGGTTCCAAGCAATCGCAAAAGGTTGGCTAACGCCTTGGTCGTCAGTGGCCTTGGCCCACACTTCGTAATAACCCGGTTGTGGGAATTTGACGTTGGCACTAAACGTTTGCCACGCGCCAGGGTTGGAGGCTTCGGTGAGATTGGCGTCAATCCATGTCGCGCCAAAATCCGTCGATATCTGTACATTGTCGACCGCACGATCTCCAGACCAAGCATGACCTCTAACTAGGACCTCTTTGCCTGCAATTTCGCTGTTGGTTTGAGGAGAGGTGATAAGGGATTTCACGGGCATCCGTTCGATGATCACGAAATCTTCTTTTGCGACTTTCTCCCCAGGTGAAACAGGGCGATTCGGGACGCGATAAGATGTGCCAGTCATTTTCGCGCCATCATGCACTTGGTCGCGCACTTGAATGCGTGTTAGCCATTTTTGCGAGCATGAACCTGGCCAGCCAGGAACAACGAGACGCAACGGTGCACCATTCATCGGATGAAGCGGCTCGCCGTTTTGAGCAAAGGCGATTAAGTTCTCGCTGCCCATGGCTTTTTCAATTGGTAGGCCACGAGAAATTGGCGTTTTGTCTGCCTTGCCCGACAGGTGTTTATCTGCACCATAGTGCGCGGTATACACCGCACCATCTTGCACGCCAGCTGCCTTTAGCACGTCAGCCAGTCGCACGCCTGTCCAGCTGGAACAACCGACTGCGCCATAGGTCCACTGATTCCCTTTGGCTTTGGGTTCAAAGAAAGCACGACCGTTACCGCCACACTCCACCACCAATTGTTGCTCAACGACTTCAAAGTTTTTCTTCAGATCTTCGATGGTTAGCGTCATCGGTTTGTCCACTAACCCGTCGATGGTGAGTGCCCATTTTTCTGTGGAAATATCGCTGGGAGGGATCCCATTGTTACGGATGAAGTGGCGAGAGGTCGGGGTGACATCGTCATCAAGTAAATGGGGAGGTGTTTCGGCGTTCATGGGTCTGTCGTTAAGCACAGTGAGTCCGTCTTTCCCTTCAATGACCACATCGTCCAAGCCTTCTGCAAACGCAGCGGGGATCATACCGGCTGGCATATTGCGGTGAAAAGGGATCGCGCCGCCCAACACCGCCGCCATGGTGGCTAACCCCGCACCTTTTAAAAAGCCTCGTCTGTCGGGAAAGCTCTTTCGCCCAAACAAGGTTTCGTCTGCGGTGTCTGGGTTTGTCTGATAGTGTTCATAGATGCCAGTTGTGGGTTTGTCGTGATTGTTTGAATCGTGTCCTTTTTTGTTCGACATGGTGCCTCCTGCTTGATGAGTCAACTGAAATTTGCACAAGATGAAATGACAATGTAAGCGGTTACATTTTGAATGGTTAAAGTATAGGCATAGTTATGATCGGGGTTGATGAGGAGTTGATGAGCAGTCTTACTCGCGGGACAGCAATAGCGGTGTAGAGCTTTAAAAGTGAGAGATAAGCGTGTTTTTTAGGCAATAAATAACACGCTTCAAGCGAGGTGGCGGGTTTAAAACGCGGTATTCATCCACTCGCTAACGACGACTATTTATTTGTAGACCCAACAAAACATCTTATCGATTGGTTCTTACTCTTGTGTTGATGATGTCGTCG
This sequence comes from Enterovibrio litoreus, assembly GCF_045679545.1. Classification (NCBI taxonomy): domain Bacteria; kingdom Pseudomonadati; phylum Pseudomonadota; class Gammaproteobacteria; order Vibrionales; family Vibrionaceae; genus Enterovibrio; species Enterovibrio litoreus. The sequence goes on from NZ_CP166195.1 coordinate 866,911, forward strand.
CGGAGGAATTCGTGGTGAGCCATTTCATCGCATCATCGCTGAATTTTGGCGGGCCAAATAGGTAAGCAAAGCGTGTTCTTAATGGTGTGCTGTTCGGTGAAAATGCCAAACTAAATAGTGTTTTCCATTGGTGAAACGTGGCGGTAAAAGGGTTCCAACTGTTGATAGGATGAGGGATGCCATAATCAATCTTCACGTTGTTTTTTTCTTCAACGTAAGTGCCGAAGAGTTTGTCCCAAATGATCAAGACGCCTGCAAAGTTTCGATCGATATATTCTGGATTTCTTGCGTGGTGGACACGGTGGTGGGAAGGCGTGTTGAATAGGTACTCAATCCAACCAAGTTTTCCCACAATGCGTGTGTGCACAAAAAATTGAAAGCCAAGATTGAGTGCCACCACTAATATCACTGTTTCAGGTGGATAGCCGAGGAACATGAGTGGCGTCCAAAATAGCCACATGCCTGAAATGGGGTAGGTCAGGCTTTGGCGAAATGCCGTGGTAAAATTCATCTGATCAGAACTATGGTGGGCGACGTGTGACGCCCATAGCCAATGTACATTATGCGATGCGCGGTGAAACCAGTAGTAGCAAAAATCTTGAAGAATAAAGGCGGCAAACACCGTGAAAGGGGTCATGGTGATATCGAATACGCGATATTGATAAAGCCATAGGAAGAAAGGCATGAGCAATAGGGTAGCGATGAGATCTGCACCCTGATGAAGCCCCGCAAGACTGAAGTTACAAACCAGTTCCTTCAACGAATAATCGCTAGCACCTTGCTTACGCAGCAGTCTGTATTCAAGCACCATGCAGATAAAAAACAGTGGTGCGAGAAAAAGCAGTGTCAGTGATTCCCAGCCTGAATCCATGCCATTTCCATATGTGATCGTGGCTTACAGTTAAACCAATATATACCACGAGCACGATGGCGACAAACTAACTCAATTGTCTGATAATGGGTCTATTTTTCTAGCTTATTTAGTGCTGTTGCCCATGGGTCTGTGGTTTCACTCGGCGTGCAGAAAGTATCGATGTACAGTTCTTCCGTTTTCTCTCGGGCCCAAGGCGTTTTTCGAAGAAACTTAAGGCTAGATTTCACGGAAGGATCACTACGAAAGCAGTTGATCGCGATCTGTTGACCTAGAGATTGCCAGCCGTAATGGTCAACCAATTCGGTGACGATTTGTTCAAGTTTAAGCCCATGAAGAGGGTTATTAGGTTGGACGTTCATGCTAAAGCCCGAGGGTGAGTGAATTCGGCTGCGACTTTGCCACAATGTGCGCTGCGCTTCAATCTATCACGCAAAAAGAAAGGAAGCCTAAGCACTCTTCATGTGTTTATCCTGCAATACGATTAGCGACGCATAGACAGGCTTTGGTCTTTGAATTGGTTAAGGCGGATACGTGTTTTAATGTCTTCACAAGCGCGTTGCACACTGAAGGTTTCTTGCGCAGTCAGGTGAAGCGAGAGAGTGCCTTTAAAACGAATATCTTCGCAAATATCAGCTAGGCCTACTAAATCAGAGATTTTGGCGTCTTCGGGATCTTTTAATAGCTTCTCATGTTGCTTTTGAATTTGTATCACATAGATCTGACTGGAGTATGTGAGTGATGTCAGTAACATTGCCAACATTGAAAGGAACAAAACCAGAGATACGACAAGTAGAGGTTTATAGCTAGACATATTTATTATTCATACCATCGATGGAAATGGGGGCTCATATTTGAGAACGAGGAGTCTACTCTTCTGGGCATCGTTCGGGCAATAGTCTCAACAACGTTGATGCAGGAAATATGTGATCACAATCAAATTATTGTTTTTATTCTCATATGATTGCAAATATAGATTTTGATTTGTCTTTTCTATTTCAGTGCGTTGGTTGCAATAGTAGACCTTTCAGGAGAGACATGAGATTATAATGAGAATTAATATCATTTAAGAGTTTAAACATGCCGGAATTACTTCTTATTGAAAGCAGGTTGTCTCCGTGCGGTTGGGTGAAAACAACGTTTAGCCAACATGGCTGTAAAGTGACCCGCGTGCTTCATGTCAAGCAAGCAGAAAGGGCATTGCGCCAGTGCAAATTTGATGTTGTGCTTATCGCATCTGAAGGGGTTTTGCCTTGCATGACGGATGTTAGGCGTTTAAGAGAAAGTACGACATTGCCCTTACTTGTATTGATGCCTAGTGCAACAGAGACGAATCAAACGGATCTTATCCAAGCGGGTGTGGACACATTAATCTGCGACAATATTGCTAGAGAAGCACTTTGGCCTGAGGTCGAACACTTGTTAAATAGAAAGTGCCTGCAATAATGGCGCTAATTTTGCCACCGGGCTGTATGTATAGCCGTCGTTTTATTTCGGCAGTTGGCATTTATGCAATTGATTTATAATGCATCTGTATTGAGGTAGTCACGCGCAATGTCGCGATTGTTTACAGTGTAAATATTGACCAAGTACATAGAGACACACTAATCCATGAAATTATTCTCGCGCATTTGCGTGATCAGTGCGATCAACTTGATAAGCATGCCGCATTTCGCGGGCGCCACCGAGCTTGATACGGCGGCTTCCATCGAGACAAGTACCCTTGAGGCGGCAGCAGCCTCGCAAGTGCGTATTGATGCGAGTGACGACAGCTCTCAACAGATGAAAGCCGACATTGAGCGCCTTCAGAAAGAGATCGAAAACCTCACTGTCTATCGTCAACATCTTCAAAATTTGCTGAGCGATCAAAGCCAAGAGCAAGATCGGCTCAATCAGCAAATTGCAGAGATAGAGCAAACGCGACAAGGTATCGTGCCTTTGATGTATGCGATGATCGATATGCTGGGTAATTGGGTGGAATCCGATATTCCGATCAAACCCGAGCGTCGTGAGCAACGTGTTGTTGAGTTAACAAGCATGATGTCACGGGCAGACGTGAGTGATGCAGAAAAATTTCGCCGAATTCTCGAAGCCTACCAAATTGAACTCGACTATGGCACGAAGCTTGGGGTTTATCAGAAGAGAATTTCATTGGATGGCGTTACCCGAGATGTTGACGTGCTGCACCTGGGTCGTTTGTCGCTTGTCGCTCAAAGTCTAGATGGCAAGGCATTCTGGTATTTCGATCGCCTTAAATCTGAATGGCGACCTGTTTCCGCTTCTGGAAATGACATGGACGAGCTGCGTCTGGCCTATCAAGTGGCGAACAAAAACGCGGCACCGACTCTGTTGAACTTACCTCTTTCATTGGTTCCGCCTTCACAATCGGAGGCACAAAAATGAACCTCAAGAAATTTTTCCCATGTGTGCTTTTGGCACTGACCGTGAGCACTGTCGCCTTTCCTGCGCTGAGTGATTTGGTGTCGGCTTCACAAGAAGCGCATATTGTTGGCAAACAACATAACAGTGAGCGTGAGTCCACGTTTAAAGTGAAAGAAGCCTCACTAAGAAGTCAATTGGAGGCATTGCAAGCGCAGCAGCAAGCGCTCGAGAGCGAAACAGCGAAACTGAGTGATGATTTTACCGCTAACGAAAAGATACTGGCCGACCTTGAGCAAACGCTCCGTTTAGAAACGGGCAGTTTAGGCGAAGTGTTTGGTGTAGTGCGACAAGTCGGGAAAGAGCTTCAGCAGGCGCGTGTCGATTCGCCAGTCGCTGTCACTCTAGTTGATTCTGACTATGAGCGAGCGCTCGATGTTATCGCTGACGCCAAAGTCTTGCCTTCCCTTTCCATCTTAAATGCCCTGTTTGCAGGTATATCGAAAGATTTGGTCGCCAGTGGTGAAATCACACCCGTGCAAGCCAAAGTGCGAGATGCAAATGGCGTGATCAACGAACAATCCATTCAGCGAATAGGAAATATTGCGCTGGTGGGCCAAGACGGATACTTGGAATGGGATAGCACGCGCCAACAAGCCAATTTGCTGCCTTATCAACCCAAAGGCGGCTTGACGAGCACGGCACTGGATCAGACGAACGCCGGAGATCTTATCCTCATCGACCCAACCCGTGGCGCTGTGCTTGAGCAACTGTTTAATACGCCGACATTGTCGCAACGATTCGAGCAGGCTGGAATTGTCGGCAAAATCATTGCTGCACTGCTGGCGGTGGGGCTGGGTATTGCATTAGTACGAGGTGTGATGCTGTTTCGAACGGGCTTAATGATTCGCGCCCAGATCAAGCACCCAGAAACGCCGAACGATAACCCGTTAGGCCGTGTGTTGAAGGTATACCACTCTGAGCCCAACCGTTCACTGGATTCGTTAGAGCTTAGATTAATGGAGACCATCATGGATGAGCAGCAAGGCTTAGAGAAAGGTCTGTCGATGCTTAAACTGCTCGCCGCACTCGCCCCTATGCTTGGCCTGTTGGGGACGGTCACAGGCATGATTGAAACTTTTCAGGTTATCACTCAATTCGGCAACAGCGAACCTACCGTGATGGCGGGAGGGATATCTATGGCCCTAATCACCACAGTGATGGGCCTGGTTGCTGCCATGCCGCTGCTCCTTGCACATAACCTACTGACCACGCAGGCGGAAATATTACGCGGTACGTTGGAAAAAGTGGGCGTGAGTTTGGTCGCGCAACAGTCAGAAATGTTTGGCCCATCTTCTGTTGTCGAGCTGCGAGCATGACAGATATAGCCCTTTACCAGCCCAATTTTGCCGACCAATGGTGGTCGTCACTAGCGAACTTTATGACACAAGGTGGCCCTGTTTTATGGGGGTTGGCATTGGTCGCGGGTATGTGTTGGTTGGTGGTGGTGGAGCGAGTGCTTTTTATTGCACTTATCTTCCCAAATACTCATCAATCCTTAGTATCACGCTGGGAGAGCCGAGATAATCAAGCAACGTGGGCATCTCGCGTGATTCGCGACGGCTGGCTGTTTGACGCGCATACCATGCTGTTTCGTCACCTTAATTTTATCAAAGGGTTGGTGGCGATTTGCCCCATGCTCGGCTTGCTTGGCACGGTCACGGGAATGATCACGGTTTTTGATGTGATTGCGACAGATGGCAACAGCGATCCGCGGTCGATGGCGGCGGGTATTTCGATGGCAACATTGCCCACGCTGGCGGGGATGGTGATCGCCCTTGCAGGAATGTTTGCACATGCGCGGCTGTTCAAAGCCTGTGAACGCCGAGAAGCCGCATTATCTAAAGCGTTGAGGAGCCAGCAGTGAGATTTCAACGCCAACAAAAACCTAGAGAAGATGCACAGATTGATTTGACGTCCATGCTGGATATTGTCTTTATCATGCTGATCTTTTTTATCGTGACAAGCTCGTTTGTTCGAGAGCCTGGCGTTGATGTTAATCGCCCAAGCGCCAGTCACGCTTCGGCTCAAAAAAGTGTCGGTATTATCGTCGCGATCACTGCCAACAATGATATCTACATCGACAAGCAACGTGTGGATGAAGAACGCCTTGAAGCGACGTTAGCAAGGATGGTGACCGAACAGCCTGACGCCTCATTGGTGATCCAAGCTGACAAGCTGGCCTATAACGGTACAGTCGTGACTGTTATCGATGCTGCCAAAGGCGCGGGTATTGATAAAATCGCGTTGGCGGCGGAGCAAGGTTAATGCTGCGTTGGTTGTTGGCAATACCCATTGCGGGGCTTTGCGTTCTCGCTCTGTTTGCTGTTATGGCTAGCATGATTGAACCTTCTCGCCCCAACAATTCGCGAGTTGGCAATTCACTGGCTTTCGATATTGTGATGGTAGAACCTGAAGCTGAGTTGGCACGCCGAGAGCGCGTGCTGCCGCCTAAACCTGAACCCCCGCCACCGCCTATTGAACCACCCACACCTGCTGTGAGTGAACGCGTCGCCAGTATGAATGACACGAACGCATCGCTGAACATGAGTGAATTTTTGCCTGATGTTGCTGACCTTTCCAACATTGCTTTGGATATCCGTGTGACAGGGATTGAAACGGCATTGCCTGTTGTATCCCCACTCGCCGTTGGGCCTGTGGGAGATTTGCCATCCGTGAATGTTGGCGCACCTCAGGAAGCGACTCCGATAGTGCGCGTTGAAGCGGCCTATCCACCCAAAGCATTGAAGCGCGGTATTGAGGGCTATGTCGTGATTGCATTTACCATCGATCAGCAAGGGCGTCCGAGAGATTTGAAGGTGATAGATGCAAAGCCAAAACGACTGTTTGAGCGTGAAGCACTGCGAGCACTTAAGAAATGGAAATATGCACCGAAGCGTGTGGACGGCAAGGCCATTGAACAACCGGAACAAACAGTGATGTTTGAGTTTGCGGTCGCGAAATGAGTTCTCGTATCCACGCCTTTGTTTTTCTCTGCCTTCGTTTGACACTGAGCTTGGTGTTGGCGGTTAGTTTGATGCCGTCTCCTGCTAGTGCGGGGTCCCTTTCTGCTAACACTGTGGCAAAGGTGCAACGTGCGATCACCTTTCAGCAACAGAACAAATGGCAAGAGGCGAGAGCAGTGTTGGAGGGTATGCCCACTGCAAACCTGTATCCCGCCAAAAACTATGACGCAGCGTTTGTTCATCGCATGCTAGGCAGCTTGTATTGGCAATTAGAAGAGCCGAATAAGGCCATTAAGGCATTAAGATCCGCTGTTGATAGTCATGAGCTTGAACAGAGTGCCCAGCGTTCAGCGCAGCGAATGCTTGCTGATATTTTGCTATCACAAGCGCGCTATGACGAAGCCCTGACGCGGTATTACTCACTGACGGCTGATAAACCTCAAGCATCCTCAGATCAGTCTGTGCTGACCAAAGAGCTGGCGGATATTTGGCTGCGTATTGCGCAGGCACACTATCAAAATCAGCAAGCAAAACAGGCGTTACGTGCGGTCGAAAAACACCTGTCGCTAACTGCCGCGAAGGTTTCTTCCTTGTCGTTGAAATTGGGTGCTCAGATCACCCTCAAGCATTGGAAGGGCAGCATCATGACGCTTAAGCAACTGCTCAGGCTCGAACCGACCAACAAAACGTGGTGGCTGCAATTAGCTGGGAGCTATCAGCAACTCAATCAGCCGGCAAAGATGTTGAATACCCTTGTATTAGCGACGCGAGAAGGCATCAAGCTTTCTTCTTCCGAGAAAAAGATGATGGCACAACTCTATGCGCAGCAGGGAGTGCCCGAAAAAGCGGCTGCCTTAATGCATGAGTTGAATGCGGACGAGGCCAAAGCGGGCTCATTGGCGATCGAAGCCAGTTACTGGCACAAAGCGAAAGAGTGGGAAAATGCGATGGCATCTTGGCAGCGTGCGGCAGAAAAAGATAATCAGTACCGCTTGGCGTTGGCGCAGTTGCAGCTTCAACGTGGTTTGTACCGAGATGCTTTGGTGAATTTCGCCTTGGTAACGGAGCAAAACCAAGAGGCACCAGTTGCTCTTGCTCAAGCAATGGCTTACGCCAAGCTGGGTGATCTCGATAATGCACTTCAACATGCAAAGCGTGCTCACGAGATTGAGCCGACTGCCCAAAGTGAAAGCTGGATTCAATACCTTAGTCATTAACACAAGCTGGCTGCTGGCAATGCATTAGCAGGTGTTAAGAATTTATATTCGCATTAGGTGTTGATAAGCACATCATTCTCGCTTTATTATCGTTCCTGACCTTGTTTTCCCCCTGATTTGCGTGGGTGCAATGGTTAAATATTCGGCATGAAGACCATGTTTTCTGTCGGCTAAGAAAAACGCCAATTTGAGCTATTCGTGCTCCTCTTTAAGAGATAATCCCTGAATGACGTTAGATCTCATCACCGAAATCCTCGGATGGACATCCGTTGCTTTCTACATCGGTATTACCATATTTAATACCATGAAATTTACGCGCTATGCTGCGTTTTGCTCGGCAACGAACGATACGCTTTGGGCGTTTTTGATGGGATGGTGGCCAAAAGTCATTCTTAACCTGTCAGTGGCATCACTGAATACTTATCGTTATGCCAAAGACTTCACGAATGCATCAAAAACGGTCATTCTTGGTCTGGGTGGTGTTATGGCGGCAGGTATTCTTTATATCGCTTATGTCGCAGTCACGGCATTTATCGCGGAACCTACACTGGCTGTTGCTTTGCAGTTTGCAGATTTGGGCGTGATTTTGTTGGCACTGTATATGACGACTTTGACCAACTACCGCAAGCTCATGCTGATCTCGGGTTTCATCGGTATGGCTGCTTACTACGGCAACACGCAAATGATGATCATCAAAGTGCTAGTGATTGGCATTATGAGCTTCAAGCTTCTGTTCGATAAATCACAAAACACGGAAAGCGCTGAAGCGGTTTAATGCCAATCAGAACTGTCTTAACAGGCAAGGATGCCACAATGAGTGACGCCGTCACTCATTTTTCTGGGAGAGAAAGTTCCTCTGATGTGGCTAGTCCGCCGTTTACCATGTCTTGGCACCGTGGACAGTCAATGCTGCACTGAGTAATCGTGGGGTTGATTACAATAGCGTGCTGACAAGCTGTCACCAGTGATGCCAATGGGTAGGCTGTCCATGCTGCCAACCCTACGTTGGCCGTTGTCCCCACGTGACGCAACGTATCTTCTAGCTGATGAAAACCTTCAGAGCAACTACCTATACACACTTCAACATCACCGCGTGACGCCGTGCGTGCCCACCGACGAAATAATTCTCGCCCCGCCAATTGTTCCGCGAAATGGATTGGCGTAATACTGTTAAGCATGACACCGATTGCTAACACGATAGCCTCTGAAGCGTCTTCGCAGTTGTAGTGCGCATACACATCAATATCTGTTTGATGAGCCAATACCGCAGCGGCTTTGGGGCCAACACCTGCAAAGCTGCTGATAGGGTGCTCCGTTCTTACGCGATTTGGGTGGTTAACCACGGCTGCAGCAAAAGCGCCCATTGAGGGTTCTATCACGTTGGCGTTTGCGTCAAAGGGGAAGATGTTCTCAAACTGCCATTCGCCACGATGTCCGTTTTGTGTGTAATGGTAATCACTGGGAGGAAGGCACAGGGTGTCATAGTTAAAGGCTGGGACGATCACGGTACATCCAGCTTCGAGCAAGATATCGAGCAAGGCTGCCGCACCGCCATCAAGCTTACCTAGTGAACGCATAGAAGCATGTACGAACAGCACTTTATTGCGCAGAGAAAGCGTGTGAAGCGCGGCTTCTATTTCAGACGGTGTGCGGTTCATAGTACAGCCTCTTGTCTATCGATTTTCACGGGCGCTTCGTCGAGTAACTTCAGTAAATGTTCAAGGCGCGCGCTGCTTTGTGTTAAACCGCCCGGTCTGTAGTACTCTGACCAGAGTATTCGATAGGTTGACAGAAGAGTTTGTACATCCTTGCGCAATGCATTTTTTCTTGATGCAGAAAAGTGCTCTACCTCTCGATGATCTTCTTCGGCATACCCTTGTACAATTCGACAAGCAATATTGAGCGCGTCAATGGTCCATTCTAAGTCAGGCATCATTTCACTGGCATCCAGTACGGCTAACTTTTGTTTCCATATTGCTAGCTCATTGCGTGCTTTTTCCAATGTGTGGGATTTCACGCCGGTTGCTCGCTTGATGTGGCGACGGGATTGCTGATCAAAGAGAACCGGGCCAAAGAAAGCGCAATTAGGGGTTTGCACACCCGTTGATAGGTAAATGTCTTGCAGTGCAATCAGCGCTTCTATTTCTATGTAGGTGGCGTCAGGATAAAACCATTTAACGGCTTCCGTGACGTTGCTATCGAGTTGTTGTTCTTGTCCCCAAGCCATCGCTGCCCCAAAAGCATAAGCAGGAATAGGCATGGCAAACTGTTGTCCGTGCCCCATGTCCCCCCATTCCGTCACCATGTAGCCTTCTGCGCCGAAACGTTTGCCGGATTTAGCGGCCTTGCGCATGTGCGAAACGGCAGCATGCCAGCGCCCAGAAACGGAAGCGAAACAATCCGTCGAAACCACCACATGAAACGGATGGCCAAACAAGGCGAGCTGCTTGTGCTCGGCGTCAAACGGGTGATCGGGTTCGTAGCCCCAGTTTAATAGGGTAAGATCGTTAGGGAGTTGGTCAATCAAGTTAGGATAGCGAAACAACATATCGCTAAACATCTGGCATCGTTTCCCTTTTGACTTAGCAAGTGCGATGACCTTGTTGAGGTACTCTAAATAGACTTTCCCTTTACCAAATATTTCACACGCTGATTTACTCGCCCCTGCGCCTAGATCCATGGTTTCATCAAAATTGATGTTGATCGTGTCGCTGGAGAAATTCGGCAGTAGTTCGTCGAGTAGCTCGTCAACAAACGTTTCGGTTTGTGTGCTGATAGGGTTTAGCCCAAACGCGCCGGGGCGAAAGTCTCCCCGCTGATCGAAAAAGCCTGATGTTTGTTCGGCAAGATGTTCATAGTCAGGGTGGTTGAGCCACTTTTCCATGTGACCAAAGCAAGCTTGGTTTGCCACCAGTTCTATACCTAACTGCTGACAGTAACAATCAATTTCTTTGATCTCTTGTGCTGTCATTGGCGAATAGTCTGCCCACACTGTTTCATGCTTTCGGTATGCGAAGGTGTGTTCGGTATAAAGTTGTAGTTGGTTGAATCGCAGCGCGGAGAAGTAGTCAACTAAGCGTTTTAATGACGTCATGGTTGGCACACGATCTCGACTGATGTCGAGTAAGACGGAACGGGTTGGAAAGTCTGGCCAATCTTCGATCACAATGTCTTCACGAATCACTGCATTATTCTCAATGAGTTGATTGATGGCGAGGTGTGCATAGCGGATACCGTGAAGATCGGCATAGTGAACGACGAGGCATCCTTTGGAAAATCGAATGCGATAGCCTTGTGCTTGGATTGCGGGGTCGTGACGGTAGTCGAGCGTTGCAAGCAGCACTTTCGCCCCAAACCGCACCGGACAAGAAGACACCAGCGCTGAGACATTGACATACTTTGTCGAATATCCTGCCAAATAGCGCTTTGGTGCGGGGAATATCATTGTCATCAGACGTCCTTGTCATGTGCCGTTAAATTGAAAGATTTCCGTTTTCAGGCAAGCTGAGACTGTCAGCAAGTTTGAGTTCGGGAGTGAGTAATTTTTGCCAAGCCATAGACGCTGCACCCATGGCAGCAGCTTGCGGGCCTAGCAGTGAGAATTCGATATTAGGCTTGAAAATTAAAGATCCTGCGAGTTCATCGCTATGCTTTCTTAATGATGTGGCCAGTTCAGAACCAAATGACATTCCGTTGCCCCCGATCACGATACGACGAATGCTCATTAAGCTGCACAGGTTCACCGCAAGGGCTGAAAATTCTTCCATGATGACACTCGGTGTGGGCTCAGCACCGCGCATCAGTTCCTGACTGTTAAACTGCCCCGCCATGTATTGCTCACCGTAAAACAATTGACGATTCAGCACGATGCCGACCCCAATACCGAGGCGGTGATAAAGCTCTCTGGCATGGTGTGTTGAAAGCAGCACGTAAAGAAAATGGTCATATGGCAGGCTGCGTTGCTGCATGAGTTCTCCCCAGGCGCCACAGTTTGCATCGTTATCGATGAAAACGGGGTAAGGAAAATGGCGTTTAAATCGAGAAGCAAAGTTGATGGTCGACCGGACGTTGAGAGAGTGAGAAACGTGCAATTGCCCTTTGTCTGGGTCGATAAGTCCAGGCATGCCAATGCCTATCGCGAGTATGCGAGGAAATAGTGATTGAATGGTTCTTACACAGGGTAGCAAAGAATCCAGCACAGCTTTGTCAACAGGGGCCTGAGTATCAATGGGGATCATGTCGTGATAAATCACTTGCCCAAGTAAGTTGACGACGGAAACTTTGATGGCATCAGAGTTAACATCGACACCGATAAGTACAGCAAACTCGGCGTTGAATACCAAAGATACTTTTGGCCGCCCGCCCTTGCCCGAAACGACCTGTGGTTGCTCCAATATCATGCCAATATTAAGTAGGTAGTTAACCGTCTTGGTGACAGTCGACTTATCGAGACCCAACTTTGTGGCCATATCAATGCGAGACACTCCGGGTGACTGCCACAAAGCGTTAATGATTCCCGCCGTGCTATTTGTGCGGCTTAGCTTAATCGACAAAACATTAGTTTCCAAAAGCAACTTAACTACAAACATGGTATTGATGATGTTAAAAAAAACAACGTGCTAGCTGCAATTCACAGCGCAGTTCACGACTTATAAGTGATAGGTTGAAGTGCGTCGAAGTTATGATGAGAAAGAAAAGGGGATTACGTTGATCGTCTGAGTGATATGCCTAGCTGTCATGCATCGAGCGTGTTGAGTATTGGTTGCCATAGACAAGTATTTTGAACGTAGAGGGTCGGATGTAAGCCTCGCCAAAACTCAACAAAACCTCAGTGTGCTGAACGACTGAGGTTTTTGACTGTGAGTATCTAGGCTAGAAAAGAATAGGGTCGATGGGTGCTATGCTATCCGTTTGAAACAAGTCACTCATTGAGGTATTGGAGCTATCAATATCATGCAGAACAATGGAAACCTTATTTTGAAAATTAATCAGCATATTCGCGCCTTGCTGCGTCACGATAAATGATGTGTCTAGATCGGTGAGATAGTCATTACCATAAAAATGGAATGCTAGGTGATCAACGCCGATTTCAAAATCGGTAATGCGCACGACAGTGTTGGTTGGGTTGACGTCTTGGCTTTGCTCGAATTCAAAGAAGTTGAATGAATCGGCTCCTTGACCGCCGCTGCAGTAACTGACGCCAGTTTCTGCAATACCCAGATCTCTGAACGAGAAAAAATCATCGCCATTACCACCAAACATGGTGCAGTTCTGCGAGCTTTCAGAAGCAAGCACATCGTTTCCAGCCCCTCCTTGCATCACATCGCGATAGTCGCCGCGATCTTGGTCTGGGTTGATTTTGCTCAGAATGTAATCGTCGCCAGTGCCACCCCGTAACGCGTTACTGCCGAAGTTTGCAAAGAGGAAATCGTCACCTGCGCCGCCGATCAAGGTGTCATCACCAAGACCTGCAAACATACGGTCTTCACCGCCGAAGCCAACAATAGTGAGGTCGTCGTTGTCGCGCTGTAAATCAAAATAGTCATTTTGCGTCGAACCATAGAGAAAATCGACGTTTGATTCTCCAAGTATTTCTACCGCCGTTTTTGAAACCACAGACATAGTTAACACCTTCCCTGAGTATAAGTAGTGATACGAAGTCATCCGTTAACTTTTACAGATTTACATAATTGCTTGATCTCGTGTGACTTAATATCGAGACACGCATGTAAGAATGCCTTGCAATCTCTTAATCTGAGAACCAACGGGGCATTGACGATTCGACAAAGACAAAGACAAAGACAAAGACAAAGACAAAGACAAAGACAAAGCCAACGGCAAAGGTTGCTGTCTTCACTTTGCTGCGGGATACTCGAACGAACGCTTTCTCTTGGCCTGAGTATTCACGGAATGAATAAAAATGTTTGGTTGCTGGCAATTTGCCAAGCTCTCCTGATGAGCGGAAACATCGTGCTTATTTCCGTCAACGGTTTGATAGGTCAACAACTCTCTCCGAGCGACAGTTGGGTCACATTGCCTGTCTCGACACAGTTTGTTGGCTTAATGTTGGCGACGATCCCTGCTTCTCTCATCATGGCGAGAATTGGTCGAAAAAATGGGTTCATGCTTGGTAACTTGATTGGCATTTGCGGTGCGATTTTGTGTGTCTATGCCTTGAATCAAGCGGACTTCTGGCTATTTTGTTTCAGTACACTACTGCTGGGTGTTGGAATTGGGTTTGGTACTTTGTATCGTTTTGCTGCGGTGGAAGTCAGTGATCCCGCGAGCCGTGACAAAGCCATCTCATTATCAATGGTGGGCGGTGTGTTAGCGGCAGTGCTAGGTCCAAACCTCGCGATTGCAAGTCAGCATTGGCTACCGGGCACGCACTTTAGCGGGGCTTTCGTCGGCATTACTGTCCTTTACATCATTTCTCTTATCGTGCTGCAATTTATTGGGTTGCCACCCGCTGCACCTGTTGATAAAAACAATCCGCCGCGATCAGTCTCCCTCATTATTGGTGCGCCTGGGTATTTGGTGGCGGTCTTCGCCGCGGTTGTCGCGTATGCAGTGATGAACTTGCTAATGACAGTCACGCCTATTGCGATGCACAAGCACGGCTTTGAATTCGCGCAGGCGGCGCTGGTGATTGAATGGCATGTGTTGGGGATGTTTGTACCGTCCTTTTTTACCGGATCGATTATCGGGAAAATTGGGACTCGCATGACTATCATGCTGGGGAGCCTGTTTTTCATTGCTTGTATTTTGGTCAACCTGAACGGGGTGTCAGAATGGCATTTCCGAATTGCGTTGGTATTGCTGGGGGTTGGGTGGAACTTTATGTTCATTGGTGCAACAAGCCAATTGACCCAAACCTATCTGCCCCAAGATAAATCACGTGCACAGGCATTCAACGAGTTTGCGGTGTTTGGTAGTGTTACGATCACGGCCTTGCTGGCAGGGAATTTAGAAGTGACGTTAGGCTGGCAAACGCTCAACTTAGCGGTGCTGCCGTTTGTCTGTATGGTGCCTTTGGTTTATATGCTGTTTACGCGAGCGTCAAAAAAGGCCGCGGTCTAGTTCTTCCCCGCTTCTGTTTTTTAAAGAATGGAATTTCCATGCCTTTGTGCAGATTGCGGAGGGTGTCATATCGTTCGTTGATAAAACTCACTACAATCGCGACTCCAACGATGTGCCACAACAGATCGTGGATATCCCCAAGCATCTTAAGGTTGTCTGGATATATCTGCCCAGTTTCAGAAAAGGAAGTTGTATGAAATTGTTCGTGTTCGATCATTGTCCATTTTGCGTTAAAGCGATGATGGTTGCCGGCTTGAAAAAGATGGACATTGAACTGGTTTATTTACAGAACCATGACGTAGAAGCACGTACCGAAAAAGTGGGTGCTAATTTGGTGCCTATTTTGCAAAAACCGGATGGTTCTTACCTGGCAGAAAGCCTCGATATCGCTGCATACCTAGACAATTATGATGGGCAACCCGTGTTGGCAGAGGGCGCGTTAAACGAACGAATCTCATCGTGGATGGATGTTGCCAGTTATTTTGGCTCTCGCCTGATTTACCCGCGTTGGATGATGATAGATTTGCCTGAGTTTCAGAGCGAAGAGGCCAATGCATGGTTTATTAAGAACAAATCAGCCATGATCGGCATGACGTTTGAAGAAGCCTTTGCTAACAGTGAAGAGTATCTTGCCAAATTGAATGTGGAACTGTTTAAGCTCAGCTGGTTGGTTCCGCCGTCACAGCGCAACAATCACATCACGTATGATGATGTAAATATCTTCCCGTTTTTGCGTAACTACACCGTGATAAAAGGTCTGCGTTATCCTGGCAATGTGCGTCAATATCTCGATGAAATGTCGAAGCTTACGGACGTCGATTTATATGATGCTGTTGCCGTGTGATGAGCAAAAGTGTACTTAATGTTGGCTTAATGTGATTGATGTTGGCTTAATATGATTGCGTATCAACTGCAACTGACATGAAAAAAGGGCCGACGGATAACACCGTCAGCCCCTTTTTTTCGTCTGTCAGAATGGTCTGACTACAGGTATAGTTTCGCTAGTTCTGAGGGCTCAAGTTCTTTGCCTTCTAGCTCAGCATTCCAGTTGGTACCAACCAGCACGCCATCTTCACTTAGTGTGATTAACCAATCTTCAACGAACACATCCAGTGGGATTTCAACGACTTCGAAATCTGCCCATTCTTCAACGTTATGATGTTCTGCATCTTCTTTTGCAGACCAGAAAGGCATCACTTCGCTGTTTTCGAATTCAGATGAATCGCAAGCCAGCCAACCATCTTCTTCGTTTTTTAGGCCCCAAACCACTTGGGTACGTTTGGTTTCTTCAACGAAAAGCATTAGGTTCGCTTGGATGTCTGCAGTCAGTTTGCTCATTTTTAGTATCTCTCAAGATAAGTCGGCATTAGGGTAGCACTTTATTGGATGATGTGCGCGTATGCTTTCGATTAATAGCAACGGGGTTTAGGTCTACAAGGCCAAGATCAAACTGAACTTTTGCTTGTTTCCTGTCTATCGTCACGTTACAACATTCCTTTACTGGAAAGGCTAGGGAAGCGGATATGACACAAAAAAAGGTTTCATTTATTGGACTTGGCGTAATGGGTTATCCCATGGCGGGGTATTTGGCGAAGGCTGGCCATGAAACTCGTGTATTCAACCGCACAACGGCACGTGCTGAAAAATGGGCAGAGACTTATCAAGGTTCGGTTGCGTTAACGCCTCGCGAGGCAGCGGAAAGCTGTGACGTGGTGTTTGTTTGTGTGGGCAATGATGACGACGTTCGTAGCGTGGTTTACGGCGACAACGGTGTGCTTGCCAGCATGAAAACCAACAGTGTGCTGGTTGACCACACAACCACATCTGCAGAATTGGCGATGGAACTGGCTAAAGCATGCGGCGAGAAAGGTGTGCATTTTATTGATGCGCCAGTATCTGGTGGACAAGCAGGCGCGGAGAACGGTGCACTGACGGTGATGTGTGGTGGTGATGCTGACGTGTTCGCCGATGTGAAATCAGTCATAGATGCCTACTCTAAGCAAGCGGTGTTGATGGGCGAAAACGGCCAAGGTCAGCGCTGCAAGATGGTGAATCAGATCTGCATTGCCGGTATTTTGCAGGGGTTGAGTGAAGGTATTAGGTTGGCGAAAGCATCAGGTTTGGACATTGAGCAAATGGTGAATGTCCTTAAGCATGGTGCAGCAGGTTCGTGGCAGATGGAGAACCGCTCGACCAGTATGGCGCAAGAGAAGTTTGATTTTGGTTTTGCCATTGATTGGATGCGCAAGGATCTAGGAATTTGCTTGGATGAAGCTCAGTCTAAAGGGCTTGATTTACCACTGACGAAATCCGTGGATGAAAAATATGCGCAACTTCAAGCGCAAGGGTTGGGACGCATGGACACCTCTGTGCTGATCAAGGCACGCTAACCATTGGCGTGAGCTTGATGCAGTAGATTCAGATAAAACCAAGGCCAGTGATGTTCTCATCACTGGCCTTGGTTTTTTTGATTTACGCGCTCAGGTTACAGGCTGTTATGCCACTTTTTGGCGCTTGACCTTTGCTTGGAAAAATTCCTGATGCAAGGCACAAATGGCATTTTCGTACACATTGTCTTTGACGACAAATTGCACATTCACATTGCGCATCGACGAGTGCACAGCAATGGGGGAGATATCGTGGCTCATCAACGCCAACACGCCTTTGCTCAGCGTGGTATTGGTGTTGATTTCTGAACCGATTGCAGAGATCAGCGCCACCATGTGACCTGTGATGGTCGAGTTCGGGAAGCGCTTTTCCGCACGATATAGCATTTCGTTGAGGCTTTTCGCCGTGCCACTTAAATAGTAAGTAATGGAGTTGGCGTTCATCTCTTTACCCACTAGGCTCACGCGCTCATCGGCGATGATTTCCATCATTTCGTAGCCGACGTTGTCGACTTTGCCAACCATGGCTTGATCGAATAGATGGAGCGCAAACACTTTGTTTCGTCCCGCAATGATTTCGATTTTTTGTGCTTCTGGCTGATAGGCTTTTGAAATCAAGGTGCCTTTATGTTCAGGCTCAAACGTATTCTTAATTTGTAGCGGAATATCGTTCTGACGAAGTCCTGATGCGGCATTAGGGTGAATGGCTTCCATCCCTAAGTTCGCGAGTTGATCGGCAACATCGAAATTAGATTGACCAATTGGCAGAACGTTTTCAGGGCCGACGACTCGCGGGTCAGCGCTGCTTAAGTGATACTCCTTATGAATAATCGCCAAGTCAGCGGAGGTATTGCACGCAATGCGACTAAAGGTAATTTCGCTGTAGCCGCGGTCATATGTTTTCATCAAGCCTTCGTCGCAATAGGCGTAGCCAGTCACAATCGGCAATTCAGTGGTGACATCAATGTCTTTAAACGCACTGGCAATCACAGTATCAAGGTTTCCTTGCAGCGAGTTGTCCCAGCCTGACAAATCAACAAAACGCGCATTGATATCAAGAGTTCTTAGCTTCAGGGCGGTGTTAAATGCACTGTGTGCTTCGCCGATTGAAGATAAAAACTCTCGGATTTGAGGAAGGTATTGGCGCAACGCAAACTGACCATATTGGCATGTCGCCAAAATGTTGGTGATACAGTTTTGAGCGTCGTCTAAACGTGAGCAAATAAAGTTGTCGGCACGTGTGCGGCTCAATGGATCGGCAAACATGTTGCTGTTGATCAACTGCAAGCGCTGTTTGAGCGCGTGAAATGCGTCAATCCAACTGTCGTCACGTTTTGCGACAAGTTGATAAATGCCAGGTTCGCCGGTGCGCTTGCATTCCAACAGTGCATCAGTAATGCCGCCATAAGCAGACACAACAAAAACACGATGGTAAGGGGAAGCTGGGCGGAGGAAGATATTGTCTAATACGGCATCAAATGCTGACATTGATGTACCGCCGATTTTCTCTACGGTATAAGTCATGAGTAAGTCCTTTGCTGGCAAATGCTTAAATGAAAGGGAGCAATTGCTCCCTTAAATGGCGGGGGAGATCAGTCGACTAACGGGTAGACACCGTTTTCGTCGTGAACCTCATTGCCTGTGATGGGAGGGTTGAAAACACACGCCATCACCATTTCTTTATTTTTATAGGCGCGCAGATAGTGCTCGTCGTGTTTGTCGAGAATATAAAGCGTACCTGGCTTAATCGGATACGTTTCACCGCCGACCACTTCAATCTCGCCTTCACCAGACATACAGTAGACAGACTCTAAGTGATTCTTGTAATGGATGTGCGTTTCAGTGCCTTCATAAATCGTTGTGATATGGAAGGAAAACCCCATCTTGTCATCTTTGAGTAGCATGCGTACGCTTTCCCACGTTTCAGACACCACTCGACGTTCACTGTTTTGGCACGCTTCCAGAGTTCTTACGATCATTTTCTTTTATTCCTTACGACGCTTTACGGGTTGAAACGGCAGCAACATGCTCGGCGGCTTTTTCAAAGATATGTAAGCCTTGCTCAAGCTCTGATTCACTGATTGTTAGCGGCGAGAAAAATTTAACCACTTCATCGTCAGGTCCTGCTGTTTCAATCACCATGCCATTTTCAAAGCAGTGACGTGAGATAGATTCTGCAAACTCAGGGCGTTTACACTCAATGCCTTGCATCATGCCGCGGCCTTTCGCTTGGACGAACAAGCTTGGGAAGCGCTTCAGAACACGTTCGATGGTTTTTTTCACCTGTTTGCTGCGATCTGCAATGTGGTTTTCGAAATCGTCGTTTTGCCAGTAGTTTTCAATCGCGCAGGTGGCTGTAATAAAGGCGTGGTTGTTGCCACGGAATGTCCCGTTGTGCTCACCTGGCGACCATTTGTCCAGTTCCGGTTTCAGCAGTACCAACGCCATTGGCAGGCCATAACCACCAATGGATTTTGACAAAGTCACGATATCCGGTTTGATGCCTGACGGCTCAAAGCTAAAGAATGTACCTGTGCGGCCGCAACCTGCTTGGATATCATCCACAATCGTCAAAATACCGTGTGCTTTACAGATTTTGCTGAGCTTTTGCAGCCAGGTATCAGAGGCCACGTTCAGGCCGCCTTCACCTTGAACCACTTCAAGTAACACTGCTGCTGGCTTGTCTAGGCCGCTTGAGTTGTCATTGAGCATGGTTTCGAACAGTGCCAATCCATCAACACCGGCATAACCTTCATAGGGAAGGCGAGAAGTGCCAGCAAGCGGCATGCCCGAACCACCACGATGGTGTTGATTACCTGTCGCAGCCAATGCACCCATGGTGCAACCGTGGAAGCCATTAGTGAAAGTGACGATGTTAGTGCGGCCAGTGACCTTACGCGCCAGCTTCATGGCAGCTTCTACCGCATTGGTACCTGTTGGGCCGGTAAACTGCACTTTGTAATCAAGATGTCTAGGTTCGAGAATGTGATTACGGAGTGCGGTTAGAAACGCAGCTTTGGCTTCGGTGTGCATGTCTAGGCCGTGGGTAATGCCGTCTTTGTCGATGTAGTCGAGCAATGCCTGTTTCAATATGGCGTTGTTGTGGCCGTAGTTAAGCGAGCCAGCACCCGCGAGAAAATCGATGTAGCGATCGCCGTCATCTGTTTTTAGCCAGCAACCTTTCGCTGAAGTAAATAGCACCGGAAAGCTGTTGCAATAAGACTTAACGTTTGATTCTTGCTTGTCAAAAATGTTCATGATGGGTCCGTTTTATAAATAATTTTTGTTCAAAGGAATGCGAAATAAAAACTCAGTATCGTGGTGTCCTTTGAAATGCTTTACGTCATCAAGAAACACCGATACGTCACCTTTCTTGCCATTGGCAGCATCGAGTTTTCTAAATAAGCGCCACGATCCTTCATTTGATTTTGTGATCGTGGTTTCGACCGCCTCCACATGCTGTAAATGCTCGCGCATTAAAAGCTCTTGCAGCATGTGATACGCCAACCCTTTTCCACGCATGTCTGGAGCCACAGCAACCTGCCACACGAATAAGTCATTGGGGGCATCGGGTTTTAAATAGGCGGAGATAAAACCGGCTACCTTGCCTTCGTGCTCAGCAACGATGCAAGTTTGATTAAAGTGGGAAGATTGGAGGAAATTGCAATACGAGGAGTTTTCATCAAGCGGGGGGCATTTGGCGATGAGGCTATGTATCTTGATGCCATCATCCTTACGTGGAACACGAAATACCCAGTCGTCTTTATCCGTCCTTAAACGCATCAGCGTTGCGTTTTGGTAAATGGTCTCAGTACTCATTGTGGTTAAATTCCTTTAGAGGTCTAAGTATTAAATCCTTTTAAAGAATACCTTTAATAGATAATTTATCAAGTGTAAGTCACTAATTTGAGAATAATCAGTGGTAAGTCACTGTTTTACATGTGCGGCTAGTTATTGCCTTAAAAGTTAAACATTTAGAGGTGTAATTAAGTTGTCACATATTTGTCAGACAGAAGGCATCCATGATGAGCGAGGCCGCTTGTATGCTTATTTGGTGGCGAGTATTAAGTGAAATGGTCACAATTTCCTGTCGCAATTACGTAGTAAACTTTCAGTCAGATTTTCGCTGATGATGAAGCAATTGAAGACTTGACAGTAATTAGTTAACAGGATCGCGTTTAACATGTTGAATTTTAGGCAATAGATCGTGATCTTATTTTTTCTTGGTTAATAATTATTCCCTCGTTAGACTCTGCGCCAAAATAATAAAAACAGTCGTAATCCTACTTTTCACCGTGAAGCACCCAAAAAGGCAAAGAAAGTAACGATGAGCCCTGAACAATATCTTACCCAATGGCAACAAAGCCAAACTGACGCAGAAACTATGTCCCCCCTCATCGGTAAGCTATACCGCGAGAAAGGTGTCGAAATCCAGATTTATGGTCGTGCTGTGATTAACGCGAGCACGATTGATCTTCTGAAATCTCACCGTGTCGCACGTTGGTATACCGGGCAGGAAGTAACCACATCTCACACATTGCCACTTCTGGAAGCCTTGGCAGCGTTTGATTTGCCTGCTTGCCGAATTGATCTTGGACGCTTAGCAAGCCTTTATTGGCGAGATCACCAAGATTGCGCTCAGTTGGATGATTTTTTAAAAACAGCAGTCGCAGACCTACCTAAAAGCACGCCTCTTAAGGAGCCCAAAGATGTTGTGCTATATGGGTTTGGCCGCATTGGACGCTTAGTAACGCGTCTGATGATCGAGAAAAGCGGACCAGGCTATCCCCTGCGTTTACGCGCGATTGTTGTACGTGGCGGCAAAGATGGCGACTTGGAAAAGCGCGCCAGCTTGCTGCGTCGTGATTCAGTACACGGACCCTTTAACGGTTCGATTTTGGTTGATGAAGCCCGCAACGCGCTGATCGTCAATGGCAACTACATCCAGTTTATTTACGCGAATCATCCCTCTGAGGTTGATTATGAAGCACACGGCATTAAAAACGCGGTTGTGGTAGATAACACAGGGATGTGGCGTGATGTAGAAGGGTTGAGCCAACACCTAACGGCCAAAGGTGCAGATAAAGTGCTGCTGACTGCGCCGGGTAAAGGTGAGATCAAAAACATCGTATTTGGTGTGAACCATGATGATATTGGTGACAACGACACCATTATTTCAGCAGCGAGTTGCACCACCAATGCCATCACCCCTGTTCTGAAAGCAATGAATGATCGCTATGGCGTGGAATCGGGTCATATTGAAACCGTCCACTCTTTCACCAACGATCAAAACTTGATTGATAATTTCCACAGCGGTGAACGTCGTGGTCGTGCGGCATCATTAAACATGGTGTTAACGTCAACGGGTGCGGCAAAAGCAGTGGCGAAGGCCCTACCAGCATTAAAAGGTAAGCTGACGGGCAACGCCATTCGCGTGCCAACGCCAAATGTGTCGATGGCAATTGCTAACCTGAACCTTGGCAGTGACGTTGAGCGTGAGTCATTGAATGCGTTCTTGCGTGAAACGGCGTTGGTCTCCCCGCTGGCAGGTCAGATTGATTACACGCAATCCACTGAAATTGTTTCGTCCGATATCGTTGGTTCACGTTATGCCGGTGTTGTTGATAGCCAAGCCACCATTGCAGAAGGCAACCGCTGCGTGTTGTACATCTGGTATGACAATGAATTTGGTTACAGCTGTCAGGTAATCCACTGCATAGAGCACATGGCGGGTATGCGTTATCCGGTTGTGCCAGCGCCAAAAACAAAAGGTTAATCGCGACATCACGCCAATCGGTTACATGTGTTAGCGAGGCGGCTCTTAGAGCCGCTTTTTTGCGCCTGTGCGGCAGTGAATGGACTTCTAGCTGAGATCTTGATTCAACCCTAATTCTTTCTGTTTTGCTTTGGTGAGCCCAAGCGAGACGAGGCGGTGGGATTCGGTCAGGTAATACTGTAAATCGTCGTCTTTTTCTGGGTGGGTATCGGTTTGTTGGATCCACTTCATACCACGGTTCGCAAAATAGGGCGCGGGTATATAGCCTTCGCATTCACGCAAAAAATAGAAGTTTCGCTCTGAGGTTTTGAAGGTGAATGCAGGCTGCTTATCTTTGGCCCAACCGCCAATGGCAAAGACCTTACCGCCTACTTTCCATACATGTGAATTTCCCCACTGCATGACATAAGTGGTTGCTGCTAACGAACCGCAAAATTGATTAAATGCTTCGTAATTCATAAAGCCTCTTTGCAAGTACAGGCGTCATTATATCTCGTTGAATCCTGAATCCTCTGGTTGTTTGGGTATATCCTACTGGGTATTGTCGAAGAGTAACGTCTCACTGTCTGACCATTCATAGAACCATATCAAAGCTCGATACTCATTTTTATCTATGTCCATGATGACATTGCCATTTTGCGATCGTGGAGATATGGCAAGCGACAATGAGCTGACTCCTGCATTCTGAATTTAACTATTGAAGCTGATGATTTTGAGTCATGGATTGCCCCAAAACAGGTTGACCTGTCTACTGCTTCATAGTTCATAATCTGTCCCAATTGAGAAAGCATAGGCTTGTTTCACCATGTATCTGATTTCAGAGTTGGCTGCCAAAGCGGGTATATCACGCACTACCTTGCTCTACTATGAAAAACTCGGCCTGATCAATGGTCAGAGGCTAAGCAACGGATATCGCCGTTACAGTGAGCGCGATATGCAACGGTTACTGCTTATTCAACAACTTCAAAGTGCAGGATTAACGTTAAAAGAGTGTCAAAGCTGCCTCGATGTGAAGTTGGATAAACAGGTTCTGGTTGAGCGATTGCATCAGCTAGAAGAAGAAATTCAGAAGAAAACACAAGCACGTGAACTGTTGCTCGGGTTACTCGGAGAGCGCTCGCAACGAAATTTGCATGAATCGCTTATCCAGAGTGCCCCGCTCGAGCATTTAAGCTGGCTGAACACGCAAGGGTACAGCGAAAAAGAAGCGCTTCGATTGAAATGGTTATCAAAAGACATGAATGATCACGATGCTTACATGCAAGATTTTATGGATATATTTGCACCGCTAGAGCGGTGGGGACCGGGTAGTCAGGAAGACACACTGAAAGCGGCTTCATTTCTGCCTAACAGTGCAACGCATATTTTGGAGATCGGCAGCGGAAAGGGGACATCGACCTTATTGCTTGCAGAGCATTGCGATGCGCATATTACTGCCGTAGATAATGAACCTATTGCGATTGAGCAACTTAAACAGAAATTGGCTGAGACACCGCTTGGTGAGCAGGTTTCGCCCGTTTGTGCATCGATGACGGCATTGCCGTTTGCAGCAAACAGTTTTGATGCGATTTGGGCGGAAGGCTGCGTCTACATTATGGGAATGGAAAACGCGCTGACTCAATGGAAACCATTCCTTAAAAACCACGGCATGCTTGTGGTGAGTGATCTGGTTTGGCTCACTGATTCGCCGGATGAAAAGACCAAACAGTTTTGGCAATCCGAATACCCTGACATGCAAGACATCGCGACACGACTGAAACAATTTGATGCATTGGGCTATGACCTTGTGGACCAATTTTCTTTAGGGGTAGACGCGTGGCAAAACTATTGGTTACCACTTAAACGTCGTATCAACGAACTGTCGCCCAGCATGGGCTCATCACAAGCACTTATCGATATTGACAATGAGATTGCGACCTATGAGAGAAGTGCTGCCAAGGCGTTCACCTATCAATATTTTGCTCTCAAGTTAAGAGCCTCTTAGTTAAGGGCATGGAAAGGCAATATGAATGACTTACTCGCTGTTCCGCGGCGCTCAACAATCCGAATTATTGGTAAGAAGATTATATGCAAACGCCAACATTAGTTGATTTAGGTATGCGTCCATTCTTCCAGCAACAACTGACGCTGGAAGAGCTCGAACACTGCTCGCTTGGGCGTGTTATTGAACACCATAAAACAGAAGTGGTTGTCTTGGCTGGCCAGGATGCGTTGCGGTTATCGCTCAACCCGAACATCGACGGCATTTGTGTAGGGGATTGGGTAGTGTTCAACGGTGAACGCCTACTTCGCGTTCTCGAAAGACAGTCCCTGTTTCAGCGCAAAGCAGTAGGGAGTGCTCGCGCTCGTCAGCTCATTGCAGCCAACATCGATACCGTATTTATCGTTAGCTCACTCAACGATGACTTTAGCCTCAATCGGATTGAACGCTACTTAGCACTTGCGAAGGAAACGAATGTTGAGCCAGTCATCGTACTGACCAAAGCCGATCTCTGTGCTGATGCCGACGATCACCGCCAGCAAGTGCAAAGTCTGGATTCACTGCTGAGTGTCTATTGTGTCAATGCGCTTGCGTCTGATGAACTCGACGTATTGAAAAGCTACTGTCGACGAGGAAGAACGGTTGCCTTTTTAGGGTCATCGGGCGTTGGGAAATCCACATTGGTGAATGGACTACTTGGCAGCGAGCAGATGGATACGGGGGAAATTCGCGAACAAGACAGCAAAGGGCGACACACCACCACTTATCGCGCCATTAAATGGCTTCCTGAAGGCGGTTTGTTGATGGATACCCCTGGAATGCGCGAGCTTCAACTCAGTGATGCAAAGGAAGGTATTAAACTGACCTTTGCGGACATTGAGTCTCTCGCTAGCCAATGTCGGTTTCAAGATTGTCAGCATCAAAATGAGCCGGGTTGCGCGGTGCTAGACGCGCTGGAAAAGGGTGAAATCTCAACCAGAAGGTTAGATAACTTCCATAAGCTATTGCGAGAAGATGCTTACAATAGCGCCACGTTGGCACAAAAACGCGCCAAAGATCGCGCATTTAGCAAGATGGTTAACACCGTTCAAGAACAAGCCCGATCGGGGAAAAAGTTCAAGTAAATCACTTATCCTTTTCAAATATCTTTGGGATGTCGTGAAAGGGGTGTTTTGTCATTTTGGCCACAGACTGGTGGCCTGCCTAAACGCTGTGTTACGTGAGTTATCAACAATTTGTCACGTTTTTTGTTGGACAAACCTGCGCAGTGTTCAGGTGCTTTCTATATGATGAAACCATCAGCAAAGTATGGAGTAAGCGATGTTTCACTATCCGAAAACGCGTCAAGATGACACTGTCGATCGCTATTTTTCTACGGAAATTGCAGATCCTTATCGATGGCTAGAAGATGATCTGAGCGAAGAAACCGCAGCTTGGGTTGATGCTCAAAACGAGGTCACGTTTGGCTATTTACGCGCCATACCGTCTCGCGATGCGATTCGTGCACGGCTGGAAACGGCCAATAACTACGTCAAAGAATCTGCGCCGTTTACGCGTGGGGCATATACCTATTTTTATCGCAACGACGGTCTGCAAGATCAAGCGGTGGTGTATCGCACCCAAGGCGCGGCAGAAGATGCCACCGTTTTTCTCGATCCGAATACGTGGAGTGAGGAAGGCACCACATCGCTAGATCAGCTCCGTTTCTCCGGTGATGATAAAAAGATTGCCTACTCCACCTCTGAAGGCGGAAGCGACTGGCGCACGATATACGTGATGGATGCGACCTCAGGTGAGCGACTGAGCGACAAAATCGAAAACGTGAAATTCTCCGGCATTGAGTGGCGGGGCAGCGAGGGCTTTTACTACTCCACTTACGACAAACCGGAAGGCAGTGAACTGTCGGCGCGTACGGAACATCACAAACTCTATTTTCATGCGCTCGGCACTTCGCAAGCTGATGACGAACTGGTGTTCGGTGGCGAAGGCGATCCTCAGTATCGGTATGTGGGTGGCTACACCACAGAAGATGATCGATTCTTGGTGATCACGGGTGCGAATGCTACATCGGGCAACATGTTGTATGTGAAAGATTTGCACAATGATTCCGATCTGGTTTGCTTGACCGAGGATGAAAGCGCAGACAGCGATGTAGTTGCGCATCATGATGGCAAGCTGCTTATTTATACCAACCTAAATGCGCCAATGGGTCGCGTTGTGGCAGTCGATGCCGCTACACCTCATCAAGAAAATTGGCAAGATCTGATCCCTGAAACAAACCATGAACTCGGCATTGATGTGGGCGCGGGATACCTATTCGCCAGTTATTTGGTGGACGTACAAACACAGGTGAAACAGTACCAGTTAGACGGTACCTTCGTCCGTAATATTGCCTTGCCAGGTGTAGGCTGTGCATCAGGCTTTGGCGCGCGAGCCAAAGACACTGAGCTTTATTACACCTTCACCAATTACACCACGGCGAGTGATACCTATCGATTTGACCCAGTGACAGGTGAGGCCGAGCTGTATCGTCGTAGCGCATGCGTCATCGACAGCACACAACTTGAATCCAAGCAGGTGTTTTATCCCTCTAAAGACGGTACCAAAGTGCCAATGACGATCTGCTATCGCAAAGGGATTGATCTGGACGGCAGCCATCCGACCATTCTTTATGGTTATGGCGGCTTTAACGTCAGCTTAGAGCCTGCGTTCAACCCTAATATCGCGGTGTGGATTGAAATGGGGGGCATTTATGCCGTAGCGAATTTGCGAGGTGGCGGTGAATATGGCAAAGCATGGCACGACGCTGGCACGCAGCAGCAAAAACAAAATGTGTTTGATGACTTCATTGCCGCGGCAGAATATTTGATTGACACGAAATATACATCGTCAGAAAAACTCGCCATTCGCGGTGGTTCAAACGGAGGCTTGCTGGTGGGCGCATGCATGACTCAGCGGCCAGAGCTGTTCAAAGTGGCACTTCCAGCGGTTGGGGTGTTAGACATGTTGCGCTATCACACATTTACCTCGGGCGAAGGCTGGGCTTACGACTATGGCACGTCGGCGCAAAGTGCAGATATGTTTCGTTACTTGCTGGGTTACTCGCCTGTGCACAACGTGAAAGCGGGCGTTAGCTATCCATCGACCTTGGTAACAACCGCCGATCATGATGATCGTGTTGTGCCTGCTCATTCCTATAAATTCATTGCCGAGCTGCAAGCCAAACATGGCGGCGATAACCCAGTGCTGATCCGCATTGATGTCAATGCAGGTCACGGTGCAGGCATGCCGACGCATAAAGTGATGGATTTGAATGCCGATGTCTACGCGTTCTGTTTCGATCAGATGGGCGTGACACTTGTCTAGAATCAGGGCCTATCGTTGAATTTTCAAAGGAAGAACGCGCTGCAATTGGCGCGTTTTTTTTCATTGCTGACTTAAGACATTTGCGAAGGGATCAACCCTGCCTGCTCTGCAATGCGCAACGCGCCGATGGCAGAGAGATCATCAATGTCATTACAGCAATACACTTCGTTGGGAAGCTGGCGCTTGAATATTTCGGCAGTTGCTTCGCACAGTAAACCTTTGCCGCCGACATAGATGGGGGTCTCTGGCGTGTATTGCAGCGCAGGAAACTGCGTGAGTGCTTGGACATCGGATTGTAAAACCACACCCACAAGAAAACTGGCCAATTGAGCATGTTCCCAGTGCCGGAATTGTTCATTGAGCCTGATTGAAAATAACGCTTTACCGAATCCGTACTGTTCGGCTTCTTGGTATCCCGCATTCAAAGACGTTACACACAAGGTATCTGAGAAGCGGTTTTCCAGTGAGCCAGTAAGAATGGTGTGATGTGTCACGATAGCGTTGAGTTCGCCCGCCATGGTGGTGCAACAGCCTAAAATGGTTCGCTGTGCATCAATCGCGACAAACTTAGAATGAGAGCCAGGAAGAGCAATGATCGCGTTTTGTTGAATGTCATAGCGCTCTGCAATGGCGACTGTTTCCACCTCTTCGCCACGCATAATGTCGAGGTTGAGTGGGGGATTGGTCGGTGAGTCATCATGTTCTGCCGCAACATCAATATTTTTCACACCGGGGATCAAGTAAATAGGCTGGT
Source organism: Enterovibrio litoreus (assembly GCF_045679545.1). NCBI lineage: Bacteria > Pseudomonadati > Pseudomonadota > Gammaproteobacteria > Vibrionales > Vibrionaceae > Enterovibrio > Enterovibrio litoreus. The sequence goes on from NZ_CP166195.1 coordinate 895,748, forward strand.
TCGCGATCTCAGGCAAGCTCACTGCGCGAATGCTGGTAGAAAAGTTAGCCAACGACACCGGCGCAACCAGATGTGGCACTTCGACCAAACCAAGGTTGGAGGTCAGCATGCCGGAGCCAATGATGATATCAATGTCGTTGTCGGATAACCGATGACGTTGCTTTAACTGCTTGACCGCATGAGCAATGGCTGCAACGAGAGACTGATTGTGCCCGTCGATACTGGTGTTTTTGACACCAACGTCTGATTTCACAATATCAATGCGCTGCTGTGTAGCATTAAACAAAGCGACCCGCGTATTGGTCGTGCCCGTGTCGATGGTAATGAACATTGCATTTTCCTTGAACAAGGGCTCGCCAAGCGAGCCCAAATACGTCAGATCCGGCCGAATTTTGCTAACAACTCTTCAACGGTTGCCCCTTTTAAGATCTCGGCACGGGTTGCTTCTTCCTTTTCAGCTTGTTCCTTTGCGATGGGATAGACTTCCGCCAGCAAATCGTAAGGAATGACGGTGACGCCGAGTTCATCCGCAACAACCAGATCGCCGGGATTGACGATTTGTCCGCCACAGCAAACAGGGACGTTAATTTCGATCGGTTCAGTGCGTCCGGTATAAGCAGAATGAGCTGCCCTTGGTGACACAGAGCGAGCGGCGACGGGGAAATCGAGCATTTTTGCTTCGTCGGTATCACGAACTGAACCGTCAACGACTGCGCCGACAACGCCAGCAGCGCGTGCAAGGCCAGACATGAGACCACCCCAGATAGAGGTATTCGGGGTGCCGTTCGCGTCGATAACAATGACGTCACCAGACTTTGCAATGTCAAAAATGGGCAAGCAATCAACAATGTCACCCGGCTTCAGCTTCACGGTGAGTGCTGTGCCGATGAAAGGCTTGTTGGCCGATTTGAATTTAATTTCATGATCCATCACACCATCGCGACTAAGCGCATCACTGAACACAGCGCTAATGCTCAAGGTGTCTTTCATCGCGACACAATTGGCGACCAACGCGGCGTCGATATCGTTTCGGCCAGGGTTAATGATCTTCTTTTCGTAATCCATGTTCAGTTCTCCAGTAATTTCAATGCCTGCGTGTAGCGACAAGCGTTGTGATAGATGTCTTCGAATGCGTTGCTTTCGATCAGTGTGTTGTTCACCAAATTCGAACCAATGCCAAACCCGACCGCGCCGGCTTTGGCAAAAGCGGCAAGGTTGTTGGCATCAACACCACCTACCGCGATAAATTTCAGATCAGACAGGGGGGCAGCCAGGGCTTTTAAATACTCAGGGCCTAACAAACCGCCCGGAAATAACTTGATAAAATCAGCGCCAGCATTGTGCGCCGTTACGGCTTCAGACGCGGTCATTGCGCCTGGAAGTGACACCATATGAGCCGCACGCGTTGCCTTGATGACATCCACGTTGGTGTCGGGAGAGACAACAAACGACGCCCCGATGTTTTGAATGGCGCTCACTTGATCTACGTGAGTGACCGTGCCCGCCCCGATGATCAGTCGGTCGCCATATTCTTCAGTGAGTATCCGCAGTACCTCTAAGGTTTGGCTGTCTTCAGCGTTGCGATCAAACGTGACTTCAACCAAACGAATACCGCCGCGATATAGCGCATCCATCGTTGGGCGCACGTGCTTTGCATCGATACCGCGAACGATGGCAAATATCTTGTGCGCTTCAATGGCACGAAGGGTTTCTTCTCTGTGTTGGTTTCTATCCATGATTACGCGCCTGAAAGCGGCGTTTTCACGCGTTTAACGGGGTTGCTCGGCGCGTTACCCAACAGCACTGCTTTGGCATTTTCGGCGGCAATGCGACGACATTCCTGAAACGCTTCGTGCGAAACGTAGGCAACATGCGGTGTGACAAGACAGTTATCTAGGCCAAACAACGGGTTGTCTGATGGCTGCCAATTTGCGAGTTTTGCCGGTTCTTCTTCGGTATCGTCAAGGCCAGCAGATGCTATCCATTTTTCGGTCAACGCTTTATACAGCGCCGCGTTATCAATCACTTTTCCGCGGGCACCATTGATCAAAATGGCGCTCGATTTCATTTGACGTAAGCGTGACTCGTCAATGAGGTGGTGTGTTTCAGGGGTGTATGGACACATCACATTCACGATGTCGGCGCGTGTTACCAAGGTGTCCAAATCAACTTTTTCAACCCCATACGTACGCATGAAAGAGTCTGAGATATAGGGGTCATAGGCCACAACATGGAAACCAAAAGCAGAAAGTTTTCGAGCGATATTTTGTGCAATACGGCCAAAACCAATTAAGCCCCATGTTGATGATCGAAAGCGTTTAGGAACATGACCATCCATGTTCCAGTGCCAGTTTCCGTTTTGCGTGTAGGCGTTGTAAGCAGGGATGCGACGCAATAATGTCAGCCCAAGCGATATCGAATGATCAGCCACTTCGTCGATACAGTAATCCGGCACATTGGTGACTTTGATACCGTGGTCGTAACAGGCTTCTACATCGAGAATATCCACACCGATGCCATAGCGGCAGATCACCTTGCATTGCGTCAGTTGTTCGATGGTTGAGCGAGGAATCTTCGCGTATTGCTGCAAAATCGCATCTGCATCTTTCGCTTGATCGGCCAAGCCTTCACCGGTTTTGCATTCAAGTCCGATCACTTCCGCACCAATTGGCTCTAGTACGCTCCGCTCAATGTCCAAGTTTGGGTAATCAAAATCGGACACATAGACCTTGAATCTCGTTTCGCTCGTCATGTTAATGCACCTCAGTATTTGAATATTCGTGCTATATGAGATCTAACATATCTGTTGATATTTGATTGAGAAATGTCCTTTGGCTTGAACTGTGATCAAGCCCAAAGTTTGAGCTATGTTCAATTTTTATCGCGATTCTGTGCTTTATTTCATCAATAAGTGCACCTATGCTATCTGATATATCAGTGATTGGATGAATGGTAGTTGATAATGAAATGGCTCAATGAGAACTTGGAATCAATGCTCGGAGGCGCGCTGCTGGCGGGTATTGTTCTGCTTATCATGATGCAAGTGATCATGCGTTACGTGTTTCAAGATGCGTTGTCTTGGTCAGAAGAACTGACGTTGTGGACGTTTATTTGGTTTATATGGATAGGGATTTCATACGCGTTTAAAGAGCGCAAACACGTGAAAGTGACCTTTTTTCAAGACCTGCTTTCAGACAAATTCAAGCGTAAATTAGAAATGGTCATTGATGTGATGGTCGTCCTCTTTCTGATCATCATGACTTACCAATCTTATAAGCTCATTTCATTGCCTTATGTTTTGTCGCAAAAATCGGTGGTGCTTAACCTTCCGATCGCCATCTTGTATGCATCTGCGCCTGTCGGTTCGATGCTGTCAGTTTTCCGTATCATTCAATTTTATTTCATAAAACCAACACAATACGCCAACTCGGAGGGTGTTTGAGATGTCAGGGTTAATCTTGTTCGGCGCATTAGGGCTGCTACTTATTCTCGGTGTTCCCATTGCGATGAGTTTGGGAATGAGTTCTTTGCTTGTCATGAGCGCGATAGAAGGAACCCCTCCTCTTAGCTTGATGGCACGTTCAATCGTGACAGGCGCTGACTCTTTTCCTTTGATTGCCGTTCCTCTGTTTGTCTTGGCCGGTGATCTGATGCAGCAAGGCGGATTGTCTCGCCGCATCATTGGTTTCGCATCATCACTTGTTGGGCATATTCGTGCCTCACTTTGCTATGTTAACGTGATTGCATCCATGTTCTTTGCCGCCATTTCCGGATCAGCCCCCGCCACGGTAGCAGCAATTGGATCGAACATTATTCCGTCGATGAATCAGCAAGGCTATAAGAAAGAATTCTCCGCTGCATTGACTGCCGCAACAGGCATGATTGGCGTCATGATTCCTCCTAGCATTCCATTCATTATTTATGGTGTGGCTGCAGAAGTATCCATTGGTAAATTATTTCTTGCTGGTGTTATTCCAGGTGTGTTGTTTGGCATTATGTTCATGATTACCAGTCGTTGGGTTGTTCGCCACCAACCGGTTATGGAACTTGATTTAACGCCTTTTTCTTGGATGGGTGTTGCGAAGCAATTTAGAGATTCTATTTGGGCCTTAATTGTTCCGGTTATTATTCTTGGTGGTATTTATGGTGGCGTATTTACGCCTACGGAAGCGGGGGCTGTCGCGGTCGTGTACGCCATTATTTGTGGTTTGTTTATCTACAAAGAAATTGGCTTGTCGGATTTGCCTAAAATATTTGCACGCTCAACATTGACGTCGGCAACTATCTTGGTGCTTGTTGTGTTTGCCGCTGCATTTGGTCGATTGGTCACGTTTGAACAGATACCATCGGCGGTGGCTAATGCCTTGGTGAATTTGTCTGATAATCCAATCGTTATTCTGCTACTGATAAATATTATGCTATTGATTATTGGCATGTTTATGGAGACGATTTCGGCCATCATCATACTGACACCCATCTTGCTGCCTGTGGCGATGAAAGTGGGTGTCGACCCTATCGTGTTCGGTGTCATTCTCACGGTTAACCTTGCTATTGGTTTTTGCACACCGCCTTTAGGGGTCAATATTTTTGTCGCCAGTCAGGTTTCAAATGTCAGTATCGAGAAAATATCACGTGCATTGTTGCCTTTCTTGGTTTCAATGATTGTGTTGCTACTTGCTGTCACCTTTATTCCTGAAATATCATTGCATCTCTCAGAGATCGTTTACTAACTAGTTGCAAAAAATAAAGACACTCAGTGCATTTTCTGAGTGTCTTTGTTATTTTAAATTTTCCCTTTATTAATTATTTTTTCATCATGTAAAATCCCACTGTAAACATCCTTTCAATTCCTTATCTGTCTGCTTTTCTTTCTGTTCTCAAAATGGATACTCAAATTAAATATTCAATTTCAAGTGGGTGGTAAATAAATTTTCGTGACATCACTCACGGTAAAAGATCACTTCATCAATAATACTTAACATCTAACATATCAGATGTTAACAAGTAAGCTGTGTGAGCGTATTACGCGAATACATCTAACGGAAAAGCGAAAACACGATATTCAGAATACACTTTGCCTATATACCAAAGAGGGCTCTATGAAAAAGTTACTGATGGCGGCAGCCGTATCTATGCTGGCACTTTCAACGTCCGTGATGTCTGCGACAATTATCAGGGTAGGACATGGTGCGAATGAAAATTACCACCTGCACAGGGCGTTAGAGCAATTTAAGACTGACGTTGAAACAAAATCTAACGGGAAGTTTGAAGTGCAAATTTTCCCTAGCTCACAAATGGGCCCCGATCGCGAAATGATTGAAGGCGTTCAGTCGGGCGCATTGCAAATGGCAGTTTCACCTTCGTCATTCTTCTCTTCATGGGATCCCTCTTTTGATGTGGTTGAATTACCGTTCATTTACCCAAGTAAAGAAGCGGGCCTTCGCACCGTGCACAGCGCAGAAGGCGATAAAATGCTAGGTCGCTTGGCGAACATGAACCTTGTGGGCTTAGGTTGGTTAGAAAATGGCGTGCGTCATGTGTCTAACAACAGCCGCCCAATTGCGGATATTGACGACTTGAAAGGGTTGAAAATCCGCACAATGAAAGTGCCGGCACACGTGCAAACGTTCAATTCACTGAATGCTTCGGCAACGCCAATGAACTTTGGCGAAGTGTATTCTGCGCTTCAACAAGGTGTGGTTGATGGTCAGGAAAACCCAATCGCTCATATCTTCTCGCAGCGCTTCTATGAAGTTCAAAACTACGTGAGTTTGACGGGGCACGTTATTACTTTCTACATCCCTGTGATGAACTATGAATTCTGGCAGTCTCTGTCTGCAGATGATCAAAAGCTGCTAAAAGACGCCATGAAAGGCGCGGAAGATTATCAGCAGCAACTGGTCAATGCTGAGGAAAGCCAGCAATTAGAAGCCTTTAAAGAAGCCGGCACCAAAGTTAACGCGTTGACTGAAGCCCAGCGTCAGCACTTTATCGAAGCGACTGAACCTGTTCGTCAGGCCTACCGCGAGAAGTTAGGTGCGGATGTGTATGACGCTTGGATGCAGGCGATTAAAGATTCATCAAACCAAAGCTGATTCAGATCTTAAACCATTCGGTTGATGGAGAAGAGGGCATGGCCCTCTTCTTTTTCCGTTTTGTTCCGTGAAGGAATCGATATTAATAGATAAAGAAGCGAGAGGTTGGCATGCGGAACAAGCTGTTTGAAGGTGGCGTTTCATTTGTGCTAGATGGCGGGTTTCACTGTGGTCTTCCCAAGATGGTCAAGGTGCAACAAAGCTTCAAACGCCAAAAGCTGGATGATATCCCCGCAAAGATGCGCGAGGAATTGGAAAACCTTTCTGATGGTTCGTCGTTAAAAGGTCAACGACTTGCCATAACGGTGGGGAGCCGCGGTATATCGGGATTGATCCCCGTTTTACAAGAAACCATCGCCTATTTACACGCTCAGGAAGCGGAGCCTTTTATCGTGCCCTCTATGGGCAGCCATGGGTCTGCCAACGCGGAAGGGCAGGTTGCGATTCTGGCGTCTTATGGGATCACTGAAGCGTCGATGAAAGTGCCGATCCGCTCGTCTATGGATGTCGTTCACGTGGCAACCATGCCCGACGGTATTCCTTTGTATCTCGATAAAATCGCCATGGAAGCGGACGGGATCATTCTGTGCAACAAGATTAAGCCACACGCCGATTTTAAAGGGGGTGTTGAGAGTGGCTTGCTTAAAATGCTTTGCATTGGATTGGGCAATCACCTTGGCGCGTCTTCGCTGCATCGATACGGATTCCATCAGTTTCACTGGGTTATTCCCGAAGCGGGCGAGCGGTTACTGCAAAAAGTGAACATCCCTTTTGCGATTGGTTTGATCGAAAATGCATATGATGAATTGATGGACATTGTGGCGGTGGAGCAAGCACATATATTGGACGCTGAGCCGAGATATCTCGCCCAAGCCAAGCAAAACATTGCACAAATTTTGTTTCCCGACATTGATGTGCTGATCATTCAAGAGATTGGCAAAAATATCAGCGGAGAAGGCATGGATCCGAATGTGACAGGACGCCCCGGATCTGGTGTGGCGGGCTTTCATGGCCCAAGCATTCGAAGCACTGTGGTCTTAGCATTAACGAAAGCAACACACGGCAATGGTGTTGGGATTGGCATGGCAGATGTGACTACCTTAGGCTTGGTGCAAAGCTTGGATCTGTCGGCCATGTACACCAACGCGGCAACGGCAGGTACGTTAGCAACCGCGAAAATCCCCATGGTGATGAACACTGATCGAGAAGCGATCGTGTTCGCGCTAAAAACTGCCCCCATTCATGACATTCAAACGGCCAAAATAGTGTGGATTAAGAACACGCTAGAGTTGGATACCATCATGGTATCGACCTCATTGGCCAATGAGATTGATGATATTTCAGCAGCGAAATGTGTGTCAGATCCGCTTGAGTTTAGGTTTGATGCCCAAGGCAAATTGATGCCGTGGTAGCGCTCGATCTGTCCAGCAGTTGTCAGCCTTCGAATTGATTGAGAAGCTTGATCGCGGCACATGCTGCGCCAAACCCATTATCAATATTCACCGTCATTAACCCTGCTGCACAACTTCCCAAACACGCATTGAGCGCGAGGTGGCCGCCTGATGCAACGCCATATCCAACAGACGTTGGAACAGCAATGATGGGATTGGCAATTAACCCAGAGAGCACAGTGGGCAGTGCCGCTTCCATCCCTGCTACCGCAATAATGATCTTGGCTTTTTTGATGTCATCCAATCTGGCTTCCAGTCGCCAAAGGGCGGATACCCCCACATCTTCAATACGCACTGCGGCGATACCGTGGTAATTCAGGGTTAGGCTGATTTCGTGACAAACGGCTTGGTCGGAAGCCCCCCCAGATACGATAGCGACGGGGGCGTTTTCGAGGCTTAACGGAGTAACAGCCCCCATGGTCGCGATGCAAGCAATGGGGTGGTAGGTCAATGGCGCTTTGGCTGATTCAGTGAGTTGGTCAAATTGCGTTTGATTGAGGCGAGTGAACAGTGCGCGTGCTTGTCTTTTGCTCATCATGGTGATGATGGCTTCAATTTGTTCAACGCTTTTACTTTCGCAGTAAATCGCCTCTTCCACACCACAACGTGCGCGACGTTCAAAATCAATCATGATGTCATGCATTATTTTGCTCCGATAAACGCGCTGCCGCGCTGATAAGGGCGAAAGGCAATCGGGATCGTCATCTTGTGGCGATGAACAATCGCTTCCACGTCATTGGTGAACTGACGAATTGCGTCTGGCGAGAGTGATTGAAATGTCGATTCATCGAGTTCGATACACACCTGCGAACCTTGGATACGACAGCGCAAATTGTCGGCATCTAGTTTCGATTTCAGTGACAGTTCAACGTCATCAATCAGGTGGAGATGTTGGTCTAGAATGTGAATGCCCGTTTCAATGCGACTTGATAAACAGGGTGAAGCTGGCAGTGTTGCCAGCGCAGGCAAACCCAAATCATGGGCGATTTCACGTAAGGTGTGTTTATCAATCCCGACCTCAACAAACGGATGACGAACCTTGTGTTCTTTTGCCGCAATCAGTCCGGGCCGATAGTCGCTCAAATCATCAAGGTTTGTGCCGGACACCACCACGCCGTGGTTCAGTGCAGACAAGGTAGAGTACAGGCACGATTTGCAGTAATAACAGCGGTTAACTGGATTGTCGCGATACGCCACGCTGTCGGTTTCCCCCGCTGTCACAAAGGACATGTTCCAGCCATATTTTTCCGCATATTCTCGCACTCGTGCTGTGTCTTGGCTCGGTACGGCATTCGACACGGAGTGGACAATTTTCGCTTGTTCTCCCAACACTTGATGCGCGAGAAACGCCAGCGTCATGCTATCGACGCCCCCGCTGACCGCAACAGTGACGTTGCCAAGTTCGTTTAAATGCGCGGCAAGCAATTGCGTCTTACTTTTTGCATTTTTCATCTTGTGCTTGCCTCTCTGCATCGTGTTTTAATTGGGTTTGGGTGGCGTAATTCATGTGAGCATCAACCAAATGATCCGCTTCGATTTTGCTTGTCATACTACGGTCGGGACGCGTGACGGTTTTGACTTCAAGGGGCATACCATTAACGGACACTGTGTGTTGCTGGCGGGGAAGGATTTGGCGATGACATGGCCAATATCGTACGCCAATGGTCGAAGTGTGATTGAGCACGACATCCACGGTTTGAGATAGCGCCTGCTCTTCACACAAGATCGTCAGCGTGCTGATATGGCGATGCTTTTTGCCGTGGCTAATGGCTTCGGTAACGTCCAATACGCCAGGTTGCTGTCGGATTTTTTCACGTGCGATAGCCAGCATTTCTCCTGTCATATCGTCGATGTCGCATTGCAAAGTGGCAATGGTTTGTGTGTGTTGGTATTCCGATGCGGCGATTGATTTCGCACTGTCAAACATGGTCACTCTGAGCAAATTGGCTCTGTCCGGCAGTTGGCGTTGACCAAAGCCAAAGCCGCTGCTCATGAGCTTACCTGTGGGGAGGGTTTGTTGTGGTTTGAGAAACGCCAGAATGGCAGCGCCTGTCGGTGTGACTCGCTCGCCTTTTACGCCATCATCCATCATGGTGAAGCCTTTCAGGAGATTCACCGTGGCGGGACTTGGAACAGGAATCGTGCCATGGGCGCAGTTAACGGTTCCGCCGCCCCAAGGAACGGAAGAACACGACCATGACGTGATGCCTGAGTGATGGATTAACCAACTGGCAGAGACGATATCGATAATGCAATCCCACGCGCCGACTTCATGAAAGTGCACCTCTTCAACCGATTTGTTGTGAACCGCCGCTTCTGCTTCGGCGAGCAATTGAAAAATGCCGATCGCACTCGCTGATACATCAGGATCCAAATTGGCCTGTTGGAGAAATTGGCGAATGTCTTTCCACGCTCGATGTGTGTGGTGTGTATCATCATGGTGCTGGTGCTGGTGCTGGTGCTGGTGCTGGTGCTGGTGCTGGTGCTTATGGTTGTGCGGAGTGTCATTGAGCTGTACGTGAAATCGTGTGCCAGATAGCCCTTTGTCCATGGCCTTATCCACTGAAATATCAACGCCGTTCCCTTCACTCAGCATAGTGAGTGCTGCCATGAGAGCCTCAACGCTGTCTGGCATTAAATCAATCATGGACGCAGAGAACATATCTCCGGCCATTCCCCCAACTAAATCCAAATGTGCATGCATCGTGATGGCTCCCTGTTCCTTTGCACGATCACCCCTTGTGATCCCAAAGCAGGCTGGAGTGCTTTATGTCATTTTAAGATCTAATATATTAGCTGGAGTATCAAAATTGGCTGAGAAATCGGTTTTTGGCAAAATCACAGGGAGGGAAGTTCAAAAACTGTGAGCTAAACCCTCAAAATGCTGCCTCAGACGAACGGGATTTTGCGTTATCTGATATGTTAGATATTCTTAATTGAATCAGAGCGGATTTTCATCATCGCGTCGAAAAATCGACATCCCCGCAGCATTCCGTGAAGCCGTCAATTACCACACTGAACAGATTGAGGATAGGAAATTGAAAAGCATTATTCGCCCGAAAAGCCTGACTGAAAACGTGGCGGAAAACTTACGTTTGTCTATTGTGAGCGGTGAGCTTTCATTGGGTCAGCCACTGTCGGAAGCTTCATTGTCTGAAACCTTTGGTGTGAGCAAAACACCAGTCCGCGAAGCCTTGTTTATTTTGAAACAAGAAGGCCTTGTGAACATCATTCCGCAAAAGGGGAGCTTTGTTTTCCAGCCGGATGAAAAATCCATTGTTGAACTGTGTAACTTTAGAAGCTATCTCGAACCCATTGCCATTGAAGAATCTATGCGCCACAGCAGGCAAGCTTTTCTAGAAGAACTCGAGATCTGCATTGTGAAAATGGAGCACAAACTCCGCAATAAGGATTTCAAAGCGTTTCTGTTGTTGGATGGGGAGTTTCATGAGTCGTTTTTCAAATACTGCAACAACAGCCTGCTACAAAAAAGTTACCAGTTGGTGCAGTTCCATATTGGTGCTATTCGCAGTCACCTAACCAGCACCCACGAAGCGTTTGAAGATATTATTGAAGATCATCGCAGCATTTGCGAACTTCTCAAAGACGACCAGATCGACGCGGCACAAACCAAGCTGAGAAAGCATGTTTTGAACATCAAATCTCTCATTGATGCGTGTGTTGAATATAAAGTTTGAACATCCGTGTCTTTGCAAGCAACAGACATACTCGTGAATAACTAGGCCGCTTTTTAGCGGCTTTTTTATTGCTCAATGCCTTGACTGCCAATCAATCACTGCCTCCCATAAACCCGAATCCCAGCCGATGAATTTTCAGATTCACCAAACACTTCCAGTTTTTTAACGCAACGTTTGTAGGGCAGTTTTCGCCAGTCTGTGGTTTTGTCTTCCTTGACGTTGCGGTTGAAACGAATGGTTTTGGTATCGCCATTTTTAAAGGTGATTTTCACTTTTTGAAGGTACATGTCGCGGTCGGCTTTGACTTGAATGGCATCGACACGACGGCAAATCACCAAGGGAATATCGGCACCGTAATCGGTGTTTTTAAACACGATGGTTCGGCCCAGTGTGATCCTGTCATCTGCTTGTGCGGCAGTTGGTATGCCGATCAGGGTGCCGAAAACGCAGATTAGTGAAAGTAACGTGTTCGTTTTCATGGCTCTACCTCAATGATTCAGCTTGTTAGCCAGCTGGGTGGTGAGATTATCGAGTGCTAGGGAAAGGGCATCAACCAATGCCACATAGCCCTCTTGTTGTAAAGGCTCGCTGATTCGGAAGGTTTCAGAAAACAGGATAGTTCCGTTGTTATCTAACCAAGCCCACTCGCCAGATAGTGTGGCGTTGCCGGTGTAGCTGCCATCAAATTGCTCAACGCTCACCCAAAGAGTGCTGGCGGGTGTGGTATTGGAAAGTGGCGACGCGCCAACCGGCCAATAGCGTGTTTGCTTTTCGCGAAGCCCAGCAATGATAAGTCGGGTGAGTTGCTCAGATAAGCCTTCCGCCCAAAGGTTATTGCTTGCCGCGATCGTTTCAGTGTCTGAAATCTGGTAAACAATGCCATTGCCAGAAAGGATATCCGCGACGCTAACAGTAGGAATGCGCAGAAGCGGCTTGTTGTTAAAGGTATAGGTTTTACTCGTGGAATCGCTTGTGAGCAGGTAAGTGTTGCGCTCAATGCTTTGTGAGCCGCTGCACGCAGAGAGCAGCCATAAAGCCAAAACAGAGATGACAAGAGTCTTCATTGGTGTTTTCCTTTCACGGGCACGGGGTCATGTTGTCCGCTGGTGCCAAATATCAGAGCATCTGGCGAGTCGTTGAGGGTTTTAAGTAATGGCTCGAGTTGCCCTAGTGCATTGTTAACTTGTGACAATGCCTGTTGAAGTTCAGCGTAAGAGCTTGATTCAGGGCTGAAGCCTTTCAAGGTTTTTTGAAGTTGCGTCAGGCTGTTTTGAATTTCTTTTGGTAGCTGCTGCGTGTCTTTTTGTTTAAGCAGGGCGTCGAGACGTTTGACGGTCACAGACAGATCTTGTCCAAGGCCATCAAAGGTTTTTAATGTTTGTTGTGTGGTGGTTAGCGTGTCATCCAGAGACGACAGTGTGGTGTCGAGTGGTAGCTTACTTAACTTGGTAAGAATGGTGCCGATTTGGCGTTGAAACTGAACAAATTCGCCATCAATGGTTGGGAATACGTTATAGCCGTAATATTGCTGTGCAGTGATTGCTTTGTCTTCATTGGGATAAAAGTCGGTGTCGATATACAAGGCGCCAGTGAGCAAGTTGCCGGTTTTCAGTGATGCACGAAGCCCCTTGCTAAATGACTTGTTAAAATCGGCCAGGAGCTCAGAGTCACTTAGTGTCACCGAGGCGTCATAGATTCGCTCCATTTCAATATGTACTAGCACGGGAATTTTTTCTGATCCCATTTCAGCTTCTTGGCTCAGGTGCAGAGGCACTTTCATCACGGTGCCTATACGAATGCCGCGATACTCGACGGCAGCACCGGGGTTTAGGCCGCGAACAGACTCGCTGAATAGCATGGCGTAAGCGACGAATCGCTCATACATTCGTTCACGAATTTCTTTTTTATTATCAAACAACGTAAACGACAGCATTTGTTCCGTGACTGCAGGGCCGTCAGATGTCCCATCCGGCACACCAAAGCTCACACCGCCAATCATGAGGGATTCGATGGAAGCGATGTTGACACTAAAACCTTCAGCATTGAGCTTGATATCTAGCCCTGAATTGAGCCAAAACCGAGTACGTGTGCGCACTAACGCATCGTAGGGCTGGAAGATAAATAGCTGATAGGTGGCGTATCGTTTGTCGATGTCGAAGCCGACTTTTTCGACACGACCGACCGTATACCCTTCGTACATCACAGGATCGCCAATGGCGAGTTTACCGGCATCGTCAGAGGTCAGTACCACACGCAAACCTTTGGTATCTGCGGGGGCGACAGGTGGGGAATCTAAAACGGTGAATTTGTCTTGCTCCACGTCAGATTCGCCGGGTCTGAGTTCTAGATATGGGCCAGATAATAAGGTCTCCAGCCCTGATACACCTTCTGTTCCAATGCGGGGTTTGACCACCCAAAACAGCGTATCTTCTCGCAGCATTCTTTCGGTGCCACTGTCCATTCGCGCCGTGAGCAAAATTTCGTTGTAGTTTTTGCTCAACGCCACGTTAGTGACCACACCAATTTTCACGCTTCGCGCTTTGACAAGCGTTTTCCCCGCTTCCATACCCTCAGCGGTCGGGACGGTGAGGGTGATTTCTGGCCCTTGTTCACTGGCGTATTGGTAGATCATCCAAATTCCCGCGAAAAGAGACACGATGGGAATGATCCACACTGCTGCCATGCGTTTGGCGGGCTTCACTTGTGCGGTAACGGCCTTGTCCTTATCCATGCTTTTCCTGTTTTATCGGTGTCTGTTGGCTTGAGACCGGAGGCGGTGAAGCAGCAAAATTCTCATCTGCTAAAACGCCGTCGGTTTGCCAAAGAATGCGAGGGTCAAAGGCGTGCGTCGCAAGCAGAGTGAATACGACGACCAGCGCGAAATAAAACACCGCAGGGCCGGGGGTAATACTCATGAGTTGATGAAACTGAACCAGCGCGGTGAGAATCGCGACGACGAAGATGTCGATCATTGACCAACGACCAATGATTTCAATAAAACGATATTGTTTCAGTCGCATTAAAGCGTCTCTTGAGCCTTGTTTTCTTGAGGATTTCGCCTTGATGAGTAAATGCACCAAGATCAGCATTTTTGTGATCGGCACTATGATGCTGGCGGTCAAAATGATCAGCGCAATAGGGTATGAGCCTAACTGCCAAATCAAGATCACGCCATCCATGATGGTGGATGCGTCCGATGCGCCAAAGCTGGTGGTATACATCATGGGGTAGAGGTTGGCCGGGATATAAAGGATGATCGCAGTGATCAATAGTGCCGTTGAGCGGTTTAGGATTGTTGAGGGATTAAATACCTGCAAGCCGCTGCCACATCGTTGGCACTTCGTGGGATCGTGCTGGTTTGATGCGTGTGTTGGGTTGATTTGGCTGCATAATCGGCAAACAAGATGTGTTTGGCTGAGATGGGTATCGCCAGCATGAACATGTGCGTAAGACTGAGTGGGAAACAGTCGATCCCAAAGCCATTGCTTGTCTGCCACGCGCGAACATTTCAAAACCAGATGTGCGTAAAGAAAAAACGTCCAAAATGCAGGGCCCAGCGACATCTCCGCCATAGCGGCAATTTTTACGATGCTGACCAAAACACCCACAAAGAAGATATCGACAAGCAACCAAGGCTCAATACGAAGAACAAAGCGGCAGAGAAATTGCGTCCATCGATTTGCGTTGCGCTCACAATGCTCTGAACGACTGGCTTTGAAGAACAGATACATCAAAGCTGCAACGGTCAAAACGGGCAGGAGCACCACGGTGAAGATCAGCATTGCAGCCAGTACATCGTTGTCGAAATAGTGAAATACGCTGAGTGCATTCAATAATACGATGTCGTTTGACAGCCCCTGAACGCGAATTGACATGAACGGGAAAATGCAGCTAAGCACCAGCATGATGCCGCAAGATAAGCCGTAAGCGAGAACTTTGGTGTGGCTGTTTTTCACACTTGTTAGCAGGGTATGGTTGCAACGAGGACACGCCGCTCCTTGGCCATATTCCAAATTAGGAATGGCACAAACAAGCCCGCATTCTCTGCATGAAATCAACCCACTGTCGTGCACTGTCATTTCGTCTTTTCCCGCACCTCATTCGGTACGAAGTATAGGAATCAGCAGCGGCGTCATTTAAGTAAAGTTGTCGTTTCTAAACTCTGAAACAGGTTAGGCTATTTGAGGATTAGGCCGAGGCTTGGTTTCCTGCGCGGTCATTCTCGCGATTTATGAAGACCTTTGCGTAGAGTAGAGGTGGTTGTGAGAGAAAATAAATGCGTAATCAGGAGCCTGCGCTATTGATATTGGTTTGGATAGTCACAAATGCGGTCATGAGCGCCTCTCGCAATTCGCTACCTTCACTGAGTGCTGCCAGCGCGATGACAGATATCGCCACACCCAAAATGGCATATTCGACAGCAGTGACGCCAGATTCGTTTCGTATAAATCGCTTCGCCGTTTTAATCATCAGTACACAGTCTCTTTCGTGTTTTGGGGGCTTCGCTGGGGTCAGTACATAACCCATTGTTTGAGAAGCTATCTCTCTTCGCTGAATTTATCCAGCGCTGTATTGAAGGCCTAAGACGCTAAGCATGCCAAAGGCGAGGTCGAATGCTTCCTCACTTGTCTTAGTTTTAATGTTATTTGCCTGCAGATGAAAACTCACCACAAAACCCATGCGAGATCTCACAGTTTTCACTATGAACCTATACGCTATGTGATTGGTTTTCATCGAGAAATGCTAACAGCAAGTTATTTTGTATTTTTTGAGGGGCATCACCTTTTGTTCCCGCCTTCACCGCATACATAGAGGGTGATTTTCAGAATGCTCTTGTCTCATATTTAGGAATGATGTCTGTCTGCATTACTGGCGCTTTCTCATTTTCGACATTTTCTTTTTGCCCGTATCATATTGGTTTAACAAAAATTTAACCTTTAAATTCTCACTATTGATGCGATCAGTTCAATATTAAGCCATTTGAAGCAAATAACGATTCAAAATGTATCGTTTTAAATCCCATCTTGCGAAACCCACTTTTGTGGAAAATGATATGTATCGTATCGTTTTTATTTGGTTTTGGCTCAATGAGCCAGAGTAAAGGCATAACAAAAGAGGATCAAAGCGATGAGAAGTAATGGGTTAAAGGGAATGAAGACCACAACAACGGTACTCGTTGGTTGTTTAACCGCTGCGCTGCTTGCAACGCCGGCGCTCGCTCAGGAGAAGATCCGCTGGAAAGTACAGGCTGTTTTTGGCACGCACTTACCCGCGCTCGGTGACCCCATCACACTGGTGGCGGAACAAATTGATAAGGCCACCAATGGCGACATCAAATTCAAAATTTATGAACCCGGTAAGCTAGTGCCTCCGTTTGGTATTACCGAAGCGGTGAAAAACAATCAAATAGATGCAGGGTATACCTGGCTAGGTTACGACCAAGGGAAAATACCTTCAGCGGCACTGTTTGCGGCGGTTCCATTTGGTATGGAACCTTGGGAATACGCGACGTGGTGGTATGAAGGTGAAGGTCAGAAACTGGCGGAAGATCTTTACGGAAAACACGGCGTGCATCCTGTGTTATGTAGTGTAATTGGCCCTGAAACCGCGGGCTGGTTTACCAAAGAAATTAATTCACTGGATGATTTCAAAGGGCTGAAAATTCGTTTTGCCGGTATTGGCGGGAAAGTGCTGCAAAAAGCGGGCGCATCGGTCACCGTATTGCCGGGTGGTGAAATATTCCCTGCGCTTGAGAAAGGGGCGATTGATGCCACGGAATTCTCCATGCCTGCCATTGATACGCTGATGGGTTTCGACAAGATCGCCAAAAACAACTACTTCCCCGGTTGGCACCAAACATTCACCGCGTCTCACCTTGTGGTTAACAAAGAGGTTTGGGACAAACTGGAAGACTCCACCAAGGCCACCATTGATATGGCGTGTACTGCGGGCACATTCCGCGCACTGACCCGAGGCGAATCGCTGCAAGGTGACGTGATGGCTGGGTTTGAAGCCAAAGGTGTGACTGCACGTACCCTCAACCCCGAACTGCTCAAATCTCTGCAAACGCTCTCTGCCGAAGTGATGGACGAAATTGCCGCCACTGACCCTGACTTCAAGCGTATCTATGACTCGCAGCAGCGCTTCGTGGATAACTACAAAGAGTGGAAGCAGAAGGCATATCTGCCGCGTGATTTTGAATAAACGCGAGGTGAATAATCACGATGTCGAAAAAGCACAATAACGCATAACAACGGCGACAAGGTTCCCCTTGTCATGGACTTGGGGAACCCTTTTTTGGGCAGGAGGGCGCTATGCGCGACAACAAGGAAATCAAGTTGGTGTTACCACAACACGCAGAGGTTGAACGGGAGAGTTTTCCCGTCACGCCACTCTCTCGGCTGCTGGATTCGTTTTTACTTCGACTTGGTAACAGCCTTTCATGGGTATGGGTGGTGTTAATGCTGGTGATCATCACCAACGTTTTGATGCGTTATCTGCTGGGTGAAGGGCGCATCGAGTTTGAGGAATTGCAATGGCACTTGTACGCGCTCGGATGGTTAGTTGGCTTGTCGTATTGCATGGTCACGGACAGTCATGTGCGCGTTGATTTGCTGCGTGATCGTTTTTCCTTAAAGACACAAGCATGGATAGAACTGTTGGGTCTATCACTGCTCTTGTTTCCGTTTTTGGTGCTGGTGTTTTGGTATGCCCTGCCGTTCGTGGCCTATTCGTGGGAGCTTGGCGAGGTCTCAGCTTCACCGGGGGGATTGCCTTATCGCTGGGGCATGAAAGGCGTGCTGGTGGTGGCGTTTGTGTTACTGGCCGTGGCTGTCGTTTCTCGCCTGAGCCGAGTCATTGCTGCGATTTTCCAAACACCGGACACATCGTTACCTGCGACGGATTCAGAGCGTGAGGAGTCAATCTGATGGAAGTGAATGAAATCCTTGTGTTGCTGATGTTCGGCACCTTTATCCTTTTGTTGTTCACAGGCTTCCCCGTCGCTTGGGTACTGTGCGGCGTTTCGATGATTTTTATTCCGGTCGCCATGCTTGCCGATACCTGGTTTGATGCCTTTATCGGTATCGACTGGAACTATGCCTCGCTGGTTGTTCCCCGTATGTGGGACATCATGACCAATTGGGTGTTGGTTGCGTTACCCATGTTTATTTTTATGGGGTTGATGCTTGACCGCTCTGGCACCGCCGAAGATCTGATGGGTAATTTGGTGCGCTTGTTCGGACGTGTTCGAGGTGGGCTGGCCGTTACCGTGATCTTTGTTGGTCTGCTGCTCGCGGCATCCACAGGCATCATTGGCGCGTCGGTTGTGCTGCTTGCCGTACTCGGTATGCCTTTGATGATGCGTGATGGCTACAGCAAAGAGTTGGCGTGCGGCACGGTCGCATCAACGGGTACCTTGGGTATCTTGATCCCGCCCAGCATTATGTTGGTGATGATGGGGGATCGCATTGGTGTCTCTGTGGGCGATCTGTTCCTTGGCGCCGTGTTCCCCGGCATCATGTTGGCAGGCTTCTATGTTGCCTATGTGCTGTCTTTGGGTTTCTTGCGCTCGGATGTTGCGCCCGTATCTGCCGATGCTGAGCCTGTCAGCCTTGCCATCGTGTTTAGTGCGCTTCGTGCCGTATTACCGACCGCAGGGCTCATTATCGCTGTTTTGGGTTCCATCTTTATGGGCGTGGCGACCCCAACGGAAGCCTCCGGTGTCGGTGCCATGGGCGCAACGCTATTGGCCTTGGCAAGAGGTCGACTGACGTTCACTGTGTTGAAAGAAGTCGGTCGAGAGACCACCAAAACCACCGCGTTTATTTTTGCGTTGATCGTTTGTGCCACCGCTTTTTCGCTGGTTCTTCGTGGCCTTGGTGGCGATGAACTCATTGAAAAAGCACTGACAAGTTTGCCTTTTGGCCCCAGTGGTATCGTGATTTCGATTCTGGTGGTGACCTTTTTCCTTGGCTTCTTCCTCGACTGGATCGAACTGACACTGATTATTTTGCCGCTTGTCGCACCTGTCGTCAGTGCGCTTGGGTTTGATCTGGTTTGGTTTGCCGTGTTATTCGCCGTATGTCTCCAAACCTCTTTCCTGACACCACCTGTGGGGTTTGCACTTTTTTACCTCAAGGGTGTCGTGCCAGCAGGCATCAGGCTTCAACACATTTATCGTGGGGTCGTGCCATTTATCCTGCTGCAGTTGATTGGGTTGGCGATCGTCTTTTTCGTGCCGTCCATCGTGACTTGGTTGCCTGCAACAGTGTATTCGCCCTAATCCATCGTCGATTAATTTTATTTCACATCAAATTGTTATGTGCATGCGCACAGGTTAACAAGGAGTCGCTATGTCTTATTCAATCATCCTGCCGCGCCTGATGGAGATCGGCGATGGCGCATTAAACAAACTGGCGGATGTGCTGACATCGCTAGGCTGCCGACGCCCGTTAATTGTGACTGACAAAACCATGGTCGCATTGGGGCAAGCCAGTAAAGTGACATCGATACTGAGTGCGGCGGGTATGTCATCTACTGTGTTTGATGACACCATTCCAGAGCCGACGGATGCGTCTATCGGCGCTGGTGTGGATACGATTCGTGCAGGCCACTACGACAGCTTGGTCGCGCTTGGCGGAGGCAGTGTGATTGATAGCACGAAAGCTATGGCTGTGTTGGCGAAATCCGGCGGGAAAATGCGCGATTACCGTTTTCCGCGAATCGTGGCCGAACCTGCTATTCCGGTTGTCGCTATCCCAACCACGGCAGGGACAGGCTCAGAAGTCACCCGCTTCACCATCATTACGGATGCCGAGAACGATGAAAAAATGCTGTGTGTTGGCCCAGCCTTCATGCCTGTCGCTGCATTGGTAGATGCCGAGCTAACACATACCTTGCCCTCGCGCATGACCGCAGACACGGGCATTGATGCGCTCACACACGCCATTGAGTCTTACGTCAGCCGCAAGGGCAACGCGTTTAGCGATTATCACGCCAAAGAAGCCATGCGTCTTATTGCCCCAAACCTTCGTCGTGCCTGCAACAACGGCAATGACATTGAAGCGCGCGGTGATTTGATGTTGGGGGCAACCTTAGCGGGTATCGCGTTCTCTAATGCTTCGGTTGCACTGGTGCATGGCATGAGCCGTCCCATTGGTGCGTTTTTCCATGTTCCTCATGGATTGTCCAACGCCATGCTGCTGCCGTCGGTCACCGCATTTTCCATTCCTTCCGCACCAGAACGCTATGCCGATTGTGCAAGGGCGATGGGCGTGGCGAGCGCAGAAGACACGTCTGATATTGCCTGCCAAAAGCTCTTAGCGGAACTCGAGTCGCTCAATCGCGATCTGAACGTGCCGACGCCAGAGGGCTTTGGCATTGACCGCGCAGTCTTCTTCGATCGAATGCAAACCATGGCAGAACAAGCCATGGCTTCAGGCTCTCCGGCGAACAATCCCAGATTGCCAAGCATTGAAGAAATGATGACGATTTATGCGCAACTCTGGCGCTGAAGATCAAGCAACAAGGTCAATGGCTGGAAACATCAATGAATAAGAAAACGACATTTAACGGAAAGGGAGCACACCATGAACACCATTCAACACTTGATTAACGGCGAACTGGTTGCAGAAGGATCTGCAAGTTTGCCTGTTTACAACCCCGCGACAGGCGAGTCGACGTCTTGCGTTGATGTCGCAAGCGCACAGACCGTAGAAGAAGCGGTGCGACGTGCCAAAGAGGCGTACCCGGCATGGCGCAATACGCCACCGATTCGACGTGCGCGCATCATGCAGAAGTTTGTGCAACTGTTGGAAGAAAATGCGGATGAGATTTGCGCGTTGATCGGGCAAGAGCACGGAAAAATTCGACACGATGCCATGGGCGAATTGCAGCGTGGTATTGAGAATGTTGAATATGCGTGCGGCATTACCGAGCTGCTTAAAGGCGAGCACACGCGAAATGTTGGGCCGGGCATTGACGCATGGAGCGAATTTCAACCTTTGGGGGTCGTCGCGGGCATTACACCGTTCAACTTCCCCGTGATGGTGCCGTTGTGGATGTACCCACTCGCGATTGCCTGTGGTAACTGCTTCATTCTTAAACCTTCTGAGCGCGTGCCGAGTTCAACGCTATTGGTGGCAAAACTGTTGCATGAAGCGGGCTTACCGCCAGGAGTGATGAATGTGGTGAATGGCGATAAAAACACCGTCGATGCACTGCTCGATCATCCCGATGTCTCTGCGGTGAGCTTTGTGGGCTCAACGCCTGTGGCGGAAAGTATATATGCACGCGCCAGTGCAGCAGGGAAGCGCTGTCAGGCACTTGGCGGGGCGAAAAATCACGCCATCGTGATGCCGGATGCCGATTTAGATAATGCGGTTAGCCAACTATTGGGTGCGGCGTTTGGTTCGTCTGGCGAGCGCTGCATGGCACTGTCGGTGGTAACCGTGGTCGGCGATAGCACTGCCGATCTATTGGTGGAAAAACTCAATACTCAAATGGCGGCACTGAAAGTGGGTGGTTGCCAAGATGACAGCAATGATTTTGGCCCCGTAATCACGGCGGCACATCGTGATCGCGTGGTGAGCTTGATCACCAGTGCACAGTCGCAAGGGGCAAGCGTGGTAGTGGATGGCCGTGAACCTGCGATCAAAGGCCATGAAAACGGCTTCTTCGTTGGCGCGACGTTGATTGATCACGTCAAACCCGATATGGAAAGCTATCAACAAGAGATTTTCGGTCCTGTGCTTCAGGTCGTTCGTGTCGATACCATGGCGCAGGCTATGCAACTCATTAATGACCATGAATATGGCAATGGCACTTGTATCTTCACCCGTGACGGCGAAGCGGCGCGTTATTTCTCTGATCACATTGAAGTGGGTATGGTTGGCGTAAATGTGCCGCTTCCTGTGCCCGTGTCTTATCACAGCTTTGGCGGTTGGAAACGTTCATTCTTTGGCGACCTGAGTGCCTACGGCCCTGATGGCGTACGTTTTTATACGCGACGTAAAACCATTACTCAGCGTTGGCCTTCAGAAGCCGTGCGCGAGGGCGTGTCATTTTCAATGCCTGTGATGAAATAGTGTAAAAATACCGAGACGCACGGTGTGCTTGTGTGAGCTGGATAATACAGGCACACCGTGGAGTTCTGATTTGCCATGCAATTCGCTTATACTCGCGGCTACTAGGTGTACAAATCTCGAATACAACATTGGGAGGGAGACATGGACAATAACGGAGCATAATCAACGGCTTTGTCACCACCATGTCAAGACTCCCCTCATCGATCAGGTGCAAGGATGACAACAGAAAAACGCGAAAAAGCTTCCTCCATTGCCCGTGTGCTGGAAATTATTGAAGCCATTTCTCGTGCCGAAAGACCGCCAACCCCTTTAGAGTTGTCGATCATGCTCGACATCCCCAAGCCCAGTATTCATCGTCTCTTGCAGCAACTCGAGCGTGACGGATTTGTGCAAACCAATCTGCGAGGAAACTTGATCCCCGCAAAGCGTTTGCATGATTTGGCGCTGGGTGTCATGCACACGGCACAATTCAAATCCATGCGACAGGCGATTTTGCAAAAGCTTGCGGACGAGATAGGTGAAACCTGCGGGATTTCATTGCCTAATGGCATCAACATGATTTATTACGACAGGGTTCAGACCAACTGGCCATTGCAGATTAATTTGCCGATTGGCAGCCATACCCCGATTTGGTGTACCGCCAGTGGAAAACTCTATTTGAGCTCAATGCCGAAAAGGCGTCGGCAACGGTTGATCAATAATCTGTCGCTAGAGCGACAAGCGAGAAATACGATCACCGACCCGATCGAACTGGAACGTACATTGAATGAAGTCGCAGAGAATGAATGCGGCATAGACAATGAAGAGTTCATTGATGGCATGGTGGCGATTTCGGTCCCTATTCGCAATGAACAAGGGCAACTGCATGCGTGTCTCTTTACTCATGCGCCGGTATTTCGACGATCTTTAGACGAAATGCTGCACTTTAAACCTCAGCTTCAACGCGCAGCGCGAGAGTTGGAAGCACTGATGAAGGAGGGGTGACGCTTACGCCCGTTACTTATCTTCTCCTCCGCTTGAGCACTCACCACGAAGAAGTGAGCTGATTTGGGCATCATAGATGATGAAAACTGCTAGACGAATTAGACTGGCGGTTTTCTTTACAGTTGCCGAAATACCCTCTCATTTTTAATGTTCGACAATCCCCCATTTAAATATTTAATATCAAT
The DNA here is from genome assembly GCF_045679545.1 of Enterovibrio litoreus. Classification (NCBI taxonomy): domain Bacteria; kingdom Pseudomonadati; phylum Pseudomonadota; class Gammaproteobacteria; order Vibrionales; family Vibrionaceae; genus Enterovibrio; species Enterovibrio litoreus. The sequence continues at coordinate 919,248 of NZ_CP166195.1, forward strand.
GCTTTAGTTATGTATTTCTTTCGGCTAAATGAAAGGAATATATTAAGTTTGAATTGTATTAATAATGACACAATTTATGACTGGCAAGATCGGAATGACAACCTAACCTTTAAATCGATACAAGGAGTATCGATTTAACTATTGGTTGAAATGCTAATAACTAGGAAAGGGACAAGTTCTCATGAAAAAGATCATTGCATGTTCATTCGCGGTTGTAATGGGCTTATCGGCGCAATACGTGTCAGCAACCACTCAAGAAGAGTTGGGCAACTTAGGTTCGTACTTAGATTCTGTGTTAAACCCCAACCAAACTGACACGGCAAATACAACAGGCACGACGTATAAAACGCATCAACCGCCTTCAGTCAATCAGGCAGGCGATGCACTGCATTACTTGGCGTTTTCAGAATACGTGTACAAAAGCTGGGGCGCGCCAAGAGGTTGGACGCTAGCAGAAACCGTTCACGACAGCAGCACAGGCTTTCACGCGGTGGTTTATACCAGCGGGAGCAATGCGGTGATTGCATTTCGCGGCAGTGAATTAGGCACCTCCGATTGGGTGAACAACGGCATCATGGCGGGTGGAGCGATCCCTCCTCAATATCGCATGGCGATGTCAGAGTCGGTGAGACTAGCCAATCGCTATGGTCAATACTCGATTCACTATACAGGCCACAGCCTGGGAGGCGGGTTGGCAACAGTCTCGGCCATTCGTACGGGTAAGCCTGCCACTGTTTTTGATGCGTCTGGCTTGGGCGATGCGGTGTTAGCGAACATTCAAGCCGACATGGCAAATGCTGGCATGGCAAATACCGTTTGGGCCAACAATGCAGCTCGAATTACCAATTTTAATCTGCAAGGAGAATTCGTTTCTGATGGCGATGGCCAGCAAGACGCCGACGTGATCGGGGTTGATTCCAAACAATATGGCGACATTTTCTATCTTTCCGCCGCACGCTTTACGCCTATCTTTTTCCTCAATAACGGCTTAACGCGTCACTTCTCGACACCCATTAAAGAAGAGCTTCAGTTTTTGTCTCAGCCCGTGTTTCGCGTTAATCAAAATGACCTAAACAGCATTGATAATGACATCAACGGTTTCACGGCATTGTTCTACATTGATTGGACCGACGACACGCTAGATCTGATGATTTGGCAAGCGGAATACGCGATTAACTCCTTCCCAAGTTTCCTTGAAGACTTATAGTTATTTGCTGTAATCACGATAAAAAAACGCGCCCGAGTGGCGCGTTTTTTAGTCTCAAATCAAAAATCGCTATTGCGTGCTTGGATGCTAGAGAAGTTTTTCCAGCATCACTTCATCTATATATTGGCCGTTAATCTTGGCGTGTTTCTTCGCTCTTCCTGCAATGTCGAAGCCCTGCTTCAAATAGGCGGATAGAGCAGCTTCGTTGTCGTCACGTACTTGAGCAATCAGTTTTTCGAAACCACGGGCTTTTGCAGTTTCTAAGGTCGCACGGAAAAGCGCAGAAGCCACCCCTTGCTGACGATGATTCTCTGCTACATACGTCGTGATGATGCCGACGTGATCGAGTGTGCGTGTGTAACTGGCGAAGGGTTCCACTGTTTGATAGCCAATGAGTTTGGACGACGTTTCATCTTCGGCGACAAGAAATACCCCGTTGACTGGAAAATACTGAATGAAAAAGCTTTGGTCAGACACAGAAAAAGGGGAATCAAGGATAGTGAATTGACCACTTTCAACGATAGGGTTAATGATCTCTGTGATGCCTTTTGCATCCGAAGATAGAACATTTCTGATGATGAAATTCATGTTTGAAAGGCTTAATTGAGCATTGGATTGAAAGGAAGCGTAGCGCATTCAACACTTGCTACGCCAATGAATTTTTAACCAAATATCACGCGATTAAACAGCCTTCTCTCGACTTCGGCGTCTGCCACGTCCATCGGGGAGAAACTCACGGTTTGTCCGGGTCTGCGCTGCGAAAGCTGACCTGCACCTAAACTGCTCAAACAGCCAATTTTGGGGTAACCGCCAATGGTCTGTCTGTCTTTCATCAAGACAATGGGCTGGCCGTCATTGGGGATCTGAATCGCGCCAAATGCGATACCTTCAGAAATAATACCGCCAAGGCTGCTTTTGATGGGCGCACCCGACAGGCGATAGCCCATGCGGTCGATGTTTTGGCTCACTTCATACGCACTGGTGAAAAAGGTCATCTGTGCATCGTGAGAAAACGAAGCGTTTTGATAAGCGGGCATTACCCCCAGCTCTAGCGGCGCATCGTAGTTGGGTATGGTCCACTTTGGCGCACGTTGATCAATCGGCTGAACGTGCGGAGTGAAACGCAGTACCTCACCTTGTTTAAGTGGCTCGCCGTTGCCCTTTAAGCCACCGATTTTCTCGCGTTTGACCGTGGCGACGCTGCCAAGTTTCTCTTCACATTCAAACCCGCCTTTTACGGCTAAATAGGCGCGTAATCCCTGCTTGGGCGTGCCGAATTCCAGTGTGTCGCCTTTTTTCACGGCGAAGGTACACCAGCTTTTCACGGGCTTGTCGTTAATGCGGGCAGACAAGTCTGCACCAGTAATGGCAATGCAAGTGGCGGCGTTGACCTTGAGCTGAAGCTGACCGAAGGTGATTTCCAGTTGGTTGGTATTGGGAGGGTTGCCTAAAAGACGATTCGCCCAATAAAAAGCATGTTCATCCATCGGGCCGCCTGCGGTTATCCCTAAATGCTGATAGCCAATCCGACCTGCGTCTTGAAGCAGGGTTAACATACCGGGGTTGACGACATCAAAGCTCATCGAGCGCTCCTCCCAACTGGATGAATGTTTCCCTGTCTATAGGGGAAAATTTAACGCGGTTGCCGACATTCACACGAGCCAGTGTTTCACTGTCCCAGTCGATCATGTTCAGCGGGGTGCGACCAATGATCTGCCAGCCACCCGGTGTGCTGCTTGGGTATATGGCGGTTTGGTTGTCGGCAAGCCCAACACTCCCTGTTGGCACTTTCAGCCGTGGTGTCGATTTTCTTGGCATCACAATGGCGTCATCCAAACTGCCGAGATAGGCAAAGCCAGGGCTAAAACCAATGGCATAAACACGGTATTCGCGTTCGCTGTGCAATTTGATCACGGCGTCTGCATCAAGGCCGGTTTTTAAGCATACATCCGCCATGTCCAACGCAACGTCGTCACCGTAATAGACGGGTATTTCAACCAGCACGCGATCGCTGTCATTACTCAGGCTTTCAGCGTGAGTGGCCAAAGCGTGTTTGATCCGTTTGATGATGTCGAATCTATCGGTTCGCGTCAGATCAAAGCTCACCAATATCGAGTTGTAAGACGGAATGATATCGGTGACTAAGTTGCCAAGAGCATGTTGGATTTGAAAGATGGCGTGATTAACCTCTGCCGCCACTGCTTCATCAATCGTATCGCCCAGATACACAATCAATGTTTGCTCATTGACGGCCTCAATTCGTGCCATTTGCCCTCCATTGACCCAATGCTTGTGCCACTGCCGAAGCATGAGGGCCATCGCCATGAATACAGAGAGTGTCGGCGTTTACCTTGAGGGTTTTACCACTCAGGGTCGTCACTGTGCCTTGTTCGGTGATTTGCTGCACTTGGCGAAGAATCGTTTCCGCGCTGCCATGCACAGCGCCTTCAGTACGACGGTCCACCAGAAAGCCTTCATCGTCGTAGGCGCGGTCTGAAAAAGCTTCAAACAGCAGTTCTATGCCGATTTCTTCTGCCAGCTTATTCATGGCGTCACGATGCGGGATCGCCATGACCACCAAGGGACAACCGGGCGCAGTATCTTTCACCGCGCGCATCACAGTGCGCAATACTTTCTCATCCTTCATCATGGTGTTGTACAACGCACCGTGAGGTTTTACGTAATCTACAATGGCGCGTTGCTGGCGACAAATGCCTTTCAGTGCGCCAATTTGGTAGCCCAACCATGCATAAAGCTCTTCGTCGGTGCAATCAAACTTACGGCGCCCAAACCCAAGCAAATCGGGGTAGCTCGGGTGTGCGCCAATCGACACGCCATGCTTGAGTGCTAGCGCAACCGTATTTCGCATGATGACCGGATCGGAGGCGTGAAATCCGCAGGCGATGCTAGCCATATCAATGCACGGCATCACTTCAGCGTCTTTGCCCATAGTCCATGCGCCAAAGCTTTCACCCATGTCGCAATTCAGTTTCATTTAGGAATTCTCCTTGTTGTTCGCTGCTTTTTTTATTGAAATGGCCGCTTTCAGGCCATTTCTTATTGTCTGCAGCTACCGTTGACTCATGGTGGTTGGCAAATAGGTCACAATTTCTGGAAACACCGAAATCAACACTAACCCTAATAAGATCAGCATGAAAAACGGAAACGCAGCCCGTGCGACATACAGTATGTTTTTACCCGTGAGTGCTTGAATAACAAACAAGTTGAAACCAACGGGCGGGGTGATTTGCGACAACTCGACCACCAGAACGATAAAGATACCGAACCAAAGCAAATCGATACCCGCCTGCTGCACCATTGGCATGACAACAGCAACCGTTAATACCACCACCGAAATGCCATCTAAAAAGCAGCCCAACACCACAAACAAAATGGTGAGATAAAGCAGCAGTTCGAACGGAGACAGCGACATAGCGGCAATCCACTCTGCCAATGCACGTGGAATACCTAAAAAGCCCATGGCCAATGTGAGGAAGTGCGCACCGACCAGGATGAAACCGATCATGCAGGCGCTTTTCACTGCACCAAGCAGGCTCTCTATAAAGCTTTTACGCGTCAGTGATCCCGTCATGGCTGCCAACACCATGGCACCAAATACACCCAAAGCCGCCGCTTCGGTTGGGGTGGTGAACCCACCGTATATCGAGCCCAAGACGAAACCAATTAAGATGACTATTGGCAGCAGTTTTTTCAGAGACTTAAAGCGCGTTGACCATGATATTTCGTCGCTGGTGTGTTGCGGCACGCCATCTTTGTTGAACATGGCCCAGATGGTGGTATAGCCGACAAACAGTAACATCAGCATGATGCCGGGCAGTGCGCCTGCAATGAACAAGCGACCAATGGACACTTCGGCCGCCACGCCATACACAATCAAAATGATTGAAGGGGGGATCAGTAAGCCCAGCGTGCCAGACCCTGCGAGTGTGCCGATTGCCATGCGCTCGCTGTAGCCTTGCGCTTTAAGCTCGGGCAGCGTCATGCGGCCAATGGTGGCAGCGGTGGCAGCTGATGAACCCGATACCGCCGCGAAGATGCCGCAGCTCAGTACGTTTACGTGTAATAGCTTGCCGGGAAGGCCGCTCAGCCAAGGGGCCAAGCCCTTGAATAGGTCTTCTGATAGTTTGGTTCTAAACAGCAGTTCGCCCATCCAGATAAACATCGGAAGCGCAGTGAGCGACCAACTGGTGCTGGCTCCCCAACTTGATGAAGCAAACAGCAGCCCGATTTGTTCGTTGCCGGTCATATATAGGCCGATCACGCCCACGCCGATCAGCGCGAGAGAAACCCAAAGACCTGCGGCCAAAAATAGCAGTAGGCTCAATGCCAAAATAAACGATATCAATGTCATGTCAGCCATTACTTGCTCTCCTTGTCGTCGCCAAGGTCGAGGACGACTTCTTCCCCTTCAAGCACCTTGTAATGAGGCGTAATGCCACGAATGTTTTCGATAAGGCTGTCCAGAACGGCGAGGTTAAATGCCATCATGCCAACAGCGAGTGGAACCTGAGGGATCCACAGTGGAATAGGAATATAGCCGTGAGTGACTTCTTCGAAATCGTAAGATTCCCACACCATGTAAGTGCAGTAATAACTGGCAAAGCACAGCAGTAGAAACGCGATCGCTAATACCACTGTTTCGAGTGGGCGCTGCCATTCATCGGGTAAGCGTTGAATCGCAAGGTTAACGCGAATATGGCCGCCTTCGTGAAAGGTGTATGCCAATCCAAAGAAGGTGGAGGCTGCCAGAGCGTAACCGGAAAAGTCTTCTGCCGATGGCACAATAAAGCCAAGCAAACGACCGATAATTTGGGCGAGGATGATCAACATGATCAACACAATGAAGAAACCGGACAAGCCGCCCGACAGCATGTACAAGGCTTGCTTAAATCGCATAGTCTTAACCTTTTTTAAACCGTCCTGATTGGCTCAACCGTCGCGGATACGCGGTTAACACCATGATTGGTTTGAACGCCCTCCCCAATCCGTTCGAGGAGGGTGATGTATCTAACGTGGTTTATCTAAAGTGGTCTATCTGTAGTGAGTAATTACTGACCACGATACGCTTTTAGAACAGGAGCCAATGTTTCTGGAGATTCTGCTTCCCACTCATTGGTCATGGTGACACCAATGGCTTGCAGCTCGCCAAGAAGTTGCTCAGAGGGTTGTGAAACTACGATGCCGTTGTCTGCCAGTATTTTGGTGTCTTTGGCTTCTTGTGCCGTCACTTCGTTCCAACCACGTGCTTCCGCAGCCGCAGCCGCATCTAACATGGCTTGTTGGGTTTTCTTGTCTAAACGTTTGAACGCGCGCTTGTTCACGACCACCACGTTTTTAGGGATCCACGCTTTGATTTCATTGAAGTGGCTTAGGTAATCCCACGCTTGACCGTTTGCGCCTGTTGATGGCGAGGTGATCATCGCATCGATAATGCCTGTGCTGAACGCTTGAGGAATATCAGGCACTTGTACCGTGGTTGGTGTGGTGTTCATCAGATCTGCCAAGCGCGAGGTAGACGGACTGTAGGCGCGCATTTTTGTGCCTTGAATGTCTGCCAGCGAGTTGACGGGTTTTTTGGAGTACAGGCTTTGTGCAGGCCATGGCACGGTGTAAAGCAACATCATGCCTTCTTTATCGAGCTGCTTTTCAATCTCAGGCTTTGAGGCTTCCCAAAGGGCTCTGGCTTGTTCGTAGTTTGTGGCGAGGAACGGAATATTGTCGTGCTTAAAAATGGGGTGGGTATTACCCATAATGCCGATGAAGACTTCACCCAATTGAACCTGGCCCGTGCGCACTGCGCGAGGGATTTCAGGGTGCTTCATGAGCGATGCGCCCGAGTGAACTTTGATGTCCAGCTCGCCACCTGTGGCTTCGTTGATTTGCTCTGCAAAGCCATAAGCGATTTGCGTGGGCAAATTGGCGTCGCCATAAGGGGTTGGCATGTGCCATTGCGCAGCGAATGTTGAAGGCATCATTAATGCCGAGAAAGATACCACCGCAGCGGGTAGCAGGGTTTTCAATAACTTCATTGGAAGTCTCCTTTTCACATGTGTTCGTTAAAGAATAGATAGCTGATCATTGCTCACTTCGGTCACTAACATCTTCCCTGGTGAATGCGTGATGGCAATGGGTGGGCAGGCATTGGCAATGGCCAATTGTGGTGTCACACCACATGCCCAAAATACGGGTATTTCGTCGTCATTAATCGGCACTGCGTCGCCAAAATCTGGCTTAGAAAGATCATCAATACCAATCATTTCAGGGTGACCAAGATGAACAGGGGCGCCGTGCGATTTTGGATAACGGGTGGTGATTTGCACCGCGCGAATTGCATCCGCCGGTTTAAACGGACGCATAGATACCACCATGTCACCACTAAAATACTGGCTTGGGTTGGTGGCAATGTTGGTGCGGTACATAGAGACATTGGCATTGCATTCAATGTTACGCAGCGACAGCCCTGCTCGCATCAGCGGATCTTCAAAGGAAAACGAGCAACCCAACACGAACGTCACTAAGTCAGCACGCCACAAGTCAGTAATGTCGTAGATTTCTTCTGACAATTCACCGTGTCGAAACACACGGTATTCCGGCACATCAGTGCGAATATCAATGTCTTCGCCTAAGGTATAGAGAATAGGTTTACCTGGGGCAGAGACCGCAAGAAGTGGACATGCGATGGGGTTTTGTTGACAGAACAACAGAAAATCATCCGCCCAGCTTTTGGGCAGTATGACCACATTTCCCTGTGCTAAGCCGGGTGCAAATCCGCTGGTGGAGCCAGTGAATTTTCCGCTTCTCGTCAGTTGGCGCAACTCACGGGCTTGATTGAGAGCCGCTTCGTGCTGGTTTGTCACGATAGGCGTTTCCTGTCCGGCGATCATTGAGGCTGTCATCCTTATACCTACATGTTAATCGTGTTAATTAAATGTTGCAGGTTGATGTCATTTCGTCCAATTATAGTTTTTTACCTTTTCCAATAAATATAATTAATCACTAGCGACCATATACGCATGTCAGTGTGTATGAATGGCAGCGACTTCCATCGCAAGTTTCGCCGCCTCTTCTGCTGCGCCATTGAACGGGGCACGAAGATAAGAAGCAGTGAAACCGAGTGGGGAAGGTGTCCAATCGCAATCCACCGTGCGTAATCGTCCATTTTCAATTTCTGGCTCGGCAATTTTGGCGGGAAGCGTGGCAAGCCCTAATCCATCAACCGTCATGCGCAAACATGCTGACAAAGAACTCGACGTGAAAAAGCGCACATTAGTGGTATCGGCTTGGTTGAACTGCTGTTTGATTTCACCAAAGGGCTGAGTGTTACGTGCATAAGTGATCACGGGCCAAGGGGCGAGTTCTTCTAACGTTAGTTTTCGTTTGGGTAGTTCGAGTGATGGGCTTGCCACCCACACCAGAGGGTAACGACACAGCGGCAAATTCGTGACTGAGGGCTCTGATAGTGGCCCCATCAAAAAAGCGAGATCCAGGGTTCTGTCGAGCAAATCGTGGCGAAGGTTGGAGGTGACATCCACCGTGATATCAATGTCCAGCCGAGGAAATCTGTCATTGAAGCTGCGCAAGAATTCGGTCAGCCAGGTGTGAACCACGGTTTCTGAAATGCCCAAACGAAGCGTGCCCGTAAACAGCGCGGTATTCTCCGCACGCTTTTGGAATTGTTCCGCCGACATCAGCATTTTCTCTGCAAAAGGCAGTAATTCGCGTCCTTTTATCGTCAAAGATATAGGCGATGCATCGCGGTCAAACAGGGTGACCCCCAACTCTTTCTCAAGGCTGGCAATGCGAGAAGAAATGGCCGGTTGTGTGGTGAACTGCTGCTCGGCGGCTTTACGAAAACTGCGAAGGGTCGCGACGATAACGAAGGTTTCAATGCGTTTAAGGTTCATAGTGACTGCTGATTACTGTGAGTTATTGAAAAGATAGACTTTGATTTGCCAACCCATAGGTCACAAGTCACGCCATATGGCCTACATCACAGAGAAATTTCATGACGGCGGCCTCTGGGCACTGAAAGGCTCGAAATCTGTGAACTAGATCTCGTGATATGCATTTCCTGAAAAATGGCCATTCCTGTTTTTATCGCACCGAATGCAACATTTTCTGCAGGGGCTGTGACTGCCCCTTCATCTCTCGCAAAAAAATATTTGCTCATTTTGGGCTCATCAAATCAGCGATGAGCTAGATTTAATAGAGTCTCATTATTGAGATGTTCTTTTTTTACAGCAGACTGCGTCACTATCTGTCTTCTAGGAGAGACAAATGCTAAGCACAATTAGAAGCAAATTAATTTTCGGCATCGTATTTTTACTGATGCTGCTATCTGTTACTGCTGCAGCTGGTCTGTTTTATGTCTTCAAGCTAGACACCAGCATCAGAAACCTGAGTGAAGACATTGCACCCACGATTGAAAATACGGACGATATGATTGCGTCTTTGTGGGAGCGTGGGAAAGTGGCCAATGAAATCATGGCATCAGAAAGCAAAGAAGAAGTTAAAACGCTGCATGATCAGTTTAAGCCACTCAACGACGTTTTCACCACATCTTACGACGCGCTGAAACCTTTAATCTCAGGCGATGAAGTGCGCATTGCATCAGAGGCGGTGGCGGCGGATGCATTATTGAAAAAAAATATTGAACGGATGTATGAAGCGCATTACGCAGAGCTGGAAGAAGAAGAAAAAGCCAAACGTCTGTTGAATAATTTTGACGAAATTGGTGGGCAGTTGATCACCGCACTCGATGAGTTTGCGATAGAAAATGAAGCAGAGATGGCAAAAGCCGAAGACAAAGGTGATATGTTGGCGACCCAATATGGGGCAACAGCCAGCGATGTTAACGATGTACTCGGCGAGCTATTTGAACGCGATTACCCTGTGGTTGAAGCCGCATTGAAGCTGCAACGTTACGTGATAGAAATGCAAGACACGGCAGGGGAATATTTGGCAGAAGAAGACGCCACGAAGCTACCTGCGATCAGAAAGAACTTTGATGCGCTAGCTGTTGAAGTTGTCTCTTTGATGGCTGTGCTTGAAGAGCTGGCGGAATCCGACGAAGACAAGCAAGATGCGATTGATTTGAAAAACAACTTCGCGAAATGGCAAGTCTTTGCGCTAGATGACGAGCAGTTGTTCGATACCTATCGTGACCAATTAGAACAAGAAGTTCTTGCTGATAATTACACGGAAGAATTAGAAGCAAACATCACGGCCGCTGATGGCTATTTAGAACAATTGGCCGCATCTGCCGATGCAATTGCAGACACAGCTGATGAACAAGCAACGGTTGCGGTGCAAACTGCGGTGACCATGGTCGCCACCTTTTGGGTGGTGGCGTTGTTGTTTGGTGTGATGACGACATTTGTGCTTATTCGCGCCATTATCAAGCCTGTTGATGCCCTGCTTGAACGATTAAACGATATTGCTCAGGGGGATGGAGATCTTACGCAGCGCGTTGATGATAGCGGTAAAGATGAAATCGCCGCATTGGGTAAAGCCTTCAATGGTTTCGTCATCAAAATACAGACGCTGGTATCCCAAATTGCGACTGAGTCCGGCACGCTAAATACAGCCATTGGTTCGATCTCTGAGCTTTCGGCGCGTGTGGCAGACAGGGTTGAAGTGCAGAGTGAAGAAGTAGAGTCGGTGGTCAGCTCCATCTATCAAGTTAACGATGCGGCAGACAGTATTTCATCTAATGCCCAAAACTGTTCTGAAGCCTCTCGCTCCGCAAGCAATGACGGTGAATCGGCGAGGCAGGTGGTGCAACAGGCGGTGACATCTGTACAAGGTCTTGCGAAAGACATCGACCTTAGCTCATCGGTGATTGATCAATTGAACACCGAAGTGGCACGTATTGTGTCTGTGCTTGGTGTGATACGAGACATTGCCGAACAAACTAACTTGCTGGCACTGAATGCCGCGATAGAGGCGGCTCGCGCAGGGGAGCAAGGCAGAGGCTTTGCTGTGGTAGCGGATGAAGTGCGTACCTTGGCCTCACGCACACAAAACAGTACCAATGAGATTCAAGGCATGATCGACAGCTTGAAGAAAGGTGCTGATGACGCGGTAGAATCAATGAGGCGTTCGAAAACAGGCGGTGAAAGCACCGTTGAGTATGCGCAAAATGCAGGCGATGCATTGGAGCGCATCACGCAAGCAATCAATAACCTCAACATGATGAATGAGCAGATAGCGACAGCGGCGGAAGAGCAGCGCGCTGTTGTGAATTCCGCGAATACCAGCGCGCGGAATGTGAAGGAAGTGGTTGAGGAAAGCCGAGTTGCGGCCAAGGAAAACCTTACTTACACCCAAGATATGCGTGCATCCCTAGGTAAACTCAGCGCATTGGTTGGGCAATTCCGCGTGTAGATAAGCCGCAAAAAACACTTTTCTGAGGAATTAAAAGCCTGCACCTGCTGCGGGCTTAATTAGATGGTCCGCCTTTCCTCCAACCCGCTAGGCTTGGAGGTTAGGCAAATAGGAGGCGAACCATCATGTCTATTCAAGTCATTGGAATCGATTTAGGCAAGTCCACATTCCATCTCATTGGCCACGATAAAGCGGGCCATATCATTCTTCGCAAAAAGCTGACACGTAAAAAGCTCATCGAGTTTCTTTCCACGCTATCTCCCACACTGGTTGCGTTTGAAGCCTGCGGTGGCGCCCATTGGCTGGGACGCTTCTGCCAAAAGGCCGGACATCGCGTTAAATTACTCCCCCCTCAATATGTTCGTGCTTACGTCAAAGGTAATAAGAACGACTTTATCGATGCAGAAGCGATAGCCGAATGTGCACAGCGACCCTCAATGCGCTACGTGGAAGTGAAGTCCGAGTATGCGCAAACCGTCGGTGCCATGCACCGTATTCGAAGTGCGTATGTGAAACAGCGAACTGCCTGCATGTCGCGTATCGGTGCCGTGCTTCTGGAGTTTGGCGTGAGCTTGCCCAAAGGGCATGCAAAGATGCGAACCCTTTTCACATGATTAGGCACCCAAGCCGTGACCTTACCGGACTTATTGTCAAATGAGTTGCACGAACTCCATCAGCACTATGTAGAGCTGAACGAGAAGGTAAAGCGTCAGGACCTCAAATTAGGGGCGGAGGTGGAACAAAACTCAGATGCCCAGCTGTTGAAATCGATACCGGGTATTGGAGACATGATAGCCAGCCAGTGTGTGGCGGATTTGTCTTCTGTAGAGCAGTTCAAGAATGGGCGGGACCTGGGCGCTTGGTTAGGGTTGGTGCCGAGGCAACATTCAACGGGAGGTAAGCCTAAGTTATTAGAGATAAGTAAACGGGGGAACAAACACCTGCGAACCCTGTTTATTCATGGAGCGAGAGCCATTTTATCGAGGCCAGAGCAAACGGGCGCGATATTTGGGGATTGGCTAAGAAACCTGAGAGCAACCAAGCCTTTCAATGTGGTTTGTGTCGCCCTGGCGAACAAGCTGGCTCGGATAGCGTGGGCAGTGCTGAAATACAAACACCCCTTTGAAGTAAACCAGTTACACACGAGTTTGCATGAACGATAGAAAGATGACGAAAACGGTAGAACCACCGGATTAAAACCTGACATAAAAAACAGCAGAGAATGCTTTCGGTTTTTTGAGGATAATCCGGCGCGGAACTCATCGTGGAGCGGGAAGCAAGAGCCTCCCAACAGAGACTCCGAATACATTAGCGCAGACCCACCCTGTCATTGATAAATTGTTCTTGCAACAACGAGGCGGACCATACATTGTTTTTGTTGCTCAAAAATTGCTGCCCAATGGGCGCGTTTTTGCTCTTGGTTCATGGTGCCTCCGATGAAAAAGGCACTATGTCAAAGCCCGGGTGTTATTGGTATGTGGGGTTTGTTAACCGCTTACTTTTATGTTAGGGAGAATAATCACATTAGCTGCTAAACTAATCATGAAAACTTTCATGGTTGGTTTTTTCTATCTTGTTTCTATTATAGATTCGATAAGATTTCCATATTAAAGAAAAGCTGATGTGTGGAATATTTTTAATTTCAATGTAGTGGTTGTTAAAATAACAGGGTTATCATGTGTATACTAATCTTTCCATGTGTGCTATTACATTTTTATTCCTTATTTCAATGGCGCATCCAAAACCCGAAGCTGGAAAAATTATTTTTCATCCACCATTGATTATTTTTCACTACATATTCACGATTCATGTTTACAGCCTGACTCTCAACTGGGTTTAATACTACAGAGTTTATTCGCCTAGCTTTAAATACTTCACTTTCTGGGACTACTACTGTAATGTGCCCACTAAGTTCGGTATTATTCCTTTTGGCTGCAATAATGCAAGCATTCCCATCATTAGCACTTTCTTGAAGTTCATCTAAATTTTCCGTTGTATACCAACCAACCAAAAGACGAACCAAACTCGGATAACCAATCGTGTATGGCATTTGCACTTGTTTCAAATAGATTAACACCTAGTTTTGGAGTTACTCTCTGGCCAGACTGAATGCTTTTGATGGAGTTCGCATCCCACCAAACGCGAGGGATATAGACGTTGCATAGATAACAATAGTCATATGCATAAATATTTCAGGAGGTAGTTCCATTATTTTCACTGTACCTTTCTGATTCTTCAACGTCCAGCCAATCAATTATTTAATGTATTGAGTTAACTTTATTTGGTGATGTATCCATTTTATCACGCAAAGCTTGCCCATTTTCTTTTTATGCATATGCCCACTGATGGTTGCACCTAGAAACTGAATTTTGTGAGTGCAAATGTAAAAGCAAATAGGTGTCTATATTTCTCATTCTCAATTCTTTATTGAATGGCTAGAAAACAACTGACCAACCGATTTGATAGCTTTGTTCTTCATCAATAGAGAATGGCAATTTCCCATCAGTAAATGCAATATAAAAATTTTGGTCAAAGAATAATCCAGCTCTAAATAACCCATAGCTTTGCAAGTTTGCATCTGTGATTTCTTTTGGTGCGTCCACTTCATAATAATGGATATAATATGTTTCAAGTTTTTTTATTCCGGAAATGGGTATTTCAACCTGTAAGAAAGCCTTTCCTTTGAGACGATCATAATGCTTATCGTCATTACCCTGGAGTATCTCGTTTCTAAGCGTATCATTTACAGAATTTACGCGAGCGTAATCAACAGAAAGGTTTATGAAGTTGTTAATTGATGTCACGTTTTGCCACAAATGGATGGATGCGCTCGCGCCATAATTGAAATTACTGTTTTCATTACTTTGATCTAGTTCATAAGAGGTGAATGCTCCAATATGATAAGTGTAATCGTTAGACACAAATTTTCTATACCCTGCTCCTATTCTTGCCTGGCTGTAATCTAGCGGGTTCTTCTTCGCTTCGGTACCAATGGTTCCGTTAACGTCTAGTGTTAAATCAAACTCGGAAAAGTTGAATTTTGATATTTCATTTTGTTTATTTATCTCAATTTCAAGGTGTTCGCATTTGGTGTTATCACCTTTGTTTTCCCTTAAGCAATCCCGGTATTCTTTTGTTTTTCCAGTTGGCGTTGTTGACTGTCCGTGATTGTTGGCAATGACTATTTCGTCTGACGTTCGATGCCCCCAAGATTTTTTTAAGTCAAATCCGATTCCTCCCCCAGAGGCTGTTGAGTTACCATTTGTCATCATAAATAGATCAATTTCAGCCCCCAAAATGTTGAGATTGGTAAGGTTTTTTCTTCCAGTTTCTTCTGCCGTGTCAGTTCCTTCTTCTGCAATGCAGGTTGATGAGAGGGAAATGATGAGAAGTGGTGTTAATATAATGTTTTTCATATTTTACTCTATTTCATCGATTGTTCTGAATTTATCATCAAAGTATGTGTATATGTCATTTAGCGTTTTATCTGACTCTGCCAGTATATCCTTAAGACCTGTCAATAATTCTGTGTAAGTTAATTTTCCATTAATATATTTATCTTCAAGTCCATGAAGTACACCACTGCCACTGACATAGTTGATTAAAGTTGAAGCTGCTTGAGTGGCTTGTATTTGTCTTATTTCTGGATCTAGGTTTGTCCAAAACTTCAACTGTGACATTTTCACCTCACCAGCTTTGTTTACATTGTTTGGGATGTGATCGTCACCAAAGTATGGGCTGCGAAAGGCAGACCAAATGATTACGCATAAGCTACTGTCTGAGGACCAAGCCATAATTAACCACCATTTTTGGAGTGCATATTTCATTGATAAAAGGTGTATTCCTGCAATGATACGGTTATTAATTATGAGCTAAATCGATCTTCTTGGTGACCCAAAAGTGAGAATAATTATTTTTTGTTCTGTACTTTTGTATATGTGGCCTCTGCATTTGGCTGGAGGTTTTTGATTTTTAGAAAATTCTCATACAAGGGCATTAATAACGTAGTAACACCAGTGATGCTTATTTGGATTGGATTTTTAATCGATTAGTTAACATAGTGGCGAATATGAACGCTTTGATGCTGACGGTGACCCAATTCACACATTGTTTTTCATGCGCGTTTTGTCCAGTAAATGATAGATATTTCATCTGTTTGTCCAGCTCGTTAAGGCATAGCATCAAGCTGTCTGAATCAAACGATAAGTAGAGCAAATGAACGTTGTTGCTATCACTGCATGCCATACCGGAATCGCCCATTGTTACATGGCGGCAGACCGCCTGACTGAGGCAGCCAAAGCGCTCGCCATTACCATTAAAATTGAAACCCAAGGTGCCATGGGTATCGAAAACAAAATCTCCAAGCGCGAGTTTGATTCCGCGGATTTTATATTGTTGGCCACTGAAATTAGCCCGGCAGAAAGCGATCGCTATGAAGGGAAAAATCCCACCATCGTTTCCGTGCAAGACGCCATCAATCACCCCTTATCTCTTTTGAAAAAATTTAAGTGAACACAATGAAAAAAGAAGTCGCATTTACCTGTGAACTGCCAAACGGTATTCACGCTCGCCCAGCAAACCACCTTGAAGCGGTTTGCCGTCAATTTACCAGCGAGATCACGCTGAAAAACCTGCGTAACGAGAACACAGGTTCAGCAAAAAGCGTATTGTCGCTGGTGGGTACAGACACCCTGTTGAACGACCCTTGTTCATTGATCATTGAAGGTGATGACGCAGAAGCGGCATTTGATGTGCTGGCGACGTACCTACGCGAAGAATTCCCGCATTGTGACGAAGAGTTAGTGGTGATGGATGAGGGCGATGTGACCCTGCCACAATCACTGATGAACCATAACCCAACCCTTATCCGCGCGAAGCGTCTGTCTGCAGGTATCGCCAAGGGTAAACTCATTCGTTACAACGACATCGAACTGTCTGTGTTCGAGCAAGAAACCGCCACGCTAACCTTCGAGCAAGCGAAGCAGCACGTGACTGAAACGCTGATTGATAAAGCAGAGTTGGCGAGCGGCCAAGAAAAGGAAATCATCAAAGCGCATTTGGGGATCTTGAACGATGACACCCTAAACGAAAAAGTGTCGGGTTTTGTGTCGAGCGGGGAGTCGCTGGCGAAGGCAGTTCTTC
This sequence comes from Enterovibrio litoreus, assembly GCF_045679545.1. Classification (NCBI taxonomy): domain Bacteria; kingdom Pseudomonadati; phylum Pseudomonadota; class Gammaproteobacteria; order Vibrionales; family Vibrionaceae; genus Enterovibrio; species Enterovibrio litoreus. The sequence goes on from NZ_CP166195.1 coordinate 936,004, forward strand.
TGACCGTAGCTGCTATTACTGAAACCCTGATGCAGTCATCGTCTGCATACCTAAAAGAGCGCGTGTTGGACATCAAGGACATCGCGTTGCAATTGCTGATGACAGCGCATCCACATGTTGAAGTATCGACAGACTTCACTTTAACCGAACCGTCTATCGTGATTGCTAATGACTTAACGCCAAGCCAATTCTTGGGTCTAGATCGTGCATTCTTACAAGGCTTGATCCTGACGCAAGCAGGTTCTACCTCGCACACTGTGATTTTGGCGCGCGCGTTCAACATTCCTGCAGTCTCTGGCGTTGAAATCGACGAGTGTACGAAGCACGAAGGCGAAACACTGTTCGTGGATGGCGGGCTAGGCATCGTGGCGTTAGCGCCATCTGACGCAGTTGCTACTTACTTTGAGCGTGCTATGTGGTTGGCAGAACAAGTCAAAGCCTCTGAAAGCGAATACCTAAACCTACAAGCACAAACCAAAGATGGCCACAAGATTGAAATCGCGGCAAACATCGCGTGTACCGTAGAAGCGGAATCGGCGTTTGCGAAAGGGGCTGAAGGTATTGGCCTGTTCCGTACAGAAATGCTGTTCATGGATCGCACCACTGCCCCTGATGAGCAAGAACAATTCGACGCCTACAAGCAAGTGCTGGAAGCCGCAGGCGACAAGGCGGTGATCATCCGCACCATGGATATCGGTGGTGACAAGCCGCTTGATTACCTGAATCTGCCACACGAGCACAACCCGTTCTTGGGTTACCGCGCGGTGCGCATCTACCCGCAATTCCTTGCGCTGTTCCACACTCAACTTCGTGCGATTTTGCGTGCGGCGCAATTCGGTCACACCAAAGTGATGATCCCGATGATTCAAAGCATCGAGGAAATCCGTTGGGTGAAAGAGCAGCTTGAGATCGTGAAAGCGGAACTGACGAACGACAACACGCCATTTGGTGCGATTGAGCTTGGCATCATGGTAGAAATTCCATCGGTGGCCTTCATCATGGATCAGTTCTGCAAAGAAGTGGATTTCTTCAGTATTGGCTCTAACGACATGACCCAATACCTGCTGGCGGTTGACCGTGACAACGACAACGTTGCCAAGCTTTACAACAGCCTAGCGCCGTCGTTCCTGCGCTTACTTCGCGCGGTGGTCTCTGGCGCGCAAGCGCACGACAAATGGGTTGGTCTGTGTGGTGAGCTAGGCGCGAACAAGAAGGTTCTTCCACTGTTAGTGGGCGCGGGCTTGAACGAGCTAAGCATGGCGGCACCAAGCATTGCACCAACCAAAGCGGCACTTCGTCAGTTTGACAGCGAAGCGTGTAAAGCGCTGTTCAATGAAGCGTGTGATTGCGCGACGATCGCCGACGTTGAAGCCTTGCTTGAAGCGTTCGCACAGTCTCAAGAAGACAAACCATTGCTTGACGTTGAATGTGTGCTGCTTGATTGCGACTTCAACAGCAAAGAAGAAGCGATTCAAACGCTGGTGGGTAACCTAGGTGTGCGTGGTCGTACTCACGTGGTGAACGAGTTAGAAGCCGATATCTGGGCGCGTGAATCTGTGTTCACCACCGGCCTTGGTAATGGCTTTGCTATCCCGCACACCAAATCAGACAACATTGCGCATTCGTCTATCTCTATCGCTCGCTTGAACAAGCCTGTGATTTGGAGCGACGACGAAGATGGAGCGGTCGAGTTTGTCATCATGCTGACGCTAAATAAAAACCAGGGCGATCAGCACATGCGCATTTTCTCTGGCCTTGCGCGCAAACTTATCCACGAATCTTTCCGCAACACCCTAAAAACAATGACGACGGAAGCTGAAATCATCAGCTACCTGCAGTCTGAGCTCTCTTTGTAATAACTCAATTACGATTTCAGGTGCTGCATCCCCCTGCGGCACCTTTTTTAAAAGATCCACTTATCGGGAGGACTATTAGCGAAGCCTTGGTTGTTTTTTAAACCAGAAACAGTAGATGGAATGAATGGTTAGATTTATATAAAAGCTATTAGTCATTGACTGCTCGAAATAACGAACCTCCAAAATATATTTAAACAATGTGGTCATGTTTAAGTGTCTGCGGTTTTCCATAACGATAAAACGTGAAAAATTAAAGGGAGAGCCCTCCCCCTTTTTCTAAAAGGAATGAAAATGAAACATAAATTAGCACCGATTGCGGTGGTGATTGCTATTGCGCTGTCTGGTTGTAATTCAGATTCGGATTCAAATACGCAAACAGGTTTGGTCGGTGAAGTGGTTAATAAGTCACTGATTAAATATGTTGACCCATTTATTGGCACAGGCGCTGACGGCCACACCTTCCCGGGCGCGGTCTACCCTGGCGGGATGGTGCAGCTTTCTCCTGATACGGAAATGGAAGGGTGGGGCTCTGCTGCGGGTTATTTTGACCACGGTAAAAAAGAAGACATTCCTGTTTACGGTTTTTCTCATACCCACCTTTCTGGAACAGGTATCACTGATTTAGGCGATATTCTTATTCTGCCATTTACTGAAAAAAGCAATGCGACTTATAACACCTTCGATAAAGAAAATGAAAAAGCGGAAGCGGGTTATTATTCTGTTGAATTAAACCGTGGTGATATTAAAGTGGAATTAACCACATCACCACGTGTGGGTTACCACAAATATACCTTCAAAGAAGGCACGACCCCGTTCCTTAAATTCGATTTAGACCACACGCTCAATAAAAGCTGGGGTAACCGCACCACGATCGGTGATATCGAATTTATTGATGAATACACGGTACGTGGCAAGCGCAGTTCTGACGGCTGGGCGAACAACCAGCACATCTATTTCTACGCTAAGTTCAATCAACCTATTGTGAAAGCGACAGGCATGATTGACGGTGTGGAAACTGACATCGCTCTTGAAAACGACGCGATTCAAGCCACCAAGACCATCGCCTACCTGGAGTTTGCGCCATCAGATAAACCACTCGAGTTGACTCTTGGCCTGTCGCCGACCAGCGCTCGTGGAGCGAAGAAAAACTTGGATGCGGAAGTTACCGAGTGGGGTTTTGACAAGGTACTAGAAAAATCACAACGTGCATGGCACAGCGAACTGGCAAAAGTGTCAGTGAAAGGCGGTACGGAAGAACAAAAAGAAATCTTCTACACGGCCATGTACCACGCCAACATCGCGCCTATGGTGTTCCAAGATGTTGATGGTACCTACCGTGCAATGCGTACCCAAGAGCTGAAAAACGCGGGCGATACACCAAACTATTCCATCTACTCCATGTGGGATACCTTCCGCGCCTTCCACCCGTTGCAAACCATCATTAACCCTGAACGCGCTGAAGAATACGCGAACGATTTGATCCGCAAATACAAAGACGGCGGCATTCTACCGAAGTGGGAGTTGCAAGGTCACTACACGGGCACCATGATTGGTTTCCCTGCGATTTCTATCATTGCCGATGCGATGGTGAAAGGCTTAGATGTGGATGCGCAAGACGCGCTGGAAGCGGCTGAGTTTACTGCGCGCTATCACGAGAAAAGCGAATTCCCAGATTGGACGGAAGACCAAAACATCGGCGCAGCGAACGTGGTGCAGGTGAAAGTGTACGAAGACAACGGCTTTGTTCACCACGGCTATTGGAACAGTGCATCGTACACCTTAGAGTTTGCTTACGGCGACTGGGCGGTATCTGAAATCGCACGTATGGCGGGTGATGTGAAGGTTCAAGACGAGTTTCTTGTTCGCGCTGATAACTGGCTAAATCACTGGGATCCTGAAACAGGGTTCTTGCGTCCGAAAAATCATCCAAACAGTTCAAACGCAAACAAGCCACCACTGGCATTTAACCAGCCTATTGACGAATCGCGCGAAGATGAGTGTGTGACAGTTGCATGGCCAAATCACCCAAGCGGTGAATCGCTGCAGTGTCCGTTGCTGCCGTTCGACCCATATTACGTCGATGAATTTGCGTTTACTGAGGGCAATGCATGGCAGTGGAAATTCCAGCCAATGCATGACTTCGCCCGCCTAAAACAAGAAATCTTTAAGGCGGATAAAGAAAACGGGAAAGACACCACTCCAGAGAAAGCCTTCCGTGAAGATTTGGATGAGTTGTTCACCGCGCGTTCATCAAACACAGGTGAAGAACTGCCTGATTTGACGGGTTACATCGGTCAATACATGCACGGTAACGAGCCGTCGCACCACATCCCTTACCTGTACAACATGACTGACGAGCCTTGGAAAGCCCAAGAATACCTCGACCGCATCATGGCTGAAATGTACACCATCGAGCCGACGGGCTTGATTGGTAACGAAGACGTCGGCCAGATGTCTGCGTGGTACATCATGTCGGCGATGGGCTTCTACCAAGTTTCACCGGCAGACCCGTCTTACTCCATTGGTCGTCCGCTGTTTGATGAAGTGGCGATCGATGTTGAAGGCGGCAAGTTCACCATCATTGCTGACAACAACAGCCCGCATAACAAGTACGTGAAATCCGTGACCATTAATGGCAACGCGCTTTCTGATGACTTGACCTTTGAGCACAGTGACATCAAAGCGGGCGGCGAGCTTCGCTTCGTAATGACCGGCGACAAAAAAGAAGCCATGCAGGCAAAAATCTAATTGTTCATAGACCCGATGCCGCCAGTGCGCGGCATCTTTCTCAAGGAATACTCTATGTTTATTTCTCGTGTTTCTCAGGTTGCGTTGTCCGTCTCTGCTGCTCTTTTCTTATTTGGCTGTAACTCCAGCTCTTCTGATTCAAACCCGAATACAGGCGTTGTTTCGCCAGAAGTGAATGTTCTGAAATACGTCGATCCCTTTATTGGTACTGGGTTTAACGGACACACCTTCCCTGGGGCAGTTGTGCCAGAAGGTATGGTGCAGTTGTCACCTGATACGGAGCTCATGGGCTGGCATTCATCGTCGGGTTATCACTACGACAAAGAAACCCTGTTTGGCTTCTCGCACACTCACCTGTCTGGTACAGGTATGGGCGGTTTGGGCGACATTCTGTTCCTTCCATTCACGGAAGAGAACGCCAAGTACATTGAAGACACGGACGATTACCGCGAGGCGATTTCCGTCAAGATGGACAAAGCGTCTGAAGTGGCAGAAGCGGGTTACTACTCCGTGAACATCGCTGAGAATGGCATCAAAGCCGAACTGACCGCCTCTGAGCGCGTGGGCTTCCACCGTTATACTTATCCTGAAGGCCAACCGCAGCGTTTGAAAATCGATTTAAACTCGATCCTTAACAGCGATTGGGGTTCGACCTCACTGCGCAACAAACTGACGGTCAGTGACGATGGTTACACCATCACGGGTGAGCGAGATGCTGCGCATTTTTCTGGCTGGGCGAAGAACCAAAAAATCTTCTTCCACGCCACCTTCGACAAGAAAATCAAAAACGTTCAACTCCTCGTTGGCGGTGTCCCAGCCGATGGTTTGAGTGCCGAACACATTTCCGAATTGGTTTATGACAATGACGCTAAACCGGTCAAACGCATCAAAGCCGACGTGACGGCGTATGTTGAGTTTGAACAGGGAGAATCACAGGCCTTGAACGCACAAGTGGCGATCTCTGCCGTCAGTGCTGAAGGCGCACAAAACAACCACCAAGCAGAAGCGGGTGTGTCGTTTGATGTCGCGCGTACGCAAGCCAGTGAAAAATGGGCAAGCGCGCTGAACCTAAGCGTGAAAGGTGGCACTGATTCGCAGAAAGAAATTTTCTACACCGCGCTGTACCACACCAAGATTGCACCTCAGGTTCACCAAGATGTTGATGGAAGCTTCCGCGGCATGGGTAAAGGGTCAATCCGTGAAGGCGAGGGTGAATATTCCATTGCGTATGGTGAAGCCACCGAAGAACTTCCTAACTTCTCTGTTTACTCTTTGTGGGACACACACAAAGCTCTGCACCCGCTGAAAACCATCACTGAACCTAAGCGCGCGGTTCAATACGCGAAGAACTTGGTGCAGAAGTACACCGAAAGTGGTTTGCTGCCGAAGTGGGAACACCTAGGGGACGAAACGGGCACCATGGTGGGTTACCCAGCAGTGGCTGTGATTGCCGATGCGATCACTAAATTCCCAGACGCGTTCACGCAATCAGAAAAAGCGCTCGCGCTTGAAGCGGCGATAGCTTCTTCTACCTATGACAATTACGCCACGCTTGCATCAGAATGGGATGTGCCGGTATTGGATCGCACCCTGACCAAGCATATAGACTACATCGAGAATGGAGGGTTTGCGCCAGCGATTCAACGTGAAAACGGCGAGCCTGTGAATCCAGATTACACCATCGAATCGGTGTCATACGGTTTGGAAAACGCCTTCTATGACTGGGCTATTGCGCAAATTGCGAAAGCCGCAGGCGATACCCAAGCAGAAGCAACCTACCTAGAGCGCTCAAAAGGCTACCAGCATTACTTCGATAACAACCCGATGGAGTACGCCGATTATGGTGTAACCGGCTTTATGCGTCCTGTCATGATGGACGGTTCGTTCATGACGCCGTTTGACCCGTTCGGGACAGCACATGAAACAGGTAACTACACCGAAGGCAATGCATGGCAGTGGACCTGGTTTGTTCCCCACGACATTGCGGGTTTGAAAGAGATCATGGGTGGTGAAGCTGCGTTCAAAACCAACTTGGAAGCGACATTTACCGCTAAAAGCCAAGGCACAGAAACACCAGATATGTCGGGTTTGATTGGTCAAGTGGCGTTTGGTAACGAACCTTCACACCACATTCCGTACTTGTACAACTGGACCTCAGAGCCTTGGAAAACCCAAGAAGTTGTCGACCATATTTTGGATGACATGTACCTAGCGGAGCCGAAAGGCATCATCGGTAACGAAGACGTAGGTGCAATGTCAGCGTGGTATGTTATGTCTGCCATGGGCTTCTACCAAGTGAACGCGGCCGACCCTACATACACCATCGGCCGACCACTGTTTGATGAAGTGAGCATCCCTGTTGCTGGTGGCGAGTTCAAAATCACCGCTGAAAACAACGCTGACGATAACTACTACGTCAAATCAGTGACCATCAACGGCCAACCCCTTGAAGACGGCCTCTTCTTCAAACACGTCGATATCAAAGCGGGTGGAAATCTCCACTTCGTGATGACAGCACTGAAGAATGAGGCCATGGCAATTAAGCAATAAGAATACTCACACTATAACGATTACAATATGATTCACACGATTTGCCGCTCCCTACGAGCGGCTTTTTTATGCATAAAAAGCGAAGTAAAGTGCTTTAGATGAGCCAGTCATTGCAGATGCAGATGCAGATGCAGATACAGATACAGAGGTAGAAGACCGCTTGGGTCGAACGGTCGAGAAAAATCCAGTCAAATTAGCGAAATGTAGGCAACGTAAATCGTCAATCGTTTAAGATCATTTGCTACTCGGGCCCTGACATTTTGGCTTGTTGGACTGATGTAATATATCTAATTTGCGTTCCAGAAGTTTGCGTGACGCGTCGTTTGGTGCGGTACGAATCGCTTGCACATAAGCGTCACGAGCGCCTAAGAAATCACCGAGTTTTCCCAGAATATGGCCGCGAGAGGCGTACCAAGGTTGGTAGTTTTTGAGCTGAGTTTGCAGTTCATCAAGTTTTTGCAACGCGAGTTCATAGTGTCCTGTTTCGGCTATGACTACAGACCAGTTCAGAGCGACGACAGGGGTTGGTTCGAATACCCAAAGTGCCCTGTAGAGCAAGGACATCTGCTGCCAATCAGGTTTGGGTCGCAACATGTGGCAGTCTGCGATGGCTGCTTTGAGTTGGAAGGGACCTGGTTGCATGCGTCCGATTGCGTCGTCAAGGATGCTTCTCCCTTCCGCTATCATGTCATTATGCCAAATCTCTTCGTTCTGCTCCTCTACAGGCACGATAGCACCGTCACCGTCGATTCTTGCGACTCGCCTTGCATCAGTCAAAAGCATCAACGCAAGCGCACCTTCTATTTCAGGTTCATTAGGGCAAAGTTTGCGTAAAAGGCGCATCAAGAAAATACCTTCTTCGCATAGATCTCTTGGTCCGGTGTCTTCTCTCACATAGCCCGTGGTAAAAATCAGATATATCGTAGACAGAACTGCCTCCAATCTTTCTGTCCATCCCTCTGATTCCGGTACAGAGAAACGGATGCCTTTGGACCGGATTTTCGCTTTTGCTCTGGAAAGGCGTTGTCCCATTGTTTGTTCATTATCGAGGAAGGCTGCTGCGATCTCTCGGGTCGTCAAATTGCAAACTGTGCGCAGAGTCAGTGCAACTCGGGACTTTTCTTCAAGCGCGGGGTGGCAACAGGTAAAAATCAAACGCAGGCGTTCATCTGGGATTGTTTCCGCAATGTCGTCATAAACATCATCGGATGAAAGCCTGACCGCTAAGTCGTTTGTTCTCATCGTTTCGCGTTGAGATGAGCGGATTTGGTCGATCCCTTTGTTCAATCCCACCTTCATTAGCCACGCGACGGGATCGTGAGGAATACCTACCCGACCCCAATGTTTGAGAGCGGCAATAGAAGCTTCCTGCAACGCATCTTCACCCATTTGGAAGTCGCCAAACCTAGAAATCAACCCAGACAGAATCCGTCCCCGATCGCGGCGTAGCACCTCATCAATGATGTGACTGACCGCGATGGCTTTGGGAACGGCATTCTTCATTTGTCAGTCCTCCGGTTCGTAGTCCAACAGCGGTCGAACCTCGATGGTACCGAAATGGGCGATCGGTATCATTGTGGCATATTTCAACGCTGTATCCAGGTCCGCTACATCGACAATATAATAGCCACCCAGATGCTCACGCGTTTCTGCAAACGGACCATCCATAGTTTCCACTTTACCGGATTTAATGCGGAGCGAGGTGGCTGTTTCAATTCCCTGCAACCCTTCTCCACCCACAAGAACGCCGTCATTTTTGAAGGCTTCGCTGGTCGCAGCAAACGCGGCCATCATTTCATCAAACTCTGGGGTGCCATAGACAGGTTCTTTATCCGGTGCGGCATACAGCAAAAGCATATATTTCATTTCGAACTCCTTTCTTTTTTGATGGTTACGCTACAAGGACGTTCCCGTTCCTTCATTTTCGACATGTTTAGAAATATATCTATATTTTTTGCTGAGTAAGTCACTATTGGTATCTTTATCAGGACAAACAGATTAAGAAATCATAGCCAGTAAAAAATGCTGAGGAATTGTGATGTTGTCGAACGCTGGCTTGCTTCTTGCCAAGAATCACCTTTGGTTCAGCGCTTCATGCGCGGAGCCGATACCGCCTCAATTTTTCGTATTACCACCACCTTGGCAGCTTTCTAATGAGGAAGCGTTTGATTCAAATGTTTGGGGCAGAAACAGCTTGGTGATCACACAGATTAGGGCTAGCGCTCTAAACCGAATTTGGACAAAAGTGAGTTGGTGTTGGTGCTCTAAGCCATGCTGTTCAGATAAGTTGAGTTTGTGAAAAAAGTCTCACATGTATCAAATGAATCGGTGGCTTTTCACTGGCTCACCCAGTTACAACTCCATCAACTTTTTGGTGCGAGCTTTTGCTTTACGCCCACCCAACAACCTTAGGGGAAAATGCACGACAACCCACAAGAATTTCGAACGAGAATGCACTTCAAATCTTGTGTTCTCAACGTCATGTACAGACATGCTTCGAAATCAGTTTATTGTTTGTGCAAACGATTTTAGTACTGACAATAATCAATTGTTCAAGAAGGCTAACCACTTATAATCAGCCGTTTTTTTGCAGATTGGTTGGTAACATCTTGAGTATAAATAAACTAAAAATCTCAACACTCGCATTGTCGATTTTTGCCGTCGCTGGATGTGGTGGTAGTGATGGTGGTAACGAAAGTAAAGGCTACACCGATGAACAGGTGGCGAGTGCAGTAAAATGTACAAACCAAGCTGAAGGTGGCTTGTGTGAAAATAATAGCGGAGGCAATACTTGGGGTGTGATTGATAACTTCTACCCAGATAACTGCAACTCTGGCATATATTGTTTTGATGATGGCTCCGAAGCACCGCAAAACACCGGGTTAACGCGATTTGTCGAAGGAACACTGATCCCTGTTTACTATCGAGACAAGATTGATCCACGTTTCGTTGCGACCATGGATTATATCGAGGGGTTAGTGGGCTATCAGATGTTTGAGCGCAAAGGCGTGGTTAATATTGACATCTCTGACCCCAATAACATCGACCTATCCAGTTTAGATACCGATTGGGGATTCATACTAAGCCAAGGTACATCAATTGGCTTAATGAGTGGTTTCTGTAGTCAGGGAACTGTCTCTGTTGCACCGTATTCGTTCAACATCACATCCTATATCGTTTCTGCGGCTGACTACGGCATTAAATACCCTGCAGCTAAATGGGGTAAAGATCATAAATTTACATGGGTAAATTTAGACAGTGTTACTGGCGCTAATAACGGGCTGATCACCTGCAGTGCAACTGCGCCACAAGCTGTTGCGACCCATGAGTTTGCACATGCTTTAGGCATGAACAATCATTTTAGTGGATTTGGCTTTGATGGTGCGTGGGAGAAAAATGCTGAACGTGTTTTGAAGACGATGTACAGCGGTCAAAATCCGCAAGGGCAACCATTTGATAGTTTGATTGTAGAAAATTAATGACATGAAAAACGCTGGCCAATCGTCGGCGTTCTTTTCTTCAGTTAATCATTAAACGCGGTCACCAGAAAGCCACAACTCTGTTAGTTCCAATACCGCGCTCCAGCTCTCGATAAATTATCCTGACACCGCGTACCAGCGAGATTCCAGTAAACCACGCCTGAATCGAAGTTATCTCAACGCCCTGAACGATGCTAAAAAACGCGTATCGTTTTAAACGTCGAGTACAAGGGCCTAATAAGCCTGTTCCAGCTTTTCTTGTAGCGTTGGTCTTACTAAACACCACTTCCCTACAGGTGATTGATGACCGTTGAAAACAAGCTCATATCACGGGCTAACACACTGACTAAGAGGGAAAATACTCCACCTATGTGTATAGGCATAGAAGCATGAAGTATCGCACTCTTTTTAGGGGCAAAACTGAGCTAGACAAGATCACTAACTCGGTATTGGCAGGATTGACTCATAGGTAGTGAACTAAGCCGCTAGTTTCGGATGAGCTGCACTGTCTTGAGGAAAATCGAGCATGTTACTGTCTACAAGCTCAGTGGTTGTTCATACTTCGTAATATGGTCAAAACAGGAATATTGGAATGCTGCAGATTTTTCATGGGTGCATCAAATAACAATGGTGTCTGGAACATCAATGGTGATTTGGGTTGGTGTAATGGTGACAGTTTCTGAACCAGTAAAAAGTAAAGCTTCTGTTTCAGGGGTAAAAATACCTAACTTGAAGCTTCCGCCTGATGACCAGTTATCCAAGTCGAAGAAACGAACAACGATTTCTTGATCATAAGCACCATCTTGGTCTGTATCGATATAAATGAGAGAAGAACCATTCACATTTTCTGTGATCCATAATAAATCCAACGTATTGGAACCAGATGATAGAAGATCTGATAAATCAATGAGATCTTCCCCTTCAACAAAACCTGTTATTTCATCGTTCTGAGTAATGCTGGCATCAATATCCTCCTGTTGCCAGTAGAAAATATCATTCCCGCTGTCGCCATAGAGAACGTCATCACCCAGTCCGCCAAAGATAAAATCATTGCCTTCGCCTCCGCGAAGCAGGTCATTGTCGTCGTGACCATAGAGCCAATCGTCATCTGTATGACCGTATAGAAAATCTGTGCCATCTCCGCCATGAATCACATCGTTCCCGCTGCCTCCATTGGCGATATCGACAGTCAGACCGGAAATGACGCTGCTGTTTAGTAGTCCATCAATATCAGTTAAGCTGCCGGCATTGTTTCCAATAGGACGATTGGCGAATAAAGAGTCTCGTATATCTTGCCTAGTCATTTCTAAAGAGGCATCGGTACCTAGTGATCCGCCCCCGGTTCCACCAGTAAAGATTAAGTCGTCCCCCGCACCGGTTTCGATAATGTCGTAACCATCATACCCATGCACCGATTGAGAAGATGTTGTCGTATAGCTAATTCCCGCGTCGGTATAGTCTGCAGTGCCATCACTTGCTGTTATTTTCCCCCAGTAGTCTGATGCAATGGAGACTACGAGTTGATCTTGATTAGTCGCATTTTCGCCATTCGTCACGCGGAATACATCGTTTTCCAGATTGCCTGTGGCACTGAGTCCTTCGGAGTTGTAATCAATGGATAGTGTTTCTGTGGTGCTGGTTTGGGCGGAGGAGTCGGTCGCTGCAAAGTCTATGCTTTGTGGTGATGTGTATTCAGTGGCACGGACCGCGCTTAGGGTAAAGTTTCGATTTACTAAGGGATCGACACTAACAACATACAAGCGAATTTCATCAAAGCCGCCTAATTCCTCGATAGAAATGATGGCTCTTCCGTCCGTATTATTCATTATGTCAGTATAAGAATAGTCAGCTAACTCAACGTTGTTATTTAGCACGATAGCGTGAGTAATTGCACCTGCAGAGCCTGTTGGGGCATATAAGACGCTTTGTAAATCGATCTGCACATCTCGCATTGTTTTGGTGCCAAAATCGATGACCAAACTTTCTTTGTCTAAGGAGTCTATTTCGACGGTTCCACTGCCACTCCCACTATCCACTCCTAGGCCATCAAAAGCATAAAAAGGGGAGGAATTCCCGTAGGACAATAGTTGATCGCTTAGAACACTGGATTGATCTGGGCTGTTGCCGGTATAGGTGACGGCTCGAACGGTAATGTCACCGACATTCACTGAATTGGTTCCCGCCATAGAAACATCGGTGTAGATACTGGTTTCACCAAAGTTCTGGTGAGATTGAAGTACGCGCATTTCGGTATCAGGCGCAAAAGTGTCACCCGCTTCTACAAACTGGAATTGGCCATCGGTATCGACATAGGCCAGAGTATCCCGCACTGGTAGAGTAGATACGGTTACGTTCGTCTCTTTTGCATCCACCAAGCTGCTGTCATCTACCGCATCTGAGATATTGTCTGAGAAAGCGAAAGAAATGAGGGCTGAGTCGGCGGTTTCCATCAAGTTGCCGCCAACTGCTGTTGGCACATCATCCATCGTCGCACTGTCACTATCTGTTCCCGATGTATTGCCCCTTAAATCTATTTGATAGGCTGAAACGCTGAGTGCTTTGTTATCGGGTGTAGCGGGCTCTGACCAGGAGATGACACCCGTTCCTCCGTTGTAACTGTAACCAGTGGCAGCGCCTCCCCCTGCATACTCCAACGAGCCCCCAACATAGACTAATTCGACGGAAGAAACGTTCGTATCATTTGTTACATCGATGACCACGGACCCCCCTGCCACAAATTTGTCGTGATTAATGGCGACTTCAACATTGGTTGAGGTCGCTGCACCTTCCACTGCAAGGATGACTGCATCATCGTTTGCATCATCGGTAATGGTCACCGTTGGCGTGGTGATATCGTCATCAAGAATAGCGGCGGTGCCCGTTTGTCCGCCCACGTTCAGCGTAAAGGTTTCGTCTGCTTCATCAATGGCATCACTGACGGTGGGAACGGTCACGGTAAAGCTGGTGACGCCTGCGGGAACCGACACAAGTCCTGTGCCGCTGCTGTAAGTCACGCCATCAGAAAAGACCATGGCGTTAGTGTAATCATCAGTCAGGGTCGCGGTGCCATTGGCGAGCACCAGTGCAAAATCCACCGAGAAGGCCGAGGGGTTAGAAAGGGTGACGGTGAAAATCGCGCCTTCCGCTTCATCGACGGCAGCCCCACCACTGTCGACAGCGTTACTGACGGCAGTAACGGTCGGGGCGGGATCATCATCAATGATAGTGGCGGTGCCCGTTTGCCCGCCTACGTTCAACGTAAAGGTTTCGTCTGCTTCATCAATGGCATCACTGACGGTGGGAACGGTCACGGTAAAGCTGGTGACGCCTGCGGGAACCGACACAAGTCCCGTGCCGCTGCTGTAAGTCACGCCATCAGAAAAGACCATGGCGTTAGTGTAATCATCAGTCAGGGTCGCGGTGCCATTGGCGAGCACCAGTGCAAAATCCACCGAGAAGGCCGAGGGGTTAGAAAGGGTGACGGTGAAAATCGCGCCTTCCGCTTCATCGACGGCTGCGCCACCACTGTCGACAGCGTTACTAACGGCAGTAACGGTCGGGACGGGATCATCATCAATGATAGTGGCGGTGCCTGTTTGCCCGCCTACGTTCAGCGTAAAGGTTTCGTTGTTTTCGTCTGTTGTATCCGTCACGGTGGGAACGGTCACGGTAAAGCTGGTGATGCCTGCGGGAACCGACACAAGTCCTGTGCCACTGCTGTAAGTCACGCCATCAGAAAAGACCATGGCGTTAGTGTAATCATCAGTCAGGGTCGCGGTGCCATTGGCGAGCACCAGTGCAAAATCCACCGAAAAGGCCGAGGGGTTAGAAAGGGTGACGGTGAAAATCGCGCCTTCCGCTTCATCGACGGCTGCGCCACCACTGTCGACAGCGTTACTGACGGCAGTAACGGTCGGGGCGGGATCATCATCAATGATGGTGGCGGTGCCTGTTTGTCCGCCTACGTTCAGCGTAAAGGTTTCGTCTGCTTCATCGATGGCATCACTGACGGTGGGAACGGTCACGGTAAAGCTGGTGATGCCTGCGGGAACCGACACAAGTCCTGTGCCGCTGCTGTAAGTCACGCCATCAGAAAAGACCATGGCGTTAGTGTAATCATCAGTCAGGGTCGCGGTGCCATTGGCGAGCACCAGTGCAAAATCCACCGAAAAGGCCGAGGGGTTAGAAAGGGTGACGGTGAAAATCGCGCCTTCCGCTTCATCGACGGCTGCGCCACCACTGTCGACAGCGTTACTGACGGCAGTAACGGTCGGGGCGGGATCATCATCAATGATGGTGGCGGTGCCTGTTTGTCCGCCTACGTTCAGCGTAAAGGTTTCGTCTGCTTCATCGATGGCATCACTGACGGTGGGAACGGTCACGGTAAAGCTGGTGATGCCTGCGGGAACCGACACAAGTCCTGTGCCGCTGCTGTAAGTCACGCCATCAGAAAAGACCATGGCGTTAGTGTAATCATCAGTCAGGGTCGCGGTGCCATTGGCGAGCACCAGTGCAAAATCCACCGAGAAGGCCGAGGGGTTAGAAAGGGTGACGGTGAAAATCGCGCCTTCCGCTTCATCGACGGCAGCCCCACCACTGTCGACAGCGTTACTGACGGCAGTAACGGTTGGGGCGGGATCATCATCAATGATGGTGGCGGTGCCTGCGTCGCCACCTACTCGAAGAGTGAAGGTTTCGTTGTTTTCGTCTGTTGTATCCGTCACGGTGGGAACGGAGACGGTAAACGCGGTTTCTCCTGACGGAACCGTCACTTTTCCGGTGCCAGAGTCATAGGAGACGTTGGCCGAAAAAACCATTGCATTGGAATAATCTGACGATACGAGAGCAGTGCCATTTGTCAGTGAAACCGAATATTCCGCGCTAGAACCCAAAGGGTTACTGAGAGAAACGTTAAAGATGGCGGTTTCGGCTTCATCGACAGAATTGCCGCCGCTATCCACGGCATTGCTGACGGAAATGACAGGCGACAGAGAATCATCATCAACGATTGTCGCTGTGCCAGATTGTCCGCCAACAGACAGCGAAAAGCTTTCATCCAACTCGCCATAAGGATCTTGTAGTGTAGATAAAATAGCAGTAAAGCTGGTGATCCCAGCGGGAACATAAACCAGATTAAGTATGTCGTCATAGGTGACGCCATTAGATAAGGTTAACAGTGTTGAATAATCGTCAGAAGATACCGTGGTGATATCAGAAAGATTCAGGCTGAAGGACAACTGCGTGCTTGAAGGGTTTGTTAATGCAACGGTAAATTGTGCCGTGTCGCCTTCATTAATCTGTTGACCAAATTGGTTTAGGCCATTGCTGACAGAGGAGATAGTTGGTGTCGGATCATCGTCAACAATCGTTGCAGTCGCGCTTTCATCATCGATGTCCATTCTAAATACTTCGTCAGGCTCATCAGTCTGGTCACTGATAGTAGGAACGAACAGTTGAAAGTTTTCGACAAAAGCGGGAACTGATAATTGGCCTGTTTCTGGATCGAAGGTGACGCCCTGCGTAAAGCTCCAGTTGGATGAGTAATCTTCCAAGGCTGTCGCTGTAAGGTCTGAAATAGATAATTGGTATTGCGTCGCCTCAGAGGCAGAATTGGTGAGGCTAATAGTGAATATCGCTGATTGAGATTCGAAAATTGTGCTTCCGAATGCACTGATAGCGTCTTGGATTTCTTCAACCTCTGGTGTTGCATCATCATCAATGATGTTAGCGGAAGCTTGTTTGCCTCCAACGTTCACAATGATGCTTTCGTTTGGCTCATCAACGGTATCCTGAAGTGTTTTCACTTTAATTGAAAATTGGTCAACGTTTGGAGAGACAACAATCTTCTGTGTCACGCTGTCAAACGACACACCGTCTGAAAACAAAACATCGCTAGAGAAATCGACGCCCTTTGCAGCCGTTCCTTCAATAAAGTCAAAATTGAACGATGTTTCAAGCGAAGAAGCCTGACTGAGCTTTACGTTGAAAATCACGCTTTCGCTTTCCAATACATCTTCAGTGATGACAAAGATCTCTGATATTTCAGGGTAGGGGTCATTATCCTCAATGGTGCCAATGGCAGATTTCCCGCCCACCGTTAAGTTGAAAGTTTCTACGTTTTCGAACTCACTATCTTCTTCAATAGGTACCATGACAATAAAGGAGCTGATACCCGCAGGGACAACCAGCTGACCACCACCAATTGAGACCCCATTTGTCGCTGACAAAAGGCCAGAAAAATCGACCCCTAAAGTTGCAGAGAGGCTCTTTAGGTTGAAAGAAAATGTGGTTGCCTCAGTGGCAACGCTGGAAAGGGTGACGTTGAACTTGCAAAAGCTTTCACCGCCATTTCCTTCTGTCGTGGCAGCTTCAGACACACTGATCACCGTGACCGAATTTGACCCAGATACTGCTTCATCTAATGGGCGCGGCTGCGGTAAGTCCTGGTTGTCTAAGTGAGATTTTTCTTGAGAGTAGTCATGTCGACGATGGTTAGCTGCGACTGGTGGTGGTTCATGTTCAGGTTCATCTTCGGTGTTTTTCGGTGTCGTTTGATCTTGAGAGGGCGAATGTGACTCCTCTGCGGACTGCTCCCACTCGGTATCAGGGATTTCCAGTATCAGGTTCTCATCGTCAATATTTTCAAGGATCAGAAGATCAATGGGAACGACGGACTCAAACGCGCTTGGAGGTGATGATTGACCGCCATTATCGTCTGGAAACAACAAAAAGTTGCGGGTAGTGCCTCCATCGCCCCCGATACCACCAGAAAAGAGGTTGGGGTATTCTGATTCAAGCGCTTGTCCAAACCAAGTGCTGGTCAAAAGGAAAGAAAACGAAGAAGGCGCATACCCTTGATGCATAGCAGTGGGGGTATTTACTTGAAACCGTGATTTTGGCGAAGGTGATTCTTCTTTGATTCCTTGGTCTTGAGAAACGTCGCTTGGGCTGGTTAGAGAGTATTCTTGAATTGTCAGCTTGTTGTTGAAAAAGCTATCGTGGTCTTTGGGGCTAATTGTCATGCCCAGTGAAATTAGCGGATGAATGTCAATCGCATGGTTAGGGATGCTTATAATATTTTGATTAGTAACAATAAATTCTTGCCATTGTAGGCGGCAATATATAGGCGTATCCCGAAAAAACAAAGGCATTCAAACATCCACTGCGTTAAGAAACTAACACTAAAGTATTCAATATAAGAATAGCCTTATATATGACACAGTGGGTTTTAAAATTTAGGGACTGCCCGATCACTAGCCTTTAAATTGCAGAGGCTTAGGATTAAACACCAGAGTAAAACGCCGACTTAGCTTTGCCTTTCGTGCTACGTTTTATACAACGCCATTTAGGCTCTGCCGAATCGCGGATTTTAATGAGACGTCTAAACCGTCCATTGGTCTATTTAAGCCCCCAATCGATACCCACTTGGTGTCTTACCTGTTTTGTTCTTAAACACGCGGCAGAAATAATTCGTGTCTTTGAATCCGCAACGATGAGCAATTTCTTCTAGTTTAAAGTTGTATTTCTTCAGCATAAACTTGGCGCGATCAAGACGAACATACGTAACGTAATCGGCGTATTTCACCGAGCCTTCTTGGTTGAATAGGCGCGAAACGTGGGCGGAGGAAACGCCGAAGCGGTTGGCGACAGAAACGCGGGTAATGTCTTTGTGGAAGTTCTCTTGCACGTAAATACACATGCTGCGGTAGAGCTTCTCACTGCGGCTGATTTTGCTTTGAACAGGGTTGTCTAGCAATTCGAGACAATATTGAATCAGCGCGTTGGCAAGGTGTTCTCCCATCACGTTCGAGCGGCTTTTATCACTCATGCAATTTAGGGCATCAAGCACATGCTCCAAGGCCATGGATGAAGGCAAAGATAACGCGTGCTTTTGTACATCGACGAAGCCGCCCTCTGTGGTGTACTGCACAAAACTGAACCCGACTTGGTGCTTGCCGAACAGCACAGAGATCATTTTGCAAGGCTTATCCCACGTTGGCTTGCTCCACGCATTGGAAGGGATGTAAACCATCTCCCCTTGTTTCAGCGTTAGCTGGCTGCAGCCATCTTTAGCATCCACAATCAGGTCGTATTCTCCCTCAAGAATAATTTCAAGGCGGTTGAAATTGACTTGATACGCGCCTTCCGGTGGCGTGTTTTCGTTGCTGCAAACGGCAATGAGCTTGCCTGTAAAGTGGGTCAGTGATTCGGTAATGTTTGTGTGCATGGCGACAAGCCTTTTTGATTTCGGATGCGTAAAGCGAAGCAGAAGGGTGAGGGTGTGCGCTTGGAGCTTCACGTGGGCAGAACGGAAAAAGCGGAGTGGAACCGGAATCCACTCCGCTAAGCGATTAAGCTTGAGCTAGCATGCTCTCAAGTTTTGCGATGATTTCAGGTGCTTGTTTAGCTGCCTGAGTGACAGTCACACGAACAATCTTCTTACCGTTGAAGCGCTCTTCGTTCTTGATAGCGATATCTTTGGTTAGAACCACAACATCTGCACTTGCAACGTCTGCAGCAGTCAGTTCGGTTTCAATGCCGATTGCGCCTTGGGTTTCAATTTTAACGTCCCAGCCTTTTGCTTTAGCTGCGGTTTCTAGAGCTTCGGCAGCCATGTATGTGTGAGCAACGCCAGATGGGCAAGAAGTTACGCCAATAAGTTTCATAGTAAATCTCTCTTAATACACTTTTATAATTTTTAAGTTCAGTGCGGAGCGACAATCTTGTTGGAGGTTGTCGCTCCGTGAATGCATTTTTATGTGACTATGTTTCTACTGTTCTGTTTCTAACCTAAACGCTGTTTAGTCGAAAGACAGTTCCAGTTCTTCGGTTTTTGTTTGTTTTTCATCTTCGCGGTCTGCGACAGGTTTTTTCAGCGCATTGACGATAAGCGCGGTCGTTGCGGCGCCAGCGATGACGGCGATGACATACATCATGCGACCTTCAACCACCGGTAGAACAATCAGGCCACCCCAAGGCGCGTGGTTAAGCACACCTGCCATGAAGGCCACAACGTTACCGACGATACCGCCTGCTACGATGGCTGGGATAACACGTGCTGGGTCATTGGCTGCGAATGGAATTGCGCCTTCAGTGATACCGATACAACCCATGATTGCTGCTGCTTTACCGGCTTCTTTTTCTTCTGGAGAGTATTTCTTAGGAGCAAGGAAAGTTGCCAGAGCCATGCCAAGTGGTGGCACACAGATTGCCACACCAACGCCGCCCATCAACCAAGGTTGAGTGCCAACTTGAGTTTGTGCGAACAGGGTTGCTACTTTGTTGATTGGGCCACCCATATCGAATGCTGTCATACCACCTAGTACTGCACCTAGAACCGCTTTCGATGCGCCAGCCATGGATTGCAGGCCTTCGTTCATGAATGCCATGAAGCCAGCGATAGGTTGACCGATTACCCAAACAACCAGTGCCGATACGATAAACGTGCCGCCGATTGGAATGATGAAGTAGGTAGAAAGCGCTTTAAGCTTGTTAGAAAGGGGAATGCGCTTAAGTTGTAGAACAACGTAACCTGCGATGAAACCGACGACGATGGCGCCAAGGAAACCCGCTTGTACTTGGTTCGCCAGGTAAGCACCAATCATACCCGGTGCCAGTGCTGGGCGGTCTGCGATTGAGTAAGCAATGTAACCACCAAGAACAGGAACAAACAGGGTGAAACCTGCAATACCCATATCCCAAATGCCTTCAAGGAATACGCCTTCAGGAACGGCGCCTTTACCACCTAGCATGACTGACAATGCAAGTAGAACACCGCCAGCGACGACGAATGGCAACATGTGGCTGGTGCCGGTGAGAAGGTGTCGCTTCAACTCTGCGAGATTTGTTTTCATGATTCAGACCTTTTATTTCGAGTTATTAGATTTGTGTTTCGAGTTGGGCTGATTATGCGCCCGGTCTGGGGCGTAAGATATTGGATAAATAAGCCCTTTACTGGAGAAATGTTGCATGTTGATATGACTGAGAAGGCAATCACATATCCTTGATTTTAGTGATCTTATTAACATTGTTGGCAATGGCGCGACAAAGATTTTTGTCGCTGTGGCTGGAGGCTAGCAGGGTGCTATATGCCAGGAGTAGGCATAAGTGTGAGCAATCAAAGATGAATAGATATGGCCTTTCATTTGGTGCAATTGGCGAGAGAGCCAAAGAAGGTAAAGAGCATTTGCAACGTTAAGCTCGCTGCAATAGAGAACAATGCCTCTTACTTTAGAGAATGAAAGTAGGCAGTTTGTGAATATCCAGTCAAAAACCCTGTTCAATTAATGAACAAAGTGCTAAATGCCCAATAACTGACTAATTTGCAGAGCATTACATAGATCGTTTCGTTATTTATCACAAAATTACACTTAGGTTACATTGGCGACATCAAAAAAATGGAGTAATAACAAAATGTCTTCAATGAAAAATCTTTTGCTTGCCACCCTTGCTTTGGCAACCAGCGTGACTGCTACCGCTTCACTGGCTCAAGACGATGTAAAAGTCGGTATGTCTGGTCGTTACTTCCCCTTCACTTTTGTGAAATTGGATGAATTACAAGGCTTTGAAATTGATGTTTGGAACGAGATTGGGAAGCGTGCTGACTATAACGTCGAGTTTGTCACATCGAGTTTCTCTGGTTTGTTTGGCATGTTGGAAGCGGGTCACATTGACACCATCAGCAACCAAATCACCATGACTGAAGCCCGTACCGCCAAGTATGCATTTTCAGTCCCTTACGTTATAGATGGCGCACAAGTTGTGATCCGAAAGGGCCGTGATGACATTGCAGGTATTGATGATCTGAAAGGCAAGAAAGTTGCGGTTAACCTTGGCAGTAACTTTGAGCAACTACTGCGTAACTACGACAAGAAAAACGAAATCAACATCATCACGTATGATTCTGGATTTGAGCAAGATGTGGCACTAGGCCGTACTGATGCCTTCATCATGGACCGTGTTTCTTCAGCGCAGCTTATTCAAAAATCTGGCTTGCCACTGCAATTAGCGGGTGAACCGTTCGAAACCATTCAAAATGCGATGCCATTTTTGAACACACCCGAGAAATTGGCGATTAAAGCGAAAGTCGATCAAGCCCTAACAGAAATGAGAGCAGACGGCACCCTGACTGCGATTTCTGAAAAGTGGTTTGATTCTGACATTACTCAATAATGAACGGCTTCGATTTTGACTACATGCTAGCGTTGTTCCCGATACTGATTAAGTATCTGGGAATAACTCTAGAAATGTCGTTAATTGGCTTCGCGATTGCTCTGGTGTTATCGGTGTTTCTCGCACTGGTAAGGGTGTTCAGAGTCAACGTATTGAATGCGATTGTGGTGGTGTACATCTCTTTCTTTAGAGGGACACCGTTACTGGTTCAATTATTTTTGCTGTATTACGGTCTGCCCCAAGTGTTCCCGATTTTCGTCGGTATGGATGCATTTACTGCGGCGGTCATTGGTCTTTCCCTCCACTTCTCCGCGTACATGGCAGAAAGCATTCGTGCGGCGATTGTGGGAATCGATAAAAACCAGATGGAAGCGAGTCTCAGTGTTGGCATGACTGAGCTTCAAGCCATGAGACGCATCATATTGCCGCAGGCGTCACGTGTTGCGACGCCGTCGCTGATGAACTATTTCATCGACATGATCAAAAGTACATCGCTGGCCTTTACGCTGGGTGTGGCAGAAATCATGGCAAAAGCACAGATGGAAGCGTCATCGAGCTTTAAGTTCTTTGAAGCATTCTTGGCAGTGGCACTGATTTATTGGTTGGTGGTGATTTTCTTCACCCAGATTCAGTCAATGTTGGAAGTCAGATTAAATAAGGCGTATGCGCGATGATTAGTGTTAAACGATTGAGCAAACGCTTTGGTGATGTCGAAGTGCTCAAGCAGATCGACCTTGAGGTTCATCAAGGTGAGATTGTGGCGATCATTGGGCCGTCTGGCACCGGTAAATCGACGTTGCTGCGCTGCCTGAACTTCCTTGAAACGCCAACAACCGGTGATATTCAAATTGGGGATGTGAGTGTTACGGCGGAAAAAGCCACCAAATCGGATATTCACCAGTTACGCAAACAGAGCAGTTTCGTCTTTCAAAGCTATGCGTTATTCGCCAACAAAACGGCGTTGGCGAATGTGGCGGAATCCTTAATTACCGTGTGGAACGAGCCAAAGCATCAAGCAGAAGAAACGGCGAAAAAATTGCTGATCAATGTGGGGATGGAAGATCATCTTCACAAATACCCGGCACAGCTCTCGGGCGGTCAGCAGCAGCGTGTGGGTATTGCCCGTGCGATGGCATGTAAAGGTGAAGTGATTTTGTTTGATGAGCCGACATCCGCGCTTGACCCTGAATGGGTCGACGAAGTGTTGTCGGTCATGAAGCAACTGGCTAAGCAAAAGCAGACCATGATCGTGGTGACGCATGAAATGCAGTTTGCCCGTGACATTGCTGACACCGTGATTTTCATGGAAGGTGGTGTGATCGTTGAGCAAGGTCCGCCTTCACAAATCTTTGATAATCCTCAACATGACCGTACTCGTGCGTTTGTCGCAAGAGCCATGGGCTACTGAGCAACCGTTTAGATTACCTTGAAATAGCGTTCAATTAAAAAGCCAGATCACGCTGGCTTTTTTGCGTTTTGAAGTGACGTATTGAGGTAGTGATACGCCAATGAAACGGGTTGCACTTAATCGATAAGTGTCATGATTCGTGAGGGTGAAATTTTCTGATAGGCGGTCACAAACTCGTCATATAAAAGTCAAAAAATATTCAAAATAAACGTTCCGGTAATATATTTGTCACATTAGATTCATACGATGCCTGCGAACTGACAAATTACTTACATATCAGGAAGTGAGTTATGAGCATCCAATCTGATGCACTGCAAGGACCCCAGTCCAACGCTCCAACCAAACGCGCTCTGCAGTGGGTTGCCCTTATCGCCATGCTGTATCTGCTACTGCTATCTGTTTCA
Organism: Enterovibrio litoreus; assembly: GCF_045679545.1. Taxonomy (NCBI): domain Bacteria; kingdom Pseudomonadati; phylum Pseudomonadota; class Gammaproteobacteria; order Vibrionales; family Vibrionaceae; genus Enterovibrio; species Enterovibrio litoreus. The sequence continues at coordinate 959,621 of NZ_CP166195.1, forward strand.
ATGATAGGTAGCGGCTTCAAGTGGGCTGCGGGTGATCATGCGAAAGAATTGTTCGAATTTGCATCAAACCCTGTTGCGGGCTTGATGATAGGTATTATTGGTACAGCGCTTATTCAGTCATCCAGCACAGTGACATCGATCATTGTGGGTCTGGTGGCGGGCGGTTTGCCTGTTGAATTGGCTATCCCTATGGTCATGGGCGCCAACGTGGGCACAACAGTGACCAACACGCTGGTAAGCTTGGGACATGCACGCTGTAAAGACGAGTTCCGTCGCGCCTTTACCTGTGCAACGGTGCACGATTTCTTCAACCTTATTGCCGTTGCTATTTTCCTTCCGCTTGAAATGATGACGGGTTTCCTTGAGAAAATCTCGGCTTGGCTTGTGTCGCCTTTGATGCACGCTGATAACCTCAGCATGAAAAGTTTCAACTTCATCAAGCCAATCACTAAACCTGTCGTGAACGGTGCTAAATCGGTGTTTGAAGCGTTGCCAGGAAGCTTCGGCGGCATCGCTTTGGTTCTGTTTGGCATCTTCTTAGTGATTGTTGCCATCACTGTGATGGGCAAATTGATGAAAAAGCTGATGGTAGGCAGAGCCCGTGAAGTGCTTCATAGCGCGATTGGCCGTGGTCCTATTCACGGTATCGCATCAGGCACGTTGGTGACCATTCTTGTTCAATCTTCATCTACCACTACAAGCTTGGTTGTCCCTTTGGTGGGCACAAACGTACTGAGTGTTCGTAAAGTGTATCCGTTCATGCTGGGCGCTAACATTGGTACCTGTATCACTGCCTTGCTTGCTGCGACTGCTGTGACGGGTGACAATGCGGTGTTTGCCTTGCAAATCGCACTTGTCCACCTCACATTCAATGTGCTGGGTATTGTGGTGATTTATGGCCTGCCGTTCCTGCGTGATTTGCCTGTTAAGTGTGCTGAGACCCTCGCTGACTATGCGGTGAAATCTAAACTGGCTGTTGTGGGTTATCTCGGCACCGTGTTTATTTTGTTACCGGGTTTGGTGTTGTTGGTGTCATAGCGACAGCAAAAAAATCAGTGACAGCAGATGTGTCACAATGAACAAACTATGAACAAAAAGGAAAGCCCTGTGCAAAATGCTCAGGGCTTTTTTGATCCGAGTATGTAGGAATGAATCGGACTAGGTCACATCTTTAATTGGCCGTAGCAGTTAAACGCGCTGCGACTGGCAAACATCAGGGTGGTAGCAACGGAAAGCGTGACGGTGAGGAAAATCGCAATCATGATCACCAGTTGATATTTCACAGCCAAAAGTGGGTTGGTTCCGCCGAGGATTTGCCCCGTCATCATGCCAGGCAGGCTAACTATGCCTAATGTGCTCATGGCTGCCATGGGTGGTCGCAGTGCAGCAATAAAGGCTTCTTTTATAAAGGGCTTGGCTGGGGCGGGTGATCCTAAAGAGAGGTAGAACTGAAATTCATCATGTCGCTGTTTTAAGCTGGTATGAAAGCGCTCAAGAGCGAGCACGTTGGCCGAAAGGGCATTGCCTAGCAACATGCCAGCCACAGGAATTAAGTACTGCGCCTGCCACCATGGCTGTGTTTGAATGACGCCGATCATCAAAACGGGTAGCAAGCAGCTGAGAGCAATAACTTGTCCGGATAAAACAGGCAGAAGCAATGCCTTTACATTCGCACCCGCCTGACGGCACACCGTCCAACTGGCGACCAAAATCATCACGAGCAGCCACAGCGTGTTGAGGTAGATATTGGCAAAATCAAACAAGGTTTGAAGATATAAGCCCACCACGGCCAGCTGCAACGTCATACGGATAACAGAGGTGATGAGCGGCTTACTCAACCCCAATTGCCAGCGCTGAAACAGCAGTAATGGAATCAAAAAGATCAGGTAGAAAGCCGCTAACGCACTATTGCTGATATTTAAAGCACTATTGCTGATATTTAACGCATCATTCATGACCATTCCCCATGTCAAACACCGTGTCAGCCGATTGAAGCCAAATTGGGTCGTGCGAAATTGAAATGCGGGTGATAGAAGTGTGAGAGAGCGATGCTATCAAGCTGTCTCGACTTGCTGGGTCTAGAGCTGAAGTGGGCTCATCCAATAACCAGATGGGGCGCTTGAGTAAAAGCGCTCGTGCAATGGCTAATCGCTGCTTTTCTCCGCCAGAAAACTGCTTCACCTCGTTGTCCAAGTCTTTGGATAACCCTGCCTGCACCAGCGCGGCGTTGCAAAGTTCGTTGTCAGGAATAGGGGAGGATTCTGCTTTGAGCGTCCATGGTAGGCGTAGAACGCCTGCAACTGTATCCGCACCCAAAACGGGTTCTTGAGGCAAATAGCAGCACTGCTTGCGCCACCATATGAGGTTACTCTCTGTGATGCGTTGTTGTTGCCAGTGGAACTCACCACCGTGTGCGGGCATCAAGCCAGCAATGACCCTCAGAAGGCTTGATTTTCCACAGCCTGAGGGGCCGCTCAAGGCGAGGTGATCACCCACGGCTAAATCAATCGAAAGAGGCGTTGAGTGCGAGCCTCCAAACCCAGAACTTAGGTTATGAATGGATAGCAAAAGCGTCGTCACTGTCTATCGCAAATAGCGTTGAAGTTGTGTGGCGGTTTCCGCCGGAATCGCACAGCTTTTACCCGTCTTAAAATCACAGTAAACAATCAGTGCTTCGCCATTAGCGACACATCGCTGTTGGTTGTGGCTGTGGATTTCATATTTCATGGTGTAGCGCTTTTCTTGTATATCTTCGACCCAGGAAACCGTGGTGATGGTATCGGGATACACGAGTGGCGCTCGGTAATCACAGCGTGTCGACGCAACCACTGGGCCAATGTTGTGGCTTTTGACGTGCTCAAATACCTTCAGTTCTTCGAGCATGACCACGCGAACATCTTCAAAATAACGAAAATACACCGTGTTGTTGATATGTTGAAGCGCGTCCATATCATTCCAGACAATGGCTTGAGTCTGGGCGAGCGGGTAGTCACTGAAGTGGGTTTGAGACACATAAAGCTCCTCTTGTTGATGATATTTGATTGGACACCAAGTGTTGTTGGGTGACAAGTAAGTCAGTGGGTCAGACTTGTGTTGTGTGACATTAGACCAGTGCGAGTTAGTGTTCACTTTCGCCTTTTGCGAGTAAATAGCGCTTTGAAATTGGGCAGTAAAGCATCCCAGAGAGAAACAAGAACATTAGGTTTTATTAAATTAGTATTATCTAAACTATGATTCTATAATCAAAGCGTCGGTGAAAAGGAGATGAGCAATGACACAACTCGATACTGAAAACGTGAACGACCGTGCACTGTCTTTGGATGGTGTGGTGAGAGTCTTTGCCGGAGTGATGGTGCTTGTTTCATTGGCGTTAATGCACTGGGTTGATGCGAATTTTATTTGGTTAACCGCTTTTGTCGGCTTCAACCTGATCCAGAGTGCGTTTACTGGGTTTTGTCCCGCCGCCACGGTGTTTAAGAAATTTGGATTTCGTTAGCCGGTTTAACTAAACACAGTGGGAAAGTGTCGACAGAGCGCATCTAGATCGACACTTTTCCACGCATAGATTTCGTCTTTCCGCGCAGCGTTTTGCTATCCACACGTTTTCTTTGTGAAGATTTCGTCGGCTTCGTTGCTCTTCTTGCCTTTTGGACAATCCCTACACTTTTAATCATCTCCTGCAAACGCGAGAGCGCGTCGTCACGATTTTTTTCTTGTGTGCGAAATTGCTGGCCTTTAATCACGACTACGCCTTCTTTGGTGATGCGACTGTCCTTCAGTGCAAGCAGCCTTTCTTTGTAAAAGTCAGGCAAAGATGAAGCATTGATATCAAAGCGCAGGTGAACAGCGGAAGATACTTTGTTGACGTTTTGGCCGCCAGCGCCTTGCGCGCGGATATACGAAATATCGATTTCGTCATCAGGGATAGAAACGGTATTGGAAATAAATAGCATGATGGTGCGCCCTTACAATAATTGGGCGTCACTATAACGGAATGTGGCAGTGTCACTCAATCTGCATTTGCAAGGGGCACTTTAACGTGTTGGCGTGGGCGGCTGTTTTTTTGAGGGAAGGTTGGCGATGAGCAACCCCAGCACAATAAATGTAATGCCAACATAGTGATAACCCGCCATGCGTTCACCGAGTAGCAGCATAGAAAAGATGATGCCAAACACCGGGATCAGATGCATAAACTGCCCCGTCTGGGCCGCTCCCATTCGCATAACGGCACTGTTCCAACAAAAAAAGGCAATGCCAGAGGCAAAGACCCCGGTATAGAGCGATATCGCCACACTGTTGAATGAAATTGGCATGGTTTGAATAAACAAAGATTCAGCAACATATACCGGGAAAATCATCGCCGTGCCGATGTACACGGTATAACCAAGAATGGGTAAGCCTTTTAGCGCTTGAGGCAGTCGTTGAACTAACACACAGTAAGTTGCCCATACCAGAATGGCAAACAGCGCTATAAGCTCACTTTGGCCAATCGAAAAATCAGAGACCAGTTGACCTTTGGTGATAATAAGCAATACGCCAATAGCCGATATGCCGATGGCGAGTGTTTGTTTGAGTGTTGTTGTTTGGCCCAGCAACAAAAACTGCACCAATAAAATCATTAACGGCGATGTAGATTGTAAAATCACGACGTTGGTGGACAGGGTGTTTTCCAGCGCGATGTAAACCAGACTGTTATACCCAGCGACACCAAGCAGTGCGAGCACAAGTACCAAACCGATATGCTGTTTAAGCAGCGGCCACTGTTCGCGCATGGGTTTGTAAACGAAAGGAAGCAGCACGATACAAGCCACTGCCCAACGCCAGAAAGACAGCCCCATTGGGGGTATTGTTGCGTTCACGAGTTTTGCGAGTGTGATATTACCTGCCCAGCTCATTGTTGCAATAACAGCCAAAACAACCGGTAACCATGCCGTTAAACGAGACGTTTTTCTTTCTGGTGGGGACTGTGTTGGAGAGGCAGGGTTCGTCATTCGATGATACGTCCGTATAGTATTTTTCAATTGGTTAGTTACTCATGTTGTTCACGTTTTGGCAACATGCGAGCGCATTTAAAGTAAGAAAACCCCTTGTTCATCAAGTCGCATTCTTTGGTAAAGTATCGGTCAGGGATTGATGACGTTGGAGAAAACCATGAACGAGTACATTGGTGTGTTGAAAAAGTACACTGTGTTTAAAGGGCGAGCGCGTAGAAAGGAATACTGGACGTTTATCTTGATCAATATATTGGTTTCATTGGCGCTGGGATTTGTTGATCAAATGCTAGGATCTTTCAATGAAGAAGCGGGCATTGGCACATTGGGCATGGTGTATGCCGTCGCCGTGTTTATTCCGACTCTCGCGGTGACGGTGCGAAGGCTACACGATACAGATCGTGTTGGCTGGTGGGTATTGCTTGGTATTGTCCCTTTTGGCGTAATTGCTTTGCTTATTATGCAGGCTTTTGAAGGTACCAAAGGAGAGAATCGCTTCGGTGTTGACCCTAAATGTCATCAAGCTAGCCACGGTGACAGCGGTACGTTCGACGGGTAAATTATTGTTTTTGATGCGTAAAAAGCCAGTCACATCGACTGGCTTTTTGTTTTATGCTTGCTGTTAATTGAACATTCACCGCGTTGAAACTGTCTCATTTTTTCCTATGTCCGAGAACGAGAATGCAACTGCATGAATTGCCATTTATAAGATCACGTATTAATACTGAGAGCAGATCTGTAAGTACAGAAACCACTTGTATTTATGAGGGATATATCTCCGTTTCTACCCTTATGCTTTGTTAGCGTGCTAGTCGATTTTGACCTAGATACCCCAGCAGTAAGGGAAGACAAATGAAGTGGCTATTTCTTGGTTATTTAAAGTATGCAACGTTTTATGGAAGGGCGAGAAGAAAGGAATATTTCGGCTTTTTTTTCACTCAAAATTTGATATTGGTATTTTGTGTTTGGTTAGATGTTGCCTCTGTGGGCGTTCAGAATTTCAATATCACGGATCTTAATGCTTCATTGTTATGGTGGGGGGTAACGCTATTGCCATCACTCGGTGTAACGATCAGACGACTGCACGACATCAACAAGTCAGGATGGTGGATGTTGATAAACATGATTCCGTTGGTGGGTGGGTTGATTTTTGCGGTGCTTTTATTGCTTCGAGGAACAAAGGGTGGCAATCGATTTGGTGGCGATCCGAGAGGGTTGTTTAGCCACAGTCTCTGAATTCTGCATCTTGAGGTTGCTTGGGTATATAAACGCGCTGATGGGCGCGTTTTATATTGGCTAGGCGTATTGGAGCCTCACGCGTTTGCCACTGGATTAATAGATGATCATCCATTTTTCTATTTTAATTCTGTATGTTCTCAATATTGAATCTCGACGCTCTGGATATAAGATATTTAGTTTGCACTTACATTACGTGCCTGACTCATTGCTCATTAATTGGGATGAAAAGGGATTTTATCTGATTTTTAAGAGGCTATTGGTCATCATTGCCGCACAGAGTACACGATGAAAATGTTTAATAAATGCCCTTTCTCATGTAAGAAGACGTGAGAAAGGGCATTGTTATTACTGCTTAGTCGTGTGAGAGCAGTAAAAGGAGGCAATGCTGTGAGTGATCCAACATCGGAAGTGAATAATGACGAGCAATACAATACGGATTATCAAATAGGTCAAGATAACATCAACCCACTAGGGCTTGATTTCCACAACCCTGTTTTCCCAATTTCCGCCATCATGGTGGTGGTGTTTGTATTGGGTGTGCTGATATTTCAAGAGCAAGCGGCAGAGTTCTTTGGGTGGTTGCGCCCTGCAATCACACAGTCGTTTGACTGGTTCTTTGTGATTTCAGCCAACATATTTTTAATTTTTTGTTTGGTGCTCGCGTTCTTGCCTGTCGGTAAAATTCGACTGGGTGGGGATGAAGCAACACCTGATTACTCCTACCCGGCATGGTTTGCCATGCTGTTCTCGGCAGGTGTCGGCATTGGCCTAATGTTCTATGGCGTGTTAGAACCAATGAACCACACGCTTAACCCACCATTAGGCTTAGAAGTAGGCTCTGAGGCGGCACGAAGCATTGGTACGGCAGCATCGATTTTCCACTGGGGTTTTCACGCGTGGGCAGTTTATGCTGTGGTGGGGTTGGCGTTGGCCTTTTTTCATTACAACAAAGGCCTGCCACTGACACTTCGTTCCGCCTTCTACCCATTGCTGGGTGATCGCGTTTGGGGTGTTTGGGGACACGTCATCGATATCATGGCAGTACTGGCGACATTGTTCGGCTTGGCAACATCACTGGGTATCGGTGCGAACCAGATTGCCGCTGGCCTCAACTACCTGTTTGGTATTGATGCGGGTATTGAAACCAAATCCATTTTGATTCTATTGATCACTTTCGCTGCGCTGATATCCGTGTATCGCGGTATGGACGGTGGTGTGAAACGTCTGAGTGAGATCAACATGGTGATGGCTGGCATGCTGATGATCTTTGTGATTGTTGTTGGCCCAACCATACTCATCTTTAAAGGTGTCGTGACGAATACTGTGGATTACCTTAGCTGGTTGCCTGCGCTGTCGAATTGGGTGGGTCGCGAAGATTCAGGCTTCTATCACGGTTGGACAACCTTCTACTGGGCGTGGTGGGTATCTTGGTCTCCATTCGTTGGTATGTTTATCGCGCGTGTATCGCGTGGCCGTAGTGTTCGTGAATTCATTCTGGCAGTACTGATTGCTCCAACCATTGTTTGTATTGTATGGATGACAACGTTCGGTACGACGGCATTGGATCAAATGGATGGCGGCTACAATGGTGTTGTTAACTTGATCACCAATGGCAACTGGCAGCCAGAGCTCTCCATCTACAAGATGTTTGAAGCCTTACCGTTTACTGGCGTGATCAGTTTCTTTGGTATGATTCTGACAATTATTTTCTTCGTGACATCATCAGATTCGGGTTCGCTGGTTATTGATACTATTACAGCAGGCGGCAAAATCGATGCGCCAGTTTCTCAGCGTATTTTCTGGTGTTCCATTGAAGGACTTGCGGCGATAGCACTTTTGATGGGGGGCGGCTTAGGGGCACTTCAAGCAGCAACCATTTCTACGGGGTTACCGTTCGCGGTGTTCTTGTTGGTGATGTGTGTGAGTTTGTACCTCGGTCTTTCACGAGAGTTGCGTAGAAAGCAATTCGCGTAGTTTCTGGTCGCGCAATTTCAAAGCAAGCAGATAAAAAGAAACCCGCCAATTGGCGGGTTTTTATGTTTGACCTGGAAGTTATGCGAGTAGCTCTTTCGCTGTCTCAACGACGTTTTCGACCGTGAAGCCAGCATACTTGTGCCAGAAGTCAGCAATACCAGCTTCAATTGCAAATCGTTTATCTCCAATTAAACGTTTTGATGGAGCCAGTCTAAGAGGGGATAGATGAGTGGACGAGGCATAAAATGTTTAAAGGTGGGAGAGATTTTCTATCTTAGGGCTTTCTAATGGCAACTTGCTATGAAAGGTGTATTTCTCTTAAGCTTTTAAAACATAATCTTGATACCTATTTTTGCACCGTCCTGTGCGGCGGTATCGATACAACTTGAATAGGGGGAATGGCAAAGCTACATATTCCATCATGTTGAATCGCATTGCATATTACTTGTTAATCATGTAACCCGAATATTTTCCCAGTATAGCCATGTCACACTCAGGGATAGCATTTTGGTCGATATCGAAAAAGGCACCGAACGAAAATTCAGTGCCTTAGTCATCCAGTTTGACGAGTATTTAAACCCACAAGAAACAATCAGTGTCAGTAGGAATATACAGCTCCCGATGCTGTGGTATTGTTATTCTGGTCCAAGGAGTCACTGCTTTCAAACGTTGCCCCGACAAATAAACTGTTTCCATCATTGCTAAGTTGTAATGACGAACCAAATAGATCGCCAGCATCGACATTTGAGGCTTTTATAAAGCTTGGCGTGCCCCAAGTATTGCTTTCGTAACGATAAATATAGACAGCACCGCTATTTAATGAATCGTTATTATCAGATGTTCCACTACTGTCTTCATTTTTTGCACCGACGGCGAGCACCGTACCATCGCTATTTAAAGACACCCAAGTTCCAAATTCATCACCTGCTTCTATGTTGGATGCCTTAATGTAATCGGGGGCACTCCAAGAACCGCCACTATATCGATAAACATACGTTGCCCCTGCCGCACTGGCACTATCATCTGGTGTTGTGGCACTGCTGCTATCTTCATTTGGAACACCCACTGCGAGTGTGTTTCCATCGCTACTTAACGCTATATTGAAGCCGAATTGATCGCTGTCGCTCATATTTGACGCCTTCAGAAAGTCAGGTGTCGACCAAGCACTGCCTAGGTAATCAAAAACATAAACAGCCCCGACATTTAAACCACTGTCATCAGTGGGAACACTGTTACTGTCATCGTTCGGTGCTCCAACGGCGAGTCTGTTGCCATCTTCACTCAATGCGACTGAAACGCCAAATGCATCATCTGCATCTATGTCAGTTGCTTTTAGGTAATCGGGACTTCCCCAAACGCTGCCAGAGTACCGAAAGACATAAACTGCCCCTGCATCAGCTTGAGAGTTATCGGAAGGCGAGCTTGTACCACTGTCTTCGGCAGGGACTCCCACTGCGAGTGTCAGACCATTTCCACTCAATGCTACTGCTCGTCCAAAGTTGTCACCTGCTGTAATGTCAGATGCCTTCAAGTAATCGGGTGTACTCCACGCCCCCGACGTATATCTATAAACATAAACTGCGCCAGAAGCTCCAGCGGCATTGTCCGAAGGAGTAGAAACGTTCGCGCTCGATTCGTTGAGAGAACCAACTGCGAGCACAGTTCCGTCGCTACTTAGCGATAGACTAAAGCCAAATACATCTCCTGCATCAATATTGAACGCTTTGACGTAGTCCGGTGTTCCCCATGTTCCATTTTGGTAGTGAAAAACGTAAACAACGCCTGCATCCACGGCACTATTGTCGATTTGTATCGTTTCCGAACTACTATCTTCAAGCGGCGCTGAAACAGCGAGTGTTTTACCGTCTTTGCTCAATGCTATTGCACTACCAAATACATCGTTAGCATCTATATTTGATGCTTTCAAATAACCAATGGCGGCAATTAAGGTAGCGTCGCTTATGCTTATTTCTGAACTCAACGATACACCAGCTGCATTGCTTGCTCGAATAAAGTAATCTTTGTTAATAAAATCATCTTTAACGAGTAGTGTGGGTAACGTATACTCTATCGTCTGAGTAGCATCTGTGGAAGCCGTTTGTGTAGCAAGCACTAAGCAGTTATCTGAGTAGTTACTCTGTTTTTCACATAAATCGTAACTTGTAGCACCTTCAGCTTTATTCCAAGTGTATTTTAGCGTTTTTGTTTTTTCAGCACTGGCTTCGACAGACAGTAAATTGAACGATGATGGTATTGAAGTCGTCGATGAATCTGAACATCCTGTAAAAATCAAAAGAATTGTAACTAACAAAATATATTCAAAAATCTTGAATTTCTTCATTGCGCACCCGAGTCTTATTGTTGATACTAGTTTAATTTAGTCTATGCCTAATGATGTCGCAAGGTACGGTTTTTAATGGCTTTGTTGATCAAATCAGTCATCAAACTTACTGATTCAATGAAGGCTACTCTGTTACTCAACTCGGTAACTCACAGGCATACCTAGTCTTGTGGCTTTGTTCATCGCTTTGACGTTCGACAATGCTTAGTTGACCTGTGCATCGTAATCACGCAGTGCCCGATGTGGGGCGAGTAACTTTTTATATCGAGACATCCCAGTTTCTGAAAGGGCGCGTAATGAGAGCCTGAAAATGCCTTTAATCATCAGCGCCGTTTCAATGGCACCTTGGGTAACCGTAAACCTCTTCCCTGTTTCCTATGGTGCTCTTTGCCACGCTAAATCTGGATTGCTGCTTCATCTCCACAAAAGGTTACCGAATCGCGGTCAATTAAAGCCTGATTGTATTTAATGATTTGAAACATCAATGTTTGAATCGGTGCGTGGATATCTTTGATATCTGTATGAGGTAATGGATGAACTTGATGCTCGATAAGAAAGCAGTGCTAAGGGTTGCATTAGTTTGGGGGTGTTTTGATTTGATATTCCATATTATTAATACTAAATAGTGTTTCAGCGATATGATAAATGGTGCTTTGTAAGCAAAGGAAAACCCGCCAGTTGGCGGGTTTGTATTAGTAAATTATGATTGGTTAAGTGAAGGAAAACATATCCGAACTAACATCAGTTACGCAGTAATTTTCTAGGGTCACATAGGCCGTACCATTGTTAATGGAAAGAACTGTATTTGCTCCTTCTGCCCAGTAGGAAACCTGAGAGAAGCTCAATGCTAGTGAGTCATCTATTTGAATAGTGTCCTGTTTGCAATTGAAGTCCACGACGACATCAGAACCGGATAAGTTATCGAAATAGAACGTATCAAAATGATCGCCGCCGATGAGACGGTCATTGCCAGCGCCACCGTTGATGAAATCATTACCACTATCGCCTAACAGAATATCAGAACCATTGTCACCAAAGAGCCAGTCGTCGTCATTGCCGCCATCGATATAGTCATGACCTTCTCCGCCATGTAGAACGTCGTTCTCATTGTCTCCATAGATGGTGTCATTTCCGTTTCCACCATAGACTGTGTCTTTGTTACCTTCTCCACGAATAAAGTCATCATTATCACCGCCGTCAAGGTAGTCGTTACCTCCTCCGCCGAAGAGTTGGTCTGAACCTTCTCCGCCATAGAGATGGTCACTGCCATTGCCACCCCACAGCTTATCAGCGCCTCTATCTCCAACGAGTATATCTGCACCATTATCGCCGTAAAGGTGGTCATCGCCATGATTGCCGTTTAGATAGTCATCGTCATCGCCACCCCAAAGGAAATCGTTGTCATTTCCTCCTTCAATGTGGTCACAACCAGCATCGCCATATAAATAGTCGTTTTCATTGTCGCCATATATACGGTCGTTGCCGCTACCACCTTTTATGGTGTCTTTGTTGCCTTCACCTCGGAGATAATCATTGCCATTTCCGCCATCAAGGTAGTCTTCACCATAGCCGCCATACAGCGAGTCATTTCCTTCCTGTCCGAATAGTTCATCGCCAGCATCTTGACCGAATAGGGTGTCATCTCCGTTTCCTCCATAAAGTGTATCATGGCCACCTTCACCATAGAGGGTATCATTGTCGTTACCGCCATCAAGAACATCGCTGCCATCGCCGCCGATCAGGATGTCTTGGCCGTCCTCCCCGTATAGTGCATCGTCACCATTGCCGCCTTCCAATCGGTCGTGTCCCCATTGGCCGAACAGTTCGTCGTTGCCTTCGCCGCCATCGAGATGGTCGTTCCCATGCCCACCTTCTAAGCGGTCATTGCCCAATTGGCCATAGAGTTTATCATCATGGTTTCCGCCGTTAATGTAATCATTGCCTGCCCCGCCGCTGAGGCCGTCGTTACCATCTTGACCGTAAATAGCATCATCACCATTTTCACCGTCAATGCCATCATCACCAGCGCCGCCGGAAAGGATGTCGTGACCATCGCCGCCATAGATCACATCGTTACCGGTACCGCCATCAACAGCGTCGTTGCCCAGACCTGCCCATATTTTGTCATCACCGTCTTCACCGTATATGACATCGTCGCCGGCATCACCGCCAATGGCGTCATTGCCTGTGCCGCCAAAGATGAGATCATTGCCATCTTGTCCGGTGAGGTGGTCATTACCGTCTTGGCCGTAGATTTCGTCATGACCTTCTCCACCTTTGAGGGTGTCGTGTCCCCATTCGCCGTAGAGAATGTCGTCGTCAGTGCCACCTTCAAGGGTATCGTTACCTAAACCGCCAATCAGTACGTCATTGCCTTGCTCGCCGACTAGGTGGTCGTCGCCATCGTTACCGTAAAGATGGTCATTACCATTACCGCCGTTGACGTAATCATTACCTGCGCCGCCGCTGAGGCCATCGTTACCATCTTGACCGTAAATAGCATCATCGCCATGTTCACCGTCAATGCCATCATCACCAGCGCCGCCGGAAAGGATGTCGTTACCCTCGCCGCCATAGATCACATCGTTACCGGTACCGCCATCAACAGCGTCGTTGCCCAGACCTGCCCATATTTTGTCATCACCGTCTTCACCGTATATGACATCGTCGCCGGCATCACCACCAATGGCGTCATTGCCTGTGCCGCCACAGATGAGATCATTGCCATCTTGTCCGGTGAGGTGGTCATTACCGTCTTGGCCGTAGATTTTGTCATGACCTTCTCCACCTCTGAGGGTGTCGTGTCCCCATTCGCCGTAGAGAGTGTCGTCGTCAGTGCCACCTTCAAGGGTATCGTTACCTAAACCGCCAATCAGCACGTCATTGCCTTGCTCGCCGACTAGGTGGTCATCGCCATCGTTGCCGTAAAGATGGTCATTGCCATTACCGCCGTTGACGTAATCACTACCCGCGCCGCCGCTTAGGGCGTCGTGACCATCTTCACCGTAGATAACATCGTTACCGGCACCACCATCAACAGCGTCGTTGCCCAGACCTGCCCATATTTTGTCGTCACCGTCTTCACCGTATATGACATCGTCGCCGGCATCACCACCAATGGTGTCATTGCCTGTGCCGCCAAAGATGAGATCATTGCCATCTTGTCCGGTGAGGTGGTCATTACCGTCTTGGCCGTAGATTTTGTCATGACCTTCTCCACCTTTGAGGGTGTCGTGTCCCCATTCGCCGTAGAGAATATCGTCGTCAGTGCCACCTTCAAGGGTATCGTTACCTAAACCGCCAATCAGCACGTCATTGCCTTGCTCGCCGACTAGGTGGTCGTCGCCATCGTTACCGTAAAGATGGTCATTACCATTACCGCCGTTGACGTAATCATTACCTGCGCCGCCACTGAGGCCGTCGTGACCATCTTGACCGTAGATAGCATCATCGCCATGTTCACCGTCAATGCCATCATCACCAGCGCCGCCGGAAAGGATGTCGTTACCCTCGCCGCCATAGATCACATCGTTACCGGCACCGCCATCAACAGCGTCGTTGCCCAGACCTGCCCATATTTTGTCGTCACCGTCTTCACCGTATATGACATCGTCGCCGGCATCACCACCAATGGTGTCATTGCCTGTGCCGCCAAGGATGAGATCATTGCCATCTTGTCCGGTGAGGTGGTCATTACCGTCTTGGCCGTAGATTTTGTCATGACCTTCTCCACCTTTGAGGGTGTCGTGTCCCCATTCGCCGTAGAGAGTGTCGTCGTCAGTGCCACCTTCAAGGGTATCGTTACCTAAACCGCCAATCAGCAAGTCATTGCCTTGCTCGCCGACTAAGTGGTCGTCGCCATCGTTGCCGTAAAGATGGTCATTGCCATTACCGCCGTTGACGTAATCACTACCTGCGCCGCCGCTTAGGGCGTCGTGACCATCTTCACCGTAGATAACATCATCACCATGTTCACCGTCAATGCCATCATCACCAACGCCGCCGGATAGGATGTCGTTACCATCGCCGCCATAGATCACATCGTTACCGGCACCACCATAAATACGGTCATTGTCGGCACCACCATCGACAGCGTCGTTACCGTCACCGCCGTTAAGCAGGTCGGCACCTTCGTTGCCATAAATCACATCGTCATCGCCATCACCGTTGATGGTGTCGTTGCCTAGACCGCCATGGAGTTGGTCGGCCCCGTGTCCGCCATGCAAGGTGTCGTCACCCTCATCACCGAAAAGGATGTCGTTTCCGTTGTTGCCAAACAGAGTGTCATTACCTGCGCCGCCTTTGGCTTCATCGTTACCGTCGCTGGTGTCGATAACATCGTCACCGTCGTTACCTTCGATGTAGTCATCGCCGCTTGCAGCATAAATAGCGTCAGCACCGGCACCGCCGTAAATACGGTCATTATCGGCACCGCCATCAATGAAGTCGTTACCGTCACCACCGTTGAGCAGGTCGGCACCTTCGTTGCCATAAATCACATCGTCATCGCCATCACCGTTGATGGTGTCGTTGCCTAGACCGCCATGGAGTTGGTCGGCCCCGTGTCCGCCATGCAAGGTGTCGTCACCCTCATCACCGAAAAGGATGTCGTTTCCGTTGTTGCCAAACAGAGTGTCATTACCTGCGCCGCCTTTGGCTTCATCGTTACCGTCGCTGGTGTCGATAACATCGTCACCGTCGTTACCTTCGATGTAGTCATCGCCGCTTGCAGCATAAATAGCGTCAGCACCGGCACCGCCGTAAATACGGTCATTATCGGCACCGCCATCAATGAAGTCGTTACCGTCACCACCGTTGAGCAGGTCGGCACCTTCGTTGCCATAAATCACATCGTCATCGCCATCACCGTTGATGGTGTCGTTGCCTAGACCGCCATGGAGTTGGTCGGCCCCGTGTCCGCCATGCAAGGTGTCGTCACCCTCATCGCCGAAAAGGATGTCGTTTCCGTTGTTGCCAAACAGAGTGTCATTACCTGCACCACCTTTGGCTTCATCATTACCGTCGCTGGTGTCGATAACATCGTCACCGTCGTTACCTTCGATGTAGTCATCGCCGCTTGCAGCATAAATAGCATCAGCACCGGCAGCGCCATAAATTCGGTCATTATCGGCACCGCCATCAATGAAGTCGTTACCGTCACCACCGTTGAGCAGGTCGGCACCTTCGTTGCCATAAATCACATCGTCATCACCATCACCGTTGATGGTGTCGTTGCCTAGACCGCCATGGAGTTGGTCGGCCCCGTGTCCGCCATGCAAAGTGTCGTCACCCTCATCACCGAAAAGGATGTCGTTTCCGTTGTTGCCAAACAGAGTGTCATTACCTGCGCCGCCTTTGGCTTCATCATTACCGTCGCTGGTGTCGATAACATCGTCACCGTCGTTACCTTCGATGTAGTCATCGCCGCTTGCAGCATAAATAGCGTCAGCACCGGCACCGCCATAAATTCGGTCATTATCGGCACCGCCATCAATGAAGTCGTTACCATCACCACCGTTGAGCAGGTCGGCACCTTCGTTGCCATAAATCACATCGTCATCACCATCACCGTTGATGGTGTCGTTACCTAGACCGCCATGGAGCTGGTCATTGCCATCACCGCCAAACAGGCGATCATCGTGATCACCACCCGCCAGGTAATCATCGCCAGCGCCTCCGACGAGCGTGTCATTGCCATCTTGCCCATACAGCTTATCGTTATCATTGCCACCATTGAGGTAGTCGTTACCCAGACCGCCTAAAAGGAGATCCATACCGTCGTCGCCGTACAAACGGTCGTTATCATCACCGCCATCGAGACTGTCGTTTCCTTCATCGCCGTTAAGGAGATCATTGCCGGATCCTCCAACTAGAAGATCATTCCCTTGGCCGGCTTTAATCGTATCGTCACCGAGTTCGCCATACAAAGAATCGTCACCGCCTTGACCATATAGGGTATCGTCACCATCGCCTGCATAGATGGTGTCGTTGCCGTCGGAATCTGAATTATTTACTTCACCTGGTATGACTAATTCACCCAAGCCACTTCCGCCTGTTTCTAAGTCATAGCCCGAGTCACCAAACAAGATGTCGTCACCAGCACCGCCTTCGAGTGCATCATCACCTTCATTGCCAAAAAGTGTGTCGTTGTCGTTGCCACCATTAAGCTTATCGTTGCCCAATCCACCGTAAAGGGTGTCATTACCATCTTCGCCATTCAGTTGGTCGACACCGTCCCCGCCGAAAAGGGAATCGTTGCCTGTGCCACCAGATAATGTGTCTTCACCTGCATCACCATATAGACGGTCATCGCCAGCACCGCCTATTAGAAGATCATTTCCATTTTCGCCATGTAGACTATCGTCGCCATTTTGGCCGTAAAGCACATCGTTGCCGTTCCCACCCCAAAGCGCATCGTTGTCGTCGCCACCTTCAAGGGAATCTTCGCCTTCACCACCCCAGATAATATCGTTTCCAGCATCACCTTTTAGTGTGTCGTTACCTTCATCACCGAAAAGAATATCTTTACCTGCACCGCCGCTGATGATGTCATTTCCTTCACCGCCTCTGACTTTGTCATTGCCAGCGTCTGCATAGATAGTGTCCGTGCCCTCATTGCCAAACAAAAGGTCGTTACCATTACCGCCATGCAACGTATCGTCTCCAAGGCCGCCCTCGACACGATCGTCGCCATCATCACCAAACAGGTTGTCATCAACAAGTCCGCCGCGGACCCAATCATTGCCAGCATCTCCATGGACCTCGTCAGTCCCATCACCACCAATGACTGTATCGTCGCCATCACCACCATAAATTAAGTCTGTATCGCCATCACCTTGAATGAAATCATTCCCTCCATGGCCGTAAATGATGTCCTTACCTGATGTGCCGCGTAGCTTATCGTCACCGTTAGTCCCGTTGATGATATTTGACATGTATAGCTCCCTTGTTCGTATCGATAAATTTGGTTTTCTTATGAATGAAAACTTTAGATGCGAGACAAAAGTAAACGAAATGTTTCGGTTTGGTGAGTAATATGGTGTTTCAAAAATGAGAGGACGATTGTCAAAAAAGAATTGGGAAAAAGAGAGAATGGGGAAAGAATTGGAATGGCATTGGGCTTGGTGCTAGAAAAGAACTAGATACTTCAATGAAAGTAGCGTTCATCGATGTTTTCTTAAATATAGGATATTCCATTTGTGATGAATAAAATATTGATTTTAATTATTATTTTTAATATTACAAGGTGTTTTAGTGCCACTCCGGAGTATGCTGTGAAATAAATGCGAAATTATCTTTCGGTGCGTTGGTGTGATAAAAGTGTATATCTTATCTTCTGATAAACTAGTTCTTTAACTAGACTTTAAGGTGAGTTATTCGCTAATCATTAACAGATATTTAACTTGGTTCTTTTATAAATATTCGAATAAAAAGTATATTAATGCAACTATGAGCATTGGCTTTTAAAAGAGTATTGTGTTTTGACTTTGATACAATCTTTTGTCGGGTCACATAACATCGTCCTTTGGATAAAAATAAACCCGCACTTAGGCGGGTATATTTAGACTGTATCTGGAAACGATTTTAACTATTTATTCAAGCAATTCTTTCGCTGTCTCAACGACGTTTTCGACCGTGAAGCCGAACATCTTGAACAGCTGATCAGCCGGTGCCGACTCACCAAAGCTGTGCATACCGATAATGCGACCATCGAAGCCAACATATTTGTACCAGAAGTCTGCAATGCCTGCTTCAATCGCAACGCGTGCCGTTACGTCAGAAGGCAGTACTGATTCACGATACGCTGCATCTTGCTTATCGAATGTATCTGTTGAAGGCATAGAAACAACGCGCACGTTGAAGCCTTGTGCCGACAAATCTTTGCTAGCGTTAACAGCAAGCTCAACTTCAGACCCGGTCGCAATCAGAATCAACTCTGGTTGGCCAACGCTATCTACTAAGACGTAACCGCCTTTAGATATGTCGGTTAATTGGTCTTCACTGCGCGCTTGCTGCGCCAAGTTTTGACGCGAGAAAATCAGCGACGTTGGGCCGTCTTTGCGCTCAATCGCCAGTTTCCAAGCAACTGCAGATTCCACTTGGTCACACGGACGCCATGTGCTCATGTTTGGCGTGAGGCGCAGTGATGCAATTTGCTCAACAGGTTGGTGTGTTGGGCCGTCTTCACCCAAACCGATAGAGTCATGCGTGTACACTTGGATGTTCTGAATTTTCATCAGTGCAGCCATGCGCATTGCGTTACGTGCGTATTCCATGAACATCAGGAAGGTTGCGCCGTAAGGCACGAAACCGCCGTGCAGTGCGATGCCGTTGATGATGGCCGTCATACCGAACTCACGCACACCGTAGTGAATGTAGTTACCGGATGCGTCATCAGCCGTTACCGCTTTCGAGCCAGACCACATGGTCAGGTTTGAAGGCGCAAGGTCAGCAGAGCCACCCATAAATTCAGGCAACATAGCACCAAACGCTTCTAGCGCGTTTTGAGATGCTTTACGTGATGCAATGTTGGCTGGGTTTGCTTGCAGATCAGCAATGATTTGGCTCGCTTTCGCTTCCCATTCTGCTGGCAGTTCGCCGTTTACGCGGCGTTTGAATTCCGCGGCAAGTTCAGGGTGAGCTGATTCATAAGCTGCAAGTTTCTCGTTCCACGCCGATTCCTTAGCTGCGCCTGAGTCTTTCGCAGACCACGCTGAATAGATGTCCTGCGGGATTTCAAACGGGCCATGTTCCCAACCTAGTTGCTTGCGTGTTGCTGCGATTTCATCAGCACCTAGTGGTGCGCCGTGACAGTCGTGTGTGCCTGCTTTGTTTGGTGAGCCAAAACCAATTACGGTTTTTGTACAAATCAGGGTAGGGCGGCCTGTTTCAGCTTTTGCCGCTTCAATCGCTGCGTTGATTGCGCCAGCGTCGTGACCATCAACCGCAGGGATAACATGCCAGCCGTACGCTTCAAAACGCTTAGGCGTGTCGTCAGTAAACCAGCCTTCTACGTGACCATCGATAGAAATACCGTTGTCATCCCAGAATGCAACCAGCTTGCCCAGACCCAGCGTACCCGCCAATGAACAGGCTTCATGGGAGATACCTTCCATCAAACAGCCGTCGCCTAAGAACACGTAAGTGTTGTGGTCAACGATGTCGTGGCCTTCACGGTTAAATTGCGCTGCCAGAGATTTTTCTGCCATCGCCATGCCTACCGCATTGGTGATGCCTTGGCCAAGAGGACCGGTTGTGGTCTCGATGCCTGGTGCATAACCGTACTCAGGGTGGCCCGGGGTTTTAGAATGTAGCTGGCGGAAGTTTTTCAGATCATCAATCGACAGATCGTAACCCGTCAGGTGAAGCAGAGAGTAAATCAGCATTGAGCCATGTCCGTTCGACAAAACGAAACGGTCGCGGTCAGCCCACTCAGGGTTTTGTGGGTTGTGGTTCATGTGGTCGCGCCACAGAACTTCAGCGATATCAGCCATGCCCATTGGGGCGCCAGGGTGACCGGAGTTAGCTTTTTGTACGCCATCCATGCTTAGCGCACGGATTGCATTGGCAAGGGTTTTACGTTCCATCTTGGGCTTACCTTATAAAATGATGTTCAGACCTGTAGGGCAGGATCATATAAGAAATAAGAGAGCGGCAATAGCCGCTCTTGAAAATGTGTTTTGCGAACTTACAACTTCTCGCGAATCATGACTTCAAGTTTGCCTTGGTCAACCGCGAAATTGCGAATGCCTTCAGCCAGTTTTTCAACGGCCATTGGGTCTAAGTTGTGTTCCCATAGAAACTCAGCGTGGGTCATTGGCGCTGGACGTTCTTTGATTTCAACATCGTCAGACAGCTTCTGAACCACGTCGCCTGTTTCCTCTGACAGCTTTTTCAGCAGGTCAGGGCTAATTGTTAGACGGTCACAACCTGCCAGTTCAAGTATCTCGCCGATGTTACGGAAGCTAGCGCCCATCACGACGGTGTTGTAGCCGTGTGATTTGTAGTAGTCATAAATAGCAGAAACAGATAGTACGCCTGGATCTTCTTCTGGTGCGAAATCACGGCCTTCTTTTGCTTTGTACCAGTCCATGATGCGCCCAACAAATGGAGAGATCAGGTAAACACCGGCTTCAGCACAGGCGCGCGCTTGAGCAAAAGAGAACAGTAGCGTTAGGTTACAGTTGATGCCTTCTTTTTCCAGCACTTCTGCTGCGCGAATGCCTTCCCATGTTGAAGCCAGCTTGATAAGAATGCGGTCGTTGCTGATCCCTGCTTCGTTATACATGCTGATAAGTTTGCGAGCTTTCGCCACGCTACCTTCAAAATCATAAGAAAGACGCGCGTCTACTTCGGTAGAAATACGGCCTGGAATAACGTTAAGGATTTCTTTACCGATGTTAACGGCAAGGCGATCGCTGGCATCTGCCAATTGCTGTTCTTCGTCTTGGCTTTTGGCTTTTGCATAAGTAATCGCTTCTTCAATGAGAGGCGCATACTGAGGGATTTGGGCAGCTTTCAGGATAAGAGAAGGGTTAGTGGTAGCATCCTGAGGTTGATATTTAGCAATCGCGTCAATGTCACCGGTGTCCGCAACCACGGTTGTGAGCTTGCGTAATTGTTCGAGTTTCGTGCTCATCTTATAGACCTTTAATGTAGAGTTTCACCATGACTGCCTAGCAGCCAGCTGCTGCTCGGTGACATTTCTATCAATCTGTTCTGAATAATGTCAGAAACAGACTGAACAAATGCAACGTACCCGAGCAAATGATAGGGTCATATTTCTTGTTTTACGCGACAAAGTCAACGATTTGAGTGGATAAATCTCACGACGATCTCACTCATTTCCCCCTTGATAACCAAATCTGTTGAAAGGGTGCTGAAACATTGCGCAATCCGAGTTTCAGAGAAGTGTAGATCACTGTTCGTTATCGACCATATTTAGCAGTGCCATGGCACAACTTGCACTGGTGGCTAACACGTCAATAGTCTGTGTTTTTAGTGCGCCAAGAATTGACAGCGCTTTTCGGCTTTCACTGGCCATGGCGATGACATTAGGAATGTTGATCAGATCCTGCATTTCTAAACCGACAACGCGATCGCGCATTAACGTATTGGCGCGACTGCCATCCAATTTAAAGAAGTCAAACCCACCAATATCACCCACAATGCCGTCATTGACACGCGCTTCGACGAACTCGCGTGCAGAGAAGCACCCCAGTTTCACCATGTGGCTGTTTTCATCCATATCACCAATACCGACCAAGGCAAATTCGGCTTTCCGCGCCTGATTCAAGGTTTCATTGATATTGGGATGATTCAGAAATACGTCTCGAATTTGTGGGGTATCCACATAAGCTGGCGCATAGAGGGTTTCACTGCTGCCACCGAACTTCTTGGCCAGACGACGGCAGATGTGGTCAGCATTAATGATGTCGCCGCTGCGATGCGTGCCTCCGATTGCACAAACAAACCGTGCGTTTCGATGAGAAACAATGCCCGGTTGGTCAGCGACGGCTGCGACGTTTTGGCCTTGCCCTACGGCGACAACCATGCCGTCTTGCAAGTTACCGTCGAGAAAAGAAGAAACCAAGGTGGCCACTTGAGTCCGTTGCTCTTGCACGCTAGGTTGGTCAAGTGCGATCAACGCGCGTTTGAGATTGAATTTTTCCATCAATCTTTGTTCAAGCTGCGCACTGTGCACAGGGTGAAATTTAACAGTAATCTCGACAATGCCTTCTTCACGAGCACGTCTTAGCAGGCGACTTACCTTGGCGCGGCTGATGCCAAATTTCTTCGAGATCTCTTCTTGAGTGGTGTTTTGTTGGTAGTAAAGAATAGCGATTTCGGTCAGAAGGTTCGTATCGTCCAGCAGGCTCTCAAAGTTGCTGCTCAATGTCCGCGTGGTACTCATTGTCTCGTCCTACTCTGAATCATTCGCTTTTAGTCTACTGACTTTTCCTTTTGTGAACAAATGTTCAGCTCGGTTTCATTTGTTCATGCTGATGTGGGCGATAAATCATATGAACTTTATACTTCACACTGTATTCATGTTTGAAAAATTGGTCATCCGTATCTAGATTGAAACATATCGTTGTCGCTTTTTAGCGGCATAGACGAATGATGGTATGCCACTGTTGAACAGTGGCTTGGCAACTTTATCGCTATATCTCTGATTTGGTTACAGTTTGGTTGGTTAGCTTATGAATGTTTTATCAAAGCCGTATATTTTTGTGTTTCATTTGTTTATCAGTAGCCAAAGTCAGCAAAGCGGAGCTTGGGCATGACATTCCAATCCCTGATACCTAACAGGACGCTTTGGGTTTCTGTCACGCTCCTTGTTGTGTCCTTATTTGCCATCGCAGGCGGGCGATTCGCTGGGCTGTTCCCCTCATTGTCATCCTATGCCGCGAATGTAGGCGTCAATTATGGTTATTTTGTTGATAGCACCAACAGCCATATTCTTGGCTATGTCAAAGACTCAGCGATATTCCGAAACATTGATGATCCCAAAGATATGCCTTGGGAGCTGGGTAAAAAAACCTATTGGGTCAAAATGGACATCGATAACTTTGACTCGGAACATCGATATCTGACGCTTTACTTTGACACTCCAATGATCGACCGACTCAACATTTATCAATATTCACAGGATGGTGAAGAAATCCAGCGCTGGCATTTAGGCGACAGTACCCCGCAGGGATATAGCCAATGGGACATGCCTCCCGCTGTTCAATTTACGCTGGATGGCTTTGAAAGCTCGACCATTTATTTACAGGTGTTCTCGACAGGCATCCCTGTCATGCCAATTTGGTTATTAGACGCCCAAGAATTTCACGTGTTAAGCCAACTTCTGCATACCGTATGGGGGGGCTTTATCGCGATTATGTTGGTGGTTGCGAGCTATAACTTAGCCGTGTTCATTTCGCTGAAAGAACGTGTTTATTTGGTTTATGCAGGCTATGTCACTACAGCCTTGGTTCAGCTTGGCGCTATTCATGGGTTTGGTATTTACTTGTTCCCTGCGCCTCTGCAAACCTTCTTTAGCAACAATATTGTTGCCTTAACTTTTGGCTTGTTCTTGCTCTCTCTTGTCTTTGCACACTTGTATCTCAGAGTTCATAAGAATCAATCTCTGCTTAGGCAGGTCGTTCACTACGGGGTCATGGTGTTGGGCAGCTTGATGCTGATCTCATTCGCTTTACCTGAACATATTTCTGGCACTTTTTTAATTGCGATTCAGCCCTTGTTCTACGGTTTGATTGGTGTACTGATTTGGCGGCGATGGAATGTGGATAAACGCTGGAGCAGCATGTTCATCTTTTCTTGGTTGCCACTTGTCGTTACGGGTATTTTCCCACCGCTGCTTGTGACGGGGATGGTTGAGTACACGTTGCTGACACGCTACGCATTTATGTTTGGCACGGTATTGGCTGTGCTATTTATGGCGCTGGCTTTGGCAGAGCGTTTTCGTCAGCAAAGAGAAGAGTCTGTTTATCAACTGACCCATGATGCGATGTCGGCAAAGCCCAATGCGAATGTGCTGTTGATGGTTGTCGATAAACTGATCAGCAAAAACATGCACTTTAATTTGTGTTGCTTTGAAATTGGACGTTTTTCAAGCCTTGCACCTTATATGTCAGCGGAAGAAAAACTCTATTTCATTGGGGAAGTGTGCGCAAAGCTCGATGGAGCATTAGACAGCGATGCAGTTCATGTCTTGGAGTCGGGCTTTCAGCAACCACATCGGGTTGCTTGCATCAAGGAAGGTCAGTTTGGCTTTATTGTGCTGTCGTCTGATAGTGAGAAAGTGGCGCTGTTATTGTCGAGCGTGATTGATGAACTAGACAGTTATGTGCAGTTGAATCATTTTGCGCTGAGAGTTCAGGGAGCGATTGGTACTAGCTTATATCCCAAAGACGGCAATGTAAGCGATGTGCTCTTCAATAAGGCCCTACAGGCACTCACTGAAACATCGTCTACGGCGAAAAAAGTCCGTGCTTATGATTCGCTGAATAACTTTAACCGTACCTTGAACATGTCGTTAGTTGCTGACCTGAGAAAAGCCATCGACAATGATGAGTTGGAACTCTACCACCAAGCGCAGATCGATTTGCGTACCGGCTCAATACACGGCTCAGAAGTGCTGTTGCGTTGGGACCACCCCAAATTTGGACAAGTGTCACCTGAGGTATTTGTGAAGCTGGCAGAGGGGGTCGGGCTAATCAATGATCTTACTTTATGGGTTATCAAACGGGCATTTTATCAACAAAGTAAATTGATTGAGCTTGGATACAGTCGGCGGTTGTCTATCAATGTCAGTGCATCCGATATTGCGATTCCTAACCTTGTCGACAAAATTGCCGATATCGCCCAGACCTATAATGTACCGACTGGATTGCTGTCTCTTGAGCTAACAGAGTCGACCATGGTCTCTGATTATGATCGTCTTAACAATGTCATTGAGAAGTTGTCAAAGTTTGATATTGAAGTGTCGATAGATGACTACGGTACTGGTTATTCATCACTGACGTATCTGTCACAGTTGCCGTTTACCGAACTGAAAATTGACCGCAGTTTCATTACGGGCTTGCCCAGCAACCCCCGCCAGCAAAATATTGTGAGAGCAACAACGGAAATGGCCAAGTCACTGGGCTTGATGGTTGTGGCAGAAGGAGTTGAAGATCTCGAAACCGCCGTGATACTTAAACGCTATGGTGTTGATATTGCGCAAGGTTACCATTATTCGCGTCCGCTGAGTTTTAGCCAATATTTGCTTTATCTCAAGCGGGTATGCCACCAAATGCCAGTCTCTGTTAAAAAGCCACGTCGGTTGGGCTCTCAGTCTGGTTAGCGCGCAAATTTCGCCCACCAAGACGCGCAATAATTCAAGACGGCGCTCAATCCGGATAATAGATAGCGCCTAGTCGGCATAGACGGCTCGCGCCAGTGACTTCTGGCAAGTTGCCGGGTTCACCTTTCAGTGCCTGACGTGCCAGCCAGGCAAAGGCAAGCGCCTCCATTGAGTCACCATCGACACCCTTGGCATCTGTTGTCATGACTTGCCAACTTGGCAGCGCGTGTTGCAGCGCCTTCATCAGGGTCGAATTTTTCGCCCCACCGCCACACACTAACAACTCTCCTGCGTCGTCATTGCTGAGTTCATTGGCGATTGACGTTGCAGTGAAAGTTAACAATGTCGCTTGTACGTCTTCTGGCGCGATCTCTTGCCCAAACTGTGTCAATTGCTGTGTTAGCCAGCCCTGATGGAAACGTTCGCGTCCCGTGCTTTTAGGTGCGGTTTGAGCAAAGTAGTTGTCGGTCAACATTTGTGTGAGCAGTGCTTGATCCACAGTACCGGAGGCGGCCCACTTGCCATCTTGGTCGTAGGGGGTGTTTTGGTGCTGTAGTACCCAGCTGTCCATCAACATATTGCCAGGGCCGGTGTCATAGCCAATCACCGGTTGGTTTGGTGTCATGATCGAAATATTGGCAATACCGCCGATGTTGAGTACAACACGTGTTTTGTTGTTTTCACCAAACAAGTAGCGGTGGAACGCCGGGACGAGCGGTGCGCCTTGCCCACCCAGTGCCATGTCTTTTCGACGAAAGTCAGTGACCGTGGTGATCCCTGTTAATGCGGCAATGATGTTAGCGTCGCCAAGCTGCATAGTGAAGGGCATAGGGCCACTAGGCTGGTGGAACACAGTTTGGCCGTGGCATCCAATAGCCGTAATACTCTCAGCACGCAGTCCTGTTTCAGCTAAGAACTGATTCACGGCGCTGGCGTAGGTTTTACCGAGGAAATGATCAATAGTGCCAATTTCTTCCAGTGTGACAGGCGCACCTTGGCTCAATGCAATGAGCTTTTCTTTGAGCGATTCCGGAAACGGATACATAGTTTGATGATGCGTTCGGGCAGATTGGTCATCAAAGTCGGCGGCGACCAAGTCGATCCCGTCCAGACTCGTGCCTGACATAATGCCGATGTAAATGCTCACGGATAAGCCTCTTAATGCGTTTAAATCTGATGGCTTAAGTCTCTCACAGTCCTAAGAATTTGGTGATCGAAATTGTGTTGAAGATGTGACTCGTCGTAGTATTCACCTCAGAGTTTATTATCAAGCAGGAGAACACCATGGGCCCATTGTGGCTTGATGTGGAAGGATGTGAGCTAGACGCAGAAGAGCGCGAGCTATTGGCGCATCCAACGGTTGGCGGCGTGATTCTTTTTGCACGCAACTTTCATGACAGTGAGCAACTTGCTGCGCTGAATCAGGCAATTCGAAAAGCAGCGAAACGTCCTATTTTGATTGGTGTTGACCAAGAGGGGGGGCGCGTACAGCGTTTTCGAGAGCATTTCACGTTGATCCCGCCCGCACAATCTTATGCACGAATGCCGGCTGGTGAGGCGCTTGCAAAAGAGTCTGGCTGGTTGATGGCTGCAGAGCTAATGGCGCACGATTTCGATTTAAGCTTTGCGCCAGTGCTAGACAGAGGGTTTGATTGTAAAGCCATTGGTAGCCGCGCATTCGGCGATGACAACGCCACTGTGATTCGGTATTCAGGCGCGTTTATGTCTGGTATGAAAGAAGCAGGCATGGCAACCACGGGAAAACACTTCCCGGGACACGGTGCCGTGCTGGCTGATTCTCACGTTGAAAGCCCAATCGATGGACGTGACAATCTGTTTGAACAAGACATGGCCATTTTCAAGGCTCAGATTGATGCGGGTACCTTGGATGCCATGATGCCAGCACATGTGATTTACCCCCACTATGATGATTTGCCTGCAAGCGGTTCGTCATACTGGTTGAAGAAGGTGTTGCGGGAGCAACTGGGCTTCAAAGGTATTGTTTTCTCAGATGATCTGAACATGGAAGGGGCAACGGTGATGGGGGGGCCAGCAGAACGAAGCCAGCAGGCTTTGAGTGCGGGGTGCGACATGTTACTGCTTTGTAATAACCGTCAATCATCGATTGAAGTGTTGGATAAGCTGCCAATCTCTGAGGTGCCACAAGCCGTCAACTTGGTGAAAAAACATCAGTTTACGGTGAATGAATTACAACGTTCTGAGCGTTGGCGTGACACGGCGAAGAAGGTTGAATCCTTCTATGCGCAGTGGCAAGAACAAAACGCTTAACGCTATCAATGACAATGTAGAATCCAGAACTCAACACTGAGCGACAGGGTGACGCTAGACACGAGTCACCCTGTCGCTAATTCTTCGTAAACGTGCTGTGATTCACGGCCAGGCTAGTTTTTCATCTCTTCGTCAGCACAGCACTCTTCTTGTAAGAAAGTTAGCACACCGTCCAATTGTTCAAACTGAGGCACACAGTAAAGTACACGGCCTTCACGACGTTGAGTGATGAGCCCTGCCGACATTAAGCTAGAGAGATGATGTGACAAGGTAGAGCCGGGTATACCTAAATCATGTTGAACGTCCCCAACGGCTATACCATTCCGACCAGAGCGCACTAAACGTTTGAAGATCGATAAGCGGGTGGGGTGCCCCAACTCTTTCAGTGCTTTCGCAACCGTTTCCAATTCCATGTCATTTACCCTTTGGGAAATTATATTTCGATATTAACAGAAATATCTTGATCACGTCTTCGATGATCTTTATATTTCGATCATTCTAGAAATGTAGTTAATTTAGGGTATTTATGAATACTGACGTTGTTACCTCTGCTTTGGGCATGTTTGCCTTCCTAGCGATAGAAATTACCCTTCTATTTTTGGCCATCAGCTACTTGGTTGGTGTTCTGCAAATGTACATACCGCCAGAGCGCATCCGTAACGTTTTGAGCAGTCAGAACGGTAAAGGCTACGTGATGGCTGCGTTCCTTGGTGCCATTACGCCGTTTTGCTCATGCTCGACGATTCCCTTTTTGAAAGGTCTTATCCGCGCACAAGCGGGATTTGGCACCATGATGGTGTTTTTGTTTGCCAGCCCACTGCTGAACCCAATGATCATTGGGTTATTTGCCGTGACGTTTGGGCTGGAAGTGACGGGGTACTACTTTGTATCGGCACTTGCTGTGTCGATTACCGCAGGATACTTGTTAGAAAAGCTAGGGTTCGAAAAATACGTCAAGCCAGAGGTTTATGCGGAACCGGATCAACGTTGTTGCGGTTCGACATGTTCAGGTTCGACTGAGCCCGTCAACAAATGGATGAAAATTTGGCAAGGCGTATGGAAAGACTTTAAAAAGGCGATGCCCTATATCTTTGTCGGTGTTGGGGTGGGGTCGCTTATCTATGGAGCAATTCCGACCGACTGGATAGCGTCATTTGCAGGTGCCGACAATCCGTTTGCGATTCCATTTGCTGCGATTGTGGGTATTCCATTGTACATCCGCGCAGAAGCCGTGATTTTATTAAGTGCGCCGCTTGCGGCGAAAGGCATGAGTATTGGTGCGATTGTGGCGTTGGTGATTGGGAGTGCAGGCGCAAGTTTAACAGAGGTAATATTGCTCAAATCAATGTTTCGCAACCAGATGATTGTGGCGTTTTTGACTGTGGTGTTAGGAATGGCTGTTGCAACAGGTTACAGCTATGGTTTGCTGTTTTAATGCGCGATGTAGGCACAAGACAACAAGCACATAGCACATAACCCACACGCTAAGCGGTATTAGCTGCTCAACACATAGGTTGAGACAAAGGTGACTTCAACATAAAACAATAAAAGCCAGGGAAATTCGTTTCTCTGGCTTTTTTCATCAATTAACTTTCTACGTCATCAATCGAACGGGTAACCCTCATGCGCAGGTCGACCCTGTCGCGGCTTGCGTCGCTTCTTGTCGCGTTGAGCAAAGTCGGCAAATTCGTCGTTGAACTTAGAATGTGCTTTATCTTTTCGAGTTGTGTCGTTTTTCAGCCACTGTTCCCACTTGGCCATCTTAATTTACCCTGTTCGTTTTCTCGTTACTTTGGAAACTTACCACCGCTAAAAGCTCTCGTTTTTAACGGGCTAAGACTTTGTCATTCAAATATAACCAAAATAACATGACATATTGATGAAGTTTCTTTGGCGTTTCCATTACGCCAATTCCAAGTAAGCATAAGTCCATACCACAAATTAAATACAACGAAAAAAATCATTGAGCTTGATTAGAAAATTCGATTGAACGGCGGGGTGTCTTACATTTTTGAGACACATGACTCATTGAGATGTGATGATGATGTATTGATCGTGATGAATTGGCTGAAAGCCAGTAAATTTGGGCGTTTTTGGGAGCTTAATGTCCTGATTTAAAGTGTGACGAGAAGCTGAAAATCGAAAAAAACGAGTGTAATTTTTGTCAGGGAATGACGTTTTTCACATTGTTACAATAACTTACTTTATTCGTACTCGACCAAAGAAAGTTTAACGGCTACCTTACTAACAAAGTTCATCACCAAATAGGTGTTTGATACTCGACAGAATTCAAAAACACCGCTATAACGCATAGAGAATCGATTTTCTTTGTTGTCAGGCTAATAATATTTTTCTTTACACCTTAACCGTTTAATGAAGAATATTGCGCAAAGTATGTTAAGGAGTTAAATAATGTTTAGTGGTCAAAGGTTTTTTGATGACAGGCATTTTCCAAAAGGTTTCGCTCGATCTGGCTATTTTACTATCAAAGAATCGCAGCTTTTGGAAACCTGTGGACGCACCATGAAAGCACTGTTTGAGGGTGTGATGGTGCCGCAAGACGAAGAGCAGCAAAAGTTTGTCGACGAGATAAACGGTCGTCGCGCTGCTGAGTCACAATACGCGCTGTGTTGGTTGAAGTATTTAAAAGAAATCAACCATAAGCATGTTGTGTATAACTTGTGCTCTACCTCTCGTAGCGGTGCTGTTGAAGATTACTCTGAAGCTGAAGCAGACGAATAAGCAACATCCCTGGGTAACCTCAACAGAAAGAAAAAAGCGAGCATCGAGCTCGCTTTTTTGTTTTGTTGACGAAAGATTACGCCAGAAGTTGTGCCAATGTGTAGGGGTGTCTCGTCAGCCCAAGAGCTTGTGCTGGCGTTAGTCCTTCACTGTTTTGATGGCACAAGTTGCTCCAAGCACGGAAGATATCCAGCAGAGGTAGCAGGCCTCCCGGTCGAAGTCGCCGTCTTGGCTCGTCAATCAGAGAACGAAAATTCACATGGAAGCGCGCTTGATACTCTTCCAGCATAAAGGTGCTTGCACACTGGAGCCACTTCTTTTCCGTTCCTGTTTCACGACCAAGGTGACATATTGCTTTG
Organism: Enterovibrio litoreus; assembly: GCF_045679545.1. Taxonomy (NCBI): domain Bacteria; kingdom Pseudomonadati; phylum Pseudomonadota; class Gammaproteobacteria; order Vibrionales; family Vibrionaceae; genus Enterovibrio; species Enterovibrio litoreus. The sequence goes on from NZ_CP166195.1 coordinate 990,410, forward strand.
GCCGCTTCGCCCTTCTGTGTTAATGCCCAGCGATCACGCCACCAGCTCAACAACATGATGTCAATGTTGTCCGCGGTATCGTTTTCTTGCCATTGCGGTGTTTGAGCAACGTAGACGGGATGACAGCGTCGTTGTTCCATTCTTTCTTTAAAGACGCTAATGACTGCCGAGCGAAGCAAAGGTTCTTGTGGAAGATAAAGTGTCAATTCACCCCAGTGTTCAATCAGTTCCTGTAAACGCAGGTACTGCGCATATGCGGTGTACTGAGGGCGGATCAGGCAACCTTTTGATGGGTAATCCACATTGACTGGGCGCGTATAAAAGTCTTCAACATTGCTGCGAGACATGACTTCTTGGTATTTGGCATTCACTCGATTGAGTAAATTGTCACTGCTTGGCTCACCGACTTCAGCCAAGTGAATAAAGTTATCAGGCATGCGTCGAGAATTGGGCGTATATACGTCTGCTTCCTCATCTGGCTTTTCTTCATCCGACGAGTAGTTGATGTTTTGTAGCAGCACGTAGCCTTGGGCTGCATCCCCTGTCGCAAGCCACATCACGCCATTGTCACTTCGCGGTTGCAATGGTGCAAATGTTGAGGCCATCGGTGTCTCTTTGGCTTGCTGCAGAAAGCGTGCGTCAACACTTGCCAACTTGTTACGACAGCGTGCCGCTATTTGATCCAAGTGGTCATAGAATGTCTTGGGGTTCATGTCTAATTTGCGGCAAATTTCTCTGACCGGGTGGCCGGTGAACAATAAACCCAGAAGTTTTTGTTGTACTTCTGACTTTGAGTTAGCGTTCGACCATTTATCCACAAAGGTAGATTGGCAATGCTTGCACCGGTAACGTTGGCGTTCGCCGCTGTATCCGAATGCGTGATAGAACTCGCGATGAGTAAGTACAGGCTGGCCGTGGGCAATACAGCCTTTTGTTCCGCAAGCGGCTAAATTGCCTGAGTCTTGCGTTTTAAGCCTTGTAAACTCGCATTTTACTGCTTGGTTGTTAAGGAGAGGAGGAAAGGCGCCACACTCACGACATACCAGACCGGGACGAGACGGATCAGTATCTTGAAGCAAGTAGTACTTCGCATCACTCAATCCAAAGTTTCGACACGCCAATGTTTTACAAAAGTTGAGTTGTAACCCATCTGCCGCCGGCGGTAGCTTCCCTGTAGACACCAGTCCTCCTCGAGTTTTCTTACGTCTTTAATAGAAAATACAAACTGTCACACGCTTCGCTAGATATGTACTAAACAGCTTTTTTCAAGAAAAGAACCGATCAATCATGGCGTGATAAGCCACACCACCTAAGTAAATGCCGACAATACCCATAATGCCGGAAATCACTGGCGGCGCCGGTAATGGCAATTTGATTGCGCTGAAGAAGAAACCCACAACAGCGCCTGCTAAAACGGCCAAAAGAACTTCACTCATCACAATCCCTTCCCTTCTTGTCACTCACAGCATGTTTTTAATTGTGTATTTGCTGTTAACGTTTCTGACCTCAGTCTATGAGACCCGCAACATGCTTCAGCAGATCGGGATCACATTCGTTGGTATTCCATTTGGCTTTTCGTCTCTAATTTACCATTTATGTTGATTAAGTGATCTGGATTTTATTTCTGTCAACAAAATACCGGATTTTAGTGGCTGCGCCTTATCGCTTTAAGTGGATAAACTTCCTCCCTATTTTTTCTGTGCCAATTCTTCATTTAATGAGAAGACTTTTAATTTCAATCTATTAGCTTGGTCAATGACGACTGACTCTCTTCCATGTCAATCCTCGCTTATTTCCACAGTAAAACTAAGCTTTATTCATCATCTCATTATTAAGATGAGTGTATCGATTGTATTCCTTGGCCTGTAAGTAGGGGTAGGTATGAAAGGTGTAATAAGACTGGCGTGTATTGGGGTGTTGTGCAGCGTGATCTGGGGATGCGGAGATAGCGGTTCAGCAACTGCCACATCTACGAGCAGTTTGAAACTGCCTCAGCAATTGGAGGTCGTGACCAATGAAGATGAATAAAGTGCTGTATCTTTGCGTTTCTGCATTGTTTTGGTCAGGTGTTTCAGGTGCGGCCTTCAATGAAGCGGGAACAGAGTACTCATTGTCAGAGACGAAGAACTATGTGTGGAATGAAGCATTGCAGCCGATTGAGTTAGTTAACAGTATTTTGTGTTTTACGGCACAATTTAATGTTACGGAATTTGCCAATGAGGGACCTTATCTCGTTTTGGCTGATGAAGGTGCGTGTTTCGATGACAGCGATGATGGCTCAACAGGCCAATCTTCTGGTGCTAGCAATACCCCTTCTTATCTAAAGGCTGTCGCTAACGTGACGCGAGAATCCGATTCTTCACCTTTGATCGCCAATGTTTGGATTCCGGAAATGGCGGCAGGCTCAGGTGAACAGGCCATTCGATTTAAAGCCGTGATTTCGGAAGGTGCTTCGAGCACGGATCCTTTTGGTCAGTTTACTTTTAACTTTGAGTTCTTTGATAACTTTACGAATTTGACCCCTCAAGGTGGCGGTGAAGTACTCACCGTGGATTCTGTTGCCGGTTCAATTGGTTTTACCTTGTACGAATCGAGTCAGCAGGGCGCGCAATCTTACACCCAAAGTGCCAGTGTGGTGATGTCTAGCGATCGCACCGATGGCATCGCGCTGACCTCTTCAGACAATGGCGGCGCTTACGCATTGACGTTTAGTGCCAGTAATGTGCTGCTCCAAAATGCCAGTGACTTTGATAGCTTGCCTTACAAGTCGGGTGATAACAGTGGCACGTGTTTGAGCCGTACTCAGTTCAACAGTGATGTCCATCGGTATGATTTATATAATACGGTTTCGGGCACGCAAATTGATGTGAATGCGGGTTTCCCTATTCGATATGCCAGTGCAAACAATGCCAACTATGATAGCTATGGTTATATCGGGTATTGGGGTCTGTGGTCTGAAGTGGAAGGCGCGGTCACTAACGGGGAAACCGTGGTTAGGAATGATGGGGGTGTAGAGACGCCCTATACGGTTGTGACGGCCCCTGGGCGATTGATTAAAAACACGGTTAAAACACTCAATCTATCTGCTGCAAGAGGCGTGAATTTTAGTTATTGGGATAACACCGTTTTCAGTGATAGCAGCTTTGATCAATGGGTGGTCAAGTATCTCACTGCAGCACAAGACAGTGTGGGCTCTGATGGCTTCTATAAAACTGGCAAGCTGAGTTGGGGGCAAAATGGCCCGACGATTACGGCATTTGGTCCGACTCAAATTGTGTTGTCGAGTAATGAATCCTTGTACATGTATTCAGAGCAACTTGGCGGTGAAGTGAAGTACCTACAAGGGAAAACGGCGCTGACCTACTATGAACAAAGCTTTATCAACGGCAGTGAAACAGGAGCGGGTGAGTTCCTTAATGGTGGGTCAGCCACTTTGTACTGCTATGACAACTGCCCCATTGGTACGCTCGCTTTGGGGGATCTAACCAACTGGAGTGGGTCGAGTAGCCCCTTTGAAACCGCAAGCGGTCCGCATAACTTTACGTTTAGTACATCCGGTGTTAATTCTTTGACACTGGTCAGTTCAAACAGCAGTGAACCGGTGCGCTATGATGCATCGCTCACCCAATCAAATATCAATTCAACGCCGCACAGTTGGGGAGTGCGAAGTGGGCCTATGGTGACATCAACGGTAACGAATTCGTATGACATTTATGACCCTGCTGTCGTGACGGAGTTTTACGTCTGGGAAACGGGCTTGCAGCCTTGGAACCAGCTGACGGCTATCAAAGACGGAAGTGGGGGTGTTGTTAGCTTTGATAAGCCACTTCAATTTACCTATTCACATAGCGATGCCAATGACAGGTCGGGTTCGGCGGGTACGTTTGCAGGACAGACTTTCTTGATTAACTATGGCGGCAATGGCGATCTGTGGGGCATTCCGTATACACAAAATGGAGAGCGCTATGTCCCGCAATTTTCGCTATCAGATGCTGTGCTTATGGGTCCCTCAAACCAATATGTGATTAAAGCGCGTGAAATCGAACAGACCATGCAATCTGCGCCGGGACAATGCAGTGCGCTGACGTTATCCGATCCTGCGGTGGCAGTACCTACATCCGTATCAGGTTCAGCAGACATTGGCGACATGCCAATAGTCGAGGGTGAACCGTCGGTGATCGCTGGTGTGACACAATAGCGCCGCTGATTAATATGAAAAAAGCGCCAGAGTGTGCTCTGGTGCTTGTGTATTTTAGTCCATCAAGCGATGGCTAAATGCCACCGTGCGTCCGTCACGCTGCTAAATACAGGTTTGCCTTCAGAGGGTGGCGGTGGTGTTTGACCATGAACAAATGGGCCGTAGTCTTTAATGAACTGTTCGTTGTACTGTGAACCTGCGGCATTTGTGCCCATGTCCCAGTTAACAGACCATGTCATCACACCACGGAGCGGTTGCCCTTGCTCACGAAGCGATTAAGACTTAAGCGAGTAGATACAAATTATTTCCACGTAACTCACTGAAAAGGCTGGGGTATTTTAGGGTTTGTTAGTAGGGGAAATATCAGGGTAATGACGAAGTAATGTCAGGGATAACAATATTGGATAAAGAAAGTGCAAGTGTATATTAATAAATTAGACAGTAGTGCCGATGGTTTTTTGTAAAATCAAAAATCGAGGAGATAAATAGATAGCGCAGATTTCAATCTGCACTATCTATTTTTGAATTAAGTTAGCGAATAACGTCAATGCTTACTTTTTTCCCGAGCGACATTGCCAAATTATTGTCGTAATAGGCGGCTTCATTAATAAAGTGCGGATAGGCTTCATAGTCACCTTCCCAATGTACTTCACTGCCATCAAACAAGGTAAAAATAGGGTCACCATTGTGCAGGGGAGTGAAATCGGCGTCCTGCACATTTTTATGTACCATGCCAATGCGCTCGCCGTTTTCGTCTTCAGGCAATTTCAGCGTTTCTTCGTAGCGATACGCAGAAACCGTGGCTGGCAATTCAGGGACAGTATCGGTGTTAAACAACTCCACGAAATCGAGAATGTGCGTTGTCATGTTGTCCATCCATTCCAGCACATCTTGTCGGATAACAGATTGCGGTTGAGGACCCACTTCAATGATGATGCCTTGCTCTGCGATCGAGCACAGGAAGTAGTGTTCTTCAATCGTGCATTGGTCTTCAAACAGAATGACGGCGTTATCCATTTTCGATGCAACATAAGCGGCCAATTGTGTATTGAACGCATCGCATTTAAGCAAAATCAGGGTTGGCCCCATGTTGCTGGTGGTGTTGTGAAGGTCGATCACCAAATCTGTGCGCGCATTGCCCTTAGGGCCAAGTTGAGCATTGATGACTTTGGCACGACTTTGTTCGTAATTACTCAGTTCAGGGTTGGCAAGGTCGGCTGGAATGAACTGACGATTTAAGTCGCAATCAAGATAACGTTTGTTGTCTCGATAGGCATTAGGGTTGGCAAAAAGGGTTTCCGTTTCGAAGCTGTCGCGATGGATCAGCGCAGGGGAAGCCTGCCACTTTTTAAGAAGATAAATCCCGCTAAATTCATTGCCATGGGTACCGCCAACAATAGCTACCCGATTAAATGTGCTCATCCTTGTCCTCTCCTGATAGACGAAAAATCAATATATCAGGGAGATGATGAATCCCCAAGTGCTTCCCAAGACTTGGGGGGGGCATAATTATGCAGCAGGGTATAGCAGGATGCAGCAGGGTGTAGCTAAGCGTTGTGCCAACGGCCTTCGTACGCACTGGAGTAGTCTGGCACGTCGATGACTTTGTTGTCAGACGTTGGCTCTAAAGGCCCGACCACGGTTCTCATGGGGAGAATGCCTGCCCACACATCCAGATCCATGTCTGCCAAATCATCGTTCACGCCGTGACGCCCAATTTTCACCGAGGTTTCATCCAGCGGCATGACCAGCATCTCTGTCGCGGTAAGTTCCTTTTCGTTACTCGGTCGCGCTTGTTTGCTTCTTCCTGGGGCGATTTGCTCTAAAAATGCATCTAAAGCCACGGATTTCTGTGCGTTATCTTCAACGGTTTCAAAGCGACCGAATACCATGGCGCAGCGATAATGGGCACTGTGATGAAACGCGGAACGTGCAAGTACCCATGCATCAAAAAGGGTAAAAGTGAGGCAGCAGTCTGCACCATTTTTTAGATGTCTGATCATCGGACTGTTCTTGGCGCCATGAATATACACATGGTTACCAACACGCCATGCCAGCATAGGGATCACAGTCGGACCCCGTTGGTCATTGAATGCCACGTGCGCGAGTTTTGACTCATCGATAATGGCATAAAGTGCATCCTGATCTTTGACGGCTTTGTGTGCGGCTTTTTTAAGTGTTGTTCTCTGTGTTGTGCTTAACGTCATTGTGTGTTCCTTCACCATTTCACTTTATGTTGGCAATTTACCCATAAACTGGCACCCTACATAGAGCCAGTTTAATTAACTTAATGGATCCAATATGCCGTTAATCGATATCGGTGACTTGACCTTGAATGTTGATATGCCCTCTAAGCAAAGCGCTTTGTATTCAGCTATTCAGGAGAAAATTTTAAGTGGAAAGTGGCCAACCAAAGCCAAGTTGCCATCCTCGCGTTTATTGGCACAAGAACTCGCATTAAGTCGCAATACCGTCACGGCGGTCTATGACCAACTCAAAGCGGAAGGATATATCGAGAGCCGACGTGGGGCGGGTTTTTTCATTCAACTACTGAACCCAGAATCGTATCTGCTTACTCAGCCTATGCAGCCTTTAAATGCTGCGCCAAGTGCTGAGACAAAGCCTGCATTTGATGTGAAACTACGTAACCGTCCGTTTGCGACTGGCGTGCCGGATCTTGCGCAGTTTCCTTATCGAAAATGGGCAAGAACGCTGCAATGCCATGCCGATCGCATGATCCTTTCGGGTCAAAATGATATTCAAGGCAGCGTGAATCTTCGATCGGCATTGAGTGAATACCTCTCTATGAGCCGTTCCGTTGATGCCCCTTCGCACCGCATTATTATCACTCTCGGCGCCCAGCAAGCCCTCTACATTGCCATGAATGCTGTGCTAGAGCAGGACGATAAGGTGATGATGGAAAACCCCGGCTATGTGCAGATGCGCAAAGTGCTCAATCGATGCGGAGCAACACTCTCTTATCTGCCATTTTCTGCTGATTCAGGCGTTGATATTTCGGTGCTGGGTGGTTTTGAAGGAAAAGTGGTCTATCTCACACCCAGTAATCAATATCCCATGGGCTGCAGTATTGACACTAACAGTCGCATGAAATGCATTGATTGGGCGGTGCGTAAAAATCGCTGGTTGATTGAGGACGACTACGACAGTGAATTTCAGTTTGCCAACCGTCCGTACCCTTCATTGCAAGGACTAGCGGCTAAGTTTTATGGTGCGAAAGCCAATGTGATTTATATCGGAACATTCAGTAAAACCTTACTGCCCGCGCTCCGTGTTGGGTACATGGTGGTGCCAGAATCACTGGTTGATACATGCCTAAGCATTAAAGATGCCATTGGTGGCGATACCCCCATTCATGTGGAAGAAGCACTGGCAGAATTCATTGCTAATGGCGACTATTTGCGCCATATCCGCAGAATGCGGCATCTTTATCAGGGTAAGCATCGATTTTTCGTTGAGCAATTGCGGGAACAGTTGGGCGACCGGATTGAAGTGCTTAGCCAAGAAGCAGGGTTACACGTGACATTTCGCTGGCAAGGCGGCTCAGATGCCGCCACTGTGAAGCGAATGCTAGAGGCACAAGGCATTACCATCCGTACCTTGGATTATTACTGCGATCCGGACACGGTGGATGGCATGGAGCAATGGGTTCATCGCACACTGGTCGCCGGTTTTGGCAACAGTTCGCTGGAAGACATTTCACGCGGCATACACGCTCTCGCCAAATGCCTATATATGCAAACATCTTGAGGTTGTTTGGGTATAACCGCGTGTTGTAACGATTAACGCTGCTAGTCCACCAACTCGATGCCGAGCGCTTCGAGCAGCCCCAATGCTTCATAGCGAGAGAATTTTGCGGCGTTAACGTTGTTGTCTAATACGCTTAACGAGACGTTGGTCGATTCGGTGAAATCGGCGCTTTGGAGGTTGGTTCGCATAAACACGCTGTTGGTGAAATCGCAGTAGGTCATGGATGAATGGCTAAAATCACCGTCTCGAAAGTCTGCGTCATGCAGTTTGCACTCTTTGAGTGTTAACGCACGAAGGGTTAAGCCAAAAAACGAGTTGTCATTCATGATGCATTGGGTAAATGCCATATCTGCATCCACAGAGTACGTTGGCCATTCTGCAAGCGTCCAATCAACACCCACCAATTTACACTCAACAAACTCGATGTCTGAGAAACGTGATTGACGCACCTTCATCAAACTTAGGTTGCAACGACGAAAGGTACAGTTAATGAATTTGCATCCTTTGAACGTCGCTTCAGACAACTGACAATCACGAAATTCGCACTCTTCAAATTCAGAGCCTTCAACCTGTTGCCCGGTGAGTTCAAGCTTATCGAAAGTGTGGTCATAGTATTCAAAATGGCTTTGTAATTTACTCATGTTCTTCTCTATGGGGAGTGTGGTTTGACGAACCAAACAGGGTGAGACCCGAAACGTAAAGCGTTCTGTTTTTCACCACAAAATGTCGCTTTTTTCTATGGGGAACGATTATGGTTTATTGCTATTGTTATAGACAGCCCATATTAAAAAACAGGCTTTTGAATGACAAAAAACATCATCAATTTTTACGAACCGGACGCGCTTTATGGCTTTCTCTCCAATTTTTATGCGGCGCCTCTGCGTATAGAGAAGGAAACATGGCTAACGTCGGAACACTATTATCAAGCCTGCAAGTTTGATGACCAAGCATTGCGTCGAAAAATTCAACGTGCAGCAACCCCTGATGAAGCATTCATATTGAGCCGTGAATTTGAGTTTCAGGTCAAAACGGATTGGCTAGATAGACGTTGTGATGTGATGCGCTTTGTTGTTGAGCAAAAATTTCAACAACATGTGGACCTCGCTCAGAAATTGGCGTCAACGTACCCAGCAGTTCTGGTTGAGCGCTCAGATTGTGATGCTTTTTGGGGGGCGGGGCAGTACGGTGATGGTCTTAATAAACTCGGTGGTATATTGATGGACGTGAGGAGCAAGATTCTCATGCAATAGTCAACTTGAATATGCCAAAAAACACAGCATTTTGAACCATTCCCTTTGATGAAAATGCGTCAGTTTTCGTCTGTTTTCTGCTATGAATTCCCCGCAAATTCTGCCTTTATGTGCGCCATTCAATATCATAGAAAAATGACTAAAAAATAAGAATTAAACCTTATTCCCAGCTTTGCACTGCGCGACTTTTTGTCACGCTGCTAGAGTGACCTTCGAGCGTTTGAGTTTGATGAACCTTGGAAGCGATAGTGTATTCCCATGCCATGTTCTGAAGTGTCATGGTGTTACTCTCGGCTAATTATATGTATTTCAAAGTGACATTTTTATCCCTTTCAAGTCGTTCAAGCGACGGGTGTCAGTATCAGTTTGCCTGACGCATGTCGCGCTCAGTGTTTATCATCGGCTTATTCAGAACAGGCTTTGTTTATGAATCGGGTTTCTCTCGTTTTGGTCGATAACGTTTTTATTCATTTTTAATCAAGAAAGTAGCATTGGTGACTTTAATCAGCCGACAGAGGTATCACGAAGTGTACGAGGTTGGGGAAAAGGGAGTGGTGTAACCCCAATGACGTGAATTCGTTCACTCGTCGGATCTGATGAGCCAAAAAGGCAAAAAACACGGAATGTCGTGTTGCTTCCGAATGTGAGCATGTTCAGTGCTTGCACTTGGCCTGAGGCATATTCAAACGCACGATGCTAATACCCAAGAAGGTGAGTTCCATGGTTGATACCCATCAGAATTTGGCCTCTCAGTTGCAGGAAGCACTGCTTATTGTAGAGGATGACCCAGATGCACAGAAGAAACTATGCCAAGCATTGGAAAGTGAAGGGTCGATTATCACGGCGCATTCTCTTAGTGTGCCAGCCGCATTGCAGCAGCTTTTAACATCGGTAGTGATAATTGGACGATGTGATGCAAACACCTTGTTTTTGATGAAGGAAATACTCTCTTATTCTCCGCGAACGAAAGTGTTGGTTGTTGTTGATTCTGACAGTAATAGCGATGCTATGTTAGCGATGGAATCCGGTGCATTTGACGTTGTGGAAAGGCCATTTGATGACGCGCTGCTAAGAATGCTCGTGCGTCGCGCTCGGCATATTAGTCAGTTAGAACATGAAGTTGACCGCCTTAAAAGTTATGAGCGTAGACAAGAGTCTATTGTTGGCGGAAGTCTGCAAATGATGCAGTTAATGCGCATGGTAGATCGGGTGTCGTTAACGGATATTAACGTACTGATTTACGGTGAGAGCGGCACCGGAAAAGCGTTGTTGGCGAGAGCCATCCATGATCGAAGCCCGAGAAGCCAAAAGCCATTTGTCACCATCAATTGTGCATCGATTCCTGAAGAGCTGCTTGAAAATGAGCTCTTTGGTATTGAGAGCGACACGCTCGGTGTTCGGCGAGTCAAGATTGGCAAAATTGAGTCTGCTCATGGTGGCACCTTGTTCTTAGATGAAATCGGGGATATGCCTCTGCATGTTCAAGCCAAGGTGTTGCGCTTTGTGCAAGATCGCGTGGTTGATCGCATTGCCGGCCAGCGATCTATTCCTGTTGATGTGAAGCTGGTCTGCGCCACTCATCAAGACCTAACCCAACGCAGCACAGAAAAGCGCTTTAGAGATGATTTGTTGCACTGTATTGCTGAAGTGCCGATTAGCATCCCGCCTCTTAGAGAGCGAAGTGACGATGTACTTTTGCTCGCCAAAACGTTTTTGCTTCAGTTCAATCAATCGATGAATCGCAATATCGCTGGATTCACCGAAGACGCGCTTGAAGCATTGCTCGCTTACATGTGGCCAGGAAACGTGCGTGAGCTTCAAAATAAGGTGAAGTCGGCCGTGATTATGGCGGATGGCGATAAAATTACCGCAGCAGATTTGGCGCTGACAAAAGAGCACAAGAAAGATTCGGGGTTACCACTTAATCTTCGCCAGGTCAGGGAAGAAGCTGAGCGCCAAGCGGTGACACGTGCATTGGCTCGTGCTGAAGGCAATATGTCGCAAACTGCCAACCTACTCGGCGTATCTCGTCCGACGTTATACACCTTGATTGAAAAATATGCACTGCCGCGCTGAGATGAAGCGCGCATTGCAATAAGTCCAGCGTCTTAATGGTGAGAAGTGGAGTCGAATAGGCTGTCAATCGGCGTAGGAAAGTCGACAAAGCATATACAGTGAATAGTAGGCAACCCTTGTAGAGCGTTTTTTAGTGAGTTACTGGAAATGCAGAGTTCGATGGTTTGCCTGACCCCTGTAAGATTTTCTTGCGCCTTTGTCAGTTACAATGACGTGGAGTAGTAGAATGAGAGTCGCTGAACTTGTTGATAGTAATTTGGTGCTAAAAGCTGACGTTGATATTTGTATTGCTGACAACTTCTCACTCGATATATGCAGTTATGAATCTGGAGATCAGCTCGTCATTTTCAGTCCTTCCACTGAAGACGTACTTATCTGTGATAGTGCAACGAGTGTTTTTCTCTCTTTGATTGAAAAGAACTTACCCCTTGGCGCTGCTCTTTCTGCATTGTCTGTCTGTGAGCCTGAATATGCGAAACGGCTACTGCATGAACTTGAACGCATGGAAATAATAAAGCTTAATCACGTGCGTTGGCGCTAGCCTAGCTTCTACATAAAAAACAAAGGCGTAGGCACACACCAAATCTGCCGCCTTCAAGCTGAAATAATCCAACAGGTGCGGTATGCTGGGCGTATTGTTAACCCATAAGCGAAGCCGCAACGTTGCAGTACATTCGAATTAAAGATGCTATTAAAGAGCAGATTCAAAGCGGGCAGCTGCCAGCGGGTGAAAAACTGCCATCAGAGCGAAAACTGGCTGATACTTTTAAAACTACCCGTGTGACGTTAAGAGAAGCGCTGTCGTTGTTGGAAGCCGATGGTCTGATTTATCGTGAAGATAGACGTGGTTGGTTTATTTCCCACCGTGCGCTACGTGTTGATCTGTCTTTGCCTTTCGAATTTTCAGCGACAGCGTCTAGCCAAGGCCGTACACCTTCCATTGATGTCCATCGTGCTGAGAGCTTGATGGCGAATAAAGAAAGCACGCAATTCCTCTCGCTACCGCCCTTTACCGAAGTGTTTAATATCTGCCGTATTCATCGTCTCGATGGTAGGGCCGTGATGTACGCTGAGCACTATGTCCGCGTCGAACGATTACCTCATTTACTCCAGCATCCCCTAGACGGAAATTTAGCCGAACTCTACCGAGAGAACTGGCAGCTCAATATCAGCAAGTGCCGCTATGCTGTGTGTTCTTCAACATTTGATGAGCCGATTGCCTCAACGATCAAATCAACCGTTGGCGCGCCATCATTGCGAATCACTCGCATACATTTTGATGAGGCAGGTACTGCACAGGAATGCGTTATTGAGCACTGGCGTCACAACGCGGTATCGTTAGACATGATGGTAGAATTCGGTCGGTAGTTGGGCAGTGATGGAATGGCTGAGTCAAATTAACAGCGCGGAATGTCAATTTGCCTCGTTCTAGATGCTAGGTACTCGATGCGAAGTGCTACTTTGCTGCCTGAGCTTTTATCTCTTGCTGACGCTCAATGCGCTGTATTTGTTTGTGCAATGTCGCGGCATTGAAGGGTTTCACCACAAAGCCATTCACGCCATGTTGAATTAATTCTTTTACGCGCTCTTTGTCTTGCTCACAGGAGACAATGAGTACCGGGGTCTTTTTCAGTTTTTCATCACAACGAACTTCTTTAAGTAATTCTCTGCCGTCCATTTTGGGCATGTTCAGATCCGTGATGAGCAAGCCATAACTGCTCTTCTTCATCATTTGAAAGGCCTGCCATCCGTTGGTGGCTTCCTCCAAATCCAAATAGCCAATACTTCTCAGCAAATTGAGCATGACGTGTCTCATGGATGTCATGTCATCCACGACCAGAATTTTCATCAGTGAATTATACCTTCGTATCGGCTTATGAATAAAATATAGCTCAACACTCAGTAACTTCGAGAAGAGACGTTAACTTATATTGCTTTCAGATCGAGAGGATTGCTCAATATCTTAGGTATTTAGGCGCGCGCCTGATCGGAGTTACACGGTTTCAATTGGCAAGAAAATTATCATCGGTTGAATTGTGTGGGGTGAGGACGTTGTCTTTGCGTGCTCGCTGTCCCTTCTGCGATCGATGTTGACTTCGCCATTTCATAAAGTGTGTTGAAGCGGGTGTGATAGGTATGCTGGTTGTGAAAATCCTGAATATAGCGTCGAGAAGCACGGCCGATTTTCAAGCGTTTATTGTTGTCGGAAAACAGGTCTAAAAGCTGATCTTGCAGCAGTTCGCTTCCGGATTCAGTTGTCCAGCAGATCGGATGGTCGTCATCATGACAATCATTACCAATGCGATTGGACGCAATCGGCAGCCCCATCGACATGGCTTCAAGAACACTGGCGTCGGAATGCTGGGGACGTAGACACACAAAAGTATCAATATGCGAGTGGAAGTGGTGCTTGTCTTTTAAGCGGCCGCAAAAGCGAACCTGTTCTTCTGCTGCATATTGGTTTTTCAATGCCCTGCGGAGTTGATTTAAGTGCGGGTTATTGCCTGCCACAAGCAGCAAGGTTTGCAGTCTGAATGTAGGTGAACGCATACATGCCGCAAAATATTCATCGAAAAGCACCTCTAAGGAAGCTTTGCTTTGACCCGCCACGTCGACACCAACCACAAAGCGATGCGCTGGGACAGGAACGGTTCCGACAAAGTGATTCGTGACGTTAGGATCAATGGCTTTTAAGCTGGGGCAACATTGCCGGCTATTGATTCCAGACCGAATGAGTTTGAGTCTCTCTGGTGAGATGTTGGCAACGTGAGTCAGCCATGCTTTGTCGGCTTCTGACTGCGCAATGACAAAGTCAGAAGAATAGGACAGTGTTCGATGCATCCACTGGCGAAACCACGACCTAAAGCCGCCGCGCTTTCCCGTCGGGTTTTGATAAAAATGCAACTTTACTGGAATGTTTCGTTTGTGTGCGACCCATTGTATTGGAAAGGTCTGGTCGCCGTAGGTTTGGCAGATATTGGGTTTAAGTGCTAGCAGTGCCTTGTGGCATTGACGAAGTTTCGAGGGCAATAAGCCGTTTAGGTCTAACTCTAAGCAACTGACGTGGTTAGGTATTGTTCCTGTTGATGGTATTTTCGACTTTTTGAGCACGACAAGGGTGTGTTCAAAATAAGGATGAGGGAACGCACGGATATTGGTGAAGACCTGATCATTCAATACCGTATCGGTTAGAGAGCCAACAAAGTGACAGATATGGAGAGGCTGCTTTACAGACATCATACTGAACCTCATGCACATGCGAAAAAACCGTTGGCTAATAATCGCACAGTTACTTGAGTCAACATTTCCGATTTCAGAGACAACCACTAAAAAAGAAGAGGGGGGTTCCCTGAACTGATTCTGCTGTTGTCTGCTTAGGTAGACGCTTAGGTTTGACAGAAAAAAGGAACGGCCGCAAAGCGCGCCCCAAATCTCTACTGCATTTCTTTATCTAAGATGAGGTAGGGTTGCAGAACCGCGCGGTTTCTCCCGCCGTGCTTCGCTTTGTAGAGACACTGATCGGCCGCTTCTAGCAATTGGTTGGGCTGAGTTTCCGTGCTTGGTTCGCAGGTAATACCACCAATACTGATGGTAATGATACCGCTGCTGGTGCTGCCTTGGTGGGAAATGCAGAGATCGCGCACAGCCTGACAAAGCTGCCAAGCCACCCTTTGTGTTTTTTCAAGATCGCAGTTAGGTATCATCAAGGAGAACTCTTCACCGCCAAAACGAGCAAGCGGTGCCTCCCATTGTTTTGCCACATCATTCATTGCTTGAGCGACGCGCAACAGTACTTTGTCACCTTGTAAGTGACCATAAATGTCGTTGTACGCTTTGAAATGGTCAATATCTATCATCATGACAGAGAGCGTTGTGCCGGTATCGACGGCATCATAAAGCGCGGTACTTAAACGACGGCTGAAGGGACGACGATTGAGTAGGTGTGTTAGTTCATCGGTTTCTGCTTCAACACGGAGCCTTTCATTTGCCACAATAAGCTCTTCTTGAAGCTCTGCCATTGCATAGTGGTCACGTTCCCGAATCGTGAGCTCGCTAAGCATGGTAGCAAAACGTGTCAGCAACAGACTTTTGTTCTCATTCCATTCCAATGATTGGTGGTTGTTGGTGGCAGCCAAAATGCCAAAACTCTTTCGTCCATCCGTGAGAGGAAACATTGCTAAGCTGTGTATGCCAACATCTTTGAGAAAATCGTGTTCGGCGAGTGTGTCTTCATCAAACGTATCTACATCAATCAGCGCCACATCCTGCGCCTCCATTAGCCAGCGTTTCACCTTGTACATATCGCTCAAATCAATGGCAGGCTGTTCACTGTTTTCAGGGAAGGTGGCGCGGTAAATGATGTTGTCGTGATCGAAAGAGAGCCAGAATATGTGGTCAGACCCAAGCAATTTTGCCATTTGAGGCATGCAGCAACGAACGTCGTGTTCAACATTGGTTTTGTGACCTTTTAGCAGCCGCAGTGACAAATCAGCAAGCAGTTTGTTAGCGTGGTTTTGCCATTCTATCGCCTCAGTACGGGCATTGACCTCTTCGACTAACAACGTTTTATGTTGCTTCAACGTGCGTTCTTTTAACCGTTTTTCAATAGCGTCAGTGCGAATACGTTTATACAGTTCTTGCACTGATTTTGCCAATTGGCCTAATTCATCTTGGTGATGAATGAGTGAATCGGGAATCGCAAATTTATTGACTTTATTGAGGTCAATTTTATCGATGTGTTCCACCAATGATCGCAAGCGAGTGACGCAGGTTTTTCCGAGCACGATAATAAGGATTAGCGCCACCAATAAGGCTTCTATAAGATAAAGTAGTGCGGCGGGAATAGCCTCTTGCCAAGCACTTTCTTCAATTGCATCCAAGTCTAAATAAATATCGAGTTGAGCAATCCCGTCATCCAGAGTTGTGAGAGGGTATTTTTTGTATCTTCCGTCCTTCTGATTCTGGGTAATATTATCCGCCCAAAACTGTTCGCCATCACGGCTTGTGAAATGAACATTTTTCACATAAGGCGTATCTGCAAGGCTCTGGAGTTGCAACAGAAGTAAGGATGTATCTGTTTTTTTCAAAGAATAATGAATAGTCGCTAACGAGCTATCTGCACGCTTTTCGAGTGATGTGATGGTCGAAGAATAGGTGTTGGTGTAATTGATATGCAGTTGAACGGCGACGGAGATAACAGCGAACGTTAAGCTCAGGCCAAGAACCAGTGCTGATATTTTGGCTTGGATACTTTGGCGCATCTTTGGAAAACTTTTGTGCATGCAAGGCTCATCATAATTAGGCGTTCGCTGTTACTTGCAGCAGTTTACCTCAAAAAATAGCCGAATCTGGTGTAAAAGATCACCAGTGCGCTAAATCGTGTGCTGTTTGGCTGTAAATGCATCAGTTTTAATGAGTTTTTTACATTTATGCGAACCTTTTTAGTCTACTTTGGGTGTGATTTTTTGACCTCAGTGATGGCTAGTGCGCTGTATTTTGAGATCGCACCATCACTAGGATGGGTTGTCTTTTGACACGCAAATTCGATGGCTACCGGCTAGAGTTTGCTTGCCAACGTCCAAGCATTCTTCTTGATGCGTAAACTTCTGAAACTCAACGCCGAGAATAAATGCGCCAATAATGAGTACCACGACGATAACCCATCGGAAAATTTTTAATTTCATTTCAACTGCCAATCCTTTGATTAGGTAGGGTGTTGTTATCATATTCAGTTTACTTAAGCATAAACAGGTATCAGTATTCAGATTGAGTCATGACGCTCCTATCACGTTACCGCACAGCATAATCTTCTGGAGCAATAGACCCAGATTTGCAAAAAAGAAAGAATAGATAGTAATGAAAACAACAATTTATTTGAGCCGGATTTCTGGCGGCCATGAAATCTGGCTCTATACTCAGATCTTGTACACATCAGGTTTTCACATGCAGAAGAGATACCACATTGAAAACTAGAAAAAGAATTCGGAAGTTCTTCCCTTTAGATTTCTATGGCGCAGACAGGGGTTGGCGATTTGTCATTCGAGCGTATAACACATCGGAAGTTTTTGATGCGTTAATGTGGCGTTCTTATCTTTCAGTTCGCAGACGAGATTTTAATTTGTTGCACCTTGCTATCGAAACCTTCTCCTATGAGAGTGACTACTCAGAAGGGCATGTCGCAGAAATTTCAGGTTCGCATGGCACATTGATGCGCGTAAAAATGCTAGGCCCGGTTGTTGAAGTGGGTGCGTTAAACCAAGCTTATTTGGAAAAACAACCTATCGATGCTGAGTGCAGCCCCGCCATTCCTGTCTTGTAAACCAAGGTTGCGTAGATTGAAATATGGTTAGCGGTGACGTTGACGAATAGGAATGCAAAAAGCCGAGTGAAAAACTCGGCTTTGTTGTTTTTGCAGTGTCGCTTGCGCTTGGTGTTGCTTTAAGATCGTTTGATCGTCAGGCAGCTTGGTCTTAAGAACGTGCGATTATCCCATTGGGCAATCTTATTCGGCGCCTCTAAGAAGGCACCGACGTTTTGCTGGTTGATGCAGGAAGCCAATGTGATATCACAAAGGTTGTGCCAAGCATCGCGCACGAAACCCATAGGCAGGCAACCAATCCATCGTTTTGATATATCCAGCCTGATAGTAGGGTGCCTAATAGCCTTCCCATTGCATTTGCCATGTAGTAGAAGCCAACGTCCAAAGACACCCCATCTTCGCGTGCATAGCTCACGATGAGATAGCTGTGTAGCGACGAATTAATGGCAAAGATGGCGCCAAAAATCATCAGACCTGAAACAAGACTTATCTGCGGCGCAATGTTATTCATTAGCGCAAATGCAATCAGCCCAGGGATCACCGTCAAAAGACCTACCCACGCCATGGCTGAGCGTCCATCAGGTACTTTCCCAGAGGCTTTGCCAGTGATCTTCGGTGCAAACCCCTGTACAACACCGTACCCGATTACCCAAAGCGCAAGAAACCCGCCAACGGTCCAATGATCCCAACCAAATTGACTGGCGAGAAAGACAGGAAGCGCAACCACAAACCATACATCCCGTGCGCCAAATAGGAACATACGCGCAGCCGAAAGTACGTTGATAGGGGCACTTTTAGAAAAAAGTTGGGTAAATTTCGGCTTGTTCTTAGCTTGTCCAATATCGGCTTTGAGGAAGAACAGGCTGCTTAACCAAACCACGGTGAGTGCGCTGGCCATCACTAGCACGGCCCCCTGGAATCCAAATACCGTGAGTAATGCACCGCCGAGGAAAAAGCCCGCGCCTTTTAGGGCATTTTTTGAACCAGTCAGCACAGCAACCCATTTATATAAAGTGCCTTCGGCATTGGCCGGAACCAGCGTCTTTACGGCACTTTTAGCACTCATTTTATTGAGGTCTTTGGCAATGCCAGACAACGCTTGTGCTGCCATGACCCAACCAACCGTAAGAATACCTGCTGGTACCATTAGCATCGATAGGGCAACGATTTGTAGCCCCAAGCCAATATTCATGGTGCGGTTCAAACCAATATGAGCCCCAAGCCAGCCTCCTACTAGGTTGGTGATAACACCAAAGAACTCGTAGAACACAAACAACAAGGCAATATCGAGCGGGCTGTACCCCAAGCTGTAAAAGTGAAGCACAACCAGCATTCTCAGCGCACCATCTGTGAGGGTGAATGCCCAGTAATTACCGGTGACGATCAGGTACTGTTTCAGTTCTGAAGAAAGTGCAGCAAACGGCATGGTTTGCAGGCTCCTATTGTGCTTTGTCGATACGGCCGACCATCAGTGCGAGTTCGGCTGTACGGTTTGCGTAACCCCACTCATTGTCGTACCAAACATAAAGTTTAACTTGCGTGCCATTTATCACCATGGTGGAAAGCGCGTCAATCGTACCTGAGCGAGGATCTGTTCGATAATCGATAGACACTAATGGACGCTCTTCAAAGCCCATGATGCCTTTTAGCTGCCCGTCAGCGGCGATTTTCAGCATTTGGTTCACTTCCTGTTCGCTGGTTGGACGGCTCACTTCAAACACACAATCTGTCAACGAGGCGTTGGTCAGTGGTACACGAACAGCATGGCCGTTCAGTTTGCCTTTTAGTTCAGGAAATATATGGGTAATAGCAGTAGCAGAGCCTGTCGTGGTAGGTATCAGTGAACTGCCACATGCTCGGGCACGGCGAAGGTCTTTATGTGGCGCATCAATAATGGTTTGCGTGTTAGTGATGTCGTGAATGGTTGTCATCGAACCGTGCACGATACCGAGTTGTTCATGGATAACTTTCACTACAGGTGCAAGACAGTTTGTGGTGCAAGACGCGGCAGTTACAATCCGATGCTCGGCTGGCACATATTGGTCATGGTTAACACCCATTACCACATTAAGTACCCCGTCTTCTTTCACGGGTGCTGTTACCACAACGCGCTTCACGCCTTGGTCTAAGTAGGCGTTGAGCAGTGCCTTTGTTTTCATTTGTCCTGATGCTTCAATCACCAAATCACAGCCAGACCAATCGGTATCTTCAATGGCACGGTTTTGGCTGCATTGAATCACGGTATCCCCAATGATGATTTTATTGCCTTGCGCGGTAGCTTCATGGTGCCAACGGCCATGCACTGAATCAAAATTCACCAAGTGAGCCAGTGTTTCTGCGTCGCCAGCGGGGTCATTAATGACTGTAAACTCCACATCTTTCTGATCGAATGCAGCACGAAACGAGAGGCGTCCCATGCGCCCAAATCCATTGATACCGATTTTGATAGTCATGCGTTGTCCTTATTGTTCAAACAGAGGCTTTAAATATTTGGAAAATCATATATACGAAATAACATATGTAAAGTGAAGATTTATTGACAAGGAACTGACCGATAGCGTCAATGTGGCCAAAATGAAGAGAGTCGTGCTGGAAAAGCCTTGGAGTGATTGGGGTTTTGCAGCGACATAAATCGGTCAGTTAAGCCGTACAGAGAACGGTAAGTGTACATGAATCGCATAATTTTAAATCATATTCGTAACAATATGTTTCCACAGGTAACAAATATACAAATTGTTAACGTAAAGAAAGCGCTCTAAGTGATAGAAAAAACGAAAGTTCACCTCCAATAATGCCTTGAATTAACGTTATTATGTTGCTGGATTGTAACATTTGGCGTTTTAGCACTTGTCGAGAAAGTGTGCAAAAATAGCGATCAAGCGAGCAAATCGTGCTCAATTCATCATTTAACTTTTTTTGTAGGAGTAGAAATGGCCTTTTTCGTGGTTGTTTTTCTATCTGTTGTTGGTGGCATCCTTGCTGGTGATCATTTCCACTCGTACATGGTGGGCTTTTCGCTAGCCACAATGGCTGTAGGTTGCTGTTACTGGCTTAGCTTTCGTCATACCAACTACCCACAACTTGCACTTCTGATGCTTATTTCCGGATTTGCAGTGAAAATGGGTATTACTGTCTTTGGCGTTATGTGGAGCCTAGAACGTGAATTGCTTACATCGCCATTTGTGTTTGCGTTGTCATACCTATTCTTTTCTTTGGTGGCAACGTACGGATACTTTAAATACAGAGAGTATCTAAGCAAACGTATTGAGGCAGTGAAAACCAGCCTTCAAGGCAGTTAAGTCTTAGTATTCCAATAGATTGTTCAATAAGAAGGTGGCTTTTTGCCACCTTCTTTATTTTTCCCCTTCACATACGCCGACTACAACCCTTTGCAGTTTTCTGCACTACTTGTTGCCATTCCTTCTCTTTTGTTTTCTCGGTCGAATGAGATATTCAGGTATCTAGACGAAAATCTACTACAATTTATATGTCTCGAAAATAAGACTTTCCGTCAGGGATCCATGGCCAATAAAACCCTCAATATCATTCTCTCTTTCCTGTGCGTTTCTATGCTGACACTTTCTGTCGGGTATAGCGTTTATCAGGCTAATTTTGTTGAAGAACTCAATGATGAGTGGAACGCTGAATCTCAAGAACAAGTGAGTGTGGCGCTGGAGCTCGCAGCATTAGAACGGGCATTTGGATATTTGGGATTTATTCATCACTTCAAGAACTATGTGTTGCGACGCTCAGACTTCTATTACGTTGAAGCAACACGAAGTTATTGGGAAGCCAATGATGCATTGCTCAATCTCTTGCTGGCGGATTTGTCTGAATCTAACGTCAATGACATTGTTGTTATTCAAGGGACGTTGAATGAGTACTTTCGAAAACTCAATGAAATCTATTTGGAACTTAAGTTGGAATCCGCCACAGACGTCGATAAACGTGTAAGGGTTGATGACAATCAAGCAAGGGAGGCACTGATTCGACTGCGATCTGGCTTGATCCCTAACCTTGATCAGCACTACAAAAGTGCGAATGTAATCAATGAGAGCAATAATGTTTGGTTATATGTGTCCAATTCATTTCCCTTGCTTGTCATTGTGCTGCTCGCCATTGCAGTCTCAGTGATCACCCGTCAGCTGTTTTACCGGTTACGTGAATCGAATGTCATTTTCAATTCTTCTCCGGATGGTTGCATATATGCTGATATAGATGGGAATATTTTGCGCGCCAACCCTGCCGCAACGACGATTTTTGGATATAGCATGATAGAGCTCCAGTCCATGAAAGTGGAAGATTTGATGGATGCATCATTGCGCTCGGAACACATCACTTATCGAAAAGCATTTTCTGAAACGACACGTACGCGGTTAATGTCAGATTCGTCCACGGAAGTAAAAGGGCTAACGAAGTCAGGAGATACTAAGCCTCTATCGATTGCGATTGCGTCGTTTGAGTATGAGAATACCTACAGAAATATCGCTATTATTCGCGATCTCTCGCTTCACAAAAAACTGGAGAAAGAATCGCAATATGACCTGTTGACTAACCTTCGAAATCGTCGAGCTATGGAGCAACATTTAGATCTGGAAGTGAAGCGGGCAAAACGCTATGGCAGAAATATGTCGGTGCTGTTGATAGATATTGACCACTTCAAAGAGCTGAATGACAGTGAAGGACACACCGCAGGTGATGAAGGGTTGGTGATGACGGCAGATCACTTACGAAATGTGTTTAGAAAGGTGGATCATATCGGGCGGTGGGGCGGCGATGAATTTCTAGTGATTTGCCCTGAACTTAGTGCTGAAGATGCGATTTGTCTTGCTGACCGTGTATGTATGCGATTTGCAAAGTTGCCATTCCCTTGGCGTACACCGCTAACAATGAGTATCGGGATTGCTTCAATGTCACCGACTCGCGTGTCTGGTTCGCTTGAAACCTTGTTTGATGAAGCAGATAAGGCACTCTATGCGGCGAAATCGCAGGGTAGGAATCGGCAACAACACTTTGAAGAGCTGCGCCGACCTAAGCTTGCAAACTAGATTAACTTAACAGCTTGCTAACCAACGGCAAACCATTCCCTTGAATGCTATCGGTCAGTGGCGTCCGGCTTGACGACCGAACGACCCTGTTCGTCGAAAAAAGGTGTGGGGATGTTAGTGCCCTTTATCTTGTTTTTCAGCATAAACGACATGACCGTCACCAGTGATGAAAATGAAAACTTAGGACTAGGGCTTGTTGGGGGCGTCCCTTTAGCAAATTTCCCCATGACATAAAATTTCACTGGACCAAAAGCGGCGTCGCGGCCTTCTCCATGAATGGCTGACGTCGGAATACCAGCAAACGGCATTTTTCTGCTGATGGTGTTTGCGATCGGTGAATGGCAACAGGCGGTATAAAAGCGATAGATTCCTTTCGAGGTCATTCGCATGCAACGTAACTGTTCGGCGCCTTGGTGAATCTCCACTTGTGCTGGTGCAAGTTGGAACAACTCTGTGCCGCCCCATTCATCCAACCACTTATCTCCATTGCCTAATCGATTGGCAAACCCTTGGCAGTCATCGCAATAACACACCAAATGGTTGCCTGTTTTGGGCGACACGTTTTTTAGCGTGCCCTGTAATGCGCCACATTCGCAACGCAGTGAGAGATCGGTCATTGGGCAGTCCTTTTTGGAGTTGGTAATTGAAATTATATCTGATTTAACCTTTAGTTAAGGTTGAAAAAATCACCAATTTCCATCACTACAGTCCATGCTCAAATGTATTCATCATGTGAGATCTGAACGAAAAGGTAGATGCGCTTTGGCATCGTCAAGGTACTGCTGTATTAACGAATGCTCCCGCTGCAAATAGTCGCCAATGGCTTGATGAAATCCTTGATGCTGCAAGTAATGCGCAGAATAGGTGTAAACAGGTTCAAACCCACGCATCAGTTTATGTTCACCCTGTGCGCCCGCATCAAATCGCTCAAGGTTGTGTTTGATGCAATATTCAATGCCTTGGTAATAGCAAAGCTCAAAGTGTAGGTTTTCATATTCGGCTAAGCATCCCCAATATCGGCCATACAGGGTATCGGTAGATTTGAAATATAGTGCGCCAGCCACAGGGTCGTCGTCGACGTATGCGAGTATTAATACCAAGCGGTTTCCCAGTGATGCCCCAATGCGCTCGAAGAACCCTTGATTCAGATAGCCAGTATGTCCTGAACGTTTGAGATACGTGCGCTGATAGAAGCGGTAAAACGTCGACCAGTCAGACGCGGAGGCGGCGTCGCCATCGAGGATCCTTACTTCGACACATTGATCGCCAATGCTTTTTCGTTCTTTGCGAATATTCTTGCGTCGACGCGACGTTAGTGTGGCCAGAAAATCATCAAAGGTCAGGTAGTTTCGATTAAACCAATGGAACTGTACGGCGCGTCGTTCCAGGAATCCGTGGTCAATGAGCGAAGGTAAGGCAGATTGCGTTGGGAAAAGGATGTGGGCGCCGGAACATTGGATTTGATCTGTGAGTGAGCGCATGCCGCCTAACAGATACGTTGTGATTTCTACTTGGTCTTCGCTTGCTGAAATCAATAAGCGTGGGCCAGCAGCCGGAGTAAAGGGAATAGCACAAACCAGCTTAGGGTAGTATTCGATCCCTGCGTCTTCGTAGGCTTCCGCCCATGACCAATCGAACACATATTCGCCGTAAGGGTGGCTCTTGATAAAGCATGGCATGGCGGCCACGAGCTTGTCGCCGCGATAAACGGCGAGATACTGGGCTATCCAACCACTTTTGCGGCCTATGACTTCACTTTGCTCTAACGCAACAAAGAAAGCATGGCGAGCAAAAGGGTAGTCATTCGAGAGAAGAGAATTCCATTCCTCTTCACTAAAAGCATCGATTGTCGGGACTGACCGGCACGTCAAATCCTGTGTCTCGCTTTGTTTGCTGTCCATGCTGATGTTTGATGTCCTTTGCTTTAAATGCATCCCTGATACGCATCTTGGGTGAGCTTCTGACGAAATACAACCCACAGAGATGGAGGGTATTCGCGTCTTCTTTTGGCTTGAGGGACGACAAGCTCTGAAAGCACCAATGTTCGTTATTACCTTTAAGCGTGGTACAACGTACCAATGAAAACATCAAAACCAATACAATATGCCAGATTGTTATGTTGGTGACATTTAATACTGGATTATCAAACTATATTGGCGTTTTACTCTTGCTGGATGGTCGTTACATGGCATAAGATTTCATTAACAATCTGGTAACAGGTTGGGTTTTTGTCACGGTTCACAAGGAATGAGAGATGCAAAACAAATTTCTGATCGAAGCCTTCCAGACACCGGAACAGGTGTCCCACACCTTGCTCCCTTACTTTGCTACGTTGAGCAAAGATCCCTATGTCGATAGCGATGTGCGCTTTCGCAGTTATGCGTGCTTTGCGATCGACCCTGAGGGTGAGCTCTCGCGTCTGCCCCATCAGGCATTCATGCAATCTTCAGATGTGAATCGTGTTGTGGGCGATATTGAACGCCACTTTGCCCCAATGGATGACGATATGGTGAGCCTGCCTGAGTTCACCCATCTCATTCGATCGTTTGCGTCTGCCACAGGGATAGATAGTCAAGGTGGCCAAATTGACGTTCACCAAATTCGTGTGACATGTTCAGCGGAAGATACCAGCGCGCCAGCACCAGAAGGTATTCATCAAGATGGTTTTCGCTTTGTCGGTATTTTCTGTGTGCAACGACAGAATATCGCAGGTGGTTTTACACAAATTTTCACCTCGCCCGTCGAGCAGCACCCGCATCTCAATACCGTCTTAGAACCCAATCAATTCGTTATTATTGATGATCAACGCTATTACCATCACATTTCAGAAACGTTATCGAGCGAATCCGGCAAGGAGGGCGTACGCGATGTCTTCGTATTTACCGCTTAATCAAAACTCTGTTGAATCTCTGCGTCGCCAGTTTCCAGCGTTACAACGTGAAATAGGTGGAGTATCCCCCATTTACCTTGATGGCCCCGGTGGCACGCAGTTGCCAGATTCCGTTATTGATGCGTTTGGTAACTATCTACGCGCGGGTAACGCTAACTTAGGCGGTAAATTTCTGGTGAGTGAGGAAACCGGATTACTGGTCGAACGCGCACGAGAAAGTGCTGCTGCGCTGGTGGGGGCGGCGTCGCCGAGCGAGATCTTCTTCGGCCCGAATATGACGTCTGTGACATTTTCATTTAGCCGTGCGTTAAGTCAACAATGGCAAGCAGATGATGAAGTGATCGTGTCAGTGGCAGATCATGGCGCCAATCGCTCTAGTTGGGTGATGGCGGCACAAGACCGAGGGGTAAAGGTACATTATTTGCCGGTGAAGGATGCGCGTGGTGAATTGGATCTCAATGCCTTGGATACGCTGCTGAGTGACAAGACCAAATTGGTTGCCCTAACCGCTGCAAGCAATATTACGGGCACAATAACCGACCTGAAAGCGGTGATAGAAAAATGCCACAAAGTCGGCGCAAATGTGTTTGTTGATGCGGTTCATTTGTTGCCGCATCAGCTGGTGGACGTGCAGGCATTAGATGTGGATTTCCTAGCAGGTTCAGCTTACAAGTTTTATGGCCCCCATCTTGGTTTTCTCTATGGAAAAGCCCAATGGTTATCATCGATTCAACCTTATAAAGTCGAGCCCGCACCGAATTTTGCGCCCAACTGCTGGGAGACTGGCACGCTTAACTTTGAGGCTCTGAGTGCGTTTGTGGCCACCGTGGAGTATCTCGCATCACTAGGCGAGGGGGGGACGCTTCGAAACCGGCTCGCGTCGGGCTACGACAACCTGCATCAGTACGAAGCATCACTTTCTGCTTATTTTTTGAAGCAATTATTATTGGTAGAAAATGTGCAATTGTTCGGCTTGCCACAAGCAGAAGGCCGCACCGCGACGTTTGCCCTTCGTTTTGGTGAACGAGACCCTGCAGAAATCGCGGCTGCGCTTGGAAAGCGTCAGATCTATGTGTGGAGTGGCCATCTTTACGCTGACAAGCTCACGGACGCGTTTGGCGTAACCGATAAAGGCGGCATTCTTCGTGTGGGACTAATGCACTACAACACGGTTGAAGAAATTGACGGTTTCTTTGAGGCATTGAAAGCAGTGCTTTGATTGCCCAATCTGATGTGAAGACGTTAAAAAGCCGACAATTGTCGGCTTTTACTTCAAACTTCAACTTTCAACCTTCAACCTATGGCCACTTGGCTAGCTAACCAATTTGTAGCTGATCACGTAAAATGTATCATCGTCAGGATAGATCTTGCGGATCAGGGGTTTCAGCTCATCTAATGGCAGAAATTCTTGTGCTGCATGCACTTCACCAATGTCTTCAAATGCAATCTGCTCGACGGTCAGGATGTCAATCTGACAGACATACTCGTCTTTTTCGAGCGTATGAACATCCACACGTGTGCCCGGCACATAATGTGATTCAGACACATCGCGGATCGTGATGGTTTTCTTGCCAGATGCAACAAGCGGCGTTAGCCATTCGAAGAAGGTGATTTTAGTTGGTGCTTGGCTCACAGTGATGCCTTATGGTCTGCCGTTTTCGGACGCGCATTAAATCATAGTGCAGCAAAATTGCATCGCGTTTTTCTACTAAAAAATGACGAAATGAGCAGCATGAGATTCCTTCCTGCCATAAAACCCGGTGTCCCGCTATCTTGCGGCCTCGGATTTAACGTATAATTGCGGGTTATACCCGAGTAAGACACAGAGAAGCGATGAGATGTGGTGGTAAAAAACCGCGTTAATCACATCGCTGAACGTGATCAGCACATTTGAGATAAGAAACGTTTGTGAACACAAGTAGCGGAATACGACTAAACAAATTCATCAGTGATTCTGGTTTTTGCTCGCGTCGCGAAGCAGACAAATTCATTGAGCAGAAAAAAGTCACCATCAACGGCATCGTGCCTGAGCTTGGCACTAAAGTGTTGCCCGGCGACGAAGTGAAGGTGAATAACAAACGCATCGATAAAGTGCCTGAGAGCAAAGAAGACCGCGTCTACATTGCTTATAACAAGCCAATTGGTATTACGTGTACCACGGCGAGTAACGTGCGTGGCAATATTGTTGACGCGATTCGTCACCCAAAACGTATTTTTCCTATTGGGCGTTTGGATAAACCATCTGAAGGTTTGATTTTTCTGACCAGTGACGGCGATATCGTTAATAAAATCTTGCGTGCGGGTAATAACCACGAGAAAGAATATCTTGTCACGGTTGATCGTCCCATCACGCCAAAGTTCCTTGAATTGATGTCCAACGGTATCCCTATTCTTGATACCGTCACAAAGCCTTGCGTGGTAGAAAGACAAAGCAAATTTGTATTCAAAATCATTCTGACCCAAGGCTTGAACCGACAGATTCGTCGTATGTGTGAATACTTGGGTTTCGAAGTGACTAAATTAAAACGCATTCGTATTATGAATGTTCGTTTAGGAACGTTGAAACTGGGTGAGTGGCGTGAGCTGACACAGGAAGAAATGGACGATATCAATGCGGCCGTGGTGGACTCTAAAAGTACCTTTGAGCCAGATGACGGCTATGAGGGTATTGGTGTCGGCGACGTGAAAAGCGCTTCCAGTGATGCAGCAAAGCAGAATTTAAAATCAGGCAAGATTGCTTTTGCGAAGCCGAGAGCGTCCTCGAATGGTCGTCATGATCGCACTGGACGCGGTGATAAGCGTTCTTTCTCGAAAGATGGCCAGCGCAATGACGGTGCTCGTAAAGAGGTCGCACGCGGAGAAGGCTTCAAGAAAGGGGGTAGCCGCCAAGACACTGAGCGCTCTGGTAATGCGCGACGTGATGACACCCGATCAGGTGATTCACGAAAAAACGATTCGCGCAGAGATGATTCACGCCGAGGTGGCCCTCGACCAGACAGCGCCCGCCCACAACGCTCTGATAGAGATGGTGCGCGCCGAGATGGGGCGAGAAATGACAGTTCTCGTAGCGGTGGAGCATCTCGCAAAGCGCCGTCGACTGGCGCACCGAATAATCGAAAACCGAAAGACCGCCGTCCATAGCGCCATACTGGGTGAGTCCACAACAAAGGGGAGTGATGATGTCGCTCCCTTTTTTATTGGGTGCAATTCAGGCGTTTGACACTGTTGATGGGACTGTTGATGTGAGAGAGAAAATAGAAGGTAATCGGCAGGGGAGTCGAGAGTGTGCATCCTTGCATCCTCTCTTTCTTTGAAGAAAGTTGTTCGTCAGCTCTGTTGCAATCTGCTAGAAAGGACTCTCTTTGTTCAGTTCATTACAAATTTCGACAATCGCAAGCGAAAGGCCAGATGCTATCATTTGTTGCTGACGCTTAACTTGCATTTGGTAGAACTCTAAACCTACATCAGTATCAGGCTGCATCACGTCCAGTTTTACCATGCCCATTTTCTCTACCAAGTTAAGCTTCTTGATGGCATTGAGAATGAATGGGTGCGTAAACGTGTACTCTTCACTGTCGTTGTTCAATTGATTTCGTAGCTTGATGATGTCATTGATGTCTTGATAAATCGCATCAGGTAATACACCCAATCCATAGAGCAGCTTAAGACGCACCGCGATGTCTCCCAATGGACCCGTATCGTCCAACAATGGACCAACAACCGATTTGACTGCGAAGTCATCCTTACGAAAGATTCGTTGAATGAGAGAGTCAATTGCATCTGTAAACACTTCTACAGAGGCAATAAAAAACCCTCGCACAGACGGTGCGCTGTTGAGCCTTTCTATAATCTGCGTTTCTTTTATCGGTGCTACCATTTTAGCCTTGGTGCTCTTCCTCTGTAACGGGAGCTTTTGCTCCCGTTTATCATTCCCATTCAGCGGGAAATTGACTTTAAAGCTGGTGGTAGATCGACTCAATGCTTTGCGCCTCTTTGCTTGTTTCTTCTAGACCGCAATAGTGAGCAAGCGTTTTAACCACACCGTGTTGTTGTAAATAGCTTTGAAGTTCCACGGCTTGCGGATCAGTGCTGTTTTCATACTTCAGCGCGGCAGCAATGCCTTTTAACAAAGCATCGTTATCGGTTTGGTACTCCATTGTACCGAGTAATGGTCTGATTAATCTATCGTTTTGCCCCAACTTTCTGATCGGCTCTCGCCCCACACGATCGACTTCATCAACCAAGAATGGGTTGGCGAAGCGCTCAATGATCTTGTCAATGTAAACATAATGTTTTTCACGATCAAAGCGATAGCGTCGAATGAGGACTTCACCACTTTCCATCATGGCCTGCGTAACGTCTGTACGGATGACAGGATCGTTTATCGCTTCACGAATGGTGCGGTAGCCATGGAGGCATCCTAAGTAGGCCGTTATACAATGGCCTGTGTTAAGAGTGAAGAGCTTGCGTTCAACATACGCCATCAGATTGCTGGTTCGTTCCATGCCAGTAATGGCAGGAATTTCACCTTTGAACTGCTGATCATCAACAATCCATTCGCTGAAGCTCTCTACGGTGACTTCAAGTGGGTCGTCGTTCGCCGCATCCATCGGGGGAACGATACGGTCTACGGCAGAATCGACGAACCCAACGTACTCGTCAGTTTTTGCTTGCTCTTCTTCGTTTAAGTGGCGGTATACCTCGGCCTTTAGGTGGGTACTTCCGCGCACCATGTTCTCGCAGGCAATAATGTTTAACGGAGATTCATTGCCGTCAGAAAATCGCTTTTTGAGGCCCTCGGCAATGGTGCGTGCGATTTTGTCTAACACGTTTGCACCGACGGCTGTGGTGACTAAATCTGTGGTGGCTATGCGGTCGATCACATCAGCACTCATCGAATTAACCGCTGAAATATGGCTGACTGACTCAATGGTACTTTCTGTACCCACTACACGAACATTGTATTGTTGTTTATGGCTCAACTGATCAATCAGTGGCTCATTGACGTCTGCAAAGGTGACGGCCACGTTTGAATCAGCAAGGAGTTTGCCAATAAAACCGCGACCAATATTACCAGCACCAAAGTGAACTGCTTTTTTCATGATTCTTACCTCACCAACAAAGTCGATCTTTTGTTCCAAGATCTTGTTCTAAATAAGGAGCCAGCAAGTGCTTGCTCCTTTTGATCTAACTGGGCTTATGCAGCTTCAGTAGAAGAGAGTATTTCTAGAACTTCATTAACGTCTGTCGTTGAAGAAAGGCGTTCAATGGCATCTGGATCATCCAGTGCGTTGGTGATGGCAGTAATAACTTGGATGTGCTCGTCATTTTTCGCTGCGATACCAATAACCAGTTTTGCCACATCGTCTTCATCATCAGTGAAACGAACGCCAGCAGGGTATTGGCAAATCACGATACCTGTTTTCTTGACCTTGTCTTTCGCTTCAATGGTGCCATGTGGAACCGCGATAGACTCGCCAAGGTAGGTTGAAACCAGTTTTTCACGGGCAAACATGGCATCCACGTACTCAGGCTCGACGTAACCCAATTCAACCAAACGTTCACCTGCGAAGCGAATCGCGTCCTCTTTGTTGTCTGCACGAAGGCCAAGATGCACGTTCTTCTTCTCTAGTTGAAACGCGGGTAAAGGTTGAGGCTGTAGGGTCTCATCGTTAGCTGCGAGTAATGGCTTTTTAAGGTACTCTGCATCATTTGCGGCCTTTGGGCCTTGAGCTGCCAACAGTTGGGTCACCAAGTTGTTGTAAACCTCACCATCTAAGAAGTTTTGCAACGAAATGTGGTGAGCGTGCTCTGCATGTTTACGGGCACGGTCAGTCAGGTCAGAGTGCGTAACCACGATATCAACGTCTGATGGCAAGTTGTTAATCGCCACATTGGTCACCGTAATATTAAGGCCTGCGTCTTTCACTTTCTTACGCAGCAACCCTGCCCCCATGGCGCTTGAGCCCATACCCGCATCACAAGCAACAATGATGCTTGTCACAGATGCCATGTTTACGTTACCGCTATTTTTAGCTGCAACTGCACCTTTTGACGTGGCTTTCATGTCTTTCATTTGTGATGTTGCTTTGCTCAGTGCATCTTCGTCACCGTCTTCATCGGTGGTGCGCTGTGCTTTTAGCAGAATTGATGCAACGAAGAATGACACTGCGGTTGAAGCCGCGACTGATAACAGTACGCCCACCAACGAGCTTTTCGGTGTCATCAACAATATCGCGAAGATAGAACCCGGTGATGCAGGTGATACCAATCCAGCGTTGAACACCGTCAGAATGAATACGCCAGTCATACCGCCAGCAATAGCAGCTAGCAGAAGACGCGGGTTCATCAGTACATACGGGAAATAGATCTCGTGGATGCCACCAAAGATTTGGATGATGGATGCACCGCCTGCCGTCTGTTTTGCCATACCCTTGCCGAAGAACATGTAAGCCAGAAGAATACCAAGACCTGGGCCTGGGTTGGCTTCAATCAAGAAGAATATCGACTTACCCGTTTCTGCAGCCTGCTGAATGCCCAACGGAGAGAAGATACCGTGGTTAATTGCATTGTTTAGGAACAGAATTTTCGCTGGTTCAACAAGGATAGAAGTAAGAGGAAGAAGGTTTGCTTCAACAAGGAAGTTAACCCCTGATGCCAGTAAGTCTGAAATGACTTTAACAAATGGGCCAATCAGGAAGAACGCAATGATGGCACACAGCATACCAATGATGCCGGATGAGAAGTTGTTAACCAACATCTCAAAGCCGCTTCTGACTTTGCCATCCATTTTCTTATCGAAAGTTTTGATGGCTAGACCACCCATTGGACCGGCGATCATTGCGCCCATAAACATGGGAATGTCTGCACCGACAATAACCCCCATGGTGGTGACTGCGCCCACAACTGCGCCACGGTCGCCGCCAACGAGCTTACCACCGGTATAGCCGATAAGAAGCGGAAGTAAGTAAGTGATCATAGGGCCAACTAAGGCAGCCAGTGTTTCGTTTGGCCACCAACCGGTTGGAATAAACAGTGCTGTGATTAAACCCCACGCGATAAACGCGCCAATGTTAGGCATAACCATGTTTGAGAGAAACCGACCAAAATTTTGTACTTTGATCTTCGCATCTGGTGATATCATAAACGTTACCCGTTTGAAGTTTCTTTGAATTGTGTATAGCGGTTCGCCAAAACCGCTGGTTTGTTTGTCCTCAAAATCAAATTACCACACAAATTCTCAAAGACACTGATAACGGGTTTTTTGTGACCCCCGTCACCATTATTCCCTCTTGATCTTCAAAAAAAGTGAGAGCCATCTCGCATTTGTTGTGTGGTTTTATTTCATTTTCGCCATAAATCAAAAGTCAATATTTTTTTATCGCCTCAATGTTGGTGGCTGTCACATTTTTTAGTATTTTACTTGTGATATTTATTGTGATTAAGATCACTTAATTGGCTAATTTACGGGAATGTTAAAAAGTTTGAGTGATCTAGATCTCTTTATGTTTATTAATTCGCACCGTTAAAAAATAGAAGCACTTCCCGGTGCTTAATCCTGTAATTTTTTTACATAGTGTGATTGCTTTGTTTGTTTTAGGCCTTATACCCAAGCATCTTGAGGTTGTTTGGGTCTAGATTCCCAAATGTCTTGAAGAAGCCTGAGAATATCGCTGTGTTAAAAAATGTGTCGCCGGATAAGACTTGGTTAATAACCAAGCACTCACATTGATGCTGTTTGAGTATAGTTATCACTCTGCTATGCTGGCTCGAGAAAATAAGCTGGAGTGATGGAATGAAAAAAATTAAACACGAAGCCCAGTTACTGAAAAAAGCGCTGCAAATTGGAGAGCAGTACGCGGCGAAACGCGGGTTTACGAGCTTTGATGATGGGACGTCCAACAAAATCAAAATTGAATGTATCTACCGTCTATTGGTGGATGACAAAATTATCGTTCCTCTTGCCTCTGACAAGGAAGACGGCCCAAATATGAAGCACAAACTGGTGCTTTGGATTCAAAAACAGCTTCCAGAAGGACACCCACTTCTCGCTGACTAATTACCAAAACTAAACTCAGACCAAAATAAAGCTTCACCATTTTTCATCTCGCGCAGATTGGCAGTATGCGTAAACAACATGAGAGTTCTGATCATGAAAAAGACAGCACTTATCTATGGCGCCATGGGGTTGATACCCTTTGTCGCTTTCGGCATTTTGTTACCTATCTGGCCCATTGACTGGCAGAGCGCACTCGTTCACACCTTTTTGAGTTACAGCGCTGTCATCTTGGCGTTTCTTTCTGGGGCTGTTTGGGGAATGACAATCAGTGGCGCAAAGCCTGATAAGCCAACGAATGGGTTAACGGTAGGGATTGTATTTTCTTTGGTTGCGGTTGGCGCTTTGTTGATGCCGTATCCTTATTCGCTCTACCTACTGATCGCATCGTTTGTGATTTTGTTTGCGCTGGAAGTGGGGCTGATGTTTAAAGGAATTTATCCCTTTTGGTATACCCTCATGCGCGCGGCATTAACCGCTATTGTGGTGGTGTGCCATATTTTCTTACTGTATTGGTTAGAAGGGATAGGACTGAGTGGGCTGCCTTCTCAGGCGATATAAACGAAAAGCGCCGTGAGGCGCTTTTTTTATTCAATATTCATGTCACTCGCGGTTAATCTTCCAGATCTTCCTGCCACGGCATTTCCGGCAACATTTCAAGATGCTCTTCGTAGCGTTTTAAGTTGAACTCACCACTACCTTTCGCCACATCGTAGATTTCCACCATTAGCGCACATGCGATGTATTCGATAGCTTCCTCTTGAGAAGAGCCCGTCATGCGCAGACGCATCAAGGTTTCTTTTACTTTCTTTGGATTATTGTCGGAGAGTTGATTCTCAACGATTTCAATCAGGTGTTCACTGGTAAGGATGTCGTCGTCATTCATGATTTTTTGCCTTGCGCTTGCGTGGTTATGTTTTTCGCTGAGTATGGTACGGCAAAAGGAAGCCTAACCGCTACTGAGACAACGAAATTATATTTTTACCACCATACTTAAGCAGTTATACCCAAACAAATGCTCGCTGAAAAAGCATCTTGAAGTTGCTGGGTATAGTCATGACTTGGGAGTATTAAATGAATACGGAAGAAGTACGAGTAGAACATGACAGTATGGGTGAAGTGGAAGTGCCCAAAAATATGCTTTATCAAGCCCAGACTCAACGTGCGGTAAACAACTTTACTGTCAGTGGACGTCGGATGCCGAAGACATTTATTCGTGCGCTAGCAATGGTTAAGTATTGTGCCGCCAGCGTAAACAGCAGTTTGGCGCTATTGGATGCCCAAATCGCTGGAGCAATCACTGAAAGCTGTGAAGACATTATTGCTGGAGAATATTTCGACCATTTCCCTGTTGATGTATTTCAAACAGGTTCAGGTACCAGCTCTAACATGAACATGAATGAGGTGGTTGCTACGCTAGCAACTATCAAGTGTGGCGTAGACATCAGCCCCAATGACCATGTCAACATGAGTCAAAGCAGCAATGACTCCATACCCACAGCGATTCAAATCAGCGCGGTACTTGAGTGCGAAAATCAGTTGCTCCCAGCACTTGATACAGTGATTGCGGCCTTAGAGAGTAAAGGAGCAGAAATAGGGCATATCGTCAAAACTGGACGAACCCATTTGATGGATGCGATGCCAGTGACCTTTGGCCAAGAGTTGGACGCGTGGAAACGGCAAATTGCCAGTTGTCGACGCGGTATCGTTTTTGCGTTAGAAGAGGCCAAAAAGCTCGCACAAGGCGGCACTGCCGTAGGAACCGGCATTAATGCTCACCCGCAGTTTGCTTCCCTGTTTGCCACAGAGATCACTGCATTAACGGGAATTCAATTTGAAGCGCATGCGCATCCCTTCAATGCGATGGGGAGCCAAGATGCCTTGGTAGGTTTATCGGGACAGCTGCGAAATCTCGCTGTGGCAGTGATGAAAATCAGCAATGATTTAAGGTGGATGAACTCGGGGCCTTTGGCTGGGCTGGGTGAAATTGAACTTGAAAGCTTGCAGCCGGGTTCATCGATTATGCCCGGCAAGGTCAATCCCGTTGTTCCTGAGGCGAGTGCCATGGTCGCGGCGCAGGTGATGGGAAATGACGCCACCATTGGTATTGCAGGGCAGTCAGGAAACTTTGAGCTTAACGTGATGTTGCCGCTAATTGCCGACAATCTACTGGAAAGCATTCATTTAATGGCCAATGCGCTAAGTCTTCTTGCGACAAAAGCTATCTCGACGTTTAAGGTGCGTGAAGAGCGTGTGGGAGCGGCATTGGAGAGAAACCCAATTCTGGTAACAGCACTTAACCCTGTCATTGGATATTTGAAAGCGGCGGATATTGCGAAAAAAGCTTACAAAGAGAATCGGCCAATCATAGATGTTGCCCTTGAAGAAACGGATTTGACACGAGAGCAACTTGAAGCGTTGCTAGACCCTGTCACGCTAACACGTGGAGGGATTGCGGATAAATAGTGGAGGGATTGCGGATAAATAACAGAGAGATATCAATTCCCCGTTTAACGTGGGTGTATGCAGGAAAGTGTACGAAACAGCTTCAGCATCAAGGGCGCATCGCCTTAAACGGCAACTATTGATCAATGCGTAGATTCTTTTCTTGGTTTGCCCCGGTATACCTGAGACAATTCATCCGTATTTTTTATATCAGACGGCTTAATATGAAACTTTTAGTTCGCAACCTTGCGCGCATCACGACTGAGCACGAACTGCGTGTTCTATTTTCTGCACATGGCTCAGTGGGTGAATGCACGCTTGTTTTAGACCAAGAAACGGGTCTGTCGAAAGGCTTTGCGTTTGTTGAAATGCCAAATGAAGATGAAGCAAAAGCAGCGATTGCAGCTCTGAATCAAAGCGATGTTGCTAAGAGCAAGATCCGCGTTAAGAAAGCAGACAGTTAATTCAACAACACTGATTGATGAGAAAGCCAGCCTTCTAAGGGCTGGCTTTTTTGTTGGTTGAATTTTCTATCGCGAGTATCGACTTAAATGCCTGTCACGCAAGATAGATTTATGATTCCTTGTTCATGGCGACGGCATTAATGCAGTA
This sequence comes from Enterovibrio litoreus, assembly GCF_045679545.1. Lineage (NCBI taxonomy): Bacteria > Pseudomonadati > Pseudomonadota > Gammaproteobacteria > Vibrionales > Vibrionaceae > Enterovibrio > Enterovibrio litoreus. The sequence goes on from NZ_CP166195.1 coordinate 1,027,072, forward strand.
GCGAAGTTTGGTCGGTGCTGGCCCATCTGGGAATACATGCCCGAGGTGTGCATCACAGACGTTGCACGTTACTTCAATACGGGTCATGCCGTGAGTAATATCCATGTTGTATGCCACGACATTCTCCTCAATTGGTGCAGTGAATGACGGCCAACCTGTGCCCGAATCAAACTTTTCTTGCGCATCGAAAAGTCGAGTATGACAGCAGGCGCAAGCATAAATCCCGGGCTGAAAAATACCGCACATCTCTGAACTAAATGGACGTTCAGTACCGTGCTTACGTGTCACATAGAATTGTTCTTCGCTCAGCTCGGCCTGCCACTCCACCTCCGATTTTTCAACCCAACGTGGTGGGGTAGGGTTACCGTTTTTTGCAGTGGTTATTACAGACTCCCAGTTAAGCATAATGTCACCTTCTTATGTGTTGTCATGGTTATTCGCGCGACAAAAATGACGCGATGAAACGATAAAGGTAAATCGCGTCATGCATGAAAAGACCGCATGGATCACAAATTAATTTCATGTTGCTCTCAGATAGAGATCGGCGCCACACGTCGTGATTTGTACTATGTTTGAACCATGAAGAGTCTTCAGCTTCTCTCCCTACGCCTTCGAGATATCTCGCGCTATCAGCAGACAGCATGTGTTGCCATGTTGTTTTTGTTGATCATGATGACAAGTGGCTGCTCGCCTTCTTACCCTACGACAGATACGTTAACGAACTTTTCTCAGATCAAAGAAGATGAAATGATTGTTGTCGGGCGACTCAGCGTGTTGCCAGCGGTGGTTGGCGCTTCGCTAAAAAAAGAAACGGACACTTTTGTCCCTTTTCAAAGGGAAAGAGTGCTGATTTGGATTCGTGCAGACAAGACTTCGGCCAATTCACTCGGCTTGTTGGCTGATTGGGCGCACACGTTCTACTTTGCGGTTCCAAAACAGACTCAATTGCTGATAGGTTTGGAACGTGCGTTTGATGATGATGGCGATCCAGCTTATGCCATGTTGGCACTTCCAGAGCCGCTGAAATTTTTGGTGCGCGTTGACGACAACGTCGTGTATATCGGCAATCTTCGAGTCTATACCGACGAGTTTGATGAGATTGTTGCGGTTGAAGTAGTGGACGAATCTCAATCTGCTCTTCGTGATGTTCGAGAGCGCTTTGGCGATAAAGTGCGATTTCGTGTCTCCTTACTCGCCCCTCCTCAATATTTTCGTTGAACACACTTGTTGGCATGTTATTTCGGGAATCTTCGCTACCTCGCTACCTCGCTAATTTGCGGTGTTTTCTTCGTCATTTAAGTTTTCCAACGCCTCTACTCGCCGAATGTCTTCAGCAGCGAAATGCGTGGCTTTTAACGCGGTCAACGCGACCGTTTGCTCGTTCTCTGAATGAAACGTTTGGCGGAGGAGCGCTTGTCGAGCGACAAGATAATCTTGGAACGTTTGGTTAAATGTTGCTTCTTGCGCATCGAATATTTCTAAACGTTGTGCTGCCTCTTCACCAATGAGGGCACGGATCTGATCGGTTTTACTCTCGTCATTACTGGATTGAATCGTATTTAATTGCCCAATCAAGGCGGCGTTTTGGTAGCTCTCTTTCATGTCAGGCGGTAGCTGGTCGAGTTCCGCTTGCCACTGCGCTTGATAGCTGTCTTCATCCAATGCGAGTAGTTCCAACGCCAATCTTTTGATGGCCATTTCACGGGTCAGATTTTGCTCATAGAACAAGCGCTTTTGCTCATCTACAGTAAAGTGCTGTGATTGAAGCGCCATGCTTTGATGATGAATATAGTGAAGATAATCAATGCCATCTAGCGAATCTGGTGGCGCAACCTGTGATAGGGCGTCACGATAGACCTGATACTTCTCAAACAAGATTTTTTGTTGTTCACCAAAACTGAGTGTATCTGCAAACTCGACATAATCTTGGTTCACTTGTGCCAAATCTTGCTCGCCCAGCGTGGATAGGAAATATTCAAAAGTATCTCTATCTGACGAGATATCAACGTCAGTACCAAGATGAGAACGCACTTGTGCTTGCCCTTCTTCCTCATGCACGGTGTAACCATGCATAAATACAGCAAATATCAGCCCTACCACTATAAGCAGAATGATTTTATATGAGGTAAACGAGATTCGCATGTGTGAGTCCTCACCCTGATAAGGCTTATAAGCCCTGTTGCTTTAATCGATTTGCGTGCTGGCGATAGATGGTGACAGGGTCGGTTTCGAACAGATCGTGTAACCCTAAAAGCTGATTAACCTCATCAAGGTGGTTCATACGGTAGTTACTGCGTATCACACGGCCTAAATGGGTGGAACAGCGACCCACAAGCCCATCATTTGGCTCAGAGAAGAAAAGCCCGGTAACGAACAACACGGGATCGCTCAAATCAAAAATGTTGGTAGCAGTGCTCGTGCCAGACCAAGAGTAATAGTAAACGCCATTGGCGGCGCGGTAGCTACCTTCACCACAGCGAGAGGCGGGAATACCTTCAGGGTATTTAGCATTGAAGGCCAACGAGCCTTTGGTGGTCAGCGATTCGAGCGACGCTAAAGGGTTTTGGGGCAATTGACTGCCACCAGATAAAAAACTGATCAAGCCAGATAAAGCCTTGGCTGCACCGACTGCGACTGTTTCGCCCGCAGAGCCCGGTGTGAAGGCTTTTCGCACAACATCTGCAAACTCTGATCCTTTGTTTACACCACCTACACTCGTGACAGAGGCCACGAATTGTGGCGCAACCGAAGCCACATATCTTGCTGTCGGGCTGCCGTGGCTGTGTCCGATAAGATTAACCTTTTTAGCGCCTGTGACCGCCAGAACCCAACGAACTTGTTGCAATAATTGCTCACCGCGCTTTTCTGAACTGTTCGTCGCTGAAACCTGTGCGACAAAGACTTTTGCCCCGCTACGGGTTAATGCTTGTGGGATGGCATGGAAATAGTCAACGCCCGCTATTCGGTCGAAGCCAAACAGGCCATGAACGAGCACAATGGGGTATTTGGTTTGGGTGTAGCCTGTGGCAGACACCCCGCTCGTCGTTGAGCCCGCAAATGCGGAAAACGAGGTGGCTAAGAGTAACAATGACAACATGAATCCTTTCATGGTAATTCCTTCTGGTCAGTCCTCTGATGTGGGTTATATATTAACCACTAGTCAACCATGAATTTTGTCTTAATATTGAGATGTTATTGAATTGTTAGTCTTTCGGGTTGAAGTGCAGAGCGAGGTCGCAGGGAGAAAGGCGTTGGAAAAAAAAGAGCGCCGTAGCGCTCCTTTCTTCGTGAGGTGATTAGCCTTCGCGAGGTGACTAGCGATTAACTGACGCCAATACCCCATTTGATTTCGTTGTTGGAATCATCAACCACTTCATCGAGATAATTTTCGACTTGTTGTTCTACCATTTTGTCAGGTTCTTCGAAGTAAGCGATGTGGAAAATCGCATCACCTTCATTGACCAGTGGCAGTGTTTGTTGGCCGATGATGATACCACCAAGCGGTGCGATGGTTTGGATCTCTTCGCTACCGACAGGGCTGCTTATCGAGGCAAGCAATTGACCTTTGCTGACGCGTTGCCCTAGAGAGACATGCGAACGCAAAATGCCGTCTGACTCAGCTCGTAGCCAACGTGTTGCGCGAGCAATAACAGGCTCAACTTTTGACTTTCGCGCGCTCTTACGAATCATGCCAAGGTGCTGCATAACACGCTTAACGCCGTTCACGCCTGCAGTAATGGCATACGGTTCGAAACGCAGCGCTTCACCGGCTTCATAAGTGATGACGGGAATGCCTATTTTTTCTGCTTCAGAGCGCAAAGAGCCCTCACGAAGCGCAGCATCGATAACCACAGGGGTACCAAATGCTATTGCCATGTCATTGGTTTCTGCGTTAGACAAGTTTGCTCGAATTTGCGGCAAGTTTGTGCGGTAAATAGCCGCGGTATGAAGGTCGATAATGAAAGAGCATCGACGAACAATTTGTTCGAAGATTTGGTGTGCCATTCGACCAGCAATAGAGCCACGCTCTGAACCCGGAAAACAGCGGTTAAGATCGCGACGATCAGGAAGGTAGCGAGATTTGTGAATAAAGCCGAACACATTGACAACAGGGATCGCAATCAGAGTCCCTTTTAGTGTTGCAGGGTTGATGCGCTCAAGTGTCTGACGAACGACTTCAACGCCATTCAGTTCGTCGCCATGAATGGCGGCGTTAATCATCAAAACAGGGCCTGGCTTCTTTCCATGAATGACTTCCGCTGTCACCGACAGCGGAGAGTGTGTGTAAAGCTTGGCGACTTCAAATTCAACGCTAGCGCGCTCACCTGGCGGGATGGTGACCCCGCCAATTTCAAATGCATTATTTTTATTATTGGCTTTTGACACGTGTCCTTGTCCTCGGAGCAGAGACTATTTTCTCTATATGTTCAATGACCAGCGAAGCTACGTCTTTTCCGGTAGCTGTCTCGATCCCTTCTAAGCCTGGTGATGAGTTAACTTCCATTACCAGAGGTCCGCGCTCTGAGCGCAGTAAATCTACACCTGCAACATGAAGGCCCATTGCCTTGGCCGCTGCAACTGCAGTTTTACGTTCTGTTGGCGTGATGCGGATCAGTGATGCGCTACCGCCACGGTGCAGGTTCGAACGGAATTCACCAGGCAGAGCTTGACGTTTCATGGCTGCAATAACTTTGTCGCCAATAACGAAACAGCGGATGTCAGCGCCGCCAGCTTCTTTGATGTATTCTTGAACCATGATATTGGCTTTCAAGCCCATGAAAGCTTCGATAACGCTTTCTGCTGCTTTACGAGTCTCAGCCAAAACCACACCAATACCTTGTGTGCCTTCCAATAGTTTGATCACGACTGGCGTACCGCCAACCATGCTCAGAAGGTCTTTAATGTCACCCGGTTTGCTTGCAAACCCAGTGATTGGCATACCGATGTTTTTACGCGACAGTAATTGCAGTGAACGCAATTTATCACGTGAACGTGAGATCGCCACGGAGTCGTTTACGGTGTAAATACCCATCATTTCAAACTGACGCAATACCGCGCAGCCGTAGAAAGTCACAGAGGCTCCAATGCGAGGGATAATGGCATCAAATTCAACCAAGTCTTCACCCGCTATATGAATAGAAGGTTGTGTTGAGTTGATGTTCATGTAGCAGCGCAATGCATCGATGATTTTGTATTCGTGTCCACGTTGCTCACATGCTTCAATCAGGCGGCGGGTGGAGTAGAGGTTTTCGTTTCGAGATAGAATTCCGATTTTCATAAAATTAACCTTTTGGCGCTTCAACGATGAATGATGCTTCTGAATCGACCAGCAAACGGCCTTCCATTGCGGTACGTCCCAATAACATTCTAAACATCATGTTATCGCGTGCTGTTAACGTCATCTCAATTAAATAGCGCAATTTGCCAATAACGAGTTGTGTTTCTATGACATAGCGGAGTGTTTCGTGACCACCAGAATCGCGAACCGTGCGCATGTCTTTTACTTTGGCGTGACACTGTTGTTGAGTGACATTGTCATCTTGGATAGGGTGAACCCAAAATTTGACCCATGTTTCATCGTCTTTTTGGTATTCCTCAATGCCGAACGTATGTAAGCAAGACGTTCGCGCTCCTGTATCCACTTTTGCTTTAATTGCAGAGATGTTTAGCTCAGGTAGGCCAACCCATTCACGCCAACCCACCATCATTTTGTCGCTGGTGGGTGTAAGGTTTGAGTCCTCAACGCGTGTCGGTTGAGTTGTGTTGTTGTCAGTCATCTCTGTCAATGCCCCGGATTGTGAGTTTCGGTCTGATGGAGTGAGCGCGTCAATCGTTGACACTACTCAACTAAACGATAGTTGCTTTGCGAATATATTCCGCTCACATTTGTAAGAATTGATTGGATAATCAACACTATCGTTATAGCTCCGGCGGCACAATTATCGCATCCACATTGACAGCACCGCACTAAGGAGGGCGCAAGGTACAGCTTTGCCTTAAGGTCGACAAGTCAATTTTTCATTTATCACGATGAATATTATTTATCAAAAGGATGCGGCTTACCCTTTCGGTGCTGGCGCAGAAAAGCGTTCGCGTCGCACGGACGGTTTTAGTGTGTATTTTTGCACATGATGTGTAGCTCTTAATCCTCCACCTTGAGGTTCTTTGGGCATATCTGACGAGACAACCAATATGCCTAGTCACACTGAAACACAACACTCATCGTGACTAGGCATAGTGATAATGATGGTAAGCCGCCCTATTATGCCATTCGCAAAGGATATCGACTAAGCCTTCTTCATTATTATGCTGGCCGACTTCTCGCTCTATGAAACCATGCTTCTCCCAAAAGTGACGTGCGCCTTGATTGACCTCAAAAGTATACAGCCTCAGATCGCCGCTGGCGGTTTCTTTAATCAACTGAACCAATGCAGAGCCAATCCCTTGTCGTTGCGAGCCAAGCGCAACATAGAGTTGGGTAATAAAGGTGTCGTCAGCCGCGATCATGCCCAATACGCGGCCAGTTCTGCGCTCAATGGCAAGATAAATCCGGTTGGTCGCAGCAAGAATACGGTTTAAATAGTAGCGATGTGCTTCTAGGTTGTGTGCCTCAGGAATGCCTAAGGCTTTTTCTTTACTCGCTCGCCACATGTTCACGGTTTGTTCTGTGTAACGTGGATGGTAGTCAACAATCTCAATTCTATGGTTCATAGGCTCTTCTAAATCAAACGTTCGACGGTGCAGGTTTAGAGGGCTGGACTGAATTGCTGCAATGCACGTGTGAAAAAAGCGCTGTTGGGGTCTTCGGCATAATCAGCAAACGGTGCACAGATTTCGAAACCAAAGCGTTGATAAAGCCTCCGCGCCGGTTCAAATTCAGTTTCAGTGCCCGTCTCTAAACTTAGACGCGAGTACTGACGTCTGCGTGACTCTTGAAGAATATGTGCGAGCAGGTTCGCAGCAACGCCACGACGAAGGAAGTGCTCCGATGTGCGCATGGACTTGATTTCGCCATGGGAAGGGCTGATTTGCTTGAGTGCGCCACAGCCGGCGAGCTCACCGTCTATCCATGCACTCCAAAGTGTTACATCAGGGCTCGCTAGCCCGCTGAGGTCGAGCGCATGAACACTTTCAGGTGGGCTGATTTCATGCATCCGATTGAGATGTTGTTGGAGGAGTGCTTGAATTTCTTTTCCACTGAGATCGTCTACGCGTATTTCCATGATCGCTTCCTCCTAAAATTGAAACCACTCAGCATTTAGCCCTGTGTTTGGGCGCTGTTCAAGTTTGTGTTTTCGGAGTAAATGACATGCCATGCGCTATAGGGTGGTGATAAATAGCCGTTTATCATATTTATGGCGAGGTTATTCACTTTATCTAGGTCAAAGTTCGGGTGAATAATTCAAGTTTTAGGAAGTGGCTTATGCATCAGTATGAGTTTGAACTTACGATATAGCTCACATATTTTGGCGATCTGCCTGCATAGGTGTGACTAATATGTGTCGTTTGATAACTCGGCAAGACAAGCAAAGAGTCAAGAGCACTTTGCTTGTCTTGGCCTGAATTGTCTTCGGGTTAGTAAGGGCTAGAAGGGTTAGAGGGGTTTGAGCTTTGCGGCTCGTGTGGCTTTCTGTTTCATTCTCACCATCAACAACAGGCTGAACATCACAACACTAATACCTAGCCATTGATATGGTCCTAAGACTTCGCCAACGAGGGCTATACCCAGTGTGACTGCTGCGACAGGGTTTAGCATGCTGATCATTGCCATTGAGTCCGGACCAATTCTTTTAATTGATCGTGAAAACGCCCAATAGGCAAATGAACTGTTGAGCAAACTTACCCAAAGCAACCCCGGTAGCTCATGCATAGTCAGTGCCTTAGGCATGCCTTCCACTAAGAAAGCAATCGGCACTAGCATTAATCCACCGAGGGTTAATTGCCATGCAGTCAGGCGAAAAATATCGGTGACTGGCCAACTTTTTAACCATAGTGATGATCGTGCGACTAACGCGGTGGCAATGAGTGCAGCCGCCGCACCAATCGGGTCAATATCCGCACTCGGATTAAGAATCAGAACAACACCACCTAGCCCTATCAGAGCAAGAAGTAGCATTCTAAATTCTGGCTTTTTCCCTTCCACTAACCACTGTATGAACATGAGCTGTAATGGCAATGTTGCGCCTAGTGTGCCCGCTACTGAGCCCGGCAGGCGATAGGCCGCAATGAACAGTAAAGGAAAGAAAGCCGTAATATTGAATACGCTGAGCAGTGTCATCTTGCTCCAAGGCAAAGGGGGTCTGCCGGGTTTGAGTAGCAATAGCAATAAGCCTGCTGGCAGTGCACGCCATACCGCCACCCAAAACGGAGATAGGTCGTGCAAAAAGAGGCTCACTGCAGCGTAGGTGCTGCCCCATAAGATGGGGACGAGTGCTGCAAGTAAGTAATTCGCCACGATGTGCTCCTGATAAATATTTCGTTAAAAAGTATCTTTTGTAAAAGATAAACTATTCGCTTTCGGCGTATCGATCAAGTATCTTTTACAAAAGATAAATTGGGAGGTGAAATGAAAACGGACCATGTTGACATTATTCTGGCGCAATGGAAGACGCAAAGACCGGATCTAGACTGCTCGCCGATGGGGATTGTTGGCCGTTTAGGCCGAGCGAAACAGTTAATGACAGTTCGCCTCGATGATGTGTTTAAGCAATATGATTTAAGCAATATCGAATTTGATATTCTCGCGTCACTGCGCCGAGTGGGAGAGCCTGTTACACCGACAGAGCTCTATCAGACATTGATGTTGTCATCTGGTGCGATGAGTACTCGCGTTGATGGCTTGGTTAAGCGCGGATATGTCGAAAGGCAAGCCAGTGAAACGGATAGGCGCAGCTGCTTAGTCACACTGACGCCGTTGGGTGTTTCATTGATAGATAAAGTGGTGGAAGCACATGTCGAAAATGAACGCGAAATGTTGTCTGCACTCAATGAGGACGAACAGGGGCAACTCGCCGCGTTGTTGAAAAAATGGCTAGTTGCTAACGAGTAGCCCGTTTTTTCTATATTCTCAGGTATTGTGACTAAACCGACGGCTCTAGTGCGTCATACTTCCTAGAACTGTTGAGGAGGCGAATGCGTGGAACTGATACCCGTTAGTGAGTTAGTGAAAATGGATTTACATTGGTTGAGAGGCGAAGACAATCGCTTCCAATCCGTGCTCAAAAGTTTGAAGCAAGGCGAGGGTATAAAAGAGGCGGTTCAGCTCATTCGATGTGCTTGTGGCAAGACCTATATTCTACAAGATGGCGGTCATCGTATTTCGGCTGCGTTTCGGCTATTTCAAGAAACAGGCAAAGATCTCTGTATTCCTGTGTCCATCTTCCAATCACACATTCCTTAGTCGTGTTGCTATCCTAAGAATTCGGCATCTTCTCCCGTTCGGGTATATAGTTATTCATTATGCATTGATATGAATATTGGCGTCATAAATGACGCTAACGTGAGGAATGAATGATCCGATTGATCTACGCCAGTGCCGCTACCGTTGATTTTACGGAGTCTAAATTGATGCAGCTTTTAGGCAAAGCGCGTTCAAATAACGAAAAAGAGAATGTTAGTGGCTTGTTGTTGTATGCCAAAGGGAATTTTTTCCAAATACTGGAAGGCCAAGAAGAGGTTGTCGAAAAACTCTATCATCGAATTGAGCAAGATGATCGACACCATCGTGTTGTTGTCATTGACCGCAGTGAAATCACCCAACGAATTTTCCCAAATTGGTCCATGGGTTTTAAAAATTTGGAGCACTTTGATCGGAAAGAATTACGTGGATACAATGACTTTCTCGATCGTAAACTGTCTGCTGATGAATTTGGTGAAATGGGTAAAGATATTATTTACTTGATTGAGCAGTTTAGTCGCGCTGTGTAATAACGTCCTATTTAACAGAAAGGCCTCTACGTTTTCTTGTACTTGTACTTGTACTTGTACTTGTACTTCTACTTCTACTTCTACTTCTACTTCTACTTCTACCTCTATCTATCTCTCTCCCTACCTTGATGTGATTCCGTAACATAATCAAAAGCTAAACAGAAAACGGAGGTGTTTCTCGTTTATGCGTCATATTGATGCATTGCAACAAGATTAATATATAGCCATAGCACATCGCTTTCGTTCCTTTTTGCGTGGTCAGTGGTTTGATCGTAGATGCCGCACTTTTTGATTGTCGTATCAGCGATTTTGAACGGCAGAGGATGATAGATCATGCTTTATGTTGATGGCTTAGTTGCCGCGTTACCTGCAATAAACAAAGAGAGATATCAACGTCTAGTGACCGATGTTATTCCTTTGATGCGCACTTATGGGGCGATCAAGGTCGTGCATTGCGATGATCAAGGAACAGATGCTCATCCTTCGCAAGCCGGGATCCTAAAATCATCTTCCGTTGTCTTGTTTTCTTGGATTATCTGGCCATCTCGTGAAGTGCGAGATCAAGGCATGGAGAAAATGCTCTCTGATCCGCGCTTTGATGACGTCATGAATCCCGCATCTCTCGAAGGCGAGCGAATAGAATTTGATCCGTCACTCATTCCTCAATGCCATTGATGTACGCTAACAAACTTTTTCGTCATTAGCATTTTTAGCTTGTTGAGTTACATTCCTCCCAATCATTTTGATGACATCCTTGGTTTCTGATTTTTCGTGTTTTAGCATGAGTTGATAAATATCATGAAAAAATGGGAACAGATGCAATGCTTCATGCAGGTGTTTGCATTCAATAAGGACGCCGAAGATGAGTGATTACATCATTAAAAAGCACGCCATTGAAGAGATGGAAGGGACCACCAAAACCCACTTTTTAAACCCCAATGCAATACGCACCAATAAATCTTTGGGCGACCTTGTCGGTTTAACAGGGCTGGGCTTCCATATTATTGAGATTGAGCCTGGCTATGAATCAACCCAATACCATGTTCACTATTTTGAAGATGAGTGCGTCTATGTGTTGTCAGGGACGGCGGAAGTCACTATCGCTGAACAGGCCTACACAGTTTCTGAAGGAGACTTCATCGGTTATCCCGCAGGTGGTTTACCGCATACCATGATCAATACTGGAGACAGTACATTGCGATGCATTGTGGTTGGGCAGCGTCTTGCACACGATGAAGCGGATTACCCGCGTTTGAACAAGCGTATTTTTCGTAACCAAGGTCGCCCTTGGCAATTGGTAGACATTGAGGATATTGATTTTCCAAACGCAGGGAAGAAGTCGTGAACAAAAAGCTTGCAGAAATCGCTCTCGTAACGGGGGCAAGCCGAGGGATTGGCGCAGCGACGGCGAAGCAACTTGCGGAGCAGGGGTTTGTTGTCTGTGTCAATTTCCACAAAAAGAAAGACACAGCCGAACAAGTAGTGGCAGATATTGAAGCGCAAGGTGGGCGTGCTTTTGCAGTTCAAGCGGACATTTCTAAAGAAGACGATGTATTAGCGCTCTTTGGTAGTATCGATAAAAGAGGTTTGCCACTTACCCGATTGGTCAATAATGCAGGCATTTTGTTTACCCAGAGTAAGCTGGTGGACATGAGTGCAGATCGAATCAACAAGGTGTTAATGGCGAACGTAACGGGCAGTTTACTTTGTGCACGTGAAGCCGTTAAACGCATGAGTTTTTCTTGTGGTGGAAAAGGTGGGGCGATGGTGAATGTATCATCGGGTGCTTCACGCACGGGTTCTCCGAATGAATACATTGATTATGCGGCAAGCAAAGGAGCCATCGATTCTTTCACTATTGGTTTATCGAAAGAAGTCGCTTCTGAGGGCATTCGTGTGAACGGTGTTCGGCCGGGTTTAATTTATACCGACATTCATGCTGATGGTGGCGAGCCGGATCGCGTTGCACGCCTGACTCCACGAATTCCTTTGCAACGTGGTGGAACCCCAGAAGACGTTGCCGCAGCAATCTGTTTTTTGTTGTCTGATGAAGCTTCATATATTACCGGTAGCATCATTGACGCGACGGGAGGGATATAGCTTTCGTTACATTATCCCGCTTCAAAAAATGAGAGAGGGTATCAACAATCTATCCCATCTATGGAATAATCCTTGACCAACTAACAGGTTGATAGGTTTGATGTTGTTCTTTATGCGGTCTTCCTTTTGTGTCTCTGCAGCTCTTCTGGTCTCATTGTTTGTATCATCGGCTTTTTCTGCTGGATTTGCCGATGAGCCTAGTGCTAGCACTGCCCCCTCTCCGAATCTTTATGAACGACAGCAGGTAAATATCAGTGAGCCTGTCTGCAGTGCCAATCTTCGCGCCCAACTTTTGCAACAACAAATTATGTTCAGCAATAGCCAGAACTCTCAGGAAGTGCGGCGTATTGCAGAGGAAAGCATTGACGTGGCACGCGCTGCGTTTGAAGAAGAAAAAAGTTATTGTGCTGCCAGTCTAACTCTGACCCAATTTGTAGAAAAACATACAATTGAAAATGCGAACATGCCGAAAACCGGTCAGATCCAAAGCTTCGACAGAAGTCATTGATATTTATACAGCATGACTCTCAATCGGTGGCTCGGGTAATGGGTGACTCGGGTGCATCTCACCGATTGGCTTTTAATATTCGAGTAGAAGCCATGTGTTTTTTGCGGTAAGCCAACGGGCTTAAACCGTTAATACGACGAAATTGGCGGCTAAAGTTCGCGAGATTGTGAAAGCCGACGGTTTGGCTGATGTCAGCGATAGCGTTATTCGTTTCACTTAGAAGCACACAGGCACGTTGTATCCTGACGCGATTGACGAAGTCGGTAAAGCGGTGGCCCGAAGATTGATGAAAGAACCGCGAGAAATACGATTCTGTCATCCCCAGTTTGTCTGCGAGCGTCTTTAATCGAAGCGGTTGTTGGTAATTCTGCATGACGTAGTCCACCACTTCATTGATTCGGCTTTGTAATGTGCCGGCATCTTTCACTTCTGACGCTGGCATATTAGAGAGTAAGCGGGTGCTGCGCTGGCTGAGGTAATCAATAAAAGAAAGAAAATTGACCAAGCGTGTGACGCCTTCGCTCTCTTTTACTTTGGTAAAATAGTCTACTGCCGTATCGAAAGGCACATTCAAAAACTCGATGCCCATTTTGGCTTGCTCTAGTAAAGGCGCAAGTTGAGCAAGTTCAGGAAACGACTTTGCGGCAGTATAGAAAAGATCAGGTTTGAACAGGATCACCATATCTCTGAGTTCGTGCGTTTCCCCGGGCATTAACTGACTTTCCCAATTGTGCGGTAGCCAAGGGCCTACGAGGGTCAATTGCCCTGGAGAAAAAGGCCCAAGGTGATTCCCTATCATGGCTTTGCCATTGGTTTTGACCATCAAGTGCAGTTCATATTGTTCGTGAACATGCCAATGGATACTGTGATGTGGTACGCCGTGTTCCTTATAAAACACAGATTTGTCTTCAATCTGGATAAATTCCCAAACCGGATCTTTAGCAACTGACATCAGGATGTCCCTCTACCTGCTTGTGTGGCCATAAGTCGGCGATAGTGCTTGGTATAAATCGCTAAAATGCACATGCTTATTCACATAGATATCGTGCCTGTGTGAGTTGGGCTGATAGATGGCTTCGACAGGCGGTGGTGCACAGACCGATTTAATATCTTGCTGAGTGTGACTCAATATAGCAAGTCTCGCAGCGCCCATTGCAGGGCCTGTCTCAGCCCCTTGGTATTTGTGAATGGGCACATTCAATACATCGGCCAATATCTGTAGCCAGAATGCGCTTTTTGCGCCGCCGCCAATGGCGCCGAGAGCAGTTAAAGGTCGATCACTTTGATTGAGCGCCTGTAAGCAATCGCGGAAACTAAATGCGATACCTTCCAAAATAGCCTGTGTCATGTCGCTGCGCTGAGTATGCCCAGTCACGCCCTGAAAACTGCCTGTGGCAAAAGGGTTGTTGTGGGGTGTACGTTCACCTGTGAGGTAAGGCAGAAAGTAGACTGACAGTTCAATGTCATAGTCGCTTTCTGCTTCATCTAACAAGGTCGTTATCGGTGTTGATGTAATAGAAGAAAACCACTGCAGTGGGCTAGCGCCATTGAGAAGACAGGCCATGTGACACCATCGGTTTGGAAGTGCGTGAGCAAAGGCATGAATGTAGGCGTCTGGGTTAGCGAGATGTTGTTCTTTAGCGACGAATATTTGGCCAGACGTACCGAGTGATAAAAACGCATCGCCTTCGTTAATCGCCCCGATGCCAATACCGCCAGCCGATGCATCTCCTGCACCTCCTGCAACCGTTACGAGCGAGGACAAGCCAAGCTCTTTCGCAACGTTTTCCAACAACGAGCCGCTATTATCGTTGCCTTCGATCAGCGTTGGCATTTGCACTCGCGTCAGGTGACAAGCTTGCAAAATGTCATCATCCCAATCTCGTTTGGCTTCGTCGAGCCAGAGGGTGCCAGCGGCATCGCTGACATCCGTAAAATACTGACCTGTTAGCTGCAGGCGAACATAGTCTTTGGGCAAGATGACCTTGTGGATCTGGCGAAACAGATCCGGCTCGTGTTGATGCAACCAAAGTAGCTTGGGGGCAGTAAAGCCGGGCATGGCTGGTACGCCTGCTATATGGCCGATATTTGGGCACAAATGGTTGAGTGTCGCGCTCTCTTGGAAGGCGCGACCGTCATTCCATAAGATAGCGGGACGCAATGGCTGCCCTTGGTCATCAAGGCAAACCGCGCCGTGCATTTGCCCTGATAATCCAATGGCTGCCACTTGGGGCCAAGCTGCTTCGTTTCTTGCTTGCAGCGTTTTAAGTACTCGGACAGTCGCGTTCCACCACACGTTTGGGTTCTGTTCGTTCCATATGGGCTGCGGTGAGTCGATTCCGTATGATTCGGAGTGACTATCAAGCACCTGCCCCCGATTATCGACCAGCAGCACTTTGACTGCTGATGTCCCAATATCAATGCCAAGATAGTTTGTCATACCGTTAACTCATCACGTTGCCGCCGTCGACGTTATACGTCTGGGCGGTGATGTAGTCGGAAATCGGCGAGGCAAGAAACAGTGCCATGCCAGCGATGTCATTGGGCACGCCCATTCGCCCGAGAGGCACTTCTTCACCCACGAGTTTTTTCTTTTCACCGAGTTGGCGGTTTTCGTACTTGGCAAACAGCGCATCAACGTTATCCCACATGGGGGTATCAACCACACCCGGGGAAATGCCGTTTACCGTAATACCGTGTTCTGCCAAAGCCAACGCGGCGGATTGGGTATAGCTGATCACGGCGGCCTTGGTGGCGCAGTAATGGGCGACGAGCGCTTCGCCGCGGCGTCCTGCCTGCGATGCCATATTGATGATCTTGCCACCGTTACCGGCTTCCACCATCACGTTGGCGACATCTTGCATCAGAAAGAACATGGCTTTCACATTCACGTCAAACAGCTTGTCGAATTGTGCCTCAGTGGCTTCCAGCAACGGTCCCATATCGAAGATGGCAGCATTATTAAATAACACATCGATGGTGCCGAATTGCGATAAGGTTGAGCTAACAATATGGCGTCGTGAATCAGCATCCGTGATGTCCGCATGCAGATAAGCAAGGCTGTCGCCGTATTGGTCTATCAAAGCGGACAGACCAGCAGACGGTTCTTTGGGTAAATCTGCTATCACACATTTTGCACCACTGGCTAGGTACGCATAAGCTACCGCTAAACCAATGCCGCCATTGGCGCCTGTCAGTAATGCTACTTTACCTTCCAGTAGTGGTTTGCCGTGTTGCTGCAATGAAAGGGTCATGGATAGCGCTCCTGATACTCATCTAATGTCTGCATGATTTGCGTGGCAAGTGATTCAGCAAATAGAGGATAGCGCTGATTGAGCCCCTGCCAGATATTTGGGTCTTTCAAGAAGGCATCGATGGGGTCAGCGTGCTCCATCCACCGTTGTGCAGCGGCGAGGTAGGGGTCTTTATAGTTAAATGTAAAACGACCACTGATGTTGAGCGCCAGAAAGCAATACCAGTGCGCAATAAGCCTCATGGCAGCGGTTGGTATATGGTTTCGCTCTAAATTGAGTTTTACTGTTGGCAAAATGAACTGTGGAAATTTGCTGATGCTGTCCATTGCGATACGTTCGATAGAGTCGGCAATATAAGCATTGCTGAAACGAGAAATAATGATTTCCCGATACGCTTCCAAATCAAACGGGCGATCGTAGATCGTTGGGATGACTTCATTTTGATGATACTGCTTGAGCCATTCGTTGAGCTCAGCGTCTCGCACATTCTCATCGTAAGTTTGATAGCCACGCAGCGCACCGACATAGGAAAGCAGAAAGTGGCCGCCATTGAGAATGCGGATTTTTGCTTCTTCAAACGCATGCACCTTGTTGGTGAACGTCACGCCGACTTTTTCCAATGGCGGGAAAGCGGTCGCGAGTTTGTCTTCGATGACCCATTGCTCGAAATCTTCGCCCATGATTGGGCAGGCATCGTCAATACCTGTGTATTGCTTCACTTCTGCAGCTAGCGATTGGGGGGGAACCGGTGTGATTCTATCCACCATAGAGCAAGGGAAGGTGACGTTGTCACTTATCCAATTTGATAGTGTGTTGAATTCAGCGGCGTTAACAAACTGAAAGAAGGCTTTTTCAAGGCGTTTTCCGTTGTCGCGCAAGTTATCGCAGGTGGCGACCGTGATAGCGCCATCATGCATTTTTTTGCGAGTCAGCAGGGCGAGAGCAAGGTAACCAAAAAGTGTCTTAGGTTGTCCGCTACCTTGGCGAATGACAGCGACGTCATGTGACACCTCGTGATTGTCGAGATTGAGGTCGTCGCTGTCTGTCAGGTAATAACCGGCTTCCGTCACTGTAATGGTTAGGGCCTTAACGGCGCTATCATTGAAGATACGCTCGATCACAGACGGGTCTGCCGACGCATCTTCAACGCGGTCGATACTGTCTATCTGAATGTATTGTGCTGCACCGTCTGGCGCGATGCGCTTGAAGTGATAGATGCCTTGCTGCTTTTTCAATGCATCCGGTATGTGCCGGGTGTCATCTCGTAAGTTCACATCGGTGTAATACCAACGATCGGCTTCTTGAAGCTGCTCATTGAGCAGTTTCAAGTAATAAGCCTGATGGCCTCGGTGGAATGCACCAATACCAAAATGGACAAGACGATTGTTTTTAGACATGACTAACCTCGCCATAAATATTGGTGGTTTTTCCCTCACTATCAAATAGATAGACTTTAGATGGGTCCAGTTTTACCCCGACAGATTCACGTAGCTTAGGCGTGAATTTAGGCTCTGCACGAATAACGATGGTTTCGCCACTTAAGGTGCGAACATAGGTGAGTGTTTCGCTACCCAGTTGCTCAATGACTTCGACATCACCCTTGATGTCACCTTCATCAGCAGTGCAAATGGTCAAAGATTCAGGACGAAAGCCGATGCTTGCCGATGCGAGTGCGCGCCCGTCATAGGTGTCTTTGGGCAATCGAATTCGCGCATCTTCATTAAAGGCCACATCGAGCATTTCTCCGTCAGTGACTTTGTTGACGGGTAAGACGTTCATTTTCGGTGTACCGATGAAGGTGGCAACGAAACGGTTTGCTGGCTGATGATAGAGCTCAAGCGGTGTGCCGATTTGAGCCACTTCACCTTGGCTCATGATCACCACTTTGTCAGCCAACGTCATGGCTTCGATTTGATCGTGGGTAACATAAATCATGGTGCTTTGGAGTTCTTGGTGCAGCCTTGAAAGCTCGATGCGCATTTCGACGCGCAGCGCGGCATCAAGGTTGGACAAGGGCTCATCGAACAGAAAAACTTTCGGATTTCGCACAATGGCGCGACCAATAGCGACACGTTGGCGCTGCCCACCAGAGAGGGCTTTGGGCTTGCGATCAAGCAGTGCATCAAGCTTCAACGCTTTGGCGACTTTGCCGACCTTTTGCTCGATTTCCTGTTGTGGACGTTTCGCCAGCTTTAACGCAAAAGACATGTTGTCTTTCACTGTCATGTGCGGATAGAGCGCATAACTTTGAAACACCATGGCCACATCACGTTTCGAGGGGTGCGTTTCGATAATGGACTCACCATCAAGGTGTATGTCGCCCCCTGAGGAAGACTCTAACCCTGCAATGGTGCGGAGCAGTGTAGACTTTCCGCAGCCAGACGGGCCGACAAAAACCACGAATTCTCCTTTTTGAATTTCGAAGTCGATGTCTTTGAGTGCCAGTGTTTCGCCATATTTCTTGTATAAGTGTTTAACTTGTAAGTAACTCATTTCACAGCCCCAAAGGTTAATCCTTGAACCAGTTGTTTTTGACAGAACCAACCAAGAATGACGATAGGCGCACACGCGAGGGTAGAGGCCGCAGACAGCTTCGCCCAGAACAAGCCTTCTGGACTGGAATACGTCGAAATCATGGTGGCTAAGGTTCCCGCGTTGGCTGACGTCAGGTTGATGGACCAGAAAGCTTCGTTCCAACTTAGTACGATGGAAAGCAGCGCAGTGGATGCAATACCGCCTAGTGACAAGGGCAATAGCACGTGGCGGATTTCGCCTAGCGTATCTGCACCATCAAGACGCACAGCTTCAAGGATGTCACGCGGGATATCCTTGAAGTACGAGAACAACATCCACACCACAATTGGCAGGTTAATCAGGGTATAAATAATCGTCAGTGCAAACGTCGTATCGAGCAATCCCGTTTTTTGGCAAAGCACATAAATCGGAACAAGCACACCAACGGCGGGCAGCATCTTGGTTGATAGCATCCACAGCAGCATATCTTTGGTGCGTTTTTGCGGATAAAACGCCATGGAGTAAGCTGCGGGAATGGCAATGATCAATGCCAAAATGGTAGAACCAAACGCGGTGATGACTGAATTGATAGCAAACTTCATGTAGTCACTGCGTTCTTGCACAATCCCAAAGTTTTCCACGGTTGGTTCAAAGATGAACGTCGGTG
This sequence comes from Enterovibrio litoreus, assembly GCF_045679545.1. Lineage (NCBI taxonomy): Bacteria > Pseudomonadati > Pseudomonadota > Gammaproteobacteria > Vibrionales > Vibrionaceae > Enterovibrio > Enterovibrio litoreus. The sequence continues at coordinate 1,046,042 of NZ_CP166195.1, forward strand.
GTACGGCGATCGCTTGTTGCTCGGTTTTGAATGCGGTGATCAGCATCATGAAGATGGGGAAGAACACCAATAGCGCTATTGCCCAACAAATGATGGGGCGTAGCCAGCCCGTTTGATCGATAAGTGAAACGTCTTTAGCCATGATGCCTCCTTAAGCGACCAAGTTTTTGCCAATTGCGCGAATGAGGAAAAACGCAACAATGTTGGCAAGAATGACGGCAATCAAGCCACCTGCAGAGGCGACACCCACGTCAAACTGCATTAGCGCCTGCGCGAAGATCAGGAAAGCGAGGTTGGTAGACTCGTATCCTGGGCCGCCGCCAGTGGTGACAAAAATCTCAGCAAAGATCGATAACATGAAGATGGTTTCAATCATCATCACGACGGCAATAGGGCGCGCTAAGTGTGGCAAGGTGAGATAACGGAATACTTGCCAACCTGTTGCACCATCAAGCAATGCTGCTTCTTTTTGCTCGTGGTCCATCGATTGCAGCGATGTAATGAAAATCAGCAATGCAAAGGGCATCCATTGCCAACTGATCATGGTAATGATGGAACCAAGCGGGAAAGCCGTTAGCCAATCGATGGGTTCGAGCCCCACGCTTTCCCAAAGTGAAGCCAGCACGCCGTATACGGGGTGCATCATCATGTTTTTCCAGATCAGTGCGTTGACGGTTGGCATGATGAAAAAAGGTGAAATTAACAAAACGCGGGCGATGCCTCGTCCAAAAAAGGGCTTGTCTAGTGCAATGGCAATGAGTAGCGCACCAATGACTGTCACCACCAATACCATGCCCACTAAGGTTAAGGTATTGAACAGTGCCGGCCAAAAAGCATCGTCGGTATAGAAAAATTCGAAATTCATCGAACCGATGAATTCGTTCTCTCCGGGGTAAAGTAGGTTATATCTGATGGTTGAGAAATATATCGTCATGGAGAGAGGGACGATCATCCAGAGCAGCAAGCTGACAAAGGAGGGCGCAACCAACAGTCGAGGCAACCATTTTTGCATGAGCGACTATCCGAAAAACTGAAGAAGAAGTAGCCGGACAGCGAACTGTCCGGCGAAAGGACAATTACTTGTAGTAGCCAGACTTACGCATTTCGCGATCCGCTGACTTGTTGGCGCTTTGTAGCGCTTTTTCTACTGTCGTTTTTCCAGCTAATGCAGAAGACAATTGCTGACCTGTTGCAATACCAATGGCTTGGAATTCAGGGATGGCAGCAAATTGAACCCCTACGTAAGGGCTCGGGTTCTGTGTGCTGTTGGCGGGGTCTGCCGAATTAATGGCAGCCAGTTCCGCTTCTGCAAAAGAAGCAGCGTCAAGAAATGCTTGTGTTTCATAGGTTGATTGACGAGTGCCAGTGGGTACGCTTGCCCAACCATTCTTCTCAGCCACTAACTTGATGTAGTCTTTTGACGTTGCCCAAGTCACGAATTTTTGTGCGGCATCAGTATTTTTGGTTGCAGCAGGCACTGCCAGTGCCCAAGCCCAGAGCCAGTTTGCACCGCGATCGGTAACAGCGACGGGAGACTGTGCAAAGGCGACTTTGTCATGCACTTTGCTCTGTTTGGGATCGGTGATGAATGATGCCGCAATGGTGGCATCAATCCACATACCGCATTTGCCTTCATTGAACAGTGCGAGGATTTCATTGAAGCTGTTCGAGCTTGAGCCTGGAGGGCCATAGGTGCTCAGAAGATCCACGTAGAAGTTAACGGCATGATTCCACTCTGGCGAGTTTAGCTGCGGTTTCCAATCTTCATCAAACCATTGAGCGCCAAACGAGTTAGCCATGGTGGTGACGAAAGCGGTATTGTCGCCCCAGCCTGGCTTACCACGAAGACAGATACCGTAAACACCGTTATCGGGGTCGTGAATGGCAGCCGCAACGTCACGGATGTGTCCCCACGTTGCGCGGTCTGGCACTGTCATTCCTGCTTTGTCGACCAGATCTTTGCGGTACATCACCATGGAACTCTCGCCGTAGAAAGGAACGGCATAAAGTTTACCGTCTGCCGATAAACCTGCGCGCATGGCTGGCAGGAGATCGTCAACGTCATATGCTTCGTCGGTTTCGATTTCTTTCAACCAACCTTTTTCTGCCCAAATCGGCGTCTCGTACATACCGATTGTCATGACATCAAACTGACCACCTTTGGTCGCGATATCTGTAGTGACGCGTTGACGAAGTACACCTTCTTCGAGTGTCACCCAGTTGAGCTTGATGTCGGGGTTCTGCTTTTCAAACTCTTCGCTGAGCTTTTGCATTTCGATCATGTGACCGTTATTCACCGTTGCGATGGTTAATTCGGTCGCCGCATAAGCGGACATTGAGAAAGCGGTACAACATGCAGCAAAGGCGGTTAACGTTTTCCTTGTAGACAGCATTTTTAGTTCCTCACGGTTGAAAAGATGAATATCAAATTACTGTTAACATCTGTTTAACAATGTAAGTACAAAAAAAGGCAATAGTGAATAAAAGAGGTGAAGAAAAGTACTTTTCTTCCAGTGGAATGATGAATTCTTTACTTCTGGGGGGACCTGCTGTCGGCATTATTGGGCGTGAAAACAAAAAAGCTGCCCCGTTTCTAAGGCAGCCTTTTTATGGAGATATTTGAAAGAATTAGCAGTGTAGCGCTTTAGAATCGAGCTCTGTCAGAAGATCCTCTGAGATGGAAACGGGCGCTTGTTTGAGTATTCGCTCACAGTAAAGCGTCATGAAATCTTCGCGAACCAGTTGTTCCAATTCGATCGCTCGTTCGGTCGGGCAGAACAATCTGATATGCACTTGCGGGTCGCCTAATTCTGTTGATGTGACCAAAATATGAGGATCTGCGCCAGGAAGATCGACGCCCGCATGACGCTCAATGACGTGATTATATCGTGTTGCCACGTCATAAAAATCTTCACAATGGTCGTCTATGCGTGCGAGCAGGCTCGGCACCAAAGGATAGAGGTTAGCTGTCTCTTTTACAGTGATTTTAAATTCATGATAAACATAGCGCTTCATGAAATTTAGATTTTTCACTGGTGTGGTGAAAAACAAGCTGTTTGGAAAGGTGACCGTTTTACCTGTGTAGTTATAAGTACCGTGGTAAAGGTCGATTTCCTGAATTTTGGTTGCGATCAGGTTATGTTCGATCACCTCCCCACACTGTGAACCGACTTCAATCCATTCACCAATCTGAAATGATCGTGAACTTGCGCGCTGAATAGAGCCAGTAAAACACAAAATAATCTCTTTTGAGGCAACAACAACCGCAACCGCGATGGCCGTTAGTGAAAGGGCAAACTCATTGATTTCTGATTGCCACACCAAAAACATCACGATGAGAAGCACCGTAAATGACCCATTTTTGGTTTGCGAAATCCATTTGCGTTGTTCTTCGCTCAGAAAATTTGTATCGCCCCAAATGAGTCGGATCATGATGCGTCGAATGGTCCAAATGACAGCAATGATCAACAAGGTCAGGAGAAATTTATGTTCACTAAAAAACGTGATAAGTGACTGAAGTTGTTCCACTGGTGCTTCCTGTTAAACGTGGGTTTTTAAATCGATAAAATCCTTCGGCGCCACACTACTGACTAAATAGAGCCTGATCAAGGGAGAGCATGCTCTGTTTTTGATATTGCGCAGTTTGTGGGGGACTCATTTCTTAAAGTTTAGCGTGAAGATGGGAAGCCCGTTGGTTGTGGGGGTTTTCTGTTCACATTATTCGAGTGTTCAGGCGAGATGGTTCGCACACATGATCAGGAAAGAATGTAACCAATTGAACTGCTAGCGCTTAAAATGTGCGCCTGGTATTGGATAAAAAATAAACAGCATCATTATCAACCGTTGCCTTTATCAATGAGTGATCGTCAACCATTATTAATAAGGAATCAGATGTCTCCTAATTGAAAATGGTGATTTAATGATGTTCAACTGGCGTCGAGTTGTCACTTTCTCCCTTGCCCTTGTACCTGCGGCGGCCATTTACGGTGCGACGATTGAACACGTCAGTGGAAACAGTCCATTGCTTTCTGATGCTCAGCCAGTGGCTCGATCATACTCAGCAAATCAGACGCCTTTTTCTGGGTTTGTGCCCGTTGAAACCGTGGTGTTGCCCAACGGCAAGGTGAAGTCAAAACATCAGCAATATTATCAGGGGCTGCCTGTCCGTAAGGGCCGTATCGTATCGGACAAATCGGGAGGTGGGTACAGCAACGCGCTCGGCAAACATGTGGTTGGGTTATCTCAGAGCCTACCGCAAGTGACGCCATCATTGAGCCATCAAGGCGCGAAACAACGTCTAAAAGACCGGCAACTACTTTCTCCCCCTTTTGTCGATGTTGCCATCCCGGAAGATGAAGCCAGTGAGTTGTTTGTGTGGCTTGATAAAAACAACACCCCTTACCTTGCCTACGAAGTTAGCTTTTTTGTTCCCACTCAGAAACCGACACGACCCCACGCCTACATTGATGCCAAAACGGGGGAAATCCTCAAAATGTGGGAAGGGTTAGCGCATGCCGCCGATATTGGGCAAGGGCCGGGTGGTAACACAAAAACAGGGCTTTATGACTATGGTGATGATTACGCGGGGCTTAGCATTGATAAAGTGGGTAACACTTGCACGCTCGAAAACGCCAACGTGAAAACCGTGAATTTGAACCATGGAACCTCGGGTTCGACAGCGTTCTCCTACACCTGTAATGACAGTAGCAACATCAATACGCATAAAAGCATTAATGGCGCCTATTCACCATTGAATGATGCACATTTCTTCGGCCAGCTGGTGTTTGACATGTACAACGATTGGTTAAGCATGGCGCCGCTTTCGTTTCAACTTGTGATGCGTGTGCACTACGGCAACAACTATGAGAATGCATTCTGGAATGGTGCTTCCATGACCTTTGGTGATGGCTACAGCACGTTTTATCCGCTGGTCGATGTGAATGTGTCAGCACATGAAGTGAGTCATGGCTTTACCGATCAGAACTCTGATTTGATATACAGCGGCATGTCCGGCGGCATCAATGAAGCGTTTTCCGATATTGCGGGGGAAGCCGCAGAGTACTACTGGAAGGGCAGTGTTGATTGGGTGGTCGGCGCGGACATTTTTAAATCTGGCAGCGGCCTGCGCTATTTCGTGACACCGTCTAACGATGGTCGTTCAATTGACCATGCCAGTGAGTATTACCCTGGTTTGGATGTTCACTATTCGAGCGGTGTGTTTAATCGCGCATTTTATCTACTCGCTACCACGTCGGGGTGGGATGTTAGAAAGGCATTTGAAGCTTTTGCGTTTGCCAACAAACTATACTGGGAAGCCAATTCGAATTTTGATGATGGTGGCTGTGGTGTTGTTCGTGCCGCCGACGATCTAGGTTACAACACCTCAGATGTGGTGAATGCTTTTGAACAGGTGGGAGTTTACGCCTGTTTAGATGCGGTTGAGCTATCGGATGAAACTCCTGTCGCGAATATCAGTGGCGGTGCTGGATCTCAAACTTACTTCTACTTCTCGCTCCCAACCAACACGGACAATGCCACGGTGACCTTATCTGGCGGTTCGGGCAATGCGGATTTGTACGTGAAATACAATGGTTGGCCGTCGCCTTCAGATTATGATTGCGTTGCGGCTGGGGCAAGCAACGATGAGGTTTGCGACGTGACCTTGCAAGGAAGCGGCGAGTACAACGTGTTGGTCGTGGGGGACTCGAGTTATAGCGGCGCAACGATTGAGCTTGATGTCAACGTGACACCGCCTCAAACATTGGCGGTGGGTGACACAGTGTTGAGTCTCTCGGGCAGTCGGGGTGACATGTTGTTCTATATTTTCTCCATACCAGAAGACGGCAGTGACTTGGATGTGCGTATTGCTGGTGGCTCTGGCGACGCCGACCTGTATTTGAATCTTGGTAGCGCGCCGTCTCAATCAGATTTCGATTGCCGACCCTACTACTATGGAAACAACGAAACATGCACGGCATCTGGCGACGTGGGAGATACATTCTATGTGATGCTTCATGGCTATAGCGACTTTGCAGGGGTGGCGTTATCTTTGCAAAAAAGTGCGCCACCATTGCCGCCAGAACAGCGTGCTGATCCTATTGACCCAGCCATACCCGTTACCAATCTGCAGGGTTCCCCCGGGGCGGCAATCTATTACTCTTTTACCGTGACCAGTGCCGGCGTATTAGCGTCAAACCGTGCTACACCAAACGCCAGTGGTTTTTCTGCTGGGGGGGTCACCATTTCTTTGGCTGGAGGAATAGGGGATGCAGACCTTTATGTACGAGCAGGAGAAGCGCCGACTACCGCAGAGTATGACTGCCGATCGTCGTCCAGTTCAAATCAAGAAAGCTGCCTTTTGTCTGGACTGAGTGCAGGAACCTACTACGTGATGATATATGGAGTTCAAGCCTTTGAGGGAGCGACGTTGTCGATGTCAGAAACATCGAGTCAGCCCAGTGTGGATTCCGGCGGAGGTGGTGGCGGGAACGCATTTTTTCTAAGTTTCTTTGCAGCAATATTGCTGTTGTCCTCCAAAGCCATGAGTCGAAAGAATCAGCGGGTAGATACGATTCGGCAGTCTTCACCTTCAGGTTGCTCAGTAGGTGAAGCCATCGCTCGTAGCTAGAGGGCATCATTTAAATGCGATGGTTTCCGCAGTGTCCAAATGGTTTGACGCGGATTGGTTTGCTGCAGATTGGTTTGCCGCAGATTGGTTTTGCCGCGGAAATATTGCTGGACTATGTGTTTTTCTCTGGCGGGAACTGTTTGAACATTTCTTTGACTTGCTCCTGAATGAAAGCATTCTTGCTGGATGGCGTCATGCTATCAGTCAACTTTCTTTTCGATACGGCGCGCCAAATCACTTGGTTTGTTCTTGGGTCAACCATTTCAACCACCAACTGGCCATACTCTCGCTCTTCAACACGCACAGGGGTTTCGTAACCGATACCAACGCGATTAAAGCCATAGCCAAAACGAAATGAAGGGCCATAAGCGACACTTTCCGTCTTAGGCTCAATAAAATAGCGAACATTCACACTTGGGTTGCTATCTGCTTCCGTTAGCCCTAGCAGAAGAAGTTCTTGTTCTACTGCACGTTTTATCCGGCTGTCATCCAAAGAAATCGGCGTTGATGAAGGATGTGCAACGATCTCGAAAGACTGAATGTCATTGTAGGAATACTGTTGATCGTAGTCGGTATACACGCTTTTCATGCACCCCACCAATAGCAAGGTAACAAGAAGTGAAATCAGACGTAAGTGCATGATAGTCCTCTCAGGCATAATGAAGTAGATAATGACCTAGATGCGACGACATATACCCAAGCATTTTGAGGTTGTTTGGGTATCTGTCTGCAAGGAAAGGGTCAGCATAAGGCTATAGACCACTAAACGGACAAAAAAGTTGCTGAATTTGAAATCATGCGGGAAATTTTGGCATTGCAGATTGAATATTCATTAAGGGCAGTTCAGGCCCTTAATGAATGCGGCTAGGTGTTGGTATCGGCGATAAGAGATAGGGCTTCTTGCGTCAGAGGGTGCGTAGGAGCCAGCTTTTGCATTTCTTTTGCCCAAGATTGCGCTAACTGTGGTTCATTCATATCTAAAGCCGCTTTAACGGCACCAATATGTATCCAAGCTTGTGGGCCAAATGGGTAATACTTGAGTTGCTCCGACGCCATCATGTTTTTAAGCATGTTATAACCGCGCTCTTTTTGATGAAGATACTCTGGCGTGTTTGCAAAGGTAATGGCAGCAATCGACTGTATGTAAATACCTTCATTCAGACCGTAATAGGGTTTAGAAAAGGAGTCGTTGGAAAGCAATTCTAGCGATTTGTTGAGTGAAGCCATCCCGAGGGTTGAGTACTTTTGTTTATTCCAAGGGAGCCAAGAATCCCGTGCTTTTACAGAGAGAGTACTTCCGTAGTAAGCCGTTAGCAGGGCATCTTCAGGATATTGTCGGAGTAGGCTATCTACTGCGCTTAACACACGCTCTCCTGCACCGCTGACACCTGAAGTCGCGTCGATGAATACTTCCTGCAGGGTTTTTGGGATAGGGTCGGCATTTACTTGTGCAAACCAGATAGGAATGATGCTAGTAAAAACGAAGATACCAACGAGGGCTGAACGACTCATGAAGTTGTCTTTAAGGGGCATGGTTGCCTCCCAGTACGAAGCAATGTGTTTGATATGCCGCCACTCTATACCGCATATGTATAATGAAAAGTGCGATGCGACAAAAGGTAAATCTTACGGATAAATAGCAAATACAGACGCTGAGAGCATTGCCCAATATGATGGATGAGAAAACTACATTTGTTTGAACAATGCATTGGCGTTGCGACTGACGGGAAGTTTGCGATTGTCATTAGACATCTCCACCACCATTTTCCCTGTGATGTCTCTTGAAACGCGGTTAATCGATGCGACCTTCACAATGATAGAACGGTGGATCTGCCAAAAAGTATCACTGCACAAACTTTTTGATAGGTTCTTCAATGGTGTTCTGATGATGTATTCATTGCCTTGAGTCACAACAGTAACGTACTTGTCTTCTGCCTTAAAATAATCAACGTCATCAACATGGATGAGATGTATATCTTCACCTTTCGCTGCCTTTAGCCATGTCAGCGGTGTTTCTCGTTTCACTTGGGTTTTGGCAATAAGTTGAATGAGGTCGTCTCGATTAAGGCTTTGCTCAAATTGATTCTCTAATCTTTCACATGTTTTTTGTAAGCGGGTTTCATCAATGGGTTTAACCAAATAATCAATGGCGCCCTTCTCGAAAGCTTCAATCGCATAATGATCATAAGCTGTGACAAATACGATGTGTGGTAACACATCAAGTTGGTTGATGGCGGTTGCCACTTCTAAGCCATCAAGCCCAGGCATTCTTATATCCAAGAACACCACATCGGGGGTGAGTTGCTTGATTTTCTCAACGGCTTCAATGCCGTCTTTTACACTCGCAACGACTTCAATATTTGTGCTTAACTCACCGAGTAATTTGCTCAAATGGTGGCGAAGCAATGGTTCATCATCGGCAATTAATGCGCGCATAGAATAGAAATCCTTGTTGTAAACCCGCCGTCACGATGTGGAAAGAGTTCGAGCTTTCCGTGCTCTCCATAGAGAGCTGAAAGACGTTGTCTGACATTTTTCATGCTAAGACCGTTTCCTTTTGAGGCCTCATTAAAACCAATCCCGTTATCTGATACTTCAACCGTAACAATGTTACCGTCACGGTAAAAATGCAGATTAATGTGTCCGCCTTTAATCGAAGGTTCAATACCATGAATAACCGCGTTTTCTACTGCAGGTTGAATTAAAAAGGGAGGGATCAAGGTTTGTGGTGAGATAGATTCATCAAGCGAGATGCTATATGCCATACGTTCAGAAAGACGGATTTGTTGTATCGCTAAATAACTATCGAGGAGTTTTATTTCATCACTTAGTGTGATGGTATCTTTTCGCTGCTGTTTAAGACTGGCTCGAAGTAGATCGGTGATTTTACCAAGCAGTGTCTTTGCTTTGTTTGCGTCGGTATCAATCAGAATTTGAATGTTTGCCAAGGTATTAAACAGGAAATGAGGTTCCATTTGCCCTTGAAGGTTTCTTAGCTGGCTATTGATGAGCGCTTTTTCTTGCTCCGCTTGACGCAATTGAATGTCTTTTAGTTCTGATTCTGCACGCGTGGCGCGTTCTCTGGCAACATAGAAATAAGCCATAAAAAAGGCGATAGCGACCGTCGCTAATAGTGCGGGGATAATGGCATCTACCTTCCAGATCCCTTTGTAAGCATAGATCCATAAAAGCATGTTGATGATCCCAAAAGGCATGCCACCAACGGTAGCAACTAAGATACACTTTCCGCTGGGCCAGTGGGGGAACATGTTATTGATATAAGCATTGGAAAGGGTAAATGTGATGCCGAATCCGAGTGAAATGGCGAGATGGTAGGTCAATGAACCGCCAAAAATATGCTGAGTACAATAGGCGATAATGAGACTCACAACTGTAGTCACAATTGTTATGGTTCGGTCAATGCGTGAGAAAATTTTTGACATGTTTGATTGCCTAATAATTCTTAGAAGATGTTAATTTTTATCAGGGCAAATCGAAACACCTAGATCTTCGAAGGAAAGTGATAATTGTCGAGAAAACTACAAATTTCACTTAGCCAACGCATCATATTCAACGTTGAAATAAATACGTGATTAAAAAATAGGCGCAGCAAAAAATATGCGCGCCTTTCGATAAGGTATTTCGGATGCACAGTGGCTTTTCCGTCATGTTTGGTAATACAAGATTGGAAAAACAACCAACAGCGCCACGTTAACGCAAAATTTCCACCAGTGTTAACGGATGAGATAAAGGTGAATATTTGCCGATAAACCGCGCTATGTTGGAATAAAGCGGGCGTGAGTAGTACCTATACCTGAACAACCTCAAGATGCTCTGAATCCTGTATCGTGAGGTTGCTTGGATATACTAATTCCCCTGCAATGTGTTGGGCGATGAGTGAATCTCAATCACATCAGATCGCGTTCCATTGCCGCCTTGTCTTTCTGCATCAATGCGCATCATTTCACTGGTATTAAACATATGTTGAGGGTTAATGCGGTCAGCGGTACTTTCAAGTGATGACAACCCAATGCTTAGTGTAAGTGCGCCCGTTTTTGACAAGATGAAGGGAATATTTTGCTGTTTTAGGCCATCGTGTAATTTCTGACAGACCACTTTCGAGTTGTCGCGTGTGGTGTGCGGCAAGATAATGGCGTATTTGCCGTTGAGAAGAAAGGCGAGCACATCAGAAGATCGCTGACAGGTGTTTTTGATGACTTGGCCTATCACAGCAAGCTTTTTGTTAGCATCGTCTTCACCATGGGTATCAAGGTAGCCGTCGAATTGATCAACCGAAACAAGCAATAAGCTGAGGGGCGTTTTATAGCGGCTTGCTCGGCGTAACTCTTTATCTAGCATGTCGTTAAAATGACGAACGTTGGCCAATCCCGTAAGATCATCAATGGTGTTGACTTCTTCGAGTTGGTGCGTCACATCCTCTAATGCTTCTTGGTTTATATCTAAGGCGTGAGTGAGTTCGGTGTTTTCATCACTTATCTGGTGAATGGTCTCGGTTTGTCGTTTTGCGAGCAATACGAACGCGAGCACGAGTGAGAGAAGACCAAACACGACAACCAGAGTCGTTAAGGCTTCTGTTTTATATTCCTGCCAAATGGGTGGCTGATAGTTAATGAACCTCGCCCCTTCTAGCAGTCGTGTTTTATCAATTCTGTGATTTTCCACTGCCTCTAAGTCGAAGAATAACGAGGCTGGTGCCGTCTGATGATCAGGTAGCGGTGCATTAATATCTGACGCTAATACTTGCAGTGCCAGTTGCGCTGCAGCTTTCCCTTGACTGAATCCAGTCACAATCTGACCACCCAGTGCGCCGTGTCCAATATGTGAGTGCCAAAAGGTATAGACAGGAAAAGGCGTCACAGATGCTAACAGGCGCGCTGTTTCAGCGGGGCTATAAAGCGTCCCATCACTTTTAGGTAAAGTATTGCTGAGCGCAAAGAGGACGGTGTTGGTCGGGAGTTGGCTTAAAGCGGCATCGAGTTCATCAAGTGGCTTGTCTATGTAGATCTCTATGTCGAGTTTGTTTGCGAATGCAGGAACAACGCTTTTTTTGATGATGTCGACAATGCGTTGATTGTGAGGTTCACGCTGCGAACCAATAAACGCCAGACTTTGTGTTTTTGGATGCAGAGAGAGGGCAACATCGATGGCTTGTTGGTAATCGGTATATTCGGCGATTCCTGTCACGAGTGGGTTCATGTCGTACGCGTCGGTCGACACATCCTTTAGCGCTGTATAAATAATTGGTTGGCGAGGAAACAGGTCTTTTTGATGAGCCAATGCAAATTCAATGGCGGCGTTATCTGAGGTGATAACTAGATCTGTCGCATCAGAAACGCGTTTGAGCTTAAGAATATCAGCCAATTTATCTTTGATGGGTAAGGCATCGTGACGAAGCGCATCAAGGTATACGACAGATAGCTCTATAGGCACCGCTGAGGATGCTAACGTTTCTCTTAAGCCGTTTTCTACTTCATCACTCCATCCGTAGCCGCGGTGATGTGAATTGATGAAGAGTATTTGTTTGGCATCTGTTTCCGCAGAAGCATGGGGGGATGCCATCATGATGACACTTGTCGTCAGTAAAACACCGACGGCCATGGCGAGAAAATAAAGACTGAATAATCGAGCGACGGTGGTTTTTGTGATGTATCGAAAGCGGTTGCTCATAGCTATCCCATTTACGGTGTCGTTTTGAATGCGATTTCACGCCTCAATAATGAGACGGTCTAGCTTGTAAGTGTAGTTTCAATATCAGCAGGTGCGTCGAACAAAAAGTAGGATATGAGAAGTAGGAAGCTTAAAACAATCAATTGGTTGTTGGTGGTTATGGGGTGCTCAAGGGCTAGAGAAAAGAGTGCTTAGCAGGGGGGGGCTTTCACTGGCAATGACGTAGATACTCGATTTTTTAGTGTCAGACTGTGACTCAATTCTCTGTTTACTTGAAGTAATGGAACGATCTCTGTACTCTTGCGGCGTTTTGTATTCATAGCTCAGGATAGTAATAACTTTGATTAGTACAGCTAATATCACCCAGCAATTTGGCGCTAAGCCTCTTTTCGAAAACATCTCTGTTAAGTTTGGCGATGGTAACCGCTACGGCCTTATCGGCGCGAACGGTTGCGGAAAATCAACCTTTATGAAAATCCTGAGCGGTGAGTTAGAGCCTACCGGCGGTAACGTGAGCGTGGATCCTAACGAGCGTGTCGCTAAGCTAAGCCAGAACCAGTTTGCGTACGAAGAATTTACCGTTATCGACACTGTGATCATGGGACACAAAGAATTGTGGAACGTGAAGCAGGAGCGTGACCGCATTTATGCGCTGCCAGACATGAGCGAAGATGACGGCATGCGCGTGGCGGATCTGGAAGTAGAATTTGCCGAAATGGACGGCTACATGGCGGAATCTAAAGCAGGTGAACTGCTTCTTGCCGTGGGTATTCCACTAGACCAACATTATGGCCTGATGAGCAGTGTTGCACCGGGCTGGAAACTGCGTGTGTTGTTGGCACAGGTTCTGTTTGCTGACCCTGATATCATGCTGCTTGATGAACCAACGAACAACTTGGACATCGACACAATCCGTTGGTTGGAAGATACGCTTAATGAGCGTAACTGCACCATGATTATTATCTCGCACGACCGTCACTTCCTGAACTCTGTGTGTACCCACATGGCAGACTTGGATTACGGTGAACTGCGTGTTTACCCAGGCAACTATGACGAATACATGACGGCGGCGACTCAAGCCCGTGATCGTCTATTGACCGACAACGCGAAGAAGAAAGCACAGATTGCAGAGCTTCAAACCTTCGTCGCGCGTTTCTCTGCGAACGCATCAAAAGCGAAGCAGGCAACGTCTCGTGCCAAACAGATCGACAAGATCAAATTGGATGAAGTCAAAGCCTCTAGCCGTCAAACGCCATTTATTCGCTTTGAACAATCTAAAGAGCTGTTTCGTAACGCACTAGAACTCGAAAACCTGAGCCAAGGTTTTGAGCATGATTTGTTCTCTGGCTTTAGCGGCATCTTTGAAGTGGGCGAGCGCATCGCAATCATTGGTGAAAACGGCGTGGGTAAAACAACCCTGTTGAACACGCTGGCGGGCGTACTAGAGCCGCGTACTGGTTTCTACAAGTGGTCTGAAAACACCAACCTTGGCTATTACGCGCAGGATCATGCTTCTGATTTTGAAGAAGACTTGAACCTGATGGATTGGATGGGCCAATGGCGTCAAGAAGGTGAAGACGAGCAAGTTGTTCGTGGTTTCCTTGGTCGTATGCTGTTTTCACAAGACGATATCAAGAAATCAGTTAAAGTGCTGTCTGGTGGAGAGCAAGGCCGCATGTTGCTGGGTAAACTAATGATGCACAAGCCCAACATGCTGCTGCTTGATGAACCGACTAACCACATGGACATGGAATCCATTGAATCTTTGAATACCGCACTTGAGCAGTTCAAAGGTACTTTGTTCTTCGCATCGCATGACCGTGTATTTGTTGACTCGTTGGCAACACGTATCATTGAAATTAAAGACGGTAAGATCACCGACTTTAAAGGTACTTACGCCGAATTCCTCAAGTCTCGTGGTGTTGACCACTAACCGAGCCTTGGATAAAAAAACACCCGCTGATGCGGGTGTTTTTGTTTGTGCTGACTGGTCAGTGCTTGATCTTGTTAACCAAAGCTTCAAATGCCTCAATGCGTTTTTCTGCAATCGAAATACTTTGCTGCCAAAAATCCGGTTGCTCCAAATTCGCGCCAAGGTGTTTGAGTGCGACCTCTTCCGCTGTCATGCGTCCAGTGTCTTTCAGAAGTGATTTATAGTCTTCATAAAAGGCGTCACCTTTTGCTACTCGCTGCGCGTAAACGCCTGTGCTGAAGAGATACCCAAACAGATACGGATAGTTATAGAAGCTGATTTCGGCAATGCTGAAGTGAAGCTTACTGGCCCAAAACAGATCGTTGGGTTCTGACATGGCATCGCCATACCAATTCTTCCACGTCTCCGACATTAGGCCGCGCAATTGTCGTGGTGTGAGCTCCCCTTGCTGTCGTTGCTCATAGAACGCACGTTCAAACTCAAAGCGGACAGGAATGTTCAGCATTAGGGCCACTGCTGTTTGCGCTTCTTCCCAAAGCATTAACAGTTTATCGTGATCATTGCTCGCTTCTTCAAGCAGCGCGTCACGCACCACGTTCTCTGCAAAAATAGAGGCGGTTTCAGCCAATGTCATTGGGTAGTTGGTTTCCACAAGTGGCATATCCTTCATCACCCAGTTATGGAAAGCATGACCGAGTTCATGAGCAAGCGTGAGTACATCAGACATGCTGCCACCAAAGCTCATGAACACCAGTGGGGTGCGCGTTTTGGCTATCTTTGTGCAGTAAGCGCCCATAACTTTGTTTGGCTGTGGCGCGGCATCAATTAAACCTTGTTCAACCATCATATCCACGAAATCAGCCATTTCTGGGTGCACGGAATGGAAGGCGTGACGAATGATGGCAATAGCATCCTGAAATGAATAGCTTTTAGAAGCGCCGCCGTCTTGCACGGGCATCGCTGCCATTTCGTCCCAAGGCGCCAAGGTTTCATGACCAAACATTTTTGCCATGGCTTTCGCGGCGCGGCGAGAGAGGTCTTTGTGTTGCTCTGTTACACGTATCATGGCATCAAGTGTTTTTTTCTCAATGCGGCTTTGTTCTAATGCAGGCGCAAGAAAGTGCAGGGGCTTTGTGTGACTGCGTTTTTGATACTCCGCCAAACGGCCTCCCGCCAGGGCATTAAGAATGGCTGCAAAGGTGATTTCTTGTTTTTCCATTGCAGCGTGAATAGCTCTCCATGCAGGTTCTCTGCGATAGGTGTCACTGCCGTATAGAAGACTAGCAGCTTGGGATAGCCCCATCACTTCTTCGCTTCCGTCAGGGAACGTCAGCGCCACTTTGGCGGTGCCTGTTATCGAATCATAGAGTCGTCCCCACGCATTGCGTCCATCAACCTGCAACGCAGATAGGAGTTGCTCTTCGGGTACAGACAATCGGAAAACACGGTGCTGACGAAGACGGGAGAATCGGAACGCGTGACGATCGTAGTTTCCAGCGTCGTCACTGCCTGACATGACGGCGTTAAAAAAGCCGTCATCACAGACCGACAATTGGCTTTCAAACGGGCTGAATGCTTGTGTTAGCGTTGATTGCATGACATCGGTCTTGACCACCAATGCTTTAGCCGCTTCGTTGGTCGCATCAACAGAAGACTGACAACCGGCATAGTTAGAGACGGACTGAATGAGGGTAAGAATATCGTCGTGAAGGGTAAGTGCCCGCTGGCAGGCATCGACTACGTCTATGGATAGGTGTGTTAACGCATCCAAATACTGGTTGCTAAGTTGCAGGTCTTGATTGATCGCAGGGTCTTGAAGGCTTTGGTAAACAAATGAAAAATCCCAACTTGGCGCTGACATGCCGCTTTCCTCTTACGTGCTTATGTTGTGTTAACCATAACGCATTAAAGAGAAGGTGAGTACCTATAGACGGGCAATGCCAAGTTGGAAATAACGACTGATTCTAAATTTTTGAAAAACAGTCATTTATTCGGGTCACGCGTTTTCTTGTGTGCCTGTTTTCTCATCAGCACTTGCGTTTTCAACGCTTGATTCTAGTGAATCAACCGCTGCGTCAGATTCTTCTGATGCCAGTTTCTCGCGATCCGCTTTAGAAACGTATTTAGGCTTGTTAGAAGTATGCAATTTTGCATTTTTCTTCTTCTCGCGTTTCTTTAGCGTTTGAATGATTTTCTTTTTTCTGTTCATTGTTGATGACCATCAATATTTCGAGGGGGGATTGTAAGGACAAACCATAACGGGACTCAAGCACAAACCTTGAACTTGGCGAATATAGTACGAATAGTGAGCAATCGACGCGGTCGTCAATCATTCACGTGGTGAATGCATCCACCTTTTGGTTGGTGTGATGTTCGTCTCATTTTTAGCCTGATAACGATAGCTTAACCATACTGACATTGTGATGACAAATGGCTGTTAATCGGCTGTTGCACCTGCCGGATTTGGCTTAAATTCTTGCACTTTTCAAGAGAAGAAATCGCTGTATACTTCGCCAACTTTTTGAACTCACAGTGTGTAATATGATGAAAAAAATTGCGATGAAAGCTATTGCTGCGGCAGTGCTAACTGCGTCTTTGACGGGTTGTATCGGTCAAATGGCGACGTCTGGTATGGTAATGAAATTGAACCTGACCGCTGTAGATAACCGCTACGCTCGTGCAGGCCTGTACCTACTGATGAGCCCGGTTTACGGTATCGCTGCTACTGCTGACCTGTTCATTTTTAACTCTATCGAATTCTGGACTGGCACTAACCCAATCTCTGGTAAGTCACCCGCTGTTGCAGATATGCCTGCGGATGCAATTTTCCGAATCAATCAGAAGCTGGATAAAGACCTGACCACGGCACCAATCAAGATCTCTTCGGCTGACGTGAAGCAAGTTAACGACAAGTCTATCGAGATGTCAGTTGCCTATGCAGATGGCACCACACAAGTACTACGTGGCGAAAAAGACGGTGAGATGGTTAACTTCTTCTTGAACGATGAGTTCATCACCACTGTTTCTGTTGACGAGCTGAATGACTACGCGGCAAATCGCGTATAATTCTCGCTGAACAAACATATTAAAGTTATTCGGTTGTGAACCGCAGAGCCTCGCCTTTTGGGTGGGGCTTTGCTATTTGTGCGGTGTGACCGATCCAGTGCGGTGTGACCGATCTGGCGGGGTTTGAAATATCCCGCGCATTTTTCGAAAGGATGCGTACTCATTGAGGAGAAACGTATGTTGAAAATTCTCTATACATTGCCGCCTTTTGTATCACTGGCTGTCGCTATTTTATTTGAAATTATGGCCACGTCCATGATGCCAAAAACACAGTCATTTACACAGCCAATCACCACCGCTGTCGTTTTGTCTTGTTATGCGGTGTCGTTCTATTTACTTTCAATCACCGTAAAAACCATGCCTTTGGGAATCGCCTACGCCATTTGGAGCGCGGCGGGTATTGTTTTAGTGTCATTGGTTGCGTGGCTTTGGCATGGTCAGCACCTCGATCTTGGCGCAGTGCTGGGCATGGCATTGATTGTTGCGGGTGTGATTGTCATTAATCTCTTTTCAAATGTGATGCAATAAAGCGATCACGTCGCATAGCACACACTGTTGTGCGGACGTTAGTTGGGTTGATGCGCGTTTAAAAGCTAGGGTTTGGCTTTGGTTGCAAAGCTTCGCGCAATGCCGAGCAGCTCAGTAAAATCGAAATCGCCTTCTGCATCTACCCAAGAAACGCCGACATTATAATCCAGGGTATAAGGGAGCTTCTTTTCGACCGCATATCTATCAACCCTTTCTTTAAAGCGATCCAAGATATCTTGAGTATTGGCTATCGGTGTGTTGGTGAGAAGCACTGCAAATTTGTCGCTTTCCAAACGCGCCAGCACATCAGAGTCACGAAACCCGAACGTCAATAATTCCGCGAAGAACATTAATGCGTTGTCGCCCTCTCGGTTGCCTTGCGATCGGTTAATTTTCTTCAGCCCTCTGACATCAAAATAAGCCAATGAAGCTGGTGCGTTAAGACGTTCGCACATGTTTAGACTGTTTTGTGACAACACCTGAAAACCATGTGCATTGAGGAGACCAGTGAGTTGATCCTGCGTGGTGAGTTGAATGGCGCGCAGCTCGCTTTGCACCAAATCTGCAATGTCCTTAAAACATGCAATGTCATAGTCGTCAAAGCCTCTTGGCTCGTCATCCATGATACTGAGTGTGCCCAATATTGTGCCATTGGCGTGTTTGATGGGGTAACCCGCATAAAACTGAACATTTGGCTCTGCGGTCACTAATGGATTACCACAAAAGCGAGGATCGGTTGATGCATTGTTCACGACCAAAGGCTCAGAACTCAAAATAGTATGTGCGCAGAAAGAAATATCACGAGGGATTTCTTGGTTAAGAGGGCCGATACATGATTTCACCCATTGCCTGTTGGCGTCGATAAAGCTAATGGCCGCGACCTTGGTTGCAAACATCTGCTTAGCAAGCCGAGAAAGCCTGTCAAATCGCTCTTCAGCGCTGGTGTCGAGAATATTGAGGTTCTCTAACGATTGAAGTCTCAAAGTTTCATCAGCGGGCAGCGCGGCCTTTTTCATAAGCAATCCAATGCAATGGCGTTTCCATTACTATAGTCGATGGGGATACCTTTGCATCGGATTGCTAACCTCGTTCGCCAAATGGTTCAAAAGAGATGCGAGGATGTGTTTTCGTGGCTTACGCGCTCGCCCACTGGTTTTGTGCCATGTTGATTTCCCTGTCCGATCTTGGTGCGCTAGGGGTTTCTGAATGAGATCGTTCCCGCTCACCAGTGAATGTGCCTACCAATCGATCGAGTTCATTGGCTAACTGCTCAATAGCGCTGGCTGAGTGGTTGGATTTCTGCGCTGCGGAAGCAGTTTGCCCAGCAAGCTCAGCAATCACCACAATGTTGCGGTCAACGCTGTCGGTGACCATGGTTTGCTCTTCAGATGCCGTAGCAATCTGCATGTTTTGACCTGCAATGTCTTCAATTTGATCGACCATGGCACTCATGACTGCGGCACCTTCTCGCGCCTGATTCACGCTTATCGTGGCCATTTCGCTGCTCTCACTCATCACGTCCACGCTATGGCGGATCCCCGATTGGATCTGTTCGATTATCTTGGTGATCTCATCGGTTGAATGGTGTGTTTTCATCGCCAGTTCGCGCACTTGGTCGGCAACCACGGCAAAGCCTCTGCCTTGTTCACCGGCTCGTGCTGCTTCAATCGCAGCGTTCAGCGCGAGCAGATTGGTTTGCTCAGTGATAGAACGAATAACATCAATCACGGAACCAATTTCTTCGCTGTCTGCATTGAGTCTTTGCATGTTTTCACTCGCGCTGAGCATGCTTGCAGACAGTTCCGTGGCTTTTACCGACGTTTCTGTGTTCACATCTCGTCCTGTTTGCGCGGAGGTTTGTAACTCTCTGGCGACACTTGCCGCGCGTGCCACACTTTGTGCAATTTCACGGCTGGTGGCGGTCATTTCAGTCATGGCTGTGGAAACCGAGTCGGATTCGGCACGTTGCTTCTCTGCGTTTTCAGCCGTCGCTCCCGCCATGACTAGGCTGTGTCGCGCATTGGTCGTTAATTCAGACGAGATATCAGCGATTTTCTCCATGGTGTGCTGGAGGTTAGCAATGAAGCGATTGAAGTGTGTCGCCAGTTGCGAGAGCTCATCGTCACCGGGTAATTGCATACGCACATCCAGTGAACTGTTGCCTCTGGCAATGTTGCCCATCAGTTGATTAGCGACTGAAATCTTTTGAGTGACATGGCGGATAATAAACGCTAAAGCAAGGCAAACAATGACCGCCAATGTGCCACCGATAAGCGTTAGACGCGTCGTGACCTGATGTTCTCGCTGATCGATCGCGCTGACTAAGTTTTCGCTGAGGGATTTCATCTGTGCTTCTGTTTCTCTCACCGATGCTCTCAGGCTACCGTGTAACCCTTCTTGTGGGCTCAAACCAATATCTTGCAGGCTGGACGCCAGTGAATTAAAGGCTTTGTGATAATCCCCTAAAGAGGTTTCCATCAAAAGGCGATGACTTGATGGAATTTCACTGCTGGCAATTACTAGCCCAACGTTACTCATCTGCGCATTAAACTCGTCGACATATTTCACGTCAGAGCGAAGCAGAAAATCTTTCTCATGACGACGGAGCATAAGCAGCATCTTGTAGATGGTGTCATCTTGGATTCGCTGAATGGCTTGCTCTACGCGGTGAGAAGCGGTTCGTGCTATGCCTTGTAACCCTGTGTCATACTCAACGCCCACATTGACTCGTTGGACAACGAGAGAGCTAAAATCCTGCTGATAAGTATCGAGCTTGAGCAGCATGTCGGTTATTGCTTCGCGACCGGACATATTAAGCGAAGACAATTTGCTTAATGCGCTAGAAAGTTTTCCTCTGATTGCGTTGTATTCATCATCAAACTTGTCTTTGTATTTCACGTCATTTCTGGCCATGAAATCTTTTTCGTGTCGACGGAGCATTAAGACGGAAGTCTGGCTTTTTAGAATATCAACGGATGCACTATCTAGCGTCCCAAGCTCTTTGAATGACGACTGAAAAGTGACCGCGAAGACAATAACGGACGCCAAAATTAACAGGACAATACTGCTTAGTTGTCCCTTGATGGTGCGAGGAAGTGGCTTACGCATGTTCTCTCCTGTTTTATTGTAACTGGCGCTTTTACTGCATCGACTGCCGCATGAAATATGATTGCCTGTACATTTCCTGTCTTAAATATAGGACAGCATTTGTATGCGTCACATAAATTGTTGCAAAAATATGACAGCCAAATGTTTTACGTGATGTCGTCCAGCTAGTGTGAGCAAAGAGTGAGGCAATAGGAGGAGATCGAAAGTGAACAAATGTTCGACTTTTAACGTATTGGCACTTCGTGTATTGGCAACTATGTTTATAGAAAGAAGTGAATAAAAAGAAGAATTTGTATTCAGATACAATTCCACAATCATAGAGAGGTCACCATGAAGAAAGTACTAATTGCCATGAGTATGATTGCTGCTTCATCGACAGCTTTCGCGGGAACGACGAACGATGCAGTGGATATGCGTGTTGTCACTGTTGGGCAGGGCGCTTGGGTTCAGGTGCTACAAAATGGTACGCCAGTTGAAGGCGCGACGATCACGTTGTCGGGTTCGTTGGGAGAATATGTCACGCCAGAAAATGGCATGGTGTTTGTCATGACAGAATCGCCTTTTACACGTACCGGTGTGTTTACTGCCATGCTAGAAAATGGTGATGAGGTTCAGCGATCTATTGTCATCCCGCGCGACCACTGATTAGCGAACCTGCGTGTCAATAACAGAAATACACGTTTGAAATCCTGCTTTATGCAGGATTTTTATTTTGTTAGTAGAACGATTTGTTGGCCACGTAACATTGCTCATAGCCATCATTCCAACCTTCAGCGTATCTATCTTCTTTGAACATACGTTCAGGATCTTTGCGAAAGCCATCTTTAATGGTTTTTGCAGCAGTCACTTTGCTATGACACCCATCGTCATAGCCTTCTAAATAGGGGGTTGCGAAACCCAAATCGGCGAGCTTGTCATGACGTGTGGAAGAGCATGCGCTTAGCGCGAACGTCATCGTTATCAAGCTGACTAGCCATGCTATTTTCTTTGCTCTGTAGCCGACGGTCATGCCAAACATCCTCTACTCAAACGCACTAAAATGCGCAGACATTATGCTTATTGATACATAGCAACAGATTACATTTTCATGGCTCACGAAGTCTGTCTCAAAAATAACTTGATGTGTAAAGTCTCCTTTTCGGTACAAATTAGTCTCGGCCCTTTGGAATCAAATATTGGGGTTAGCGGTCTATTCTTAGGCGCGTATTGATGTACTTTGAAGACAAAGCAGAACAGGAAAAAGGATTGATGAAGAGAAGGGGGTTGGCGCGGATTGGCTTGATAGTGTGTGGGTTGATGATAAGTTGCGGGTTGATGATAGTTTGCGGGTCGATTTATGCTGAAACAAAGGGCGTGCAGGAAGACAGTGCGCCCAATGGAATGTTAGACAATACTCGCGTACCCCAAAAAACGGCCGGTAACCCTCTATCAAGCTATCGCGTGATATTTATTCACGGCTCGCCAGGCAGCAAAGAAGCCTATGACGACTATCTTAATCATCCAGCCTTACAGCAAGTCGATCTCGTTTCAATAGATAGGCCAGGCTTTGGTCAGTCCTCAATGCCTGTCGAGACCAGTCTTAAAAAGCAAGCCGAAGCCTTGTTGCCTTTGCTCAAAGAGAATAAAAACACCCTGCTTGTCGGGCATTCTTTGGGAGGGCCAATAGCGCTGCAATTAGCGTTGCTAGCACCAGAACATGTTGATAGCTTGCTGCTGATTGCATCTGCGTTTGATCCTAAGCTAGAAGCGCCAAAGTGGTACAACTATATGGCTGATACCTTGTTGGCAAAGTGGGTGATTCCCGACGATATGTTGCGCTCAAATGCCGAAATGATGGTGTTGGAGAATGAACTGGAAAAGCTCGCCGCGCAGAACTGGGGATCGTTGACCATGCCTATCGTTTTGGTTCATGGGAAGGATGACGATCTGGCTGATCCTGGTAATTCCTATTTTGCTAAACAACGTTTACCGAATGCCAAATTGAAAATGCTTAACAACGAAGGGCATTTTGTGTTGTGGCAAAATGTCCCATTATTAGTGAATGAAATCAAAGCGATGATTGATCTGCCTTGAGTCGTTGGCATGAAAATAGAGCAAAGTTTGTGTGGCGAGAGTGTAAATATCTGTAAAGCACCCTTGAAAAGTGAGCGTGAGAGGCGCATTTTATCTGTTCAGAAGCCAACACGATTTTAATCCACGGGGAATTTACATGAGACAAATCCTGATCGGTGTGGTTACGCTTATTTTGGGCTTCTTTACATTAATGTTTGCTGCGGTGTTTGGCTTAATCGTTTCTATTAGTGCATTGATTGCCAAACCCTTCATCATGAAAAAGCTACGCAAGGCTCAAGCAGAGCAAGCGAATTTGTATCGGCAACAACATGAACAGCCTATTGAGCAAACGCCGTTTGGCCCTAAACAGAGGCATCAAGGACAAACCATTGATGGTGACTATCAAGACGTCACTAACAAGCGGTAGTGCAACGCATAAGAATACTGAAGAACACCAAAAAAAGCCGCTATTGAGCGGCGTTTTTTGATCATGTATTTATGGTTTCTGAAAAGGAAAATAGTCCCATTCATATTCGTCGAACATTGCTTGCAGCTCACCGGACTTTAATAGAGCTTCGAATCGCTGATCATAGATCATCCTCAGTTTTTCTCCCTCTGAGGAATTCACAAACGCGGGATAGAGCTTGAGATCAATGAGGTTTGAAACAGCAAATGCACTTCGGTCAATGTAGCCTTCTTCAAATTCCTCTTCGATTTCAGCACGGGCGTCAATCAGTGCATCAAGTCTGTCTGAATACACCATGGTTAGTCCCTGGCGGCGTGATTTCACTTCCTTCACTATCAGTTTTGTCTTGATGTAATCGTTATAATCGTATCCCTTTATCCACCCGACTGTTTTACCTTCTAGGGATTCTTCACCTGACCATGTTGAGATAACTGACGCCTTGTAAACTGCCACGACTTGCTCGGCATCAAAATGCCAATAGGGATAAAGCACGTTTTCTTGTTCATCGATATAAGAACCAAGAAATGCATGCATCTTTTGGGTTTGAACCAAATAAATACTGCGAGAGTAGGTCGTCGTTAGGGTTTTCACCTTGTATCCCAAGGGTTCAAATACCTTGCGCATAATGTCGAAGTAAAGACCCGTTCCATTTTTTTCGGTTGCGTCTTCCCATGCTTCGCTGACTATCACGATTTCTTTTTCGGTATGATTCTCCGCGAGCGCTAGGGTTGAGAGAGCGAGCGCAAGTAGACAAAAAACTCGCGTTGAAAATTTTGATAACCCGAATATAAATTTAGAAAATTGTGCAGTACGCAACATGACCATCGCTCTCCAACTTGGTGTTTTAAGGCTGTCTTCATAATGAGACTCTATTTAAACCTATGCCAAGTAGAGGAGCGTCGCGAGGAAATTGCGGGTTGTTTTTTTCTTGCGTGATGTGTGATTAACGGCGCAAGCCAATGGTGACGCTGATAATCGCGTGATCACTGCTGTAAGCATCTTGATCAAACTTGGGGTTGATAAGATGCCTGTCTTCACAATGAAAGTCGCCAACTTCTGCAAGACTGGCGGGATCGCTGCTGTTGAATTCATTGGAAAGCAAAATGTAATCAAGCACTGAGCCTTTAGCATGAAAGTAATGCGTGCTAGGACGGGCAAGACCCGTTTCACCGGTATTTTTTACAAATAAGTCCCAGCTATCGTGAAGTTGATAATGCGAGAGTGGGACGTCAGCCATGTCTTCGGTAATAGAGCGCAAACCTGTAACATGAAAGGCACGCAATACGTCTGAATTCAAATCATCGTTAAAATCGCCCATGACAATTGCAGGGTTGTTGGTGTCGGATCGGCGTTGAATAATCGATGCCATCAATTGGCACACTTCTGAACCTCGTTGAATTGATGATGCCCAAGAGCCCGCAATTTCTGCTTGCATGGAATCATGGAGTGTCTTGACCGTTTTACCACCGTCCTCACTTTCTTCCATCATAGGACGTTTTGATTTCAAGTGAACCACGTAGATATCCGTTTGGCCCAGAGAGGGAAGTTCAAGTGTTGCACAAAGCGGCAGACGGCTGTATTCGAAGTCCTTTGTCATCCCAAGCTTTTCCGACAGCTCGGGATCGGCGTGAAGTGGCAATGCACTTAGTATGGGGTAACGCGAAGCAAGGCAAACTACCGGGCTCTTGTATACATAATCGTTGGCTGAATTGATGGGCTCAGGTTCATCAACAACAGAGAAAAAACGATAGCCAAGTGGTTCAAGCAGCGATTTTAGCGCAGAGGCGCTAAACACTTCCTGAAAGGCGATGATGTCAGGTTGGTAGCTGCCAATGTAACGGTTGAGCCACATACGTTTTTGTCGCCATTGGTCTTCACTGTAGATGTTGCTGAACTCATAGAATGCACCAGGTGGCTCGATAAAATTAAACAAGTTAATCGTCGCGAGCTTGAGGCCAAAGGCGCTGTGTGCGTATGAGTTTTTGCTATTAGTCGCGAACACAATATCGTCTCAATATTGAAAATATTTCTTTAGTATAGCGAAGAGTTTGTTGATTATCGGTGAGTCGCCAGGGATTTAAAAGCGTGGGCAGGAAAAAGAAAATGCGCTTCGAGAGGAAGCGCATTGATTCGATGCGTCAGAATGACGGATTTTCTACGTGACCAGATTTATGCTGACACTTTTTCTCCGTCGGGTTTCTTTTTGTCGGCATCCTTCGCTGCCTCTTTGTCTGCGTATGTGTCGTCATGACTTGATTGGTCGCTCAAGACTTCAACCACGCTAGCACGTGAAAGCTGACCTTGAAGTTGACCGTCTTGATCCAGCACAGGCAGTGGCAGTTCATGTTCAATGGTGTCTGGGATGACTTGCTCGATCAGGGCATCAGATTGAATGCCAGGAACGATTTCCAATACCTTGTCATCAATGGCATCGCTATGACGTGATGCATCGAATGATTCCAAACGCTCGCGACTCAGTGCGCCCTGATAACCATCATCGTTCATGTAGTAACCGTGCTGCACTTTTGCCTGGCGCATTTGCGATAGCGCTTCGCCAATGGTGTCTGTGCTGATACGAAGGCTCTGCGGCTGCATAACGGTGTCAACGGTGAGTGCGCGGGCGCGATTTACGTCTTTGACGAATGCTTCAACATAGTCGTCGGCTGGGTTAAGTAAGATATCAACCGGGCGACCCTGCTGGATGAGCTTGCCGTCGCGTAAAATAGCAATGCGATCGCCCAAGCGAAGCGCTTCGTCCAAGTCATGGGTGATGAAAATAATGGTTTTCTGAAGCTTTTCCTGCAAACCAATGAGCTGATCTTGCATTTCACTGCGGATGAGTGGGTCAAGGGCAGAGAATGCTTCATCCATCAAAAGGATTTCTGCATCGGTACACAAGGCGCGAGCGAGGCCAACACGCTGTTGCTGTCCACCTGAAAGCTGTGACGGGTATTGCTGCTCGTAGCCCGCAAGCCCAACCGTGTCTAACCACTCGGTGGCTTTTTTATCACGCTCGGCTTTGTCCACGCCTTGCACTTGCAGCCCGTATGCGACGTTTTGCAAAACCGTGCGGTGTGGCATCAAACCAAAACGTTGAAACACCATAGACATTTTGTGGCGGCGGAAATGCTGCAGCCCTTTTTCGTCTAGTTTCATGACATCTTCGCCTTCAACGATGATTTGCCCTTCAGTCGGGTCAATCAAACGGTTGAAGTGGCGGATCAGCGTGGATTTCCCCGAGCCTGAAAGGCCCATGATCACGAAGATTTCTCCGCGTTCAATGTCTAAATCAATTTGCTGCAAACCCACTGTGTGGCCAGTATCCGCCAATATGTCGTCTTTGGATTTTCCGGCTTTGACGTCGGGCAGGACTTTTTGCGGGTTTTTGCCGAATATCTTATAAAGACCTTTAATTTGGATCAGCGGTGTCGTGTTGGAATTACTCATGATGACCTCCGCTCAAATGTTGCTGAGTACGTTTTGCATAACTTTGTGATACTCGGTCAAAGATGATTGCCAAGGCAACGATCGCAAGACCATTGATTAAGCCAAGGGTAAAGTATTGGTTGGTAATAGACTTAAGTACCGGCTGGCCAAGACCTTTCACCCCAATCATTGAAGCGATCACGACCATAGCCAACGCCATCATAATGGTTTGGTTGATACCCGCCATGATGGTTGGCATTGCAAGGGGTAACTGCACGCCAAACAAGCGTTGCGTGGAACTTGCGCCATACGCGGTTGCCGCTTCCAGCACTTCTTTGTCCACGAGTCGAATACCAAGGTTTGTCAGGCGAATGACTGGCGGAATGGCGTAAATAACCACGGCAATGACCCCAGGGATTTTACCAATGCCAAGCAGCATCACGACCGGGATCAGATATACAAATGCGGGCATGGTTTGCATTACGTCAAGTAGCGGTGTCACCAGAGATTGAATGCGGTTTGAGCGAGCCATAGCGATACCAATCGGTATCCCGAGACCAATGGCTAACATGGTACAAACTAGGATGATACTCATGGTTCGCATTGTATCTTCCCACATGCCAAAGTAACCAATGGCGAGAAAGACAAAGATAACACTGACCGCCAATTTCCATGATCGGCTGGCGAGGTAAGAGACACCGGCGAGAATCGCGATCATCAGCCACCATGGGGTGCCGAGCAATAGCTTTTCAAACCAGATAAGAAATTGAAGAAGGGGATCAAAAAAAGATTCGATGGTTTCGCCGTAGTTTCGTGAGAATTCGCGATAAGCGCCATCAAGGGTTTTTCGGATGGTTAGAAGGTCGGAGCGTTCCATCTCCGGGAATTCCGTTAACCAAGAATTATCTGCCATAACAGTACAGCATCCTCTGCATAGTTGTTATTAGTAAAATATAGTGAATATACCCGCCACGAAAGCAGTCTCGACGTTTTCTGTGAGACTTATGTGATGCAAAACGGGAGAGGGCCTAAGCACTATATTTGCGTGTGGTGAATTTGCGTTTTTTGAAAACGGGCTGATTGTGAGCAGCCCGTTGGCAGAATGCGTGCTTTATAGTGCCGCTTTCACTTTTGCTGCAACCTCAGGGGTAACCCACTGCGTCCAGATGTCAGCATGACTTTGTAAGAAGTATTCGCCAGCAATCTCACCATCAGCCTGATTGTCTTCCATCCAAGCCAGCAGAGTGTTTAGATCATTGGTGGTGAACGAACGATTTGCAAGATAGCTCATAGCACCGGGTGCACGTTGAGCAAAGCTCTCAGTGACAACGGTATCTACCGCTGAAGGTGGGTACATGGTCACTTTTGGCTCAAGACACTGTTCACTGGTTGTACACGCTTTGAAGTGCTCTTCATCAATGCCTGATCCAAAGTCAACTTTAACCATTTCATACTTACCAAGAACCGCTGTTGGTGCCCAGTAATAGCCAAACCAACCTTGACCGCGCTCATATGCTTTGGCGATAGAGCCCGCAAGACCGGCGCCTGAACCTGGATCAATCAATTCAAAACCACTGTCTTCAAGTCCCAATGCGTTAAACAGGTTGCCTGATGAAATCTGGCAGTTCCAACCTGCAGGGCAGCCATAGAATGCGCCTTTCGTTGGATCTTCTGGGTGTTTGAAAAGTAGCGGATTGTTTTTCACACCTTGAATGGTTGCTAGGCTTGGGTCTTTGTCGACAAGAAACTTAGGTACCCAGAAGCCTTCTACGCCGCCTTCAGAGAGTGTGCTACCAGCAAAACGTAATCGGCCTTCTTCTACGCCTTTGTCCAAAGCTGCTTTTAGAGAGTTACTCCAGAATTCTGGCGCAATGTCAGGCTCGCCCTTTTCGATCATCGACGTACCCGTTGGCATGGTATCGCCAGGCACTAACTCTGCGTCGCAGTCATAGCCGTTTGCCAAAATGAAACGGTCAATATTGGCGATGAGTGTTGCCGAGCTCCAGTTCATGTCTGCGATGGTGACCTTGCCACAGTCTGCGGCGAAGCTTGTCATTGGCATTGCTGAAAGCAGCAGGCATGACGTGGCTAAAAGTTTATTCATGGAAGTTCCCTCTCATATGAGCCGTGATAATCAATACAGCTCTAATCATTTACAGTTCCCGCGTACCATTACGAAAACCTATTATTTATGGTTTAACAGATTGAAAAATAGGTACGCATTAAAGTAATCATAACAAACACGCGTCACATTTTCTGCACATACATTACATTTCTAGCTCAAATTGATTCGTCCCCTAATCAATTTGAGCTGGAGGTTATAGGTTGGTTGGCACTTAAGTAATTGATTTTTATTACTTAAATGCCCTTTGGTGTAAATCGGTTGTTTTATTTGTAAGAATTCACATTCAGTTTGGAGAAAGACATACCGAAAACTGTGTTTAGGCGCTCAGTGGTGAAATTTGTGCGTTAGTTAGGCGCTCATACATGGAATCCGACTAAAACAAGGCTAACGGAGTCAACATGTCTCAGACCGTACTCGTATTAGAAGATAATGCCGACATCGCCGAACTGGTATCACTGCACCTCAAAGTGATGGGCAATGATGTCGTGAAAGGAACGTCATTGAAGGAAGGGTTTCGCGTTCTCAACGAAAGAAAAATCGATGCAGTAATATTAGATCGCGGCCTTGATGATGGCGATGGCATGGCTTTGTGCCAACAACTTCGTCAGCAACACAATGGCGTGCCCATCTTGATTTTAACGGCGATGGATTCTGAATCCGACATGGTGGAAGGCTTGGAATCGGGTGCTGATGATTATTTGGCAAAGCCATTTAGCGTGATTGAGTTTCAGGCCAGAGTGCGTGCCCTAATGCGTCGGGCTGGGGTGCACAATCAGTGGAATCAAATGCCCGCAGAAGCCGAAGAGGCGGATTGCGACGAACTGAGCGAGGGGTCTTTGCTGTTTAACCACCTTGAAATCTCACCTGAAACACACAGCGTGACCCTGGGCGGAAAAACCATTGACCTTACTCCCACGGAGTTTTCATTACTGTGCTGCCTCGCTAAACGTCCAGAGCGAGTGTTCAGTAAAGACGAGTTGTTAAGTCGGGTTTGGAATACGGACTACGATGGATACCGTCACACGGTTTGCTGTGCGGTGAATCGCTTACGAAGCAAATTGGAACGTGATCCAGACATGCCAAAATACATTCATACTGTTTGGGGAGTGGGGTATAAATTCCGAGAAGCCACGACCTTGCATCATCTATAACGCGTTGCTGGTTATTGGCTTGAGCCGTGGCGGATTTTTGGCCTTGCTCTGTAACAAGTGATCAATCGTATGGAGTGCGAAATTGACGTTTAAACATCGTCTGTTGTTATTCACCATAGTGTGGTTTTTGTTCAGTGCAGCGCTGCTGACTGCATTGAGCGTGTCTGTGTGGAAAGAAAACGAATTCAGGGCAAAGCAGATCCTGCATAGTGAATTGGCGGTTCACATGAGAGACGACAACCCGTTGATGGTGGGAGATGACTATAGCACTGAAGCGTTATCCTCTATTTTTCACACCTTGATGTTGTTGGGCCCCGATTTTGAAATCTATTTTCTCGACCCTGAGGGAAACATCACCACGTCAGGGCCACCCATTGAAGACGTGCAAAGGCGCAAGATCGATGTCGCACCCATTCAGCAATTTCTAGATAGCCAGCCTTACCCTATTTTAGGCGACGACCCTTTGTCGCATAGTGGCAAAAATGTGTTTTCGGCTGCGCAAATAGATGCGGGTGGCAAGGTTGCTGGCTACTTGTATGTGGTGATCGGGCGTTCTGAAAATGGCGCATTATTAGATTCCGAATCCTTGCTTCTCTATGCACCGGTTGTGTTTGCTGCGCTGGTGGCAATTTTGCTGTTTGCATTGTGTGTTTATCGCATGGTGTTTCGCCATATCATTACACCGGGACGATTGATGGTGCACCAAATTGAGCAAGCGGCGAGTTCTGAATTTCGCGTTACCCCACCACTTAAGTTTTCAACTGCCGAGCTACAAGAGTTAGCGTCGCAATATCGTCGTATGATGGCCGTGATCCAACAGCAGTTTATCCAGCTTAGAATTCAAGAAGCACAGCGCCGTGAGCATCTTGTGCAGCTCAGTCACGATCTTAAAACGCCTTTGGCGAATGTACTGGGTTATCTCGAAACCTGGCGAATACAACATAATGAAGGTCGTGGCATGATTGATACGGCGTATCATAATGCGCAGCGACTACAGCGCCATCTGAAAGAACAACTTGATGCCGCGCGATCCCCCACCGCCAAGGTTGTGCTGTCGTATCAAGAAATTGATGTGAATGCTTTGCTACAAGAGATCAAGCAGCGCTTTGCTTTGTCGGCAAAACATAAGCTGGTCGATATTGTGGTGAGCGCTGACATTCAAATCTCAGTGATTGCTGACGAACAACTGATTAACCGTGTCTTTGATAATTTGTTGGAAAACGCGATCCGTCATAGCCCGTCGCATTCAACCATTTTGATTGATGCTGCTAAAGCGAGTGCGCGCCGTGTAGGCTTTCGTATATCCAATAGCGTTGAAAAGGGCAGTGCATCTGGTTCGTTGGGGATGGGAACCAAGATCGTTGAAGCGATCTTAAGCCTTCATCAAAGTCAGCTTGAGCGTATTGAAGAAGATTTAACAGAGTCATTCAGTGTTTACTTTGAACTCTCGTCGATAGCGGATAAGACGAGCAGCCAAATTCGCGCCGTTCCCGACGTTTTTACTTCAGTTATAGATAGTGAAAACGAACCCCAAATGACCTCATCGTTGCCGACAGTGAATGGGGGCTTACGAGAGACTGCTGATGAAACCCGAGCCATGCCAATGTTGATGACAGACGATCCGGCAAGCGCTGAGCCGTTGCCTTCATTTAGCGCATCAGACACTGGTCCATCTAGTGGCAGTAGTGACGAGAAAAATGAGCAAGCAGATGAACGTGGACGAAAATAAAGCCAGCCAAATGCATCGCTTCTGCGCTTTTAAGTCAATCGTCTTGTTTTATTTGTTTTGGCAGTTGTGAGTTTTGCGGATCTGGGCTGAAGCAATATCAATACAAATATTCCCAACATCACCGCGCCCATGATAGAGAGCAGGCGCTTTCCATCTTCGATGAACGCGCTGCCAGCATTTTGAGTAATGCCGTAATACACCAAGACCACAAATCCGGAATAGAGCAATTGAATCGTGCTGTAACTAGCATTTTTCTTCATGGCATGAATGCCCATAAGGAGCGAGCAGGTCAATACAATGCCCATGTTCCCAATCAGATCGGTTTGCAAAACACTCATCACGAGCACAGGCAATGTGAACAGGAAACCCGCCAAGGTAGCGAGAAAGCGCCTAACACCATAGCTATGGGCACTGATAGGATCGGGATCTTTAAGTATCAATGCAACGGTAATTGTGACAATGGTGCTTTGCACCAGATTGAGGGCGATAGAACTGATCAAAACCAGCAAAATTATGCTGGCTTTCAGTACGATATGCCAGACTTCGGTGTGTTTAGGCTCAGAAGGCAATGGTGTTGGTGTTGGTGCTATCGGGTCGCCACCCGGAATAAGAAAATAGGCCAGATACGCAACAAATCCTGCGATGAAAATGTTCTCCATTAACGCCAAAGGCACTTGCGTGACGTCTATCCCTTTTTGGCGGGAGAACACGGCGATCATCGCAGTTGAAACTACCAGGAGTGTCGCCAGTAGATCTTGTGGATTAATTCGACAGCGCAGCATGCACCAGTAGAAAACCACAAACAGCATGCAGTAATACACAATGGGATTGTCGAGAAGTAGGTTACTCAGGCTGGCCTGAAACCATGCCGTAATAAACAGCACTACAGCCATTAATATCACCATCAGCAATGGCGGCGGTTTGTGTGATGTTGTTAGAAACACCGCACATATTGCTGGGCCTAATAGCGGAATTTCCGTCCCAAACACGTGCTGCCAAAAAAGCAACAAGACGGGAAAGATCGCGACACGGATAATGGCGTTTCCGGGGCGTCTAAACATGATTAGGTCACACCATTACGAGACATAGCTCAGGTAGCTCCAAATCCACGTCCACACATCAAGTAATGCTTCCCCAAAATCAGATTGCCGTGGATAAAAGCTCACGGTTGCAAGGCCGCCATATCGAAGATTGACGTCATCGGGTAAGTCAAAAAAGCGGATGTTGACGGGGAATCGCTGTGCACGCTGGATATCGGCTGGCGAATCAAATAAACCATTGTTTCCATCGATTTGAAGGCTGCCATTGCCACTGCTTCCCCAGCCAATCGAAGTGACTTCACCATGAAAAATCTCTCCAGGATAAGCATCGAAAACAATTTTCACTATGGTGCCTTTTTGGATATAGACCAGAGAATTTTCACGCACCATGGCAGTGAGCCAAAAATGGCGGTTATTGATATAGGTCAGTAGAGGCTGCCCAGTCGCGGCATAATCACCGGCGGCAAGGTTGATGTTGGTGATCACACCTGCTGCTGGCGCATTGATGTCAGTATAAGAAAGATCGAGCAAGGCTTTGTCTAACCTGTTCAGTGCCGATTTAACTTGAGGGTTGTTCTCTCCTTTAGGCCCCAACGCTTCTTGTGCTCGGGCGAGTGCTGCGATGGCTTCGGCAAGGTTAGCTCTGGCAGTATTCAGTGCAGATAGGCTGTCATCAAGCGTCGCTTGGCTAACCACCCCCCGTCGTGCCAACGCAGTATTGCGCTCCGCATGCTGTTTGGCATTAGCGAGCTTGACGCGAGCAGCAACTTCCGTGGCTTTGGCGGCATCAATGGCGGCAGAATCCGCATTGACCGATTGTGATGCTTGTTGAAGCGCTAAACGAGCCGATTCCACGTTCAATTGAAAGGGACGCTTTTCAATGGTCAGGAGTGGCTGCCCACGTTTGACCTCGGCATTGTTAACCACAGAAATGCTCGAAATGGGGCCGGATATTTGAGGGCTAATGCGAATGAGCTGTCCGTTAACTCTGCCATGGCTGGTCATGGGCGTCACACGGTCAGCCCATAGGGTGTAGATCCAAATGACCAATGCTGCTGCGATGAGATAATAAGTGAAACGGCGGGCGCTGTTCACAGAGGGCGACTGCTCCTTTGTATTCGCGTTCGTTTCTTCCTCAATGTTCGGCTTGCTGGCATCACTCATGACATGTGTCCTTATTGCCATGACCATCTGAAGAATGGCCATTAGAAATGGATGATGGCGATTCATCCACGGAAGGTAATTCTATGAGGAGTGAGAAGGAAAAGTTGTCCAAGTTAAGACACTTTGGTGTAAACAGTGTCATATCAGGCATATAGGGTACGGCGTGTGTTTTGGCGGGTTTGGATGTAGTGAGCAGAAAAAAGGAGCACCGTTCATTTGAACGCGGCTCCCCAGAAAACGATTCAACTATTTTGTTAGCTATTTTGACGGCATTTTTGACCGCAATATAGACCGTAATTTTGAAAAGCGGATTGCGCGTTAGTGACCCATAAAATTGGGTTTACGTTTAGCTATGAACGCTTTCATCCCTTCTTTTTGATCGTGAGTGGCGAATAAACCGTGGAAAACTCGACGCTCAAAACGCACTCCTTCGCTCACGGGTAGCTTTTCAGCTATCACTACACACTCCTTTGCCAGTGTCACGGCTGGCTTGCTGTAACTTGCAATCGTGCGTGCGGCATCCATGGTTTCTCGCAGCAATTGATGTTCAGGCACCACGCGAGACACCAGCCCAGCGCGTTCGGCTTCTGCGGCGTCCATCATCCTGCCAGTCAGAATCATGTCCATCGCTTTGGCTTTGCCGACCAGCTTGGTGAGGCGCTGTGATCCGCCCATGCCAGGGATCACGCCGAGGGTGAGCTCAGGTTGACCAAATAGCGCAGAATCCGCTGCAAAAATGGTGTCGCACATCATGGCTAGCTCGCACCCGCCACCCAAAGCATAGCCAGAAACGGCGGCGATAATCGGGGTGCGAATGTGGTCAATGGCCTCCCACCCCGCAAAGTAGTCGCACGCTGCCATGTCCTGATAGCACATATCGGCCATTTCGCTGATGTCTGCACCAGCGGCAAACACTTGTTCTGAACCCGTGATGACAAAGCAGCCTACGTCAGGGTTTGTGTCATATTCCGTCAGTGCTGAGACCAATTCTTGCATCAACGCCGAATTGAGGGCGTTACGTTTTTCTGGACGATTTAATCTAAGGGTAACGACGCCTTGATCCATGGTGGTTTTAATCAGCATATTCATGTCCTTAACTGTCCCAGATTGCGCCATAGGCAGGTATGCCACGGCTTTCTAAACCGTAAACAACTTGGCGCGTGAGTTTTTGATTGGAAATGCAAATAACCGCCTCTGCATCAAAGGCTTTGTAAGCAGCGTAAGCCAGTTTCACCATGTCAGGTTTACCTTCTTTGTCGGTATCCCAGATCAGCGCATCGGGCTGTGCCGCAAGAATTTCGTCGACCAATTCATCGCCATAGGTTTTGCGTGGGTCGCGGGTTGACCACACCAACTGCATCGGTAATTTCTGTGCCAATAGGTGCGGTAAACAGGGGCCAATGCCACTGCCAGTCGCGATGTACACCACGCGTTTAAACAGCACTTCAATGTTGGCAACGCCCGCGGTGGGAACACCTTTGACCCAGACATGGCTTGGTTTGTCGTCGATCAGTTTCCCTGTCCAATCTCCGGCGCGAGAGACGGTTAAGCGATAACCGGGCTCAGTGGGTGAAGGCACATTGGCAAAGTGGTGCCATTCAGAAAGGGGGGAGCGGCTAATGGCCATTGATGAGCCAGCAAATGGCGTGACGCCGTAATTGAACTTCAGCAGCGCGACATGGCGAGAGGGCGTCGTGATAGAGACGGGCACTCGACGCAGGCGCAACCAAGGAAGCAAGATGCTGAATGACATGATGAGTAGAAGCCACATGGACGGTGTATTCAACATTCGTTCCCACGTTGTCTGATCAGGTTGGCTATCTGTTGCAATGGCAAAAGCCTGTACCCAGAATAAAATGAGCACGCTCCATCCCGCAAAGCGGTGAGTGCGCTCGAAGGCATTGTGAAACTTCTTCCGAATATTGGGCATGGCCATGGCAATCATCACCACCAACAAACCAATGATCCCCCAAGTGGTAAAAAGGCTGGTGGCCGAAACCGATGCCGGGTTTTGATTGTGTTGATAGATCAGCGCGCCCGTGAAAAGTGCAAACCACAAGGTTCCGTTCACTGCACAGCCACTGTGCAGTCCACCGTGATGATAGATCTTGCCTAAATGCCAACGCACAGAAAGTGGCCAAGTCACCGGTGCACGCGTTGCCAGCCAGAACAGTAGATTGATGACATATTGTTGGCGAACCAATATCGCGACAAAGAAG
Source organism: Enterovibrio litoreus (assembly GCF_045679545.1). NCBI lineage: Bacteria > Pseudomonadati > Pseudomonadota > Gammaproteobacteria > Vibrionales > Vibrionaceae > Enterovibrio > Enterovibrio litoreus. The sequence goes on from NZ_CP166195.1 coordinate 1,082,365, forward strand.
TTACTGATCACCATGTTGCTCAGGCTGGTTAGGTCAATATGGTTTGGTGCAAACCATTGCCCGCTTGTGATGCCATAAATCAGCCAACCGAGATTGATCGCAGACACCAAGATAATCAATCGAACATAGTGTTCCAACGCGGGATATTTCCACATGCGTTGCAGCAATCCTTGCTTGGCGGGTAACTCAGACTGTGAATAAGGCGCCATCATGCCGATTTCCCTCCTTGGTTTTGAGACTCGTCGTACAGTGCTTGCAGTGCGCGCTTATCAATTTTCCCCCGCGGCGTTAACGGCAGAGTCTCAAAGGCCATCACACGAACCGGCACACAGTAGTAGGGAAGGTGGGAGGCAACATGATTGATGGCGTCCTGCTCATTAACGCTTGCTGGGGCAACAAAGGAAACAAGATGATTGGCGTCGGCTTTTAACGTGACCGCTAAGCGACACGCTGGAACCTGCTCGATGATGCTGGACACCGCATCAAGCTCCACGCGAAAGCCTTTTACTTTTACTTGATCGTCGGTTCGACCATAGTGTTCAAGTTCACCGCATGGTGTCCATCGTCCGAGATCTCGGGTTCTGAACATTACATGCCCATCGCCTAAAAAAGGATCAGCACGATAACGTGCTTGGCTGAGATCTGCGTTGGCGAGATACCCCTTCGTCACGCAAATACCGCCGGCCCACATTTCCCCCACTTCACCGATTGCACAGGGTTCGAGCTTTTCATTCAGCACGTACACTGTGTTATTTGGGGTAGGCTTGCCAATGGTTAGCGAATCGCCGGGGCGGTAAAGTTTGGCGGTATTGATGATGGTGGTTTCTGTTGGTCCGCAACAGTTGTAAAAATCGCAGAATGCTCCCCAAGTATCAGCTAGAGGTTTAGGGCAAGGTTCACCTGCGACCGCGACTACGCTGACATCACGACACTTTTCAGGGTCAATCTGTCCGAGTACAGACGGCGTGGCGATAATGACATCGGCATTGACGGCGGTATGCTCAATCACTTTGTCTCGAATCAGTAACGTTGCACCGTGACAGAGCGCAACAAACACCTCCCACGCAGACATATCAAACGCGATACTTAATATCTGAGCCACACGCATGCCGGGTTTCACTCCCAGATTCCCCGGTGACGTCATCACAATGTTGCAGACATTTTTGTGGGTGACCTGAACACCATTTGGCTTTCCCGTTGTGCCCGAAGTGAAAAGAATAAAGCAAGTGTGCTGAGGTTTTGTTGGGCGCTTCCCTGCGATTTTAAGAGAAAGAAATTCACTTGATTTCAATAGATTATCAAGCTCAATGACTGTGCAGTCGTCGAAAGCAGGTAGGCTTTGTTTGTGTTGAGAAAGGGTAAGGACAATCTTAATACGTGCGGTTTCAACGATATGTTCGAGCTGAGGGTGTGGTGCAACACCGGCATGTTGCGGTACATAATTTGCCCCAATTTTCAGGCACGCCATCATGCCAGTCAGCATGGGAATCGAACGCGTAAGAAACAAACCTACGGAGTCGCCGGGTTTTACGCCAAGTTGCTGCAAAAACGTGGCGAGTTGCTCTGCGTGTTGATTCAATACCTGATACGAAATTGAACGATTACCATGCATGGCAGCAATCGCATGGGGTGTTTTGTCAGCGTGATATTCGAAAGCTTTATTTAGGGTGCTGAACGAAGGGGACTCACTAGGGCCACGACCGAATTCAATGAATTTTCGAAGCTCAGTCGCATCGAGACTTGCCAATGGCGAAACATTAAAGTCGTTGCCATCGCCCGATAGCGATGATTTTGGTGATGGTGGAAACAACGGCGAAGTAAGTGAAGCTGTCATCTTGATCTCCCTGACATCTATTCTCCAAATTGCTCGAAGCGATTAGGAGTGACAGGGAGAATTTAGCGAACAAATCTCACAAAATTATCGCAGAGGGTTCGCAAAGTGCTAGTAACAACCAATGGGTTCAATGTGATAGGGTTGATGAGCAAGAGTTACAGACTTTCACCGATATCTATTTGGTAACCAAGGTCGATAGAGGATTCCCAATCCTCACTACCTTTTAGGCGATTCAGCAGTTGTTTGGCGGCAACCCGTCCCACCTCTTCACGAGGTGTTACCACGGTGGCAAGGCGCGGCAGCATGGCTCGGCTGACATCTAAGCCGTGAAAGCCTGCAATGGCAATGTCTTCGGGGATGCGAATGCCACGACGCTGGCACTCGTACAACGCGCCAATGGCCAAGTCATCGTTGGTGCAAAATATGCCATCAACATCAGGGTGGTTTGCGATCAATTCATTGAGTAAGGTTGACCCTAGCGTAAACGAAGACGCCTCCTCAGTTTGCAAGGTAATGGGCGCTAATCCACTCGCATTCATGGCCTCGAGATAACCTGCCATTTTCAATCGTGTGCGCTGATCCATGCGTGCGGCGAAGTAGGCGATTTTTTTACATCCCTTGTCCAGCATGGCCTGTGTCATGGCTTTGGCTGCTGCACCGTTATCAAACCCGACGGCTTGTTCAATGCATGGAGAAATGGAGTCCATGATCTCAACCACTGGAATAGACGCGGTTTCGAGCATTTTTCTCGATTTATCTGTGTGCGTGGTTTGGGAAAGAATGATCGCATCGACGTTGTAAGAGAGCAGGGAAGCAATGCTCTGCTCTTCCAGTTCTGCACTGTAACCATAGTGCGCAATCATGGTTTGATAGCCCGCGGGCGCGGTCACTGACTCGATACCGCGGATCACTTCAGCAAACACCTGATTCGTCAAAGAAGGAACCAGTACGCCAATGGCGTTACTTTTTGCGTTGGAAAGAATATCAGGGGCGCGATTAGGAATGTAGCCAAGCGTTTCAACGGCTGCTTCAATTTTATGTTTGAGCGCTTCTGAAACCTGTGAAGGATCGCGCAGGCAGCGGCTAACCGTCATTTTGGTTACGCCAACTTGGTCGGCAATATCTTGAAGTGTGGGTCTTTTTTTCTTACTTACCATAACGAAAATCTAATCGCATATTATTCACATCCTGTGAGCGGTGATGTTACACCTTAGTGTGGATCTACTCACCACTTTGTTGTCAGTAAGTGCCGCTATTCAACAATATAGCGGTGGCTGTAAAGTTTAGAGGTGGCCACAACCTTGGCTAGCGAGGACTCGAGACGCTCTGCATCAAAGTAACGGCCTTTACCGAGTGCGGATGCTTCTAGGTGAGCACGTGTTACCGAGGCCAATGACGGCGATATCAGGTTGACTCATTGCTTGCTCCTTCCAATGCGCGAATGACTTGCTCCAATACGTGTTCAGATTGATGGGAAATATCAATGAAAACAGCTTCGTCTGCCGTCGGCTCCACCAAGGTTTCAAACTGGCTTTTTAGCATTTCTTGGCCATTGAAGTAGTGGTCGGTACGTTTTTGATGGCGAGACCAAATGGTATCAAAATCCCCTTGGAGATAAACAATGGTCATGTCTTTATTATTTTGTCGCAATGTATCGCGATAGGTCTTTTTCAGTGCGGAGCAGGCGACAACCAGTTCGTCGTTATCGATGAATAACTGGTTTAACGTCAGCAGCCAGTCGTGTCTGTCCGCGTCACTGAGTGGAATACCTTGACGCATCTTTTTGACGTTTTCTTCAGGGTGAAAATCATCACCATCATGAAAGGGGATCGCCAGTTTTTGTGCGATCAGGCTACCTATTAGGCTTTTCCCAGAGCCTGACACGCCCATGAGTAGGATTTTTTTAGGTTTCATTGGAATCGTTATCCTCTTGCCTTTATCAATGCGGAAGGCATAAAAAAGTCACTGAGTGATCGCTTCTAGACGGCATCATTTCCACCACATGGCGAGTTGAGGGAAGGCGATGGTTAAGCCAAGAACAAGGATTTGAAGCCCGATAAACGGCAGCAGTGAACTGAAGATTTCGCCCAGACTGATGTCTTTTGGTGCAACGGATTTAAGATAAAACGCCGCAGGGCCGAAGGGAGGTGACAGGAAAGAGACCTGCATGTTTAGACAGAACACCACGCCAAACCAAATTGGGTCATAACCCAGCTCAGTGATCATCGGCACGAAGATCGGCATCGTGAGCAGCGCGACGCCAACCCAATCAAGGAACATGCCCAGTACCAGCAAAATCAGCATCATGATCAAAAGCGTGGAAAGCGCGCCGCCGCCACTGAGGGAAAAGATAACATCACCGACAAAATCGATGCCGCCCATCAGATTGTAAATGCCGACTAAGGCACTGGCTCCGATACCTATCCAAATGATCATGCCGCACGTACGCATAGTTGCGACGGCACTGTCTTTGAGCATGCTGTAGTTGAGTTCACCACGAATTGCCGCACTCGCCATGATGCCGATAACGCCCAGTGCCGAGGCTTCTGTGACCGACGCGATACCGGAATAGATACTGCCAAGTACCACGGCAACAGACAGTAGCGGGAAGAACAGCGCCTTCATATAACTGATTTCTTCCTCTTCTTCTGCGTCAGACGGAATGGTGTCGGGTGCGAGGGAAGGGTCGATATAACAGCGGATCAACACATAAGCGATGTAAAAACTTGCCAGTAATAGGGCAGGCAAGAAGGATGCTTTGAACAAATCGCCGATGGAGACACTCGCGGTCATGCCATAAATGATTAATACGATACTTGGTGGCAACATGGTGCCGAGTGCGCCGCCCGCACAGGTTGTGCCAATGGCGAGCTTGCGGTTGTAGCCTAATCGCAGCATTTGAGGCAGTGCGAGAATGCCAAGCAGAACGGTTTCACCGCCGATCACACCACTCATTGACGCTAAAACAACAGCAACCAGAAGGGTTTGCACCGCCACGCCGCCACGAACACGACGACCAATGATGCGCATGGCGTTGAACAAATCTTTGGCAATGCCGGAGCGATCAAGAATGGATGCCATCAAGACAAACATGGGGACAGCGAGAAACACATAACCTGAAACAAAGCTGTAGGTGCGGCTAGCAATCAAAGGCAGGGCATCAGGGCCAAACCAACCTATGGTGAAAAACAAGGCGACAAAGCCAGTCACGAAGGCGAGCTGCATGCCGGTGAGGAGCAGTGCGACCATCATAACCAGCATGAGAATACTGCCCCAACCGAGGCCGATTGCCGATAAATCAAACATCTTCCGACTTCCTAAAAGTGGCGATTTCCTGAATAAGGTGCAGCACGAACTGAATCACCAAAATGCAGAGTGCGACGAAAATCAGCCCTTTGAGCAACGCAGGGTAAGGGGCATTGAGCACCGAGCCTGATGTTTCAAGGCGAAGGTCTCCCCAAGGGGCAAACCAAGATTCGTTCGCAATGAGGTAGGCGGAATAGGCCAGCATGCCTGCGAAAGCCAGCCCAATAATATGATGCACTATGTTGAGATATTGACGTTTGCGAGGTGACACGGCGTCGTAAATCAGCACAACTCGAACGTGTTTGTTGGTCGCAAACGCGTAGATGCCACCAATGATAAACAGGCATCCACCAATAAATGAGGCGGTTTCATGCACCCACGTGGTGGGCGCGTTAAAGGCGTAGCGCATGACGACTTCGTAAAACGAGATCAACGCGGTGACGATAAACAGCAAGCTGAGTGCGTCGCCAACACGAATAATGGCTCTGTCTAAAAGGTTACGCGGCTCGTCTTCATGGTGGCTTTCTTCAGCCTTGGTCAGTTGATTATCCATAACAATCTTGTCCTGAATAAAGAGGGCGTGAGCCCTCTTGGAATCCAATGGTTGGAGGGGAATCCAAACGAAGGAGGGTTACAGCAGGCCGTTAGATGTCAGGAACAGTGTGACCGAGTCATAGACTTTCTGAGCATTTGGCGAGCGTTCAGCAAACACTTTCCATTGGGTCTTCGCGATTTCGCGGAATTTCTTACGCTCGTCGGCCGACCAATCGTGAAGGGTGATGTTTGGGTTGTTCTGCGCTTCAGTGACCGCCGCTTGGTCAGCAATTTTTAGCTGCGTGGTGATGTCGTAAGAGAAGTCTCTGACCGAGGTAGTCAAGATCTCTTGCAGATCCGCAGGCATGGCATCCCATTTCTTCTGAGAGATTGAAATGTCGATAAGTGGCAGGGAATGGAAGCCAGGCTGAACGGGGTGCGTGGCAATGTCGTTCATGCCCGCTTTTTGGTTAGTGGAAAATACGGTGTAGTCCGCGGCGTCGATAACACCCTTGCTAAGGCCAGTGAAGACTTCAGAGCCCGGCAAGTTCACTGGGGTTGCACCTGCGGCAGCAAACACTTGTTGAACCAAACCTTCCGGCGCACGCAGCTTAAGGCCTTTCAAATCGTCAACGCCATTGAGTGGCTTTTTAGAGATAAAGGATTCAACGCCCGTGGTGGATGCGCCGATGAATTTCACACCATACGGCGCGTAAAGTTCCGTCATCAGTTCATTACCGCCACCATAGTTCATGTATTGCAGTAGTTGGGTGGTGTCTGACCATGCACCGACCATGTTGCCAATCAAACCAAACGCAGGATCTTTACCGGAGAAATAACCCGTCGCGGTCACGTGGCCATCGATGATCCCCAATTTGATCGAACCTAATGTTTCAGTATGCTTAACAATAGAACCAACAGGGAGTAGGTCGATATCGATTCGGCCATTAGACATGAGTTCGACTCTTTCAGCCCACTCTTGCTGAAGCTTATAGTTGAGATCTCCTGATGGATCTGACGATTGGATTTTTAACGTAAAATCAGCAGCTAATGCTGATGTAGAAAAGAGTCCGGTGAGGGTGGCAGCTAACAAAGCTTTAGATAGCACGTTCATTTCAGAGGTATCCTTATGGGTTCCACGTTGAAAAAATACAGTGTTTCTACTGTTCGTTATTGTCCGGTTTGTTATTGATGTTACCGGTAACGTTGCAATATTGTTACCGGTAACCTGAATCTATTCCGAGATCCATATCCCAATTCCCCTATTCGTTAACAACTCATTTACGAAGTGAGCGATCTCGCTTGTTGTGGTTTTGCAGGCAAAGAAAAACGCCCTAAGTCATCGAGACCTAGGGCGTTGCCTTTTTAAACGTTTAACTGCGATATGCCTTGCCTTGCCTTGCCTTGCCTTGCGGGCGAAGAGACCTGACTTTTCCCGAGGTCTATCGGGCTAAACCACTGACGAAACGATCAAAGGGTTGGCATAGAGAAAACCGCGCCTTCTCGAACGTTCGCCGATGGCCAACGCTGCGTAATGGTTTTTCTGCGTGTGTAAAACTTCACGGCATCAGGGCCATAGGCGTGCAAATCGCCGAATAAGGATTGCTTCCATCCGCCAAAGCTGTGGTATGCCACAGGCACGGGCAGCGGGACATTGATGCCGACCATACCGACCTTGATGTTGTCCGAGAAATACCGCGCCGCCTCACCGTCACGGGTGAAAATGCAGGTGCCATTGCCATAGATATGACTATCAATCAATGTCATGGCTTCTTGCATGGTGTCTACGCGGACAATTTGCAGAACAGGGCCAAAGATTTCTTCTTGATAGCTCGTCATGGTCGGTAGGACGTTATCAATCAGTGTTGGGCCGACAAAATACCCGCTTGAATAGCCCTCAATAGATGGGTTTCTGCCGTCAACGACAATGGTGGCGCCATCGTTTTCCGCCGAAGAAATATATCCTTCTACTTTTTGCTTGTGCTCACGGCTGATCAAAGGCCCAAAGTCATTGTCATTGTCGTAAAACGCGCCAACGCGAAGCTTGGCGAGTTTAGGCGTGAGCAAGGCAGCCAAATTGTCTGCTGTTTCAGCGCCAACAGCGACCGCAACTGACAATGCCATGCAGCGCTCGCCGCATGACCCGTAAGCTGCGCCAACCAATTGATTCGCTGCGTTTTCGAGGTCGCAGTCTGGCATCACAATGGCGTGGTTTTTCGCGCCACCCAGTGCCTGACAGCGCTTACCATTCTGGCTGGCTTTTTCGTAAATGTATTTTGCAATTGGTGTGCTGCCGACAAAGCTAACCGCTTCAATGCCATCATTGGTGAGTAAGCCATCAACCACCGATTTGCCACCTTGAATGACCTGCATCACACCATCAGGAAGCCCCGCTTCTTTGAGCAGTTTGGCGATGAACAATGAGGTGCTTGGGTCTTTTTCGGAGGGCTTGAGAATGAAGCAATTCCCACACACCAGAGCCATTGGGAACATCCAAAGCGGAACCATGGCAGGGAAGTTAAACGGTGTAATTCCTGCCACAACGCCAAGTGGCTGATGTTCCGACCAAGAATCAATAGCTGGGCCGACATTTTTGCTGAACTCGCCTTTGAGCAATTCCGTGGCGGAGCAGGCGTATTCCACATTTTCGATGCCGCGTTGCAACTCGCCCATGGCGTCATGCGCAATTTTCCCATGTTCTTCGCCGATGAGTTTGCAAATCTCATCTTTGTTTTCTTCAAGCAACTGCTTGTAACGAAACATGATGCGCGCACGTTTAATCGCGGGCTGATCGCGCCACGCGGGGAAAGCGGCTTTGGCGATCTCGACAGCTTCACTGACGAGAGCATCGGGTGCCAACAGCAATTCTCTGATTGCTTCACCTGTGGCAGGGTTGTAGACCAATTGCGTGTCTGTGCAGTCTTCGCGCAGTTCACCGTTGATCAAATGTCCAATTTTTTCCATTGAGGGGCTCCTTTCTCTTAAGACCAAAGATGTCGATATAACGATTTCATTTCATCAGGGGTGGGTATTCTAGGGTTGTTTGATGGCGAACCAGACGCGAGCGCCTGTTCAATCATGGTCTCCAACACAGATTCAAATTCGTCTTGTGATACGCCAAACTCTGCCAATGTCGGTACGTTGAGTTCCTGATTAATCGCCATCAGTTCTTCAACAAGTCTCGTGTTGGCCACCTCTATGGGGTCGCTTTCGGTGGCAAGACCCATTGCAATCGCACATTTTGCATAGCGCTCAGGCGCGGCTTCGATGGAAAACGCCGTGATACTGGGCAAAAGCATGGCGTTAGAAAGACCGTGAGGCACATGGAAGAAAGCACCGATCGGGCGGCTCATTCCGTGTACCAAGGCGACAGAGGCGTTGGAGAACGCAATGCCTGCTAACGTTGCACCACGCATCATGGATTCACGAGCGATGGTGTCATTGCCGGTGTGATAAACCTTGCGCAGATTTGGCGCGATCAAACGCATTGCTTCGAGCGCATTAAAGTCACTAAACGGGCTCGCTTTGCGGCTAACATAAGCTTCGATGGCGTGAGTGAGCGCATCAATCCCGGTGTCTGCGGTAATTCGCGCAGGCAAGGTCATGGTGAGTTCATAATCCACAATGGCAGCGGTGGGGGAAAACCCTAAACCCACGCACAGCATTTTTTCATCGGTAGCGTCATCCGTGATCACCGTAAACTTGGTGACTTCTGACCCAGTGCCCGCCGTGGTCGGGATGGCAATGATGGGCAACCCTTCTTCATTCACGATGCGAGGCACTTTGTAGTCACGCATCACTCCGCCAAATCGTGCAAGAATGCTGATGGCTTTTGCGCTGTCTATCGCGCTACCGCCGCCCAGTGCAACAAGGCAATCAAAGCCACCATCTTTGGCTACTTGCACCGCTTCATTCACTGAACCTGCGGTTGGCTCGGGGATGGTGTCTGCATAGACACGCGATTCAATATCTGCTTGCGTCAGCAGTGCTTGAACTTTGTCGACATAGCCAAATTGAACCATGGTTTTATCGGTAATCAGCAGCACACGGCTGGCATTCAAGTTTCTAACCATGTCGGGAATGCGTGCAATAGCGCCGCCCCCAATTTCCATCATTCTGGGTAAGGTGACTGATGCACTCATTTTGCTTCTCCTAGCGTGTCAGGTTTTCCGGGAAGGGGCTCTCTACGCAGCGCTTTGTAGAGGCCGACGGCCGTTGCGATGATGACGAACGAATAGGGCAACGCCGCAACAATAGAGGCGGTTTGCAGTGCGCCCAGCCCGCCAGCGAGTAAGAGAACAGCCGCCACAAAGCCAATCGTCATACCCCAAAAAATGCGGTAGCGGGTGGGGGGATGTGCGCTACCCATAGAGATAAGCGTACAAATAACAAGCGTTGCTGAGTCAGCAGATGTCACGAAATAGGTGACGAGCATGATGGTGCAAATGGAAGCGCCAAGGGTGGTGAGAATCGGGCCCACATCCATTAGCTCGATGGTGGTGAACAGCGAGAGTGTGAGGTCTTTGTTTACGGCTTCAACGACACCGCCCCCGCCAAACAGCTCGATATACATCGCGGTATTACCAAAAATGGTGATCCAGAAAGTGGCAAGTAAGGTTGGCGCAATTAACACGCCAAGGATGAATTCACGAATGGTGCGTCCCCGTGAAATACGGGCAATGAAGATGCCGCAAAACGGTGCCCATGCAATCCACCAACCCCAGTAGAAAATGGTCCAAGAGCCTTGCCAAGTGTGCGCTGGATCGGGATCTACCCACAATCCCAACGAAGTGAAGTTCAGCAAGTAGTCGCCCAAGTTGGTGAAAAACGAGCCAATCACGTAAGCCGTCGGGCCCAAGATAATGAAAAATGCCAGCATGACGACTGTGAGTTGCATGTTGAGTTCACTGAGGATCCTGATGCCTTTGTTAACGCCAGTGATGACCGAGAATGTGGCGATCATGGAGATGACAACGATGATGACTATTTGTGTCGTGGTATTGATATCAACGCCAAACAAGTAATTTAACCCCGCATTCATTTGCTGCGCGCCAAGGCCTAGCGAGGTGGCAATACCAAAAACTGTACCGAACACGGCCAAAAGATCTGCCGCATGGCCGATCGGGCCATAAATACGATCACCGAGCAAAGGGTATAAACCGGAACGAATCGAAAGAGGAAGCCCTTTGCGGTAAGAAAAATAGGCGAGAGAGAGACCACAAAGCGCGAATAAGCCCCATCCATGAAGGCCCCAGTGGAAGATACTGACGCGCATTGCGACCTGTCCAGCATCGATAGACATGGCATTTTCAGGTGATATGAAAGGGTTGCTTTGAAGGTGGTACATAGGCTCGGCGATACTCCAAAAAAGAATACCAATGCCTATGCCTGCGCCAAACAACATTGAAAACCATGAAAAGAAGCCAAATTCAGGCTTCTCATCATCTTTTCCTAAACGAATATTGCCGTATCGGCTAAATACAAGATAAATCGAGATAAATAAAAAGGTACTCATTAACCCGACGTAGTACCAAGCTAAATTTGTTGCAATGTAACTTTTCGACGCTGAATAAACGCTACTGGCATGTTCCGGTGCGAGCACGGTATAAAGAACAAATAATATAATGAGTAGAGAGGAACCTATTGCCATGACAGGATTAACGCCGGCAAAAAAGCCTTTGCGTTCCTCTGGATTTATTTCGTGTTGCATTGAATGCTCCTTGTTAATGCCTTTTTATTATGTTTTTAGTGATATTAATCACACTCCATATTTATGGCTTTTATCGTTGAATGCTAAAAAAATGTTTAGTGCTGTAAGTATTAATTCTTCTATATTATTAAACTCCATGTTTATTGATTTTTGAGCAATCAAAAAAAACGAATCCTCAGACATAAGAAAATTTATACATGGTGATTTTGTTTCGAATTTATTACGGCACACCCGGATTTAATGGTTTACATTGAGGAGGTAAATATAAGGACGTAAAGTAAATATGAAAAAAAGACTTCCCCCATTGAATTGGCTTCGTTCCTTTGAAGCGGCAGCAAGACACCTTAGTTTTACTCATGCATCGCAAGAGCTGCATATTACGCAAGCTGCCATGAGTCAGCAGATCAAAGGGCTTGAAAGCCAATTAGGGACTGCACTATTTATTCGTCTTCCGCGAGGGTTAGAACTGACCGAGGCCGGTTCTGCTTATATGCCGGTCGTTCATGAATCCATTGAAAAGTTATCAGAAGTCACTGAAGAACTTTTTGGTCAAGGAAGAGCAAAGCTATTGAATGTGCGTGTCAATATGGTGTTCTTTCTTCATTGGCTGGCACCAAGGCTGCAGACTTTCATAGATAGCAATCCTGAGGTTAATCTCAAGATTACCAGTAATATATGGGTCAATAATCGTAGCGGTTCAAGCGATTGTGACCTAGAGATCACCCATGGGAATGGGCGTTGGCCGCACCTGAATGCGCGGCGGTTAACATGGGATACTTTATATCCTGTGTGCAGTAAGCAATATGCGGAAAGCCTACCTTCGGGATTTGGCCCCAAAGCGCTATTAAATGAAAAGCTGTTGCATGTTATTGGCTATGAAGATGGTTGGGGGCATTGGTTCACCAGCATGGGCTTGCCATACGCGGAATTTGAGCATGGCAGCCAATTTGATACCTTGGTTAATGCGCTAGAAGTGTCGGTAAATCATGGTGGTATAGCTCTTGGTCGAAGCAGTTTAGTGAAGCGATATATCAATGAAGGTAAACTTGTTCGCTTATTTGAGACGGAAGTTGCAACGCGAGAAGCTTTTTATTTAGTGAATCCTAATTCAGTTGTTCTGCACTCCCATGCACAGCTATTTATCGATTGGATTCTAAACGAAGTGGGGCATGATGTATCGAATAATTCTTATCGAGAATTATACGTGCAATAAATTAAGTCTATTAATTTTTTATGCGCTAAGGCCTAATTTTTATTAATAGTCGTCATTCACATCGCAAACTATCATCGCCAGTAATGAAACCTCGTCCCTTTGGAAAGGAGGGTTTCTCATTTCAGGTAAATATCTCTATGGTAGGAGCGAAAATAAATGAGAAATACACTGCCGCTTGCCGGAATTAACGTTGTTGACTTTGGTCAATATATTGCAGGGCCAGCCGTTGCGATGATTCTTGCCGATCTGGGCGCGAATGTTGTTCACGTTGATCCCCCAGGTGGCCCAATGTGGGATGATCCGGCAAATGCGGTTTTAAATAGGAATAAACTGTGCATCGAATTGGATTTAAAGACAAATGAAGGCCGAAAGAAGGCGCTGACTCTTTGTGCATCTGCAGACGTCATTATTGAAAACTTCAGGCCAGGCAAACTGTCTCAGTTGGGTATAGATTTCGACGCACTACGTGAAGCCGATCCTCGCCTCATAACGTTATCCGTCCCCGGCTTTGCTTCGAACGACACCTTGAGGAGAGAGTGGAAAGCAACCGAAGCGGTGATTTCTGCAACATCCGGTGTGTTTACCGACATGGGGTTTAACCGTGTGCTTATGGGGTGCAACCCCAGCTTTTCACCGTTAGCGCTTGGTTCTGCGTATGCGACATCCCTTGCGGCCAGTGGCGTATCGTTGGCTTTGTATGCGCGAGAAAAACACGGTCGAGGTGATCACATTGAAGTGCCAATAGCTGCGGCACTGATGGAAGGGCTGTCTTATAACTCTATCGTGATTGACGGCCTGCCAGACCGATACCTGACAATGCGTGAGCATGAAATCGCACATCGTCGTGAGAACGGGCTGGAAATGGATGTCACTTATGAGGAGTTGCAGGAATATCTCGACCCCTTCTATCGCACCTACAAATGCAAAGATGGCCGTTTCTTTTATGTCGTTTGCCCATCACACCGAAACCATGCCAAACGTTGCTTACAACTTGCGGGACTTTACGATGAACTTCTCGAAGAAGGCTTGCCTGACGTGGCTGATTTGTACCAGCCGGTCGCAGAGTGGGATGGAGAAACGTCAATTGGTGTGTATCCATTGCCTGCAAATTGGGCGGCGAAAATATCCGAGAAGATGAAACGGGTCTTTTTAACCAAAACCTCGGAAGAGTGGGGGAGACTCTTTGGCGAAAATGGCATTCCCGGCGCGCCCCATCGTACGACTCAAGAATGGGTAAACAGTGAGCATTGCAATCAAAGTGGTTTGATCGTGACGGTTAACGATGAAACTTATGGCGAAATGAAACAGCCGGGTCCATTGGTTTGGTTTGAGGAAATGGCAGAGCAAATGTGCGAAGTATTCCCAAGTCGTAAAGGCGATTTCGCTGATGCAGTGGACGTGTTTTCTCAACGCGCCCCATTTTCCAATTCCGCATATTCACACGCACCATCCTTGGAAGGTGCAGATAAGCAATGGCTCAACGGTGTGCGTGTTTTGGATCTCACGAATGTGATCGCAGGGCCCCACTCTACTGCATTTTTAGGACGCTTCGGTGCAAAAGTCACCAAGCTTGATCCTACAACACCGCTTTATGACCCGTTGATTGGTGTCTTTTTCAGTTTCTTATCCAACATAGGAAAAGACAGCCTGCTAATGGATATGTTGACTGACCAAGGCAAAGAAGTGTTTGAAAAATTGGTCAAGAATAGCGACGTGGTGGTGATAAACGCACCGTCGCGGCAGGTTGAAGCCCTGGGTTTAAGTGACGAGCGCCTCAAGGCCATTAACCCTGATGTTATATTTTGTCGCCTAGATTGTTTAGGTGGGCCGAAGCGCGGTGAGAAAACCGATTACATTGGTTATGACGATATCATTCAGGCACATAGCGGAATTATGAGTCGCTTCGGTGGTGAGCAAACCCCAGAGGAACATGCACATCTTGGCACCTTGGATGTGAACTGTGGTTTCGCTGGCGGCTTAAGCATCGCAGTGGCTCTGTATCATCGTGAAAGAACAGGGCAAGCACTGCGTGCGCGTACATCATTATCTTCTACAACCAATTTTGCGCAGATCAAATATAGTTATGACTATGTTGGTCGTGCTCCATTCAATGAGCCATCAGGTCGAGAAGTGCTGGGTTACGGCAGTTTGTCACACATCTACCAAACCAGTGATGGTTGGCTCTACCTTGATGCGAGTGAAAACGACCTGCCAATCTTTGAGCTTCTCAAGCATTTTCAAGGGGTATCGTCGCTCGATGAAACGCAACGAAAAACCTACTTTACCGATGCGTTAGCTAAGCAATCGAGTGACTATTGGATCAATACCTTTTGTGAACTTGATATTGCGGCAGCAGAAATTAAAAGTATCGAATGGCTACGTGAGCAATACAGCAGAAAAAATGATGGCCTTGTTGGGCGTCATTTAGGCAGCTATGCATTCTCGATATATGACCAGCACCCAAGCGGGCTAGAAACCACCATTGTCGATCATTATGCAATACGCCCTAACATAGCAGACGTTGTTGCGCTGAAACCTACAGAGAGATTTGGTGCATCAAGCCGCAAAGTTCTTCAAGAGCTAGATTTGAGCGATGACGTGATTCAACAACTGGTTGATGATGGTGTTGTTAGTGACGGCTGGTCGAAGGTCTTCTTGCCCAATTAATGTGTTTTTCTGATTGCATGCAATAAAAATGGCGCTCAAGGAGCGCCATTTTTGTGTGTCTAAAACAAGCTCAAAACCAAGCGCTTATGCGACCTACAAATCACGTTCAACACTTGATTCACGTGGTTCACTGTCATCTGTTTTCCAAATCGTCCAACCCATCACACCAAACAAAATGGTGACTAACGGCGATAGCACACAAAAGAAATTAAACGGCAAGTAAGCCAGTGTTGCAACGCCCAAGGTGGCGGCTTGATAAGCGCCCCCTGAGTTCCACGGTACAAGGTTGGCAGTGACGGTTGCGGAATCTTCCACGGCGCGTGAAAGGTTCTCTGGTGCCAGACCACGTTCTCGATATGCTTCTGCATAACTTCGTGCTGTCATGACAATCGCCATGTATTGGTCACAAAGAATCAGGTTTGCGCCGATTGCCGTCAGTACCGTCGACACGATCAATGATCCTGTGGATTTGGCGGCGGCCAGAATTTTGTCGGCGATAACGCGAAGCTGGTTGGTTCGTTCCATCACACCACCAAACATCATGGCGACGATGATCAAGCTGATGGTGTACATCATGGAATCCATACCACCGCGAGAGAGCAAGGAATCCACATCAGATACGCCTGTTTCAGCGCTATAGCCCCCAAAGGCGACACTGGCGATCGCGTTGTAATCCGCACCTTGTAAACTTGCTGCACAAATGGCACCTGCAATCACACCGAGTGCAATACCGGGGATGGCGGGCATTTTTTTATATGAGACGACAAGGACAATCAGAAGAGGAAGGAATAACACAGGGTTGATAAAGAAAGAGTTGTCTAAGGTCGTCAAAATGGTATTGATGCGCTCAATATTGCCACCACTGGCGCTGTATTGCAGGCCGAGCACCGTTTCGATTATCAAGGTTATCGTTATCGTCACCCCGGTGGTGTAGGACATGTGCTTGATGTGGGTAAACAAGTCAGTTCCCGCCATGGCGGGCGCGAGGTTAGTGGTATCAGATAATGGTGACATTTTGTCACCGAAGTAGGCGCCAGAGAGCACTGCACCAGCAACAATGGGTAGTGGGAAATCTAGCCCGCCGCCAACACCCATCAGTGCCACCCCAATTGTCCCTGTTGTGCCCCAGCTTGTCCCCGTCGCCAAAGACGTCACGGCACAGATGAGGACGCAGGCAGGGAGGAAAACTTCAGGAGCAAGGATTTTAAGGCCGTAGTAAATCAGTGTGGGCACCACACCCGCGAGTATCCAAACACCAATGAGCGAGCCGACGATCATCAGAATAATCATCGCGGGGAGAGCATTGTAAATGCCGTTCACCATGCCTGCTTGAATGTCTTTCCACGTAAACCCGCAACGAAGCGCGATGATGCAAGCCACGATAACGCCCAATAGCATTGGGATTTGTGGATCAAGCCCGTACATGACAATCGACACACTGATACCGAGAACGAGTGACATTAGCGAGATAATGGCTTCCCATAAGTGCGGCGCTCGTGCGCCTTTAGGAATATCCGTCTTCATGTTACCTCCAGTTATTTTGTTTTTTTGATCTGAAAGAACCGAGAACTCGTCGCGTGAAAAATGGATTCTAAGCAAAAGAAGATCCACGCAGAGAGAAAGCGATTTCTTAGATGATGCACGGATGTAGACGAGCCGTACCTTGGACTGAATTCAGTCGGGTACCACTTTTCTCGTTTTTGGCGGGAGATCGTATCCGTCATTGGAAACCCTCTTTGGTGGCATCTTTCAATGCGCCAAAGAAAACAACACATGCGTATTATTGTTAGAGGGGAGAACCCTCAGTGTTTTTTGACTAAGTCACTTCAGACTATGTGTCATGTGGCCCAAAGGGGGTGTTGTAGAAGCGAGACGTGCAGAGGTTTTCCTACATTGGGGCAATGTAGGATGTGCATTTCTGTTGAAAGCGAGAGATAGCGTTATGATTCAGAGTGCTTAGCCCGTTGACCAATGCGCGCGAGGTGGGTCGATACAAAGGCATTGCTGTCTTTCAAATCGTCGCCAAGGGCGCGATCTAAACCGATGTGTGCAAACCCAATTAGGCTGGCACAGGTGACCGCAGGCGGAGGAAAAAATAGGCTTAGGGCGAGTTGGACGGTTAGTGGAGAACTGCCATATTGGTGAACGTCATGCTCTCGCAGATCTCGATGGCCTGCATGTAGTCGGCTTCATCGTCGACATAGATACCAAGTTGTATGTAGCTTGAGTGCGAGAACACGAAGCAATACACAGAGGCAACGCTGTAGTCGTTGGTTTCTTCAAACAAACGATAACGATAAAAAATCAGACCATCTTTCTCCGTTTGATGCACGTCGAACGCCTTTTCAGCTTGTTCTTCGACCACCCAAGCCATTGCGTCCTGTTGCGTTTCACCGTAGTCAATATCCCAAACTGAGCACCAAATGGTCAGCCCTGATTTCCAGATGACTAAGTCTTCATCTTCAATTTTGGTCTGAAAAGTTGACGGCAGCGTGACAGCCCATTCGTCTGTAAGAGGGTAATCGCCTGAGACTGTGGGGTATTCGTTATGATCGAGCATGTCAGTAAAATGCCTACGGCTATAAAATGAAAAGAGGTTGTTTGGGTATAGAAGCCTATCATTGAAGGCGCTCTGCCGTCTCTTAATACAATATATTTGTGCCACAACATGGGCTTGGTCTTGTTTTATGTCTACCCGAGCAACCTGCGATAACCCCTTAAAGTGAAATAGCTCAAATTTCCCTGCCAATGATCGACTGGTTTGACGATCAAAATCACAGGTCTTCATTTCAGATAAAGACCCATCGAAACGTTTCGATTATTGTCAGCGAAACGTTTCGATGGTCTTGAGATTTAGAGCGTCATCGGCAAATAAAAAAACTTCACTTTGCGCGAATCATCGCGGTGACAAGGTAAAAGAATGAAAAAAAGTACCCTGCTTAATTCAGACATTGCGCATTTAGTTTCCACATTAGGGCATACCGACGAATACACCATTTGTGACGCTGGCTTACCCATTCCCCAGCATGTGCCTCGTATCGACTTGGCGTTAACCCATGGCGTTCCCAGCTTTCTGGAAACGGTGCGCGTGGTGCTGACTGAATCCCAAATTGAAGGTGTGATCATGGCAGAAGAGTTCGCTTCGGTGAGCCCGGAATGCCACGCGGCGTTGCTCAACGAAATCAAACAAGAAGAAGCGCGTTGTGGCAAAAGTATCGCCATTCAATACCTGTCTCACGAGGCATTTAAACAACGTACCCATAGCAGCCACGCGGTGATTCGCACGGGAGAATGCACGCCCTATGCGAACGTCATTTTCCAAGCTGGCGTTGTGTTCTGATCCGAGCGAAATGAGGACAAACCATGACTCAAGCAATATTGCAGCTCAACGAAATTGAAAAAGCCTTTCCCGGTGTGAAAGCCTTGGATAAGGCGAGCCTGAATGTTTACCCCGGACGCGTGATGGCGCTGATGGGCGAAAATGGCGCGGGAAAATCGACGCTGATGAAAGTGCTGACGGGTATTTACAAACTCGATGGGGGGACGATTCATTATGAGGGCAAGCCTGCAGCGTTCAAAGGCCCGCGTGATTCTCAACAAGCTGGTATCAGTATTATTCACCAAGAACTGAACCTGATCCCTGACCTAACCATCGCCGAAAATATTTTTCTTGGCCGTGAACTCACGAGCGCGTTTGGTCGCGTTTTGTGGAGCGAGATGTTCGCAGAAGCGGATAAGTTACTCGCGCGTTTGAATGTGAAACACAGCTCGAAAACACGGCTTGGTGCGTTAAGTTTGGGCGAACAGCAAATGGTGGAAATTGCCAAAGCGCTGTCGTTCCAATCCAAAGTCATCATCATGGATGAACCAACGGATGCGTTGACGGACACCGAAACCGAATCCCTGTTTTCCGTGATTAATGAGCTTCGCGACCAAGGTTGCGGCATCGTTTACATCTCCCATCGTCTCAAAGAAATTTTCACCATTTGTGATGACATTACCGTGCTACGTGATGGCAAATTTATCGGCGAATGCCTCGTGGCAGATACCGATGAAGACGGCCTGATTGAAATGATGGTGGGGCGCAAACTCGAAGAGCAATATCCACGCATTGCTGTGACGCATGGTGATACTTGCCTAGAGGTGATGGGCGTATCTGGTCCAGGTGTGAAAGCGGTGAGTTTTACCCTTAAACGCGGGGAGATTTTGGGCGTATCTGGCTTGATGGGCGCAGGGCGTACTGAGCTGATGAAAGTGATTTACGGTGCGCTGCCTTTGCACGGTGGCGACATCAAGCTCAATGGCAAGTTGGTTAACCCAATCAGCCCGCGTGATGGCCTTGTCAATGGCATTGCGTATATCTCAGAAGACCGTAAAGGCGATGGGCTTATTCTTGGCCTTTCCGTGAAAGAGAACATGTCTATTTGCTCGCTCGATCAGCTGAGCAAAGGCATGCAAATCAATCACAGCGACGAAGTGATCGCGGTGGATGATTTTATTCAACTTTTCAATATAAAAACCCCAAGCCGAGACCAACTCATTGGCAATCTTTCCGGCGGTAATCAGCAAAAAGTGGCAATAGCCAAAGGCCTGATGACCAAGCCTCGTGTCCTCATTCTCGACGAGCCAACTCGCGGTGTAGATGTGGGGGCGAAGAAAGAAATTTATCAACTGATTAACCGATTCAAAAGTGAAGGCACCAGCATCATTTTGGTGTCGTCAGACATGCCAGAAGTGCTTGGCATGAGCGACCGCATCATGGTGATGCATGAAGGTCGTATTACCGGTGAGTTTGACGCCAAAGAAGCCAACCAAGAAACACTACTCGCTTGCGCGGTAGGTAAACACGTTAAGAAGGATGCAGCATGAGTAGCAACGCCGTAACCCAATCCGATTCTGATAACAAAAAACTGTTTAGCAAAGCGTGGTTGATTGAACAAAAATCCCTGATCGCATTGCTGCTCTTGATTGCCGTGGTGTCGTTTCTAAACCCGAACTTTTTCACCGTCGACAACATTCTGAACATTCTGCGCCAGACGTCGATTAACGCCATTATTGCGGTAGGGATGACGCTGGTTATCCTCACGGCCGGCATTGATTTGAGTGTTGGATCAGTGCTCGCGCTTTGTGGCGCGTTTGCCGCCAGCTTGATTGCCATGGAAGTGCCTGTGCTGGTGGCGGTGCCAACGGCATTGTTTGCAGGCGCCGTGTTAGGTGCCATCAGCGGCATCATCATTGCCAAAGGCAAGGTGCAAGCCTTTATAGCGACCTTGGTCACCATGACACTGTTGCGCGGTGTGACCATGGTGTACACCGAAGGTCGTCCTATTTCGACAGGCTTTACCGACACGGCTGATGCATTTGCATGGTTTGGTACGGGCTACGCGATCGGTATTCCTGTCCCTGTGTGGCTGATGGTGGTGGTGTTTGCTGCGGTTTGGTATTTGCTTAACCACACTCGTTTTGGCCGATACATCTATGCGCTGGGTGGCAACGAATCTGCCACGCGTCTATCGGGTATTGATGTCGATAAAGTCAAAATTGGTGCCTATGCGATTTGTGGTTTTCTGGCAGCGCTAGCAGGCATTATCGTCACCTCGCGTCTGTCTTCTGCGCAACCGACGGCGGGTATGGGCTATGAGCTAGATGCCATTGCTGCGGTTGTTCTTGGCGGCACCAGCTTGATGGGCGGCAAAGGCCGCATCATGGGTACCTTGATTGGTGCACTGATCATCGGCTTCCTCAACAACGCGTTGAACCTGTTAGATGTTTCCTCCTACTTCCAAATGATTGCCAAAGCCGTGGTGATATTGGCGGCGGTCATGGTTGATAACAAAAATAAGTAACACTCCCATTTTTGCTCAAACGAACGTGTAGAACACGCGCCTGAACCCTACCTCTCAGGCGCGACTTAAAACAAAAAAGAGACTAAAAAGGAACGTAAAATGAAAAAATTATCGCTATTGATCTCCGCGGCTTTGCTGTCTTCAACCGCTTCTGTTACCGCACATGCGCAAGACACCATGGCCATTGTATTATCCACGTTGAACAACCCATTTTTCGTGACCATGAAAGATGGGGCGGAAGCCAAAGCACAAGAGCTGGGTTACGAGCTGATTGTTTTGGACTCGCAGAACGACCCAAGTAAAGAGCTTTCAAACGTGGAAGATCTGACGGTGCGCGGTGTGAAAGCCATTTTGATTAACCCAACCGATTCAGCGGCAGTGTCAAACGCCATTCGTATCGCGAATCGCAGCGGTATTCCTGTCTTTACCTTGGATCGCGGCGCAGCACGCGGTGAAGTGGTTAGCCACATTGCGTCTGACAACGTGCTAGGCGGCGAAATGGCGGGGCGCTATATCGTCGAAAAAGTCGGCGAGAAAGCCAAAGTGATTCAGCTAGAAGGCATTGCGGGCACATCCGCGGCGCGCGAGCGTGGCGAAGGTTTTGCCAATGCGGTTAAAGCCAGCCAAATGGAATTGTTAGCAAGCCAACCTGCGGATTTCGACCGCACCAAAGGCTTGAACGTGATGGAAAACATGCTAGCTGCCAACCCTGATGTGCAAGCGGTGTTTGCGCAGAACGATGAAATGGCGTTGGGTGCATTACGCGCTGTTCAGGCTTCTGGCAAAGACATTCTGATCGTTGGGTTTGATGGTACAGACGATGGTATTGCTGCGGTAAAACGTGGCAAGCTAGGTGCTACCGTTGCTCAGCAACCTGACCTTATTGGTGCTATCGGTGTTGAGATGGCTGACAAAATGCTGAAAGGTGAAGCGGTTGAGAAATCAATTCCCGTGCCTTTGAAAGTGATTACTCAGTAATTGCTGAATTAATCACTAGCGGGTCTTCTCTTTTCGATTTATAAGCATTGGTTTACCGCCAATCGAGAAGAGAAGATTCCTATTCCATGCAAAACAGAGCATCAACTGCGACGTGACACCGGCAAAGAATGAGAGAGCCGAACGATTTAGGGTTTGGGAATGCAAACATTAAATCCTTCCGTTTTCCTGCTAAATACAACAACAAGGCTTTTAGATAAGCCGAGGATAGTGCAATGAACAAGTTAGTGGTTTTGGGTAGTGTTAATGCCGATCATGTGCTTCAAGTCCCTTCTTTTCCTCGCCCTGGTGAAACGCTTCACGGCCGCAGTTACCAAGTGATCCCTGGTGGGAAGGGCGCAAATCAAGCGGTTGCTGCAGCACGTTTAGAGGCGGATATTGGTTTCATCGCTTGCGTGGGCGATGACCCGTTTGGCGTGAATATTCGTGAGAGCTTTAAATGTGATGGTATTAACATCGCGGGCGTGAAAATGCAGGCGGATTGCCCAACGGGCATTGCGATGATTCAAGTGTCTGACAGCGGTGAAAACAGCATTTGTATCTCTGCTGAAGCCAACGCCAAACTCACCGCTGACGCCATTGAACCGGATTTGACGCGTATTCGTCAGGCGGATTACTTGTTAATGCAGTTAGAAACGCCACTGGACGGTATCGAACGGGCTGCACAGGTGGCGAAAGGTCATGGTACAAAAGTCATTTTAAACCCTGCTCCAGCACGTGAATTACCTGAGCGTTTGTTGGCCTGCGTGGACATTATTACCCCTAACGAAACCGAAGCTGAAGTGCTGACAGGCATCAAAGTCGACGATGAAACGTCTGCCAAGCTTGCTGCTGACAAACTGCATGACAAAGGGATCGAAACTGTGATGATCACCTTGGGTGCGAAAGGTGTTTATGTTAGCCATCAAAACGCCAGCCAGCAAAACGAAGGCAAAATTATTCCAGGGTTTCGCGTAGAAGCGACAGATACTACTGCGGCAGGTGATACTTTTAATGGCGCATTCGTGACTGGTCTAATGGAGTCTATGCCTTTAGAATCAGCGATTAAGTTTGCGCACGCAGCGGCAGCTATATCTGTCACGCGCTTTGGCGCACAAACCTCCATACCCACTCGTGATGAAGTTGACGCATTTTTAATGCGCCACGAATAGCGGCGAAGAGTAAAAGCAAGAGCGAATGCAAAGGAGATCGCATGGCAACAATGAAAGACATCGCGAAGTTAGCCGGTGTTTCCACCTCTACCGTTAGCCATGTGATCAACAAAACGCGTTTTGTCAGTGATGAAATTGCAGAACGCGTGAATTCAGCCGCCAAAGAACTCAAATACTATGCGCCGTCTGCGCTGGCTCGAAGCCTCAAAATCAGTCGCACCAACACCTTTGGCATGATAGTGACCACCTCGACTAACCCCTTTTTCGGCGAAGTGGTCAAAGGGGTTGAACGCAGTTGTTATCTGGCTGGCTATAACCTGATTTTGTGTAACACCGAAGGCGATGCTAAGCGCATGAAAGCCTCCATTGAAACCTTGATGCAAAAGCGCGTCGACGGCTTTATCTTGATGTGTTCAACGCTGGAGGGCGAATACACAGAGGTGTTAGAACGCCTAAGTAGTGTGCCTGTGGTGGTGATGGACTGGGGCCCGATTTCATTGCCTTGCGACAAAATCCAAGATAACTCTTTGCGCGGCGGTTATCTTGCGACCAAACACTTGATAGAAAAAGGCCACAAAGATATCGGCTGCATCACTGGGCCGCTGATTAAACATCAAGCCAAAATGCGTTACGAAGGATTTAAGCGCGCGATGAAAGAAGCTCAGCTTCCAATCAAATCACACTGGGTTGTCGAAGGCGACTTCGAATGTGAGGGCGGTTATCAAGCGCTTGAGCAATTTCAGAATGGTGCCAGTATGCCCAGTGCCATTTTTGCCGGAAACGACATGATGGCGATGGGGCTAATGAATGCCGCACAAGCTCATGGGATTAGCGTTCCTGATGATCTTTCTATCATGGGATACGATGACATCCACATCGCGAAATATATGTCGCCGTCGCTTTCTACCGTTCACCAGCCCAAATATCGCTTAGGCAAAGCGGCGGTCGATGCGCTTATACAGCGCATTAATCACAAAGACAGCGAACGCCAAATTGTCGAGTTAGAACCTGCCGTCGTTGAGCGTTGCTCCGTCGCGCAATATGTCGTCGCGTAAACGCTTAGTCGCGCAATAACGGGGGGAGTAGCCATGAAAACCGTCGGAGCAAATGCGCTGGTCGTTGAAGGCGGTGCAATGCGAGGGATCTTCTCTTGCGGCGTACTCGATCATTTTATGGCGCAAGATTTTTCGCCGTTTGATAGTTTCTGGGGAGTGTCAGCAGGGGCTAGCAATCTCGCTGCCTATCTGGCAAACATGCCTGGTCGCAACCGCAAAATTTACCTCGACTACAGCCTTCGCAAAGAATTCATTAGACCCGGAAAATTCGCCCTAGGTGGTGATTTAATGGATCTAGATTGGATGTGGAAGATTACCCTCGAAGAGTTAGGGATCGATAAACGTGTTCTACAAGCCGATCCGCGACCTTTCTTCCTCGGCGTGACACGACAAGACACGGGCGAAGCAGAATACTTAACGCCACATGTTGATGTGTTGGCCGAAACCATGAAGGCCAGCAGTGCCTTGCCGGTGTTGTATCGCCAAGGTGTTGAACTTGACGGTGTGCATTACGTGGATGGCGGTGTAGCGGATGCGATTCCTGTTGCCGAAGCTATTCGCCGCGGCGCAACTAAAATCATGGTGCTACGAAGTCGCCCCTCTCGTTATCGAAAAACGGCGCCTAAATTTACAGCCCTCACAAAACGACTCCTCAAAGATCACCCAGCGCTGATTACGCCAATGCTAACGCGTCATGTTCGTTATAACGAGGCGCTGGAACTGATCAATAACCCGCCTGAGGGCGTCGAAATCATCGAAATCTGCCCACCTGAATCGTTTAGATTAAAACGCCTGAGCCGTGACACAGCCTCACTGGAAAAAGGCTATGACATCGGTGTTGTAGCAGGGCAAGAGGCGATCGCGCGGTGGCTCCGCTAGATCAATGGAAAAGAAATAGGCAGATGAAAGACAAGCCGCTTGTGTAGCTGCCAGGCAATAACAATCAGAACTTGCCGTTGAGGTTGTTCCAGTAAGCACGCGGTGGAACGGTTTCGACGGTATCCCAATGTTCGACAATGAGGCCGTTGTCGAGCCGAAATAAATCATAAAATGCACTGTGAATGCCTTCCCGATAACCCTCACAAACGCTCAACACAAAGTTGCCATCTGCCAATGTGCGATGGTGCTGTTGATAATGAATACGAGGAGAGCCATCGGCCTCTGTGTCCAGCAGTGCAGTATTTAGCGCCCTGATATCATCCGTCAGCGCTGGGTTGTGTTCGACGTAGCCCGTAGCAGCAACATAGTCGGGTAGGGCATTGGTGCTTCGTTCTATCAACACCTCTTTCACAAAGGCATTGATACACTGTCGGTTACTCTCGGTTTTATCTTGATCTTTCACCTTCGTTTCGCCATCAATCATCGAATGACCTGACGCATTGGGCGCTTGCTTTAGTTGAAGATTATCCCAATGTTCGACGGTGCGTTCGCCTTCAAACCGGAACACTTCAAAACAAATTTTTTCACTGCTGAAGTCATATTCGGTATGTGCGAAGACAAAATCGCCATCTGAGAAAATTCTAATGATTTCGACGCGTGGGTTGGTTTTAGCCAATCGGGCGAACAATTCCGCTAGCCCAACATCGCCTTCTTTGGTGAGCGGATTATGTTGTATGTATTGATCTTGGTCCACGACCCTGACTGATTCTGGGTCTCCCGTTTCGATCCCTTTTAATAAGTCATGGATGCTTTGTTTTCTTAGCGTGTTCATGTGCAAGATCCCTTTAATTGCATTTTTCTGTCGGCTATGACCATAGCCTAGCGTGTTTTGAGTATTCAAATTGGCTAGCTTTTGATTCAACGAAGAAAATGGTGAATCGAGAGAAAAGGGCGTGCCAATAGAAAAAGCAGCGCAGAGGGAGGGGGGGGTCAATCGCGCATTTGTCATCGCATTGTCTGTCAGAGATCAAGTAAAGCGGTAATTCTGTCATGCTTGATTCTCCTTTCTCGGTAAGAGTGTGGGTATACTGCGCCTTGTTATCTACCATTCGATTTTGTAGTCACAATCCATGAAACTTGCCAATAGCCCCGTTACCCAGCATGTGTTTGAAGAGATCCCGTTTTACTTGAAACGTGACGATTTGCTACACAGCCAATTTTCAGGCAACAAAGCGCGAAAGCTGATGTCGCTTTTGCAGCATGACGATCCCAATATTACGCACTTGATTGGCTATGGCTCACCACAGGCAAATTCTTTGCTTTCTTTAGCTGCTTTGGCGGCCATCAAAGGGTGGCAGTTGGAGTTTTATGTAGACAGGATCCCAAGCTGGCTTAAAGCGCGTCCAATCGGCAACTATCGTGGTGCGCTGGATCTGGGGGCTAAGGTGATCGCGATGTCAGACATTTGTGCCGAACCTATACATCCTGAGGCGTTTATCAAAAAACATCGTCAGGATGAGCATCATTTACTGGTGCCAGAAGGTGGCCGATCACCCATCGCGGAAGCGGGCGTGAAAACACTGGCTGATGAGATTGTAGAGTGGTCACGGTTTAATCAAGACAAACCCATCGTTGTTGCTTTGCCATCAGGCACAGGCACAACGGCACTGTATTTAAATAAGCATCTTAACCAACATGGCATTGAAGTGCTGACCTGCCCATGTGTGGGCGGAAAAGACTACCTGACGACACAGTTTAATGATCTGAATGAAGCCAACCATCCAAAGGTATTATCGCGCAGCCAGAAACATCATTTTGGCAAGCTGTACGAAGCGGATTATCGCGTATGGCAATCTTTACTCGATCAAACCCACATTGAGTTTGACCTACTGTATGACCCGTTAATGTGGCGTTGCTTGCTTGAATGGTATCCGAAAAACAGAGATAAGCAGCTGTTGTATGTTCATCAAGGCGGGGTGCTGGGTAATGAAAGTATGTTGCCGCGCTACCAGCGAAAATTTGATTGAAGCATTTCATCAGATGGAAGCGACATAGATAGGGGGTAAGAAACAAGAAAGTGGACTAGAAAGTGCACAAGAAAGCGGAATAGAAAAAAGCTTTTTTTCGTTCAAAGCCGCAGAACAACTTGCGTTCAGTAAATGCAGAGAAAAACCATTCGAAAACGTTTAATTTTTCTCTTCACTGCTAAGACAAGCGCCACATTGTATAAAAATAACCGCCATCAGACGTTTAGCTTGGTTAGCCCTTGCTACGCTTGTCATATCACAAAAATATGAGACAGGTAATGCTAGAAACCACAGGGGTTCATTCGGTGGAGGGGGTTGTTCATCGTCAACTTCACAAGCCAATTTTCACGCAACTGGTTATTTTCCTTGGCACATTGCTGAGTTTTTATCTCTCGTCTTTTTTTACTTTTGAGCCGATGGGCTTTTTTGTTCTGTCGTTTGTAAATGGGTTTATGGTGGCAGCAATGTTGCTGCTGGGTTTGCGAGTTCTACCCGCTATTATTGCGGCACTTATTGTGCGTTATCTGTTGTTTGTGGACGTGCCGATCGATCATGCCATTCTTTTGACAACAACATTACCTATCCCACCGATTATAACCACGTTGGTTTTTAATGCAGCAGTGAAGAAGGTGAAAGCCCACAGCGTTCCGCTTAAGGCTGGTATCTATTTTCTCATGTTTTGCATGGCCTTACCTGTGCTTCAGGCGTGTTTGCTTTTGCTGGTCGCATCCCTTTCGGGTGTGTTGATTAGCGGTGAATTCATCTTCTTCTCGTCGATCAGTATGGCGCTCACTCACCTGATCATTACCCCATTACTGTTCATCTTATTGAGCCTGCTGTTTTGGTCAGGGAAAGATAAATACATCAGCCTGGACAAGAACATATTTCTTGCCAATAGCTCACCATTGGCTTATCGCATTTGGCTTGCGCTGTTGTCGTTGTTGATTGTCGTTAATCTGTTGCTACCGGATTCTTTGGCGCTCTATTCGCTAGGGTTCTTCTCGATAGTCATCGTATTCGCTGGTATTGGCCGATTTGGGGTTTTGCGTCCAATGGCATTTGGCTCAGTGGTGATGGCGGTCGTAATGTACAGCGCGACAAATCGAGTAAATATGGCTATGGCTCTCGATGACAGATTTGTGGGTTTGACGGAGATGCTTACCGCCTTTGCTATTTTGGGCTACATTCACGGCAGTTCCACGATCAGAAGCTTCATGATGGCAAATGAAAAGATTCGTGTGGAACGCACCGATCCCTATACCGGGCTCTATAATCTTGCTCAGTTAAAAGAAGATCTCGAGTGCAGCAAGCAGCCCATTTTGGTTTTTCTTGATTTATGGCCAACGCTGTCGAAGCTGGCGGGGATCGGGCATCGTGGGCAATCACAGTTACTGCGTCAAATCACACGCAGCCTTTTCGCCGAGCACTCTGATATTAAACGGGCATATCGTCCGCCATTTACAACGGGTGTGTTGTTTGTTTTGCCTCGGAACAAGAATGTGAACGGTGAGCTGTTGTCGTTAAGCACGATGCTGGATGAATTTCAGTTCTACTGGCAGGACACGTCGATCAGCTTGGTCTCTCATACCTTACATTGTTTGAAACTGACTAACGATGAGGAATTGGATGCCAAAATTTCGATGTTTTGTGACCAGCCTTACCTCGCTCATCAAAAGATCTGTTGGTTTGATGACAGTGGGCTGTCTGCGCAAAGAGTGTCACGGTTGATCAAGGTTCAGAAGGCGCTGAAAAACAATGAATTTGAGCTTTACTGTCAGCCATATCGGAACTTGCAAGATTCCCGTGTAGCAAGCAGTTTTGAAGTGTTACTGAGGCTGCGCCCTGCTGACGGATCGTCGCTAGATCCCGAAGAATTTTTCCCTATGATTAATGAGTTTGGCGTGGAAGAAAAATTGGATCAGTGGGTAATCGAAAATACGTTTAAGCAGCTATCAACCCATCTTACACAGTGGGATCTCATCAATCGTTGTGCCATTAATCTCACGGCGAAGTCTTTGGGTAACGAAGATCTTTCTGATTATGTGCTTGCACTCGCTAACAAGTATCAGATCCCGTTAGGACGTATTTGCTTTGAAATCACGGAATCCGCGGCTTTGGAAAATGAAGCGCAAGCTATCGCGACGGTAGAAGCGTTAAAAGAAGCGGGTTGTAACATTGCGTTGGATGATTTTGGAACAGGGTACGCGAGCTTTGCTTACTTGCGCCGTATTCCGGTAACTGTGCTGAAGATCGATGGGGAGTTTATTCGCCACTTACCAACGAACCCAACGGATCAGCTCATTGTGCAGTCGATTAGTTTGGTTGCACAGAACATGTCGTTGGTGACCGTTGCTGAATACGTGGAAACGGAAGAGCATGCTGCTTTGCTACAAGATCTCGGCATCAATTATGCGCAGGGCTTTGGCATGGCTAAACCGATCCCTCTGTTTCAGCATATAGCGGCAATGAACGCATTGGTACAAAGGTAATGCTTACTCGCGGGATAGGGATAGCGAGAGCGCGTCGAAACAGCAGGGTGACAAAGAAAAAGCCAGAATCAGGATTCTGGCTTTTTCGCTTGCAAATGATTGGGATCTGGAAACGGTCTGACGATGTTTAGCTGCGCTTCGGTTGCTTGTAGGTGCGACCCGCGGCCGCGTAAGTATCGCGGTTTTTGATTTCAAACTGGGTGTAGAAGAACCAAGCAACGAAAACGATCACGTCATCGCCCACGTTCATGACATGCTCAACGAACTCTTCTTCTTTGCCTTCATCGTTTGTTTCGGTGAATACGTGATAGACGCGGTTATCACCGCTTTCGGTTTCAGCCAGTGAAAATTGGCCTGTCATGGCATTAGCAGCCTCTGCCACTTCTGTATCATCACATGCTTTTAATACTTCTAGCGCTTCTGGCAAGTTGGTTTTTTCGCAAAGGGCTTTTACCAGCGTTTCAAAATCTTGTTGTTCCATGGAGGAATCCAACCTGTTACTTAAGGATATAACGGAAAATGCCCGGTCGAACCGGGCATTTCGTGACGCAGAGGTGAAGGATTACTCCTCGATTTCTGCGTTGTGGTATACGTTTTGTACGTCGTCGCAATCGTTCAGCATGTCCATGAATTTGTCGAAAGCTGCAACATCGTCGCCTTTCACTTCGGTCATGGTTTGTGGAACGAAGGTGATTTCTTCAACATCAATCTCAACATCAGGCATTGAATCTGCCAGTGCGTTTTTGACTTTGAAAAATTCAGTCGTTGGCGCGAATACAGTGATCACGCCATCTTCGCATTCAATGTCAGTCACATCAACGTCTGCCATCATCAGGGCTTCAAGCACGGCTTCTTCGTCATCGCCCGCAAACTGGAAAACCGCTTGGTGCTCGAACATGTGAGCAACCGTACCAGGGCCACCAATTTTAGAATGTGTTTTCACGAAACACTGACGTACTTCCATATAGGTACGGTTGTTGTTGTCAGTTAGACAGTCAACAATCACTGAACAACCACCCGGACCAAAGCCTTCGTAGCGAGCAACTTCATAGTTTTCACCACCACCGCCAGCCGCCTTTTCAATCGCTTTTTCGATAACGTGGCTTGGCACCTGATCTTTTTTTGCTTTTTCGATCATGCGCTTTAGCGAAAGGTTAGTATCTGGATCGCCGCCACCGTTCTTCGCGATAACATAGATCTCTTTGCCATACTTTGAATACAGCTTAACTTTGGCGCCTTGGGTTTTCGCCATTGCATTTTTGCGAACTTCGAAACTGCGTCCCATGGGGGTTACTCTCTATAATTTACGTTTGTTGAAGTGGGTGGATTTTATCAATCACTGCTTTGGTTTTTCCAGCATTAAAGTGATGTAAGCGCCATGAAATGCCGTGTGGGATCAAATCTGATGGTATTTGCACAATTTATAAGCGTAAAAAAGGCGGCTTTCGCCGCCTAGTTACTGTGTTACTGAGCGTTTACTTCTCGTAACGAATGTTGTCGATGTTAAGAACCATTGGACCGGTAGGTTCAATAACAAAGATGTTTTTCAGCCCACCAACGTTAGCTTTTGCGCCAGGAGCGAAGCGGTTTCCATTGTTCACCAACTCGGCGAAGCTAATGCGTACTTCTTTCCATTGACCAATTGGTGGCAGTTCAACATCAATATCACT
This sequence comes from Enterovibrio litoreus, assembly GCF_045679545.1. Classification (NCBI taxonomy): domain Bacteria; kingdom Pseudomonadati; phylum Pseudomonadota; class Gammaproteobacteria; order Vibrionales; family Vibrionaceae; genus Enterovibrio; species Enterovibrio litoreus. The sequence continues at coordinate 1,113,742 of NZ_CP166195.1, forward strand.
TGATGCTGGCCAGCCGCTATCAACGCGAACCATGACGCCTGTACCAGGTGCTTGTTCTTCGACCATCATGTCAAACACGATCTCTCCACCACTCATCCAGTCCGTCATGTTGACTTCTGGGGATTCGAAGTAAAAGTTACCGATTTCACCCGTCTTCTTGATGCCAAGAACATTACCGCGTCCTGCAACTTCTTTGGTCTCAATGTAGATCTTGAACTGCGGGTCATACTCTTTCGAGCGCAGGTGCTTGTCAAGATTGTCATCATACAACGTAAACAGCGGGCCTTTTGCGTAGTCTGGACCTGGAATGATGATCTCAGGTGCCGGAGTGCCTGCAACAAACTGCGCGTCTTCCGATACCGTGGCACAGCCTTTGCCTGTAACCGGATCTTTTGAACATTCGTAAACGCGAACAAAGTCCACTTCCATCGTTTGCGGGAAGATGGCTTCATCGATGCCGCCTTCATTGGCGTTAGATGCCCATGAGCCACCCAATGCTAAGTTCAGGATCATGTGAAAACGCTGGTTGAAGGGGGCATCGCTTTCGCCGGTGACCCATTTGCCACCTTCTTTGTATTGGCTGTACCAACCATCAGAACGCTGCGTGGCGTAGTGCACATCATCTACATACCAGCGCATTTCATCCTTTTCCCACTCGATAGAGTAGGTATGGAAGCCATCTGCTGGGTTAATGTGATTAGGAAGTTCATACTCGGCTGCGGTGCTCACGTTATCAGGCCATTCGCGACCGTAGTGAAGTGTCCCGTGAATACGGCCTTCTTTCTTACCTGGTTCGGCACCAAGCTCATCCGTTGGCGTTTTCAGGTTAACGGCTTCGACAATGTCGATTTCGCCAGACGCAGCCCAACCACCATAAACATAGTCAGTCGGCAGCATCCATATTGCTGGCCAAGTACCTTGTCCGAATGGCAGTTTAGCGCGAACTTCAAAGCGCCCGTATTGCCAATCGCCTTTGTTCATGGTTCTTAAGCGAGCAGACGTATACGGAAGGGTTGCTTTGTGACGGCTCTTACCTTCTGGATCAGACGGTCCAGTAAACTGATAGTTGCGTGCAACGATGTGCAGCTTTCCATCTTCTACGAACGAGTTAACGGGCCGTTTTGTGTAGCATTGACGCTCGGCGTTACCGCCGCCGTAACAGTTTACTTCATGTTCCCATTTGTTCTTATCAATGGTGTCGCCACTGAATTCATCATTCCATATCAGCGTCCACGACGCGTTTGGTTGCACCACAGCAACGCTGGTGTCTGGGCCCGCTTGAACAGGCTGATACACTTTCGACTCACAACCTACCATGGCGCCTAATATCGCGGTGGCTAACAGTGCACGTCGATAAGGGAAATTACTCATCATTGTTTCCTTACTCGTCGGCAATTCATGAGAATTGCTAAAAATCTCTTATTCGTTAAGGCTACATATTTAGCGTAGCCATACATGACGTGAACGGCTTACCAGTAAGCATCTGCTTGAATACCAAAGACGATGTCGTCTTTAAGTGGTACAGCGTTGCCACCGCCTTGCTCTCCCGTCGTCCAAGATAGCGGCAAATAAGTAGCTGTAAATCGAATCTCTGCCGTAGAAAGGCCATCAGACAACACAAAGGTCGGGGCAACAGTAAACTTAGATTGGTGCCAGTGACCCCCACTTTGGACATTTTCGTAATAACCGACTTCGGTTTGGACAATGAAATTGTCAACAACTGGGAAGATGTTACGCATCATGATGGACACCCAGTAGTTGTAACTACCGTCGTCACCTTCATTGTTGGTGCCTTCATCGTTGTATTGTGCTTGTAAAGACGGGAAAAAACCTATTCCACTGCTGTTTGTGTAACCACCCCATAAGAGTGCACGAGCGGAAGTTGCATCTTCTTCTCTGAGAGTGATTCGGTAGTAGGGATCACCAAAAAATGGAGCACCATTACCAAAAGCTCTTACGTCGTTTATTTTGTACCCTTGAGTCAATGAGCCTGGACGAAGAGACGCATAGTCAGTAATAGTACCGCCTAAAAGATTGCCTGAACCGAGCCCTTCTCCTGCCTGTAAAATTGCATAAGAGAAAGCGTTCCCTTTAAGACCAAAAAAGTTAAGCATGTGATAGATAGCGGTAACATCGTAACCATCTTCTGCCCACTCTTTACCCGTTAAATCCCAGTTGTCTGGCATATACTTATAATTGCCTTGTAACGTCAGCGCACCAAGCGTGTATGAAAGATGGAAAGTGTGCATCGGGTTGTTTTGGTTTTCGTAAAGGGAATTGCGTTCAGCATCTGTTACGTAACGCTCATTTTGCTGCGAGATAACGTTTGGGTCTTTTGATGCGCGTTCAATGAAATCATCATAGTCGCCGTCAAGACTAATATTTCGTTCACTCGAAATGTAGGCAAGATCAAGGAAGCCGTCACCCACTTCAAAGTCTTGGATACCAGCGCCAATCCCTTCAAGATCGGTATAGAAAAAATCGGTCATGAAGATGTAGTTTTCTTCGCCGAGTTTTCTTTTACCACCCCAAAGTGTCCCTGAGCGAGTGAGGCCATCCATTTCGACAAAACCGATGAGGTCATCAAATTCTGTATCACCAACGCCAATGTTGATGCGAAGCTGTTGGTCGTCACCAATATTAGTAATCGTGGTAAAACCAAAGTTACCGTCGTTGTCCGACTCTAACCCGAGTCGACCTAGCTGTTCCTTTTGACCGCCGATATCTGCTTTCTTGAAGTCATTTTCCTTACTGGCAAAAAAGCCAGCACGAAAGTAACCGTGGAATTCAACTTCGTCAATGATGGCAGCATTCACCGCCGGCACACCCGAAAGGGCAGCAGCAGCGCTTAGCACAGCCATCGATAATCTGGACTTTTTCATTCTCACTCCGTCAGAGATTAGGTTACCCCTAAAAGAAAGCGCTTTCTTGTCATGGTATTTTAAAACCCGAGTTCATCCCTACAAATGCCAGACACCCGAATGACAGAAGAGGAAGTAAATACCGAGTTTGACTAGATTTTTAGTGTCATGTGTGTGAAAAGTTAACAATAGTGTTTCCACATGAACCAAGAAACCGCTAGTCATATGACAAACTAAGCAGGCTCCCTAAATTGTGCAAATATTACCGCCAAAAACATTAGCTGATTCACAATAAATTTACATTTTGTCTTCAAATTTAGTGACTCTTGTATTTTATTATGGGCCTTCATGCATATATGTATTCAATTTGTGTGACGTGGCTCATAGATGAGAATCTTGCATTTCATACACCTCATACCGTGGATTCTCTCTTTCTATTCAATGTAAATTGCATATTGTTGTTGAGTTGCACTGTCACTTAACAATAAATTTACATTATGCGCGAGGTTTATACCTTGGTAGTAATAAAGCTGGGTAACCGGCTTTATTTTGAATAACAAGTGAAAGCGCTTTCTTTTGGCAATGACACCCACTTTGCAAAAAGATTTCTCCTACTAGCAGGAGAGTTCTCAGACCAGCGGTAGTGACTGACCTGTCGCTGACTAGATGTAGGACAAAATACGGACGACATGATGAAGAATTTATTTGCAAAAGCGCTACTTGTGGCTTCAGTCGCGCTAAGCGGTTGTGGTGGGGGTGACGAATCGCCAGGTGGCAATCCACCTGCGGGTACTCCAACGGGCAATGATGTTTATACCGTTTATTATCAGGGTGTTCTCAACCAAGGGCTTGAGGGAATTGGGTTTGAGAATGAAGCGGCATCAGAAAGCACGGGTAGCTTTGTGGGTACTGCTTTTATGGCGGCAAATGGTGAAACACAGTCACTATTTGTAGAAGGACCTACCACATCAAACCCTTTCCAAGAAGCTGAATGGGGCTGGGGGGCTGGTGTGATTGGCCGCAATGGCCAAAAAGCGGGCTCGGCTAATCTCATTGGTTACAATAGCGGTTACTTAAACTTCGATATCAAAGGCACGACTACTCAGCCAGTCGTTATCGGTTTTCAAACTGGTAAAGGCACTTCTTTCGAAGGCAATGAACTGAATCAGCGCCCGGTGAAAATCGCATCGGTTACGCTGCAGTCCGATACAAAAAGTGCAAACAGTCTAATTTCGTCCAGATCGGGGTCTGACCGCACTATTGGCAATGAATGGAAAACTATTCGTATACCAATGAGCGAGTTGATGGGCCAGACGGTAATGGATCTGGGCGACGTTTCAATGCCTTTGTTTGTTCGTACTGAGGGTAGCGATGCGGTAGTTGAATTGCGCTCGGTCTATTTTAGTACTTCTACAAACACGAATGTTGGTGAAGATATCGGCGTGGGTCAAACTGAAGCTGAGGTGAACCCTGACTCAACAGTGACACTTTACAGCGATGGTTCGTTGCAATACGGGCTTCAGGCAAATGGTTGGGAAGAGACTTCTTTTCTTGGCAATAACTCTGAGCTCCAATCACTTGAGCTGACGACGCCTCCTACGGCTGGTACGGCGAAAGAATGGGGTTGGGGGGCTGGACTTTCGTTGGCTCAATCAGGTGCAGTATCCCTAGTGGGTTTTGAAGACGGCTTCATGAACTTCGAAATCAAAGGCACAACGACAACTGACATCAACATTGGTTTTCAAACTGGTGTATTTGATAGCAGCACGCGTCCTCAAACTAACAACTCAGTGGTGTTTGGACCTGGCGGCCGTTCATTGACTTCGGATTGGCAAACTATACAGATACCTGTATCTGAACTGATCGGCGACAAAACAATAGATCTTTCTGATGTTACATCTCCCCTTTTCTTTAACTCGTCTACCACAGCTGATGGTGGTGTGATTGAGGTTAGAAATGCTTTCTTTAGTAAGTCAAAAGATGATTCGATTGGCGCAGATTTAATTGATAACGGCACCGATGGCGGCACAGACGGCGGCACCGATGGTGGCACTGACGGCGGCACCGATGGCGGTAGCAATACTGATTACTCAGTGGCACCAGAAATCGAACCGCAACCAACCGCAACGGGTAACTTCCCAGTTTCAACTGTGACAGGTGGTGTTGCTTCAGGAGAGCCGGTGCTTGGTACTGCTGAACTGACTGCAATTTCTTACGGCGCATTCCGCACAACGACACGGACTGAAGCCAATGTACCAAGTGTTGCTGAGCTAAAAGAAGACCTGAGAATTATGCACGCTTCAGGCATTCGGATGTTGCGTACGTACAATACGCAAGGTTTCTCCGATACTGAAAATCTGCTTATCGCAATCAGCGAATTGAAAGAAGAAGACGCAAGCTTCGAAATGAATGTGATGCTTGGTGTTTGGATTTCTGCACTGAATGCATTCTCTGATCAGGCTATTGATCATTCTCAGGAAAGCCCTGAGAACGATGCGGAAATGGCCAAAGCGGTGGAGTTGGCTCAAGACTACCCAGACATCATCAAAGTTATTGCCGTTGGTAATGAAGCGATGGTTGAGTGGGCAACCAGTTACCGTGTTGATCCTAGTATCATCCTAAAACGTGTTAATGAGCTTCAAGCACTTAAAGCTGAAGGCACAATCGATGAAGACATTTGGATCACCAGTTCTGAAAACTGGGCGGTTTGGGCTATCAACAATGGTTACTATCAAGCACATGAAGCAGACATCAAAGCGTTGATTCAAGCGGTTGACTATGTGTCCGTTCATGTTTACCCATTCCACGACACGTTCCACGATGGTGATTTCTGGCCAGTGCCTGAATCAGAGCAATCTCTGACTCGTCAAGAACAAGCTGACAAAGCAATGGTGCGCGCGTTCAACAAAGCGCTGACTCAGATCGATGCCGTTAAAGATAGCATCATGGCTATTGACAGTACTAAGCAGATTCACATTGGCGAAACAGGTTGGTCAACGCAGTCAAATACTGGCTTCGGCGCTGGTGGAACAGGCGCTTCTGATGAGTACAAGCAGAAGAAATACTATGACGCAATGAGCCAGTGGGCGATTGACTACGGCGCATCTGTATTCTTCTTCCAGGCATTTGATGAACCATGGAAAGGTGGACCTGAAAATACAGAAGATCCTGAGAAGCACTTTGGTCTGATCGACATTGATGGTAATGCGAAATATGCCATCTGGGATCTCGTAGATGCTGGCGCATTCGAAGGGATCACTCGTGGTGGTAATCAGATCGTTAAGTCAAATGGTGGTGTTGAGCAAAACGTCATTGATGCGATTCACGCCATTCCGTACGAAACGGGTACTGACACCTCTGGTGCTGGATACGTCATGTATACCGGTAAAGACACTGTTCATGGCTTCGACGATATTCAAGTATGGTCTCAAGACGGAACGGGTGCTTCTATTGGTGCCGGAAGTGACAGCGCTTATACCCCTGTTCAGGAACTGACGGTAACGGGTGGTTGGGGTTCTGCTGCTTGGTTGTTTAACACAACAAAAGTAGACCTTACTCCATATACACATGCCGAGTTCAAAGTAAAAACATCTTCTGCGAATGTAGATGTCACCTTTATCAACCAGGCAGATGAAACAACAGCGAACCAATACCCACTGTCATCAGGCACATCGCTTGATAACGGCTGGGTACAAATGAGTGTGCCAGTGCCTTCATATGTTGATATGAAAACATTTGCCTTAACTCTTGTTGTCAACGGAACACTTCAAATCGCCGATATTGCTTTTGTGAATAATGACAGCAATGGCGGTACTGAAGCTCCTGAAACGGGCTACGTACTGTATACCGGTCAAGAGACAAACATTGTTTTTGAAGATATTCAAGTGTGGAACGATGCGGGTCTGAGTGAAGTTGATAACAACCTGTATGATCCAGTACTAAAACTAAACGTGACTGGCGGCTGGGGCGCAGTCGCTTGGGTTAACAACTCAAACCCAATCGACATCTCGTCTTACACACACGCGCAGTTCAAAGTACGTACAGATGCAAGCGTCGTTCGATTGTCTATTCAGAGTCTGTCACAGGACGAGGTCGCGAATGACTACTCTCTGTCACAGGGTACTGATCTGACTGACGGCTGGGTACAAATGGAAGTGCCATTGCCTGCATTCACAGACATGACAACCTTTGCGATGGTATTGGGCCAAAACGGCACATTGGAAATTGCGGATGTTGCGTATGTGAACAAAGGCAACGGTGGTTCTGTGCCAGAAATTGGCTACATCCTGTACACAGGCCAAGAAACCAACCTTGTTTTCGATGATGTTCAAGTCTGGAACAATGCAGGCCTTGGTGATGCTACGAGTGACTTGTACAACCCTGTACTGGAATTGACAGTCACTGATGGCTGGGGAGCATTGGCGTGGTCAAGCACGCTGAACCCAATCGACGTTACATCGTACACACATGCACGCTTCAAGCTTCTGACTGACCTTGCTCAGGTTCGCATCTCAATCCAAGGTGTAACCGATGGTGAAGTGGCAGAGGATTACTTGCTTTCAAATGGAACAGCGCTGACTGATGGCTGGGTTCAAATGGAAGTACCATTGCCAGACTACACCGATCTCACTACCTTTGCGGTCGTCCTGACTGAAAACGGTAGCTTCCAAATTGCAGATGTTGCGTTTGTAAACGCTGATAATGACGGCGGCACTGATGGTGGTACTGACGGCGGCACCGACGGCGGCACCGACGGCGGCACTGATGGTGGCACTGACGGCGGCACCGATGGTGGCACTGACGGCGGCACTGATAGTGGTACTGACGGCGGCACCGATGGTGGTACTGACGGCGGCACCGATGGTGGTACTGACGGCGGCACCGATGGTGGTAATAACGGAGTAACAATCACAGCGAGCGATATCATTGACTTCGAAGCGAACACGGTAACGTGGGAAGTGTTCGAGAACGATGACAACCCAGCAGTGGAACTTGTTGCTAACCCAGATACCTCTGGAGCAAATGTCTCGGCTACTGCAGCCAAGCTTATTGCTCGCACCAATGGTGCGCCATGGGCTGGCGCGATTACTCGCGACGTGCAACCGTTCACCCTTGATGCGACCAACAGCGTTGTTCGTATGATGGTCTACAAAGACAAAATCAGCACCGTACGCTTCAAATTGGAAACGGCGAGTGGTTACGCGCAAGAGCTTCTTGCCAACAACACGCTTGTTAACCAGTGGGAAGAGCTGACGTTTGACTTCTCGTCTGTCGCAGACCTGTATGATGGTCCTGTTACTGGCGTTGTTATTTTCCCTGATTTTGTTGATGCAGATACCTCACGTGACGCAGATGCAGTGATGCACTTCGACAACATCACTTTCAATGCTGCTGGCACTGACGGTGGTACTGGTAACGGTATTGATAGCATCGACTTCGAAACCAACGTGGTAACGTGGGAAGTGTTCGAAAACGATGACAACCCAGCAGTGGAACTTGTTGCTAACCCAGATACCTCTGGAGCAAATGTCTCGGCTACTGCAGCCAAGCTCATTGCTCGCACCAATGGTGCGCCATGGGCTGGCGCGATTACTCGCGACGTGGAACCGTTCACCCTTGATGCGACCAACAGCGTTGTTCGTATGATGGTCTACAAAGACAAAATCAGCACCGTACGCTTCAAATTGGAAACGGCGAGTGGTTACGCGCAAGAGCTTCTTGCCAACAACACGCTTGTTAACCAGTGGGAAGAGCTGACGTTTGACTTCTCGTCTGTCGCAGACCTGTATGATGGTCCTGTTACTGGCGTTGTTATTTTCCCTGATTTTGTTGATGCAGATACCTCACGTGACGCAGATGCAGTGATGCACTTCGACAACATCACTTTCAATGCTGCTGGCACTGACGGTGGTACCGATGGTGGCACTGACGGTGGCACAGATGGTGGCAGTGACAGCGGTATTGATAGCATCGACTTCGAAACCAACGTGGTAACGTGGGAAGTGTTTGAAAACGATGACAACCCAGCAGTGGAACTTGTTGCTAACCCAGATACCTCTGGAGCAAATGTCTCGGCTACTGCAGCCAAGCTTATTGCTCGCACCAATGGTGCGCCATGGGCTGGCGCGATTACTCGCGACGTGCAACCGTTCACCCTTGATGCGACCAACAGCGTTGTTCGTATGATGGTCTACAAAGACAAAATCAGCACCGTACGCTTCAAATTGGAAACGGCGAGTGGTTACGCGCAAGAGCTTCTTGCTAACAACACGCTTGTTAACCAGTGGGAAGAGCTGACGTTTGACTTCTCGTCTGTCGCAGACCTTTATGATGGTCCTGTTACTGGCGTAGTCGTGTTCCCTGATTTCGTTGATGCAGATACTTCACGCAATGCAGACACAGTGATGCACTTCGACAACATCTCCTTCAATGCAGTTGGCTCGAATGGTGGCACTGACGGAGGCACCGATGGTGGAACTGACGGCGGCACCGATGGTGGCACTGACGGCGGCACCGATGGTGGCACTGACGGCGGCACTGACGGAGGCACCGATGGTGGTACTGACGGCGGCACAGATGGTGGTACTGACGGCGGCACAGACGGTGGTACTGACGGCGGCACCGATGGTGGCACTGACGGCGGTAGCACTGGTACTACGCCAATTATTATCTTCAACGATGCGGTGAACCCACAGTGGGTTGCGTGGGATTCTGCAGACGCAGAGAACACGCCACCTGTTGTTATCGATACTGATGCTGAGTACGGCGCAGCGACTCGCTTCCAAGTACCGAGCAGCAGAGTGAATGGTTTCAGCTCCCGTGAAGGTGTGGCTTCAAACCCAAGCCCAATTGACGTGAATGCATGGATGGTAGATGGGGTTATCTCTTTCGATATCAAATTGCTAGCGGCAGGGAATTCACCTGCAACAGAATGGTTCATCAAAGTTGAATCGAATGGTGGTAGCGAGTTTGCAGAGTTGAGCCTAGGTACTGTCCCAGAGTTAAATGTATGGAAAAACTACACGTTTAACTTGAGTGACCTATCTAACTCCGGACTAGACCTGACAGCGATTGACCTGATTATGGTATTCCCAGCATGGGATACTGGTCATGGTTCTGAGTATCTCGTCGATAATGTGACTGTTTCTCCTACTGGTGCTGATAGTGGTACTGATGGCGGTGACGGTGGAACCGGAGGCGGTGAACCTGGCGACGCAAACACCTTCGTCACGTTTGATGGTGCGCAAGATACAATTGGTCTTCAGTTTGTTGGTGATCAATGGGGTAGCGGTGTCGTACTTACTGCAAACAGCGATGATGCACCTTACTCAGATACCATTACCAGTTCGCCAGCGAGCAACTGGACGGGTGAAGGTCAATCGGCGACCGTTCAATGGGCGACAGCAGTGATGGAGACCACTAACACTGCGGGTGTCAACATTGCTTCATATACTCACTTCTCTTATAAAGTGCAGCAAAGCGACTTTTATGAGACGAAGATTGAGTTTCAAAGCGGTAGCAGTGGAACGATGACGTATTTGGTGAGTAGCCAGAATCCAGCTGGCAACATCAATGGTGATCAGGTTGTGACAGAAGATTTGGGTAACGGTTGGTTGAAAGTCACTGTACCAACGCCTAGCCATTCTGATATGAAAGTGATTGGTATTATCCTTAAAGGTGATGTTGCAGACACTGGTGATATTAAATTCGCAGAGTTTGAGTTTACCACTCAGTAACAATCGTTTTTCATTCTCTATTAAAAGGAGCCCACTTTGGGCTCCTTTTTTATTTCCCATCGAAAGAAATAGTTGGAGCGGAGGAATAAGGTAAATAACGTAGACACACACCCTAAAAATGGAAAGAGGCGTTACTTAGCTTACATCGAAAACGGCTTTCTGGTCTTCGTCTGCCAGACCGTTAATTCTTTTGCCTTTCTTAAACACGTCCACTTATCAGCTAACGGCCTGAGACTTATGTATGACGAAAAACGTCATATTCAATCAGCTGTCGACTGAAATACCAACAATCGTTAAATAATGCTCACTTCTGTGATTTCAACCAGCGAATTAGCCAGTGCTTGGGTTCGTATTTTTAACTATTGTGATGGGGGCTGTGTTTTCCTTAAGTCATGGTTTGATTGGTTTTTAGGTCAATGTGAAAGCTGAGGTGAAGGTTTTTATCGACGGTGTAGTATGTGTAAGTTGAAAGGCCGAATCCGTCGACGGTATTTATGTTGATTAATAACATTATGCGTGGATATTTACATATAGTAATCTTTAATTATCTCAGGATAAATATTATCCATGTTGTGACTGTTTTACGTATGCATTATGGTGATATAAGCTATTTTATTTTTTTGTTAAAATAGAGACAGGTGTGTAAAGCATTTTCATTGTAATTTTGAGGAGAAGTTGGCTGTAACAATAAGGAAAAGGAATGAAGTTCATAAAGCAAGGAAGTGCGATAGCGCTTGGTCTCGTTATCTCGGCTTGTGGCGGCGGCGGAAGTAGCGATACCGGAGGATCGGGCGCGGAAGGCGCGTCACTTTCAAACGCCTCATCGTGTTATAACCCTCAACGTGGTCAAGTGGGCACCACAGTGACTTATGATTATGCTATTCGATCAGTCAGCACGCTACCCTCTGAAGAAGAAAAGAGCTTAGATGACGCGGAATGGCGTTATTATGGTTATCATATAATAAATGAGAGTATCGTTTCTTATTCTGGTAATGACGGTGTTATTCAGTCGTTATCACTTTATCGTTATTTTGACGGCGATGGTAATTTTACGTCTCAAGAAGAAAATGGTTTTTTCGAATACACGCAATATGATGATGACGAGAGATCACAAACACACTTTGGATATAAACAAGAAATTGGAAGTAGAACCTATGAGGAGCAATACTTGCCATCAGGATGGAAAATGAGTTATGACGTCGATGAAGGCAACGAAATTAGCTTGGATAGCATCACGACAAGATATTTCATCGATGGTGTAGGACAAAGTGACACCACTGTGGATGTTGCGATGAAATTTATAGGTAAGGAATCAATTACTCTTAATGGGACCGTTTATCAAACCTGTAAGTTCGAAGAGAAAACAGTCACTACGACACCTGACTTTACATCAGAGACGACCTATGTGTCTTATGTAGGCGAGGGAAATGGAATAACCTTGATGTCTACTCGATTTAGGGAGTGGGATGATGGTGAAACTTATCGATCTGTTCGACAAATAACCGGTGCTTCCATTAATGGTGAGCCGATTTGACAGCTGCTCACTGTGACGAAAGCGCCTTAAAGGCGCTTTTTTAGTTGTAGTGGTTTTATGTGGCATTCACTCCAGAAGATTTTTATCGTGACAATCAATTGATGGGACAGACGCCTAGAAGTTTGGCGAGAGCGTCTTATCTCAATCAGTTGGTTTATGCGCTTACTCAACCAGCACATCGCCTCAGAGGCCAACCGCGAAGACAAATGTACAGGCCATTTCTGGGAAGGGCGATTCAAAAGCCAAGCGTTATTGGATGAAAAAGCCTTAGCCGCTGCCATGGCGTACGTGGATTTGAATCCAGTGAGAGCCGCCATGGCGGAAACACCAGAAACCTCAGAGAATTGCTGGGACAGACACCCTAAGAAAATCATAGTGTTGTCAGTTTCGGCGTCTTGCGTTTCTTGGCTCATAAACGCGCTTTGAAGATGAATGGCAAGTGATTGAGCGATATGCTCACTGCATTGTTCAATTGTTAGCCATTTAAATTTCCAATGACAAAAGCCCGCTCATCTCTTATCAGTGTTGACGCCACGCCTTACTATCACTGCGTTTCGCGCTGTGTGCGACGCTCGTTTCTTTGTGGTTATGATGACAAATCCCAGCAAAGCTATGAGCACCGCAGAGAATGGATTGAAAAACGTCTGTTAGCGCTGGCAAAGGCATTTTGTATCGATATTTGTGCTTACGCGATTATGAGCAATCACTACCACGTGGTATTACATATCAATACGGAAAAGGTCAAAAGACTGTCACCGCACCAAATCGTTGAGCGGTGGCTGGCGTTTCATCAAGGCCCCGCACTTGTTCAGCGCTTCATGCAGGGAGATAAACTCTCCGATACAGAAACAGAGCGATGCAGCGAAATCATAGAAATTTGGCGAGAGCGTCTTATCTCAATCAGTTGGTTAATGCGGTTACTCAACCAGCACATTGCCTCAGAGGCCAACCGCGAAGACAAATGTACAGGCCATTTCTGGGAAGGGCGATTCAAAAGCCAAGCGTTATTGGATGAAAAAGCCTTAGCCGCTGCCATGGCGTACGTGGATTTGAATCCAATAAGAGCCGCCATGGCGGAAACACCAGAAACCTCAGAGCACACGTCCATCAAGGCGCGTATTGAATCGCTAAAGAAAGCAGAAATTACCGCTGCCCACTTATTCCCGTTCGCAGGAAACCCGCGACAAGACATGCCTGATGGCATCCCCTTTCGGTTGATGGATTACCTCGCGCTTGTTGATTGGACAGGCAGACAAATCCGAGATGATAAAAGAGGGAATATAGACAACACGCAGCCATCATTGCTTGAACGGCTGGGCTTTGACAGTGAAAACTGGTTGAGCACCTGCACATGTATAGAGCGAGGCAGCATGATTGGCACAGAATCGTCACTGAAAGCGGCGTTACCTGACTTGCATCGTAAACGGCTTTCTGGCCTTCGTCTGCCAGACCGTTAATTCTTCTGCCTTTCTTAAACACGTCCACTTATCAGCTAACGGCTTGAGACTTCTGTATGACGAAAAACGTCATATTCAATCAGCTGTCGACTGCAATACCAACAATCGTTAAATAATGCTCACTTCTGAGATTCCAACCACCGAATTAGCCAGTGCTTGGGCTCGTATTTTTAACTATTCTTAGGGTGTGTGTCCCTGTATTTGCTATTGATTTTGTTACGGACATATATGAGGCAGGCGAAGATACTTTCAACAGTATTCGTAAGTACTTTGATTGATTTTTATTGAATTTCAATGCTAGGCAGCGAAATAACGAACGTTTGCCTAGCATCCATTGCTAATTCAGGTTATGTTTTGCTTTTTATCAGGGCTTAGTTTGTGGATATTGTGAAGTTGGCTCTATTTTTTGTTCTGATATTGATGATGACAACCTTTCCTATGTCTGTTGCTTTTTCTTTTTATATGGGTTTTTTAATGAAGAAGTATGATAAGGAGGGGTACGGTAATCTATATTTTTTTTACATGCCTGTATCGCCATATCTAACAATAAGCTATATTTTTAGGTCATCAGTTATCCAGAAATACCCTGAAAAAATAAGGTGGTTATTCCCTGTTTCTCGTTTTTTAATAATTACTTGGGCTACATGCTTTTGTCTACTTATGGTTGGGGTAATTGTGTACAACTGAATTATCTAAAAGGAATGTCATCATTAAAGAAGAACAACAACTCACTTGTCGATAGACTGTTGTTATAAAGACCGTTTTGTCAGAGAGATACTCAAGCGACTGAGGCCGCTAGATTTCGCATCAAATCTGATTAAATCTGGAAACGTTGGTGAAAAACAGGGACAGGCACTTTTAGAGAAAGGTTTGCAATTGCTGGGATGCAATTGCTGGGACAGACACTCTAAGAAAATCATAGTGTTGTCAGTTTTAGCGTCTTGCGTTTATTGGCTCATAAACGCGCTTCAATTACTTCAATTAAAGGGGACAGACACCCTAAGAAAATCATCGTGTTGTCAGTTTCAGCATCTTGTGTTTCTTGGCTCATAAACGCGGTTTGAAGATGAAGATGAAGATGAAGATGAAGTGGTTGAACGATATGCTTCTCGTCTCATTCAATTACTCGCCATTTTGATTTCAATGACAAAAGCTCTCGCCCCTCTCATTTCCTCCTTGATTCGTTAATTCGATGTTATTCCCATACACAGTGTCATTCACTTTTGAGAACTGGGTTCGTATGTGTGGCATATGAATGGTTGGAGGGTAAAGATCTGATTTAACTTCTGTTAGCCTTTTTGGCATTCGCACTCACAGCGAATGTGGATTGGCGTGAAAAGCCTAAAAGCTTCTTATGAGTCGAACCTCTGATTTGAACAAACAAGGGAGTGAACCTGTGAAAAAACGCAAACTTTGTATCATCGTATTGGCTAGCATCGCGCCTTTTGGTGTGGTGGCAAAAAGCGGCGATGGGAGCGTGTCTGATGAAGCGATTGCAGAACAGCGTAGTGAGCTGGCAGAAAATACGGCTGGTGAAGGATTCGGTCCTCAGTCTCCAAGAGACATCGATTCGCATGAAGGTCGCAACACGTTGTCGTTTAACCCAGCGCCGGAATACACACAGATGAATCTGTGTAATATCCACTTCCATAAAAATGCGGAGCACAAAGGGGGAGAATTCACGAAGTATGCAGGCAATGGTGACGGCCATGGTTACCAAAGCGGCTTCCAATATGCCGGTAAGCTGAGTGCAGCTGAGCTTGCGCCTGTGAAGGGTGAAATCTGCCCAAGCAAGCGTGGCGACGTGAAGGCGGGTGATACGATCGAAGTGCATTACGTTCATACCACTGCACAAGTTAAACCAGGTCCAACCTTGGGTTCATGTTTTAATGACGCCAACAAAAATCCACAACTCCGCGTAGAAACGCAAGTTTACGTGGTGGTAAATGACAATACTGCGTTGGATTTTGAAAAACTGAATGAGCACGAGAAGAAAGACGGCGTGCATCAGGCGATCAACATGCCAAACAACACAGGTAAACCTATTCAATACGCAGGCTCAACGACGGGCCCTGGATATAATGAAGAAGGCTCACCATTCCAAGTGACCTGGAGTGTTCGCCCTAAGGTTGCCAAAGTAAATATTGCGACCGTTGGTGCATGGTGTGAGGGCAACGATTTTGATGAAGATCATGCTCATGGCGTCAGAAACCTTGTTGTGAATAAAGATCTGCTTTCTGAAATCCAGCAATAGCAATAGCAATAGAAATGACGAAAGGGCGCATATTTGCGCCCTTTTGCCTGCCTATCTCCGTACACACTGCTTATCACTTTTCCACATCTAGGTCGTAGTGCGAGTTTGAAATACTGAAGATACTGGGAAGACACCCTAGTTCAACACATAACAAATCATGATGTGTTAAATAAAGATTCATGCATTTTTCCTGATGGGTTGGTGTTTTACATTGTGTTCATAGCAAAAAACATACAAGAGAGAGACAGTCTATGAATACGCGTTTTGCACCTTCTACCCTTGCGCTCGCATTAATGGTTTCCTTCAGCGCATCAGCGGATTACGCCAGTTTAGAAACGTACAAAGGAAAACCGGCTACCGAACAAACAAAGCAAGCCAATGCAGAACTGGCAAAGCAACTGCCTTGGCAAGATACCTCAGCGTTTGAGCGCACTCAGCGTGGATTGATTGCAGAATTCGGCAGCCACCAAGCCGGCGAGTTGAAGCAACGATTTGACTACATGGACACCATGAATGTGGATCAATTGCCTGACACAGTGAATCCGTCAATCTGGCGTCAAGGTATGCTCAATTACACCGCAGGTGGTCTGTATGAAGTGACCGATGGCGTGTATCAAATTCGCGGTGCCGACTTGTCCAACATGACTATTTACCGCACCGACAATGGTTATGTGATTCACGATCCATTGTTATCACGCGAAGCGGCGGCCGCTTCATGGGAATTTGCCAAGCTGCATCTGCCGAAAATTAAAGGTGAACACAAAATCACCGGCATGATCTATTCGCACATGCATGCGGATCACTTTGGGGGTTCACGCGGCATTCTGGAATCTGGTGACATGGTAAAAGACGCGCAGATTTACGCGCCGAAAGATTTCATTAAAGAGCTTGCTGATGAAAACGTGATTGCAGGCACCGCCATGGGGCGTCGTGCAAACTACCAATACGGCACAACGTTAGATAACAACCCGCAAGGTATTGTCGATAACGCACTGGGCTTGGGGACATCGCGTGGTGAAGTCACCTTGGTAGCGCCGACGCAAGAGATCCAACCGCGTGAAAAAGAAATCACCATTGATGGGCTAACATTCCACGCGATTAACATGCCTGGCGCAGAAGCACCCGCAGAAATCGTGCTTTATGTGCCGGAATATCGATCATTGAATACTGCTGAGCTGACTTATGACGGAATGCACAATATCTATACGTTCCGTGGCGCGAAAGTGCGTGATGCACTGGTGTGGACCAAATATCTCACTGAACTCAAGCTACGCTTTGTGGATAGCGGACTGGTAGACAACATTCATGCTGCGCACTCTGCACCGGTGTGGAACGATGCTGACACAAAAGTGAATGAAATCTCAGAATACATGGCACTGCAAAGAGACAACTATGGCTTCATTCATAACCAATCTATGCGTTTAGCTAACCACGGTGTCACTGTTCACGATGTGGGTCGTGAGATTGAAAAAATTGTGCCGCAAGCACAAAAAGACACCTGGCATACCAACGGGTATCACGGTTCTTACAGCCACAACGCAAGAGCAGTGGTCAACCTGTATCTTGGTTATCACGACATGAACCCGGTGAATACTAATCCACTGCAGACCACCGATAAATCGTGTGTGTACGTAGAAGCTGCGGGTGCGGACACGCTTTACAAGGCAGGCCAAGTGCACTTTACCAACGGTCAATACCAAGAAGCCTCGCAACTGTTCAATGATTTGGTTCAATGCGACCCAAGCAACATTGATTATCGCTTTGCATTGGCAGACAGCTTTGAACAGCAAGGCTACCAGTCGGAAACCATGGCATGGCGTAACTCTTATTTGCAGGGCGCGGTAGAACTGCGTACTGGTGAGATTCAGCCGTCAGTGAAAATTGCATCGGCAGACGTGATTGCAAATACACCAACAGGTATGTTCCTTGATTTTGTTGCGGTGAAGCTTAACGCTGAAAAAGCCGAACTCGCTAATTTGGACTTCCGTTTCGCGGTCTCGCACCCTGAGCTAGAAGAACATTACTATGGCGAAGTCTCCAATGCGAACATGGCGAATATCCAAGTAGAGCAGCTACCGCAAACCGATGTTGCATTGTCAGTGAGCAAGAACGACTTCACGCAAATCGTCTTGGGTAAAACAACACTAGACGCACTGGTGAAAGAGGGTAAGGCGACACTGAAAGGAGACGCAAGTCTAATACAATCATTGGCAGGGACGTTGGACGAGTTTGACGGTATGTTTGAAATTCTACCCATGCCAAACAAATAAAAACCCTAACAGAGCGTCACAAAAATCCCTCAGCCTCGGCTGGGGGATTTTTCGTTGGCGACGTGGTAAGGCCTTTGGCTTGTCCTTACGTTGTTTCTGACGGTCAGAAATCTGCAATATCGAGCACAGACTATTCTGCAACAATGCAATAAATCTTATTAATGATATCACCGATAATTCCCTGTCGGCATATCTGTGACCGATGTTACAAAAAGGTAAATGGCAGCTTGTCGCTTCTCAGCATTTTTCTAATATCATGTTAAAAGAAAGCGCTTTCTTTTTGGTATTGTTTAGACCTATTGCTGTTTACAGGTTGGCTACACTATACAAATGAAAGACATGGTTAAGTTTTTGCTGAGTGCGTGGCAAGGCGTTAGCTTGGCGGATCAATAATTGATAAAAACAAAGGACGGAATGATGCAAAACAAGAAACTACTCGCTTCTATCGTGTGTGGTGCGTTGCTAAGTGCTGGCATTTCTGCGTCTGATATTAAGCAGGGTGGCACGCTCAATGTGCCTATCATCACCACCGGCTTTGTTGAAAACTTTAACCCTTATACGTCTAAAGATGTGTTCCACGGCATCATGTTTGAACCTTTAATGGTGTTCAACAACATGACGGGAGAGACGAACTTCCGTTTGGCAGAATCTGCCAATTATTCTGACGATTTGAAAACCATTACCGTAAAACTTCGTGATGGCTTGAAGTGGTCTGATGGTGAAACGCTGGATGCAAACGATGTGGTGTTCAGTTTTGTGCTGACAAAAAATTTCCCAGCGTTCGATCTCAAAGGTATTTGGTCGGGTGGCAATTTGCAGTCGGTAGAAGCGAAAGACGGCAACACGGTTGTGTTTACCTTGGCAGAGCCAGATTCCACCTTCATCTGGAACCTGGAAAAATACCACATTGTTCCCCAGCACAAATGGTCAGGGGTGGAAAACCTCACCACCTTTACTAATCCAGAGCCTGTGGGCAGTGGCCCAATGACCACAGTAAAGTTCCTTAAATCGCAACAAATGGAGCTTTGCCGCAACCCGAATTACTACCTTGAAGGGCGTCCTTACCTTGATTGTGTGAGCTTTCGTTCATACAACGATAACTCCCAAATTCAGCCTGCGCTGATGAAAGGCGAAATCGATTGGGGTTCAAACTTTATCGCGGATATTGAATCTACCTTTGTCGCGCGTGATAAAGCCAACAACCATTTTTGGTACCCCGCAAACGACGCGATCCATTTGTATTTGAATACAAAAGAAGCGCCTTTTAGCGACCTGCGCGTGCGTCAGGCGTTATCCATGGCGCTTGATCGTGACCTGATTGTCGATATCGCTGCTTACGGTTACCCCACTGCCAACTTTAATGCTGGCGGTATCGGCGAGCTTTATGAAACCAACATCAACAAAGACATCTCAAAAAAATACAGCCATTTGACTGAGTTCAACCAAGAGAAAGCCAAAGCACTGCTTGATGAAGCGGGCTTGAAAGATGTCGATGGCGATGGATACCGTGAAAAAGCGGATGGCTCGCCACTGGCGTTTGATATTGAAGTGGTCAACGGTTGGACTGACTGGATTCAAGTGGTCCAAATGGTGACTGAGTTTTACGATGAAGTCGGGATCAAATCTGCCATCAAAACTGTTGATTGGGCGGTATACGACAAGAACCTCAAAGAGAGTAATTACGACGTTGCGATTAACTGGTCGATGGTTGCCACCAATCCGATTATTGCTTATCAGGAATATTTCTCGTCGTCGCGTGTTGGCAAAGGCTGGCATGCTGGTCATGGCGTGAACGACCCTGAAATTGATGCATTGATTGATAGCTTTGGTAAGACGGGTTCTGCCGAAGAGCAAAAGGAAATATTGGATAAACTGCAAACCTTTACGGCAGAAAACATGCCGTTTATCCCACTGTTTTCGAACCCAACGTGGTTCCAGTACAGCACCAAGAAAGTGGACGGTTGGCCAACCAAAGAAAACCCATACGTTCAGCCAGTTTGGTATGACGGCGGTAAGCGCGTGATCATTTTGAATAACTTGCATCTTAAGTAACCAAACCGCGAGCCCTCGCTAGCATCGGGGGGGCTTAGAAAGGAGCAATGCGATGCCATTTTTGCTGCGGCGGTTTGTGTTCTATTTTTCCGCCTTTTTGATTGCGATTACGTTCAACTTTATGTTGCCACGTATGATGCCGGGTGACCCGGTAGAAGCCTTGTTTGCTGCGTCGCAAGGGCGGATGGATCCCGCGCAAATGGACGCCGTTCGCGAAATGTATGGCTTCCTTGATGGCAATATCTTTGAGCAATATTTGGCGTATATCAAAAGTGTCTTCACGCTGGATCTTGGTCCATCTGTGCTGATGTTCCCAGTGAGTGTGTCTGACGTGATCGCCAATGCCTTGCCGTGGACTTTGTTCTTGGCCCTGGGTTCGTTGATTGTGTCTTTGATCATAGGCGTGAGCATTGGCACGTATGCGTCTTACCGTCGCACCGGTTTTTTTGGTCAGGTTGTTCCGCCCGTATTGGCATTTATCAGTAATTTTCCGTATGTCGTGACCGCGCTGTTTCTGTTCTACATTTTTGGTCTCAAATTGGATTTACTGCCACTGGCGTATACCTATGACCCGTCCCTGGATCCGGGCTTTAATCTCGCATTTATTAGCAGTGTGCTCGAGCACGCCATTTTGCCAGTAGGTTCCATGGTGTTGGTGGGCATTGCCTCATGGGTGTTTAACATGCGTAACGCCATGATCAATGTACTGGGTGAAGACTACGTGACCATGGCCGAAGCCAAAGGCTTAAGTAGCTATCGCGTGATGAGCCGATACGCAGGCCGAAACGCCATTCTTCCGGTCGCGACCGCCATTGCTATGGCCATTGGTTTCTCGTTTGCAGGTTCGATCATGACCGAAGTGGTGTTCAACTATCAGGGGCTTGGCAACATTTTGCTGAAAGGCATTGTGGCGCGTGATTACCCTCTGATTCAGGCCATTTTGCTTATTCTTGTGTCAGCGGTTTTGACTGCTAACTTTGTCGCCGACTTGTTGTATGTTTGGCTCGATCCACGCATTGCGAGTGAGGGTTAAGAGATGGACAAAACTGTCGATACAAGCATCCAAGGCCAAAACATGAAATCGCCAAATGGCGGCATGAAAAGAGTCAAACGTGCGTTTGGCGCGATTTACGCCTTTTTCTACGGCAATCCCCCTGCAATTATCGGCACGCTTTTGCTGTCCGTTGTGCTGGTGGGCGCGATTTTTGCCAACGTCTTGGCGCCATACCCGCCGGAAAAGCGGGTGGCGCGGCCGCATCAAGAACCTAGCGCGAAATACGTGATGGGCACCACGCGAAGCGGACGTGATGTTTACAGTCAGGTGCTTTATGGCGCTCGTAAAACACTGACCGTCTCTTTGTTTGCTGGTTTGATCGCCATGACATTGGCTGTCGCGGTAGGTGTTTCTGCGGGCTACTTTGGCGGCAAAATTGATGAGCGCTTGAATTTTATAACAAACGTTTTCTTGGTGTTTCCGCAGCTCCCCTTACTCATTGTGCTCGCTGCCTTTTTGGGGCAAGTGGGATCTGTGGTGATAACACTTTTACTGGGGCTGACCTCCTGGCCATGGGGGGCGCGAGTGATTCGTGCGCAGACCATGGCAATCCGTCACAAAGAATTCATCCTCTCTGCGGAGGTGATGGGTGAATCCAAGTTGCGGATAATTATGGTCGAGATTTTGCCCAACCTTGTTTCCATTGTGTTTGGCGGCTTCTTGGGTGCTGTTATTTATGCAATGGGCTCCGAGGCAGGGTTGGGTATTTTAGGCCTGGGCGACGCGACCGAAGTGAGCTGGGGTTCCATGCTCTACTGGGCGCAGACGTCCTCAGCGTTGTACACCGGCGCGTGGTGGGAAATGATGGTGCCAGCATTGGCATTGGCCATCACCGGTGGTGGACTCGCGCTAATCAACATGTCGATAGACCAAGTGAGCAACCCAAAGCTCAAAACGGGTCCGCACATGAAACTGTGGCACGAGCTGAAAAAAATCGCCGATAAGAGGAGAGGGTTGTGATGTCAAAATTACTCGAAATCAATAACCTCTGCGTCGATTATGTGTCACCGAATGGCGTGGCGCGTGCCGTGAACAACGTCAGTATTTCCATCGCAGAAGGTGAAACGCTCGGCATTGCGGGTGAATCCGGTTGCGGAAAAAGCACGCTGGCGTTCGCGATATCACGTCTTCACAAAGCACCAGCACTGATCTCTGAAGGGGAAATCCTCTACAAGGATCAAGATGTGTTGAAAATGAACGACAAAGCGTTGCGAGCTTTTCGTTGGAACCAAGTCTCTGTGGTGTTTCAAAGTGCCATGAACTCCCTGAACCCAGTGATCACGATTGGCGAGCAGCTCACAGACGTCATGCTGGCGCACAAGAAAGTGACGCCAAAGCAAGCGTATGAAAAAGCCGCCGAGCTTCTGCAAACCGTGGGTATTCATCCAGATCGTTTGACCGCGTTTCCGCATCAACTAAGCGGCGGCATGCGTCAACGTGTGGTGATTGCGATTGCGTTAGCGCTTGAACCAAAACTGATCATTATGGATGAACCAACCACCGCACTTGATGTGGTGGTAGAGCGTGAAATCTTAAATGAGCTTTACGATTTGAAATCGAAGTTTGGCTTTTCGATATTGTTCATCAGCCACGATCTGAGCTTGATGGGTGAAATTGCTGATCGCATTGGCGTGATGTACGCGGGCAATATGATTGAGCTAGGTGACGCGCAAACTGTGTTTGGCGCACCGCAGCACCCGTATACCCAAGGATTGATCTCCTCGTTTCCAACCATTCATGGACCGAAAGAGCGTTTATACGGTATTCCAGGTAATCCCGTTAACCTGCTGCAAATTCCGCAGGGGTGTAATTTTCAGGCACGTTGTAGCAAATGTTTTTCGCCGTGTACCGAACATGAACCGATGCTGAAAACGGTCGCGCCTGCGCACCAAGTATCGTGTCATTTGGTTTAGAGAGGCAGAGAAGAATGATGGATAACAACGAAACGATTCTCTCAATCAAAAACCTGATGATGGATTTTCGCATTGGGCACTCAAAGTCCAATTTGATGCGCGCCGTTAACGATGTGTCGTTTGATCTTAAAAAAGGTGAAGCACTCGCAATTGTGGGCGAGTCGGGATCTGGAAAAAGCACAGGTGCGCGCATTCTTACTCGCATCTACAAAGAAACGGGCGGAAGCATTACGTTCAAAGGCAAGCCGTTGGCAGACTATGTGTCTGAATATGGTGAACTGGAGTATGCCCGTCAGGTACAAATGATTTTCCAAGACCCGTTTAGCTCACTAAATCCGGTGCACAATATTCACCATCACATTGCGCGTCCGTTGTTAATACACCAGCGTGCAACCAAGCAGAATGTCACCGAGAAAGTGATTGCCTTGCTAGAACTGGTGGGGTTGTCGCCAGCCGTTGAAACGGCACAAAAATTCCCGCATGAGCTTAGCGGAGGTCAACGCCAGCGAGTCGCCATTGCGCGGGCGATTGCGGTTGACCCAGAAGTGATTTTGGCGGATGAACCCATTTCAATGCTTGACGTCTCAGTGCGTCTTGGCATTTTGAATTTGATGGCGGATCTCAAGGACAAACATGGGATCGCCTTCATGTATATCACACACGATATTGCAACAGCGCGCTATTTTGCCGAGAAGACCGCAGTTATGTATGTGGGTCATATGGTGGAATGGGGCGAAAGTGACAGCGTGACTCAGAACCCGCAACATCCGTATTCTAAATTGCTGTTATCAGCAGTGCCAGAAGTCGGAAAAGCAGGACGTCGCGATTTGTCTGTTAAGAAAGGTGATATTCCGCTCTGGAAACCAAGCAGTGTCGGATGTCCGTTTGCGTCGCGTTGCCCAATAGCAACCGACACATGTACGCAATCAATGCCCGAGGCGACACGGGTTCGTCCCGGTCATTATGCAAGGTGTCACCACCTATAAATCGCTTTTACCTAGAGATTTCCCGATGAAGGATAGAAATCCGAGTCGGGATTTTATTTGACTAGAAAAGAAAGCGCTTTCTTTTGTTAGGAACCAAGAATTATGGACAAGTGTTTTAAGTTGACAACCGCCCCAGTCAAAGGGCAATTCGTTGATAATAATGGCGAACGTTTTTATCGCATCGAGAATGTCGACCACATGCCCGCGTTTTTTATGAGCGTGGTATCGGCAAACGATCACTGGTTATTTGCGTCATCAACAGGTTGCTTGTCAGCTGGACGTGGCAAACCGGAAAATGCGATTTTCCCTTATCGTTCAGTCGATTTAATTCATGAAAGTGCTGATAACACCGGCCCTAAAACCTTTATTCGCCTCGAAGATAATGGCGGTGATGTGGTCACATGGGAACCGTTCAACCAGCAGCATGACGGCAAATTCAGTGTCATTCGTAACCTCTACAAAAACATCACTGGCGACAAAGTGGTGTTTGAAGAAATTAACCAAACATTGTGCCTGACGTTCAAGTACAGCTGGGAAAGTGGCAACAAAGTTGGTTTTGTTCGCCGCAGTGAACTGTCCGATTTCTCAGGTCAGGCGCGTGCCGTTGAGATCCTCGATGGCGTGCAAAACATCCTGCCGCACAGCGCTCCCATGGCGGCATTGCAAACCCGAAGTGCCTTGGTTGATGCCTATAAGTGGAACGAACGCGAGCAAGACTCAGTGTTGGCACTTTATAGCATGTACGCCAAACTGAGCGACCGCGCTGATCCTGCCGAAGCATTGTTGACCAATACCGTATTTAGCATTGATAGCGACGAATCAGAAATATTACTCAGCAGCCAACAGTTGCTCGCGTTCAAACGTGGCGACGTGATTGAAAGTGAAAACCTCACGCGCGGGGTGCGCGGTGCATATTTCATTCATAAATTGGTGACGCTGAAAGGGGGGGAATCAAACCAATGGCTTATGGGGCTTGATACAGGCAAAGACCACGCCGATATCGCCACGCTGCGCGCTCAGCTGGAAGACAAAGACGCATTTAAAGCGCTGATTGATCAAGATTGCCAAGAAAATCGCCAAGAGCTCATATCACTAATCAGTGCCGTTGACGGCTGGCAGTTCTCTGCGGATGAAGCAACCAGCAACCACCACTATGCCAACGTGTTGTTCAATGCGATGCGCGGTGGTGTGTTTGAGCAGGGCTATACGTTGCGTAAAGACGACGTAATGCACACTGCCAAACTGACAAACCAATATGTGTTTGGGCGCAATCAGGCGTTTTACAGCGCGTTACCTGAGCGCTTTACGCAGAACGAGCTGATCAAACTTGCAGAGCAAGCAGATGATATTCAATTGGTGCGCCTTTGTTACGAATACCTGCCGCTGACCTTTGGCCGTCGTCATGGTGACCCAAGTCGCCCTTGGAACCATTACGACATCAAAGTCAAAGACAAGGAAGGCAATCCGTTGTTGGCCTACCAAGGTAACTGGCGTGACATCTTCCAAAACTGGGAGGCCTTGTCACTAAGCTATCCGGGCTATCTGCGTTCGTTCATTGCTAAGTTCGTGAATGCATCCACCATTGATGGCTATAACCCTTATCGCATCACTAAAGACGGCATTGATTGGGAAGTGCTGGAGCCGGATGACCCGTGGAGTAACATCGGTTATTGGGGCGATCACCAGATCATCTATTTGCTGAAATTCCTCGAATGGTCAGAGCGCTTTGAGCCGTCACAGCTTTCTGCCAATTTGACGCGTGAAATCTACAGCTACGCGAACGTGCCGTATTTGATTGGCGACACCAAAACTTTGTTTGATACCCCGAAAGACACGGTCACGTTTGATACTGACCTGCAGGCGAAAACAGAAAAGCTCGCCACCATGATAGGCAGCGACGGTAAGTTGTTATTGGATTCAGATCGCGAAGTCTACCTGGTCAACCTGTCAGAAAAATTGATCGTGCCTTTGCTTGCGAAACTTAGCAACTGGGTGGTGGACGGTGGTGTGTGGCTGAATACGCAGCGCCCTGAGTGGAACGATGCCAACAACGCCATTGTGGGCAACGGCTTATCGATGGTGACCTTGTATTACATGCGTCGCTACGTGGAGTTTTTGCAAGGTGTGTTTGAAGGCGCGCCGGAAAAAATTCGTCTGTCATCTGAAGTCGCGACTTGGCTAAAAGAAACCACGGACATTCTGAACACTGCGTTGCGCGATGTGAAGAAGAAAGCGGTGACTCGCCAGACTAAACACAAATTGCTGACAGAGTTGGTTGAAGCCGCGAGCGATTATCGTCATCAGGTTTATCACCAAAATGGCTTCTCGGGCAAAGATCATGTTGATCTGTCGGATATCTCCGGATTGCTTTCAACGAGCTTAGAATTGCTGAACAGCAGCACGCTGGCGAACCTGCGTGAAGATGGCTTGTTCAATGCCTACAACGTGGTTCAATACAGCAACGAATCGGTAGAATCTTTGCCGCTGTATCCGATGCTGGAAGGGCAGGTTGCGGCGTTAAGTTCAGGTGCGTTGACCAGTGCTCAGGCCGTGTCATTACTTGATAACCTGTTTAGTAGCGGTATGTACCGCCGCGATCAAAAATCGTTCATGCTCTACCCAGATCGCGAGTTACCAAGATTTATGAGCCGTAACTGCATCTCATTGGATGCCGTGAAGGAAAACGCGCTGTTGTCTGAAATGAACAAAAATGGTGATAAGCGCATCATCAAGGCTGACAAAAATGGCGTGTTCCATTTCCATGCCGATTTTGAAAATGCGGGTGCGCTGAAAGAAGCACTCAGCACATTGCGTGATGAATACGCACATATTGTTGATGCGCAGTTTGACGATGTCACTGCCCTGTACGAAACCGTATTCAATCATAAAGAGTTTACGGGCCGCTCAGGCACGATGTTTGGTTATGAAGGTTTGGGCTGTATTTACTGGCATATGGTGTCTAAGTTGCTACTTGCTGTGCAAGAAGTGTACTTTGCCAGCCTTGAAGAAAACCCGAATAGCGCTGAAACCCAGGCATTGGCTGCACATTACTACCGTGTGCGTGAAGGGATCAGTTTCAATAAAACGCCAACGGAATACGGCGCATTCCCTGCTGACCCTTATTCACACACGCCAAAACATGCTGGCGCTCAACAGCCGGGCATGACAGGCCAAGTGAAAGAGGAAGTGATCACTCGCTTTGGTGAGCTGGGTGTGCTGGTGGAAAAAGGGGCTATTCGCATTGCGCCAACATTGCTCATGAAGAATGAATTTAGCGTGAAACCTGCGTTATTCAACTTTGTGCGCACTGACGGTGTCACTGAGAATGTGTCTCTGAATGTCGGTGAACTGGCGTTCACTTATTGTCAGGTGCCATTCCTTTATCGTCTGACAGACGGCGCGACAACCAACATCGTGGTCAAGATGGCGTCTGGTGAGGTGATCTCGGTGGAAGGTAACAGTTTGCCGGAATCTATCAGCAAACACATCTTTGGCCGCTCTGGCGACGTTGAGAGTGTGATCGTGGATGTGCCTGAAAGTATGCTCTATCAGCCTGCGTAAACCTTGCGGGTGTTCTCCTTGCCCGCTTGTTCTTTGTTGGTTTTAAGCTTGATGATAAGACTCAGAAATAAAAACAGCCGCATCTGCGGCTGTTTTTTTGTTGGTATGCTCTAAAACCATAACTAAAAGGATAGATAAAACGCGAGATAAAACGATAGCTAAAGGATGTTAGTTAATGTTTTTCACCGATCCCCGTTCCATCAAGGAAGGGAAAAGACGCTTTGTGACGTTGGTGAGCGGTTTGCCATTGAGAATATTCAAGACACCTTTCGCCGCTTCAGATGCCATCTCCTCCAGGGGAAAGTTTATGGTGGAAAGGCTTGGCGTCATGAATGGGCTGTAAGCGTGGTTATCAAACCCGACAATGGAAATGTCCTCGCCTACTTTGAGGTTTCGTTCATGGCATACGCCATAAGCAGCTAGCGCGATGCTGTCATTCAGGCAGAAGATAGCAGTGATATCATCGCTTCTGTCCATCAACCGACGGATTGCTGCATCGTTGCCATCATGATCGAATCGACCTTCAATCACCAGATTCTGATCGTATTCAATATCGTATTTTGCCAGCGCATTGCGATAGCCCTGAAGACGGTCACGGCTATCTGTTTTACTCAACTGGCCAGTAATACAACCGATGCGGCGATGCCCATTATTGATCAGATATTCAGTGG
Organism: Enterovibrio litoreus; assembly: GCF_045679545.1. Taxonomy (NCBI): domain Bacteria; kingdom Pseudomonadati; phylum Pseudomonadota; class Gammaproteobacteria; order Vibrionales; family Vibrionaceae; genus Enterovibrio; species Enterovibrio litoreus. The sequence continues at coordinate 1,142,091 of NZ_CP166195.1, forward strand.
CGATATAGCCGCCCCATTCGTTATCCATGCAGATGCATTGATCCGAAATCTCTGGAATATAGCGGTTCATCAGCATGGTAGCGGGGGTTTTCTCGACAATTTTCAGGATATCCGCATCGCTCAACATGTCGGAACTGAGCACTAAGCCATCAATTTTCTTCGCATTCAGAAAGCGGATAGATTCTTGTTCTTCGTCATATTGCTCATGGCCACTTGTGATGATCAGGTGATAGTTTTGTTGTCTTACCACGCGTTCAACATTGTGCATCAAAGGGCCAAAATAAGGACCATCAAAAGTGCCAACCAACATGCCAATACTGTGAGAGCGGTTGGAAGCAAGGGCTTGTGCGAACGCATTGGGTTGATATCCCAACGTCTCGATGGCTTCGAATACCTTAACCCGGTTCTTCTCCTTAACTGACTCGTGGCCATTGAGGGCTCGTGAAACGGTCGACTGAGAAACGTTTGCGAGCTCAGCCACCTCTTTTATGGTGATCAATTGAATCTTCCTTAATGTACCAATAGCCACCTCGTTTTCTGTACGGTACGAGGCATGCCAAAACACTCCTTCATAAGGGCTTTCTTTCTGAAGGCCATGAAGGTGAAACGCGTTATATTTTAAATGGTTATCTATCACATGGCGCTAGAAGTATCCGCTGCTACGTGTAGAGCTTGATAAAAGTAATCGGTAGTTGTGCCATGAATAACGCGCTATTTCTAGCTTGAAAGCGGTTGCATTATGTACAAATGCTCACTGTTAACACTTTTGATACCATCGTCTTTATAACGTGTCGTAACAAAGGAGCATTCTGGGAGTAAAAATAAATATTTTGCATTCTACGTTGAGAAAACGTGAATTAAGTCAAATAATTTAATACTCAGGAGGAGTGACTGACTATGTGTGAAATGCTGCAACAGTATCCGATTATCAATGGGCGTGAGATTCATGTTAGGACGTGGAACCCTGAAGGGGGTGAGACCGTGATTTGCTGGCACGGATTGGCACGCAACAGTATTGACTTCGTTGCAATCGGGGATGAACTGGCGGCGAAAGGCTATCGCGTCATTGCACCAGACACGCTAGGTCGCGGTCTTTCTGAGTGGGCTGAATCCCCAAAAAGTGAATACAGCTATGCCAATTACATTGAGATGGCTGTGAAGTTGATGGACTTTTACTCTTGCGATCGCGTGCATTGGGTTGGCACTAGTATGGGCGGTTTGATTGGTATGTTGCTCGCCGCCAGCGAAGAGCAGCAGCATCGTATCGCGACGTTGGTGTTAAATGATATTGGTCCTGAAGTGCCCGCAGATGCGTTGAAACGCATTATCAATTATGTGCAGGAACCGATTTCTTTTGGTCGTTACAGTGAAATCAATCAATACCTGCAAACCCTTTATCAGCCATTTGGTCCGCATACATCGCAGCAGTGGCAGACCATGATTTCAGCCTCGGTAAGACGGCTAGATAATGGTCACTACGCGACACATTATGATCCCAATATTTTGGCTGGCTATGATGAAAATGCGCCTGTGCTTAATCTATGGCGTCAATTTGCAAAACTTGCGCAACCCACAATGTTGATGCACGGCTTACACTCTGATGTGCTGACCAAAGATATCGTAAAACGCATGCGTGAGGTGCAACCGGACATGGCCGTAAACTACTATCTTGGATGCGGTCACGCGCCAAACATGTTCTTCAAATCTTATCGGCATGATGTCATGCATTTCATTGAAAGCCATTCCTTGGACGCGCCTCCAAGACACAAGGGTTTGGATCAAAACGACGCGCTCAAAAGAAACGCGAGTTAGCGCTGAGTATTTTGAGCGAGAGCAAATGCTGTAGAGCTGTAGGCATGTGGGCATGTGGGCATTGATCAAAGACACAAGACAAAAACCGAAGGTCACTATTAAATAAAGCGTGACCTTCGAGAGTTGGCAGTGCTCTGTCACACCAACATCATGACGTTTACACGTTGACTATATTTCCGATTTCGACGCCCAAAGATGAAGTAGTTCGGTAACAATGGTTGCTCCCGCCAATGCAGTGATTTCAGAATTGTCGAAAGGGGGGCTGACTTCTACAACGTCCATACCCACCAAGTTTATTCCCCGTAATGCACGCAGAATGCGAAGCGCTTTGTCAGATGTCACGCCACCTATCACAGGCGTACCCGTGCCGGGCGCGAATGCGGGGTCTAAGCAATCAATATCAAAGGTTAAATAGACAGGTTGTGAGCCTACCAACGCTTTGACATGGTTGGCGATATCTTCGGCCGGCATATCAATGGCAGCTTCTGCGCAAATCACATTAAACTCATGGTTGTCTCTGTCATAGTCAGTTCGAATGCCGATTTGCACTGACGATGACGCATCGATCAACCCCTCGCGTGGCGCGTGATAAAACATAGTACCGTGGTCATATTGGCTGCCTTGACTATATGTATCGGTGTGTGCGTCAAAATGGATCAATGCCATCTGTCCGAATTTGGCGAAGTGGGCACGAAGTAAAGGTAAGGTAACAAAGTGATCGCCACCGAGCGTTAACAATGCTTTGTTGGACGCAAGCACTTGGCTCGCGGCATCGGTCGCCATAGAAAGGAAATTCTCGCTGTCGCCGCAGGTAAACACTAAATCACCCGCATCTACTATGTGACAGCGATCCCTCAGGTCGAACGGCCAAGGGTAGCGAAAACCTTCCCATGCAAGATTCACCGATGCGCGTCTTACCGCATCTGGGCCCAAGCGTGCACCCGATCGCCCCGTTGTCGCCATGTCATAGGGCATCCCCAAAATGACAATATCGGCCTCCGTCTGGGTGGGATCTTTGACCATAGGGAGACGAAGAAACGAGTAGGGATTGGAATAAAGGGAATCATCTTTTCTCGAGAATACGTTTTCCATAGCAGCCTCTCTTTTCGTTTACGCGCTTTTAAGTCGTTTAAGCCGTTTAAGCCGTAGTGGCACGATAACGAACAGTCGTTAGTGTCTTTCTTCAAGGTAGCAGCAGGGGAAAATTGCTTTGTCTATTTTCTGCGGCAGTCAGCCATTGTTTGTAATGAAGCGGTAGGGCTGCAACAAACTGTGATTCCTTTCGGTTTGTTGTCAGGTGAATAGAAACCTTCACCATGATGTATTGAATAGTGGTCTATACAGAGTGCAGAGCTTTCACATTGAGGAAATATCATGGCGGCAACGCGTAAAAAGAAAAAGCCGACAGTCTGTCTGGTGCTTCAAGGAGGCGGAGCGCTCGGTGCTTACCACATCGGCGCATATCAAGCGCTGGAAGAGGCTGGGTTCACACCAGATTGGTTTGCGGGGATCTCCATTGGCGCGTTGAATGCTGCCATTCTTGCGGGTAATCCCCCAGAACAACGACTGACGAAACTGGCGCAGTTTTGGGATCGTATTTCACGGCCCGGCACTGACATGGAGATACCAGAAGTGATGGCGCAAACCTTCAACAATGCCAGTGCACAGCAGGCCTTGATGTTTGGTCAGCCGGATTTTTTTAAGCCCCGTTCGTTCAACCCTTGGCTTGCACCTCCTGGAGAAGAAGCGACCAGTTTTTACGATACGACACCGTTGTTTTCCACCTTGAGTGATTTGACTGACTTTGATCTGATCAATCAAGGCGCAGCGCGGCTTACCTTGGGTGCAACACGTGTAACAGACGGCGAGTTGGTGTTTTTTGATAGCCTGACAGAGACCATTGAGCCAGCACATCCTGTCGCCAGTGGGTCGTTACCACCAGGATTTCCCGCCACCAAAGTAGGAGAGGACTATTACTGGGACGGTGGCGTGGTATCTAATACACCATTGAACGGTATTCTTAATTTGGCGTGTGATGAGGAACTTCTGATCTTCATGGTTGATTTGTGGAACCCTGTCGGAGACCTGCCAAAAACCATGGGCGAAGTGTTATGGCGTCAGAAGGAGATCCAATATGCAAGCCGAACGTATGAGCATGTTGAAGCGTTAATCGCAAAGCGCAATCTGGATCATCTATTAACCAAAGTCCCTGAACTGATCGATGGCAAACAGGCGCCAAAGGCGACCAGCCTTAAAGGTGGAACGAAAATAGATATTGTTCACATCACGTTTGAGCCCTTACACGGGCATGTTCCACTGAGTGACGCTGAGTTTTCACGCCGTTCAATTCGTCTGCGTCGCGACAGCGGGTATGAAGACATGAAACAAGCACTAGCAGAATCTCCTTGGACACAGGCCAACGAAGGGCTGCCCGCGCACTTCTATCGCCGTCAGCGTCATGGTGGCTGGCTAGAAAAGAAAGACTAGAACAGAAAAACCGGTCAAGTTTGATGGGGTTAGCTAGTCAGATAAAGCTAGTTGGATAAAGTTAGTAGGATAAAGTTAGTAGGATAAAGTTACTCCAATAAAGCGATTAGACTAAAGCGCTTGAGTATTGACCAGAACGCAAAAAGCCCCGATATCGGGGCTTTTCACTTTCTCACACAGGCAGTGGTGAATCAGGGGGTGTGAAAAATTCGGTTACGCGGGTGTCGAGACTTTGAAACGCCCCACAGAGGTTCGGAACTGACTGACTAGGCCATTCACTTCGCGTGCTGAGCCTTGAACATCAAACGCAGATTGGTGGTTGTTGGTTGCCATATCCGCAATGTCTTGAATGCGTCTTGCCAATTCTTGGTTGGCGCTGGATTGTTCATGCAGCGATCGCGACACTTCTTCGATGATATTAATAAGATCTTGCGATTTCTGGTGCATCTCACGCACTGACTGCTCGGCAGAGTGGGTTTGCGACATATTGTCGTTCACCACAAGCACGCTGTCTTCAATATGGCTTACAGTCGCTTCAATGCCTGAGCGCAATTCTTGAATCGTCGAGGCAATCTGCTTGGTTGAATCTGAGGTGCGTACCGCAAGGTTTCGAACTTCATCAGCAACAACAGCGAAACCGCGACCCTGATCGCCAGCACGCGCTGCTTCTATTGCCGCGTTGAGCGCAAGCAGGTTGGTTTGTTCAGCGACATCGTTAATCACGCTGATAATGCCTTCAATTTCTTTTGAATGTTGGTCAAGCTCAGATACTGCGCTACTTGAACGTTGTGATTTCTCCGACATCTGGTCCATATTCGCAATGGTTTGACGCATGCTGGTGGCACCTTGTTGTGCCTGAATGCCGCTTTCATCAGAAAGCGATTTCATCTTGTCAGCATCATGAGAAATGGTATTAATACTGGCAGCAAATTCTTCCACTAAGGCAGCAATACTGCCCGTGTCTTCGGATTGACGCGTAGACGCGCCAACGATGTGGTTGGACAAATCTTCCAGTTTCGCGACTTCACTATTTAGCTGGTTTGCACCAGAAGCGATGCTCGTCAGCGTTTCTTCAAACGCGTTCATTAGGTTGTTAAACGCACGACCTAGATCGGTGATTTCATTTTTGCCTTTCGGACGAAAACGAACGGTGAGGTCTAAGTTCCTCTCTGCGTTTTGTAGCAGTTCTTTTAAGGTATTGATGGGTTTAGTAATGCTATTGGCAATGGTGAAAGAAATCGCCATCAACACTGCTGCAATCGCGGCAACCAATAACAGCAGGCGACGTACGTCTTGATAGAACACCGCATCGACATCATCCACGTACAAGCCTGTGTTCAATACCCATTCCCAAGGCGTAAAAGGGAGGGAGTAAGCCACTTTGGGGTGGGGAGTATTGTCTTGTCCCGCTTTCTTCCAGTGGTACTGGACGAAGCCACCGCCATTTTTCGCCATTTCAACTTGCTCTTTAATGATGTACACACCGTTCGCATCTTTTAAATCAACCAGATTCTTACCTATCAAATTGGTGGCGATAGGGTGGTGAATCATTTCAGAATTCATGCTGTAAATCATGAAGTAACCATTTTCGCCGTAACGCATCGCATCAAGGGCGTTTATTGCCTGTTGCTTGGCTTGCTCCATACTGATGTTGCCGGACTGTGCTTGTTGATAAAGGCTTGTCACCAAGCTCTCTGCCGTTTCGACCAACACTTGGATTTGATTCTTACGCTCTTCCAACATGTTGTCTCGTTTCACGACAAGAGAAATGGTTGTGACTGAAACCAAAGACAGCACTGCAATGGCAATGATTAACGATAACCGCTGTCGAATGGATAAGGCATTCATGATTCCCTTCCTTAGGTGATATTCAACTCATTAAATAAAAAGAAATTTACATGCAAATAGCTTAGCCCTTTATGCAAACTATGCTCGGTTTTCATACGGATGTTTGAACGGTAAAAGAGAGCGGAAGAGAAGGTCAGCCTCGTCTATTTAAATGGACATCAAGAAGAATAAAGGCCTGGCGAGTCATGATGAAAGAAATGATTCACAAGATGAATTTTTTGTTGCGAATTATCTCATCGTGAAAATGTGAACTGATGCAATTTACTGTGGAAGAATTGTTTGTGCTATGTAGAAAAAGTGGCGCGATTGTAAGGAAGAAAAATCGCGAAGGTGACAAGCCATGAGGTATTGATAGAGAGAAATAACGTGAAGATACAGGACTAAGCATTAACCATATAAAAAAAGCGTGCTTATCACGTTTGGCTATATCCGTACTGCAATGATTGGTTTAGACTACCGCCCTCTTTACCCATGTGAACCGAGGTAATCATCAATGTCTCTACCAAATTGCCCACAGTGCAACTCTGAATACACTTACGAAGATGGCGCACTTTATGTATGCCCTGAGTGTGGTCATGAGTGGTCACAAGATGCCTCTGCAGATGCTGACGACGTTAAAATCATCAAAGACTCTAACGGCAATGTTCTGCAAGATGGTGACACAGTCACAGTCATCAAAGACCTGAAAGTGAAGGGTTCTTCACTGGTGGTTAAAGTGGGTACGAAAGTTAAAAACATCCGTCTGGTAGACGGCGATCACGACATCGATTGTAAAATCGACGGTGTTGGCGCAATGAAGCTGAAATCTGAGTTCGTGAAAAAAGTGTAAGCAACACCACTTTTACAGGAAAAGCCGCGCTTTCATGCGCGGTTTTTTTGTGCCTGAGATCTTTCCGCTTCCGCCAGTGGTTTGCCTTTAACGGTATTGGCTAATATCGTTCTTTAGTGAACGATTTATAGTAAGACGCGTACTGAAAGGTAAATATAAAACGCCGGAGGCAATGTGGCCGAGTACAAAGACGGAAAAGACGGAAAAAAAATTCCTAGCAACAGGCTCAGCCGCGTTGGTATGTTTGGCTCTGTGGTCACCAAAGTCGCCACCAACATGGCGACCGAAGGCGCTAAGCAATTCTTATCGGGTAAACGCCCCTCAGCGAAAGATTTGCTGCTGACTCCCAAGAACATTTCTAGTATTACTGATCAACTCGCCCAGCTTCGCGGCGCCGCCATGAAAGTCGGGCAGTTGCTCAGTATGGATGCGGGAGATGCGCTACCCAAAGAACTTACGGATATTCTGGCCAAACTCCGTTCTGACGCTTCCCCAATGCCAGCCAAACAACTCGCCTCGGTGCTGGAGTCGGAGTGGGGAAAGTCGTGGCAGCAGCACTTCATTTCATTCAAGTTCAAACCCATCGCCGCGGCGTCGATTGGGCAAGTTCACTTTGCGTATGGCGATGATGCGTCCGAGCTGGCCATCAAAGTGCAGTATCCTGGCATCAAGAAAAGCATCAGCAGCGACGTAGACAATGTCGTCACTCTGCTGCGTTTAACAGGATTAGTACCAAAAGAAGTGGATTACAAAAGTCTGCTAGAAGAAGCCAAAAAGCAGCTTCATGATGAAGCTAATTATGAGCTTGAAGCAGAGATGGGTGACACCTTCTATCAGCTACTAAAGAATGACAACAGATTCATCGTGCCCAAAGTCTACAAAGCGTTAACAACGCCCTCTATTTTGACCATGAGCTTCGAGCAAGGCGAAGCGATAGAAAACCTGCAAGATTTGCCTCAAACAGCGCGAAATGACTTGGTCACCAATTTGTTCGAGCTGCTGTTTAAAGAAGCCTTTCAGTTCAAACTGGTTCAGACTGACCCCAACTTCGCCAATTATCTCTATCAAAAAGAGACCGAGAAAATTGTGCTGCTCGATTTCGGTGCCACACGACGCTACGGCGACGTGATAAGCGAAGGCTATCAAAAGCTGCTGACTGCTGCGCTAAACAATGACCAAGATGGCGTGAGTGATGCCATGGAACAGATCGGCTTTTTCAGTGAGCACATCTTCCCTGAGCAAAAAAACGCGGTGGTGAACATGGTAATGACCGCCTGTGAGCCAATCCGATATGACGGCGACTACGATTTTGGCAACACAGACCTCGGCAGCCGTATTCATGAAGCGGGCATGGCGCTGAGCATGGAGCAAGGCTATTGGCACACACCGCCAGCCGATGCGTTGTTTTTGCATCGTAAAATCGGTGGGTTGTTTTTACTCGCAGCACGGTTAAACGCGAAAGTGAATTTGCGAGAAGTCTTTAAACCGTTTCAATGGGAAACACCGGCAACGTGCAAGCGAGCCGGCTAGGTGCGAAAAACAACCAAGTGCGAAAAGCAACCAAGCATTTAAAATTACAGGCTTAGGGTCATACTTTTGATTACCCTCTTTTGAAAAAGAGGGTGGGGAGGAGTAAAAGCGAAGTAACGTTTACCCAAGTTCATACCAAGGACAGCCTGTATGCCAAGCCGCATTTATAAACATCTCGAAACCCTTTGGGATTACCACCAACTTGGCCATGCTCCTCAGCCTTCAGATTGCATCTTCATTCTTGGCAGCAATGACGTCCGTGTAGCAGAATACGCCGCTGCACTTTATCGTCAAGGCTTCGCGCCGTACGTGATGGTATCTGGCGGATTTGGCCGATTCACCAAAGATGAATTCGACAAAACCGAAGCGGAAACCTTTGCTGACGTGCTCATGGATGAAGGCGTACCAGAATCCGCAATTATTCTAGAAACCAAGGCCAGCAACACTGGCGAAAATGTCACGTTCGCTTATCAAACCATGCACGAAAAAGGGCATGATTTTAAAAAGCTCCTGTTGGTGCAAAAGCCCTTTATGGAGCGACGTGTTTACGCCACTTTCGTTAAACAGTGGCCGGGTGAATACGATGCTGTTCTTGTTACCTCTCCGCCGATTTCGTTGGTGGAATACCCAACCGACGACATCCCCTTTGATATGGTGGTAGAAGCCACACTGGCAGATTTCGAACGCGTACGCGATTACCCCGCACAGGGCTATCAAATCGAACAAACTATTCCCGCGCATGTTACTGCGGCTTATGGCGAGATAAAAAAAATGGGGTTGTGGTAAGAACGGGGTTGACCTGTTTCTATAACAACCTAAAACGGCCCTCAAGGGGCCGTTTGTTATTCTGGTAAGGGCTAAATCAAACCGTTGTTAATTAAACGATGTCGATACCAGATTGCGTGATGTGTTCAGCATCCGTCCAGACGGTAATTTGAGCACTGCTATTGAAGTCATTAGTAAATACGTACGCCTGTAGTTCGGCGGCTTCAACGGAAGTTAACCCCATTTGTTGCAGCATCTCTGGAGAAATATCTGCGTTGGAAATACCTGCCGCATCATAGCTCCAGTTAGCGCCAACAAGGTTGAGAGTGTCATCACCTTCACCCAAATAAGCAACAAATCCATCCCAATCACTACGGTCGATATCGTCTGATTGAGCAAAGATAGCATGTTCATTAACGGTGACGGTTTGATCTCCTGCGTCACCAATAACGGCTTCGACACCAGAAATGACATTGCCCTTGATGCTGGCGTCAGCTTGATACGCTTCACCTGTAAAATCGGCATGGATATCACCATTGACTTTGAGCGTATCAAAGCTGGTCCCTGCTGCGTAAATCTTCGTGTTGATTTCACGGCCAGCTAAATTGATAGATGTACTGCCATCAAAGTCATTCACATCGAAGATTAACGTATCGCTACCTATACCACCTCGATAAATATCGACACCTGCGCCACCATCGAGTGTGTTGTTGTGCCCGTTGCCAGCAAACAGATAGTCGTTACCCTCACCACCCAGTAACGTATTGCTGCCAGCACTACCAAACAACTGGTCATCACCAGCCCCGCCATCTAAGGTGTCATTTCCTGCTTTGCCATGAAGGATATCGTTACCGTCTCCTCCATTGATCGTGTCATTGCCAAAACCGCCACGAATGTCGTCGTCACCGGCATCACCGTTTAGGTGGTCGTCACCAAGTCCTCCGAAGATAAGGTCATTTCCATCGCCACCTGAAATCGTGTCTTCACCAAGGCCACCAAAGACAGTGTCATCGCCCGCTCCAGCTGAAATTGTGTCATCATCAGGCTGGTCTGGCAGGAATTGGTTGACGTAAACTTCAAACGTTGTATCAACGAAATCGCCTTGACCGAGGTTCCAGCGATCTTCCCAGATGCTGGTATCACCAATGATCTGTTCGTGATCCTGACCATCGCCGTTTTCGTTTGCTTGCGAGACGTAAACGATTGATGCAATCGCACCTTGACTAACAATTGGAATTTGGCCAGAGATATCCAATGTCACGTCGCCATCAACAAAGCCTTGTGAGGCACCGTCGGGAATAAGGAATAAGCTCAGAGACGTCGCGCCTTGCGTATCAACGTTATAGTCATTGACGCTTGTCGCGGTTTGCGCACTAGAAGAAAGGACTTCGGCTTTAAGAATGTTTCCACTGCTATCGAGGAGAAAATAGCCGATTGAGTTGTTGAACTCAGTGTCGTTAGTAAAGTTCGATAGGCTAATATTGAATGTATTGCCGTTGCTCACATCATAGGTGCCATCAGTGTTTCTTGAGCTAGGTGATGCGCCGTTGGCGAGCTCCCCCCCAATAATGACATCATTTCCATCACCACCATTGAGAACATCATCACCCGCTAGACCATAGATGATGTCGTCGGTAGAAGTGCCATTTAGTGTATCGTTTTGGTCGGTACCAATAATAGAAGCCATTTTTCATTGCCCTGTTTATAGATAGAGCCGAAGCTCCACAACTGACATTCATTAGAATTCCCAACACTTTTTATGTTCGTCACCGCGATGAGATCGCAATACGATTTTTCGCCTAGCAGTCGACGTATTATGCAGTGCTGAGTGAGAAGGTACTGATATGACCGACGACATTCTGGTCTAGTACCTATGCAGAATGTAAATGTACAAAATTCTGTGACAAGGGGTAGGCTCAGAATTAAGTGGAATATGGAAAATAGTCTGACTTAAGTGTGACCATATTTCTTTTAAAGTATGTAGTACGGTCTAATTATAGTGGTAATAAAGACGGGGAAAGACAATATGATAATCTTTCTCACCAAGCGGTAAATCGCCAGAAATCCCTAGGCTTAAGACTTAAAAACCTTAGGGATTTATGAATATGGATTTTAAAATTAATCTCACAATGGCATTATGTGGAAAATGAATATTCCATGTGCATTTGTATGAGTATTTGTGCATAGGCTTGTGGTTGGCGCTATTAGGATCTCGACCTACGCTTAACGCCATCAATGCGAAAACATGTGTTTGGTTATGTAAAAAACAATAAATAAAAAAAACATCAAACAGATATAAAAAATCGGTCACCGCATCCATGCTCAATGGCTGTTCATGGTTGTCAATGTTTGGGTAGCAAGCTAGGTTGGACAGTCGCTTTTAGAGAAGCAGCGTTTAATTCAAGGCGATAAACTGTCAGAGGCAAAAGCTGAGCGATATCTTCTATTCTTCAGCCATTAAGCTTAAGAAAAATCGCCTGTTGGTCTAAAGGGTCGAAGACAGGTGAGGTAAGTTATATTTTCAAACCTGACTGATGAGCGTGTCCCTCCCCAAAACGGCGTCATGCGCCAACCTGAGATTGCGAAATCGCTTAATCAGGATCGTCTATACATATCCCGTTTTATCTCAGTTTAACCTTTCAAGTAGAGGCTTTTAGCCTTGAATCGACAGGAAATACGGAAGTTTGAAGTTCAATTGTAGAGTGTATGGAAAAGAAAAAATAAATAGCGCCTGATGATGTCAGGCGCTACTTGTATTGGACATATTTACAGTTAATTGCTGTCGTGGTCGTGAATGGTAATTACGTGAGTTTGGTAGTCACTCTTATCAGCTTTAGACCAAGCACCAATGGTGAAGGTTTCATTTCCTTCGGTGATTCGATCCAGTTCTGCCGACAAGAAAATTCCAAACGCTGTTGAACCCTTTGGCAAAACGATTCGTGTGCCTGAAGAAGTAAGTGAGTATGGAAACACTTCTCTCGATGGGAAAACACTGGTATTTCTGAATGACGAAATATCAGTACTGGAATCGGTTGGAACTCCCACTTTTGCAGAGCCGCTGATCATCTGTACATAGATTGGCATGTTGTCTGTCGTCGTGGCTTGAGAAAACTGAACGTTCGCATTGAAGCCTGTCGCACCATTTTGTTGACCGGAAGGTGCACCAGGTTCCCAAAGATCGGTACGTCCAATAATTTCTGTCACAAAGAAGCCATTGTTATTCTCGCCTGAACCCAACACAGTAATTGTGATAGTTTTCGGTAAACTCACTGCACCATCGTTATCTGTCGCTGTGTAGCTAAACGAGACATTACGGCTTTGACCTGACGTCAAATCAGAGAAGCTGCTACCAGGAACAAAGGAATAACTCCCATTTGCGTTGAAAGACAGGCTACCTGCGCTGACATTTTGCACTAGTTGATAGCTAGCTATCGAACCATCAGAGTCTGTTGCTGCGGGTACGCTGTTATTCAAAGTGGCATTATTGCTGGTTGAAGTAGAACCATCGTAAGCGATTGGTTTTACGTTTGGCTCTATCACGTTCGTGCCATGTACGGAGATAGTTATGGTTTTTACTTCACTTGCTGCACCATCATTATCCGTTGCAAGGTATCTGAAGGTCACATTGCGGCTTTGACCCGATGTCAAGTCAGAGAAGCTGCTGCCAGGAACAAAGGTGTAACTGCCATTTGCATTGAAAGATAGGCTGCCTGCGCTGACATTCTGCACTAGATTATAGCTTACTACTGTGCCATCAGAGTCTGTGGCGGCAGGTACATTGCTATTGAGGGTGGTGTCGTTATTGGTTGACGCTGAGCCATTATAAGCAACAGGGTTTGCATTTGGCGTTGCAGTATCTGTGCCAAAGACTGTGATCAAAACGGTCTTGAGTAAGCTCACTCCACCGTCATTATCTGTCGCAGTATAGTTGAAGAAGGTTACACGGCGCTGACCAGAAGTAAGGTCAGCAAAGCTGCTTCCTGGAACAAAAGTGTAACTGCCGTTTGCGTTAAACGAAAGGCTACCTAAGCCCACATTCTGTACGACCTGATAGCTGACAACGGTACCATCAGAATCTGTTGCTTGAGGTACAGCATTGCTGAGCGTTGCATTGTTAAACGTTGAAACTGAGTCATTCTGTGCAACAGGTATAACGTTAGCGCCATTTCCACTGTCGATGTCAACAATGGTTACGGTACTTACACGAATGTTTTTCGCTTCTTTTATTCTCGCTAAAAGGTTAAAGCTTTCCTCTGTTTCACTGATGCTATCGACGTTAGCAGATACTTCAAATTCCGCAAAAGTGACGCCTTTCGGTAATGCTATATCTACTCCCTGCTCCAAAAGAGTCGCATCGACGCTTGTTCCGTTTGAAAAGCGGACAACAATGTTTTGATCAAAATCATCAGCAGAGGCTGAGTATAAATTAGTCTCGCCAGCCAACAACAAAACATTATTCGCGTTTGGCGTGGCTTCACTGAAATTGATTCGTATTACAGTTGCCTTTCCTTCATCTACAGTGCTTACGGCCGGAGTAATGCTGTCAACTTCTACTTTTACATCTTCATTATCGCTCGGAAAGATGGTTCTCTCGTAGCAGGTGTGTTCTTCAGAAGTCACCGTTGCCATTGCGCTAATACGGGTTGGGAATAGGCCCACCTGTACTTTTTCACCGGTTTCTGGTTTGAAACGCCAAAGGTGGTTACTGTTGACATTGCCTGTTACGTTTTGGTTTTTTGCGGCCATGATTAACTGGCCATTTTGATCAGTTGTTACAGATGTGACGAAATCAACAAAGTGGAAGGCTTTTAAGGTGAGTGCTGCAGTGTCTAAGTCTACGACGAAAGTGCGGCCATTGGTCACATACAGCAGTTCATTGTTGTAAAATTCGAAGTCACCCCAGTTTGTAAAGCCACCTGCGCGAGCATTTAAAGGCAAGAGAGCAATCTGATTCACTTCACCAGTTTCGGGGTTAACTTTGAAGAGGCGAACACTATCGGACGCGTAAAGCTCTCCGGTTTCTGGGTGAAACGCCATGCGGTAGATACCAAATTTTGTCTTGGCGACTTCAACATGCTCTTGAGTGCCTACATCAAAATAGGCGAGTGTAGAAGGTGAAGAGCTTTTTGCGTGGAAATCTAGGCTTCTTAATTCATCTTCGGTAAAGAGCGTCTCAGCGTTAGCCATGTGGTAGGAAGTTGGAGCGGGTACATTAGCATAGTATATTCGGTCGGTATTTTTGTTGTATGCCATGGCTGAAGAGCTAAACAGTGCCTTGGAGTGAATTTCGGCACGGGTAGCAGCATCTTGTGTATAAGTTGAGCCTGGAGTGTAAGCGCTTTCTTTTATGTCAATAAGAGCACCAACATGTCCTCTTCCTGCGTTCATACTGTATACATTACCAAGACAGGCGGCATAACTTGTTGTCGATGCTACAGCACCAGTTAACATAATGAGTGATGCTAAGACGTTCTTTTTCATCGTTATTGGAATCCATCAATTGAATGATTGGTTAATTGGCTTGTTTATTGCCGATTTACGAACCTGACTTCAAACCCGATCGGAAAATCGTGATTGTTTATCGTCGTCCTTGAAGTTGCAGCACGATATCATCTTGTTGAGTTACCCTCTCTAAAATGCGACAAAAATCACTAATAAATAGTCATGAAAACTGTACTTTCGTTAAGGCTTTATTAGTATTTGCTAACTTTTCTAATGCTTTTTCCCATATTGAGTATTAGGAATGAATGTTTCTATTTTTAACGTATTGTATTTTATTAATGAGATGCTGAGTGTGTTTATTGATACAGTGCAATGTGTTTTATATTTGGTTACTGGAAATATTACTTTTTAATGCGCATATATCTGAGAAAGGAAAGTGCTGAAGAATATATGAGACTGTTTTGGGCAGTTATTTCAGAAAATCATGGTTTTATCTGTGTCATGAGCGTGTTATTTTCGGCTGGAAGACCTGAAGTGGTGGGGTATTTTCGAATTATCCATGGCAACAGAAAAATGTTTGGTTATGCCAATAAAATAAATAAAAAAGCCGCGATTCATCATCGCGGCTTGGTGTTTTTTCTAAAGTGCTTAAACAAGGTTCTCTAGGGAAGTATTACAACCCTTGTTGATACTGATCGTTGGTATTGATTGGCACCATAGTAAACAATTCTTCTCGAACACTGACATCGCCATTCACCAGTTTCTCGAAGTGTTTAACAAGCTCAACTTTGTCGGCTTGTTCTTTCGAACCACCGCCGATGTTTGTTAAATCAATAAAGAACTCATCAAACAGATATGAAAGATCAGCCACTGCATCCATGTTTAAGAACTGTTCATGGTTGTAAATGCTTGGGTAGCCGCCTTTTTGCTTATCAACCGCAAACGAAATGCCCTTCACATTGGTGATGGTTGTCGCTTTCTCACATCGCAGCATGCAGCCCGCTTCAATTGCGGGTTTGTTACAGCCCACCGTTTGTTGGAAGAAGCACTGGCGGCTTGTCATCATCAGAATCGGGTGATAGATGCTATACAGTAATTTGAAGTTTTCAGGTCGACGAATTTGTTTGATCTGAACTTTGTTGATCTCATTGGAAATAAACGCGCCCGCACAGTTCAGCGACTCTTTCATCGTGATTAAGGCGTGGGAATTCGTCGTGTTCAGGAACGGGCCAGCAATCCATTCAATGCCCATTTCAAAGGCTTTATAGGCAATACCCGTGTTATTGGTCACAATGCGTGCGGGTTTCACTTCTTCAAGCACTTTGACTGCTTCATCGTAATCTTTGCCAATAAGTACGGCAGGAAACCATGGGATCAAGCGTGGGTTGTCTAAGAAAATATTGATGTACTTACGGTCACGCTTTTTGAAGCTTTCAGGTAACTTGAAGTAAATATCCGCGTCTGTGACATCACAAACATTCAAGTCAGCGATATCAGCAATGAGCATGGATAGCTTAGGCTTCTCTTCTACTTTTGGCTGCTGAGGCAGGGCAGGGACTTCGACGTGCTTGATGACGTCTTTAGAGTCATTCAATAGGAATGCGACGCGATCTTTCACTTCGGTTAGCTCTCGGAACGGAATCGCCAAGTTTTCGCCTAATGCAGAGAAATCATAACCGAGCAGTTCGTAGTTAGGGTTGATCACGCCTTTGAAGCGTTTTTCTAACTCGTCTGACGTAATGGCTTTCTCGCCCGCTTCTCTTAGTCGCGAGGTTGATTGCACTTCAAATGTGTCGCGCGTGTTGTCACTCGGTGTAACAACGACACTGAATGGTTCACCCAGCGACGCGTTGAATGCAATGGTCACCGCTATCTTATCAATGCTTAGGCTTTCTACTTTTTCTCTCAGTGTTGCGCCAATCGCATTCTTATCATTATAAAGGTCGGTTCTTACTTCTTGAATTTGAACCACATCAATCGCATTTCTCTTTTCAACGGCATAGTTAACGCTGTTATCACGAGGGTTGTCGATAAACATGTCTCTGGTCAGATTACCTTTTAAGAACTTATTGGTTAAACCACGGTTGAAGACTTTATGTAGATTCGAATCGTCTTCATATAGCTCGCCCGTTTCAACGAACGTGTTGATATTCTTACGCCAGTTTTCCACCACGGTATAAACGTAGTGAGCACCTTTGATGCGGCCTTCAATTTTCAATGAGTCTACTTTCGCATCAACCAATTCAGGAAGATCAAAATACGCGGAGTTATCTTTTAGGTTCAGTGGGTACTTAGTGCCGACGTTGGTCACTTCGTATTCATCGCGACACGCTTGGCTGCAACGGCCACGATTGCCTGAGTTACCTACGCTCACCGAGCTTGAATAGCACTGGCCGGAGAAAGCGATACAAAGAGATCCGTGAACAAAGACTTCGGTGAGCATGTCATGCTCATGAGCAACAGCCGTCATCTCTTTGATTTCGTCGATGTTCAGTTCGCGAGATAAGTTAACGCGTGAAGCGCCGATTTTTGAAAGAAACTTGAGTTGGCCTTCATTGTGTGTGGTTAACTGAGTAGAGGCGTGAATATCTAACGTGGGGAAGTGTTTCTTTATCAGGTTAAACACGCCAAGATCTTGCACGATGATGCCATCAAGTGAGGTGTTCACTAATTGATTGAGCAACTTTACGAGTGATTTGATTTCATGCTCTAGAATCACCACGTTTAGTGTGAGAAAGACTTCACAACCGTATTCATGAGCCAAGCGCAACACGCCATTTAGCTCGTCAAATGAAAGATTGGATGCGCGGTTACGGGCGTTAAAAATATCTAAGCCACAATAAACGGCATTTGCCCCAGCAACGATGGCCGCTTTGATCGCTTCAACATCACCACCAGGTGCCAATAATTCAAGTTTTCTACTCATTGTGAGACTGCTCGCTTCGGTTTTTTGTAATCGTTTTTTTGAGCGGGCATTCTACTCGCCTCACGCTTTCATTGCCACTCATTAGGCTTTCGTTGATCTGGATCATGAATGAATTGGGGTGAAACCCAGTTTTCCTTCAGTTACTATCCAGTTAATGTCTTCATTTTAAAGCTTTTCATCATGACAACGCCGATTCTTTATTCATTGAGACAGTGCCCTTACGCGATGCGCAGCCGATTAGCGATTTTGCATGCGCGTCAAACCGTGATTTTGCGCGATATTGACATGAACAATAAGCCCGAAGAAATGCTGCTTATCTCGCCAAAAGGCACAGTGCCAGTATTGGACCTTGGTGATGGCAAAGTGATCGATGAGAGTATTGACATCATGGTGTGGGCGTTGACGCAATCAGACCCCTCAAATCTGCTCTATTCTCACGACGATACACAGCGACCCGCGATGCTTGAATGGATAAAAAACAATGACGTGGCGTTTGTCGGCGCATTACAAAAATACCGTGCGGCTTCTCGTTATCATGATGATAACAAAGAAGAGTATCGAGACATGTGTTGCAAGTGGTTGATGCCTATTGAACAGCGGTTGTCTCAACATGCCTATATCATGGGGGAGCAGCCCAGCTTGGTGGATTACGCCATCTTGCCATTTATTCGTCAATTTTCTCGCGTAGATAAAAAATGGTACGCCCAAGCGCCTTTGCCGAATCTACGGGCGTGGCTCATCAAGCATTACGATGATCCCACGTTTTCGAAAGCGATGGTGAGCCATCCCAAGTGGAAAACAGGTGATGAACCTATTGTATTTGGGAACGAGTAGCGCTGACAAAACAGCAGATTTTGACAAAGAGATGGATTAAAACCGTTCAAGACAAGTCTCTCTGGCTACTTGTTTTTTACGCCTATCATTGCTGATGGGAGGGCGGTTGATAGTGCATTGAAGTATCTTGTTTCAAGAAGATATTACTCGCCACCAAACTTCCTAAGCATACAAACACCAGCGCGAGACTTGTCATTGCATCAGGCTGTTCGTTGAAGATTGGTATGGCGAGTAGGGTAGCAACTACAGGTGTCGCACTACCAAACGCCGCACTTCGTTCCGCACCGAGTTGTTTAACGGCATATAAGTAAGTACAAGAGGCGAGAATTCCCGCCCCCACGCCCTGCAATAACGTATGACTTAGCACTTCTTGCCAAGGCCATGCTGAAGCAGGGGTGCTGCTCAGAGTGCTTGGTAGCCACCCCACACCAATGGCAACGCCTAAAGTCAGGCACGAAATAATTGCCAATATGCCTGAACATGCAAGGGCTTCAAGGTTGGCGACACGCGCACAAATCGTGAACGTTGCCCACATCAGACTGCCAAGCAGAAACAAGAGATGTCCTTTGGATTGCGCCCAATCATAACTGCCCTCGACGCCGCTAGATCCCATGTTTGTGCCAAGAAAAAGTGCTGTACCTATGGTAATGGCGGCGAGCCCAATAATGCGATGTGAGCTCAATGGCTGGTGAAAAAACACCACAGCAATGGCAGTAACAAACAGCGGCAATGTGCCAGGGACGAGTGCGCTGCCATGAGAAACAGGGACGGTTTGCATCGCGGTACTGGCCACCAATAAATAGGGTAAACCACTGCCGATAAACATCCCGAACATGTATTTACTTGGGATTGCCGCAATCCGGTGACGGGCTCGATAAACGAAAGGTGAAAGCAACAGTGCAGGAACAAGAAAGCGCATCAACGCGAGATCAGCGGGGAGGAGATCTGAATTCGCACCGCCTTTGAGTGAAAGAAAAAAGCCCGCCCACAGCAACAGCGTTGCAAGCATGGCCAGATAGCCCGTCACTTTGTTTTTTGATGATGTCTTGGATGTATCTGATGCCTTTTGCGTTTGCGATGCAAGCTGATTTGTTGCCATGTGTTCATCCCTTTCTGCACATGATCTTAAAACGCTATTATCGTGCACCACGATTGGCGATAGGTGGCAATGTTGAGCTTCATATCGGTATATATTGATGGTTTCCGCTATCATTCTTATATGTTTTGATGAATAGCGGTGTGTGATGAATGGATCGTATTGATAAGCAGCTTTTGGAATTGATGCAAAAAGACGCGAGGCTGACAACTGCAGAACTTGCGGATTTAGTCGGGCTTTCCCCGTCGCCCTGTGCAAGGCGAATCAAACGGCTTGAAAAGGACAAAATCGTCGCCGGTTATCACGCTTCACTTTCTCGCGATAAAATTGGCATTGCCATGACCATGTTTGTCGAGGTGAGTTTGAACAATCACCAAGTCACGTCTGTGGATGATTTTGAGCAAGCGATTGGCGATATGGCGGAGGTAGTGAGTTGCCACGTGGTGTCAGGCGCTTATGATTACTTGCTGGAAGTGGTGGCGAAAGATCTGGCTGGTTATGAGCAATTCACTCGCAAGCTACAATGCCTGCAAAACGTGAAAGACATTCACACACAATTGGCGATACGTAAGGTGAAAGATCGCGGCATTCTGCCTATCTACGTTTAGTCACTGTTATGCATTGCCATTGCGCAACGGTATGGCGAGCCAGAGAAATTAGATACAAAAAATCGGAAGCATTGGCTTCCGATTTCGGTATTTAGCAATGTTTAGCGCCAATCAATTACAGCGCAGTAAGGATCGCTTCTGCTGAACTCACTTCAAACGTTTTAGGTGCTTCCACATTCAGTTGTGTCACAACACCATTTTCGATGATCATTGCATAACGTTGTGAACGAATACCGCCGAAGGTTGCGGTGTCCATTTCCAACCCCAGTGCTTTTGTGAAGCTGGCGTCGCCATCAGCTAGCATCATGATTTCGTCAGCATTCTGTGTTTCGCCCCAGGCTTGCATCACAAATGCGTCGTTCACAGACACGCAGATAATCTCGTCCACGCCTTTTGCCTTAATTTGGTCTGCAAGCACGATAAAACCGGGCAAGTGAGATTCTGAGCAGGTAGGTGTGAACGCGCCAGGAACAGCGAATAAAACCACTTTCTTATCTGCAAATAAAGCGTTCGTGTCGTGATTGACCATCCCATCTTTGGTGAGTTCGCTCAAAGTGGCAGACGGAAGGGTTTGGCCTTGCTGAATCATGTTAGCTGTCCTTATTGTTGTGATTGCAACCAGACTAGCCCGATTTGTCTTTGAATACCACGGAGAGAAACTAGGTGTATAAATGATAGCTGTCAGTATCTTCTCTAAGTCACCAAATTGACTCGCAAAATAGCGACTGCCATCAACTAATCCACGGACTCGCTGTGACATTTAGTTCGCAAAGCGTTGAATAAATCGTTTAAATGACGATTGTGTCTTTTATTTGAAATTTGAGCGGTGCGTTTTTTACCATCAATCTCTAATTTGTTTATGGTTTATATCTAATTCTTTAGATGCGTATTTATAATTAGTGTGTCAGTAATTATCATGAGGTTTAGCTTATATTTTTAGCTGTAATATTAATGGCTGGCAATTTAGGTAAATGCGCTCTCACATCGTGAGGTATTCTGATAACCTCACGGAAAATCGCGCGTGAAAGCAGTACGCGCAAGGTTTTACTAGGCAACGGAAGATGTACAGTATCTAGGTCCTGCACAGGATTGATATACCCAAGCATCTTGAGTTTGTTTGGGTGTGAACACGCTTAGCGCAATGCATGTATCTCTAAGATAATTGACGATGATAAAAGCCATTGTTAGTATTTTTATTAATAATAAAAAAGAAAATACATTATTTCTTTGACGGTTTTATTGGCTTGAGTGGTAATAATATGAGCACTATTGTAAAAGAGACTAAATATTTAACAGACTCAATAATATCGGAAATCATGAGTCGATTAGAGTCCGAATCAGAAAATGCCATTGCAGCGAAAGACATTCTACCCTCAATGTCACTACGTAGTGATCTTGGTATGGATTCCATGCAGGCTGTGTCATTGACACTCGACTTAGAAGATTCTCTATCAATCTCTATAGATGACGAAGACTTAATCAAACTTGACACTGTTGGCGATCTTTTAAACATCATTGAATCCAAGCTCAGTGAAAAAAATGGATAATCGTAGACGTGTTGTGGTGACCGGCGTTGGTGTCGTTTCGTCAATCGGCAATGATTTTGATACGTTAACGGAATCTTTGAAGCTTGGTCGCAGTGGCATTCGCGCCATGGAATCTTGGTCTGAGTATGGATTGACAAGTCGCGTTGCGGGTTTCGTTGATTTAGAAGAATCAAAAGTACAGTCTGCGAACATCCCTTTGAAACTCCTCAGGGCGATGCCCACCTCAACGCTGTATTGCAGTGTTGCTGCCAATGATGCGATATCAGCCTCTCGTTTGACTCCTGCAGAACTCGCAGACCCACGAACAGCGTGTCTTGTTGGCAGCGGTGTGGCGGATGTGAGTGTGATACACAGAGAAGGGGCCAGGTACTATAACGGCCAGGTTCGCAGAACGGAGCCTTACACTGTCCTCAAATCCATGAGCAGCACCGCGAGCGCAATACTCACTAAGCTCTTCGGGATCACTGGGCGAAGCTATTCAATATCGTCTGCTTGCGCTACCGGAGCACACAATATTGGACATTCGTACGAGCTTATACGCGATGGGGTTATCGATAGAGCAATAACAGGCGGTTGTGAGGAAGTGAACGAGCTGATTGTTGCTTCTTTTCAAGCTTTGAGAATGGCGCTGTCTACTGGCTTTAATGACACAGCAGAAGGCGCTTCTCGTCCCTATGATCGTGATAGAGATGGCTTTGTGATCAGTGGTGGGGCCGGTGTTTTGGTATTAGAGTCGCTTGATTCAGCGTTAGCACGCAATGCACCAATCTATGCAGAAATCATAGGCTATGCAGCGAATTCTGACCCGTATGATCTAGTGCTACCTCAAGCCGATGGTGGAACATTTGTTGATTGTATTGCCAGCTCATTGGAAGACGCGGGAATGTCTTCTGCCGAGATTGACGCCATTAATACGCATGGGACAGGCACTGTGGCTGGTGACGTGGCCGAGGTCAATGGTTTACGTAGAGCATTTGGAGGCAATGTTCCGAGGTTCTCATCGACCAAATCTATGACAGGACATGCGATTGGTGCAGTCGGGGCCATTGAGTTAATTGCCTGCATTGCGATGCTGAAAGAAGGCTTTATCGCGCCCTCCATCAATATTGATAATATTGACCCTTTGTTCGCTGATATGCCCATCGTGCGTGAAGCCACACAGGCTGATCTGAAAACCGTGCTCTCTTTAAATTTTGGTTTTGGTGGCACAAACGCGGCCACCATCCTGCGAAAAATGGACTGACATTACTGTGTCACTGAGTTGGCTATATGAATAGAAACGTCATTGATGGGCTGAGGGATACGAAAGGCGTGTTGGGTAAAGCTGCTATTCGCTCCATTTTACCCTATGGCGATGCATTCCTATTTGTGGATTCAGTCAGTGATTTGACTGAGTCTAACGTCGTTGCGCAATACAAGATCCCTGAATCCTCTGAGCTGATTAATGCGCATTTCAAACACGTTAGCATGATGCCGGGCGTTTTGATGGGGGAGGCACTCGCGCAAGCCGGTATCGTTTTACTTCATTATCGAAGCGAGTTTGAAGAAGAAACGGATGTTATTGCGAGTACCGTGAATCAAATGCGGTTTAAGTCGCCAGCGCTACCTGGGGATACCCTAGAAGCCCATGTCAGCATAAAAGCCATCAATCGTTTAGGCGCAAGGTTAACCGGCAAATCCTATGTTAATGGACGTGAGGTACTGTCAGCCACGTTTGATCTTACGTTTATAAAACGGAAAAATCTTATTGAACATATTTCTCAACATGTCATGCGTTGAGCAACGGTTTCGTCAATATCCCTTATCTGATCGCTAATTTATTTCAAGAACACGTGAATAAAAAAACGGTTTAATTTTACGGTTGAGTGATCTGAAAATATGAGTGGTGATTTTAGTGTTGTTTAGATTGGCAACAGTGGATGATTTCTTAGATGTGGAATCATCGGATTTTAAGTGTTCGACGTATAAAAACCTCGCGTATCCTCTTGGTTGTTCAATGTCAGAGCTCGATTCGGCGTTGGGCGATGGCGATTTTGTTGTATTTAATGAAAAAAAGACCAAGGTTGGCTTTGTTAGAATAAAAGCCATGTTCGAGGGCATTGCCTATCTCGATATCCACTTGTTACATGATTTTGCTGATAGTCCTCTTCAGGCAGTCATGAGTTGGTTGTCCGAACACTATCACCTCGGAAAGTATTACATTCAGTTGCTTTCTAATGAGCAGCGAGAAATAGATTGCTTAGCACGTCTAGGTTTCACGGAAGAAGCGCGATTAGGAAAGCAGCTTTTTGTTGAGGGTGCGTATTGCGATTTATTGATGATGGGGAGTGAGGATAACCGTGTTTGATAGTGTTCGTGGAATCTACTGCGCGTTGCGCCGTCCTAACATCGAAGATATAGACACCATAGCGCGATGGTTGGATGATCCCTACCTCAATTCGACGGTCTTTGATAGCTCTACCTATGTCAATGGTGCTAAGGCGCAAGCCATGACGTGGCTTGAGCAGAACGCGACTGTCTATGGTGCAGAAAGCCTTTTGGGATTGGTGTATTCCGTCAAAAGTGGTAAGCCAATAGGGATGGTCTGGTTCAACAACATTGATTGGAAAAGCCGCACAGCAGATCTTCGCTACTTAGTCGGTGAAGAAGCGTACCGTACCAGCGTATTTGGGCCAGAGATTGCACTGCTAAGTTTGCAAATGGCGTTTAACGTCATGAATTTACATAAAATATATGGCTATGTTTTATCCGGCAATGAGGATTCCATTCGTCTTGCGGAGTTTGGTGGAATAAAAGAAGGGGTACTTAAAAACTACGTTCCTGTCGGTGATGGATGGAATGACTATCATCTGTATGCCATGTTTTCAGAAGACTTCCGAGATTTCTTACAAAAACACAAAGAGGGTGTTTTACGCCGTCACTTTAAAAAAGGAATTTTCCAAGAGTGAGCTTGCTCGCTTTCCTGCTTATTGCAGTTATCGCTTTATCTTTTCTTTATCCCCGAGTCATTGGGGATCGTCTTGCTTTTCTATTAATGCTGCCCGTGATCGCTTATACGCTCTATTTCTATATAGATTGGCAGGTTATACCTTTGTTGGAAATGAGTGTACTTATCGCAGGTGGCATGTGTGTTGGGGTCGCCTTGTTGTTCGCCGGATCACCAATAAGTTCACCAGATCCAAGAACATTTGCTATCAACTGTTTTAAGGGGGTCAAGCTTCTTAAAAAGAATCGAGACTATCTCTTGTTTCAAATCGGGATCACGGGATACGAAGAGATCATATGGCGAGTGTTTTTAATGAGCACATTGTTGTTGGCGCTTCCTCTGTGGGGCGCAATCTGTGTTTCTTCGTTACTGTTTTGGTTTGTTCACGAAGAAAACCGGCCGCTTGGATGGCATTCGCTAGAATTCTTTCTCTTCGCGATATTGCTTGGCGTCGCTTACGCTGTGACTGATTCATTGCTCTTTGTTTGGGTTGTGCACCTCACCAGAAATGTCCTTATCCTGTCTGCGGCATATTATGAACAGCAGCAAGCGAAAGCCATGCCGTCATGAATCCCTGAGTGCATCCACTTGATTGTCGAAAGCCTTGAAAAGTATGGCTATTCCTTCGGGTTTTCTCCTCAAATTGAAGATGATGAGAGGCTCTGAATCTTGGATCTTGAGGTTGCATAGGGATATTTACGTTCCCAGATACGTCAAACTGTCATCCAATTAAACTTCTTTGGTGGCAGTTTCTGTGACCCGAGTAGAGTTACGTAAACTATCATTTTCAAGGTAAACGACGCGATCGACTGCATCAAATAGGCGATCATCATGGCTTACAATCACAACAATTTTCGACTGTTTTTGTGACCTAATAATATCGATGAGCAACTTCACCGCTTCACTGTCTAAGTTGTTCGTAGGCTCGTCCATTAGCAGAATAGGTGTATCACGCAGTATGGCTCGTGCGAGACCCAGCTTTTGGATTTGGCCTCCAGATAACTCTGAATGCGCATCTTTAATGACATGATCAATACCTTCGTCTAGTCGATCAATCCACTTATCCAGCCCGACTAGAGACAGCGCTGTCTGAATTTTGTTTTGATCAATATCCTTGCCGAAAGTAACGTTGTTTCGAATGGAATCAGAAATAATGTGGATTCTTTGTGGAACCATAGCAATATACTGAGACCGATTTGATAAGTCACTTAGGTCAATGGTATCTAGTTTTATTTTCCCAGATTGAGGTTTCAGTTCTCCACTCAGGATGGTGAGTAGCGTCGATTTACCTGCACCGTTACCGCCATTAACCAAATGCGCTCGACCTCTATCGAAAACCAAGTCTAGGCGAGTGAATAAGGGGTAGCCTGGATGATAGGAAAAACTCATGCCTTCTAAAATCATTGATTCAAATACGGTGAAATGTTCCTTTTTTTGGTCAGGACTATTAGCTAAACCTTGTTTAGGCAGCACTTGAGCTAAATCGCACAATTCTTTTAGGCGCATTAACGCTGTCAATTCATTGGGGAGGCTTGAAACAAACTCAATAATTCTAATAAGAGAGGGTACCATCAAGTTTAGCGTTGCCGTATAGGTGATTATTAAGCCTATCGTGAGTTGCTCCTCAATGACCATAGCACCACCAAGATACCAAATAATAACCATGGCCAGCATAGGAATGCCCATAATAATCATGCTAACTTTGGTGTCATAGAGTTGCCGGATATAACGTTTACTTTCTAGTCGCTCAACGGCTTTTCTACAATGTGTAAGGAAAAAATTTTCAGCGTCGTATATCTTTATTTCTGCATCAGCTTCAATGGTTTCTTGTATGACAGTGAGTTTTTTTGCTGAGGCATCAGTTTCATCTTTAGATGAGGACCACAATGCGCTGTCGAACCTCATGTAAACAATGACCGCAGCAGGCAACAGGACAAGAAGTATTGAACTTAATTGCCAGTTCAAGAAAAAAACGATCACTAGCAACACGATAGATAAGACGATGTGATGAATTGCACCTGATAACCCATAGGGCATAATGACTTCAAACTGGTCTATATCTCTTGTAACGCGAGATAACAAATCGCCGTTATTAATGTTGAGTCGATGATTATAATTCATGCCCAGTATGCTTTTAATAACATCCTGATTAAAGTCAATCATGATCTCTTTCCGAACCTTTAGACGAAACCACGCGTTAACATAATTTAGTATCAGGAAGCAGCTATAGAGCGCTGCGAGTAAACAAACGGCCTGTAGAAGTAAATTAGAATCCTCGCCAGGTAGAACCTGATCGATGATGTATCCAGATAGATAGGGAAGTGGGGCTTGAAATGCTGTTAATAGCAACGCCAACAGTAAAAAAGAAATCGATTGATATTTTCTTTTTTTATAGATGAGATCATATAAATAAGAAATTCGGGTCACAGTCTGATCCGGATGTTGAGTGAGAATTGCTTATATTTTATAAAAATCTTATAGGATTTATTTTCAAATATTGAATCACAACGATAAAGAGGGGATGTTAATTCATCCCCCTAATTTATGGTTGAAACACCAAAACCGAAATTTTCTTTAAGGTATTTTAAATATAAGCCTATATATAAATGTAAGAATATATTCTATTGGCGTGATTTAAGGTGTCCCGCAGCAAGGGCCTGGATTGCTAGGGTCTTTTTTCTTCGTAGCAAGTACAGGTCCTTTTTTTGCAACAAATTTTAATTTTTTCATTATCTTTCCCTTCTATGAATAAAGCCAATTTTTGACGTGGTTAATGTATGTTGTTTACTGACTAAACAAATACCACACTATTGTTGTGGTCGTGTTTTTAAAAGTCAACCTTTAAGGTGGAGCATGGTGGGTTAACAAAATAGAATTGTTAAAATGATGAAGTTGTCTTTTGTTTGATACCTGAAAATATTATTTTCTTTTCATTTTTTTCTAATTGGTTGGGTATTTATATCTCATTAAACGCTGGTTGGTTTCTAATTATTTTCTCATTTATTTTTATGATGTTCGGCTTATTTTTTTGATTTCAAGTATTGGTTGTTCAACAACTCAGTTCTCTCCCTGCCCTTGGAAGGTCAGTCGCCTTTATTTTTGTGTTTTAGGACAAAGATATTCAGTTTAATGAATCAATGATGTTGTCAGCGCGCTCAGGATAAAGCACACGAGTAATGGCTTTGGAGAGGCTTGTAGTCGGGTGACGCATGAGTGTCTATTTTTTCGCTTTGAATTGACTGTTTTATCTGGGGATGGCGCTTCACGTGGTAAAATTGGTCCTTACCTGCCGAACCAGTGAGATGTCGCGCAGACTTTTTTCTGGATTTCAGTGCCTTCAAGGGGTCAGCATGAATGTAGACAAAGCGAAAAAACGAATCGCTAAACAGGTCAAAAAGGGCTTCAAGGGCTATCCCCAAATATCGATACAGTATTTTGGTCAAAACGCAGACTGTGCGTCTGAAGTGGCGGTGCAGTTCACCCTCGATGATGGCGGAGAGGTTCAAGAAGAGCGCTTTGCGAGTAAAACAGATGCCAGAGAAAATGAAGTGATCCAATCGGCGCTGGTGAAGATCATCGAACGCGCGAATGCGAATACGGTTATTGAAGTGGAAGGCGTCACGCCTTTATAGTCACCTACCTTGATGCACATCGAGAAAATTTACAGGGATTCGAGATGCAAAAAATTCGGATAAACGGCAGAAACATGTCGTATTTAGATGTGGGCCAAGGCCCGGTTGTTGTTTTCGGGCACAGCTATTTGTGGGACAGCGTGATGTGGCAACCTCAAATTGAAGCGCTGAGCAAACAATATCGCTGTATTGTGCCGGAGCTGTGGGCACACGGCCAATCTGACGCTGCACCAGCATCAACCAACACCTTGGTGGATTATGCTGACGATATTTTGAGCTTGATGGATCACTTGGACATTGAGCAGTTTGCGCTGGTGGGATTGTCAGTCGGTGGCATGTGGGGAACTGAGTTGGTGCTAAAAGCCCCGACTCGTGTGAAAGCGCTGGTACTTATGGATACTTTCGTGGGCTATGAACCAGAAGTGGCGAAGGCGAAATACGTGGCGATGTTCAACACGATTGAGCAGTTAGAAACGGTACCGCCGGCAATGATAGACGCCATTACCCCTCTGTTTTTTGCTAACGACGCGGAGCAGGATAACCCAGAGCTGGTCGCCGGTTTTAAAGCGATGTTGGCGGGTCTGTCTGGTGAGAAAGCGAAAGCCATCGTGCGCATAGGCCGTATGGTGTTTGACCGTCGCGATACGTTTGATGATATTGAAAAACTCACGCTGCCAACCTTGATCATGGTTGGCGCTGAAGACAAACCTCGTCCGCCATTGGAATCTATGCTGTTGCACGATGCCATCCACGGAAGCGAGTTTGTTTTGATCCCCAAAGCAGGGCACATCAGTAATCTTGAACAACCTGAGTTTGTGAACGAAGCACTGACGCGTTTTCTGGCGAAGAGTGTTGCCTGAGCCAATGTCATAGGCTTTAAAAAAAGCACGGTGTGATAGTTAGTCACACCGTGCTTTTTTGTGTTCTCTCTACCTATTGATTCATCAATACTTGAACCGCCCAATCATGGCATTGAGATTTTCAGCTTGTCCACTCATTCCGTCCATGTTGTCATTAATGCGGCTGAGAATGAGGGCGCTCTGTTGAATGCTATCACCGACACCATCTACTCCATCTGAAGCATCTCTCACACGATCAAACTGTGCTTTTATAGAGATGTCCACGCGCTCAAAGTTGGCGCACACTTCGTTGTTTGACTCGGTAATCTTCTTCAGCAAATCACCTGACAGATTCACTTGTTCTGCACCCAGAACAATTCGCTCATCAGACTCTGTGATCAAGGCTGAAATCTCTTTAGCGGCCTCTGCACTTCGCTGCGCTAAGTTGCGCACTTCTCCTGCCACAACAGAGAATCCACGCCCTTGTTCACCCGCCCTGGCTGCTTCGACGCTGGCGTTAAGGGCCAGCAAATTGGTTTGAAACGCAATGCCTTCAATGGTGCTAATGATCTGTTGCATTTTGCGGCTGGAGTCGATGATCGAGACCATCGCATTTTCAATTTGTTTGACTAATTCTTCACTTTCACGCGCGTGCTCCAGCGCCGTTTGCGAAACCGACACTGAGACGTTGGCGTGATCGAGCGCCTCATCAATGTTGCTGCGCATGGCACGCATTAGGGTGGACACGTCCTTTAGGCTTTTCACTTGCGTGTCTATTTGTTGATTTAGCTCTGAGACTTCTGCTGAGGTTTCTTCCGATTTGTCGGTCACAGTTGACGCTGTGCCTTGAATCTCTTGGAGCATGTCAGCCAAGCTGGCCATGGTTTGATTGATGCCGTGTTTCAAGGTTTTGTAATCACCTTGAACGTCGAGTGTAAAGTGGTCCGTCAGGTTGCCTTGTGCCAACTGTTCGAGCACTTGGCGTGTATGCGTCAAAATATGCTCGATGTTTTCCGCTGATTGATTCACTGAGGTGGCCAGTTGTAGCAAATCGCCAGACACCTTCGCAGTGTCACATCGTGCGGTAAAATTACCGTTTGATACTTGCCCCATCACAGACACAATGTTCGCGATGACAGCCTCGGTTGATGTTGATGCGCCGTTTACCGCGACTTTCATTTCATTCATCTTACCTTGAGCGTCCATCGACACCGTTTGTCCAAAACGTCCTTCGCTCATGGATGCCATGACATCGCAAATATTGACGATGATGCCTTCCGTATTCTCCATGGACTGGTTGATGGAATCTTTCAATGAGGCTAAATCACCCGCGGCAGAGGCGGTTACCCTCTGGTTGTAGTCGCCGACTTTTAGTGCCGCCATGGCGGTTTTTGCATCTAATATAAAGGCCGCCGTGGTCGCCGCAGAACAGTTCACCTGATTTTTTAGCGTCGCCAATTGACCTTGAGCATCCACGGTGACTCGGCTATTGAAATCGCCTTGTTCGATCTTTGCCATCACGTTGCCAATGTCTTCAACTGTGGTTTCTATTTCTCCTGCAAATTCATCAATACTGCGTTTCAGTATCAGTAAATCACCGTTCATATCAGATTCTACTCGTTGGGAGAAATCCCCTTTGGAAAGGCCTTTCATGGTTGACGAAATAGCGCCTACCGCGTCGTTGAGCGACGCCAGCATGGTGTTTAGCGCTTCGGCCGCTTGTCCTGTTTCATCTTTGCTGTGCACTTTGGCGCGGTCAGAAAAATGCCAGTTTTGTCTTAATGTGAGGATAAAGGAAGACAGTTCCTGAATCGGACGTGAAATACGCAGTCCAAACGTTTTTGCGGTGAACAGCACCAGAGAGACCAACACCACGACCACTAAAAAGTAAATGATTTGCAACGTGAAAACGGCAGCTAATGCCTCGCTAGATTCTTGTTCAACAATGATGATCCATTCCACATCAGGGCTGACGTTTACCTTTTCATAGACAGTTAAGGTTGGCTTGCTGTTATAGTTTTCGCCATACAATGCAGCATCGGGTTCGAGCGTGGTGCTTGTAAACGCAGCATTAACGGCTTCAGTATCGATGATGATGTTATTAATATATGAAGATGTAACCGTGAAGTTTGCATTGTGAAAAGTGTCTGAACGTAAGCGCTTGTCGGCGCCAATCACGAAAGATTCTCCGGTTTCACCAAGGCCGTAATCTTTGCTCATAACGGAAGATACTTGGTCAATTGGCATCTGAACAATCAGCACTGACACAGCCACGCCATCGTCATAAACCGGTGTGGCGATGAAACTTGCAGGTGCATCATAAGAAGGGCGATATTGCTCATAGTCAACAAAGACGGTGTCAACAGGTTGTCCTTCAGCAAGGTGGTCACGCACTTGGGTAAAAGCCTTGCCTATACCGGAATGGGCAAACGGGCCATCAATTAAGTTAGTGGCGAAATCGATCTCTTTGTAAACGGAATAGACAATATCGCCTGACGCGAGATCGACTAAAAATATGTCGTAAAGCCCAAAGCGTTGTGCGTAATTTCGAAAGTCATTATGAAAGCGACGATGAGAAAAGTCGTATTCTTGGTTTCCTGCCTGAGTAAGCGCTTCTTTCTGCCCAAGCGGGTTGGGATTACCGGCAATATAAGCATGCTGAAGCGCATAAGCTTTCGGGCCGATATCTTCAAAAATCTTATCCACATCCGGCGCTGTACCTGCACGTTCTGTAAATTTTTCGCGGAATGACTCTTGATAAAAACGCTGAAGCGAAGCCAGTTGGGTTTGTTGAAATGGCGGGTACAGCGCAAAAGTGCGATTAAACGCAGAGGCAGCAGATATTGTCATCGGGTTGTTGGCGATATTGAGGACCAGATTGTTGCTGTTTTTAAAATAGCTTTCTAATGCATCACTCTTTAAATGTGCGATTGCTTGGAGCGACTCGCTTTTCTGTGTCTCAATGGATGACCATGAGCTATACAAGCCAATCACTGCAGTAACAATGGTCGGCACCAGACCGATGAGGCAAAGAATCACAGTGAGCTTCTTTACCAGAGCAAGATCCTCGTATTTCCGCATCCACGTTTCAAACACAGCGCTATCCCGTTTATGAATTTAACGTCTCATTGTTAATGAGTGTAGGAAGGAATTCCAATACTGTGTAGTCAGTTAGGCAGGGTAGGTTGATGAAATTTCAGTAACATATATGATTTATAAACTTGGGAATAGCCTTGAAATTTTGGATGCTATTGTTAACTCTAGCAACGCATTGCAAGAAATACTGGGGATTCTCCGTGTGACAGGCGAGAGCAATACGTGCAAGTTTTAACAGATGCTAAGTACAGAAAATGGAGTATTAGAGTTGCACGACAAAATGGGCAAAGAACCCAAAAATGAAGCCGTACTGAACAAACCACTGTCGTTTGTTATTGTCATGGTGGGCATTGCTTTTGCGGTGTTAAATCTTCAATTAGTGTTGGGGGGCGATCAAACCAGCCTGTGGCAAATGATGCTCTATGGTGCATTGGCCTTTTTGTCCATTTTCGTTGTGATGTTTTGGGTGTTTGACTCTAAAAGCACCGTGGTCAATGAAGACTTTATTGCTAAAGGAAAAACCAAAATCTACTGGCAGGACGTCACGGCAACAAAAAGCAATGATTTCTCCATCGTTATCACGTCAGGTGATAAGAAAGCGGTGATTAACTACTACGCGTATTCCAATCCTGAACATTTAATGGCTCGTATTCATCATCTACTGGGAAAGCGGACATGATTTTCACGGTCCGGGATCGGCTAACTTTTGAACAATACGGTCATAATATTTCGTAAAACTCAATAAATTCCCACTAAATACCGTGATTCTCTCTGTTTATCTAGTCATCCAGTTTAAATAACTTCACTGAATTACCGCTCTTTTACGCCTGCGTCGCTTTTCATTTTACCCACAAATTGGCGTTTTTTTCGCGATCAGCACTTATAAGGCCAATTATCTAACATCCCCTTTATTCGTAGACTATATTTTTATCACCTGATGTCTCATTACTTGTCTTTGTGTGTGCTTGCTGCGTTGGGCGTTTAAAAGAGAAAGCAGGTGGGCTGGAAATTGTTTATAAAATCAGCATAAAACCCGACTTTCCGTCACATTCGAGGGTGCATTTTGCAGGTAATATTTGCAAAGTGGATCGCAAAAAAAGGAAGGACCCGCCATGAGTGATTTAATGGATAAATACAGCTGTGGAGAGTTCTTTGACGAACTCGTTGACAGTGAAGGCCAATGCCGCGTTGCGTCGGGTCGACTCATTAGCTATTTACAAGATCTACCACCTGATGAGCTTGAAAAAAGAAGGCAAGCTGCCGAAGCGACAATTCAAGACATGGGCATCAGCTTTACCGTGTATACCGATGAAGGCAACATCGACCGTGCATGGCCGTTTGATATCGTTCCAAGAACGATCGATGCTGATGATTGGGCCGTGGCAGAAAAAGGGTTAAAGCAGCGATTGACTGCACTTAACCGTTTTATCGATGATCTTTATCACGATCAAAACTGCATCAAAGATGGCGTCATCCCCGCCCATATCATCAGAGACTCCAAAAATTTCCGCCCTGAATGTG
Organism: Enterovibrio litoreus; assembly: GCF_045679545.1. NCBI lineage: Bacteria > Pseudomonadati > Pseudomonadota > Gammaproteobacteria > Vibrionales > Vibrionaceae > Enterovibrio > Enterovibrio litoreus. The sequence continues at coordinate 1,175,889 of NZ_CP166195.1, forward strand.
TTGGCGTGTCACCACCGTTTGGCGTGTGGGCACACATTTGTGGTACTGACTTAGTGCGCGCAGATGATGGTGCATTCTACGTGCTAGAAGACAATCTGCGTGTACCATCAGGCGTGTCTTATATGCTTGAAAACCGAGCGATCACAAAGCGTGTTTTGCCTGAGTTGTTCGAAAATGATGATATTTTGCCCGTCGACTCCTACACCTCTGAACTTTTCAATACATTGAAAGCGCTTTCCCCTAGAGCCGTGCGTCGCCCTGAAATTGTGGTGCTCACACCCGGCATTTATAACTCCGCCTATTTTGAACATGCTTATCTAGCTCAACAAATGGGTGCAGAACTGGTCGAAGGCGGTGATTTGTATGTTGGTGAAGACGAATGCGTTTATATGAAAACCATTTTTGGCCCCGAACGTGTTGATGTGATTTATCGTCGTATTGACGATTTATTCCTCGATCCTGAAGTGTTTGACAAAGATTCTATGTTGGGTGTGCCGGGGTTGATGCGCGCCTGGAAAGCAGGAAATGTTGCACTGGCGAATGCGCCGGGTGCAGGCGTTGCTGATGACAAAGTGGTGTATGCCTACGTGCCAGCGCTCATTCGTTACTATCTCAACGAAGAGCCGATTCTTCCAAACGTTGAAACCTTCCTGTGTGAAGACAAAGAGCAGCGCGAATATGTATTGGCCAACCTCGACAAGCTGGTGGTGAAGCCTGCCAATGAGTCTGGTGGTTACGGCATGTTGGTGGGCCCGCATTCCACGAAAGAAGAACAAGATCAGTTCGCGAAATTGATCACTGAAAATCCGCGAAACTATATTGGTCAGCCGACCCTAAAACTCTCCACTGCGCCAACGTTGGTTGAGCCCGGAAAGCTCGAGCCGCGTCATTTGGATTTACGTCCTTTCATTTTGCAGAGTAAGAAAACCTATGTGACAACAGGTGGTTTGACTCGCGTTGCCCTGAAAAAAGGCTCGTTGGTCGTCAACTCCTCGCAAGGTGGTGGCAGTAAAGATACATGGATTGTTAAGACAAAAGGAGCGAAGTGATGCTATCGAGAGTTGCTGAACGTTTGTTTTGGAGTGCGCGTTATTTAGAGCGCGTGGAGAACATTGCTCGCTTGGTCAGTGTTTATGACGAATTACTGTACGATTTGCCCCGCGACGTGCGTGTGTCTTGGTACAACTTGATTGAGATAAATGGCAGCCCCCAAGAGTACTCCGAGAATTACTCTGATCACGGTGAAAAAAGCGTGATGCGCTTTTTGCTCAGCGATAAAGAAAACCCGAGTTCTCTGTTGTCTTCACTCTTTATGGTGAGAGAGAACATTCGCACCACGCGAGATGTGGTCCCAGAAGAAATGTGGGAGCTGATCAACGAAGTTTGCCTCCACGCGAAAAAGCACATTCAGAGCGGCATTAACCGTGCCGATCGCCACGCCTATCTCAATACCGTTATCGAAGGTTGCCAAAAAATTAACGGCTTACTTGGAAGCGTGATGAGCCGCAATGAGGCATGGAGCTTTGTTTCCATGGGTCGCTATGTGGAACGTGCGGACATGAATACCCGCATTTTGGATTCAGCCGTAAAGTTGAAATTGCAGTCGCCACCAGAAGAGCATGTACTGCTCGACCAAGTCATCTGGGCGAAGGTACTCAAATCACAAAGTGCTTACCTTAACTACCTAAGAACGATGCGCATTGGTATTGACGGTGTGAATACCGCGTTGTTCTTACTTACCGACGAAGATTTCCCTCGCTCACAGGCGTTCTGTCTTAAACAAATCAAGAACGCAGCGGCCTATTTGCCGCGACATAACCGTGTGGTATCCGAAGTGACAAAACTGCAAGACAATACCTATGATATTGAGCAGGAAGGCGATATTAGCCAAGCACTGAGTGATTACCTCAACGATATTCAGCTAGCACTGATCGCGCTGCAAAATGACATTCGCGAAACGTGGTTCCACTTCTCTGAAGGAGAAGCTTCATGACCATCCGTGTTGCGATACTGCACAAAACCTCTTATCAGTTTGATAAGGAAATTAACGTCTTGCCGCATATTTTGCGGTTAAGACCTGCGCCTCATTCGCGCACTCACATTCACGCGTATTCGCTGAAAGTCACCCCAGAAGATCATTTCGTCAACTGGCAACAAGACCCATTCGGAAACTATCAAGCCAGATTGGTGTTCCCTGAAAAAACCAAAAAACTGGAATTTGAAGTGGAAGTGATCGCCGATATGACGGTGATTAACCCTTTCGACTTTTTTATTGAAGAATACGCCGAAACATTCCCATTTGATTATGATGCGCAGCTAAAACGTGAGCTAGAAGCATACCTCCATGTGACCGAACAGTGTGACGAACTGGATGAGTGGATCACCGGTATGGATTTGGGCGAAACACCCATTAATGACTTCCTCGTCGCACTGAACAGCAAGCTAGCGAACGATATTCAATACGGTATTCGTATGGAACCGGGCGTGCAAACTTGCCAAGAAACCCTCACGCTGAAAAAAGGTTCATGCCGTGATACCTCTTGGCTCTTGGTGCAAATTTTGCGTCGTCTCGGTTTGGCCGCGCGATTTGCATCAGGTTATTTGATTCAGCTGACATCTGATGTGAAAGCGCTCGATGGCCCTTCAGGCCCAGAAGAAGATTTCACGGATCTGCATGCATGGTGCGAAGTGTATTTACCGGGTGCAGGTTGGGTAGGTCTCGACCCGACCAGTGGCTTGTTTGCCGGTGAAGGGCATATTCCATTGGCTTGTACACCGGATCCGATTTCCGCTGCTCCAATCAGCGGGAGCACGGAAAAATGCGAGGTAGAATTCGATTACAGCAACACTGTGATTCGCATTCATGAAGATCCCCGCGTCACCAAGCCTTACACTGACGACGAATGGGAAAATATCAAAGCGCTTGGTTATGCCGTAGATGCCGAGTTGGAAGAAGGTGATGTGCGCTTAACCATGGGTGGCGAACCGACGTTTGTTTCTGCCGAAGACATGGATTCAGAGCAGTGGAATACCGAGGCGTTGGGCGCAGACAAATTGCGCTTAGCTAAAGATCTGCTGATCAAACTGAAAGACAAGTTTGGGACACATGCTTTGCTGCATTACGGACAAGGTAAGTGGTATCCAGGCGAAGAGCTGCCACGTTGGGCGTTGGGCTGTTTCTGGCGCACCGACGGTGAAGCCTTATGGCATGATCCAGAATTGCTTGCTCGTGTGGATAAAGACTACAAACACACGATTGAAGATGCAGAGAAAATCGGTAAACATTTATGCCAATCCTTGGGGCTCAATTCCCGTTATCTGCAACCTGCTTATGAAGATTCCCTCTACTACCTATGGATGGAACGTTCTCTGCCTGAGTCGGTTAATCCTCGCAAAGCCAAACTAAGCGATGATTTAGAACGTCGACGCTTGGCAAACCTGCTAAGTCGGGGATTGAATACCGTCTCTGGCTACATTCTGCCTATCCAGTTTGATGGGAAAGCGTGGACGAGTTCACTCTGGCCTGTTCGTTCTGATGTGATCACGCTGATCCCCGGTGACAGCCCAATGGGCTTGCGTCTGCCGATAGGATCGCTGCCGCCAGTGAGCCAGGAAGAGAGGATTCCTGAGCGCGACCCGTTTGAGCCAAGAGATGAACTTGAGGTTTATTCTTTCGAAAAATCAGATTCGGACAAGCAGAAGCAAGAGTCAGCACCCGAGCCGCGTGAAACGAAAGAAGTACCCGTGATCATTACTTCGCTGTGTGTTGAGCCAAGGGAAGGGCGAATTCATGTGTTCTTGCCGCCACTCGAAAAGCTCGAAGACTATGTCGCACTTATTCATCACGTTGAAAAAGCGGCAAAAGCGCTGTCTACCCCTGTGGTGATTGAAGGCTATGAACCACCGAAAGATCCGCGTTTGCAGAAGTTTCTGATCACGCCAGATCCGGGCGTCATAGAAGTGAATATTCACCCTGCGACGAATTGGGGCGATTTGATTGATAACACAGAAACCCTTTATCAAGCCGCTCATGAATGTCGTCTAGGGACAGAAAAGTTCATGCTAGATGGTCGCCACACTGGTACAGGCGGTGGCAATCACATTACGTTGGGTGCTGCATCCGCTGCAGACAGTCCGTTTTTGCGCCGACCGGATTTGCTGCGTAGCTTTGTTAACTATTGGCAGCACCACCCCGGGCTCTCTTACCTCTTCTCCGGCATGTTTGTCGGCCCGACGAGTCAGGCACCACGCCCTGATGAAGGTCGTGAAGAAATGCTCTATGAAATGGAGATAGCGTTCCAAAACTTCCCTGAAGGGGAGGTGGATCAGCCTTGGTTAGTCGACAGATTAATGCGCAACATGTTGGTGGATATCACCGGAAACACCCACCGCTCTGAGTTCTGTATCGACAAATTGTATGCAGCAGGCTCGAGTAGCGGCCGTCAGGGCTTGCTCGAATTCCGTGGTTTTGAAATGCCACCGCATGCGCGTATGTCTCTGGTGCAGATCTTACTGGTGCGTTGCTTGGTAGCACGCTTCTGGAAAGCCCCGTATCACAAGCCATTGGTGCGTTGGGGCACGACACTGCACGATAAATTCATGATGCCGCACTATGTGTGGGAAGACATCAAAGAAGTGGTGGACGATCTACAGCGTCATGGTTTGCCGTTTAAGCTGGAATGGCTGGCGCCGTTTGAGGAGTTCCGATTCCCACATTACGGCAGGCAACAAATCGATGGTATTGAGCTCGAGTTACGTTGGGCGATTGAACCTTGGCATGTGCTGGGAGAAGAAGTCACACAATCGGGCACGAGTCGATATGTGGATTCTTCTGTCGAGCGTTTGCAAGTCCGCCTAACTGGCTTAACCGAAAATCGCTACGTGCTGTCCTGTAATGGCCGTGGCGTACCGCTTAAATCAACGGGTCGACAGGGTGAATACATCGCGGCAATTCGCTATCGTGCATGGTCACCACCGTCAGCATTGCACCCAACATTGGGCGTTGATGCACCACTGGTGTTTGATTTGATTGATACGTGGAATGGCATGTCGATTGGCGGTTGTACATATCATGTCAGCCACCCTGGCGGCAGGAGCTACGATGATTTGCCGGTGAACAGCAATACCGCAGAATCACGACGTGTGAGTCGTTTCACTGATTATGGATTTACACAGGGCCCACTCACGCCGCCACCTGCTTTTAATGCGCTTAGGGAGTTCTATAATAATCAAGAGCCTCCGAAGCCCATGGCACCACCAAAAGAAGAAATCAGCATTGAATACCCAAACACGCTGGATCTTCGTAAGCAAAGTGGACGCATTGCGTAAACCTGAGACGTTAGGGTGTGATCATTTTATGATTTATCAGGTAACGTATACCGATATGCATTGCTAAGGTTGTAAAAACAATAATGATGAATCAGTCAGATTCTGAAAATAGCGGGGCGGCGGTGAACGCGCCCCTGCTTTATCCTTCTCAAACGCAAGGAGATGCGTTCGATGAGGTTTATGACGTCAATTTCCAGACGAAGAAACATTGGTTACCCGTTTTATCTCACATTACGCAGCTCAAAGAAGAGAGAGTGTGGGAGTTGCATCGCCGTGCGCAACGCATCCTTCGAGATGATGGCGCAACGTATGATCTGAAGAATGATCCCCTATCGCCGGATGTGTGGTCGTTAGATATCATTCCTAATGTCCTCAATATTGAGCAATGGCGGATCGCAGAAAAAGGACTCAAGCAGCGCTCTGAGCTGTTCGATCTGATTTTGAAAGACATCTATGGCGAACAACGCTTAATCAAAGAAGGCATTGTTCCAGCCGAGCTGATTTTCAACCATCCCGATTTTATTCGTCAGTGTCACGGCCTTGAAATACCGGGCGTGAAAAGGCTGATCTTGCACGCCTGTGATCTGGTTCGCGACATCAATGGCAACTTCATTGTGATTGGCGATCAAACCCAAGCGCCTGTAGGCGCGGGGTATGCGCTAGAAAATCGCACCGTGATTTCGCGCGTGTTACCTGCGGTGTTTCGTCAAAGTCATGTTCGGCGCCTGTCCGGATTTTTCCAAACGCTAAGAACAACACTGACGCAGTTAGCCGCCCATAAAACGGATGATCCAAAAATCGTGCTACTCACGGTTGGGTCTTCAAGCAGCACCTACTATGAGCACGCTTACCTAGCTAACTATCTGGGTTACCCCTTGGTGCAAGCGGGTGATTTGACGGTACGAAACGGCAAAGTATGGCTGAAGTCGCTGAACGGTTTGTCGCCTGTTGATGTGATACTGCGCCGAACCGATGACAGAGATTGCGATCAGGTTGAACTGAATGCGAACTCAATATCGGGTGTACCGGGGCTGCTTGAAGTCGTACGAAACGGCAACGTCATTCTTGCAAACCCCCTTGGCAGTGCCGTATTAGAGTCATCGGCCTTAATGGCATTTTTGCCGCGTATCAGTCAGTTTTTCTTAAACGCGCCGTTGTTGCTCGAAAACGTTGAAACGCGCTGGTGTGGTGATGCGCAAGCGTTGAATTATGTCGAAAATAACCTCGACAACTTGATCATCAAACCCGCGTATCGGCGCTCAAAAGGCCGTTCGATATACGGCCACTGTCTGACGCCAGAACAAAAGCAAAAGACGTTGGAAAAAATCCGCGCCAACCCAAGCGCCTATGTTGCGCAGAATTATGTGCCCGGTTCACTGGTGCCGGTTTGGGCCAATGCTACCCTTGAAGCGAGACCCAGCCTGCTGAAAGCTTTTGTGGTTGCCGACAATGATGGCTATTCCGTCATGCCCGGTGGCTTAAGCCGTGTGGCTGAATCTCAGCAAGATTACATGGTCACCCGTTTGTCAGGCTCGTTGAGCAAAGACTTTTGGGTGACCGGAGATAAGCCAGATCTCACGCATCAGTCATTGCTTGAAAACATCAAAATTGACGACGTGCAGGAAGGAAATATCCCAAGCCGCGTCGTTGATAACTTCTTCTGGTTTGGCCGCTATGCCGAACGTGCCGAGATGAGTATTCGCTTATTGCGCGTGGTGTTCAAGCAGCTAAACGGCATTGAATTGCTCGAACCGGAAAGTCGCGATGTGTTGCTCAAAGCGGTGTCGTATCAAACCACTTGTTTACCCGGCTTTGTCAAAGGTGAGCAATCGATGTTTGACAACCCAGAAGTAGAACTTGCCGATCTGGTGGTGAATGGCAACCGTGTGGGCTCAGTGAAATCGAATCTGTTGGCCATGTTGGCGTGTGGCGAACAGGTGCGAGAGCGTCTTTCTGCCGACACCCGTATTGTTCTCAACAAGCTCAGGGATAACTTGAACGAACTCGACAGAGCATTCATTCATGGTTTGCCTGAAGCGCCGGAAGAGTCGTTAGATAATTTAGTGACTTCGCTGCTTGCGCTGTCGGGCTTGAGCAATGAAAGCATGCTGCGAGGGCAAGACTGGTTGTTCCTGCAAATGGGGCATTGCACTGAGTGTGCTATTCAAACCGCGAAGTTGCTCAAATCAACGCTGGAGCCCCGTTTAGAAGGGGTTGCGCAGCAACAAGTGTTGGAGTCAGTGTTGCTAAGTGTTGAAGCCTTGATCTCCTTCCGTCGCCGCTATCGCACCAAAGCGCGTGTGTCGTTTGGTTTGGATCTTTTGATGGTGGATGGCACTAACCCACGCTCTCTGGTGTTCCAGATCCAGCGCTTGTTAGAATTCCTCGCGCTCTTGCCAAATCCAACCACCTATATTCCGGGTGGGCTGACCAATGAAAATCGATTGGTGCTGAAAACGCTGAGCGAAATTCAATTGACGGATCTCGAAACCTTATCAGTGTCGAATACTAAAAGTCAGAAGCGAGAAGCCTTGTCATTGCTCATGACGCAAGTCGCGGATCAACTCGAACTCTTTACTTCAATCATCGGCGATAAATACTTCGATCACACCGCTGGGCCTCAGCAGTTGATCAAGCCAAAATGGAAATTGGATGTATGAAGTATAAAGTCCGACATATAACAAGCTACGCTTACAGCTCACCCGTGACGCTTTGCTACAACATGGCGCATTTGGTGCCGCGAGACACGGAAAATCAACGCTGTTTTAACCGCATGATCCATGTGTCACCGACGCCTGTGTATCAAAATGAAGGGGTGGATTACTTCGGCAATCAAACCTTCTATTTCTCGATTCAAGAGCCGCATCAAACGCTAACAATTGATGTGATCAGTTATCTGGATGTGCAGCCTACCCAATGGCATTCTCTGATTGGCACTCACACGTTAACGTGTGGACAACTGCGTCAAATCTTGGCGGAGGCCGCCAGCGAAGAAGCCAGAATGGCGATTGAATACAGCCTTGATTCACTGCAAATTCGTCGCTCTGAGAAACTAAGGGGTTTTGTCGCTGAACTGTTTGTTGATCACGCCCCCGTTCTTCAAGCTGCCAATGCGTTGATGAATAAAATCTTTACCGAATTTACCTTTGATCCCACGGCGACAGATGTGACTACGCCACCTGAAAAGGTATTAGAACAAAAACGCGGGGTATGTCAGGACTACGCGCAATTGGCGATCGGTTGTTTACGCTCGGTGGGATTGGCGGCGCGCTACATGAGTGGTTACATTGAAACCCTTCCGCCAGAAGGCCAAGAGCGGCTGGTGGGCGCGGATGCCTCTCATGCATGGTTCGCGATCTTTATTCCGGATCTTGGCTGGGTTGAATTCGATCCCACCAACAACATTTTGGCGAGTGACCAACATATTGTGACTGGTTGGGGCAGGGACTATGCCGATATTACGCCACTGCAAGGGGTCGTCTTTGAAGGGGGCGATAGCCATAGCCTGAGTGTGTCAGTCGATGTGATGCGAATATAGCTATTTGCGAAACGCATCGCCGGATGTCGACAAGCTCGCTTTTACAACATCGAACGAGCACAAAAGAGAAAGACCCCGCAGTTGGCCTGCGGGGTCTTTTTTATTGCGCGGTTAGCGAGTGGAAATTATGCGCTTCGGTACAGCTTGGTCAGTACGAATTCACGGTGACCAAGTGATTCAGCAGCGGTGTAACGACCGTTCGCCGTGCGAAGTGTCATGTCGATCAGGGCATCACCCGCTGAGTCCATGTTCAATTCGCGGCGCAAAATACCAGACACATCCACATCAATGTGCTCGCCCATGGTGCGCACAGTACGTGGGTTGGCGGTGATCTTGATAACCGGCACAATCGGGTTGCCAATCACGTTACCTTGCCCCGTTGGGAATAGGTGAACGGCAAAGCCTGCTGCGGCTTGCAAGGTGACACACTCTGCCGCGGCAGAAGAGGTATCCATGAAGTACAAGCCAGGGCCTGCTGCTGGGCGTTCAGCTGGCGCAAGCACATCAACAAACTGGGTGGTTTTACCGATTTTCTGGTAGTTACCAAACGCTTTTTCTTCGATGGTGGTTAAGCCGCCTAAGATGTTGCCTTTGGTCGGTTGGCTGTCAGATAAATCCGAGGTTTTGTGTGGTTCGATAACCTCGTCCATGTAAGCCTGCCACGTGTCCAAGAACTTCTGGCCGATCTCTTCGTTAATCGCGCGTTTTGCACAGATGGTTTCAGCACCCGTTAGCTCAGAGGTTTCACCAAAACACAGGGTTGCACCTTGTGCAGACAGTTTGTCACACAAGTTACCCACGGTTGGGTTGGCAGCAAGGCCTGAGGTGGTATCAGACTCGCCACATTTCATGGAGATCCAAAGCTCGCTGATGTCGCACTCTTCACGTGTAATTTCACTGGCGGCCTGCACGTACTCTTTAGCAACGCGAGACGCGGAAGCAATGGTGTTGATGTCGCCGTTTTGCTCAATAGCAAAACCTTGAACCGGTTTGCCTGACGCCGCAATGCCTTCAACAACACGTGCCGTCCACTCAGGCTCGATACCGATAACCACAACCGCTGCCACGTTCGGGTTACAGCCCGTGCCGATCAGAGTGCGGAAGTGCAATTCCAGATCTTCACCGAACTGCAAACGTCCATATGGGTGTGGGATCGCCATGGTGCCTTTGATGTTGTTTGCGACGGCTTCACATGCTGCATTCGAGAGATCATCCAAAGGGAGAATGATGGTGTGATTGCGGACACCGACACGACCATTTTCGCGGCGATAGCCCATAAAAGTTGTATTGCTCATGGTTACCACCTCTTCGTTTTCACGTTTTGAACGTGGACATGTCCGCCTTTAGGGATGTCCGCGATTGCTTTGCCAATGTCGTTGTCGTACTTCAAAATCGTATCGCCTTCTTTGATGTCATTCAGCGCGACTTTATGACCCAAAGGAATGGGGTCGAGCGATACGACTTCAATGGTTTGGTCAGTATCCATGACCCATCCGACAAGCGTTTGGCCAGCTTCAATGCCCTCAACCACTATCACGCCGACGGAGTCGGTCGAATCGTGGACGAGAAAATCTGGTGTTTGCATTTTCATCTCCTTTTGAATAAACGTGTAGATGTTGCGCGTTACGTAAACATCGGTATTTCGTTTCTTGGGTTACCCTTCGGGCAGCAGCACAACCTTGGCGGCGGCAATACGTCCGTTAAGTAAGTCGTCAAAAGCGTCCGCACCTTCACTGAGCGGGCGTTCTTGAATCCAGTCCAACGCGCCAAGCGCGCCGTTATGCATGGCTTCCACTGTGGCGCGGAAGTCTTGCATGGTGTAGGTGTAACTGCCTGCAAAGGTGACTTCTTGCAGGGTGAACTTGCGTATATCTAAGCCTTCAAGACTGTCTTGAAGACCAACATGAATGATCACACCGCCGGGTTTGACTGCCGCAGAAGCACCCATGCGGGTGTGTTTGTTACCCACACAATCCACCACCAAATCCATGCTGTTATCGGCAACCAACGGGTTGCTGGTGGGATCGAACACAGTGCACACTGCAGCGTTGTTTACCGTGTCTCGGCGCAGTGCATTGGTTTCTGCTAGATAAATCTGACGACAACCTTGTGCATGCAGTGACAAAGCGGCGGCTAAACCGACCGCACCGCCGCCGTAAACCAAGGCTTTGCTTTCTGCCAATGGACGAGTGATTAAATTCGCGCCTTTGGTTACGGCGTGCCAACCTGTTGCGATGGGCTCCGCGAGGGATGCCGTTGCGAGGGACATGCCTTCTGGCACGGCCACAAGGTTGCGTCTTGGAATCGCCACGTATTCGGCAAACGCTCCTTGTCTGGGTGTCATGGAAATAATTTCGCGTTGCTGGCATTGGTTGGTAAGCCCGGTTGTGCAATATCCGCAGGTGCCACAACTGACTAAGGGGTTGATGACTACGGCTTGCCCATCTAAGTCGCTGTGCTGATCCGATGCACTACTGCGCACAATGCCAGCCCCTTCGTGACCTAATATCAGCGGGGCAGGGCGACGTTCGTCATGACCTAGGTAGGCATGAAGATCGGAGCCGCAAATACCCACTGCGCCAATTTGCACCAGCACTTCGCCATCTTTTGGCTCAGGCATGGCCTCGTCGCGAAATGTCATTTCTTTTGGGCCTGTGTATACCAGTGCTTTCATGTCGCTCATCCTTTGGGTACGTTCACGCGTTTACTTGCTGCTATGGCGCTGTTAGCGGCTACTTAGCGGTGTAACCGCCATCAAGAGAAATCATTTGGCCTGTGATGTAATCCGACGCATGAGATGCCAAAAACACCGTGAGCCCATCAAAATCTTCCAATTCCCCGTTGCGCCCTACCGCTGTCATCGACGCATGGTGCGCGGAGAGCGATTCATCGCTAAACACCCGCTCGGTGAGTGGTGTTTGGAAGAATCCCGGTGCAATGGCATTGGTGGTGATCCCTTCCGTTGACCAAGCCTCTGCCATGGCGCGCGTTAGCTGGGCCACGCCACCTTTGGACGCGCCATAAGGGATGGAGTTGGCAAACGCTCGGTACGATTGCAGTGACCCGATATTGATGATCTTCCCGCGGCCTTTTGCTCTCATGCCCGCTAAGCAGGCTTTGGCGAGAAAGAAGGGCACGGACAAGTTGAGATTGATTGTCATGTCCCAACTGTCGAGGGAAATATCATCCGCTGGCTGACGCAAATTCACGCCCGCTGCGTTAACCAAAATGTCAGGAGCGCCAAAAGGTGCCGACGCGCGTTGAACAAACTCAGTGAGCGATTCCCGTTTGAGGAGATCCACCGTTTCAACCGCTGAGTCTCCCCCTGCTCCTGCAATCAATGACGCGGTTTGCGCCAAGGTTTCGGAATGACGACCCGCCAGCACTACCTTTGCGCCTGCAAGGGAAAGGGCATACGCCATGCGCTGCCCAATGCCGGAGCCTGCGCCTGTGACAAGTGCCACCTGATCGTTGAGGTCGAATAAGTGCTGCATAGGATTGCTTGTCATCATTCCGTCCCGTCCGTTAAGGCTTCAGATCAAACTGTTCATCAGGGAAGTATTTCGCCAAGCGTGCATCACCGGTTTTGGCGTGCGCTTCCATGCCTTCAAGGCGAGAAATACGTGCGGTTACCTGTGCCACATCTTTGCTGGCTTCAATGGATGAACGTTGATAGGTCACCACCTTGATAAACTTGCCAACACTCAAACCACCGGTGTATTTGGCTGCGCCTTTGGTGGGCAGAATGTGGTTCGGACCAGATGTCTTGTCGCCAAAGGCCACATTGGTTTCTTCGCCGAGGAAAAGTGAGCCGTAGTTACGCAGGTTTTGCAGCCACCAATCGAGATCCGCAGCATGCACTTCTAAGTGTTCAGAGGCGTATTCATCGCTCACTTTTACCGCTTCTTCGCGTGTGTCGTAGATGATCACTTCGCCGTAATCACGCCATGCGGCTTCGGCAGATTGACTGTTAAGCTCAGGGAGTTCAGCGATGAGTTCAGGCAAACGTTTCATCACGGTGTGCGCTAGTTCTTCTGAATCTGTCAGCAACCAAGCTGGGGTATTCGGGCCATGTTCGGCTTGACCGAGCAAATCGACGGCGACCAATTCTGGGTCAGCGTCAGCGTCTGCAATCACCATAATTTCAGACGGGCCTGCAAACATGTCGATACCGACACGGCCGTAAAGTTGGCGTTTGGCCTCTGCCACAAACTGGTTACCTGGGCCAACAAGAATGTCCGCGGGGTGACCAGTAAACTGTCCGAATGCCATGGCAGCAATGCCTTGCACGCCGCCGAGGTTCAAGATGGTGTCTGCACCGCACAATTGCAGGGTATAAAGAATGGCAGGGTGTACGCCGCCTTCACGACCCGGCGGTGAACAAGCAACCACATGATCAACCCCTGCCACTTTGGCAGTGGTGACGGACATAATGGCGGATGCGATGTGTGAATATCGACCACCGGGCACATAACAGCCTGCGGCTTGCATCGGAATCAAGCGTTGTCCGGCAAATAGGCCGGGAGAGAGTTCGGTTTCAAACTCACTCATGCTGGCAAGCTGCGCGCTAGCAAAATCACGTACACGTTCATACGCAAACTGAATGTCTTTTTTCAGCTGTTCGGGGATTTTGGCAGCCGCCGCATCGATATCTTCTTGTGACACGATGATATCGCCGTGCCAGTTATCAAATTTTTGTGTGTAAGCGATGCAGGTTTCTTCGCCGCCTTTTTCTATGTCTTTCAACATATCAGAGACAATCGTGCGAACATCGTCTTCGCCGGTCGATGCGTTTTTTTCTGCTTTTTTCAGATACTTAACAGCCATGTCTTTACATTCCTCGTTAAAATTTGGACGCAACTTCCCTGTCTGGCTAACGGTGAGATAGCCAGAAGGGTTAGTGAGTGCAGGTTAATCTAGTGCCCAGAGCGAAAGTTCGGGGATGAATGCCAGTAGCAATACCACCGTTAGCATGGATAACACGTAGGGCCCCGACCGCGCGGCGATCTTCAGCACCGAGGTCCCCGTTAATCCGGATACAACAAAGAGGTTTAAACCCAGTGGTGGGGTGATAAATCCCACCCCCAACGCTGTCACCATCATGATGCAGAACTGAACATCCTCCATACCTATCTCCCTCGCGAGCGGAAGCAGAATGGGTGAGAGGATCAGAATGTTCGGCGTGGTTTCCATAAAACAGCCAGCCAGAATCAAGATCCCAATCATGATAAGAATCAGCAGGGTTCGACTGTCTGTCAGCGACGTCATCGATTCCACAAATGCTTGTGGCACTTCAAGCGCGGCCAATGTTTGTGCCAGCGGTAAACTGAGCGCGATAATCGGCAAAATTACGCCATTCACTTTGGCCGAGCTTTCGAGCATTTTCGGGAAATCACTGATTTTTAGTGTGCCCTGAAACAGCCCAATAATGATGGTGATCACCACGGCCACAGCGGCGGCTTCGGTTGGGGTAAATACGCCAGAGTAGATACCGCCAAGAATAATCACTGGCACAAGCAAGGCGTAGCGAGCATCGACAATTACGGAGAACCAGCGTTTAAACGAAAACCCTTGCCCTGCGTTTTCATAACCATAAATGCGGTTCATGACGACGTTGGTGAGCATGATTGCCATCATCACCATGATGCCCGGTACAGCAGCAGCAAGGAAAAGCGTAGAGGCAGATATTCCCAATACCAAACCAATGATGATGTAAGCGATAGACGGTGGAATAAGAATCCCGGTACACGCGCCTGCTGCAACCAGCGCACAGGCATACGGTTTTGGATAACCTTGTGAAACCAGTCGATCAATGGTCATGCGGCCAACGGCTGCAGCACCTGCGGCATCTGAGCCTGAGATACAGGCAAAGAAACCACAACCTAGTACGGTAGCACTACCAAAACCCGCTCTTGCGCCACCCACACTGGCTTCCGCTACATCGAGCAGTTTATTCGACAATCCGGTACGAACGAGCACATCACCTGTCAGGATGAAAAGAGGCACGGCAATCAGCGCGAACGCATCAATACCGTCAAACAATGATTCACCGAACAAGGATAGAGGTAGTACGTCAGTGAGAAACAAGAGGGTGATAGAACCAATGCCCAGTGACACCCAAACGGGCACCGCGAGTGCAATCAACACCAACATCGCGATCACTGTGCCATAGAAATCCCAGCCAAGTTCGACAGAGGTTTGCTGTACGTAATAATTAAGCATGCGTCCTCCTAATCGAACAGTTTATTGCCTTCAAACACAGGCGTGTTTTGAGTCAGGCTGCGAATGTCCCGATACATGGATTGCATGAGTCGGTACAACATGAGTGAAAATCCGAGCGGTACAGCCGCCATAAACCAAGCTTGGCTGATCCCCAAACCATGCGTCACAGAACCAAACTTTAGCGACACCAAAATAGGGTGGATTGACCAATACAAGGCAAACAGCGCAACCACTAAAGTGACAACGTCACCGAATAGATAGATCACGGCTTTGCCTCTGTTCGGCAAGTAATGCAGCAGCACGTCTATGCGAATGTGTGCTCTCTCTTTGACTGCTGCGGAAGCGCCAATCCAAGCGAGATAGATAAAGGCGTATCGGGCGACTTCTTCTCCCCAAATGGAGGAGTAGCTGAACACAAAACGTCGCAGTACTTCCATGGCGATAGTGAAAACGATGGTGGTGTAAAAGAACAGCAGCAGCCAGCGTTCACCATTTTCATCAATGTTTTTTAAAATCGATTTCATCAGCGGCATCCAAGGTGTGTGTCAGAAAAAGGGAGCCAATCGTCTGGGTGAGCATGGAGGCACCCAACCCAAACGATGGCGTTTTTCAGTCATTACACATCGTGGACGTAGGCGCCGTTGTTGTTGTTTGCCGCATCAAGCAGGCGGTTGAAGTTTTCTTTCGAGCCAGCAAGCTCCACTTTGAACGCATCCCATTGCGGCAGCTGGTGGCCTGCTTTATCAACCCAGAGTTTCATTTCGTCATCATCTGGGGCATAGAATTGCACACCCGCCTGACCGAGTTCCGCCATGGCATACGCGCGAGCGGCAGGGACTTTGGCGAGGTTTTGCAATGACGTCACTTCACTCGCAAACTCAATCGCTTCTTGAATGTTAGGTGGCAAGCTGTTGAACCATTCCAAGTTACATGAGAACACTTGTGAATCAGGCACTGCTCGGTTGAATGTCACCCAAGAAAGCACATCTTTAAAGCCAAATACGTTAAGTGCTTCTACGGATGGGTCGAGCGCATCTGCGACGCCTTGTTTAATTGCTGAAGGCGTTTCGCCCCATGCAACAGGCGTTGGGTTAGCCCCAAGCAGGCGGTAGAACTGTTGCAGGATCTTTGAACCCGGCACACGAAATTTAATGCCAGCGAGTTGGTCAGGCGTTTTGATTGGGCCTTCCAAACCTTGGCGGATTGCCACAACACGCGGGTCGATAACGACATACCAAAGTGGCTTAAAGCCTTTGGCAGCCACTTTTGGGTGAATTTCACTTTTCCATGCATCTGACGACACAAGGTTGACGAATTTTTGGTTTTCACCACACCAATATGGAATGTTGATCAGATCAACCGCTGGCGCAAATGGAGCAAAATTAGACAGCGAGTGTTGCGCCGCTTGAATAGTACCGGCCTGCACTTTTTGCGCCAGTGCACCGCCTGCACCCAATTGACCACCGGGTGCGAGTTTCACGTAAACCGCGCCGTTGGTCATGTTCTGGATGTTTTCTTTAAAATCGAGCTGCATGATCGGGTAGCTACGCGATGCGCCAATGATATAGGCCGTCGCAATGGTCATGGTGTATTTGGCGCGTTTTTGTCGTTCTTTCTCTTCGTTGACTGCGGCCTGCGCGGAGGTTGAAGTTAGCAACGCCCCCGATGCACCAGCAACCACTGCGGCGGTAAAGCCGACTTTCTTCGCTACTTCTAGGAAACGGCGACGCTCTGCACTTTGTGGGGAGTCATCCTTTTGGTGAACAGACATAAATCTACTTCCTTTCTGCGTTTAAGTTATTGTGCCGAACGGTTGTTTGCTTCTTTCTCAGCAGACAGCATTGCGACAACGAAGGTTAGCGAGGTAAGGATGAGAAGAAGAAACTCACCCACATCACCAACACGAACAATGGACGTGTTCCCTAAAGAAATTTGAGCCTTGGTGGCAAGCACATTGAGCAAGTACAGCGAGAAGAACACTAAAGGTAAGATGTAGCGTTTCTTGATGTGAAATACAGAGCTCATGGTTCAGCCTCTCAAGGTCAGTTGGCGAGCAGACGCCGTTTTATTATTTGTTTTCTAGGTATAGCACTTACTGCTTTGTGAAATGATTGTTAAATGTAAGCGCTTACATTGTGAAGCGTAGTGGGCGAGTGGAAGTGCTGTCAAGTTTTTGACGGCAAGAATTTCATGTGGCGCTATAATCAGTTAAATTGTGGCTTTACAATCTCAATAACGAGTCAAAGAACTAACGAGCTATGACACGAGCTATGACAAAAGAGATACAGCCTTTGCGTAAGCGCTTACAAAAACGACCTTCAGATGCACCCACAGCTGAAAATGTAGCTATTTCAGCAGGGGTTTCTACGGCCACGGTTTCGCGCTTTTTAGCGAATCCAGAGTCGGTAAGTGAGAAGCGGGGCATGCTGATCCGTGCTGCCATTGAATCGCTTGGCTACATTCCTCATGGTGCAGCTCAAGCGTTAGCATCACAGCATTCCAAAACCATGGGGGTGATTGTTCCCACCCTTGATAACGCGATTTTTGCCGAGGGCATCCAAGCGTTTCAGCGACGGTTGCAGGAAAAAGGGTACACCTTGTTCATTGCCAGTTCTGACTATTCGGTGGATGAAGAATTGGCACAGGCAGAAAGGTTGATCACACGGGGCGTGGACGGACTCATGCTGGTGGGCGCAGAGCACCATCCGCAGTTGTTTGACATATTGAATAAGAAACAATTGCCGTATTTGTATACGTGGTCGTTCAAACCCACGTTGGATCATCCTTGTATTGGCTTTGATAACTACCGTGCGTCGGTACGACTCACTGAGTTTCTCCTTCAACTTGGTCATACGGAGTTTGCCGCCATTCCCGGCATTACCCGCCTGAACGACAGAACTAAAGATCGTCTGGCAGGCTGTTTGGATACGCTGGGAAAAAGCGGCATCGCATTGACGAAAAATCGCATTATTGAATGTCGTTACGATCTGGCGGAAAGCCGGCAGGCACTGCGAAAGTTGCTCGCGACCAAACCCAGACCGACCGCCATTGTGTGTGGTAATGACATCATTGCGATGGGCGCACTGCTTGAATGCCAAACCATGGGCGTTCGTGTTCCCGAAGACGTTTCCATTGTTGGGTTTGATGACGTGGCAATGGCGTCGCATATCCATCCTGCATTGACCACGATGCAAGTGCCCTCTCGGGAAATGGGGGAGAAAGCGGCGGATTACTTGCTTGCGAAACTCAGCCAAGAAGCCGTTGTTGATAAATTAGAGCTTGAAGCCAAATTGGTGGTTAGGCAGACCACCGCAGCGGTTAAAAAATAGAAACCACCGATACGATAAACGTTTTCGCAATAGCAACAAGGGCAGATTAACTGCCCTTCGGACTATTGGCCTGAATCCAACATGGTTAGGTTAATCGGGTATAACACTCACCTTTCGAACACCTGTTGATGCACCTCGTGTCGATCACCAAACCCAGCTAGTTTGCTCATTGGTGATTCGCGTTTGGATTGGCATTGAACCATCATAGAAAAACACTTCAGCGAGCATGTAATACTGCGAATCCGCTATTAAGTAGTCCAAACTTATGGTGCCGTTCTCCATCGTGGCAGCCTTGATCCGGCTGTTGTAATCCGCGGTGTATGAACCATCGCTGTTCTGTGTAAATGCCCCGTAAATGGAGATGAAAGCACGGCTTGTGTTGTAACTTGTGATATCGACCAATACGTTTTTTGTCACCACAGGGTTGTAGCTAAATGTGTCGGGCACAATGGTATTTGTCATCGCTGTTGCGGAGCTGGTGACCGTTGGCGGAATGTTGGCTTCCAGCACTGAGGTGTCAGTCATCATGCCTAAGCTGGTGCTTGTTGTTGATGGAACGTTGTCGCTCGAAGCGCTAGGGCTCGTTGATGAACCACTACTGACAACGTCACCGTCGCTCACTTCCGGCGAACTTGATGCACCGACGGTACTTTCACCACCACCTCCACCACCACAGGCGGTAAGGAAGCCTATAAGAGTAATGATTGATAAAGGATATTTCATGACGATTACTCCTCTGCCATATAGTAAGTGTCGGTCGCAGCGTTCTCTACCGCGTTCCATGTGGTGTTGTTTGTGCCACCTGTTTCTGCATAGCCCGCAAACTGTGGGTAGGCAGTAACAAGGTCCACGTGTTCTTTGGGCCACTTCCACTCGCCGGGGATTAACAGTGCCCACGGATGATTGGATGATGTTTTGAAGTAACGATTTTCTGTAGGGTTACCCGAATCAGACCACCATCCATACCAGTAGGTATCAAACTTTTCAGTGGGCGCTTGGTCTGTCACATGCACTTCTAAACCGCGTCCCGGGTTGTACCACAATCCATCGCGAACATA
This sequence comes from Enterovibrio litoreus, assembly GCF_045679545.1. Lineage (NCBI taxonomy): Bacteria > Pseudomonadati > Pseudomonadota > Gammaproteobacteria > Vibrionales > Vibrionaceae > Enterovibrio > Enterovibrio litoreus. The sequence continues at coordinate 1,195,364 of NZ_CP166195.1, forward strand.
AGGACCAGGGGTGGCGAACATAAACGGGTCGTAGGGCATATCCATTAATCCGTAGGTATTCACGCCTTCGTTTAAATAGATATCGAGCTCGAACTCAAACGCGATGTCTTGCTGGCAATGCTGCGCGGTGCGGTAATACATGCATCCATCAGGTACATGCAGTTTGACATCGTTAGCAATAATAAAGGTGGCCTCATCGGAATCACTTTCAAGCCCATTGGATTCTTGAATCACGGCATTGTGAGAAAGCGAGGTGGTAAGATTGTCGATGTCGGTCCGGTTTAATCCCGGAATTCTGAAGGCAAACCCGTTGTGATAACCTGCCCCATACGCAGCCAGATAGCCTTGAATGAGAATACGTGTTGCTTGGTTGTTCTCATCCAATGTTTCTGTCATGCGAAAGCGGATCACCATGTCGTTCATGTCATAATCGCCTGCTTTCGGCCAATTATCTTCAAACGCCAATGTGGCGTAGCCTCTTTCGTTAGGGTAATGAATCAGTGTTGTGCCCGTTTTGATGATGGTGACAGGGTGATCTTCGACCTCTCCACTTGCTGCGCCGCCGAAATAGTCGAGACCCGCTTGTTCTGAAAAGCGAAAGCGACTGTATGTTGAGCCAATAGCCGCATCAACAGGTACCGAAATGATCATGGTATTGGCACCCGCGCTCAATAGGTTGTCGCTAACGATTTTCTCGCCGCTGTCTTCGAAGTCGCCATCTTTGTTCCAGTCTATCCAAGCTGACAAATAGCCTGCCATTGACGCTTGCACTGAGATGATGGCGTTCTCCCCCGCCTCAACTGCGGTCACAAAACCCACACCGTCTTCGTCGCTCAATCCGGCTTTGTTATCATCAAGTGGAGAAATCAAGCCGTCCCCCTCGCTGTCTGGTGCAACCATGCCTAGGTAGTGGCCTGTCCCTGTTTGGTGACGAGGGCCATTTGATGCGAGTAGGGTTTTGTAGCTGTCTGGCGCATCACCAAAGTCAATGGTGGAGTCTTCATCGATGACGGGGGCGTTGGCACAGCGCGCACCGTCATTTTGGCTTGAGTTAGGGCCATCTGCGAATTTATCCGCAGTGACAATGCCATTTGCAATATTGTCTGGATTGGACAGATCAATACGAAAAATGTCACCGTCGCTGTTGCGTGAGATGTAGTAGTAGCCATTGACGTCGAAATAGCCCGCTCCAAACGTGCCTGTGACGCCAATATCGCCGATATACGTTTCCATACCTGTGGTCGTATCAAACTGGAACAGTCTTCCGGTAGAGTTATCGACACCGTAAAGCTTTGAGTCGCCAGGATGGAATGCAAAATCAGTCAAACCGATCACGGCTCGGGCGCTAATTCGTTCAACTAGGAGAGTGGCATTAGGATCGGCATCCAAAGGCGCAAGGTCAATTTTGAAAAGGCCTTTGTTTTGGCGGTACAGATAATAGGTATGCTCGAATACGTCGCCCACGAAAAACGTGTGGTCGGTGGGGAGGCCTGAAGTGTTTAGCGTTTGCGCCTGGAAATCTTTGCCTAAGCGAACCACTCGCATCCTTGAAGTATCGTAACCATAAATGTATCTGTCCTCGAAATCGAAGCCAACACCATTGATATTGCCACTCACTCCCGTGTCGGCAGCATATAGCGTGGTCTGTCCGGTGACCAAATTGACGCCATAGACTTGAACAGGTTTGGACTGAAACAAAAAGGCTTTGCTTGGGCAGGTATCAAAAGGTTCTGCCATTGCAAATGGCGAGGCGAGGGCAAGCCATGCGAATGTGGTGAGACGAGACATGTTTCTCTCCTGTAATCGAATTTCTATTCATGACATTACAAGGAGTGTGCCAGTTTTATCTCATTGATTTTATGGGTGAATAAATTTATGCCGGTAGGGCGGTATTGAGAGATTTGTCAGATTGACAGTCAATTGAACAAAGCGCCATGGCTTTTCTCAAAATGAGAAATTGACGTGGGAGGGGGGATCGTCGGTGAGAAAAAGACCTCATTGCTGAGGCCTTATCTGTGTTAATGCGTTTTGCGGGTGGATGGCGTTAACAGCAATGCCGTGCCCAACAATCCGATGGCCAGCAACCAAAGCTGAACCAGATGCCCAGATTGACTGTGTATCGTCGCGCCCATTTGGTTGAGCTGAATGGTTGCCTGAATGGCCGGCGTTGACGGTGACAGTTGTGCCAACATGCTGAGCCATTCCGGCAAGGCGCTTGAAGGCCAAACGAAACCCGAGGTGAATAGCAAAGGCATGGAACTGAGCAAGACAATCAGCGTAATAATTTCAGGTCGATTGATGACTTTCCCTAACAATGCGCCGAAGCCAATGGTTGCCAACAAGAATGGCAGCATCACCATGGCCAGTTGCATAGGTTGGGCGAGACGGTTGACGCCATTGATGTCCAGACTCGCGCCGAGATAGTACATGGCCATGACTGTGTATATCACTACCAGTATGGTGGTGCGAGCCACAACGTTTCTTCGACTGGTTTCTTTATCGCCGCAGCCTAATAAACCCGCAGCAATCAGAAGTGTCTGCTGCAAGATCAAAATAAACACGCCGGGTACGACGTAGTTGCCGTAACCCATTGTTGGGTTGAAAACAGGCACCAGATTGAGTGAAAACGGAGAGTTTTGCTTGGCCGCTAGCGACAGTGGCACATCGTTCATCATCGCTTTGGTGATTTTAACCTTTGCGCCCAACGTGCTGCCTGCGGCTATTACGCCTTCCGCAATCGTGCCGTAAGTGAGGAAGAACGACGCATCGCCACCGACTGCGACTACCGGGCTTTTTCCAAGCAATAAATCACGATAGAAGTATTCAGGTACGCTGATCACACCTTCAATGTCGGCATTGGCGATGTGGGTTCCCGCCTGATTTTCGCTGCTGAGTTGTGACACCACTTTTAGTTGTGGTGTGGCATCGAGCATGCGGATAAAGGTGCGGCTCTGTTGGCTTTCGTCATGATCGACCACCGCCACGCGTAGTTCTCTTGGCAATTGATTGGCATAGGGAAGCGGATACAACAGCGAGTAAATCACAATGCCGCCAAACACCGTGAAGACCACGGCCGGATTAGAGAACAGCTTTTTCAGTTCAACAACAAACGATGTGCGCCAATTCATGATGCGATCTCCTGTTGTGCGTTGCTATTCGTGTTGGCGTCTACGGTGCGTTTGAGTTTCAGCACGACGAGCGGCCATAAAATGGCAAATGCCCCAAGCGCCAGAAGCGATGGCATGGCTTGTTGTAAGGTCGCGCCGTAATTGAACTGTCCGATCTGTGCCGTGATGTAGTGGCTCACTGGCAATAAAGCGCGCCAGCATTGGGCAAGAAAGGGCATGTCGCTGGCAGGGAAACTTACCCCCATAAACGCGAACGCAGGGGCGGTGAAACCTGCGACTAAGCTCATGGCTCGCGTCGCATTGCGTGTACCAACGTAAAGCAGCATGCCAACAGCAAGCCCCGCCAGAACCATTAACCCTTGTGCCGCAAACACTATCTGCCAACTGCCGTTCATTGGCCAGCCCAGCAAGAAGTGCATCGCGGTGGCGAATCCTATCCCCAATAACCAAAGTGGGATTAATAAGCCAACCACTTTTGCCGCTAACGGTTTCGCAATAGAAGACGAAAATGCGGTTTCAAGCGTGCGTTTTTTGTCCGTTAACGCCATTGATAGCATTCCACAGGCCACAATGGTGATTTGCCAAAGAGCAGGGATAATCGCTGAAACTAGAAACTGTGCGTAGTTTGTGCCGTTGTTGAACAAGGGCACGAGCTGGAAGCGAATTGGGACCGATTGCGCAGCGGCTTGCGCGGCGACAGTTGTGCCGTGCAGCATTTTGCCTTTGGCTTCGACCATGGCAGCAAACGTGCCTTGGCTTTGGCCGATGGCGGCGCTGACTAACTTACCAATCAAAATATATTGGCTGTTATAGAACGCGGTTACATCTGGGCTTTCACCTCGTAATGTGTCTTTTTCAAAGCCTTGCGGAATGATAACCGTGGCAAATGTTCCGGCACTGTTCAGCGCATCGGAGGCTTGTTCCACATCGCTGAAAGCTTGGGTTTCAAGGGTTGGGCTGGCGTTGTAATAGCGAACTAGCCCGCGAGACAGGCTGCTGTTATCCAAATCCACCACGCCGACAGGTAAATCTCGGCCTGTGCCGGATGAGAATATCGCCCACACCAGCACAAATAACGCCAAGGGCAAACCGCACAAGAGTAGGGTTAACCAGCGGTCTGACAACGTAGAGCGCCATTCTTGCCAGAGTAGGGGAAAAAACGAGGCACTGTTCATGATGATCAGCCTTGCGCGTCGTTTTCAGTCACCAACACACTCATGCCTGCACGAAGGCCATCAATGGCTTCAACAGGGCGGGCTTCCACTTCAAAGGTGCGCATGTCATAACCTTGCTGACTATTGGTCGCTCGCCATGTGGCGAAATCGCCCATCGGTGCAACGTGTGTCACTTCGAACGCATAGGCTTGGTCGCTCAGTGAAGGGATCGAAGCGTTAAATACCGCCCCCTTTTTGAATTGGTTCAGCTTGTCTTCACGGATATTAAATACCGCCCAAGCATCTTGCATATCAATGATGGTAACGACAGGAAAACCTTGTGGCGAGAGCTCACCCGGTTGCAGCAGAATTTGGCTCACTTCACCTTTGTACCAGCTGTGGATCTTGGTGTCTTTGGCATAGGCTTCCACTTCTGCAACGGCACCTTCCGCCATGCGGACTTGTTCTTGCGCAGCACGTTTGGTTTCAGAACGTGCACCTTCTTTTGCCATGTCGTACATCTGACGCGCCGCATTTTCGGTGTATTTGGCGGCTTGCCATTGGGTAAAGGCTTCATCGCGTTTTTGTTCAGCGGCCACGCCTTCACGATATAGCGCATCGACGCGTTGAAACGTTTTCTCTGCCAGTTGGGCTCCAGCGCGTGCTTTTTGCCACTGATCACGCGCTGCATTGATTTCTTGCGCACGCGCGCCGCTTTCCGCTTGCTCAGCCATCGCGCCTGCGGCGGCTTTTCCGGCTTTCGCTTGTTCAAGCTTCGCGGCGATTTCTGGGCTGTAAAGGGTGAAAATTAAATCCCCTTTGTTCACAAGTTCACCTTTGCGCACCAGCACTTCGTCTATGCGCCCCGCTACTTTGGATGACACAGTGTATTGCTGCGCTTCAATTTGGCCTTGAAAGCGCTCGGGTTGTGGCTGGTATGCTTGATAAAAACTGTATCCCACCCATCCAATCAAAGCAGCGGCTGGAACAGCCATAAATGCGGATTTCAATTTACTCATGATGGATTATCCCTGTTGTGATGGTAGAGAGTGGGTAAGGGCGGCAGCTTGAAAATCGGGGAAGCGGTTCATTTCTCCGCTAATCGCCAATAAACGAGAGAGCGACAAGACGTATTGGTAAGACGCTGCAAGTTGTTGTGTTTTGATGCTGGCGAGATAGAGTTCTGCATCAACCACATCAAGCGAGGTTGAAAGCCCCTGCGCAAAGGCTTTCTCGCGCAGGCGAAGGTTTTCATCCGCGAGCGAGATGCTGGACGCTAAACCTTGGTATTCTTCCAATGCTTGGTCGGCTTCACGCCATGTTTTTTCAACCAATAGCGACAGGTTTTGTTCAGCCTGTGCGCGTAAATAATTGACTTGAAGGGCTGTGCTGTGTGCAGCTTTAAGTTTGTCTGAACGACCGCCGTTATCAATCAGTGGAATGCTCACACCTACGCCAACCGCCCAATCTGGTGCCAGTTCAGCGGTCAGCGAGTCGCCTTCATACAGGTTGTAATTGCCGTATAAATAAACTTGAGGGTAGTATTTACCCTTTTCGAGGTCTACAAGGCCATCAGCCTGACTGCGTTTGGCATCCAAGACTTTCAAGCCAGGATAACCTGCGAGTGTTTTTTGCAAAAACGGTGACATAGCCGGTGCTTGGGTTTGCGTAAACAAGGCACTGGAAGGAGAAACATCGCCTGTGCTTTTCACCAAGGTTCTTAATGCTGCTTGGGCAATTTCCAAATCACGTTCTGCTTTTTTGCGCTCGGTTTTGGCTTTGTCGTACGCCACTTCGGCTTGTAGGCGTTCAACGCGAGCGATTTGGCCTTGCGCTTCGAGTTTCTTGGCATGATCGAAATGCTTCGCCAGCCCTTGTTCGACCTCAGCGCGAGTCTGCAACACTTGTTCGGCCAACACGGTTGCGAAATACACCTTGGCCAAATCTTCAAACTTGGCCTGTTGCTCCATTTGCATCAAATACGTCGCTTCGTCGCGTTGCGCATTGGCAATGTCTTCCGCCGCGAGAATGCGCCCGCCCGTGAATATCGGCCAAATAGCGCGAATCGAGCTGGTGTAAATGTCGCGATCGGCGAGGGTCGTTGTCATCAGGTTATCAAGATTGCTGACCAAGCCACCAATGCCTGGCACTGAGGCAGCTATTTGACCCAGCGCGTCTGCGCCATTCATGTGGTTGGCGAGTTGGGATGGTTTGAGTTCTACGTTTTGATCAAGACGCGTGTAGTTGCCACTTAGCGACACACTCGGCAGATGGTGAGCGGAGGCTGCGTTGCGCATGTGTTCAGCACGTTGCACGTTTGCGCGTTGTGCGGCAATACCATCGTTGCGTTCTTGAACCGCTTGCCACGCCTGCTCGAAAGACAGGGTTTCCGCATAAGACCTTGTTTCCGCATAAGAAAATGTGGAACACAGCATGAGGGTAACGCCGAGTGTTAGGAGGCATAAAAGTGGCGTAAACGACGTTTTTCTGATCAACATAAAACTTACCGTTTGGGAAAGAGAAATACAGTTTAGAGTTTATGCTCTAATTTTTCCAGCGGTAAGTGAAAATGCAGCAAAGTTAGAATGCGAATGAGTGCATGGAGGGCTTCATGCATAAGGGTTAGCGAGTTAGTCGGCATTGATGCCGCAGCCTTCAAAAATGCCTTGATGAGGTTGCGAGTGAGGCGACTTCATCGTCGGTCAAAAAGCGCCAGTGACCGACTTCAACATCTAACGCAACATTGCCAATTCGCTCTCTGTGCAAGGAAATAACGCGATTCCCAACCGCAGAGAACATCCGCTTAACTTGATGGAATTTGCCTTCAGTGATGGTGAGATAAACATCTTGAGGCCCAATAATTTCAAGCTTTGCTGGCAGGGTTAATTGGTTTTCTCCTTGCAGCTGAATGCCTTGTTCAAATTGGCGAGCTACGCCGTCGCGAAGAGGGCGAGAAAGTCCAACGCGATACACTTTTTCGCAATGTTTGGTGGGGGTGGTGATGTTAAATGACCAGTGGCCATCATCTGTGATCAATACCAAGCCCGTGGTGTCCGCATCTAGGCGTCCGGCAATATGTAATTCTTCAGTGTTATCGAGTTCGATTAAGTTAAACAGCGATGGATATACTTCATCAACATTGGAGCAAATCGTTCCCGCAGGTTTGTTCATCAAGATATATCGAAATGGGCGCGGCCTGAGTGTTTCCCCCGACAGGGTGACGGTATTGTTTTCGTGCACCTGCGCTTTCTCGTTTGTCACTACCTCACCGTTGACACTCACCGCACCCTTGTGGATAGCGTCGGTCGCACCTTCTCGGCTTAACGCGGTACTTTTACAAACAAATTTATCTAGGCGCATCAAACCACTCCGGATGGCGTAATCTCTAACCAGTCAGACAAACGAAACAAGCTCAGGTTTGAGCATCTCAAAACCTGAGCTTGAAAGCTGACGACGCATTTAACCATGAAAAATGGCGGTCAATTAGGCAATTTTTTCCGCATTTGCGAGACGGTATTGCACCATGTCTTCAATGGTTAACACGGGCATATCATGCTTTAGGCCGAACGCTATGATCTCTGGTGTTTTCGCCATGGTGCCATCTTCGTTTTGTACTTCACACAGAACGCCTGCTGGCGATAAGCCCGCCATTTGCATCAGATCAATCGTGCCTTCGGTGTGACCACGGCGAGTCAATACGCCGCCATTACGGGCGCGAAGCGGAAACACGTGACCAGGACGTGCAAGATCAGAAGGTTGTGCATCAGGGTTGGAAGCGGTTTTGATTGTGGTCACGCGATCTGCCGCAGACACACCGGTAGTCACACCGATTTTGGCTTCAATGGAAACAGTAAATGCGGTTTGGTTTGCGCTGTTGTTGTCTTCCACCATGGGTTTAAGTTCGAGCTTGTCAGCTTGCGCTTCTGGCAGGCAAAGACAAACAATACCGCTGCATTCGCGGATCATGAGCGCCATTTGTTGGTTTGTTAGGTGGTCGACTGAATAAATAATGTCACCTTCGTTTTCACGATCTTCGTCATCGAGAAGCAATACGCCTTTACCTTGACGAAGCGCCTCAAGGGCTGCATCAACGCGTTCAAACGGGGTGCCAAATTGAGCAAGTAGCGAGGTGTGAGTCTGATTCATGGTAACTCCTAGGTTAAATACCAGAATCAGGGCATAGATGAGCAGTGGTCGCCAGTAGCCGCCACATACAATCCACCTAAACATGCGCGCGTGTAAGCCGCCGTGTTACGGGTGCATTTTTATCATCCTCTTTCATCCGGACTGTAACCGTCGGCCTTGGCATCGCACCAAGTCTGCTGACCCCGAACTCAGTTCGGGCGCTCGCGGGCTCACCTTTGCTTCGCATTGCTTTGCTACGCTCCGCTTTGCATCGGTATACCGCCGGTGGGGAATTTCGCCCCGCCCTGAGAATAATTGTTGATTGTGATGCTCCAATGATGGAGCCATTGAATACTACTGCGTTTTCAATCAAAAAGGGAAGAGCAGCGCGATTGATTGGGTAATTTGTCGGCAATCGTGAAGGTTTTTCTATCGCTAGGTCATGGTTCCTAACCTTTTTGAATCTAAACGTGGTGATCCAAATAGCTTAGACATAAGTATCAATAGGTTAGCATTCATAGTGAGCATCTGTTGATACCATGGAAACCATTTTAAATATTGTGCGTGATTACGGCCTGCTGAGTTACGCCATCCTCTTTTTGTACTGTGGTTTGAAAAGCGGATCTTTACCGCTTTTTGCTGGTATTGCCGCCCATTTTGGCGCGTTGAACGTCGCATTGGTCGCGACAGTGGTTTTCGCTGGTGGCTATCTAGGTGATGAATTGCGTTTCTACTTGGGCAGAAAATATGGCGTTGCGAAGCTTTCTTCGAACCCGAGATATCGACAATCGGTGAACACCGCCAAACTGCTGCTCGACCGTTATGGCAAAGCCTATATCTTCCTTTATCGCTATCCCAAAGGCATGCGAACCATAGGTGCCTTGCCAGTGGCATTAAGTGATATGCGCTGGCCTGTTTTCACGGCATTGAATTTTGCGTCGGCAGTGACGTGGACGTTTGCTCTCGTTGGCACCGGCTATCTGTTTGGCTCGGCACTTGAACACACAGTGGGGGATAACTGGGGGCTATTCAGTGTGGGACTGCTTGCTGCGTTTTCGTTAATGACCTATCTCGCTTGGCGTCGCGTGAGTGCATTGGCGAAAGAAACACCAAGGGCTGAATCAACGACGTTAGCCACTCGGCTTTAGACGTAATTAAAACAGGTCAGCTGACGCTGTCGTCGCAGAAATCTTGCCAATGCTACGAGCAGAATGGGATTCTTCGCCCACGCTTAAACATTCATTTTTGCGTGTGGCGAAAGCATGTTGAAACAACCGAAAGCGCTTAGGGCAATTGCCTTGTTGGAAGCATCAAAAGGTACGCTGGCGATCATCGTCGGTTTGTCCCTTCATGAACTTGGCGGACGGGAAATACAGTCTCTGTTTGAAGAGTTAGTGCAGCATCTGCATTTAAATCCTGCGAGTGAGTATCCCAGTGTGATCCATCATGCGATTGCCAAAATCAACGACAAAAACATCACCATTATTGCACTGGGTTCATTGCTGTACGCTTCAGTGCGGTTCGTCGAAGCCTTCGGCTTATGGCGCGGATACGCTTGGACAGAATGGTTTGCGCTCGCGAGTGGTGCTATTTATTTGCCGTTTGAGATCTATGGTGTGGTCACACAAAATAGGTTGTTAGATTGGCTAGCTCTGGTGATTAACCTTATCGTGATAGGTTACATGGCATTGTTGATACAGCGGCGGCGTAAAGAAAAAAGTGCCAGGCATTTTCCGTAATCCGAACCCCAGTTTTTAGCGACTTTGGTTCGTTTCTGTTTTGTTACCCGCTTCATCTTCTTCGCTACCATTTTCTGGCGGCAGCTCCGCTTTTTGCTTTGATAAAGCGCGATGCAAAAGTTGGCTATAAAGCGGCTTGCCGCCCACTGCCTGCGCTGTCATGGTCGCGCCGAGCGACGTGATCAGCAGGGGCAAGATTAGCTCGTAATTGTGGGTGAGCTCTATCACCAATAAAATACCGGTGACAGGCGCTCTGACTGTCGCGGCAAACAACGCGCCCATGCCCGCCACCGCGAACATTCCCATCGTGATATCGAGATCAGGGAACAGCATGATACAGACAGCGCCAAAACAGGTGCCGAACAATGTCCCTAGCGCCAGCATAGGCGCAAATACGCCACCGGGTGCGCCTGATGAAAAACACGCCAGCGTGGTAATAGCTCTCGCAAAAAACAGCATCAGTAACAGCGACAACGAGAAAGTGCCGGAGACGGCATCAGGGATAAGATCCGCCCCCTCACCTGTAAGTTTGGGAAGGAATAGAGCTAACAGGCCAAACACCGCCCCCAATGTTGCGCCAATACCCACGAAGCGTTTTGTTTCATGACGATGAAAGCGCTCGAAGCCGTCCATTGACATAATCACAAGACGATTAAACAACACGCCGATAAAGCCAAAGACCAAGCCTAAAACCAAAAATAGCGCCAGTGACGCGAGTGGCACTTCATCATGGGCGGGAAGGGGGATCATTGCGCCTTGCCCAAGAAAAAATCGGTAAGTAATGGTCGCCATGATGGAGGCAATCATGACAGCTTTGATGGAAATAAGGTTGTATTTAAACTGCGGACGCATTTCCTCAATCACAAACATGATCCCAGCCAACGGCGCATTAAAAGCGGCAGCAAGGCCAGCCGCTGCGCCAGCCGCAACCAAGGAATGGCGGCTTTCATCGCTGTCAATTTTGAATATGTCTGTCAGCATTCTGCCGACACTCGCGCCCATTTGTACGGAAGGGCCTTCCCGACCAAGCACCAAGCCTGCGCCAATCGCGCCAATACCGCCAAAAAACTTCACGGGGATCACCCGCCACCAACGTACAGGGCGAACACCATCTAGTGCACCTTCAATCTCAGGGATGCCAGAGCCTGCCGCTTCAGGTGCCACGCGTATCACAAGATAAAAGCCAAACGCAGATAAAATCGAACTGCTCAGCATAATGACAAGAATGGTCGACCATGCCAGATCAGAGCGCCCATCCAGCCAATGCTCACGTTGATTGATGACCCAATCGATAGTGATATCAAAGAAAGTACACAGAAGCCCTGCAAATAGGCCAACAAACACGGAGAGAAATAAAATGGGCAGGGAGCTTTTGTGAGTGGCAAGAAAGCGCCGCATGACGCCTGAAGTTGGCTTCCTTTCTGGATTGCTATCGGTATCATCACCAGATGGGGTGGTCATACAGCTTCATTCCCTATGAATTACTAGATACCTAACCAGCATAGAGCAGTTATGTGGCTCACTATTCTTCGGAAATGATACAGGTCGCGATCAAACGCTTACTGATGTAATCGACGTATAAAAAACGTCATCACAAAGGCGACGAGGCTCAAGATAAGCAAAAGCCAAAATACAGCACGTTATTTGACGCTGACTGCTTTTGAACTACGTGTATCATTCCGCGAAGCACAATTTGTAATGACGCTTTAGCCGCGCGAAAAGGAAGTAGAAATGAAAATCGTAAGTGCGCGTTTAGAAGATATGCCTGATTTGTTTGCGTACCTAAACCGCCAGTTAGAACAAAACGGGGCAGAGGGCGGAGCCTTGTTTCAGCCATTGTCTCGCGACGAATGTGTTGTTTCTGACGATTTAAAGAAGCGCTTTAACGATGGTGTCCTGGCCGACCGAAAATCGTCAAACTGGCGTAAGGTCTGGTTGGCGAAAAACAGCAGCGGAAACATTGTGGGTCACATTGATTTACGGCACTATGCCGACGCGCATTGTAGCCATCGCGTGTTGCTGGGGATGGGCGTTGATCGCGCTGCTCGTCGTCAGGGGTTAGGTGAATCACTTCTTAAAGCCGCGATCGCTTTCTGCCAGAACGACGAAAAAACCGAATGGCTGGATTTGAATGTGATTGGCTGCAACGAGAAAGCCATCTCGCTATACCGTAAGCTCGGATTTGAACAACTGGGCGAGATTTCTGATTACTACCGTATTGATGGCCAAAGCTACTCGGAGCTGACATTTGCATTGCCAACATCTCATAAGAGCTGACGCACAAAGAAGCCGCCACCCTAATCGTCAGTCAATCAGAAAAAATACAGCGCGGTTAGCGTTAATTCAGTGACAAATGATGGTCGGAACGAAAATGTCGAGGTTGATGCGAAATGGGGTCGATAAATTCCACCTCTTTGGCCAGCAACTGCAAGGGGGCTAAATAGTTGTCAGCGCTTAGAGGTTGCAATTCAGGGTAGTACTTGTCATTCAAAATCGGCCAGCCAAGCGTTTGCATGTGAACGCGCAGTTGATGGGTTTTACCTGTCACTGGATGCAGCTCAAACAGAGCCTTTTCGTTGGATTGCTTTAGGCATCGAATCACGGAATGGCTGTTGGCTTTACCCTCTGTGACCTGCATGCGAAAACGCGGTTCAGACTGCTCAATTCGGTTTTTCACTTCCCATTCACGACCAACAATGTTTTCTCCCTCTCGAAGACTGGCAATCGCTTGGTAGGTTTTGTGTATTTGCCGCGTTTCGAACAAATGATGGTAAAGATGGCTCGTCTCAGGGTTGACTGAAAACATGACTAAGCCCGCTGTCACTCGGTCTAACCGATGTAACGCTTGCAGTTCCGATATACCGGTACTTTTTCGTAACCGATTCTGCAAACATTCATTCACGTAAACACCGCCGGGTAAAACCGCGAGGAAATGGGGTTTGTAAACCACCACAATGTGCTCATCCTGGAATAGGATCTCTTCTTTGAAGGGAACACGAGGCTCGTTTTCAACTTCTCTGTAGTAGTAGATCCGCTGTTGCGGTTGAAACAGAGATTGCGCGGAAACGCGTGTTCCATCGTGGTAATGAACCTTGCCATCAGCCATGCGTTGCTGCCAGACCTGAGCGTCAATGAAGGGAAACTTGATAACGAGGTATTCCAACACGGTTGAAACACCCGGATTGGTCTGCGGTAGGCTCAATTTTGAGGGATAGACGGAAATGGTCATTGAATGGTCCAGTTCATACCCAAATATCTTGAGCATATGAAGACAGCAGACGCGGATTTGCGTCTGGATAGAATGCAGCCCTCTTATTGTACTGTCGACGATTTGTTGTATCGAGGATCTGTTTTATCGACGATCGTAGTGGATGACAAAACTAGCGATAAGAGTGCGATGCATTTTAAAGGATAATACCGTGTCGCACCCGCGCTAATATCATGACCTGTCTTTGATAGCACCCAAGCCTCTGTGACCACAGAACGCTTTTTAGCCACCCAAACCTCTACCACTCAAACTGCTACCACCACCAGACGCAAATTCTCTCGTTTTGACTTGGGTGCTTGGGTTTCAATGTCGTCATACTGAGCAGCATTTGTCGGAGAATGTGTAATTGTTTTTCCCGTTACGCTTAATTTCATACATCGCGTGGTCGGCAAGTGTCACAAGCTCTTGAGGTGTGTTGGCATGGTCAGGGTATAAGGAAATACCAATACTGGCGGTTACCCTTACTTCTACATCGCCAAAGTGGAATGGATTGGAGACGGTTTGAATCATTCTTTCTGACACTTTGTAAATCGTTTCAGTGTCAGTAATGTTGGTTAACGTGATCAAAAATTCGTCGCCACCAATACGCGCGACAGTATCAATATCTCTTACACAGGCACTCAATCGCTCGGTGGTTTTCTTTAACACCAGATCGCCTGCATCATGGCCGTGAGTGTCATTCACTGATTTAAAACCATCGAGATCAACAAATAACACAGCCACTTTTCGATGATGTGCTTTTGCATGAGCCATTGCGTTGGTCAGGCGTTCCATGGAAAGTTTTCGAGTGGGCAGTCCCGTCAGTGTGTCGTGATTCGCTAAATGGTCGATGTGTTTTTTCGCTTCTTTTAAATCAGTGATGTCTTCTTTTACTGCAACAAAATGACTGATTTCACCGTTCCGTTGTTTCACTGGCGCTATTGAAGCAATTTCCCAAAAGAATTCGCCGCTCTTCTTGCGATTATAAAACTCACCCCGCCAAATTTTCCCCGTGGAAATTTGATTCCAAAGCGAAGCGTATTCGTTCTTGGACATTTCACCTGATTTCAATATACGAGGATTTTGTCCAATGAGCTCTTCGGGAAGATAGCCTGTTTTTTCAGTGAACGCCGGGTTGACATAGTGAATCAAACCCTTGCGATCGGTAATGATTATTGATGAAGCGGATTGCTCTACCGCAAGAGAAACGATCCTGAATTCTGACTCAAGCACTGAATAAGTTAATAATATCAGCGTAATCGCCATGCCGCTGATGATGAATATTCCGGCTAAGAATACAAATGATGAAGTCAGGTTTGGGTCCATAAAATACTGGCCCGTTGGCAAAAATAACGAGAGCAGCCCTCGTGTGCCATGAAGAATGGCAAAGAGCCCGAACACGGTCGCGACAGCGAATCCGGCTGATCGCCAAGGTGCTTTTTTCTCACCCATAAAAGTCACAACGACACCGCCACAACTGAGGAAAAATGCGACGGAAAGGGTAGTTATTCGAATGTCTAAATTTGGGTCGATGTAATTGAAATAGTAAAAAAGAACGGCAGCAACAGGGAGCAAACCATAATCCAAAATTAGAACGGGTGGGCGGCCTACAAAAATCCGGATACCACGAAAAATGAGTTGAAAACCGATGACATAGAGCGAATTGGCAACGACGAGAGAGAGAAAGTCAGGAAGCGATCCTCGCGTTGAAATCAATATGCTGCCAAGGGCAACGCAAGACATTCCTACCGCCCAAAAGCCAATTCCATTTCGTGTTGACTGCGAGCGCCATAGCGAAATTAGCGCTACTGCCGAACCAATTGAAATAAGCGCCGTTACAATAAGTAAAGTGCGGTTATCTAGTGCAAGCATCCATTTCCTGCCTTGTAGTGATCTAATTTTTTGGACAACCCCGAGCAAGGTCAAAATGCTCGTTGAGACAAACGTTCCGTTTTTTTAGCGTATTTCATAATGAAATTAGCAAATTCATGACATGGGCATTTTTGCATATAAAACAAACAGTGAATGGCAAGCGTTAATAATGCTCTCTTTGTGAGAGTGTATTGCGTCTAATCATGGTGTCACTGGGTGTAAGCATCATTCGAAATCGTTTTAAGCATGACGATAAAATAAGCAAAAATGCGCATATATTTAACAGTGATATTATATTAGCGTTAAGTGGCAATTTTTGACATTCATATGAATGATTTTTTGAGGGTTTTTGCTCGCAGTGCGAACTTATTTCTCGCTGCGCTGTGATTTTTGCGTCAGTTAGCGTGTTGTCTTTCTTCTTTCTTCTTTCTTCTTTCTTCTCTCTTCTCTCTTCTCTGTCTGCCAGTTCGCACATTTCCCCAGTGACCAGGTGCTGAATGTTACGGAAAGGAACGTCAATGTTGTTCGCAGAAACCCAGTGGCAATGCTTAGTGTGCTAAATAATTAGCCAGTTGAATTGCATGGGTGTCTGTGTGTGGTTTTATGTAAATTATTGAATTTTAATTATATATACCGTTTCGTTCATATTGATTTACTTTTACACATCAAATCTTCTTTTGACAACAAGTGCTTTATTTGTAAGTCTTATTTTAATTGAACGTTCAATCAAAAAACATTTTTGCTACATTTTTAACCAATCAAGGAGGGTTCGATGCCAAAAGTAGGGATGCCCGCAATTCGCCGCCCACAGCTCGTTGAGGCAACCATGTCTGCCATTGACGATGTTGGTTTGGCCGGAGCAAGTGTCGCCCTGATCAGCCGAAAGGCTGGGGTATCAGCGGGGATCATTAACCATTACTTTGGTGGCAAACACGGATTGCTAGAAGAAACCATGCGTTCTGTGCTCCGTGAACTCTCTAAGGGTGTTCAACAAAGGTTGAACATGACCGATCCAAACGATGCCAAAGGGCGCATTCTCGCCATTGTTGATGGCAACTTCGACCCCAATCAGGTGAGCAGCAAAGTGACCAAAACCTGGCTGGCATTCTGGTCTCATGCCATGCACGACCCCGCTTTATTTAGACTCCAACACGTCAACGAAAGGCGTCTGCTTTCACATCTTCGCGTTGAACTCAAAAAACTGATGCCCTCGGATCGCGCTGCGTTTGTTGCGCAGGGAATTGCTGCGTTGGTTGACGGCATCTGGCTTCGTGGGGCGCTCAATCCGCAAGGTATCGATTCGCTAGAAGCGGTTGCGACGATTGAAGACTACCTCGAACGCCAACTTCAAGACTTTCCATCCATATCAAAAGGCAATAATTAAATGGATATTAAACAGTTATACATTCACGGAGGCTACGTTGATGCGACCTCCGGCGAAACGTTTCAAACCCTAAACCCAGCAACGGGCGAAAAGCTGGCTGACGTGCAACAAGCGAGTCAGTCCGATGTGGATGCAGCAGTCAAATCAGCTTGGGAAGGCTTTCAGGTTTGGTCGGCAATGAGTGGTGCGGAACGTCGTGCTATTTTGAACCGCGCCGTGGCTATCTTGCGTGAACGCAATGATGAGCTGGCAGCACTAGAAGTGCTGGATACCGGTAAGCCGATACAAGAAGCGCAGTACGTTGATGTGGTGACAGGCGCAGACGTGATTGAATATTACGCGGGTCTGGCGGTGTCTATTCAAGGCGAACAGCAAAGCCTTGGTGAAAATCAGTTCTTCTATACGCGCAAAGAGCCTTTGGGCGTATGTGCGGGCATTGGTGCATGGAACTATCCGATTCAAATCGCGATGTGGAAAGCGGGCCCAGCGTTGGCGGCAGGCAATGCCATGGTATTCAAGCCCTCAGAAGAAACCCCGTTAACCACGCTGAAACTGGCTGAGATCTTTACAGAAGCAGGCATGCCTGATGGCGTGTTTAACGTGGTTCAGGGCGATTACCGTGTCGGACAGATGCTCTCTCGCCACAAGGATATCGTTAAGGTCTCGTTTACGGGCGAATGCGGAACGGGCAAGAAAGTCATGGCTGATGCAGCAGGCTCGCTGAAATCTGTCACGATGGAGCTAGGCGGCAAGTCACCACTGATCGTGTTTAACGATGCTGACATTGATAACGCCGTTTCAGGTGCCATGCTTGCGAACTTCTACACCCAAGGTGAAGTGTGCACCAACGGCACTCGCGTGTTTGTACATGATGATATCTACGACACTTTCCTCGAAAAATTGGCAGCTCGAACAGACAAGCTAATTGTGGGCGACCCGACACATCCTGATAGCCAAATCGGCGCGTTGATCTCCAAAGACCATCTCGAAAAAGTGCTTGGCTTTATCGAACAAGGTAAGCAAACCGACGCGCGCTTGCTGTGCGGCGGCTACCAAGTTACCGAAGGTGGGCTGGACAAAGGTAACTTTGTTGCGCCGACCATCTTTGCTGATTGCACCGACGACATGCCTCACGTGAAACATGAGATTTTCGGCCCTGTGATGTCAGTGCTGCGTTTCAGCGATGAGCAAGAAGTGATTGCCCGTGCAAACGATACGCAGTATGGCCTTGCCGCTGGCGTGTTTACCACCAACTTCTCTCGCGCACACCGTATGATAGCCAAGTTGCAAGCGGGTATTTGTTGGATCAATAACTGGGGCGCATCGCCAGCAGAAATGCCCGTTGGCGGTTATAAACAGTCCGGTATTGGCCGCGAAAATGGCGTCGAAACACTGAATCATTACACCCAGACCAAGAGCGTTTACGTCGAGTTGGGTGATGTAGATAGCCCGTACGCGTAATAGGATTTTTTTAGCATCATGGCAATTGAAACAGAATTTGATTACATCATTGTCGGGGCGGGTTCAGCGGGTTGCGTGCTGGCGGATCGCCTGACGGAATCTGGCGAGCACAACGTATTGATCCTCGAAGCGGGCGGAACAGACCGAAGCATTTTTATTCAGATGCCGACCGCGCTTTCTTACCCAATGAACACCGAAAAATACGCATGGCAGTTTGAAACCCAAGCCGAAAGCGGATTAGACGGCCGTAAATTACATTGTCCTCGCGGCAAAGTGCTGGGTGGCAGTTCTTCCATCAACGGCATGGTGTATGTGCGTGGTCACGCCAGTGACTTTGACCAATGGGAAGCCAACGGGGCGCAAGGTTGGAACTATCAATCTTGCTTGCCGTATTTCAAACGCGCTGAAACCTGGATTGGCGGCGAAGATGACTATCGCGGCGGCAATGGCCCTGTTGGAACATGTAACGGTAACGACATGGCACTGAACCCGCTTTATCGTGCGTTCATTGATGCAGGCGAACAAGCGGGTTATCCGGTCACCGAAGATTACAACGGCTATCAGCAAGAAGGCTTTGGCCCAATGCACATGACGGTGGATGGCGGCGTACGTGCGTCTACGTCGAATGCCTATTTACGTCGTGCCTTGAAACGCAGCAACCTCACGCTGATCAAAGGCGTAACGGTGAACAAGATCTTGCTGAAAGAAAAGAAAGCCGTCGGTGTTTCGTACCAAAAAAGCGGTCAACACCATGAGGTGAACGCACGCAAAGACGTGATCAGCGCGGCGGGCTCTATTGGTTCACCGCAGTTGCTTCAGCTCTCCGGTATTGGCCCGAAAGCTGTGCTGGAAAACGCAGGGGTTGAGGTAAAGCACGATCTGCCGGGCGTGGGTGAGAACCTGCAAGACCATCTAGAAGTTTACTTCCAGTATTTCTGTAAAGAACCCATCACCCTTAATGGAAAGCTTGGTTTGATCAGCAAAGGGTTGATCGGTACGCGCTGGATCTTGTTTAGAGATGGATTGGGCGCAACCAACCACTTTGAGTCATGCGCATTTATTCGCAGCCGTGCTGGGATCAAATGGCCGAACATTCAATACCACTTTTTGCCTGCCGCGATCCGTTACGACGGCAAATCAGCAGTGGAAGGGCACGGTTTTCAAGTGCACGTTGGCCCAAACAAACCAGAAAGCCGCGGTTATGTGCGTATCACCAGTGCGAGACCTGACGACAAACCCGCGATCGTTTTCAACTACATCAGCACAGAACAAGACAAGCAAGACTGGCGTGATTGTATTCGTTTGACCCGAGAAATCATTGCACAAGCAGCCTTTGAGCCCTATCGCGATGGCGAAATTCAGCCGGGCGAAAACGTGCAAAGTGACGAAGAAATCGATGCATGGGTGAAAGCCAATGTGGAGAGCGCGTATCACCCATCATGTACCTGCAAAATGGGCGCAGACACTGATCCAATGGCGGTGCTTGATGCTGAACTGCGCGTACGTGGCATTGAAAATCTGCGCGTGGTGGATTCTTCCGTGTTCCCAACAATCACCAACGGCAACCTCAATGGCCCAACCATCATGGTGGCAGAGCGTGCCGCAGACATGATCTTGAATAACGCCTTGTTACCTTCCGCTGATGTGGCGGTATGGCAGGATCCAAACTGGCAGACTCAGCAGCGTTTGGTTCTGCCAGAAAACGCACCTGAAAGTGAAACGGTTTCGGATGCGCATAGGCAATAACAGTCAACCAAGAATAGAAAAACCGATCTTGTGCATCGAGTAGCTAAACCAAACTCGAGAATAAACAAGACAACGCATAAAAACTGAAGGGCGCGGCTTACTGCAACGTCCGCAGACAAAGAAAGGAAGAGGAAAGCATCATGGATACTAAACAAACTCAACGACTGAGCGCACTAAGCCTGACCGTAGCAGCAAGCTTGATTGCTGCGCCAGCGATGGCAAACCAGTGTGAGAAAGTGAGTTTTTCAGATGTAGGTTGGACGGATATTACCGCCACCACCGCAGCAACGACGCTTGTACTGCAAGGTATGGGATACGAAACCGACATACAGCTGCTGTCTGTCCCTGTTACCTATACCTCGCTGGCAAACGGTGACATCGATGTATTTTTGGGCAACTGGATGCCAACCATGGAAGGTGATATTGCCAAGTACCGCGATGCAGGCACGGTTGAAACCATCAACATGAACCTTGAAGGCGCGAAATATACCTTGGCCGTGCCAAAGTACGCCTTTGAAGCGGGCGTAAAAACCTTCGAAGATATCGCCAAGTTTGAAGATAACTTCAAAGGCCGCGTTTACGGCATTGAGCCGGGTAACGATGGCAACCGTCTGATCCAAGACATGATCGATGCGGATGCATTCGGCCTGAAAGACTTTGATCTGGTCGAGTCCAGCGAAGCAGGCATGTTGTCACAAGTGAAGCGCGCTGTTCGTCGTGACCAGTGGATTGTGTTTTTAGGCTGGGCACCACACCCAATGAACAGCAACTTTGAGCTGGAATATTTGGCGGGTGGTGACGAGTACTTTGGCCCTAACTATGGCGGTGCGAATGTTTACACCAATGTGCGCCAAAACTTCACCACCGAGTGTCCGAACGTTGGCAAGCTGCTGACCAACCAGAAATTCTCGTTGGCGATGGAAAACGACATCATGAACGGCATTTTGAATGATGGCGTGAAGCCAGAAATCGCTGCAAAAGAATGGCTACAAGGTAATCCAGAAGCGCTAACCGCATGGTTAGACGGTGTGAAAACGCTCGATGGCAAAGATGCACTGCCAGCCGTTAAAGCACATCTCAATATCCAGTAAGGCATTGACTGCTGCCCGTCCGCAGTAAGTGTCGGGAGCAGCGGGTGAGGGCGCATTGATAGCGCCACTCACCCAAACCATGATGGATTTTGGAGTACACATGAACTGGATTACTGACAATAAAATACCCCTCGGCGATTACATGGAAACCGGCGTAGATTGGCTAACCGATAACGCTGCTGGCTTCTTCGATGCGCTTTCCCTGTCACTAGAATGGCTGATCTTATCCCTTGTCGATGTGATGCAATGGATGCCGCCATATGTGCCCATTCTGCTGACCGCCGGCCTTGCTTGGCTTTTACACAGAAGCATCCCGCTGGTGGTGTTTGTTTGTGCCGCATTATTGCTGATTTTAAATTTAGGCTACTGGACGGAGATGATTGAAACCTTCGTACTGGTGCTCACGGCTACCTCGCTATCGGTATTGATCGGTGTGCCACTTGGCATTCTCGCCGCACACCGCCCGTGGCTGTATACCTTTATGCGTCCGGTTCTCGATTTAATGCAAACCATTCCTACGTTTGTCTACCTTATTCCAACGCTGGTGTTGTTTGGTCTTGGCGTTGTGCCGGGATTGATCTCCACCATTATCTTCGCCATCGCTGCGCCAATTCGTTTGACCTATTTAGGCATTCGCAGTGTGCCGGAAGAGCTGATTGAAGCGGGCAAAGCCTTTGGTGCGACCCCAAGTAAACTGCTGTTTAAAGTCGAACTGCCCGCCGCCATGCCAAACATCATGGCGGGGATTACCCAGTGCATCATGCTGTCGCTTTCCATGGTGGTGATCTCGGCGCTAGTGGGCGCCGATGGTTTGGGTAAACCGGTTATCCGTGCGTTGAATACCGTGAATATTTCTCAAGGCTTTGAAGCGGGTCTGGCCATTGTACTCGTGGCCATCATTTTGGATCGCTTATGCAAAGCACCGGCATCACAAGGGAAAGAGGGATAATCATGAAGGCAGTAACCATAGAAAATTTGGACGTGATTTTCGGTCAGTCGATTGATAAAAGCCTGACCTTGTTAGATGACGGAAAAACGCGCCAGCAAATCCAAGAAGAAACGGGCGATGTGATTGGCGTGCATAACGCCACACTGAGCGTCGAACAAGGCGAAATCTGCGTACTGATGGGGCTTTCAGGCTCCGGCAAATCCAGCTTGCTTCGTGCGGTCAACGGCTTGAACCCCGTCACTCGCGGTTCGCTAAAAGTACGCAATGGTGATGAGATGGTCGATCTCGCGGGTATTGATGACAATGCGCTGCGCCATTTGCGCTCACACCGTATTTCCATGGTGTTTCAAAAGTTCGCATTGATGCCTTGGCTATCCGTGGTTGACAACGTCGCTTTCGGTTTAGAAATGCAAGGTGTGGGCAAAGACGAGCGCCGTCAACGTGCCATGGAAAAACTCGACATGGTTGGTTTAACCGAATGGCATGACAAATTGCCCCATGAGCTTTCAGGCGGCATGCAGCAGCGTGTTGGCCTTGCGCGCGCGTTCACCATGGACAGTGACATTCTGTTGATGGATGAACCCTTCTCGGCACTGGACCCACTGATTCGAAACCAGTTGCAAGACGAGTTGTTAGAACTTCAACGTAAGCTCAACAAAACGATTTTGTTCGTGAGCCACGATTTGGATGAAGCGCTGAAACTGGGCAATAACATTGCCATTATGGAGTCAGGCAAAATTATCCAACACGGTAAGCCAGAAGACATCGTGTTGCGCCCTGAAAATCAGTACGTGGAAGATTTTGTGGCGCACACCAATCCGCTCAACGTCTTGCGTGGCCGTTCGTTAATGACCGCCATTGGCGATCTTGAGCGCGAAGGAAACACCTTGGTATTGAACCGACACGAACAAACCGTGTTAGAAACCGATGCAGAAGGCCAAATCACGGGTGCGAAACGTCTAGACACCAATCTTCCAATTGTTCGATGGCAAGAAGGCGAGAGCATCACTGATCTTGCTGTGGACTCGGTTGTGATTACGTCGGCAGATACGTCTATGCGTCATGCACTGGAAATCCGCTATCACACGGGGCAGTCTGTGTTGCTCAGTGACGAAGAAAAGATCATCGGTGTGTTGTCGGACAATGATTTCTACCACGCGTTGCTTGGTAAGCATTTCTCTCAAGACGCCGCATAGCAATTTTGGTAATGGGAAAACAAAAAACGCCAACTTTTTGAGTTGGCGTTTTTTTGTATTTAAGATTGCTGCTTATTTACCGCAGCATTTCTTGTATTTCTTTTCGCTACCGCATGAACATGGGTCATTACGGTTTGGCGTTTTTTCAAACACTGTCGTTTGTGGCTTGCAAAGCAGTGTTTCGAATTCAGTGATTTCTTCTGGTTGCTCTGCATCTACTGTAATGGTCACAAACAGTTGGTTTTCAAGCGCCTTAGCTTCTAGCTCAGCTTTACGCTCTTCTGTTTGTACCGTCAGCATCAACGGAAGGTCTTCTGAACCCGGTTTTGCTGCACGCTTGGTGTTATAACCAAAACTTTCGTATTTTGGTTTTTTTTCAATTCTGCCTTTATAGAAAAACTTAGACATGGGATTTTCCGGGTTAGTTGAATGCGGAGTGAGGTTATACAGCAAAACGCACCCGCAATAAATATTAACGAGACATGAACCCGCAATTCATTGCTGCTAACGCACCAGAAGGCGGGGATTCTGCTGAAATCATCGCCTACAGCGGCTCAGGTTAACAAAATGCTTTAGCGGGTGGCTTTGAGCATCAGTTGATGAAAGGCATCACTGTGTTTGTCTTCTTCACTGCAAACACTCAGTAAATCATCGATGAAATGCTTTAATGCACGGTGCTCAATCTGCTTGATCTGCACTTGCTGGGCATTCGGTAACATGTGATACATGCTTGCCGCGCCAAAATCACCGAAGATGATATTCGCTTGGTCATCGAACAAGGTGTTATGGGCGTACAAATCGCCGTGACAAACCTGACTGTTATGCATGTGCTGAAAAACGTCTTCCATCTGCGCGACGATTTTTTCGATCTGTGCAATCGACAGAGTAAAACCGGGTGGGAAGGTATCTCGCGTGCAGGTTTCGAAGTTTGGTGGCAGGCCAAGATTCTTAAAGTGCGACGGGATCAAATTCATCACCAGTGCAAGAAAACCGGGCTCGCTGACCTGTGCTAACGACTGCACAAGGCTAGGATGATTGCCGACCTTTAAGCACGCATTAAGCTCGTCCTGTGGGTAGCCATCACTGGTGACTTCGCCTTTAAATACTTTCACCGCAATGTCATTGGGAAAATCGTCTTGATTGGCATTCCATACGGCTTTTGAAATCACGCCCGATGCGCCCTGACCGAGCACTTCTTGCAGTTCAAAACTGGATGATGGCACATGCGGCACAGACTCAACATTCGCATCAGATTGGCAGAACGGATTCCCTGCAAACGCAAACCACGCCAGTTTTGGCAGGCTAAGCAAGTGATCGGGGCATTCACGCAATTGGTTTGCAGAAATACGCAAGAGTTCGAGGTTTTCCAATTCGCCCATCGTGTGTGGCAGCGAGGTTAACTTATTCCCTGCCAATGCCAGTTTTTGCATGCGTGGGCGTTGGCCTACTGCATCTGGCAAGGTCTCGAGTTGATTGTCAGTTAAGATCAACCAGCGCAGTTTTGGCGGCAACGCCTTTTCGGAAACATAGCGGATTTGGTTAGCTTTAAAGCCAATCATTTCTAACTCTGGGCATTCCCCAAGCACTTCGGGCAGTGCTTCAAACAGGTTGTTTGAGGCAAAGATGATTTTCAGCTTGGTCAGTTGCTTGATCTCAGCGGGCAGAGACGAAAGCTGGTTTCCAGACAAATCGAGAATTTCTAAGCTGTCAGCCAGCGAAAGGATCTCTAGCGGGAAGGTGGTGAGATTGTCGGAAAGGCTTAGGCGTTTAATGCCTGCAAGTTCGCCGGAAACGAGCTGAGAAAGCGTGTGCAAAATGAGAAATCCATGCTGATCAAAACAAAAGGGGGCTAGTTTACAAGAAAGATGATCAAAAAGGGTAACGACTTACGCTGCTAGAGGCTGGCACAGCTGCCATAGCTGACATAGCTGGAAAGGTTCAATGGTTCGTCAATGCCAATACAAAGAGAAAACCTACGAAAGCCTCAACGCGAAAACCGAAGGATATGCCCTTTGAAAATCTGATCTAAATAATCGGTGTTTTCTGGCTTGGTGTGATCGCTTACAAAACCGTACTCAACCATCTTGGCGCTCAGTTTGTTTTTTCGTCCTCTGCCGGGGTCAACAATAATGACTTCGCACTTTTCGTTGGCATGGTTCTGAATGAAATGCGCGAGCAAATCCACATGCTGATCTTCATAGAGCAAATCACTTCCAATGATCAGGTCAAACAGACCGAGCTCGCTTGTGTCATCCGCCCAATCAACACGTTCAAAGGTAATGTTATTGCCGTTGTTTAGCTGGGTGTTTCTATCAAGAAAACCTTCTACTTCAGGGTGATGATCTGTCGCGGTAATGTCGGCATCTTGCTCGTTGAGTAACAAGCTCGATAAGGCAATGCCACAACCCATTTCAAGAATTCGCTTCCCTTCGGTATCAAAGCTCAACATATGGTTGGCGAGAACCAAACTCGAAGGCCAAACCACACCAAAAATCGGCCAAGAGGCAGAGGAAATACCCAGCCCGAACGCGATGCCTTTCGGATCACTGAACTGCTGCTTGTCACGCAGTGTGCAGATATGGATATCGGTGTTGCCGATCTCGATCGTTTGATAGCGAACACGAACAGGAGGAGTTTGGGTTGTCATAACATTTCCTAGCGAATAGAGAGACGAAGCTCAGCCAAATATCGCGTGGAGATATAGATGACGAAACAGATGAATATTCAGGTTATAGCAAATAGGGAGTGACACAAGGTATTAAACGTAGTGCTGTGGGTAATGCGAGGCAGAGATACAAAAAGAGCGCCATCGCTTAGGCGCTCCTTGTCGAAAGCAGTTTTGCTTGCGCAGGCAAAAGATTCGCGTTGTCGAATCAGTGCGTTTTTCTTGGGCCGTTACGCACCATGTCTTTACCGTTATCGAACACTTCTTGTGTTACCCAGCGAGCAAGGATCAACTGATGGTTGTCGTCTAGAACCGCAACAAATGGGCGACCATCTGAGTTGTTGGTCGCAAGGGCCACGCCTGCCACACCTTTTAAGCCTAAGCCGCCGCTTTCAATCGAGATAAGGAAAGCTTCTAGTTCTTGAAGGTTGTCGATAATATCAAGTTCGTTATTCATTTGTTCAACACTCTTTGTGTGCTTGAAGAATTTTACTGCGCGGGATTATTTCACGTCAGACCGTGATTTGGCAATGCACTGCGCCTTTGCCAAGCATTCATCAAAGTCACCATCCACCTGGATATGGGGGAATAATCGGCACATTTGTTGATGCTCACTCGAAAATCCAAGGGCTTATTGATGCATTCATCTGTTGGAGGGCGACAATACGCACCCATTTATTTTCGAGGAATCATGGTTCATGGAAGAACTGGTTGGCGGTCGTGAAGGTGCTATTTATAAACGTGGGGATGTTGTGGTAAGGCCATTGAATCCTTGGTCTACCACTGTTCATCGCTTGCTGAGCCATTATCACGCGCAAGGTATCAAAGAATGCCCCACATGCTTAGGCGTAGAAGGTGACACTGAGTTACTCAGTTACGTGAAAGGCGACGCGTACAATTACCCCTTAACGGGCGCGATTGCCAGTGAAACCGCCCTGATAACGGCGGCAAAATTGTTAAGAAAGCTACATGATGCTTCAACATCGTTTCTAACTGAACACCACACCGATTCATTGACATGGATGCTACCCGCGCGACAACCGCAGGAAGTGATTTGTCATGGTGACTATTCGCCATACAACGTGGCATTGAATGGCAAAACAGTGGTTGGTGTGTTTGATTTTGACACCGCCCATCCCGCCCCGCGAGTCTGGGATATTGCCTATGCCGTGTATTGCTGGGCCCCGTTCAAAACCGACAAGATCGACGCATTGGGTACGCTGATAGAGCAGAGTGAACGCGCCAAGCAATTTTGCGATGCCTATGGCGCGACAAAGCAAGATCGCACTGCATTGGTGGATACCATGGTGGCGCGTTTAACTGCCTTAGTGCGGTTTATGCATGATGAAGCCAACGCAGGCAATGCGCAGTTCAAAGCCAATCTTGAAGATGGGCATCACCTGAGCTATTTGGCAGACATTGATTATTTAAAGCACAACCAAAAAACGATAACGGCGAGGTTGTTGGCGTGAGGTAGGGATCAAGCTGAGGTTTTGGGGGTTTGTGCCTCAACGTTGCTTAGAGTAAAAGCGCATCAAAATTCTGCGCAACTGAACTTCTCATATTTAAGCCAATGACCGATAGCGTATCTGTATTGATTTAAGTGTTGGTTAGATACTCAGGCCTGATGGTGACGGTGCATAATCTTCAATCTCACCGGTTTGTCACTTTTCAACAACGTAATTTTTTCAGGTCGGATCTTAGTTTTATAAAACAGAACGTTACGCTTGATGGTAGAATTGCAGTTTGTTTTTATGTCACTAAATGGCGTGTTTAAACACACCATTTCTGGGTCTAATACACTGTTAGCCATTTACACAAGGATGTAATGTGTTCGGAAACCTATTTAAAAAAAGAAAAAAACAAATGCCTATTGAACTCGATCCAGAACAAGATGAGTTCCTAGGTTTGGCAATTCAAGAATATAACCAAAAAAGAAAAGAAACTCACAAGAAATATGATTTTGATAAACAAGCTTGGTCTTTTGAGCAAGATACAAACGTATTTCAATTGCTAAAAGATAAAAAAGTAATTTATGAGGCAGATGGGCAGATACTTGGCTCATAGCTTAAAAGTGATGGCAAATTTGAGTGGGCGTGGAATAATCCAAACTCCTCTAAATCATCATCAATTGAATCCAAATTAGTACGTAAATATGGTAAAGAAAACAACTTACCATATTTCTCTGACGGAACAGCATTAATTGGTAGTGAGGAGTTCGCCGCATATTTTTGTGCTGTTGGTGTAAAACTTTCAGACTCAGAAAGTGCATTTCATGGTGATGTAGGTAATATGGTTGTATATATTATGCTCAAAAATTTCCGTGAAGTAACAACTGCAAAGTAATGTTATTTATATAAAAATGGCTAACAAGTTGCTTAAACGGAATAAAAACAGTTGGCCATCGCTTCGCGATTATAGCCAACCATTTTTATCCGCTTAGCAAGGCATTAAGCCCCAGAATTCAAATAGATGATTTATCGTTAGAAAGGAATGAAATGAATTTTTTAGAGCAGATTGAAACTTTGGTAATTCAAGTTGCAACGTCAAGTTTTACGAAGGATGTCGATAGAAATATAGATATCGTTAAAAAGAGATTTGGCTTAGGAGATGAAGACTCATATACACTACAAGAAATTGGCGATTACTATGGTATCACACGTGAAAGGGTTCGCCAGATTGAAGCAAAATCTCTAGCTAACTTACGTAAAGTTTTAAATGGTGATGAAATCCGGAAGTGCTTAACAGCTCCCGATTCGACGATCATGGAGTTTGAAGCCCTTAAGCTGAACATTTATGAACAAGATTATATTCTCATTGAAAGCGATGTGATTAACTATTTCTGTGAAAGGTATAACGTAGATGCTGACTCTCTAAGCTTAAATGTTGTTCCAGTTATTTTAGAAGTATTGGGCTACGATAAACTACCAAGTAGAATTAATGGTTATTCAGAAGAACTAGTGGACTGTTGGTTCTTGACTGATATGTTTGATCGAAAAACAATTGAAAGCGTATTTAGGTCATTGCAAAAATATAGTGGTAAAGCTGAAAAAGTTAAAATATTTGACCTTATAGTGAAGGCAAAGCGTGAATGTGGTGAAAATCTTAATAGAGATATATTACATCTTATATTGAAAGTTTGCTCAAATTTTCAGAAGGTAGATGAAAATTTGATTGAAGTAAGATTTGAAAGTTTATCTAGTGTGGCTGAGAAAGCATACAGAGTTCTTGAATATTATAACGAACCCAAACATTACAACGACATATTGCGAGAAATTAACTTTAGACTATCCAAGGCAGGAGTTGAAAGGTTAGTTTTAGACACTAACGTAAAAAACCAAATGGTTTCCGACAAAAGATTTGTTGCCATAGGTAAAAGTGGTTATTGGGCTTTAAAAAAGTGGAATAGTATTTCAACAAAATCTATAGCAGAACTGATGGAACTTCATTTTCACAAAGAAAATATGCCTCAGTCAATTGATCAATTGTTTGTCTATGTCTCTTCTAAAAGACCAGGAGTATCTAGGAAATCAATCATAACATACCTACATGATAAGCCACAGTTTATTAGGGTTGGAGATGGTTTGTACTCACTAAGTACATGGGGGGAGCTTTCGATTTCAAAGGTTCGAACTGATTCTAATGAGGTTTCTCTTAAGGTCAAAGATATCGTTGAAGAAGTATTTTCTAAACAAGAGTTTATTAGTAATGCTGAACTCATTAGTGTTATAAAGAGCAAGTCTAATATATCTGAAGCAACAATCAGAAAAACCATACAATCATGTTCGGAGATTGAAGTTGTTGATACTATAGGTAAGAGCAATAAACTGAAGTGTACAGATCTCCGTTTATTATCCTTATCAGATAGAAAATCGAAGAAACTTCTTCGAGAAAAAGTTCAAGAAAAGATTTTGTCAATTATGCTTGAGCGCTCTGGACGTAAAATACAGAAGATAGAGTTATATAAGCTAGTATCGAGTGAAATTGAGTGCATTCGACCTACTTTTTATGCTTATTTAAGTGAGATGACAAATGTTAAACAATATGCGTCCAATAATAAATACTACTGTGAAATGAATGTGGCTGAAAAAGCTGGTCATTCTATTGCTTATTTAGATCTTTCACCTCTAGAAAGTTGTTCTGACTTTGAAATTGTTGAAAATGTCGTTAAGGCAACTGATAAGTTGAATGAAAAGGATGTGGATATTGGACTGTTTGAGCTTGGTAGAATTTTCGAAAGTACCCTAAAGAAATATTTGTTATCTTCTAAGGGAAAAGAAGAGTTTGATATTGTAAATAAAGATTTGAATAGACTGGTGTCTATGATTTCTTGTGTGGAGAGAAATAAAAATGTTATTCCAATCACATTGAAGCAGCACCACTTGACCCTTCTTAGAGAGGATAGGAACTTAAGGGCTCATGATGATATACCAACAAAAAATGAGCGATTAATAATACTAGCGAAAGCACCTTTTATAGTAGAAATGTATATAGACTACATTATCAAGTTTTCTCAACTAACTATGGAAAGCTCAGAAATATAGGCTTAACAAATAAGAATAAGTGTCGCGCAGCCGACACTTTATTCGGGTGTTGAACAAGCCCGACGCCTCTTTATTTTGTAAATTGCTCGGATGAGCATAGGATGGATCTACGCCCGTCACTTTTGTCAGGACGAGCGTAGCCATGAGGTTAGTGGAGAACCATCAACTTCAATGATTTACGTTAACGGTACGTGTGTTCTCGATTTGTCCTCCTCTGAGCCAGTGACGGCAACACTGTGTCACGCATTCGGTGAATAGCCAAAATGGCTTGGCGCTCAGGCGATTTAACGGGAACAAAGCGCGTATTGGGGCGCTGTTTCTGAAAAACTGAACGGCTTCGCAGATAGCGATGGCATCATTAAGGTCATTTTTGCCTTTGGTGCGATACGGGCCGACATATTTAGCGGCCATAATACGAGCATCATGGCCTAACTTGATGAATTCTCTGGCCCAAAAATGCGCACCACTGCAAGCTTCCATGCCTATACGCATGGGTGGCATATTTGCTAATGTAGTCAGCAATTTAGCGCGTGATAGAGATTTATGAAGAATGACCTTTCCACGGTCATCAACCGCGTGCAGTGAGAAGTGGTGTTTGGCAAGGTCAACACCGCAAAAAATTTGAGAAGACATAGAACCTCCGGTTTTGAAAAAGACACCTAAGTGTGGCAAATCCACATGAGGGGGGATCCATGTCATTCGTTATGTGCCTTCACAAACCACTTATCATACGTTCAGTTTAGGGAAGGGTGTCGCACAATTCCGAAGTGGCCAATTTTTGTATGTTTTCAACTAAGTGTTTTTGGCATAGTAGAAAACAACTGTAAAACAAAAGAAAAGTCATTAAAAGTAAATTTGCTTTTGGTAAACACATCGTTTTGATGCCCAATATTTTGTTAAATATCTGAGGAAACTATGGATACAACCAAATACATTCAATTATTAGCCAAATTATACTTGGGTCTCTTGGTTCTTTACATATTTTCAACGTTTATGTTGCAAGATTATTTACCTCAAGAACTCAGGGGGTTTTTAGAGGCTGAAATTGAACGAGAGCCCACACAAATAGAAGATATCGCTTTTGTTCCTATTGTTACTCTCGTCATCTTACATATAGCGTCTTTAATTGGATTTATCCGAACTAAAATATGGTCTGCAAAATACTTTGTATACACCACTATAGGTTTAGCTGTTGGTTCGTTATTTATGGGACCGTACGTAGATCACGCGGTAGCAGCGACGATTAGTAGCGTTTCAGTATCAATCGCGGGCGCAATAATTGCTATGCTATACACCACAAAATCGGCATTTAACCCATAGTTGAAAAATAACGCGACAAGCTCTGTTCTATAGGTAGGATTCAAATATAGTGGTCAAATCAAATTGGCCACCATAACCACACATCTCGGCAGATAACAAGGCCATTAAACACCGCCCCTTTGGGGGCTGGACTCGCAAAAAACGTACTCGCCGTTTATGGCAGCGTTATATTTGTTTTGCATAACAATACTCAGGAAGATCGTTGAAAATTCTAAACGTAATTATTCTCGGAATACTTATACTTACGCTGCCCATAACTGCAATAGGTATACTTTTCGGGTTAGCGGGAAGTACATCCCATTTCATTATGATCATATTGATTGGATATATTGTAACAATTGTAACTGGTGCTCTAAGTTTTTTTTGGAAAGTGTTCCGCTATTACCCATTAATTGGGTTGCTACTGATTGCTATTGGTTTCAGCCTAAATCATCAATACTGGAAGCAACATAATATAGATTTGTGCGTAAAGCTAAGAGCAAACCCCTCTTGTATTGAAGATAATATCGGCTTCAATTGTTCAAACTTTGAAGGTCATGGTTTTTCGACCGGAAAAGGTATATGTAAGAATGTACCAGAAAAAATATAACAAATTGCTTAACAAAGACTCCCAACGCTTGGCGACTTCAGTCGCAATTTCAGCTCCGTGTTTATGGCACAATATTCAAGTTGAGTGGCATCGCGTTGTCGCTTGTTAGCAAGGCGTTATACAATTAAGGAGAAAAATGAAGCCTGATGTACACGGAAGTAGAATTGTTTTGAGGTCAATTCAAACGGATGATTCTGATGATTTGTTTGAAATTTATGGTGATATTCAAACAATGGAATTTGCCTCAGATCCAGTTTTTACATCGAAAGATATGATGGTTCAGATGCTAGAAAGCGTCGTCCGACTAGAGAAATCAGGTGAATCGTTGGAATGGGCGGTTATGGAGCAAGAGACAAACAAAGTTATTGGAACTTGTGGCTTACATAACTTTAATGCTAGCGGTGATTCCTGTGAGGTCGGGTGCTTACTAAATTCATCGTACTGGCGACAAGGGTATATGTCGGAAGCGCTTCGTTTACTATTTTCTTATGCCAAATCTTTGGGCATTGAAAAATTGCATGCAGATATTGATGACGGTAACTTTCGGTCTCAAGCTTTGTTTAACAAACTAGGTTTCAAAGCTAAAAACGGTCAGTTTCAGCGCTTGCTGTGAGGCATCGTATAACAAAGGTTTTGAAGGTGGACGAAAAACATCTCCGTCATTTTTGTTAAATCAGTTTTTGGCGTTTAAGGTGGCTCTATTGCGTGAATCTAATGTTTTTCGCCCCTTAAAAAGACTACATGGATCCCCCTGTTCGTCAAACATCCGCAAGACATTCTGAGATCTGTTATGGACTGCCGCTCTACATTCGGGTTTTCTCTGACTCTCGTCATGGCCCTTATGACATTGCACGGTTGCAGTGCCCCTTTTCTACTAAACAGATTGGCGTTAGAGGGCATCAAATGTGCCCGCCGCATTAACAGGCTCTCTGCAAATGGTCTTAACCTATTCTCATCAGCTGCGTCTGCAATGACCCGGTTGGGGTGTTTCTCTATGTGGCTTGTGTATTAGGCCACGTAGTCTTGGTATTCGGTTTGATTGTGTAACAAAGCCCAGATGATTCGGGCATTCTTGGCGGCGAGCGCAACAATGGCTCGATTCATGCCTCGCCGTTCAAGCACATTTCGCCCCCAGTTGCTGAGCCTGTCCTGTTTCTCTCCAAGGTTAGTGATGGCCGCTCTCGCACCATGAACGAGCAAGGTTCGGAGATACTTATCACCCTGTTTGGTGATGCGCCCAAGCCTGGGTTTACCGCCAGTCGAATACTGCTTAGGTACGAGTCCGAGCCAAGCGGCGAAATCCCGACCTGAGTCAAATTGCTCGCCTTTGCCAATGGTTGCAAGGATGGCGGTTGCCGTTTGAGGGCCAATGCCTCTGACCTTCATGATCCGCATGGCATTGGGGCTAGCTTTTACAACAAGATCGAAGCTCTGCTCTGTCTCCTCGATACGTTGGTTGAGCGTTTGCAGGTGCTCAAAGCAATCCGCTAAAACAGCACGCGCAATATCGGGTATTCCGTTTTCAGCGGCCTCAAGAATGAGCGGTACTTCGCGATGGATCGCGGCGCGACCTGTAGGAAGGACAATCCCGAATTCCGCCAATAGCGCCCGAATTCGGTTGATAAGGGCTGTACGTTCCCGAACCCAATGCTCACGCATTCGGTGAATAGCCAAAATGGCTTGGCGCTCAGGCGATTTAACGGGAACAAAGCGCGTATTGGGGCGCTGTTGCTGAAAAACTGAACGGCTTCGCAGATAGCAATGGCATCATTAAGGTCATTTTTGCTTTTGTGCGATACGGGCCGACATATTTAGCGGCCATAATACGAGCATCATGGCCTAACTTGATGAATTCTCTGGCTCAAAAATGCGCACCACTGCAAGCTTCCATGCCTATACGCATGGGTGGAATATTTGCTAATGTAGTCAGCAACTTAGCGCGTGATAGAGATTTATGAAGAATGACCTTTCCACGGTCATCAACCGCGTGCAGTGAGAAGTGGTGTTTGGCAAGGTCAACACCACAAAAGATTTGAGAAGACATAGAACCTCCGGTTTTGAAAAAGACACCTAAGTGTGGCAAATCCACATGAGGGGGATCAATGTCATTCGTTATGTGGCAAATGGTAGGGATAAATTGCGAGAGTTTAGGAAGGCATTGCCAAAAGATAGTGATGCAATAGCACTAATATCAGTCGAAGGCTGGAAATATGCGTATAAAGGCATAATGACAGATAAGGAATTGAATTTAATCGATCCAATTGCAAGGGCAAAAGGTAGAGCAAAATTCATAAGTGAAAACCCTCTATCAACTCTTGTTGCTAGTTATGGTGGTTCGCTTGTTGGGTTTGTCGACTTCGAAAAATCCCGAGATGATGATAGCCTCGATTATGTTGGTGAGATTTGGGCTATCTATGTTCTTCCGCAGTTTATTGGTAAAAGCTTTGGAAATGATCTCATTGCATTGTCGTTTCAGGAGTTATCTCAAATGGGTTTCAGTGAGGTGACGGTTTGGACTCTGAGGGATAATCAGGTAGCTAGAAATTTTTATGAGCGGCAAGGCTTTCAGCTCGATTCAAAGGAAAGGCTATACAAAGGTTTAAAGGAAGTAAGGTATCGCAAGACGTTAGATAAAGTCACATAACCAGGCTATCAACGGGACGCTTTTGTCAATGCGGCAGATTATGGAAGTGTTGTAAATACAAAGAATTAAAGCAGTTTGGGCGGTTTGATATGCGCCTGTTATCGCGACGTTATGTGAACGGTGATGTATGAGATTTAGCGACATTTTGGATATATTTGAGCGTGAGTATGAGCCGATACTATGTAAGTTTTGTCATTATAACCTTTCAGTGCAAGAAGCTATAGATACTCAAGATGATTACATTTGGCATCCTGGCGTTTATGTGTGGTTTCATCCGAAGGATGGTGTTTTAAGAGTAGGACGAAGCTTATCTAACTCGCGAAAAAGGTCTCTTGAGCACGTCGGGCATAACACCGGTGGTCTTATTAAGGAATATGCACAGGATTCTGAGACACGAATATGTTTATTCAACGTGAAAGATATTAGTGACTCTCACTGGGTTGCTTCTCTAGAAATCTACTTTGAGAGCGAGCTAAATCCAGTTTTGAAAGCTGGGCGGCAAGGCTAACAGAACAAATAAAAATAAGTGTCGCGCAGCCGACACTTTATTCGGGTGTTGAACAAGCCCGACGCCTCTTTATTTAGTCAATTGCTCGGATGAGCAGAGGCCGGATCTACGCCCGTCACTTTTGTCAGGACGCGCGTAGCCATGAAGTTAATAGATAACCATTTACTTCAATGATTTACGCTACTGTTTTATGTTTTCCGTTTCAAATTGAATGGCGGCCTGTTCTTCAATGTGGCGGAAGTAGTCACGGTCTTCGGTCAGGATATGCATGATCAACCAATCGGTTAGGAATGTTTTTACTTTTTCGGGCTGGTCAATCAGGCGATTGTCGGTGATTTCATACTGGGTTTCGTACACTTCAAAAATTTGAGTGATCAGCTTGTGGTGGTGCGCTTTGTGACGCAGGATTTTCTCTTCAGGATAACCCACTTCTTCAAGCAACTTTTCTTCACGGCGGAAGTGCGTTTCTGCATAACGAATTAACTTATTCAGCGTTTCAAAAATCACCTGATCATCATCACCCCGACGAATGTTGTCGTAGAAGCGATTGGCAATATCGAACAGCATCTTGTGCTCGTCATCAATGCTTTTCACGCCGGACTCGAAAATCTTTCCCCAAGCAATAAATTTTGTCGTCATATCATTCCCTTAACCTAATAGAGCGAGTGTAAGGCACTTAAAATTTGGGCGAAATGATAAGCCTCACGAATACTAGGTTTTCGCTCAGT
Source organism: Enterovibrio litoreus (assembly GCF_045679545.1). Taxonomy (NCBI): domain Bacteria; kingdom Pseudomonadati; phylum Pseudomonadota; class Gammaproteobacteria; order Vibrionales; family Vibrionaceae; genus Enterovibrio; species Enterovibrio litoreus. Next base: position 1,231,454 of record NZ_CP166195.1, read on the forward strand.
AAGAGTGATAAATGAGTGGTGGGTGTATTTCCGTGCGCTAGATCGGTTGATTGGCGGGATTCGCGTTAAAGAGTCATTGGGGGTTGACCTTGTCGTCTATTATTCGATATATATCGAAATGAGCTTGTTGTGCTCGCGAATACCGGATTAAGGGTTACTTGATTATGGCCTACAAAAACACAGAAAAAGCCAAAAACGAAGCGGTGGAGTGGGCTTTAACCCATGGCATGGCGTTGAAACAAACCCTGGATTCAGCAAGGCACCCCGCGTTTACGCTAACGCCTACTGTGATTGAAAAAGCGCGTTTTGAACGGTTGCAGTCCTCAGTGCATTTGATGGGGAAATTGGTTCATGCGGTGTCGCAAGATCATGCATTTTTGCTTGAGGCGATTCGCCCGATAACGGCAGGGAATGTGTTCTTCAAAACGTTGCTGAATATGGCGGAAGATGTTCACAGCGATAGCACCAGTAACAAGTGTTTGCCTCTGCTGTTGATGCGCAGCGATTTTATGGACGATGGGGTGTTAGGCCCGAAGTTAGTGGAATTTAATGGCATTGCGGCGGGCATGGGGCCGTTTGGTCAGCGTATTCATGAACTGCATTGCTATTTGTCGAAGCAATGGCCTTCACCGTATGCGGAGTGGTCGGGTGATGAAGTCGGGCTGCCTGTTAGCAATTCCGCGTTACAAGGTTTAGCGGAAGGCATTGCGGCGGCGACATGGAAGATCAAACAGGAATTTTCAGATGCAGGTGCACCGACATTTCTCATGGTGGTGCAAGAGCATGAAGACAATGTGTATGACCAACATTTGTTGGAACACGCACTTCAAGACAAGGGGATTCGCACGGTACGGCGCACATTTCGAGAACTGTATGATGGGCTTTCATCAGGTGAAAATCAGCGCCTGTTGTTAGATGGTATTGGCGCAATTGATACGGTGTATCTGCGTGCGGGTTACCAGTTTTCTGACTATGTGGCGCACGACATCATTGATCGCGCATGTTGTGAGGCGCTTACGCAAACTCGTGTGATGATTGAAAAGCATCGCGTGGCGGTGAATGCCACAGTGAGCCAACAGTTGGCGACCAGCAAACGCGTTCAAATGCTGCTTTCTTCCCAAAGTGCTGAGTCGTTAACTCGTTTTGGCTTGACCCAAACAGAAGCGGAAGAGGTGAAGCATTTGTTGGGGGATATGATCCCAGTTGACGCACAAAGTGCTGATTGGGTTCAACACCGTCCGTTAGATGAGTGGGTATTGAAGAATCAGGGGGAGGGCGGTGGCCACTGTGTATTTGGCGAGGACATTTATACTAAGCTGAAGGCGTTGGATCCCAACGAATATGACGCGTGGGCGTTGATGCGCAGGCTGCATCCTCTTCCTCGCTCGCGAGCCGCGTATGTGGTACGAAAAGGCGAGATCTATGTGATTGACGATCTGATCAGTGAAATTGGCCTGTTCACGGTTCATATTGATGGAGAGCCTGCACTTGAAAGCGGCGGTTATGCGGGCTATTTGATCCGCAGTAAATCGTCGCAAGTTAGCGAAGGTGGCGTTCACAGCGGCATGGGCGCGTTAGATTCGTTGGCGTACAAGCGGTATGAGAATACCTAGCAGGCTAATTTTCACTATCCGGTGCTTTGGGATAAGGGAATTTGACGTGGCCGAAACGAATAATAAACACGGTAATGGCCATGATCAGCGACGCCACCGAAATGGTCATGATTCGCCAATCGTCCATGTTTTTCATGTCGAGAATCAGGTAACGAGCAAGGGCGACAATACCGATGTAAAGCGGCATACGAACCGGCACTTTGCCGGACTCAAAGAAGCTGTGAACCATCGCCAGCACTTCAAGGTAGATAAACATCAGCAGCAAATCGCCGACTGAAACGCTTCGGTTGGCGATAACTAAGAAGATCTCTTCACCTATGGCGTAAATCGTCGCGATGACAATCAGCACCAATACAACATTTTCTAGACCATGTATGACTTTGGTTGTCGTCTTATGCTTCGGCATCGCCATCTCAAACTGTCCGTGGTTATAAGATCAGTCTAACGAGATAACTTGGGAGGGGTTTGTATCATTAGCAAGAGCACACTCCCTCAGTGCTGAGAGAGTGTGTAGGTGAACAACGCGAGATCTCGAAATGTTTAGCGTTGTGCTACCAAGTAATTCAACGCACCGCGAATCGCCGCGACTTGCGCATCGTTGCACTCTTGGTCGGTGACTTTTTCGCTGTCTGGGTACACTTCGGTGGTGGTGCTGTACTGGCAATCCGTAAAGCCAGTGCACAGTCCCAATGATTTCACTGGGTAGTTGATCACGCCTTCCTGTTGAACAGGCGAACCGATAATGTTTCCTTCAGCATCCGCAGGGGCAATGTGTGTCACTTTGCGCACCTCGTCGATCACCGCGGTTTGAAAATCTGCATTCGGGTTTTCACTGTCTCCCACGGTATAGAATCCATCAGGCACAGTGTCTTCTTCGTAATCTTTGCCATCACGAGCGGCCAGTGCTGGGCGGAACTCGGATTCGTCTGTGTCTGTGGTTTCATGAAGGTCGATATGTGTGAAGATCTCTACGCCCAAGCTTTTCACCCACGCCATTACATTGGCGGCCTCTTCCGATGGGCTGTTCTGCACAAATGAACGGTTTGGATCAACCGCAATTGGGTTCCAACGGTTGATGGTTTCATAACCCCAAGGGCTGATACACGGTGCAACAATCAGGTTGAAGTGCTCGGTATAATCCAGCGCCTCGGTATCAAGAAATTGCAACGCGCCATGCACACCGCTGGTTTCGTAACCATGCACGCCGCCCGTGATCAGAATCGTCGGTTTGCTTTGGTCAAAATCACGGCTTCGAATACCAAACTGCGGGTAACGCGATGCATCAAAAGACAATGCGCCGTATTGCGTGACATCGAAGCGGTCTTTTAACGCCTCGATTTTTGTCATCACATCCTCTTTGTAGCTGCGCTTAATGCTGGTGGTTTTGAGCCACTGTGCTTTTTCTTCATCTCCCCAAGGTTGGCCCGGTGTGCCGATAGGAAAAGTGATGGATGTTGTCATGGTAATTCCTTACTGAGAGATGGTGAGTTGCTTTCTAGGTTAAACGGCTTGTTGGCTGACAGGGTCAGCATTTTCTGCAAAGAGAGTAGCACACTCTTTTGCGCATTCCATTGCCATCATATTCTGATTGATGACTATTTGGCCATTAATGGAAAGAGGTCATGGTGACATTTATTCCTGTTTATATTTCATAGGGTTAGTGCCTGGCTAAAAAATAATTTCTCTTTTTTAAGCCATCCTTAAGTGATTCTTAAGACTCACTGATTAGGCTCTCATTATCGCTTACAGCTAGGGAAGAAGCGGAATGGAAAAGAAGCCTACATTCACCACCTTCGAGATAGTGACAGAATCGCATCCATTGAGAGCGGACGTGGAGCACTATATTGCCGAACGTTATCGCATCGCGTTTGATGCCACTGTCACTGAGTTCATGCCTTACTTCTCCTGCGCGTTAGATGAAGAAGGGAGCATCTTATCGGTGTGTGGCTTTCGCACAGCAAACAACGAACGCTTGTTTCTTGAGCAGTATTTGCATCTTCCGGCTGAACAGCTTATCTCACAGCATTTTGGTGCGCGCGTTGAACGCAGCGCGCTGATTGAATTTGGTCAGCTCGCTTCATTTTCACGCGGGGTATCGCTACAGCATTTCACTTACCTTTCCCGCTATCTGGTTGAGCAAGGATTTAGCTGGTGTATTTTCACCGCGACGGGGCCACTGCAAGCCATGATGAAACGATTTGGCTTGGCGCCCGTGTCGCTGGTAGATGCCGATTCAGCATGCATTGATAACGCTGAATCTGTGTGGGGGAGCTACTACCAAACACAACCTAAAGTATCGGCGGGAAGCTTAGTGGCAGGGGCTAAGCAGCTTTCGCAGATTGACCTGAGAGCATCAAACGCACATTTGGCTTCAAATACGCCCATGTACAAAACAGGGCTGGGGGTGTCCCATGGTTAATGTGTTAGCGCGCATCCGCCATTTTGCACAGACCACGCCGACCAAAACGGCGTTGGTCGGCCGTGACGCCATTGGTGTGATTGGTAACGTGGATTACTGCACTTTATGGCGCGACATTCAAACCTTGAGTGACACGCTTAAACAATGGAAGACCAAGCGTATCGCGTTGCTTGCTGAGAACGGCATTGCCTGGGCGAAGGTTGATCTTGCTGCATTACTGGCACAGGTGACGGTTGTGCCCGTGCCGACGTTTTTCTCTCGTGAACAAGTGGCGCATCTTGTTGCGAAAGCGGATGTGGATTTGTTGGTGGGGGATTGGTCGACACTGGCTATTTCACCCCAAGGTGAACTGGCCGGATTACCCTGCTACTCGCGCCTTGCCGCCCACACATTGAGCAGCGATACGATAGCAAAGATAACGTTCACCTCGGGGTCAACCGGTTCGCCAAAAGGTGTTGCCCTTAGCGCGGAAATTATTGATGCGGTGACGCAATCTTTGGTTGAGGCTGTCAGCACCCAAACTGTTTCGACTCAGCAAATCAGTTCGACTCAGCAAATCAGTTCGACTCAGCAAAGCATTTCGCCAACTCGTCATCTTGTCGCGCTGCCGTTATCGACGCTGCTTGAAAATATCACGGGGATATACGTGCCATTGTCATTGGGTGTTGAAACTGTGGTGTTAGAAGGATTCGAAGTGGGGCTTCGCGGATCAAGTGGCTTCTCACCGGATATTTTCGGCGCGGCGTTGGCACAATACCAACCAGAGAGCATGGTGGTGACGCCCATGTTGCTGTTGGCTTTGACAGAAATTGCCAGTGTGCAGCCAAGCATTACACAGCCTTTAACATTCATCGCCGTCGGTGGCGCGAAAGTGCCGGCGTCTTTGCACCACAAAGCGCAACAGCTTGGTCTGCCCGTGTTTGAAGGTTATGGGCTATCTGAATGTGGCTCGGTGGTCAGCCTCAATACGCCATTCGCACACCGCCAAGGCAGCGTGGGGAAACCGCTGTCACATTGCCGAGTCCGTATTGCCGATGACGGTGAAATCGTGGTGCAAGGCGCGGCGATGAATGGCTATATCCATGAAGCGATAGATTGCCAAAACGATGACATTCATACCGGGGATCTTGGCTACCTCGACGAAGAAGGTTACTTGTTTGTTTCAGGCCGCAAAAAGAACGTATTGATCACCGCGTTTGGACGCAATGTCAGCCCTGAATGGATTGAAGCAGAAGCCTTGGCTTACCCACATTTGCGTCAAATGGTGGTGCTTGGCGATGGCTGTGCCGTGTTGTCTGCGGTGGTGGCAAGTCATGACCATGAACAAACGCTTAGCCAAATTGCGCAACTTAATCGCCGCCTACCGGATTATGCCGCCATCGGGCACGTTATTTTCACCCAACCTTTTCAGCATGAGGACAGTTTAATGACCGCGAATGGTCGACCGCGTCGTGATGTGTTTGCACAACAATTCTCTTGTTTTATCCCAAATAACCAATGCGTGAGCGTGGCGGATTTTTCCGTGACCAGTTGCTCCGATATTTCACTGACTTGAATACGTAGGGAAGCTATTGCCATGAACATGAATACTTCAAGCAACACGATGACAGACAACAACACCCCGTTTTTTAACACACTGGAGCAGCAAACCTTGGCGGCACGAAATGCCATGTTAAGCGCACCCATTTTTGAGGCGTGTCGAGCGGGCAATGTTGACCTGAATACTTACACCGCGTTTTTGGTGCAAGCCTTTCATCACGTTAAACACACCGTGCCTTTGCTAATGGCCTGTGGCTCGCGATTGCCAGAAAGCGATGAGTGGCTGCGTCAGGCCATTGGTGAGTACATTGAAGAAGAAAAAGGCCACCACGAATGGATTCTAAATGACTTAAACCGGTGTGGGTTTGATGCCGAATTGGCTCGCTATAACCAGGCTGAAGGTGCGGTGGGTTTACCTATTGAAATGATGGTTGCGTATCTCTACCACCAAATCGATAGACGCAATCCCATGGCCTTTTTTGGCATGGTTTGGGTGCTGGAAGGCACGAGTGTGTCCGTCGGTGGTGACATGGCTGCACTGGTGAAACACGGTTTGGGTTTGCCTGATGCGGCAATGAGCTATTTGACCTCACACAGCACATTGGATGTCGAGCATATCGGCTTTTTTGAAACGCTAATGAACCAAGTGACGAACCCTGACGATCAGGCCGCCATTATTGACGGTGCTAACCGCGTGTTTGCTCTGTATGGCCAAATGCTGTGTGAACTGCCGCTTAAGCAACAAAGCCATGCTGCATAGCGTTTAGCCAATAGCAAAGTGAAGAAGGGGACAAACATGAAACTGAATGGCAAACGCGTTTTGCTGACAGGCGCAACGGGTGGGATCGGGAAAGAGATCGCTGCTGCGCTCGCAAAGCAAGGTTGTGAACTTATAGTGGTGGGCAGAAAAGCGAACCAGCTGGCTGAACTGGTGGCAAGCCTTGACGATTCATCGCGCCACCAATCTTTGATCGCTGACTTGGCGCGAACCGAAGGCCTTGACGCGGTATCGCAGTTTTGTGCCTCGCTTGATGTTGCGGGAAAGCCCGTCGATGTCGTGATCAACAATGCTGGCTGTAACACCTTTCTGTATCTGCAAGATCGCGATGCAGCATCGGTAAAACGAGACGTTGAATTGAACCTGATCGCGCCCATTCTACTGAGCCAAAGTGCGCTTGGTTGGATGGCGAAAGACGGGGTGATCCTCAATGTGGGTTCTACGTTCGGGGCGATTGGTTTTCCCGGTTACACCAGTTATTGCGCCGCAAAAGCAGGGTTACAGCGCTTTAGTGAAGCACTCAGCCGAGAGCTAAATGGAACGGGTAGGCGCGTTCAGTACTTGGCTCCCAGAGCGACCAATACCTCGTTGAATGATGCGCGTGTGACTGAGATGAACGAAAAGCTAGGAAACAAAACTGACGAAGCGGCATTTGTGGCGGCGCAAACTGTCGCCATGCTCAAACAAGAGGCGTCAGTGAAATGGATCGGCTGGCCTGAAAAATTATTCGTCAGGCTCAATCAGTTGTTTCCGTCTTTGGTGGGTTCTGCAATCAAAAAGCAGCATCAGACCATCACGGAATACGCGACAAAAACACGCTGCAAATAAGCAAACGGATAATCTTGAGGGAACGACGATGAACACAAGTATCAGCAAAACCATTAACACCATCTTGAAAACCACCACCAAATCATTGTTTGTTATGCTGGCAATGGCTGCGAGTTTTAACGTTACCGCTGCAAATGCAGATGAAACGCTCAAAACAGTACAAAAACAGTGGGCAAAGTGCCAATACGACACCTTTAATAAAGAGAACAAAATCAGTTGCCTGAATTCTTTGATTGCAATGAACCAAGAAGAGTTGGACAGTGACCCATCACGTGATGATCTCAAAGTCTGGCTTGCCATCAACAAAAGCACGCTAGCCGGTGCGGAAGGCGGATTGGGTGCTTTGTCTTTGGTGAAAGAAGCGAAAGGTCTGCTTGAAGAAGTGATTTCGTCAGACTCACAAGTACTTGAAGGGTCGGCATACACCAGTTTGGGCTCACTGTATTATCAGGTGCCGGGGTGGCCAATTGGGTTTGGGGATGACGATGAAGCCGAGCTTATGTTGCAAAAAGCCCTCGCAATTAATCCAAACGGTATCGATCCAAATTTCTTTTATGGTGACTTTCTAGCGAACAACGGCGACACAGCACAAGCCATCGCCTTTTTGAAAAAAGCCCAAAAAGCCGCACCGAGAGAAGGGCGTGAATTGGCAGATCAAGGGCGACAACGCGAAATTGAGCGCAAGCTGAAGGAACTAGAATAACAATGCGAATTCTTTTGATTGAAGACGATCAAATGTTAGGTGAATCCATGGTGGCCTCATTAAGCCGCCATGGATTCACCGTTGATTGGGTACAAAAAGGCGGCGGCGTAGAATGGCTGCTCAAAACGGAAAGCTTCACCGCAGTGATTCTGGATTTAACCCTGCCAGATGTCGATGGCATCGACGTGCTCAAAAGACTGCGACAGGCCAAACACACCATACCTGTGATGATTCTGACAGCGCGAGATGACATAGAAGATCGCGTTGAAGGTCTAGACGGTGGTGCAGACGATTACATGGTGAAACCGTTTGCGCTGGAAGAGTTGTTGGCGCGTCTGCGTGTGATGATCCGCCGTATTTCGGGTTATGTGGACACGAATATTGAACTGCATGGCGTGTCGGTGTCTCTGGCAAACAATCGTGTTGAGTTAAACGGCGAAGCGATCAAAGTCACACCCAATGAATTTAAGTTACTCACAACACTCATGACCCATGCAGGCCGCGTGATGAGCAAAGACCAATTGCAGCAAACCTTGCATGGCTGGGATGAAGGTGCGAGCGAAAATGCCATAGAAGTCCACATTCATAATCTGCGAAAGAAAACGGGCGGTAATTTGATAAAAAACATTCGAGGTGTGGGATATATCATTGAAAAATAAAGCGCCTATTTCGATTAAACGAAACCTGATTTTTAGCGCTGCGGTATTAAGCAGCTTGCTGGTTCTGGGTTCATGGTTTTTCATGTATACCGAAACCCGTCATGAGATAGACGAAGTCTTTGATGCTCACCTTGGTCAATCCGCAAAAACATTGGCGCTCGCCGCGATGAGTTGGGGTGACAGTCCACCGAAAAAACTGGACGAGATCTATGCCGATTGGTTTTCTTCCATTAACAAAATGGCGGTGGATGAAGAAACGGCTACGCCGTATGGGCATCCGTACGAAAAAAAGGTGCTGTTCCAATATCTGTCTAACGGCAAGCTCGTCGGCAAAAGCGCCAATGCTCCGGATGTATTTTTAGGCACCTTAAACGAAGCGGGCTATAAAGATGTGACGTTTGAAGGGGAACGTTGGCGTACCTTTCAATTGCCTTTTACGCCGCCTGGTGACACGTCACCGGCATTCACGATCCTCGTCGCTGAAAAGATAGGTATTCGAGAGGAACTGACAGCAGAAGTGGCGCTTTCTATCGGGCTTCCACAAATTCTATTGATCCCCTTCCTTATAGCGTTAATTGCTTTGCTGGTTAACCGCTATTTTCGCCCGATTGAAGAACTACGAAAGCTGATTGCTTCGAAAAGCATTAATAACTTGCAGCGTATACGCGTAGAAAACGCCACGATTGAGCTTGAGCCTTTGGTGAACCAGATTAACTTTTTGCTGGCGGAGTTGGAAAATGCGTGGAAGCGCGAAAGACGCTTGATCAGTACGGCAGCCCATGAATTAAAAACACCATTGGCCGTATTAAGGTTAAACGCTGAAAATGCGATTCAAAGTGATGATGAAAAAGAGCGCAACAAAGATCTGAGCAGCATTTTGGCAGGCATTGATAGAACCGATAGGGTGATTCAACAACTCTTGGTGCTCTCTCGTGTGGAGCAGCAAAAAGACATTGTCCTGCAGCCAATGGATCTTGTGAGCATGCTTCGTGAAGAGATCGCCAACTTGGTGCCTATTTCACTCAAGTATTCACAGACAATTTCTTTGGTTGGAGCGGAAAAAGCGTCGGTTAACGCGCACCCCGTTATGCTTTCCATTTTGTTTGCCAACTTGATAGACAACGCTATTCGCTATTCAGGGCAAGGTTCTTCGATCACGGTAGACGTTGAGCTGCTTACTGACTCAAGTCAAGTGGCAGTGACGGTGTCTGATAAAGGGATGGCGATGCCAGACGACGTTCGCCAGCGCATTTTTGATAAGTTCTATCGCGGTCATTCTAACAAAGGGGATGGTGCAGGCTTGGGTATGTCTATTGTGAAAGACATTGCGCAGATCCACAGTGCGAATGTGCAGGTAAAAAGTGCAGGTGAAGGCGAGAGTGGCAATCAGTTTGTCGTCGTGTTTGACCGTATCTGACTGTGTTTAGCAGCTAAATGCTGATCGTTAGCGCCAAAAAAAGGGCCTAAATGTCTTTAGGCCCGATCAGCAGTCGTTTTCAATACTTGGAGTATTTAATTACTTGTAGAAAACTTCTACTTTGCCTTTCAGCGTCATCAGAAGCGGTTGACCACGACGGTCCAATGCTTTCGGTGATGGAAATTTAACCCAACCTTCGCTGATGCAGTATTCTTCAACGTCAAAACGCTCTTTGCCGTTGAACATAATGCCGATTTCGTGCTCAAAACATTCTGCTACATGATGCGGGCTACGTGGATTACCTGAAAGGCGATCTGGCAAAGCGGGTAGCGAGTTAGTGTCGTTCATGTTCGTGACCTGTAGTCAAAAAAAGTGCGTCATTGTAGTCAAGATAACGCCCGCGCTCAAGCAGCGCTGACGGTTAGATATAATTGGTCGAAAATGTAGCCAGATTGCTGTTTGTATTAACGACATGTCAGGTAGTCAGAAACACAAAAAATGATAATATGTTGCCTCTCGACATATCATGAGATAGAACACCAATGTCAGCTCAAAACCCAGTAGTTAACGATGTATTTGTCGCTTTCCAAGTGATACCTCGACTAAAAGAAGGTAACAACTTTGAGGTTGTAGACAAAGCCATTGAAGTTGTTAAAGCAGCGGATGTCCCTTATCAAGTTGGGGCAATGGAAACAACAATGAGAGGGGAGTTAAATCATCTACTTGAGATCGTTAAACGAGCCCAGCAGGCTTGCTACGACGCAGGTGCGCTTGAAGTGATAACCAACATCAAGATTCACAGTAAAACTGAAGCGGCCACAGACACGTTTTGTACCTATGATCGCGGCGTGACCAAAGCAAACCATATGTTTGTTAACAAGTAACGTTTTAGCCGTCATCGTGCTTTCATCCGATGACGGCGAACAATTTCGTGATCCCGCTTTTTGATTTATAACCTCGCACTGTTTACACCTTTGATTTTAAGTATTCTCCGCCAAATACTCTTCCAAGCGATCTGATAACCATGCGGTCAATGCACCGCCTTGTGCATCCATTGACGTAATTTCACCATAAGGTTGTAACTGCATGGCGCTTGAGTGGCGAAGTACCTGCAATGTGCCGCTTCTTAGGTACTTTCTCAGCAGTACCGAAGGGACGTTTGACCAGCCTGAACCGTCCAATACGGCATCGCGCAAGTGCTCATAAAACGGCAGCGCAATGTAGTGGGGCGAAATAGGGTCGAGGGCTTTAAGCCCTTCGTCATCGACGTAAGCTAGCGTGATTTCGGTGTAACGTTCTAAATCGGCGCGTTGAACACGTTTGAGGTTGGCGAGAGGGTGGTCTTTGTGAACCACCGACATCATGCGAACCTGCCCCAACTTTTTCGAACTGATGCGCCCAAACGCGCGTGTTTCTGGCAGAAGACCAAAGGCCACATCGACCATGTTCTCATCGACCATTTCGTAAAGTTCTGGGGGCGGCGCAACATACAGCGACACACTTGAATCGGGAAATAGCTGGTGGATTTCACGCATGGTGGCGCGCCAAAACGCTTCGGGAATGGCGTCGTCTCGCCCAATTCGCAGGGCGGATTCAATGCCGCTTTCAAATTGTCGACATTTCGCGTCTATATCATAGGCCGCTTGTAATAGGCGTTCACAATCATCGTGGATCATTCGGCCCACATTGGTGAGGGTGACGCTGTTCCCTGAACGCGCCAGAAGCTCAACACCCAAATTATCTTCCAATGCGCTAATGGCTGCACTGACCGTGGTTCGACTTTTATCTAGCTCACGCGCCGCTCCGGCGATGGAACCTGTCTCGACGGCGGTGAGAAACATTTCTATTTGGCTACTTCGCATTTTATGTCCATGTTTGCGCATGTAATCGGCAAAATGATTTTAACTCTAAATAAAAATAAGAAAAGCTCAGCGACAAAAAACCTGTCGCTCAGCAACTCATTCATTGTCAAAAAAGCCGTTATTGTGTGTCTCAAGCGCTAATCAAAGGCGCAGCAGTCAAATTTTTTGTCACTTTGTGGGGATTTATGTCGTGTGAATATGCGAAAGAACGTAACTTACTGAAATTTTCTACCTTTGCTTGTTTTTGCTTTGCCGCGTTGGGTGTTGGCATTGGCCTTTGGGCAGGTTCCATGGCGATCGTTTTCGATGGTGCTTACTCTTTGGTCAGTTTGGTTCTGTCATTGATGGCACTGGGCGCAACGATCTACATCGGCAACGGAACAACAAAGAACGGAAAATCGGGTAAGTCGGTTTCTGCGCAAAAAGCCGCGGTTATTGAATCACTGGTGGTGTTGATTAAAGGTCTCGCTGTTTCAGTGGTCTGTGTGGTGTCGTTTGCATCTGCTTTTGAAGCGATGTTTAACGGTGGCCGTGAAGTAAACGCAGGCTTTGCGCTGATTTTTGGTGTGGTTAACCTTGTTGCGTGTATGGCGTGTTATTACATCGTCAAAAAACACTCAGGCAAAAACGCGTCGACGATTTTGAAGGCGGAAACCAGTCAGTGGCTGATGGATACCGTTATTAGTGCGGCAGTTCTGGTCGGCTTTATCGTGGCGGCGGCTTTGATGGAGGCGGGTTTCACTGAGTATGCAATGTATGCAGACCCAATCATGGTGATTCTGGCTTCGGTTTACTTTGCTACTGTGCCAGTAAAAATGGTGGGTGACTCAACGAAACGTCTGTGGAGCATCTATCAGCAACAAGAACGCGTTACTGGCCATCGCGTATTGGCTTGAAAGCACCGCAATTAATCGAATGAAATTTTAAGAAAGGGCAGCTCAGTGAGCTGCCCTTTTTTGTTTTCAATCTGCGTCAGTCACTGCACGTTATCGATTAATGGTTGCGTCTCTACGTTAAATTCGTCGGATATCAGCAAGTTTGGTCAAGTCAGTGGATGTTGCGTGAGTTATTGTTGTGTCTGTAACTGGGACATAGCAGAACGAACGGAGCGCGTCACGATGTGTAACACTGCTCAGCGTATGGAAAAGGTACGTGAGTATATTGAACTCAATTTGGATGACCATTTCGATCTCGATATTTTGAGTCGCATCGCTCATCTCTCTAAGTACCATTTCCATCGTTTATTCTCAGCGGAATACGGGATCAGTGTTGCCACTTATGTGCGCCTTCTTCGGCTAAAAAAGGCCGCATATCAGATCGCGTACCGCACAGAACTGCCTATCACCAATATCGCACTAGATTGTCACTACGAAAGTAGCGAAGCGTTTTCTCGCGCATTTCGCAAAGTTTTTGGGCAAAGCCCTTCTGCGTTTCGAGAGGATCCTGATTGGCCGGCTTGGCAATCGCACTTTGAAGGCATCTTTAAACTGCGTAATGAGGCATTTATGAAGCAACCCAAATTTGATGTGGAGTATGCGGAACTGCCTACGATGCATTTGGCGGTATTTGAGCACAGAGATGTACCTGAAAAACTTCACTATTCAGTGAAGCAATTCATTGATTGGCACAAAGGAATGACGCTTCTGCCTAGCCACTATCGAACCTTCAATTTGATTTATGACGACCCAGAAGAAATTGTTGATACCTCTTTTCGTTTAGACATTTGCTGCCAGATTGATACGCACACGGATGTTTCTGATCCGCGAATGGTTCGAAAAACACTTGAGGGAGGGCGATGCGCGAAGATACGTTTTGTTGGCAGTGATGATGTCATTGGTTGTGCGGTGAGGTTTCTATATTCGCAGTGGTTGCCGGCTTCAGGTGAAACGCTACGCGACTTTCCCGTGTTGTTTGAGCGAGTGACGTTTTTCCCTGATGTCCTGGAGCATGAAATGGTCACCGATGTTTATCTTCCAATTGCTTAAAAATTTGGCTGTTAAACCCCAACTATTCGTAGGCTTACTTCATGAACCTTTCTTTGAATATCTCGCTAAAAAGAAAAGCCCTAGTGCTTCGCAGTCACCTTACTCTTTTTATCAATTACTACTTATTGACTGTTCTGGTGCTGATGTTAAAAGGTGAACTGTTCAACGTCGCCTTGCGAGTTTGGTCAGACGAGCCACTGACATTTTGGGAAAATGGGTTGTGGCAAGTCACACTGATGGTTTCCTTTGTCGTTGCCCTGTATGTCTATCTCACGGATATCAACAATTAGTGCGACGATGCTTTCTCTGGCGATAGTCGCTCTGCCACAAGCTCAATCCAATGTTTGACGGGCATATCGCTGCCGCAAGCTAGGTGAAGTTGGCAGCCAATGTTCGCGGTAACGATAACCTCGGGGCTATCGCACTGTAACGCATCGAGCTTACGCTTCAAAAGTTGCTGGCTGAGTTCAGGTTGCAATAAGGAATAAGCCCCCGCCGATCCGCAGCATAATTGGTCTTCTTTTGTTTGCGTTTGGATCACGCCAACTTGGGTTAGGGTTTTGTATAGATTGTCTTTGCGGTCGATGCCGTGTTGCAGTGAGCATGGGCAATGCACGGCAGCGCGTTGTTCGCTGTTATTAAGCGGCAAACGGCTCAAATCTTCTTTCGCCAACACATCACTAAGATCTTTGGCTATGGCAGCGACCGCGTTGGCTCTATTTATATACGCCGCTTCATCGCTTAATAGCTCTGGATATTCTTTAATGGAAATCCCACAGCCAGAAGCCGAAATCACAATCGCCTCTGCGCCGTTTTCAATGTGCGGCCACCATGCATCGATGTTTTGTTTTGCTTGCTCGATAGCACGTTGGTGTTCAGCGAGATGAAGATTCATCGCGCCGCAGCAGGTTTCTTTGTTCACGGTGATAAGTTCAATGCCAAGGTGACTCATGACAGCACGCGCAGCCGATAAGGTATTCGGGGTAACAGCTTGTTGTACGCAGCCTTTAAACCCAATCATGGTTCGATGTGCTGGTGCTGGTGCTGGTGCTGATGCTTTTGTCGTTGGCATTGACAAGCTTGATGCTGAGACGCTGGCATAGTGCTTATCTGCGGTTTGCCGCTCGGGCAGTTTCTTTTTTAAGTGACGCGGTAACAAAAACTGAAAGGTGCGGGCCATGGTGACACCAAACCCTACCAGAGCGGAATGGGGAAGCAGGCGGGTCAGCGTGAAACGTAGCAATTTTTCTTTGGGTGATCGGGGGACTTTCGATTCAATGTGTTGCCGGCCAATATCGAGCAGTTGGCTGTACTTAACGCCGGACGGGCAAGTGGTCTCACAGCTTCTGCATGTTAGACAGCGATCGAGATGACGCTGGGTGTTTTCGGTGACTTCCCCTCCTTCAAGCATCTGTTTGATGAGATATATCCTCCCGCGTGGGCCGTCTCGCTCATCACTCCGTTCTTGATAGGTGGGGCAGGTGGCATTGCAAAATCCACAATGCACACAGCGTCGCAGGATATCTTGGGCTTTTTGGCCTTCTTTTGATTTTAGAAACGCACTATCGAGGTTCGTTTTCATCGTGAAATCTCCCCAAGCCAAGGATACATGCGACCGGGATTGAACAGGCTTTGTGGATCAAACGCGGCTTTTAGCGATTGGTGCAATCGTTGGTGGGTGGGGGATAACGGATGAAAACAAGGCGGTTGCCTGTTTTCGGTGCCATAGCAATCCACGTGTCCGCCGTGTTCTTCTGCGACAGGGACCAATTCTTCAAGTGTGGCGTCTGTTTTTACCCAACGTAGATTGCCCGCCCAGTTGATCAGGCTGTGCTCATACTGCGCCAAATGTGGCGAGGCAGGATTGATAGAAAACCGATATAGGTGGCCTTGTTGGTGAAAAAAGGGATGACGAAAATTACGAATAGAACGCCAAAATAGAGACTGGTGCTGGAGCGCTTCTCCACCCAGACTACTCGCGGTTTGCCGCACTGTCTGCTTTGAACCCGCAAGACGAAGGAACATGCTGCCATCCACCCATGCCGCACCAGAAAGCGGACAACCATGGGTAACCAGTGATCGCATTTTCGTGATGGCAGATTGGGCGGACATTTCCAATTGCAGTGTTTCGATAAGCTCTGGTTGTGGCATTACACGGAGACTGACTTCGGTAAGAATACCGAATGCCCCCATGGCGCCTGCTTGAAGGCGTGACAGGTCGTAGCCCGCCACATTCTTCATGACCTGACCGCCAAACCGCAGATGCTCACCAAAGCCGTTGATCAGTTTTACGCCAAGAATCGCATCACGCAGCGAACCATGAAATGGGCGAGAAGCACCATTAATGTTGCAAGCCACCGAGCCGCCTAACGTGGCTTTTCCTTCAAACGCGGGCGGTTCACCAACCAGTATTTGGTTGTGTTCGGCCAAGACTGATTGTAACTCCGCGATACGTGTGCCCGCTCGTGCCGTGATCACCAATTCGCTGGGGTGGTAAGCAATGATGCCGCTGTGGTTGGTTAAGGAAACGGACTGACCGACTGGCTCATGGCCAATGAAAGCTTTGGTATTGCCGCCAATCAGGTTTAGGGCAGTGTGGGTGGCCTTTGCATCCAAAACTTGCTCTAAAAGGGTATTGGAAAGATCAGCCATTCGGGTTTCCTCCCGCGAGTTGCTGATTTTCCATCACCGTGTGTTCTTGGCAATGCTTGGGCGTTGGAATGCCTTTGCCAGGATTGAGCAAGCTGTCAGGGTCAAAGGCGGCTTTTACTCGATGAAATTGCGTAAGTTCGGCGTCAGTAAACTGGTGATACATTTGTTCGATTTTTTCCAGCCCAACACCATGCTCTCCAGTAATGCAGCCACCCGCTTCCACGCAAACACGCAATATTTCTGCACCAAAGGCTTCGGTTTTTTCGAGTTCGCCCGGCACATTGGCATCAAACAAGATCAGTGGATGAAGGTTGCCATCTCCGGCGTGAAACACATTGGCAACGCGCAACCCAAAATACTCAGAAAGACGATGGGTTTCGGCCAACACGGGGGCCAATTGTCTGCGCGGAATGGTGCCGTCCATGCAGTAGTAATCCGGTGAAAGCCGACCGACGGCAGGGAACGCAGATTTACGGCCTTTCCACATCAGTGCTCTCTCAGCATCATTGCTGGAGACTCTTAACGACGTTGCCCCCGCTTTGTCGAGGATAGATTGCGTGATGGTGAGTTGGTGGTTCACATCGTCTGCGTTGCCATCCAATTCACACAACAACAGTGCTTGCGCCTCTTTGGGGTAACCGGCATGAGCAAAGTCTTCCGCTGCTTGAATGGCGTAGCTGTCCATCATTTCTAATCCGGCAGGAATAATGCCTTGGGAGATGATGTCGTTGACGGCGTTGGCGGCATTCTCGACCGTATCAAAACCTGCGACGATCACCCGCGCCAGTTCGGGCACTGGCAAAAGCTTCACGGTGATTTCGGTCACTATAGCTAACATGCCTTCAGAGCCTGTCAGTAACGCGAGAAAATCAAACCCCGCAATGTCTGCACTTTTGTCACCGACAGATAAGCGTTCACCCTGCGCCGTGACTACAACCAGTGAAACGATGTTATGCACCGTGAGGCCATATTTGAGGCAATGCACACCCCCGGCATTTTCCGCAACATTGCCGCCAATCGAGCAGGCGATTTGCGAAGAAGGGTCGGGCGCGTAATAAAGACCACAATCGGACGCTGATTCTGAAATCGCTAAATTGCGAACGCCGGGTTGTACCACGGCGAGGCCGCTTTCTTTGTGGATGTTGAGAATGCGATTGAATCTCGCGAGAGACAACACTATGCCCCCTTCAATGGGAAGCGCACCCGCGGAAAGCCCTGTACCTGCACCACGCGCAACGACCGCAATGGCATGTTGATGGCACAGCGCCATGATAGCCATCACTTCTTCTGTTGAAGCGGGAAGAACAACACAGGTAGGTAGCGAGCAGTAGACGGACAGCCCATCACATTCATAAGAATGGAGTGTTTCTTTGTCCACAATGATGTGTTCACTGCCAACGATGCGCTCAAGCGCGTCGAAAACTTCGGCTTCCATGCATGCCTCCCTTGTCCGGTGGGTGTGGTGTTTGCGTTCAGATGTTAAAACGTTAGTCGATCCTGTTACCTTGGCGCGGACAATCCCTACACTGCTCGGTAAAAGTGTGGGGCATGTTGCTTATTGCTCGCAACTATTACCGCTAGCAATACTGAATTGCTATATGCGATCAAACCTTGCGTCATTGATTTTGGATAAGAGGTCAATGTGCAGTCCCTATATATAAGATATTCATCTACATTGGATTTTCATGACTAGTGGTTGTATGGTTTGTGTTCACTCAAGGAGGAGTTATGGATAGCTTAAAACTGAAAGTACCACCGGTGCTGCAGGTGATACTGGTGTTGTGGCTGATGAAGGGAATCGCCAGCATATCGCCATCGAGTGAATTTTTAATGCCTTACTCTAAGATGTTAATGGTGGGCTTTTTGGTTATCGGTGGCGTGTTTGGGATTTCAGGTGTACTCGCGTTTCGTCGACATCAAACGACGGTGAATCCGACGCTAAAGACGACGTCGACGTCGTTGGTACAATCGGGGGTTTACCAAATCACGCGTAATCCTATGTATGTCGGTCTCTTGTGTATCTTGATGGCCGCAGCCTGCTATTTTGCTAATTTATATACCTTGTTTGGCTGTGTGTTGTTTGTGTTCTACATGAATATGTTTCAGATTGAGCCGGAAGAAATGTATCTAACAGAACTGTTTCCTGATGAGTACCCAGAGTATAAAAACAAAGTTCGCCGTTGGCTTTGAAGCATTTTCACTTCATGTGGTTGCGCTAAAGTGAGATCTACATGTTTCAATTAGCGAGTAGTGCGAAGAAAAAGACAACATGCGTGTTTATGTTCGATAAACTCAAGGTATCTCAGACGGAAACCAACAACTAAGTCAAATGCTTGCCATACCTGTTCCTTTCGTTGTGTCACTGCTGCTTGTGATTGCCGCCATGCTTTTGTATTTAAAGCTGGGGCAATCCGGTATGAAATCGATCCTGTTCGCGCTTCTTTGTGCCATTTGTACGTCGGTAGTTGGACTACGTTGGACGTTTGACCTCCAAATGCTGAGATTTATTCAGCCTATTTTGGCATCGATTCTGCCAGTTGCTGCGTGGTATTGTTTTGCGAGAGCGCATCATATAAAGCCGCCTTCTCGTTGGCATTGGTGTTGGCCTTTTGTCATCGCGGCTTGTTCGTTTAATTATCAAATTTGGCCGCAAGCAACTGATATCGTCTTAATTGCTTTATATGTGGGTTACGGCGGTGCATTGATACGTTCTTCTTTCACAATGCCGGAAGAGGTGCGCTTATCAAATGTCGAAAGAGTCATCATGGCGGAACGAACGGCAGGGGCAATGCTGCTTTTCTCTGCTTTTATTGATAGCGCGTTGTCGTTTGATTTCGTGGTCTATAACGGCGACCACGCGGCATTCATTATTTCACTGTCATACCTTGTTTTGATCCCTATAGTGGTTATCGCCGTGGCGATTGTTGGTTTCAGTACGCTGCAAAACCACACAGAGACGACGAGCGAATCAACACGGATTTTGGTCAGTGACGCCGATAGACAAACGCCCGAATCACCCACACAGAGCAAATCTCAAATGTCTGATCAAGATGCTACCGATATCATGAACAAGCTTGATGTGTTGATGATAGAAAAGGCATCATTTCGAGATCCCGACATCACGTTAAGTCGTTTATCCCGGCAGCTTGGGATACCTGCCAAACAGGTTTCTATCGCAGTGAATCAAATTCGTGGTGAGAATATTTCTAAAGTTATCAATGCTTATCGCATTGAACATGCGAAGGTTTTGTTATCAACAACAGAAGACAGCATTACGGAGATCTATCTTGCCTCTGGATTTCAGACTAAATCGAATTTTAATCGAGAGTTTCTTCGTGTGGTTGGTCAAACGCCAAGTGCCTTTAGAACCTTATCGGAATCGCCATCTTAGTTATCGCTCACTGCTGGGGGTGACTGCCGAGTTAAAAAACTGCGCAATATCCGTGAATATTTGGTCGTGTAGCGTATTTCTGTCTGTATCAACGCCGTCCTTACATACCACACCATCGCCGGGCCGTTCCTCTTCTAATATTTGGTTTGCTCCGGGTTTACACAACTGCATAAAACTGAAATGGGTCGCTTGCTCAAAAACTTTATAACGACGGTTGAGCAAGGGAATGTGTTCGGCAAGATAGCCTGACTCCAATGCTTGCGGCAAATCTCCAATATCAATACCCGCTGCCAGAATAAGTACCGGTGTATTGATGGTATTTAGACTCGCTGTCGAGAAACTGCGGGCAAGGCCGAGATCAAGAATAACCACGTGTTTGAACCTATCATCGGAAAAGTCGTTGGATGTTGGTTCGCCCATTTGTGAAGACTGCAATCCAAGCTCCTTTGCCAGCCCACAAGTCCGTGGGTTCGGAAATAAAAGACACTGTTTTTGGAAGGTGCCTCGGTCGAATTTCGCGCCCACTAACTGCGCAACACTCCAGCCCCCCAATGAGTGTCCAACAGCCGATATGTTGTTGGCATCAATGACACGATTCCAGCGCTCATCGCTTAACAAAAAGTCCAACACTCGTGTTAAATCGCGAGGACGTTGCCACCATTGTGCAGCTTGATGGGGAGAAATATCAAAAGTGGTGGTGCCGGGGTGATCAGGGGCGGCGACGATGTAACCCTTTTTGACCAGATCGTTTGCCAGCCAGTTGAGATTCCGCCAACTGCCACGGTATCCGTGTGACAACAAGACAACGGGATGTTGGGCCTGATTCACTATTGCATTCTTCACAACAGGGGTGCCTTGAAATGCAATGTTGTCTGCGACCAATGCGGCTGGAGAGGTGTCAATTGTTGGATACCAAAGCGTGACATTTAACGGGCGATGGGGATCATCTTCAAGTTGAAATTGAGTGAATCCGACGGTATTTGCCAACGCATTGAAAGAAAGAAAGAGAAGTAGCAGAGAGGCAATAGGGTTCATGTTGTCATTCCTTGTCAGATGTCAGAAGGTTGTATCGAATACGGTTTCGAATAATATTCCCTCAAACCCTGTATTGATGCGCCTTAAAACCGGATCGAGGACGACCTAAAACCGATTCGAGTACCTATTAGGCGCAATTTTCAGCTTTCCTTTTCTTTCTTCACTAAAGTATTCCAATCCAGAGATTTAATGATACTGTATATAAAAACAGTTAAGCTAGGTGTCTTCGATGCTCACATCTCTTTCGATTGCTAACTATCGATCTATCATGTCTCTTACGCTTCCCCTTGGGGCGTTGAACCTGATAACAGGACCTAACGGCAGTGGTAAATCGAACCTTTATAAAGCGCTTCGTTTACTGGCCAAAACGGCCTCTGGTGGCGTGATCAATTCACTGGCGGAAGAAGGTGGTTTGCACTCAACCTATTGGGCGGGGCCAGAAACGATCTCTGACGCGATGAGGCGCGGTGATGTTGAGGTTCAAGGCACTAAGCGAAACAATGTGATGAGGCTTAAGCTGGGATTTGCCAGTGACACCTTTGGTTATGCGATCTCGTTGGGGCTTCCTGCACCGCAGCAATCTGCATTTGCGTTTGACCCTGAAATTAAACACGAATGCATTTTTAACGGTGACTACTATCGACCGGCAAGTTCGTTGGTTGAGCGTAAAGGGGGCGTCGTTAAGATCCGTCAAGGCAGGCAGTGGGAAGTGATTTCTCAACACATTCCTAATTACGACAGTCTGTTTGATTCTCATGCCGACCCGGCGTCGGCAGCGGAAGTTTTTCATGTTCGAGAAATGATTCGAAGCTGGCGTTTTTATGATCATTTCCGTACTGACAGCGATGCCCCTGCGCGAAAACCACAGCTCGGCACACGTACGCCTGTGTTACATCACGATGGTCGAGACTTGGCAGCTGCGCTACAAACTATTATCGAAATTGGCGACAATGAAGCGTTAGATCACGCCATAGAAGACGCTTTTCCCGGTTGTAAGCTGCGTGTTGTCACCAAAGACGATGGCCGTTTCTCGTTGGAGTTTTTCCAAAAGGGTTTATTGCGACCATTAACGGGCGCAGAGCTTTCTGATGGAACGTTGCGATTTGTGTTGTGGATAGCGGCACTGCTTACGCCAAGGCCGCCTGCGTTGATGGTACTGAATGAGCCAGAAACCAGTTTGCATCCTGATCTATTGCCCGCTTTGGCGCGTTTGATTGGTCATGCTTCACAGCACTCTCAGATTTGGGTGATCTCTCATGCAAATCGACTTATCAATGCGCTGAATGAACATCCCGATTGCCATTCCATCGCGCTGGAAAAAGTGTTGGGCCAAACGGAAGTGCAAGGCCAAGGAATGCTAGATGGACCGAATTGGAATTGGCCTGAGTAGATCAGAATATCGAGTGGGATTGGAAAAAGTGACAAAAAATCGTGACAAATGCCTCTTTAAAATTGTCAGCTAACTCCTTTTGTTTCAAGTAAAAAGATCGCATATCAAATAAAATGCCCAAAAACGCATGCAATTCTGTATGTGCTGTTAAAAATTTGTGTCTATAATTATCTCGCTTAGGTAATTTTTAGGATGAGCGTGCTGTAAACATGTTTGCATATAAAATGTGAGATGTTCATCGCCGAACGATGACAAGGATAACCACTATGCGGGTTCCATTTATTATCAAACTTTTGTTTCCAATTTTGCTGCTGATGGGCTTGTTGATTAGTCCGGTACTTTATGCGTTTTAGCGTGCGTGGATTCGAGTAAAAAAAACAGCCACCTTTTTAGGTGGCTGTTTTTTTTGTTTCAGCATCGTAGTTGAAACTATGATGACAAGCTTTCCAGCGAGTTTTCTTTGTCCAGTGGATAGGCGGAAACCGCGAGCTTAAAGGCCGCAGGGACAAAGTAGAACGAAAGTAGAGTTGTAAGTAACGTACCCCCTGCGATAGCAATCGCGAATGGTGGCCAGAAACCACCGCCCGCTAAGATAAGTGGCAAGAAGCCTCCAATCGTGGTGATAGTTGTGGAAGTGATGTGGCGTCCGCAACTGCTGACGGCTTCAATAATCGCTTCTCGGTCTCCCGCTTTTGCTTCTGGGCTGGCTTTTAGCTCTGCCAATATGACGATTGCCGCATTAATGGCCAGCCCGACTAACCCCAATAATCCAATGATTACTGTGAAGCCAAATGGGTAGCCAAAAAACCAGACAGAGAGAAGGCCGAGTCCAGCAGCCTGTATGCCCACCAGGAAGATAATGCCACTGAGTCTGAATGAGTTAAAAGACACCACGACAACGGCAATGAGCAATGTAATGACTATGGTCAGATTCGCCATGAGCTGATTGACGGATTCGTTACGTTCTGCTGATTCGCCGCCGAATTCAATCCTATAACTAGGGGGCAACTGAATGTTGGCCTCTGCAAGCTTTTGGTTGAATGCATTGAGTGCGGTTTGAGGCAAGACACCTGCGGTGAGGTAACCTTCAATGACATTGATGCGCTCACCGTTCCGCCTTGGGATCGCACCGCGACTCGGTTCAACATTCAAATCAGCGATCGCCGTTAAGGGCAGATCCGTCGGACCTTCTTCTCCAGCCAGTGGCAATCTAATTCGGCCTAACTGCGAGAGGCTGTTACGCGCTTCGTCATCCACCCTGACGCGCACAGGGATAGATTCCGTTTCCTCAATCACGCTGCCTTGTACAATGCCAGACATTGAGGCGTTAAGCAGTGTGGCGATATCCCTGAGGGACATGCCTGTAAGCTGACTTGCTTCCTCGTTCACCTTAACAGTGACTTTGGGCACGCCGGGCTGCAAGGTTTCACGTGTGTTGATCACATCGGGCGTTTGCGCCATTAATAGGCGGATTTCCTCGCCAATTTCACGTAGTGTACTGAGGTTTGGCCCGTAAACACGCACTTCGAGTGGTGCATTAAACGGAGGACCTTGCTCCAGCTTTCTGACCAAGATCTGAGCGTGGGGCAAGGCACGAGAAAGATCCCTTTGCAGTTGTGGGATCATTAAGTTGGCGGCATCAAAGTCTTTCGCTTTCACCATCGCTTGCGCGAAGTTTGGTGCGCCACGTTGTCTGCCCATCATGTTGTAGTAAAACGATGGGAAGTTGTTGCCAATCACCCAGCCAACGCTCTCCACATCCTCATTTTTTGCCATTATACGATCGATTTCTTGCGTGGTTTCTAAGGTGGCGGTCATGCTGGCTTGCGGTGCGAGATAAACCTGAATCTCAAACATGTCTCTGTCTGACGGCGGGAAAAACTGCTCAGTTAATTGGCCTGCCGCCCAAAAGCCTGTCATTGGCAAGATCAAGACCAAGGGGATTGTGATGAGCGGAAAGCGAATGGCATGTCTGATCGAGCGTCGAAACCATGAGCTGAGCCAAGGCAGGGTGATGCCAGCGTGATACCAACGAGTGCTAGAGTCTCCTGCTGGTAACCAGCGAGCTGCAAACGCAGATACGAGCAATTGAGAAACAATGTATGAACCTACCAAAGAAAAGCTGACGGTGATGGCAATCGCGCCAACAAACTCGCCCGCCGGCCCTGGCATGAGAAAAATGGGGGCAAAGGCCAAAATGGTAGTAAGGGTTGAGCCTAGCAGCGGCAGCCAAAGATGACGAATAGCGCGCATGGCGGATTCTAGTCGTTTCACGCCTTGCTGGCGGTAGTGCTGAATGGTATCAACCATTACGATGGCGTTATCCACCATAATACCCAGTGATACGATCAAGCCCGTGACGGACATTTGGTTGATCGGTAGTCCGGTAAAGCTCATCAGCGCAAGGGTAAACGCAGAGGCAATGGGCAGTGACAGCGCCACCAGTATCGCGGAGCGAAAACCCAAGGTGATGAACAGAACAATCAGCACCAGCCCAAAACCAAGCAGCAGGCTTTCCACGAGATCGGACAGGCGGTTTTCGGTATAGCGTGCTTGTTTGAAAATAGGTTCAAGCGAAATATTGGTGGGCAACTCAGTGCGAAAGGCATCCAGCATCTTGTCTGCCGATGCCGTCCAACGGTCAACACGAATATCACTTTGCATACGTGCAGAGACAAGAACTGCGGGCTTTCCGTCAATAATGGCGAGCTGAGAAGGCGGTGATGCTGCCGCTCTTTCAATGGTGGCAATGTCTTCGAGTCTGACCAAAAAACCATTCCTGTCTATGGCGACGGGCACACGTTTGACGCGATCGACCGAATCTAATGCGCCTGCCACTTCAAGTTGAAAACGCGCATCTTTGCTGTGCAGTTCTCCCGCAGCATTCTTGGCATCGGCACCTGAAATGGCATTGGACAATGATAGGGCTGATTGACCCAATGCGCTGGAGGCCGCGACATCCAAGGTGACAAGAATTTCTTCATCAGGTAAGCCGTGTATATCAACAAAATCCGTATCAGAAAGGTTTCGCCATCGCTTTGCTAATTCACTGGCATAGCGTCCCATGATCAATGCGTCTGGCTCACTGGCACCTTGCCATTGCAGCGATACTATGTAGGTAAAGGCGTTGGAGTGGTCGTTATCAAAGTGAGGAGCAAAAGCATCTTGTGGAAGCTGAGGTGCGGCATCGCCTAACTTATCGCGGATCTTCGACCAAACAGGTTCGGCATCGATCACTTCGTCGTTTAGCTCAACGGTAATAACTGAAATGCCGGGCTTAGATTGCGATTCAATTAAGTTAATGTCATCTAATCCTCGCAGCGAGCTCTCGATTTCTTCTGTCACCAAGGCTTCAACCCGTTCTGCACTTGCACCAGGATACACAGTGGTGATGGTTGCCCATCGGTTGATCAGCGCAGGATCCTCAGCGCGGGGTAAAGTTGATAGCGCCGATAGCCCTGAAACCAGAAGTAAAACCGTAAACAGCACCAACAATCGCGTATTTTTGAGTAGCTTCTCCATGGTGCTTACTCCGTCGCCATTTGGACTTGTTGCCCAGCAATGACGCGCTGTAATCCTTCAACCACCACCCATTCACCGTCTTCTACTGCCCCAGACACATAGGCATTTTTGTCGTCAGCATGAAGCACCTGCACGGATCGACGTGCGATTTCATGCCCCCCGTTTTTGTTTGGCACGACAGCATACACATTCCACATACCGCGCAGTCCATCCGTGATGCCGGAGATCGGCATCCAAAACCCTTGGTCGGGTGAAAGGTAGTCATATTGCAGATAAGCCAACTCGCCATTTAGGGCTGTCGTCTCTTCCGGTAGCAGAAAGCGTAAGGTGACGGTTCGCGAACGCATGTCGATGTCTGCGCCCGGGTTGAGTAATTTGGCAGGGTATTGCGCGTTGCCAATGCGAATGGTCGGGTTTGTCATGTTTCCGATATCCGCCAACGCTTTGGCTGGCACGCCAATATGTGCCTCTTTTTGAGCATTTGCTAACAAGGTCACTGTGGGCGCACCCATGCCGACAACATCACCTTGAGACACGAATCGATGACTGATCTTTCCGCTGTAAGGGGCGTAGATAGTGGATTTTTCTTTTCGCAATGCACTGGATGCGAGAGAGGCATCGAGCTGGCGAATGTTGGCCAATAGCGCATCGCGTTGACTGGTCAGGGAGTCTATTTCAGCATCTGCACTAAAGCCTTTTTTCTTGAGTTGACGTTGGCGTTGCAGGTTGTTTTTGATCAAATCAAGCTGGGCGTCGAGTTGCTCTAATTGCGCTGAAAGCTGCTGCGCCTCAGTATCAAGCAGCAGGGTGTCGAGTGAAATCAGTGCATCTCCCGTTTTTACCGTGTCGCCCACATCCACCAAGAGTGCGTTCACCTTCCCGCTTAATTCGAAACCAAGGTTGGCACTTTGGCCTGCTTGCACGGTTCCTACAAATTCACGGTTAACGGTGTAACCGGGTGTCATTTCTACGGCCAATGTCGTCACCGTAGGGATGTTCTGTGAGGCTGTCTCGTCTTGAGCTTGTGTTTCACCATTACACGCCACAAGTAGAGAGAGTGACGCAACTAAAACAAGGGAGGGCGCATATCTATGCATGGCAAAATACTCATCATCCATTTAGTATTTAGACTAGACTGTCTAGTCCATATTGAGTAAAAATAGAGCAATCAAACTAGACTGTCTAGTTTGATTTGACGTAAATTTAGTGACGTTTCATTTAAGGAACATTGATGACAGCGCACCTCACTCAGCGAAAAGAGCAAAAAAGAAAGCAGATCTTAAAAGCCGCTATCGAGCTTTTTTCAAAGCAGGGCTATGGCATATCGATGGATGTGATCGCCGAGCATGCGAATGTCAGTAAGCAGACGGTTTACGCACACTTTTCGAGCAAAGACCATTTGTTTGAGACCTGCATTATCGACAAATGCATGAGTGCTGGTTTGAACTGGGATCTTGAAAGTGATGATCGTCCTGGACATGAAGTATTATTTGAATATGGCTGGCTGTTTCAGAACATGTTGTTGGGTGAAGAGGCGCGGAATACGTTTCATAACACCATGCGTCAATCGGATACGCACCCAGAGATTGCGAAGATTTTTCTTGAGCAGGGGCCGAAACGAAATATTGCCTTGCTGAGCGATTACTTGAGCAAGTTGAAGAACAGCGGCGATTTACCCTTTTGTGAAGATACCGAAGCCGCTGCCATGCAGCTTCTTCTTATGCTGCATGGCCGTTCAGTGTATTGGGGCTTTTTTGGCTTTGATGCGGGCGAAGATGAAGCTACGCGTCAAACCTACATCAACAAGAGTGTTGAAGTGTTCCTCCGCGGCTATGGATACCCCTCGACATTGCTCTAACACTTATACATTACTTTAACACTTATGCTGATACGAGCAGGCGCGCTGATTCAATGCAACAGAACGACTAGTTGCTCACCATCAGAGATTTGTATTCGTCGAAAGCAAACTGATCCGTCATGCCACTGATGTAATCTTGCAGTAAGCGACAGCGAAGATAAAACTCCCACAGTTCGGTGTTTTCTGCCGTCGAGTGCTCCTTCAATGCCAAACTGTATGCCGCAACATGTTTGCGAGACAGCTTATTGAACAATCTGCGCTCTACGGGAAAGTAACGTCCGTCACCTTGTACAATCTTCTGAAAATCCGCCAATGTTAAATCGAGCAGCGGACGATACTGATCGAGTAACCCGCCAATGATCTTATAACCCTGCAATTCCAGCGTTTCTACTTCTGGATCGTTAAAAACGTGTTTTATTGCCACTTGTTTGAAGGTTTGCGTAATGGCATGGAATTGGCTGTTGTCTTCAATTAACGCGCGGTTAAATTCACCAGTGAAAACGGTATCAATATGATCGGTGAATTGCTTGGCGGCATGATTCACCAAAGGGTGAACCATGACGACGCGTAGCTTGATGAAAAATTTGTGGGTTTTACTGATTTCATCAACTTGGGCATCGTTGTACACGCGATTTAGTAAGTCGTCGAACGTCTGATTGTTTTTGATCGGGCGGTTTTCAGGCTCAAGCGCTTTATAGGTGTTCTTCAGGTGCTCGGTCAATGCTTCAAGAGATAGAATGCGCTTTTCTACAGCATCTTCCAAATCTGCCATGCAGTAGGAAATATCGTCAGCGGCTTCCATGATATAGCTGAGAGGATGACGACAATATTTCGCCATATCGAGTTCACGCATCATGTCTTCGACATAGCTGGCTTCTGTTGCGTAGTAACCCACTTTCTTGGTGAGATAGCTTTTACTCTCAGGCACTTCTTCCTTGGTTTCTGTGGCAGGACGGGTGTACTTCAACACCGCGGCTGCTTGGCTATAAGTCAGGTTAAAGCGGTGAAGTGAATGAACTAATCGTATCGCCTGTGCATTGCCGTCGAAATGGCAAAGCTCATGAACAATGGGCGCAATGGAGGAGGCTGGACGTTCCGCCAACAATTTCGACAAGGGGTTAAGTTGGGCTAAATTGTGGTTAAACCAACGATTAATGGCATCTTCGCCACAGTGCCCAAATGGCGGATTTCCCATGTCATGCATCAAGCAGGCAATTTCGACCAAGGACTCGACAGCGCGTTCGAGCCCTAACAAACCATATTGTCGTTTTTGGTTTTCACTTAACTTGTCGTAGATGGTGTGCACGATAAAGCGGCCAACTTGTTGCACTTCCATCGAATGGGTCAGACGGCTTCTTACTGCGGAATTGCGTTCTAACGGGAAGACTTGCGTTTTTTGTTGCAGCCGTCGGATTGGCGCAGAGTTAATGATGCGTCCACGATCGCTTTCTAAAGCCCTTTGTAAGTCATTTCCATAAGGGTGAGGGCGAGCGAGGCTGATTTTCTTGTTGAAATCAATCGTAGACATTCAGGCTTCCTTGACATTAAGCAACGTTATTTCATCACCTTAGCGCTGGAAGGTAATAATGTATACCCACACAACCTCAAGATGAGAAGCGCTATATCCTGTATCTAGAGGTTGCTTGGGTAGACATAGTGGCCGTCATTTTCGGCTAAAGAGAAATGACGACATAGGATTGAACATGGCAAAGGACGTCGGGGTTTCTAAAATGCATTGGAAAGAACAGCGAGACCAGCAAGCAGACCGATAGTGAAAATGGTCAAACCTAATACATACTGGTGTTTTCGATTGGGTACTGACATTGGAGGCTCCCTATCATTGAGTCGGTCGCGATGACGCGTTAAATGCCGAGTTTGGAACATGATGTACCGAATAGCTAAATAGCTAAATAGCTAAGCAAGCAAGCAAGACAAATAGCAATTAAAATGCCAGATTCTTAGCTTTATAAAATTCAATGGTTTAGAAGAGTATTGAATGAAGCGAGGTCGATTCGGCACAGAAGTAGGGATTGGGTGTGGTAAATTCAACCACTATTTAGCAAATTTAATAAGAATGGTAATCCATGAGTATAGTTTCTGGTGTTCACCACGTCGCATTGATTGTTAGCGATATAGAACGTGCAAAAAGCTTCTACCTTGATGTGCTTGGCTTACGTTTGTTGGCTGAAAACTATCGCGAAGACAGAGACTCTTGGAAGGTGGATGTGGAACTACCAGATGGCAGGCAGTTAGAACTATTTACGTTTTCCAGCAGCCCTGAGAGGCCTTCTTACCCTGAAGCCCAAGGGCTTCGTCATTTGGCTTTTCAGTGCGACGATATTGATTCTGCAGTTCAACACCTTAAGAAAAATAAGATCGAATGTGAGCCGATTCGTATTGATCCATATACTCTAGCGCGTTTCACCTTTTTTAGTGATCCTGATGGTTTGCCCTTAGAGCTTTATGATCTGTCAAATCGATGAATCACAGGCTTGTCTCGTATTTGGGGCGAACATGTAAAGTTATGCGCTGATAATATGCCATCAGTTAATATGCAACTGATGGGGTCTTAATGAAAGAAGTGCGCCGCTGGAGACGGTTTAAATGCAACCCGCGTGTTAAAGGGCAACTGCTTTGGGCTCATAAATTTTTGCCGCGCGTGAGTATTGTGATTACCGATATCTCTGAAAAGGGCATCGGCTTTGTATCAGAATGGAAGCTAGAAGAAGGCCCTTGTGAGCTGAGGGTGAACTCCATGCCGACCTTTTTCGTCACGATCAAACATAAAGGGGCAGTCACGCGTCAAGGTCTTAAGCATTATCGCTACGGGATCTCGTTGCGTCGAAAACTGCACTCTGTACAGATGGCACAATTTCGTGAGGCACGCAAAGCAGCCTAGGCTAACCTAACCTTGAAATGTGCTTCGAGGCGATTCCCCCTTCTTCTATCGATAAACTTTCCCGCCAATTCGTGCTGTCTCAGGCACATCTTTCACCTTGGTACCTCTCAAGTACAGGTTTCCTTTCACACGCAGGTCAGGCGGCAGCGTGGCAATGTCTGTATTGGCCAGATAAAGATTTCCTTCCACGTTTAAACGTCTGGGTAAAGCCTTGATGGGGGTATCAACCAAACTCAAATCGCCTTTTACTTTTAACCCTGCCGGAAGCGCCGCAACATTTGACCCAGTGAAATTCATGTATCCGCCCACGTCAATTTTAGGCACGCGAGTGAGCTTAGAGTGGGAAGCGTTTAAATACCCTGACACTTTGAGTTCTGCGGGGAGGCGAGTGATTTCGCTGCCTTGGATATCGAGAAACCCTTTTACTTCAAGCGGCTCAGGAAGTGCGGTGATCTTGGCGTTTTTTAGCCTTAGGTTGCCATAGCCGTCGATATAACCGTGCAGCTTAATGGCATCGACAAACTGAATGTCTTTTTTGGCGGCCACGGCCGTGCTTGGGCTAAGCACGATTAGAAAGAAGAGCAAGAGGCTAAATGCGTGTCTCAACAGAACGTATCCTAATTATTCAAACGCTATTGCTGTCATTGTATACCCAAGCATCCCAAGACCGTGCTGAAAACCGACAAAAAACGTGAATGGCTGCAGTACCATATGGCGTTAAAGCCATTGATTTACTTCGACTTGGCAAAGTCTTTTTCTAATGCTTCCAATAAGCGCTTTCCGGCCTCTCCTACGTTATCAACATATTGCTTTTTGACGGATTCTGAGATTTTCATGAATGCCGCTTTTTCGCGTTGTGTGAGCGTCACCATGGTCATACTCGGTTTGGTTGCTTTGATGATGTTTAACTGGGTCTGATTCAGGGCAGCTTGTTGCTCAAAAATATAGGGCGTGAGTTCTTCTATAGTTTCATTCAGGATGCGCTTATGTTCCGCCGATAACGATAAATACCAGGCTTGATTGGCGATCACAGAGGTGGTGAATTTCTGTTGTCCTGACCAAATCAGATATTCGGTGACTTCATAGAACTTCATTTCTTCAATCGAAAAAATTGGATTGGTTTGCCCATCGATAATATGTGCCTGTAGCGAGCCGTAAACTTGCGAATAGGGAAGAGGGATGGGCTGCGCGCCAAACAATTTGAATGTTTCTATCACCAGTGATGAGTTCATCACTCGCATTTTAAACTGGTCAAAATCTTTCGGCTTTTTAATCAGCTTATTCGTTGACCACACCATGTCACCTTCGAGGTAAATCGTCATTAATCTGAGATCTTGGTCAATCAACGCATTCCCCAAAATTTCATAAAGTGTGGGGTTGGAAGAAAGGACTTTCTGGTTGAGTTCGTCGTTGGCCGAGAAAAGGTAAGGAATGGTAAACACCTGCATCTCTGGTACCAAGCCACCAATGATGCCCATTGAGGCGTGGGTCAGTTGCAAGGTTCCAATTGCTGTCAGTTCGGTAAGATCTTCAGATTCGCCAAGCATGCCATAGGAATAGATATCGACGGAAATCTGACCCTGAGATTTATCTTCAATTTTATGTTTGAACGCCTGCGCATAAATATCTTGCACCGAACCTTCGATTTCCTCGAGCCCAAAGCGCCATACCGTGGGGGCTTCGGTTGCTGCCAATGAGCAAGTGATCGCCGTCATCCAAAGCACGAAGGCAGCGATGCCCTGCAAAAACACCTTTCCCATCTTCATCATGTTGCGTCCTTTTGCAGTTGCTGCTATCTCAAAGCCCTTATTAAGTTGATAACTCAAAACACGCGTTGCCATCAGTGTAGTCAATGAGACTTTGCGATAATAAAACAGTGATGACGTCTGAGTTTTGATGTCGTTCCCACCGCGCATCACGGTATAAAAGCGTTGGTACAAGGTGAGGCTGGCTTGACCACTGTCGGTTTAGAGAACGTAACGGCAATATTTCAGCCGGGTGCTTCATTGCAAAATGTCTTTCTGTCTCGTAACCATGACTTTAGACTCCGTTGATCCTTCATATACTTGGCTCGGGATAACCACGGGCGTTCAAAGTCATGAATCAAGATATTGGTCGAAAAACCCTATCAGGGCTCTCATTTCTGTTTTCAAAATTGCCGAAGACAGAAAAATGGCTCCATATCGTGGTTATGTCATGGGTGATTTTTCAAATTGCCACGTCGTTTGAAATGCATGTTCATGCTGACACCACACATTCGCAGATAGCACTCATCGACGATATACATATATACGGCGGGTTAATTTTACTGTTAGTCAGCATGGTATTTTTCGTGTTGGTGATTAATCGTCGGCACTTTTCAGATCTCTATCCTTGGGCTTATGGCCAGTTTGATACGATCAAACAAGACATTCGAGCTTTGCTCAAATGGAAGCTCCCTGAGGCGCATCCCGGTGGCTTGGCTGCCACGGTGGAAGGGTTGGGATTGTTGGCGCTGTTACTGGCGCTATTCACGGGCTCTTGGTGGTTTATCCTGTTTTCTAAAGGCAGCACTTTAGCGCCAGATTTTCTCTCTATGCATAAAACCGCTGTTGGAGCGATTGAGGCCTATGTTTACGGGCATGGACTTTTTGCGTTGTTGCATCTGTTAACGTGGTGGCGGCGCTAATCAAGATCCGCAGCCCAGCCTATTTACACCCGAATTCCAATTGATGTTCGACCTCGTTGAGAGGTGCGGTTTTCCTTGCTGGTGTGTCAGTGATGTCTGCTGTAAAAAGCGATATGCAATTTTTTGTCTATAATTTCGTCAGGTCACTAACGAAAGGCATTCGAAATGGAAACGTGGAAAGAACAAGAAGTTGCCGAATTTGCAGTTGCGGTTATATCAAAAAGATCGATTTCTGATGTTGGCGCCGAGTATCAAAAGTCAGGCAAAGGCCAGGATTGGCAAAATTGTATGACTCTCCAGTTTGAAGGCTTCAATGATGCGCGCGTCCTGAGTCTCGATCATATTTGGAAAGACATGATTGAGAACAAAAAGACCGAATTTTCGGGCGAAGTTCTGGCGTGTGAAACTGTTTCGAATAGCGGTGAGTCTGTCCAGCTTAAAACGCCATATGAAGTTGAGATTCGCGTCAGTTATTGACGCCTAGTCAGTCACGCTTTTTCGCGTTTTTCTGTCATCGTTGGGCGGCGTACCCTCGTACGCCATTCTTTCTCTTTCTCTTTCTCTTTCTCTTTCTCTTTCTCTTTCTTTTTCTCTTTCTTTTTCTTTTTCTCTTTGTTCATTTTATTACTCCACTGTCCCCGCTCGGATTTTGGTGTGTTGTTTTAAACAAACAGACAGAAAGCATAAACAAAAAACGGTAGCCATATTTGAACGTAGCAAGTGTCAAGTTGCTCTGTTTTACTTGGCTTTGCCAGCATTTTCCTACTGTGATTGAAAGTCATCAGACCTGAATTTCAAATCTAAAATCAAACGAAATGACACAGATCTCAATTCATATGTACGAGAGTTTGTTTGTCGCGTTGCTGTGCTGATTGGCTCGCGACTAAAGCGTTGTGCTGAACTCAGCGAATCGCATGTATTGGGCGTGATATCTCCATTTTTCATATCTATATTGAGTATTCGCTGACATAAGATCAGTGCAGATTTTGGCGAGTTGCCGCTTTTTGTCTTGTTTGGGAAGAGAAATGCTGAGATTAACCTTGCTGGGAACGGGCGCCGCAGGAGGTGTGCCGTTGTACGGTTGTGAATGTCTGGCTTGTGAAAGGGCAAGGTCGCATGCGGCATTTGAAAGAAAACCCTGCTCGGCCATGCTTGAATGGGGGAGAGGGGGTGCGCAAGAACGTTTGTTAATTGATGCGGGTTTGATGGATTTGCATTCACGTTTTGCTGCCGCTACTTACCATGGTTTTTTGCTGACGCACTTTCATGTTGACCACGTGCAGGGGTTGTTTCATCTGCGCTGGGGCAATACCGCGCCGATTCCGGTTTGGTGTCCGGATGATCCGCAAGGCTGTGCGGATCTGCTAAAGCATCCGGGGTGTTTGAACTTCAAACCGACACTGGAACATGGGGAATCTTTTCATTTAAACAGATTGACGATTACCCCGCTGGCAATGAAACACTCACGACCTACCGTGGGCTTTTTGTTTGAATATGGCATCATGAGTTTTGCTTATTTGACCGACACTGACGGTCTTCCCGCACAAACGTTAGATTTGCTTCTTGAACGTCAACCGTTGGATGCTCTTGTGCTTGATTGCAGCTTCCCCCCTGACCATGACAGGGGAAATCATGGCAACCTAGAGACCGCTCGCCTGATTCATGAAAAGCTAAAACCGAAGGAATTGATCATCACGCATATTGGTCATGATCTCGATCGATGGTTAATGGAAAATGGTGTTCCCAGTTGGGTGGAAATAGGACGTGATGGAATGGAGATTTAGCCGCATAGCCTGGGACAATAAAACGAGAAATCCGCGTTTGGTATGAAAACCAAACGCGGATTTTTAATTATTTTTTAAGCTCACGCAACAGCGCCATGCGTAAACCAGTCGAGTATGGTTTTATGCGACAACAGAGCGGTAGAACCATCTTTCATAGCGCTTTCCATCGACGAGTCTTATTAAGCGAGAAATAACGCCGACGAGTAGCAAGACAAACATCAATCTTCCCCAAAAAATGGTGTTGAAGTCAGCACCGATCACCAGCATCAGAACCGTGTCCTCGATGAGGCTGTGTAGCATCCCTAGCAAGGTAATTGCAGTAAAGATATCACGCGGTGGAATGTGGCCTTTTTTGGCTTCACTGACCAATAATCCACCTCCATAAGATAGCCCTAGGGTGATACCAATGAGCGTCAGATTGGTGGCTTCTTGACTAATGCCCAGTAGACGCAAAAAGGGGCTGAGCACTTTAGCAATGAGTCGTTCGATGCCAAGCACTTTGAGAAGGTTTAACATGAAGATAAGCGCAAAAATGATGACAAAAACAATGGCAAGGTTTTGCACTTGATTGAGCGCCCAATCTGAGAGGGGAATATCACCAGATACTGAGCTTTGCCAGATGATTTGCGCTGGGTCTTGTAATGAGCCTGTGGTTGTGTAAATCAACTTGAGCAACCAAGCAAACAGTAACGCGCCGCCAACGCGACTGAAAATCGCCCACCATATAGACACACCGGATTTCTTCGCCAAGCTCACTTCGATGGGCATTGAATGCGCCAGCAAGATCATACAGCTTAAAATTGAGGCTTGAGCAACGGTCATTGGCACGTCGAGGTTGACGAGTATGACCAGAGACGAATAGATATTGATGAACATGGCGGTGGCCCAGACCAAACCCATTTCGCTTGGCAACCCAACAATTTCCATCAACGGTGCGATGAAACCAGAAAACCATTCAACGCCTCCCATTTCTTCGAAAATTTTCACAACGATAATGGTGGGGATCATGATTTTATAAAGCGTTGTTGCGACGCTCACACTGTCTTTTAATGTCCGACTCAAAAACGCTTTAATTCCATCCATGCTTTCAGTGCTCCCTTAAACGCTATTGGTCGGCTATTGGTCGAATGACTTAGCTTTTCGCTGCTATCGTAACTCGTTTTTTCTGCAAGGTATTTCTAAACCCTGCGATTTATCGCGATGATCGAAAATCGACGTTACGCTGTATTAATGGAGACAATGAACATAAGAAGAAAAATACATGCATTTCAACATTCAAGATATCAACGCGATGGAAGAGCGCTATCGCGCAAAATTAATTAACAGCCTGTCTGGCTTTAAGAGCGCTAACTTGATTGGCACGACAGATGGCAAGGGAAACCATAATCTCGCTATAGTTAGCTCTGTATTTCATATTGGCGCGAATCCTCCGCTGGTGGGTATGATTAGTCGCCCTCACACCGTCACTCGCGACACCTTAGAGAATATTGAAGCCACTGGCGTCTATACCATCAATCAGGTGTGTGCAGACATTTGGAAACAGGCGCACCAGACTTCAGCACGTTACCCTGCTGAAATGTCGGAATTTGAGGAAACCGAGTTAACACCAGAATGGGTTGATGGCCTTGTTGCGCCTTATGTGGCAGAAAGCCGGGTGAAGTTCGCCTTAGAAGTTCGTGAAACACAAACGCTGGCGGTCAACGGTACGGTACTTATCATCGGTGAAATCGTGCAAGTCATCGTCGATGAAGAAGCGATTGCAGATGATGGTTATATAGACATCGAAATGCTGGAAACCGTCGCGGTATCGGGCTTAGACAGTTACCATGTTACAAATAGGCTGGCTCGGCTTAGCTATGCCAAACCGGGAAAAGGAATTGAAACGTTTTAGCGCCAAAATTAGTCTTTGTCGAGCCAGCGTTCATCGTGCTGAAATATCACAATAAGCCCCCTATAGTTGTCGACAACGTGAAGTAACCGCCCGTCTGGGCTATCGAACGTTGCGTCCAAAGTGACAGGCATTCTCGGTCGTACGTACCATCGAGCACGCGTATTCGCCCAGAGCTAACGCTATATGGTCAAGGGTGATCAGGCTTTTGGCATCGGTTTGGGTATATCACTTTTGCGTCGATATCTATTTACGTTTCCAAGTATGATTGAATCCAATGAACACATGAATTTTGATGGGTTTACTATGTTTCATCTTGACCGAAAACGGGGTGTGCTGCACTGAAACAACGCAGACCAGAAAAACTAAGATTGAAAAATCGAACGTTCGTGCTATTAATGAATAAAGCAGAACTGAAGTGATTATGAGCAAGAAGAATCAGACCAGAGAACAGATACTTTCCATCGCATTTGAGATGGCGAGTGAGGAAGGGTTAGAAAGCCTAACCATTGGTGAACTCGCAAAACGCGTGGGTATGTCCAAAAGTGGCTTGTTTGCGCATTTCAACTCTCGAAGCAATCTTCAAGCGGCGGTGGTGGAGTATGCCGGAGAGCGATTCGCAGAGCGCGTCATCGCGCCTTGTCGTGAGTCGTCGCACGTATCCATTGAAGCGAAAATTCGGCACATGCTCGATAACTGGCTGACATGGAATGGTTCGTTTCAGGGAAGTTGTATGTTTCTTGATGCGTGGCGAGAAAGCCACGCTGATGATGACCCGATGCAAAAAGTGCTAGAAGCAACCATTAAGAAATGGCTTCACTACCTCCACATTCAGTTCGAAAAAGGCATCGAACTGGGTGAGTTTCATGATGAAATGGACTGTTGGCAGACGGTGTATGAGCTGTATGGATTGTACTTGAGCAGCCATTTGTTCAGAACTTTGGGACTAGAGAGCAACGGTGCGCAGAAATTCTGGACGGGTATTGACGAATTGTTTGCTCGTACACGTAAGCTGCAGCGTTAAACGGTAAAGCAGGCTTTAGGTCAGGTCTGCTTTTTTGTTTTATTGAAAAAGCACGACCGTACTAAAATTGAAGGGAATACAAAATGAGTAGCAAAATTTACTTCGGCAAAACCAAGCGATTCAGTTTCCGTCGCAGTGCCCTGAGCATTGCTACACGACTTCATCATCGCATCGCGCCTAATCATGCGTTGAAAACCGCTCGGCGTATTTTCTTAACGCCAGCCAAAGGTAAAGAGAACAACCTTACGCCTGAAGGGATGGTGGTTGAGGCAATGGATACCGCCGAAGGAAAAATGATGACCTATCAGCTAGGTAGCGGCCCGACTTGGGTGTTAACACATGGTTGGTCAGGCTCAGCAAATCAGTTTTTCCCTTTGATGGAGTACATTGCAGGCGCTGGCTATACAGCGTTGGCTTATGACCATCCAGGGCATGGGAAAAGCGAAGGAACAGAAGGCAGTATTCCCGCATTTCTTAGTGCGCTTGATGGAATTTTGAATCAGCAAGAACACATTGAAGGTGTGATTGCACATTCAATGGGCGGCGCAACCTTGTTAGAAAGCGAGCATCCGGCGCTACATGGCAAACCGATTATTCTCGTCGCACCTGTGCTGAAGTATTGGGAAAACCTGTTTGGTACGGTGGAAGCATCGGGTTACTCAATGAAACTGTTTCGAGATGTGGTCTCGGATGTGGGCAAGCGATATAACACCACCATTGAAAGCATTGACCCGTTTGGGAAGCTTGCTAATCGCCAGTCACCTGTCCTTATCGTGCATGACAGGGGCGACAAATTTGCGCCGTTTTCCGTCTCAGAGTTGGCAACGGAATTTCCGCATGTTTCATTAGTGGCAACGGAAGGTCTGGGCCACGGGCGTGTGTTAAAAAGTGATCCGTTAAAAGAAGCGTTTATGCGTATTGCTGAACCGGAGTCTTAAGGCTGAACGGACATTACGTGTTATGCTTTGGCTCGTTCTACTCTCTCTCACTGTTTCACCGTCGATAAGGTCATCCATTGAAAAAAATTGCTGTTTTCGTTGATGTGCAAAACGTGTACTACACAACCCGACAAGCTTATGGTCGCCAGTTTAACTATCGCTTGTTGTGGAAAAATCTCGCGCACATGGGTGAGGTGGTGTCAGCAACAGCGTATGCGATTCGACGTGATGATGATCAGCAGATCAAATTTCAAGATGCATTGCGACATATCGGATTTGACGTGAAGCTAAAGCCGTTCATACAGCGCAGTGATGGTAGCAGCAAGGGCGACTGGGATGTGGGCATTGCGATTGATGTGATTGAAACCGCACCGAAGGTTGATATGGTTGTTCTGCTGTCTGGCGACGGCGACTTTGCGTTGTTGATGGACCGTGTACGTGAAGGCTATGGCAAAGAAGCTGTTGTTTTTGGTGTGCCGACGCTGACGGCGAATTCACTAGTAAACAGTGTCGATCGCTTTATTCCAATTGAAGACGACATGCTGTTGTGATTGATTCCTTCAAGTCGCGCTTGAGCAATAACAGTTCCGGCGCCTGCTTTACACTCGATTCGATCCTGAACCCTAAACGTTTTAACAGTGCCACACTGCGTGCGTTGTGTGGATGGGTGATCGCGACAATCTGGGTGAGTTTCAATGCGCTTTTTGCGAGGTCCAGCACCGCAATAGCCGCTTCTGAGGCGTAGCCCATTCCTTCATGTGTGGGCAAAAAACCATATCCTAAATCAATATCGTCTAAGGTATCGCGCTTTATCAAACCGCAGGTACCAATAGGTTGTCCGCTTTGTTTTTCCTCTACGGCAAATAACCCCATGTTTGTTTGAGCATACATAGGCATCAATGATGCGCGCAAATAAACGGCTGCGTCGATGTCACTGCGAATATTCTTGTCGCCGACGAATTCAAGAAATCCATCGGTGTTATACAAGCGATGAATAAACGGTGCGTCTTTCTCGTTAAAAAGGCGCAAAGTAAGACGTTCGGTTTCAAGAACGATATCTGAGTTTGTCATGTTTGTTTCTGACCAATAAAAAAAGAGCCCCTAAGAGGGCTCTTAACAAGTGACAGACTACTTACCCGCTATGTTCAATCGCGCAAAGCGAATAAGCGGTGCGAAGAAACAACCGTCGTAGTTCGGGATAACGGTATTACCCACGGCTTCAACTTCTTTGATCATGGTGTAGAAATTACCCGCTACCGTGATGCCACGAACTGGCTTTAAACGCTTGCCGTCTCGGCAGAGGAAGCCGCTTGCGCCAAAGGAAAATTCACCGCTGATGGAATCTGCGCCAGAGTGGACACCTTGCAGTTCCACCAATTCGAGATACTCACCCGCGGTAACATCTGCTTCACTGCTCGTTCCCGCAGAAATGACATCATGGCGAGATGATACGCTCAATGTGCCTTTTGCTGAACGCCCAGCATTCGCGGTGTGTGGAGCACCAAAATGCGCAGCAGTGGCAGAGTTGTGCAGCAAGCCAACCAGCTTGCCTTCTTCAATCAGCGGTGTGTCAGCGGTGGCAAAACCTTCGCCATCAAAGGCTTTGATGGAAAAGCCACCCGGCATATAAGCCACGTCTTTAAAGGTAAGTAGTGGGCTCATGACCTGCTCGCCAACTTTGTCGCGCCATGGGTTCGTGCCGCGTTTGGCGGATTCCCCTGAGAAACAACTGCCAAACGCGCCGAGCACATCATTGAGACAATCTTGTTCGAAGATCACCGAGTACTGGCCTGTCGCGATGGGTTCGCCGTCCAGCAATGCTTCTGCCATTTCGTAAGCATTGTTGATGATTTTTTCAGGTGTTAGCCCGTCAAATGTACGTGCGATGGAAGCCGCGACATGCATGGCTTGCTTGTCGTTGTGATCAATCAGCGCTGCGGTGTAGCAGCTCAGCGTGCGTTCTTGGTGTGAACAACGTGTACCGAGCGTATTGCCTAGCAACACGGAGACACTGTTTTCGCTGTATCCGTTGTAAGGCGCAGATTTAGCGAGTGGCTTTTCGCGAATACGGCTTTCTAATGCCAACGCCAGCTCAATTTTTTGTTCGGGCATGGCGCTGTCTTGCTGAAATATTTCTGGTTGCTCAGTGCGCAAGATTAACCCTTCAGATCGAATTTTCTGGTACGGGTCTTTCTTGGTGAAACTGGCATTGGTGAGGGCTTGATTCACCATCTGAGACAAACTCTTAGGCTCAAGGGATTCGGAATAGCTAATGGCAACGTGTTCATTTTTGATCACGCGAACGCCAATCACTTGACTGGCAGTAACCTTATATTCCGACAATTCACCTTGGTCAGCTTTTAAACTGAAACTCTCGCTGCTGGAAGCGATCACATCGGCTTGTGCACCTTGTTTTTTCGCCAGTTCCAGCACTTGCTCTACGGCGTGATCTAACGTTTTATTGTGACTCATTAGCTACCGCCTCCCACTAGGATATTGTCGACTTTCAACGCAGGTTGACCGACGGTTGTTGGCACGGAACCGCTGACCGAACCACACATGCCCGCAGCGAGTTCAAAGTCTTTACCCACCATGCTGATCTCTTTCAACACTTTTGGACCTGTGCTGATCAAGGTGGCTGATTTAAGTGGGGTAGTGACTTTGCCGTTTTCAATGAGATAGGCTTCTTGAACGGCGAAGTTGAACTCCCCCGTGCCCGGTTGCACGGAACCACCCCCCATCTTCTTGGCGTAGATGCCGCGTTCGATGCCACCAATCATGTCTTCAAGCTCGTCATGACCTGCTTCAATGTAGGTATTACGCATACGTGAAGTTGGTGCGTATTTGTACGATTCACGACGGCCAGAGCCTGTGCGTGCAAAGCCTGTTTTTAGGCTGCCCATGTGATCGACCATAAAGCTGGTTAGCTTTCCATCTTTGATCAATTGGGTATGCTGGGTTTCCATGCCTTCATCATCGATGTTGATCGAGCCCCACTCGTTTTTCATCAAGCCATCATCGACGGCATTCACGACTGGGTTGGCAATCATCTCGCCCATTTTGTCGTGGAAGACCGAGGCTTTTTTGGCGACGGACGTGGTTTCAAGCAGGTGACCACAGGCTTCATGGAAAATGACACCACCAAAACCATTGCCGATCACCACTGGCATTTCACCAGAAGGGCAGGCAGCCGCGCCAAGTTTAATCAACGCTTGTTTGGAGGCCATTTCACCGAGCGACTCTGGGTCAACATGACTGTTGAACTCCCAGCCAGAGAGCATACCGGGTGCTTCATAGCCGGTTGACTGTTCGTTGCCGTGTGTGGCAACAACCGATGATGCAATGCGCGTGTAGTGGCGAGTATCTTGAATGTGCAAACCGGTCGAGTTGAAAATCTCGATCTGCTGTTCGCGTTGCATAATGCGACCGATGACCTGAGAAATTTTATCGCTTTGCGCTCGCGCTGTGGCATCAACGCGTTTGAGAAAAGCAATTTTCTGTTCAACATGGTTGTCGGTGGTAAACGGCATGGTCACAGGGTGGCGATCGCCATTGATTGTCAGATTGATTGCACCGGCATTGGCGATTTGATCGCGCTTGTCTTTCGCACAGAGCAAAGAGGTAACTTGTTTGAGTTTTTCTTCATCTTGACTGTTGGTGTAGCCGTAAAGCACTTTGTGACCAAAGAAAAGGCGGATACCGATTCCGAAATCAATGCCGGAGTTAACTTTATCAACATCACCTGACAGCACTTCTACGCTGCCCGAGTGGTGTCGCTCAATAAACAATTCCGCAAAATCAGCGCCTAGAAATAGGGCATGATCAATCACTGCTTTGGCAGTGTTGGTATTTAGCATTCATTCCTCCTCAAAAAAGCGTCTGCTTCTTACATCTTTCAGAGTATCAGTTAGGCTCAAACGCACCAATCATCTTTCCCTTTTAGTGATATAGGAATAATCAATTAGTTAGCGTTTGTCTAAATATCAACCAGTAATCACAAGCGCGAAAGCGAAAACATGAATTTATTCCTTAATCAGCCAAGAAAAGCGCTTTGCTCTGCTGGCTGCCTTGATACACTTCCTGTTATTGGCGTGATGCTGTGTAAGATTGGATTTTAAAATGGCCGCAAAATTGACGAAAAAAGTTCCGACAAACATCATTACTGGCTTTCTTGGTGTGGGTAAAACAACGGCCATACTCTCTTTGCTCAAACAAAAACCAGAGAATGAAAACTGGGCTGTGTTGGTGAATGAGTTTGGTGAAGTGGGGGTTGATGGCGCATTTTTGAGTGAGCAAGGTGCCTTGGTTAAAGAAGTGCCAGGCGGCTGCATGTGCTGTGTGGCAGGGCTTCCTATGGCGATTGGCATCAACGCATTGCTGGCGCAAAACCCTGATCGTTTGTTAATTGAGCCAACGGGTCTTGGTCATCCTAAAGACATT
The DNA here is from genome assembly GCF_045679545.1 of Enterovibrio litoreus. Taxonomy (NCBI): domain Bacteria; kingdom Pseudomonadati; phylum Pseudomonadota; class Gammaproteobacteria; order Vibrionales; family Vibrionaceae; genus Enterovibrio; species Enterovibrio litoreus. The sequence goes on from NZ_CP166195.1 coordinate 1,274,746, forward strand.
ATTGGCAAGCTGTTGTCAGAGCACTACGCCAATTATATCGATTTGAATGCCACCATTACCTTGGTTGATCCGCGAAACTTTGCCGATGCCCGCTACACTGAAAACCAAAACTTTCGCGACCAATTGGCGCTTGCTGATGTTGTGGTGGCGAATAAGATTGATTTGTCCATTGCCGATGACATTGCAGCGTTTGATGCTTACGTGGAGAACGCTGAAATCCCTAAGCAGGCGGCGGGTTATGTCGAGCAAGGTCAACTGAACCCAGAATGGCTAATGCTTCCGCGTGTTGATCGTGATGCGCAATTTGCTCACCATCACTCGCATGATGGAGATGATATGCCTCCCTTTGAACTTGAACCTGGCGAAGTGTTCCGTCGCAAAGAAAACAAAGGTCAGGGCTATGTTAGCTGTGGTTGGGTATTTGAACCTAACTCGGTATTTCCGTTTGATTCCTTGTATGGTTTGTTTGCCAACCTAAACGCAGAGCGAGTGAAGGCCGTGATGAACACGGACGATGGTATGTTTGCATTTAATGTGGTTAACCAAGTCGTTTCAGTCAACCCGATCAGTTTATCTGGCGTAGAATCTCGGGTTGAACTCATTGATCGAACGCCATTGCCATGGGATGAGTTAGAAGAGATTCTCCTCTCATTTGTGTTGAAGTGATCTGATCTGCCCGACGCGCTGTCGGGTTTTTTTAAGACGTTGGAGTGCATACCATGTCACCAGATATCCAAGCGAAGTTCGAAAGTTACCCGCCCCATGTCAAACAAAAAATGCTGGCGTTACGTTCGTTGATCTTGGCGGTGGCCAAAACGCTTGGTAAACGTGTGGATGAAAGCCTTAAATGGGGACAGCTAAGCTATGCCGTGAAGGGAGGCACGCCTATCCGTATCGATTGGAGTCCGCAATCACCTTCATCTTTGAGTGTGTACGTTAACTGTAAAACAACGCTGGTTGATACGTTTCGAGAAGTACAGCCTGATGCCTTTGAGTATCGTGGAAACCGACAATTACAGTTTGGGTTAGACAAGCACCCGCCGGAAGAAGCATTGCGACTTTGCATCAGTGTGGCATTCACTTACCACTCCCGAAAAACCGCACCTTTGCTGGGTTTATAGACATTCTTTCTGCAATATATCTATTTGTGCCTTATTTTTTGTGCATCATCACTTAAAAAACCGTCATCGCTTTGCTGTTCCCGCCGAAAAATGAACAATAGCCAGACTAAAAATTAAAACGAAATACCACCTGGGAGTAGCCATGTTGCTTCCATCTCTATTTTCGTCTGTTGTCTGCTAGGAACACGCATGCTTACGCGCTTTATTTATGCTTACGGAAGTACTCTTTATATTCAAATATGGGAAAATCGTCTTCGCGTTTTAAACGGAACAACTGGGCGGGTTTTTGATGAGCAGCCGTTAATTGCCTGGACACAAACGGGCCCTATTAGAAAGCGTGTGGAAGCTATAGGTGATGCTGCGCACGCGCTAAAACATGATATCGGGACGACGGTTAGTAACCCATTTTCGCACCCTAGAAGCCTAATAGGTGATTATGCTGCTGCTGAAACCGTCATTCATCATGCCATTTCACAGGTGACACCTCGCTCCTTTTTTCAGCCGAAAATCCAAGTGATCTTGCATCCTATGGAAAAGATCGAAGGAGGATTAACGGATATTGAAAAGAAGGCGCTCCGGGACATGGCTTACCAAGCTGGCGCAAAGAATGCGTATGTCTACTGGGGAGATACTTTACCTTCTCAACACCTAATTAATGCAGGGATGAAAGAAAGCCAGATCGCCAACATCGATAAGTAACACGGCTGTGGGGCTTATTCATTTAAGCGGGAAGTATATTATTTCTGACTAACCCACGTCTTACGTTGGTGCAAAGCTTACCGAAACGTCGGATGTCATCAAACTGCGGCGTGATGCCGCGAGACATTTCAGATTCCCAATACGACAGTTCGATATCAACCAGCTCCAATAGCTTTTTCGGACAACCAATACAGCTGTTGTCCGGGCCACAAACAAACGTCTCAGGCTCGTAAAGTGGCAACTCTATCTTCACTTGTTCGATAATATTTTTCATTGCGTCCATGCGAGTCGGCTTCTTGTTCATCTTAAAGACTCGCTCATTGCGGGAGCGGGATTTTATGCCTCTGCAATAGCCTTGTCGAGCCTTAGATTTGAGACATGCCAATCTATCGGATAGAAGGCTTTAAGACGAAAGAAGGCTGGGTTACATTGGAAGAAATATCTCGCAAAGGAATGATGCATGACGAAGATAACTGCTCCTTTCTCTGGCCAATGTCTTTGTGGCCAAATTCGCTACGAAGTCGATTCTATCGAGCCGAATATGGGCCACTGTCATTGCACCATGTGTCGTAAATTTCACGGTGCGGCTTTTGCAACATTTGGTGAAGCTACAGTCGAGAATTTTCGATTTACAGCAGGTCGCGATTTTCTGAAAGACTATGTTGCAGCTAACGGCACAAAACGCACATTCTGCTCAAACTGCGGGTCGAGCTTGTTGTTCGAGCCTGCTGACAGTGACGGGAGCGTGGTTGAATTCACGCTAGGTACGTTAGACAGTGATATTCCCACAAAGCCAGATGCACATATTTTCACCAAGTTTGGCGCGCAGTGGTATGACATTACTGATGATTTACCACAATTTCCTGAAGGCAGGGAAACGGTGGCAAATAAATAGATCTGGTTTTATTCACAAACACAGCTTCAATGAAGCACTGTAATTCACACCGATTTCGCCATCACGTAATTGGTGAGGAACTGACCTTTCTTCTCGACTTGTTGCGTCTTTAGAACGCGAAAGCCCATGTGTTCAAAAAAAGGCTTGGCTGTGATGCTGACGCAGGAAAAGTAGCGAGGGAGCACTGTATTTTTCTTGCTCTCTCTAAATAGGGTTTTCATTAAGGACTTTCCGACGCCTCTGCCTTGAAAATCCGCACTGACAAAGAAATGGTCAATGTGGCCGTCGGGTTGCACATCCGCATAGCCTGCGATCTGCTCATTGATAATGGCAACAAAAGGTTGAATGCGTTGCATGCACTCACGCCAAGCGACTTGATTGCACTCATCAGGTGCCCAAACAGCGATTTGTTCAGGCGTGTAATCGCGGCTATTGATTTGTCTGACTGTATGATGGAAAAGATGCCACAGCGCCATTTCTTCGCCCGCCCGCATTTTTCGGATAGTGATCATGACTTTGTTGATCTTAGTTTTTTGACTTTGAAGTAAGTGAAGCTGAGTAAAATGAAAATGGCTATAAATACAGCGGAGTCGATAGCGACTTTGGCGACACTAAAGGGTTGAGTGAATACGTCATATTCAAACCCAAACTGTTTTAATAGCAACTCAGACAAAGTGCTTGCGGCGACGGCGAAAATGACAAGCCAAACGGTAGGTAATCTCATAGTGCTCATAGTGCTCAAAGTGCTCATAGTGCTCATAGTGTTTTTTATCTGTTCTTCATGAAAAAAGAATACACGAGGAGAGATCAAAAAGGGCAGCCTAAGCTGCCCAGTGTAAAAGGAATTGTGAGCTTACGCGTAATTCGCGGTTAGCATTTGCCATTGGCGTTTTTGTTCAATGAAATCCCCTTTAAGGATTTGCAACTGTTGGACCAAAATGGCCTTTTCGTATTTCTTGAGAAGGTTCTGCTTCTTCAGTTCTATTAAGCGTTTCTTGGCTTCATAGTATTCGCCCATACGAACAACCAGCGCATCATATTCTTGCTCAATCGCTTGAAGGCGCTGAGAAGCATTCGGTGTCACGCTTAATCGTGCTTGTATGTTTTTTAGCAACATGGTGGCGCGTGCTTTTTCAATGCGATCTTGTGGCGTAACACGAAGCTTTTTGGTTAGGCCAACCCAGCTACCTGATTTGATCAGCCATTTCGTTGGGTCGAACTGCCACCAATAAATACCGTTGCGATAGTCGTTCTCAAAGATATGGTGGAAATTGTGGTAACCCTCACCGAAGGTGAAAAAAGCCAAAATGCCATTATCACGTGCAGTGTTCTTTGCTGTGTAAGGCTGTTTGCCCCAGATATGTGCCAGAGAATTAATAAAGAAGGTGGTGTGGTGACTGGCAACAACGCGCACAAAACCGATGAGAATGATGGCTCCCCAAATATCCCCATGAAGTAATCCAAAAGCGATAGGAATACCGAAATTTGTCGCTAGCACTAAAGGCAGGTAGTACTTGTGCTGCCACATGACGATGTTGTCTTTTTGCAGATCGCGGCAGTTGCTGTAATCAGAGTAGCGGTGCTTTTGATATTCGCGCAGCATCCAGCCAATGTGTGAGTACCAAAATCCGCGTTTTGCTGAATAGGGGTCAGTGTCGTTATCGTCAACATGCCGATGATGTACTCGGTGATCCGATGACCAGTGGAGAATACTGTTCTGAAGTGCCAGTGCGCCGCCTATGGCATAAATACCTTTTAGAACGGGATGTGCTTCATACGTTTTGTGCGACCAAAGTCTGTGATAACCCGCTGTGATGGACATACCAGCGAAGGTAAACATGGCAACAAACATAGCGATTTGCGCCAGATCGAAGCCGTGAAAATAAGCCCAAAGTGGGGTGCCAATGACCGCGACGGAGAAAGTGACCGTGAAGACAATGACATTGAGCCATATAACGGGAGGTTTTTGTGCTTGATTCGATTCCATTTTAAATACCGCAAAATTCCAGCGTACACATGTAAGCTAGAATAGGGCGAGGTTGTTAAAGGGTCAAGATGGTCATTAACAGTTTGTCGCAATTTTGTCGATTTAACCGCCTTTATCCTTTTGAGAATAAAAAAAGAGTGAAACGTATTGAATACATTTCACTCTTGAATTGACGAATTGACGAATTGAGGGAATGACTTAACGCAATACAATATTGCCGTGCCGATACTGCAAGCCGTTATCTATGTCGTCGCTGATCAGAAATGCGCCATCAAGGTCAACCATCATCGCGGTGGCGGCGATAGGAAGCGCAGCTCGCATGGCAATGGAACTTCCTAACATGCAACCCACCATAATTTGAAGCCCCGCTTTACGCGCGGCTTGTTCAAGTTCAAATGCTGCCGTTAGCCCACCGGTTTTATCCAGTTTGATGTTTACCATTTGGTATTTACCAACCAAAGACGTCACATCGTCTGCGGTGTGGCAGCTTTCGTCTGCACAAAGTGGGATGGGGCTGGCTATGCCTCTTAACCTGTCATCTTGGTCAGCAGGAAGAGGTTGCTCCACCATGGCGATATTTAAGGGCATGATTTGCCGAAGTGTGGCGGCAATATCAAGTGTTCCCCACGCCTCGTTTGCATCAACAATCAATGGGGTATCTGGCGCAACGGCGCGAACGGCAGTTAAGCGTTCAAACACCAAATCAGCATTCAATTTTACTTTGATCAAGGTTGCACCTTGTTCGACATATCGTTTTGCTTCTTCCGCCATTTCTTGAGGCGAAGCGATAGACACCGTCATGGCTGTTTGGATAGTGTTCGGCAGCGAAAAGTTGTCGGGGAAATTATCTACTTCCAAATCCCATAACGCGCAGTCCAAGGCATTTCGTGCTGCACCGGGCGGCAATAGTGTTTTCAATGAATCACGGTCAAATTGAGTGTTGTCTACTGACTCAATTTCAGCGATCACACTGTCAAAGCTTTCTCCGTAACGACGTGTTGGTGAGCATTCTCCAATCCCTAATTTCCCTTCCTGTTCGATACTCACTTGGATCACTTCGGCTGTGGTTCGACTGCCGCGAGAAATGGTAAATGGACGCTTTAAGGTGTAGGTGACAATTTTTGCCGAGACCTTCATCGTTGTTACTCCTCGAAGACGTGGATCAGGTTATCTACGATATCGTCTACACCAAAACGTACTGGATCGGTCGCGGGCAACCCGTATTGGCGCGACAGGTCTTCCAGATACCGTTTGGCTTCGTCTTCGCTGAGGGCTGAGGTGTTAATTGCCATGCCAACAAAGCGCGGATTTGGATTTGTCAGTTTTGCCAATCGAACAGCGAGATCCATGATGTCGGCGATGTCTGGAATCGGCATGTGTGGCATGTGACGAATAGTGTTTCGATTCGCTTCATGGCAAAGAACAAGCGCATCAGGTTGTGCGCCATGAAGAAGGCCCATGGTGACGCCGGAGAAAGCTGGATTCAGCAGTGAACCTTGGCCTTCGATTAGCTGCCATTGGTTGGCTTCACACTCAGGCGAAAGCGCTTCTGTAGCACCGGCGATGAAGTCAGACACAACGGCATCAACGGCAATGCCGTTACCTTCAATCAAAATGCCTGTTTGGCCTGTCGCGCAGAATGTCGCGGATAGACCGCGCGCTTTCATGACCTTTTCTAAAGCGAGTGTGGTGAACATTTTGCCGACAGAGCAGTCTGTACCTACTGTCAGTAGTCGTTTTCCTGAACGCTTGATGCCCGTGCCAACAGGGAGGCTCTGCTGCGAATGACGAAGGTCAAACAGGGCTGCTCCTGATTTTGCCGCGGCGTCAGCAATAGCAGGTACATCTGCCAATCTTTGGTGTAAACCGGACGCTACGTTCATGCCCGCGTTCAGTGCTTCAACGATAAATGGGATGAATTGTGGTGCAAGAACACCGCCAGCGTTTGCCATCCCCAAGACCAAGGTTTTTGCACCTTCCTTCGCGGCGGTTTGAATGTCGATATCCGGCAGATTGAGTGAGGGAACATCGTCGTTCAAGCGCAACTGCCCCATGCATTTTTCTGGACGCCAGTAGTGAATGCCTCGTGCGGTTTTGATGGCAAGGGGATCTTTGCTTTCGCCCAACATGAGCAAGTAGGGAGCGGGAATGTTCATAATTCTCCTTGTCTATTCGACGTATCAGAATGCTTGGTCACGCGCGGTCTCTGCACGTGTATTGTTATTAGTTGGGGTTGACTGTCATCACCCACTGCTTTCGCTTGAATACTGTATTCACTATAGAAGCTTGCAAGAGCGGTGATAAATGCCGTTTGTGATTCACTGATGCCGATTCGTAATCAATATTAGACATAAAAGTGATCTGTGTTTGATTAATGACCGGTGCCAACCGATTATTGAAGATGTGCTCGTCTTTTTCGGGGCAGTATCTAATTGGTAGTGCAATGGAGGTGTGGTATTGGTGCGCTGTGATAGAGGGTGTGGCAGATAGACAGTTTGGCAGACAAAGGAAAGAACACGGATGGACAAGCCAACAGATGAATATTGAAAGCAAATGGTTGGAGGATTTTCTCGCCCTGGCAGAAACTCGCAATTTTTCTGCTGCTGCGAATCTTAGAAACATCACGCAGCCTGCATTTAGTCGGCGGATTCGTATGTTAGAGCAATCAGTGGGTGCTGAGCTGATTGATCGAAGCCAAACTCCCGTCGCGTTAACCGCCAGTGGGCGTATTTTCCGCGTGACCGCTCGCACCTTGGTCAATCAAATGGTGGAAGGGATCAGCCACATCTCTGCCTTGAATTACTCCGATGGGAGTGTCGTTCGTATTGCCTCAGCGCATTCATTAGCCCTTAATCTGACGCAATCCATTCAAGCGCAATTCTGTGATGAATTTCGTCCAATGTTGAGTGTGGATGCCATGAATGTCGACGAAGCAGTCGATGCATTGCGAGAGGGTGAATGTGATGTGCTGTTAGCCTTCGACAATGAGCATCTAAAGTTAGCACCCTATGAACACATCAAGGTAGGTACAGCGGATTTATTGCCCGTTTGCGCTGCCGATAATATGGGGCAACCTCTCTATCGCTTCGACCAAGATAAGGTGCCTTGGTTGGCGTTTACACCCACCTCATACATGGGGCGTCAAACAGAAACCGTGCGGCACGAAGTGAGCCTTAAGCCAGTCTTTCTGTCTTCAATGGTGGATATGCTCAAGCTTCAAGCCCTAAATGGGCTGGGTGTGGCATGGTTACCTGATTTTGCCATTCATTCGGAACTGGCAAAAGGCACTTTGGTGGTGATGGAAAACAAAGCGCTGATCCGGCGCGTTTCTTATTATGCCTATCGCTATCAATCTCGGCTGCATCCGTCAGGTGAAAAAATTTGGACGGCACTAAAAAAAATTGCTGCTGATAACTCGTTAAACTAGAAAAGGAAATGGGCCCAAAGCCTAGGAAAGCGCTTGATGTGATCGATGACCTGCTATATTTCTTGGACGCGCTGCCGATATAAGAATAAATGGCTTCCACCTACTGCGTCGGTGAGGAGCGCTAGGCAATTGTTTGTTGACGCTGGGGGTGTCATGCCGTTTAAAGAACCTATCCCGAATTTCGTCAAAGCCATGGGGCATCGCGTTGTCAGCTATATTTTGAATATTTCAGAAGCTGAAGCTAGATTCGTTTTACAACAGCAAGGAAAACTCACACCAAAGCAGAAAGACACGCTCACTTCTTATGTGCAACTTTGCCGTCAAATGCGTGCAGTTGCGGTATCACAAGGTGATATTGAGCAGTCATTTTTCCATCGACTTCCGCATGTGTTGCAAAATGGGCAGCACATTTTTTCTGTTTGGCGTCGTCAAAACCGTGGTGTCACGCCCTCGTTCAACAACAGTGATCCCCTTGCGCGAAGCTTAGCGACGGTGGCAGCAGAGCTCTACCCTTTGTTTTTGGTCAAGGCCGGCGCACGTCCTCATTTGTTTTATCGCGCTTCGGGCCATTTAAGTGCGGCGATTTCAAACTTGCCTGGCCACAAAACCCTATATCGTCATTTTATTGAAGATAGGTCGTTCGAGCGTGTGTTTGAAGTGATCGGCAATGAGCCAAGTGAAACCTACGGCCACTATGTGGATTCGAAAGGCAAGCGCGGGGTGATTGCTTTGTCATCACTGCCAGCCGCACTGTTGATCAACAGTTACGATTTGATGCGAGTGCGTGGCCCAGTTTCTGCAGAGATCTTCGTCAATACTGTATTGGAAATGCTAGAAATCGCGAGAAGCGTTGCAGATGGGGAAGTGGCACAAATTCCATTGTTTGTTGGGTTTCGGAACGCCGTATTGGTCGATTTTGATGAGCTCGAAACTAAGTGGGGTACTTTGCGTCGCTATACCCCTTCGATTGCGGAGTATGTGCTGCAACTGCCGAGTCAAATGGCGAAGCGAAAAGACAGTGGTTTCATGCTCGAATCGGGCTATGCCTACGCCATCAACAGTGGCGATTTGCTGGATGACGACGATTGGCCGAGCGAGGTATTGGAGGCGGAAAGCGACAAAGTGTCTACTGAGCTCAATATCACGCTTTGTATGGCAATGTGCTTTTTGAATGACTCGCCGCCGTTTGTTGCGCCTGAGTGGGCATGGCATATCGATCCCTTTTCACTGGAAGGCGCGAAAAGTGCTGTGGATACTGTTAAAGAAGCGGATGAGCCTGTTTGTATCACCAATGGTGTCTTGGACGAGCTAGAAAATTGGAGCTTGTTGTTGGAAGACACCGATTCAACTGGCATACGTTTAGCGTTTACGCGTTTGTTTAGTGCCGCTCGCCAACCCGATCGTCTTGATGGGTTGCTTGACGCCATCTTGGCGCTTCGAAATATCTTTGGGGCAGGGAAAGATGCTGATGACGTCCCAAATGCGGTGGGACAGCTGGTCAGTGGCCATGCAAAAGAAGCCATTGCCTTGGCTGAAAGCTTATCTGATGATTGGAACCATATCTTAAGCGGCGAGGCATGGTGGGATGCCGATGAAATTCGCGAAAAGACCATGTTGTGTATTTCACTCTGTTTGACTTGCTTGCATCACCTCTATTTGAAACTGCCAACCATGGTCAGCGACCCTGATCGTCTTCAGCGCATTATTGCGTCGAATGGCAATCCGATTGCTTGTTAGCTCCGGTTTTATCTAAGCAAAAGCTAGTCATAATGAATCAAACTGAATGAACACCTAAGCAAAGCCCATGTAACACATCACACATTTTGATCACTTAAGGGGCCGCGTTTTCAAGGGCCTATGTTCTAATGTCTTGTCATCTGTTTTGGGAACTAATAGCAGGAGCTAGCGTGGGCGCAAAAATCAATCAAATTAATGTTTATCCCGTCAAATCAGCGGGCGGGATTTCGTTATCAAACGCATGGGTCGAAACCATTGGATTGAGTTTCGACCGTCGGTTTATGGTGGCAGACAGCACGGGAAAATTCGTGACTGGCCGCACTGATCCAAAAATGACAGAAGTATCTGTGTCACTTCAGGCGAACGGGATCACGCTAAACCATCCGAATATGTCGCCTTTGGTGTTGAAATACGCCCAGTTCTCGCTGCAAGAAGTTCATACCAATGTGTGGAAGGATGAATTCAGTGCCTATTCAACGACGTCGACGGCCAATGCCTGGTTTAGTCATTTGTTGGGAGGCCATAAACAACTTTTGTTTACGGGTGAAGAATCTTCACCGCGTTTTGCATCGAAAGCACAAACCAAGGTTAGCTTTGCCGACGGTTTCCCGTTATTGGTGATTTCACAAGCGTCACTTGATGCCCTTAATGCTCGAACACCAGACATGCACACCATGGATCAGTTTCGCACCAATTTGGTGGCAACGGGGTGCGAAGCTTTTGCAGAAGACACATGGGCCAAGGTACGCATTGGCTCGGTGGTATTCCGGGTTGATTGCCCATGTAGCCGCTGTATTTTCACCACCTTGGATTTAGAAACAGGACGATTTCGCGTTAACGGCGAACCGATCACAACGTTAAGTCAATTCCGTACAGATAAAAGCGGCAATGTGAATTTCGGGATGAATCTGATTGCGCTAAATGAAGGTGAAATCAAAGCGGGTGATCAGATAGAAGTGTTGGAGTATCGCGACGCTGAAGTTTACGAAGACAAGACAACGCCGAAACTCTCTTTGCAATGTAAAGACATCGAGCATGTCGCCCAGGATTTCAAAACCTTTTGGTTTGAAAGTGAGCAAGGTTCATTGCCGACTTACAAAGCAGGGCAGCATCTTCCTATTGAACTCGATATTGACGGTAAACGCGTGCAGCGTCGTTATACTTTGTCGTCATCACCGACACGACCAGAGCGCTTGGCGATTTCTGTTAAGCGTGTCGAGGGTGGTGAAGTTTCAAACTGGCTGCACGATAACTTAAAGGCAGGCGCAGTGATCAAGGCGCAAACGCCTGACGGTCAGTTCCATCTTAGCGATGATGCAGCAAAGCGTCGCTCTTTGTTATTGCTATCGGGTGGCAGTGGCGTGACGCCTATGATGTCCATGCTGCGAACGCTGTTCGATCAGAACGATATTGATGATGTGATCTTCTTCCACCAATGTCGTTCCGAAGCCGATATACCATTTTCGGATGAACTTGATGCCATGGCAGCCAAGCACAAAGGCTTGAAAGTCATGACACTGCTTAGTCGCCCTTCTGACAGTTGGAAGGGACTCTCTGGACGATTGAGCCAAGAACATTTAGCACTGATCCCTGCGCTGATAGGACGCGAAGTATTTGTGTGTGGCCCACAAGGTTTTATGGACTCGGCATTGGGGCTGACCAGCCTGTTGGGTGTGCCAGAGTCACAATGTCATCAGGAGTTCTTTTCGCTGCCGATAACGGGCGACGACGCCCCAGCGATGGAAGTGTCGATTACTATCGAAGGTGAATACATTCGTGGTGATAATCAACGGCCTATCTTGGTTCAAGCAGAGGAAGTCGGTGTTCAAGTCGATTACAGTTGTCGTGCCGGTGTATGTGGGTGCTGCAAGATGCGTTTAGTGGAAGGCAACGTTTCTCAGCCAGATATGCCAGCGCTGTTCCCAGGTGAAAAAGAAGAAGGTTTGGTATTGGCCTGTTGCTGCGTGCCAAAAGGTGATGTGGTATTGAGTAAACTCTAGCCAACCAGCCGTAATTTAACGCTTTATTTCTTTGCGCTAACATTAAAAGCTGTCTCATGAGGTATTATGAGGCAGCTTTTTTTGGGGTTTATTTTAGGGACAGAGTTATGACAAACGCGAATAAAAAAGGCGCGTTGCTTTTTGCTGCTGGTTTATTACTAGGTGGATTTGTGGCAGCGAACCACTTTTCTTCAGTTGGGAATGTGACACAAGAACGACTTGAAGGAGCCAATGCGCAATTGATGCAATCGCAAAGTGAACTGCTCCAAGCTCAGCAAACCATCGCCCAGTTAGATGGCTTGATGGCAACACAAACCGCTGACCAAGAAAGTAAAGCGGGTTTAGTGGAACAAAAAGATGTCGAGATAGAACAACTAAAGGCGCAGCTTGTACAACTCACACAGCAATACACACAGATAAATGAAGAGAAAAAAGGGCTTGGGCGCAAAGCAATGGAACAAGCTGATGCGATCAGTAAGCTGAGAACAAGGCTAGAAAATACCGATGCCCTCTATGCGGAGCGTTACCGCTTGACGCAAGCGGTGAGTGATCTTAACGAAAAGATTTTTAAAGCAAGCCATAAAGCGGAATCCAGTCAGCAAGCGTGCGCAGAATTCAAAAAAGGCAATTCTTGGAATTGGGTGTCAGAAAAAGACTGCGACAACTTTAGCGTATACAAGCAGCAAGCCAACGAATTAATGGTCGACTTTGATGATATGAGCGCGAACCTTGACGAGGTAAAACGCGAATTGTCCGCGTTCGGAAATCTGGCCTCACCTCAAGAGCCGTTGGCAACGCCTCAAGAGCCGCTAACGAATCCTTCAGTAAGGGAAGAGTAAGAAGCTCACTAAGTTCACTAAGCGAGAAACAGATTAAGCCGCGTAGGCACGAAGAAATAAGTGCCACAAGCTAGCGCAATAATACGCTGACTTTTCGCTAGTTTGTTCGTATCGATAGGTGATTTCCCTCCCCGGGGCGAAAAAATAACCAAGTGGCACTATGCTTATGAAAGTAATGTTGTAGACCTAAGACAAGTTCACCTAAATTGCGTTATATTTCGGGGCTTTGCTCTCTTCGATGTGCTCAACATCAACAATAAAATAAACGGACGGTAGGGGTAGACACGTTGACAACCCGAGTATTGATCACCGACGACTCCGCATTGGCACGAAAGCAACTCGCTCGCTCAATGCCTGCATTTATCAATGCTGACGTGACGTTTGCTGAAAACGGACAGGTCGCCATTGATCAACTGACTGAGAACACCTTCGATGTGATGTTTCTCGATCTGACCATGCCCGTGTTGGATGGTTATGAAACGTTAGAGGTTATGCGTGAAAAAAACATCACTGTGCCTGTTTTCGTCGTGTCGGGTGATATTCAGCCCAAAGCACAAGAGAAAGTGCTCTCGCTAGGCGCAAAAGCTTTTGTTCAAAAACCTGTCAGCCCAGCTCAATTGAATGCGCTTCTCGCTCCATTTAAATCCGAAACTGCACCTGACGCCGCTGCGAAAGCCAAGCCCGTTCAAGACATGAAAATTGGGCGCCGTGAAATGTACATGGAGGTGGTTAATGTCGCGATGGGGCGTGCCGCTGATTCATTGGCGCGTTACTTTGATGTGTTTGTTCACATGCCGTTGCCGCACGTTAACGTGTTTGAAGTGAGCGAGTTGGTGATGACGATCAGACACCTCGCGGCGAATGATAATATGTCAGGAATTTGCCAAGGCTTTAGCGGTGAAGGCATCGCAGGTGAAGCCTTGATGCTGATTTCCGATTCTTCGATGAAAGACCTGCTGACTATTCTTGATTATCCAGATGATGGTAGCGTGGACAATGAATTAGAAGTTTTGGTTGATGTTAGCAATGTGCTTATCAGCGCATTCTTATCCGGCATTGGCGAACAAGCAGGGCTTGTATTTGCCCAAAGTTATCCGGCGATCATTGGCCAGCATCTTGCGGTAGACAAGTTAGTGCAAGGCATGCACGGCACCTGGAAGCGGACAGTGACGATTGAAGTCAGTTATGCCATTGACGGCACAAACATCAAATGTGATTTGCTTCTGCTATTGGTTGATGAATCCTTGCCGTTGCTCGACGCTAAACTCGCCTATTTAATGGACGATGAGGAATAGCCATGATTGACTCACCAGAATTTGAACAATTCAATTGGATGGTCGATATGGTGCAAAATATCGACATGGGATTAATTGTGGTAGACCGTGATTTTACTATTCATATGTGGAATGGTTTTATGGTTCACCACACAGGCAAACACCCCAACAAGGTGCAGGGTAAATCGCTGTTTGATGTGTTCCCTGAAATTTCAGAAAGTTGGTTTCGCGCCAAGTGCCGCCCCGTTTTTGAATTAAAATGTCGAAGTTTCGTTGTGTGGAAACAGCGACCGTACCTTTTTCATTGCCGCAACGTTCGACCGATTACTGGGCAAGCGAACTTTATGTATCAGAACGTCACGCTTAACCCGATGGTGAACCTACGTGGCGAAGTGCAGCATATGTTTATTTCAGTGGCTGATGTGACGGGCGAAGCGTTAGCGTACTCGTGACGATATGGCGTCTAATCTTAGAAAAAAGCCAGCGTGTGAAAGCGCTGGCTTTTTTATTATCGGTATTTAGCCCATAAATTAGATGCTAGATGCTAGATGCTAGATGTTCGGTTTGCCGCAGTTTGGCGCGCGCAGCGACGACGCTGGCAATCGGCTTATGGCGGCATTCAAATCATCAATACGCGTGTCGTGCGAGGGGTGAGTCGACATAATCTCCGGAGGCGCACCCTCAGAAGCCGCAGCCATGTTCTTCCAAAGTTGAACACTTTCTTTTGGATCGAACCCTGCGTCGTTCATCAACTGGACACCAATAAGATCTGACTCAGATTCATGTGCACGGCTAAAAGGGAGCAAAACCCCAACATTCACACCAAGTCCAAGACCTGCCATGATCATGTCAGAATTGGCTGTGCCTGATGCACCCAGTGCAATGCTAGTGATCTGCAAGGCGCTGTTAGCGGCAACGGAACTGGAAACACGCTCGCTACCGTGATTCGCCATGACATGACCGATTTCATGCCCGATGACTGAAGCCAGCTGATCTTGTGTTTTAGCGACTTTCAGTAAGCCAGTGTAAACACCGATTTTCCCACCGGGTAGGGCGAAAGCGTTCACCTGATCACTGTCAAATACGACCACTTCCCAATTTTCGAAATCGGGCTGTGGCGGCGTCACTTTTAGCAGCGCGTCAGTGACACATTGCACATATTGATTGGTTTGCTTGTCGGTGCTGATTTTTTCCTGTTCTTTCAGTTCAGAAAAAGATTGGTTACCCAATGTCGCCATTTCCGACCCAGACACCAAAATAAACTGACTTCGGCCAGTTGGGGAGGTTGTGCAACCAACCAACACACCGAGAAGTGCGACAGCGAGGGTTGATTTTACTGTTTTCAATTTCATGGCTATATCCTTATCGCGGTGCGAGATCCCTGAATGACACCGATGTGCGATATTGTAGCTGTACTGGACGATGAGGCAAGTGTCGTTATATGCAGATCCGACTAGGAGATTGCGCAGAAAAGTCACGAATAATGCGCCTCGTTCAGTGAAATCGTGGCTCTTAATCGTATTCCCAAGGATAATGGCGAAAAACGGTCATCCGCACATCAGACATCTAGGAGCGCTCATGTCTATTTGGAAGAAACCTATTTCTCTCGAAGGGCTCAATGCCACGTCGATCAATACACTTGTCGAACACCTTGGTATTCAATATACAGCGTTTGATGACAGTAGTTTGACTGGCACAATGCCAGTTGATGCTCGAACCCATCAACCTTTGGGCATGCTTCACGGTGGCGCTTCCGTGGTACTGGCAGAGACCTTGGGCTCGCTAGCTGCAAATATGTGTGTGGAAGCAAACAAGTACTGCGTCGGTCTAGACATTAACGCCAACCATATTCGTGCCATGCGATCAGGCAGCGTAACAGGCACGGCAATGCCTATTCACTTGGGGGCAACCACGCAAGTGTGGCAAATCGAAATCACGGATGAGCGCGGTCGATTGGTGTGTACCAGTCGTTTGACCATGGCGGTTTTACAGCACAAAGGGAAATAAACGATGGTGATTACCATTCCAGGTGGACGTGTTGTGGCGACCATGCACGAAGTGATGGTGAAGTTGGAAGAAAACCGACTTACGCTTCAAACGCAAACGGATGACATCACGCTACTGGGCGCACCCTGTATGTTGATCGCCAATGGCGGCACGGTGAACTGGAGCATTTCGCTAGGCACGGAAGAAAACTTGAATGCAGTAAGTGAAGCGACTGGAGTTGCGATTAAGCGATAAAAGCGTCGGATCTTTCTTCAAATTAAACGAGCCGCTACCGATGTAGCCGCTCGTTTATCGTCAGAGGTGATGCTTATTGCATTATCCGCCGTACATTGGATCAGCTGCCGTACATTGGATCAGCTGCCGTACATTAGATCAGCTACCAAACATTAGATCAGCTAGTGAGTTTAAACGTTATTAAGTTCAAATCGACTAATATGCGGCAATGATCTCGTAACCTGTGAACTTGCGAATGTTAATCACACCCGTGTCAAAAATCAGGTATTGACCTTTAATACCTTTCAACACGCCCGAAATCACAGGCTCTTTATCAAAATTGAGCGAGGTGATTTTGCTTGGGTGCTCCGCGACTGGGTAGCTTATTTCAACGATGTCATGCTGAACGGGTTCAACCGCATCAAAGCCATATTGCAGACGCAGGCTGAAAATTTTGGCATCAATTTTTGGCAGTAAGCGTCGCGCTTCTTCTTTCAAATCGATATCAGCATTGTCGCCTTTCAACATGGTTCGCCAATTGGTTTTGTCGGCAAGAAATTCCGCGATGGCAATTTCCACTAAACCGGAAAGATGACGACTTTTCACACGAAGGATAGGCAGCGCTTGTGTCGCACCTTGATCGATCCAGCGGGTTGGAATTTGGCTGGCGCGCGTAATACCGACTTTTAGCCCTGATGTGTTCGATAGGTAAACCACATGATCGGTCATGCAGAACTTCTCGCCCCACTCAGGCTCTCGGCAAGTGCCTTCGGCAAAGTGACAGGTTTCCGGTTTTAGAATACACATGTCACAGCGGGCAAGCTTACGCGTGCAAGGGAAGCAGTGTCCTTGGCTGAAACTTTTGTTGGTTTTGTTGCCGCAGGCGTCACAGTAGATGTTGCCAGTGTAAGTCAGTGTTAGAGGTTTGCCGATCAGTGCGTTCAACGCAACGTCATTGTCGCCCACAGGCAGTGAGTAATGTACGCCGTTATCCAGCGTACTTTTCATTTTGCTTAAAGTACCAGTCGTCATTGCTTATTATACGTTGTCCTTTTGGTACCTGAAGTGTACCAGAACTTTGTTCGTAAACGGCGGGTTATCGCATCACCAATCCGTCGTTCAGATCGTTGTAAAGCGATACGGTGACGACCACTAAATTGAGCTCAATGTCTTCATTGATGTCATCGATGACAAACAAATCAGCTTCTGACTCAGACGTGTTATTTTGAGCCAATATGATGATATCTTGCTGAATGTCGCCATAAATGGTCATTTCTTCGACTTTTTCATAGCTTCCAAAATCGAGCAGAGCAGCTGGTGCGAGCTCTGGCTTGGCATATGCATGAAAAGGCAACAAGAGTGCAGAAACAAGAAAAGGGGTTGTTAGAAAGCGCATACGAAAAGTCCGTCTTTGTTATATGTGGCGCAGGATGTCACAGTGAAGCGTCCATTTTGTCAGTACAGGGTCAGAGGATGATGATTCTGCAGTAAAAAGCGAGACTTTTAAGCTTTTGAATGCGTTTTCTTGCCATAAGTCACAATTTTACAATTACAGGGCAATGATCTGAGAGTCTATACGTAGCAACAGCATGGTAAGAGAACTGATATTGCTTTGCCTCCACGCGCATTGTCATGTCGATTGCGCCGGGGCTAGCAACAATGTGATCGATGAGTTTATTGTAAACAACATGCTCCCATCGCTTGGTGCGATAGTTAAACTTTCTTGCTTTGCATTTCGCGGCTGTGTTTTCGGTTAACTTAATCAGTGCATTGGCGTTCGTTTCCTTTAGTAACGACTTCCAAGCCCATTCATAGGTGCTATTCATGTAATGGTTAAAGTCACCCGCTATGACAAATTCTTGTCCGAGCTTGGCTCGGGTATTAATCCATACTGACAACGCCTCAATCTGGCGTTCGAGTTTTTTGCAGCTGTTGTTTCGGCGTACCGGCGTATCAAAGCACCCTGATTTGAGATGTATGGAAAGTAAATGAAGCGAGGGTTTGTTTTCTCTTAGCACTTCAATGTAAGCGCCATAGCGAAGGTCACCATCGGAAAGGAATGTCGGCAATCCAAGTGGTTGGTAATCCTTGTGATCAACAACAGTGATGCCTTTCTTAACGGCCCACCCAGTGAACTGATGGCTGGCTCTGCTTTTCTTGTAGCGCAGAGAACGGTCTGAAAAATAGAAATCGTATTGTTGCGGGTCCACCACTTTTGCTAGCGGCTCGGGGCCGTCGACTTCCTGAAAGGCAATGAGGTCTGCGTTAATAACAGAAGAGATGGTTTGCATCATTAAGTAGTCGCCTGCGTTGCGCTTACTTTGAACTATGTCGCCTTTATCCGACAGCCACTCCATGTTCCATGTTGCCAGTGTGAGACTGGCATAAGCCTGAGTTGGAATGATCGCCATAACCAAGAGCAAAAGTCGGCGAAAGTAGGTGGTTGTTTGATTCATGCAGTTTGATCGCACGGAAAGCGGTCGAAGTGAGGACATATCCAGAAGTGAATTCTCTTTTTATTACGATGAACTTACGCGCCAAATACCAGTGTCCATATGTGTGATTATGCTGGGGTACGTGTCCAAAAAAATACTCTTAGCTGGATGATAGAACATACAGTATGCAATGTTTTTGGTAGGTGGCATTTTTGCGTTATCTGTTGCACTTTTTTACAGCCTTTTTTAATTTATTGACGATTATTCCCATTAATCGAATAGATAAAAATCGCATCGCCTCGTGCCATGATCTAAATCAAGGTATCGATCTCCCCTCGAAGGTCTAATGCACCACATATTGTAGTCAATGCTAACTTTCTACCCATATTTGGTATTTCTTGACGTCGTTCACAATTATGTGTAGGTCGGTTTCTTTACGAATAGAGCGATTGACGGTGATGTCAGTTTTCTCTCATGGCAAGGATTGATAGGTGTTCGGCTGGCTGCATTTCCACTTCAAAAATCACGCTGGTAACAGCGTGATTTCACTATTTGCCCTTGTAGTGAAGGGTGATTCATGAGGAGCTATTTGTGAAACCTGTTGTCATCAAACGCGATGGAGCCCGCGTACCTTTTCAGCGCCAACGTATCGAAGATGCGGTGATTCGCGCGGCGCAAGCAGTAGAAGACATGGATCGAGCCTATGCAGCAGCAGTAGCAGATGGCGTTCTCGCTCATGTGATGCGTCACGATGAAGTGGATATCCATCAAATCCAAGACGCTGTCGAAAATCACCTTATGGCAGGGCCTTATAAGGCGGTTGCCCGCGCATATATTGAATATCGTCATGATCGTGACAGTGCGCGTGAAAAGAAAAGCAGACTGAGTCATGAAATTCGTGGTTTGGTTGAGCAGACGAACTCGGACATTCTTAACGAGAATGCCAATAAAGACAGTAAAGTGATACCAACTCAGCGCGACTTACTGGCAGGCATCGTTGCTAAGCACTATGCCAAGCAATACATGCTGCCGAAAGACGTGGTGCGCGCACATGATCAAGGTGATATTCATTATCATGATTTAGACTATGCGCCCTTCTTCCCTATGTTCAACTGCATGTTGGTTGACCTCGAAAATATGCTGACCCATGGTTTTAAAATGGGTAATGCGGAAATCGACACGCCGAAATCGATTCAGACGGCAACGGCTGTGACGGCACAGATCATTGCACAAGTGGCTTCCCATATTTATGGCGGCACCACGATCAATCGCATTGATGAAGTGCTCGCACCGTATGTTGAAATCAGCTACGAAAAACACTTGATGGTTGCCCGTGAGTGGGATATTGCCGACGCAGAGGGCTATGCCAAAGCGCGCACAGAAAAAGAGTGTTATGACGCTTTCCAGTCACTGGAATATGAAGTCAACACCCTGCATACCGCCAACGGGCAAACGCCGTTTGTGACCTTTGGTTTTGGTTTGGGTGAATCTTGGTCAGCGCGTTTGATCCAACAATCAATTTTGCGTAACCGCATTGAAGGCTTGGGCAAAAACCGCAAGACCGCGGTGTTCCCAAAATTGGTGTTTAGTATTAAAGCTGGGTTGAATCAGAAAAACGGTGAGCCAAATTACGACATCAAACAACTGGCTTTAGAGTGTGCGTCTAAGCGCATGTATCCTGACA
The DNA here is from genome assembly GCF_045679545.1 of Enterovibrio litoreus. Taxonomy (NCBI): domain Bacteria; kingdom Pseudomonadati; phylum Pseudomonadota; class Gammaproteobacteria; order Vibrionales; family Vibrionaceae; genus Enterovibrio; species Enterovibrio litoreus. Next base: position 1,295,064 of record NZ_CP166195.1, read on the forward strand.
TTCTAAACTATGATCGCGTGGTGGAAGTCACCGGGTCATTCAAAACGCCAATGGGCTGTCGTAGCTTCCTCTCTGATTATGAAGAGAATGGGGAACTGATTCACGAAGGACGCAACAACATCGGTGTTGTTAGCATTAACTTGCCACGTATTGCGATTCGCGCAAATGGCAACGAAGAAACCTTCTATTCACTGCTTGATGATGTGTTGCGTGTTGCGCGTGACGGATTGGATTCTCGCATCGACCGTTTACGCGGTGTGAAAGCCCGTGTTGCACCCATCCTGTATATGGAAGGGGCATGTGGGGTGCGTTTGAATCCAGACGACGATGTCAGTGAAATTTTCAAAAATGGTCGCGCGTCAATTTCATTGGGTTATATCGGTATTCACGAAACGATCAACGCGTTATATGGCAACGAAGAGCACGTGTATGACTCTGAAATGCTGCGTGAAAAAGCGTTGGATGTTGTTAAGTATCTGAAAGCTGCGACTGACCGCTGGAAAGATGAAACCGGATATGGTTTCAGCCTGTATAGCACACCGAGTGAGAACTTGTGCAGCCGATTCTGCAAAATTGATGCGAAAGAGTTTGGCGTTTTGAAAGGGGTGACGGACAAGGGTTATTACACCAACAGCTTCCACCTTGATGTTGAAAAAGCGGTTAACCCTTACGACAAAATTGATTTTGAAATGCCATACCCAGACGTCGCTAGCGGCGGTTTCATTTGTTATGGCGAATATCCAAATATTCAGCACAATATTGAAGCGCTGGAAAATGTTTGGGATTACAGCTACGAACGCGTCCCTTATTACGGCACGAATACGCCGATTGATGAATGTTACGAGTGCGGATTTACAGGCGAATTTGATTGTTCTAGCAAAGGGTTTGTATGCCCAAGTTGTGGCAACCATGATTCCACTAAGGTGTCAGTAACACGCCGAGTTTGCGGTTATCTAGGCAGCCCGGATGCGCGCCCATTCAACGACGGCAAACAGGAAGAAGTGCAACGTCGCGTTAAACACATGTAAGGCATAGTGATGAACTTCCATCAGTATTATCCGGTTGACGTAGTGAATGGTGAAGGCACGCGCTGCACCTTGTTTGTTGCAGGGTGCGAGCATCAATGTCGTGGCTGTTATAACCAAAGCACCTGGTCGTTAGATTCTGGAAAGCCGTTTGATAAACAGATGGAAGACCGCGTGATTGCGGATCTCAATGACACACGCATTAAACGCAGAGGCTTGTCTCTTAGTGGTGGAGATCCACTTCATCCTGCCAATGTTTCTGCTGTGTTGGCGCTAGTAAAACGCGTTCACGCTGAATGTGATGGTAAAGATATCTGGCTATGGACGGGGTATGAGTTAGCACACTTAACTGACGCTCAACAATCCGTTGTTTCGCTTGTTGATGTGCTGGTGGACGGTAAGTTTGAGAAAGATCTTGCCGACCCATCGTTGCCTTGGCGAGGAAGCCATAACCAAGTAGTTCATCGCTTGAAACCTTAGTGAACGCGCAATATTCTCATTAAACGTACAGTAAAATAACGCCGCTCATGTGGCGTTATATCATTCACATGAACCTTCAGATAAATAATGGGAACAAGAACTTATCGTCGTTATTGTTGTCTAGGTATTCCCCCTATATTTAATAGTGCTCCCAAATAAGGACCTCGCAATGAAACTGACGATTGCTGCCTTCGTATTTTTTACTGCTCTGTTTTCTCACGGCATCGCTGTTGCCGACATCACTCCACCTACCTACGAGCATGCCGCAAATGGCAAAATGATCATGGGTGAAAAAGAGTGGGTGAGGGTTGATGACTTCGATGTTGTCGCGATTGCGCGTGTTGATACGGGTGCCACCACCTCATCCATCAGCGCGATTGATATTCAGTCTTTTGAACGTGATGGTAAGAAATGGGTGAAATTTCGCCTTGCTCACGATGACAGACAAAGTGATCTCATTGAACGGCCAGTCGTTCGCACTGTGAAAATCATTCAATCAAGTTCGGAAGGGTATGAGCGTCGGTATGTGGTGGATCTGCCAATTACTATCGGCGATATGACAGTCAGCACAGAGTTCACCTTACGTGACCGTAAACATCTCAACTTTCCCGTTTTACTTGGACGTACGTATCTTAAAGATACCGCCTTGGTAGACGTCAGTAGAAAATACATCCAGCCAAAGCCGGTAACTGGCGTAAAGCAATAGTTCCATTACCCAATTCGGCATCGCGCTTTTTTACTTGCACCGCGCGAGTCTTTCAGTAAGGTACTAGGTGTAATTATTGCCGTTAAATAAGGATGTTATTCCATGTTAGATCTGCTTTCTCCGGCGCAACAAGATCCGATTTTGTCACTTTCCATTGCATTCCGCGCCGACACCCGCGCCGACAAAATGGATTTAGGTATTGGTGTTTATAAAGACAGTGAGGGCAATACGCCAATCATGCAGGCAGTGAAAACTGCCCAGCAGCAACTGGCAGACTCTCAAACCACCAAAAGCTATGTCGGATTGGCGGGTAACGAAGCGTTCAACCAGGCCATGACAGATCTTCTGCTTAAAGGCACCGATGGTTACGGTCGTTGCGCTACCGTGCAAACTCCCGGCGCGAGTGGCGCACTTCGTATGTTGGGTGATCTGATGTACCTCGCCAAACCTGTCACCACGGTATGGATTACTGACCCAAGTTATGTGAATCACAAGCCAGTGATGGAAGCTGCAGGCCTGCACGTTAAGTTTTATCCTTACTTTGATGCAATCACCAAGCAGGTGAACCCGGAAGCAATGCTCGATGCTTTGTCAAAAGCTGGGCCTGATGACGTCGTACTGCTGCATGGCTGCTGTCATAACCCAACCGGTGCCGATATTCGCCGTGAGCATTGGCAAGCCATCAATGAATTGGCACAGAAAAATGGATTTACGCCGTTTGTCGACATTGCTTACCAAGGTTTCGGCGAAGGCTTAGAAGAAGATGCTTACGGCCTGCGTTTGCTGGCTGATTCGGTCGAAGAAATGTTGATTGCAACGTCTTGTTCGAAGAACTTTGGTTTGTACCGTGAACGCACGGGTGCGGCTATCGTTATTGGTAAAAACGCACAAGAAGCGACTAACGCAAAAGGCCGTATTCTTCAATTGGCTCGTGCAACCTACACCATGCCACCTGATCACGGCGCTGCGATTGTGGAAACCATTCTGTCTGATAACGTACTGACTAAACAGTGGCGAGAAGAATTGGATAGTATGCGTAACCGCATTATCTCGCTCCGTGAGGGGTTAAGTTCTGCGCTTTCTGCTCGTACTGGTGATAACCGTTTTGATTTTATCAAGCAACATAAAGGCATGTTCTCTATGTTGGCGTATTCACCTGAACAAATGGTTAAGCTGCGTGAAGAGTTCGGTATCTATGCGGTGGGTGACAGCCGTATCAACGTGGCGGGGCTGACCGAGTCGCGCATTGACTACTTAGCGGATGCATTAATCGCGGTATCAAAATAGCCTTAACGAGACACTATTTGCTGACGAGCCCGCTTTGTGCTGGCTCTGTTTTTCTTAACGGATAAATTAGACAAATCATCATGAAAATTCATCGTATTAACCCGACCAATCGTTGGTCTGACGTCACTGTTTTCAATGGTATCGCTCACTTTGTTGAAGTTCCAGAAAGCGATCTAAGCGCAGATATCAAAGGTCAGACAGCACAAGTTCTTGCACAAGCGGAAGAGATGCTAGCATCTGTGGGTAGCGATAAAACCCGCGTTCTGTCAGTAACTATCTACTTGACTGACTTTGAAAACCTAGCTGCTTTGAACGAAGTTTGGGATGCATGGTTTGAAGCAGGTACAGCGCCGAGCCGCGCGTGTGTGAAAGCAGAGCTTGCTGACCCAGACTATTTGGTTGAAATGGCATTTGTTGCCGCGGCTGGCGAAGCGTTTCAATCTTGAGGTTACTTGGCAATATATAGAAAAAGGGCAGCGTGAATCGCTGCCCTTTTTGTTATGCATGACACCGAGGATCATCTTTGATTCGCGAATTACATCGCTTGGCGGAAAATATCGCAAATTTCTTCGTGTGTCGCTTGTTTCGGGTTAGTAAACCCACACGCATCTTTTAACGCGTTTTCTGCCAGCACAGGGAAATCGTCCGCTTTCACGCCAAGTGTTTCTAATCCTGCTGGAATACCAACATCTTTAGAAAGTACTTGTATCGCATCAAGAGCAGCTTGTGCCCCTTGTTCCGGTGTCAATGAATTAACGTCCACGCCCATGGCTTTGGCAACATCACGCAGACGACTTGCCGACACTTGCGCGTTGTAGCGCTGAACATGTGGCAACAAAATGGCATTGCAGACGCCGTGCGGTAAGTCATAAAAACCGCCTAATTGGTGTGCCATGGCATGAACATAGCCTAGAGATGCGTTATTGAATGCCATACCTGCCATGAACTGCGCATACGCCATTTGCTCTCGTGCTTCGAGGTTTTGTCCGTCTTTGACAGCGGTTCTCAAGTTCGCTTGGATAAGCTCAATGGCTTTGATTGCGACTGCATCAGTGATTGGGGATGCCGCAACAGACACATAAGCCTCCACCGCGTGGGTCAGTGCGTCCATTCCCGTCGCTGCGGTGAGTGATGCTGGTTTCGCCAGCATTAATTCGGGGTCGTTAACCGAAATCAACGGTGTGGTGTTTTTATCTACAATCGCCATTTTGATGTGTCGGGTTTCATCAGTAATGATGCAGAAGCGAGTCATTTCTGACGCTGTGCCAGCGGTGGTGTTGATGGCGATGAGTGGCATTTGTGCTTTTGCAGATTGGTCGACACCTTCGTAGTCGCCAATTTTTCCGCCATTTGCGGCCACTAATGCAATGCCTTTCGCACAATCATGTGGTGAGCCACCACCCAGTGAAATGACGAAATCACAGTTATTTTCTGTGAGGATGGCGAGACCTGCCTCCACGTTGCTTGTGGTTGGATTGGGTTGAGTACCATCGAAAACGACAGTGCTGACATTGCGCTCTGACAGCAAGGCAGCGACTTTTTCAACCACACCAATCTCATTTAACACTTTGTCGGTAACAATCAGGCCATTTTTGAAACCATGAGAGTGTATGGCATCAACTGCGTCGGTTAGGCAGCCTGCGCCCATTAGGTTCACTGTAGGGATGTAAAATGCGCTAGTCATGACGATTCTCCGTGGTGCTAACGTTAATAATTGTTGGTCTACTACGGCAGATAAAAACGCGGTTTCATCGGTTTGCCGTGCCTATCTTTTGTAACATTTGCGACACATTCAACACTTTGATCTACCTCAATCTGTAGCACAAAATATTGGGCATTAATGTCAAGACTTTGAACCAGATCATTATTGTGGTCTTTCATTAACATTCTGAAATATTTATGGTTTTTTTGATATCAAAAAGGTGAGGTTTAATGAGGGGGCGATAGAATAGTGGCGCGTTTACTGGGACGGAATCACCCTAGCATGCGTTTCAATGTCAATGTCTCGCTTTAAATACATAAAAGATTCATATCAATAGACATGAGCATGAAGCACATCTAGGATATCGTTTATCGAAATTCAATTAGTTGCATATAGGGAAAGCATGCTCTGGCATAAAGTCCGCGATCAACTCAAACTGCATAACATCAGTCTTATCGTCGGTCCCAACCGAACACATAAAACAAAATTTCTTTGTGAGCAATATGAGGGACAACCATTCCTTATTGATGTATCCAAAGCGATGGTTGCCTACTGCGGAGGTGATACTCGAATTACGGAACAAGAATGGCAGCAAATTATTGATCGAGATTGCGACTTCATCACCGTTGACGATGCGCATCTATTGCAATCTACAGATCTCATCAAGCTTATAGACATTGCTGTTGAAACCAAAAAGCGTCTCTACATGTCTTGCAATGAAACGATAGCGTCTTACCTTCCCGCGTTTCTCACTCATGCAAAGGACTATCAGCTGTCTGTTGTTAAGTTGGAAAGGCTAACGGAAAACGATGTGTGCGCATGGAGCTTGGCGGCGTATAAAGGGAGATAAACAACACCTAGATCGTGACTCGCTGGATGTCGAACCTGTCGGTAGGGTTTAGCAAGATTACTCGGCCAGACGCAACGGATAACACCTAGTTACGCTATTCCTGTTTCCGGCAGGCGTGCATTGCATTACTATCCAGCCACAATAATCGGCTTTTTGAGGGCTACGATGAAAAAATCCATAACTGCAATCATGCTTCTTATCGCACTGACTGGTTGCGAAGATGCAGCGAAAGTGATTGATCAGGCGCAAGAGAGCGCGAATAAAGCTGTGGACGGCCTACAAGCACAAATCGAGGCCGTTGATTTGAGTGAGTTGAAACTAGACCAATTCGGCGACGCTGCGGATTCTGCAAAAGCATTGGCTGCATCCGTTCAGGAAGCTGTTAATGCAGACTTTGCTGATCCAACAGCGCTGGTTGAGGTGAGAGAGCAAATTGCGAATGCGTATAGCTGCTTGGTTGATGCCACGTCTGAAAGCACCGCAGAAAAATTACTGGATAGTGTGTTATCAACTATCGGCAGCGAAGATGCATTGTCAGTGATTGACAAAGGTGTCGAAAAAGCCAAAGCAGCACAAGAGTGTGTGATGTAAATACCTTTCACTGAGCGTGATTGTGCGACAGACTGATTAAAAAAGGCTGACATCATGTGTCAGCCTTTTTGTTTGGGGTTATTCGATATGGCAGACTGTTCTGGTTGCCAGAAAAAGCACTCGCTTAATCGTCAAAACGGTCATCAATAAACGTCTGTGACGGAATAAAATAATTCGTCCCGGTTTTTGCCTCAACAAAGTCCAGTAAGCGATCATAGTCGCCATTGTCATCGGCATAGATCATCTGAGTAAGAGATGTCTCGATGATAGACGGTGTTTTGGCAAATCCAATGAACATAGTTCCATGCTCCATGGCGTTACCAAAAGGGCGGTTTTGGCGGTACATTTTTACTTCTTCGCCGTTTATTTCCACTTTGCTTTTTGCATTGTGCGCCCATGCTGGCTTGTCATCATCACTCAGTTCAATGTCATCCATTTTTGTTCGACCAACAACTTTTTCTTGATGCTCTGTGGGTTGCTGGTCCCACAATGCTTGCCGATCAAGATAGCGCTGAACCACCAGATAACTCCCGCCGCGATAGCTATCGGTTTCATCGCTAATCAAAACAGATTCTACTCTTTCATCATTGATTGGGTTTTCTGTGCCATCTACAAAATCGATCATGTCGCGATTATCGAGGTATTTATAACCTTGAATGTCTTCAACCAAAGTAGCAATGCCGGACAGCGCTTTGGTTGTATATTTGGCAATTTGAAAATTGAGATCTTTACGTTCTGATTTAACCATCAGAAAAATATCACCGGCAGTACTAGGAAAGTGTCTTGGGCCATTTTTCATTTCGGGGAAGACGTGCAACTCCTCGGGCATTGCAAGGTCGGGAAAGAGGATTGGCCACGCATTGGCAGAAAACCCCATGGTCATCGATATTCCTGCATCAGGGTCTTTTTGACGAATGGATTTCTCTATACCGGGTAACTGTGCCAACGCATCGCTAATTTCTTCTACATTCAGCCATTGGTCTTTTAGTACAAAGGTTAGGAATTCTGCATGGGTGGTTGGGTTCGTCAAAACCCCTATTTGCGCCATTGAAGCAAGCTCGTTCATACATCGTCCTGTTGTCTGAGGATAGGTATTAAGCATTTAACGTCATAATAGATCAGCTTGATGTATGGAAGTGGGGTAGGAATGAGACGAGCATGATGAAAAATAGGCGGTTAGTGAAGGTAGAAACAATTCGCCCCCGAAATATCGAGGGCGATAACTGAAAGCTTGTTTGCTTGCGAGAATTAGCGCTTGTTTTTAAGGTAACGCTTACGACGGTCTTCTTTTGTTTTCGCTTTCTGTTCCGCTTTCAGTGCGGCCGCTTCTTCCACTTCGATCAGTTCTTTGTCGATCATATCCGGATGCTCAAGAGTGATGAGCCCCAGCACGCCATTACGCAGATCATTGATGAGAATTTCAGAGGCTTTATGGAGATCGATTCGACCGCCTGTACGCAAACAACCGCGTTTTTCACCGATGGCTTCCATCAATTCAATTTCAGTCTCGGGCAGATCTTCAATGTTGTAGCGCTTTTTCAATAACTCAGGATAGGTCTTTGCAAGGTATTCCACGGTGTAGAAAGCGACTTCATCATATTCCATCGCCGTGTCTTTTACCGCGCCCGTTGCCGCTAGGCGAAAACCACTGTGTGGGTTCTCCACTTTCGGCCACAAAATCCCTGGGGTATCAGAAAGGACAACACCGTTTTGTAGGTTAATGCGCTGCTGTTGACGGGTGACGGCTGGCTGGTTGCCAGTTTTCGCAACAACTCGGCCCGCTAACGTATTGATGATGGTAGATTTACCAACGTTAGGGATCCCCATAATCATGGTGCGAATATTTTTGCCCATGTCTTCACGGTGAGGGGCTAATTTGCGGCACAATTCCATGATCTTGTTAACTTCGCTAATGCTCTCAGTGGTGATAGCAATGGCTTTTACGCCTTGTTCTTTTTCGAGATGCTCAAGCCACAGCGCTGTCATCTCGGGATCAGCCAAATCGCGCTTGTTCAATACTTTGATAACAGGCTTATCTTTTCGGATGTGTCTTATCAGTGGGTTTTCACTGCTGAACGGAATACGTGCGTCGAGAACTTCGATGATAACGTCGATTTTAGGAACGACTTCTTCAATCTCTTTACGGGCTTTGTGCATGTGGCCAGGAAACCACTGAATTGAGTTGTTAATCATGGGACTGATTGCCTTAATAAATTCGTGTATATCGCCCAAATCGGTGTCATAAGTCACCAAACAATGCAGTTGGGGGGCGCTAATAATGGCGGGATTTTAGCACTTTAATGGGAACAACGGAAAAGTAAGTGCGGATAACAAAGATAACGGGTCAGAGATTGCTCACCTTGACCAGGTGGGCAGTGAACTGGAATCAGTCTTTTGTCAGTTCACTTGAAAAATAGGCGCTAACTCTTCCGGGTGTTCTGCGAAGAAATTGGCTAATCTTTGCGGCATCCCCAAATAGAAACCTTGGAAAAAGTTGACGTCGAGTGCGCGCATGGCGTTATACTCGTCAGCGTTTTCTATGCCTTCTACCAATACTTCGGAACCGACTTCTTTGGCGAGAGCTATCGCTCGAAACATTGGCGCGGTATCACCCTGCATATAATCTTGTAAAAGAGATCGGTCGATTTTCAGAATGTTGGGGCTAAGCATACGAACGCGCTCTTCTTTTGACCCTTTCACACCATAATCGTCGATGGCGATTCGAAACCCATTGATGGTCGATTGAACTGTTGCAGCAGTTAGAGCATCCATTTCGTCATGAAGGTGCTCAACCACTTCCAACACGATATGATGTTGAGGTATCCCTAGCTCGGCGACACGTTTTACCATTAGGTTTTGATTTGAAAATTTTGAGATAGATTCAACCGCAGAAGACGGCAGCATATTGAGGAAAAGGGTGTGTTGACCTGCATAAGGCGCGAAGTTTCTAAGATGAATAACACGCGCCAGTCTATCTGTACTGACCTGATCATGAAATTCTGGGTGACCACGCTCAATGTGCCTGAATAAGTGGGCAGGGCACGCAGGTTCACCCGTTAGCGATTTGGCACGAATCAATGCTTCAAAACCTAACACGGAAGCATCTGCACGAAAGATGGGCTGATAGACACTTCTGAGCACCAAATCATTGAACTGGGCAATGATTTCGCCGTTTACATCGCTGCTGAGGCATTGCTCAAATGCAGCTCTGGTTCTCAAGCTGTTACCCACAATTCAACTTCTCCACTTACTACTTAGTCGGAGCTCAATAAGTCCAAGAAAATGCATGTTACGTCAAAGATAGGGGCGAGAGAATACATGGTTGGTTAACCCAACAAATTTATGTGATCTCTGCCAATGAGTTGTATCCCCAAACAACCCCAAGATGCTTGTTCAGCGAGAGTTTGTTGGCTGTCTGTCGCGGCGCTGGTTTGAAAACATAGTCCCTCTAGGTTGAAAATTTATATCAGTAACGATTCACAATGTTAATTTTAATGACCGTGCAATGCGCTCCCCTTTGTTGAAATGCCAGATGTAAAAGGGCGTCGTAAATAAATTTTTACGCTCTTACATACCGTAACGCTTGGTGGCAGATGTCCGTTTCTACACTCAGAGACTATCGTTTTATGAAGAGAGCGAAAGGAGGAGCGGCGATGAAATCCAGTCGTTACGAGTCGAAGCCTTTACATGCCAATGGGAAAATTGCTTGGAGTGAAGAAGAAAATGAGGTTTGGCATCAATTAGTGACGCGACAATTGGCATGCATTGACGGTAAGGGCTGTCAGGAGTATTTCGATGGGCTCTCCATGCTAAACCTGCCGATTGAGCACGTTCCTCAGATCACCGATATTAATCAGGTATTAAAAAAAACAACTGGCTGGCAGTTAGAGCCCGTCCCGGCCTTGATTGATTTTGACCATTTTTTTACGTTGCTGGCATCGAAACGGTTTCCGGTAGCGACGTTTTTACGCTCAGCGGCAGATTTTGATTATCTGCAGGAGCCCGATTATTTCCATGAGATCTTTGGTCACTGCGCCATGTTAACGCACAAGGCATTTGCGGCCTTTACTCACCTTTATGGCAAGCTTGGTCTGAACGCATCGAAAGCAGAGCGCGTCTATTTGGCAAGGTTGTATTGGTTCACGGTGGAGTTTGGTTTGATCGAGTCGTCTGGCCAACGTGCGCTGTATGGCGGTGGCATATTGTCATCGCCCGCAGAAACGGAATATGCCTATAGCAGTGATGTGCCTATCCGTAAGAAGTTGGACATTGTTGATGTGATGCGTACACCGTATCGAATAGATATTTTGCAACCCGTCTATTTCCACTTAGACGCGTTAGATGAATTGTATGAGATTGAGAATGTGGATTTGATAGCTTGTGTGCATCGCGCCATGTCATTGGGGTTACATCCACCTTGTTACCCAGAAAAAATTGCTTAAAACATGAAGAAAGGGAGAGCAAACACAATGCCGGACTTATACGAATTGAAATGCGAAGCTTGCCATGCGGATGCAGTAAAAGTGACGGCCAGCGAATCGGCAGATTTGATGGCGAGCATCCCAGAGTGGAAGGTGATTAACGTTGACGGTATTGATCAGCTGCAGCGAACTTTTACGTTCCGGACGTTTAAACAAGCATGGGCATTTTCAAACCGTGTTGCAGAGTTGGCCGAAAGTGAAGGACATCACCCAGCCATTCTTCTCGAGTGGGGTTTGTGCTCAGTGACTTGGTGGACGCACAAAATTAAAGGTCTGCATAAGAATGATTTTATCTGTGCCGCGAAGACTGATCAGTTGTTGGATTAGTGGAAACGAGAAAGTAATGGGCTTATCGCTTCATGAAAGAAGGGGGAGTCATCCTCCTTTTCTGTGCTTGGTATTCATTCCCGGCTCAAACACGCATTCCCGCTAAATACTGCATCGACTGACTCGACGCTGCATCTCTGCCTTTCTCATCGGCATTTCATCGATTACATTCACCAATTCATTGATGTTCACACTCTGCTGCCAGCGAAATTTCTCAGTGCCGTCTTTTCCAATTAGCACGGCAATGTGCTGGTCCGCATTCACCGCATATTTTTGTCGTAACTGGCGAATCTCTTGAGAGGAAAACAGACCACGAGAGTCAGACATTTCCTGCATGTTAAGAATTAATGGGTGGAGGTCTCGGTCGTTTAACTGGCAGCTGTGCATGAGCATTAAACGTTCAAAGTCTTCCACTTTCTCATCAAGGCTAGGCGCAAAGAAAATCAGCGTGCGATGAGGCTCAACCAATCTATAGAAAGGGTAGGAGAGTGCCTGTGAAGAGAGAAAAAGGCATGTAGCCACTCCCATAAGAGCAATTTCGCGCATCACGTCCTCCCAATGAGGCTAATTAGGTATACCACTAATACGAAAGTTTAGTCTGAACGGATTCATTCCGCCCCGTTAGCCCTAGTTGCACTGTATAGGTGCATGTCCTAAGTGGTGCGGCGTTTTGGTTCATCTGCACCAAAATAAGGCGAGCGACGATTTTGGTAACGGGTTAAAGCGTTCAATGTTCGGTTAAATATCACGCTGTTTTTCATGTGCTTACATTTTAATTGCGAGTGAAATCTTCTTGTTGGCAAGCCTTTTGCTCCTGAGTCCCACAGGTACTCATTAAGGAGCGGTTGCAATGAAAGGAAACAAGGTTGCATTAAATTGGGTAAGTGCGATTGCACTGGGGGGCCTGTCATTTCAGGCAGTGTCAGCGGAAGACACGATTAAAGTGGGTGTGCTTCACTCGCTATCGGGGACGATGGCAATAAGCGAGACAACGCTGAAAGACACCGTCCTCATGATGGTCGAAGAGCAAAATAAAAAAGGCGGATTGCTAGGCAAGAAGCTCGAAGCAGTTGTCGTTGACCCTGCGTCTAACTGGCCGCTGTTTGCTGAAAAAGCACGCGAGCTGATTGAGAAAGAAGATGTGGATGTGGTTTTCGGATGCTGGACGTCTGTGTCTCGTAAATCTGTGCTGCCTGTGTTTGAAGAGCTAAACAGCCTGCTGTTTTATCCTGTTCAGTATGAGGGTGAAGAATCCTCAAAAAATGTGTTCTACACGGGCGCTGCGCCAAACCAACAAGCGATTCCCGCTGTGGATTATCTTAAAGAAGATCTGGGTGTTAAGCGCTGGGTATTGGCCGGTACCGATTACGTTTACCCTCGAACCACCAACAAAATCCTCGAAGCCTATCTTCTCGATAATGGCGTCGCACAAGAAGACATAATGATCAATTACACGCCATTTGGTCATTCTGATTGGCAGTCTATCGTTTCTGACATCAAGAAATTCGGTGCTCAAGGCAAGAAAACGGCCGTCGTTTCCACGATCAACGGCGATGCGAATGTGCCTTTCTACAAAGAACTGTCTGCACAAGGCGTGCAAGCAGAAGACATCCCGGTGGTGGCGTTCTCTGTTGGTGAAGAAGAGCTTTCCGGTATGGACACCTCTGCCTTGGTGGGTCACCTCGCCGCATGGAACTACTTCATGAGTGTTGAGACCGATGCCAATGATGCGTTCGTCGAGAAATGGCATGCCTACATCAAAGATGACAAGCGCGTGACCAATGACCCTATGGAGGCGACCTACCTAGGCTTCAATATGTGGGCAAAGGCGGTTGAGAAAGCGGGCACGACCGACTCTGATGCAGTGCAAGAAGCCATCATTGGTGTCACGGTTCCTAACCTAACGGGCGGTTATGCCACCATGATGCCTAACCATCACATCACCAAACCGGTGCTGATTGGCGAGATCCAAGACGATGGTCAGTTTGTAACGGTATGGGAAACACCAGACGTTGTGGCTGGCGATGCATGGTCTGATTTTCTGACAGGATCGAAAGATCTGTTCGCCAGCTGGCTAAAGCCGATGTCTTGCGGAAGCTTCAATGTGACAACAGGGCAGTGTTCAGGTGTGACTGAATAGCACCGCTCACAAACCAATAATTGCGGGTGGATACGGACATTGCCCGCTTAATCGTTACTCCTTGTATTTGCCTGCCTTGCGGAGCCGTCTCCAACAAAACGTCCGCACTGGCAGGACTTTTTTCAAAGGAATGCCTTTATGTTAAAACAGACTGCACGATGGAATGACGTCTGTAAATTTTTGAGTTGGCTGATACTGGCTTTCGCACTTCCGTTTGGCGCTCTCGCACAAACTTCTTCATTGCCAGAATCAGAGCAACCGGCTTCGACAGCATCTTCAGAACAAGCCTCTGAAGAAACATTCTGGCTAACCCAAATCGCGCCATTAATCACCAGTAAATCGTTTTCTGATAAAGAATTGGCGGTGCAGCGTCTTGCCGCTTCCGATCATCCGGACAAAACGAAGATTTTAACGGGCTTGCTTGATAAGCAAGTGGTCTACGACAAAAAAGACACGTCCGTTTGGTTTATTGAAAATCTTCCTTTGGAAAAAGGCAGTGAAGTGATCAACATGAGCTCCGGTGTAACAGCTGTGGTTGAAAAGAAACGCCAATACCGCACAGTGACACTCAATAACAACATGCGCACCCAAATCAAAACATCACTCGCGACGGCGGCTTTAACCAGCAATGATCTTGAGGAAAAAAGAGCCGGTGCGAAACGGATGATAGGCCAAGTGGACGATGAGCTTGTGCCTGTTATTTCTCATTTGATTAAAACAGAAAGTGACGCTGTCACAAATGGGTATTTAAACACAGCACTGTCAATCACTCAGCTAGATGGACAAGCATCGACGGCAGAAGTGCTCATAGCCATAAAGCAGTTACAAGCCTCTGGGTTGTCGGAAGCCTTTGAAGCGTTGAAATTAAAGAATGCACAAACCACAGGGGAAACACCCGATGAGATCCAACAAGCCTTAGATCGCGCCATCTCTAGCTTTGAAGAAACGCAGCGTGTGGTCAATATTGCGCAAACGCTATATTTTGGTTTGAGCCTTGGGTCGGTGTTAGTGCTTGCGGGGATTGGTCTCGCCATTACTTTTGGCGTGATGGGCGTGATCAACATGGCGCATGGCGAATTGATCATGATAGGTGCTTATACCACCTATGTGATGCAGTTGCTGCTGCCCGATTTCAGTGGAGTGGCCTTGATCCTGTCAATTCCTGCGGCGTTTATCGTTTCTGGCCTTGTGGGGATCGCCATTGAACGTTCTGTTATTCGCCACCTCTATGGTCGCCCGCTTGAAACGCTACTTGCCACGTTCGGTATCAGCCTGATTTTGCAGCAAGCTGTTCGTTCTATTTTCTCTCCGTTAAACCGCTCAGTCAGTACGCCGGATTTTATGAGCGGCATGATTGAAATTACCCCCATGCTGCAACTGACTGCCAGTCGTTTGTACATCATTATTTTCTGTTTGATGGTCTTTTTTGCGCTGTTGTTCATTCTCAAACGCACCTCGCTTGGCTTACAAGTTCGTGCTGTTTCCCAAAACCGACCGATGGCGCGTGCCATGGGGGTGCGCTCTGAGTGGGTAGACATGGCCACATTTGTGCTTGGTTCTGGTGTTGCCGGTGTCGCTGGTGTCGCGTTGTCTCAGCTCACGAACGTTGGGCCCAATATGGGGCAAGCCTACATTATTGATTCTTTCATGGTGGTGGTTTTCGGTGGCGTTGGAAACCTGTGGGGTACGTTGGCAGCCGGGCTCAGCCTTGGCGTATTTAACAAAATTCTGGAGCCATGGGCGGGCGCGGTACTCGCTAAGATCTTGGTACTGGTGTTCATCATTCTCTTTATTCAAAAGCGCCCGAAAGGATTATTTCCTCAGCGCGGCCGCATGGCTGAGGATTAATTCATTATGGAAAAGCAATTATTCGATCGTTCGACTGTCATCCTCATGGTGTTGCTAACCTTAACCGTCATTCTTGTGCCTGTGATGAACCTTTGGGTGCCCGAAAGTAGCCCGTTTCATTTGGAAACTTACACGGTGTCGTTGCTGGGTAAGTACCTAAGCTTCGCCATTCTCGCTCTTGCTGTGGATTTGGTGTGGGGCTACCTCGGTATTCTTAGCTTGGGGCACGCTGCATTTTTTGCGCTGGGCGGTTATGCCATGGGCATGTATCTGATGCGCCAAATTGGCGACCGCGGTGTTTACGGTAACCCAGAATTACCTGACTTCATGGTGTTTCTTAACTGGCAGGAGCTGCCGTGGTTCTGGCAGGGATTTGACCAATTTTGGTTCGCCTGTTTGATGGCCGTTGTCGTTCCCGGTGTTTTGGCTTTCGTGTTCGGTTGGCTGGCGTTTCGTTCCCGCGTTTCTGGGGTTTATCTTTCGATCATGACGCAAGCCATGACTTTTGCGCTGATGCTGGCCTTCTTTCGAAATGAAATGGGGTTCGGCGGAAACAATGGTCTGACCGATTTCAAAGATATTCTTGGCTTTAGTCTGCAAAGCGATACCACCCGAATCAGTTTGTTCGTGGTGACGGTCATTGCGCTGATGCTCTGCTTCATGTTGTGTCGCGCTATTGTAGTGAGTCGATTAGGTGCACTGACTATTGCTATTCGTGACGCAGAATCTCGTACCCGCTTCGTGGGCTATGCGGTAGAGAAAAGCAAACTTTGGTTGTTTGTTCTATCAGCCGCCATCGCGGGTATTGCCGGGGCACTTTATGTACCGCAAGTCGGCATTATTAATCCTGGTGAATTTGCACCGCTTAACTCAATTGAAGTCGTTGTTTGGGTCGCATTGGGCGGCAGGGCTACGTTATATGGCGCCATTATCGGCGCGATTCTCGTCAACTATGCGAAAAGCTGGTTCACGGTGGAATTCCCCGAGGTTTGGTTGTTTGCGCTAGGCGCACTGTTTGTTCTTGCCACGCTTTATCTGCCCAAGGGCGTCAGTGGCATATTGCGTAGACAAGAGGTGAATTCATGATGTCTAGAACGCTTTGGAGTGAAGCCATTAACCACCAAAAAGAGCAATTACCAGACGTGCGTGGTAGCCATGAATTTCTCAATGAGCTGACGCGCCGTGATCAGGTGTTTAGCTTTTTGAAACCGCCGTTCAATCCCAAGGTGGATGTGAAAAACAACATGCTGCTGTACGTCGAAGGTGTGTCGGTTTCATTTGACGGATTCAAGGCAATCAACGATTTGAATCTTTATATCAAAGAGGGCGAACTGCGTTGTGTGATTGGGCCTAATGGTGCGGGTAAAACCACCATGATGGACATTATCACAGGGAAAACCAAACCCGACAAAGGCGAGGTGTGGCTGGGGCAGCAACTTAATCTACTTAAGATGGATGAAGCCCAAATTGCCAATGCGGGCATTGGGCGCAAGTTTCAAAAACCAACCGTGTTTGAAGCACTTTCCGTTTGGGAAAACCTAGAGCTGGCAATGGCTGGGGATAAAGGCACTTGGCACTTGTTTCGCGCAGTGCTTTCGAGTGATCAGAAATGCGACATCATGCAGGTGCTGGAGCTTATAGGCTTAGACACACACTACAAAATGCAAGCAGGCAAGCTGTCTCATGGGCAAAAGCAATGGCTAGAAATCGGCATGTTATTGATGCAGAAACCGCGATTGCTGCTGGTGGATGAACCCGTGGCGGGTATGACGCACCAAGAAATGGACAGAACCGCTGAGTTGCTGCTGTCGCTGGCGGGTAGTCATTCGATCATGGTCGTGGAACACGACATGGATTTTGTGCGGAGCATTGCTTCCACCGTGACGGTGCTACACCAAGGCCATGTGCTTGCTGAAGGCAATATGAAAGACATTCAAGATGACCCTCGCGTCCGCGAAGTGTATCTGGGGCAATAGCGCATCTTCTCGGTTCAATACGATGTGTATGCGTGCGGTGATTGCAGACTGCGTGCACTGAAAAGAAAACAAAAGGTAACGTCATGCTGAGTGTGAATGGATTGAATCAGCGATACGGTGAAAGCCAAACGCTTTGGGATTTGTCTCTAAATGCGCCAAAGGGAAAATGCACCGTGGTGATGGGGCGCAATGGTGTGGGGAAAACCACCTTGCTAGAAAGCATCATGGGTTTGTTAGCCGTTGATAACGGAGATATTTTGCTCGACGGTGAAAATTTAGTGAAACATCGCGCTGAAATGCGTCCACGTTTGGGCGTGGGTTATGTCCCCCAGGGGCGGCAGATATTTCCGCGACTCACTGTTGAGGAAAACTTAGAAATTGGTTTACCGATACGCCCTAAAAACGACAGAAAAATCCCTGCGTTTATCTATGAGCTTTTTCCCGTTCTGGCGGAAATGAAAAAACGCTTTGGTGGTGATTTGTCGGGCGGGCAACAACAGCAACTCGCGATTGCACGCGCGCTGGTGATTGATCCCAAGCTCTTGCTATTGGATGAACCCACAGAGGGGATTCAACCCAATATTGTTCAGGAAATTGGCGACATTATTTGCAAGCTTAATCAAGAAATGGGGCTCACGGTGATTCTGGTTGAGCAAAAGCTCCCGTTTGCTCGCAGAGTCGGCGACAGGTTTTGTTTGCTCGATCGCGGTCGAGATGTCGCCAGCGGTGAAATGGCCGATTTGTCCGATGAGCTGATCCGTCAGTACTTGACGGTGTAAAGGAGAGCAAATGGCGCAGACCGTGATTGATTGGCCTGTTGAACTTGTGAATCGTGATATGGCCTCCCGTTGCTGGGAGGCTGAGCTTCGTCTAGGTTTTGTTACTCGAGGTGATAAAACGGTTCTCAAAGATCGCACCCATAAAGGCCCTTTGGCTGTGCAGAGATCTTTGTATCCTGAAGGCGGGGTATGTCATACGCATCTGTTACACCCACCGGGTGGGGTGGTGGGTGGAGATTCATTAGATGTCACCGTCGGCCTTGCAGAGGGAGCACACGCGTTAATCACCACGCCGGGTGCGACGCGATTTTATCGCTCGGACGGTCGAGTGGGTTCGTTAAAGCAAACCCTGACGGTCGAACAACATGCCCGTCTTGAATGGCTTCCGCTTGAGAATATCGCATTTCCCAATGCGCGTGTTTTTACCCGCACTCATATTTCCCTTCACTCGCAATCTCAATTTATAGGCTGGGATGTGTGGACGCTCGGTCAGCCTACTACTCAGACACCGTTTGAAAATGGCGTTATTAATGGCATGACCACAGTCACGGTGGATGACCGTCTGATCCTCTGCGAGCGTTTGCGTGTTAACCCCGAGCAAACGCGATATTCCGCATCAGGTCTTCGCCATTATCCGGTCTGCGGCACGCTGATCGCCTATGGAGATGCTGAATCTTTGGCGGTGCTTTTAAAGCAGTGGTGGAGTGAACAAAAACAACAAGGCATTACTCGGGCAGAACTTTCGCAAGTGACAGACATTGAGTTGGGTATTACCCACGTTGATGGCCTGTTAATTGTCCGAGGGTTGGCACATAAAACCGACGTGCTCTTTCACATTATGGCGTTGTGCTGGCAACAGATCCGCCAGCATTGGACAGGCGAAACGCCCGACATTCCGCGTATTTGGCGGACATAAGAGCCTTTGCTGGCATAAGAACGTTGGCGTCAATAAGAACGCGGGCTTTCAAAGCAGCAACAAGGTCGTGACCTGAAACACATTCGACATATTTAGGAGTAAGCACCATGGAGTTGACACCCAGAGAGAAGGACAAGCTGCTGCTGTTCACGGCTGCCCTCGTGGCAGAGCGACGTAAAGACCGTGGCTTGAAACTGAATTACCCCGAATCAGTTGCGCTGATCAGCGCGGCGATCATGGAAGGTGCGCGTGACGGGAAAACGGTAGCGGAGCTAATGGATTTTGGCCGCACGATTTTGACCGTTGATGATGTGATGGAAGGCGTTCCCAGCATGATCCATGACGTGCAAGTGGAAGCGACCTTTCCGGACGGTACCAAGTTGGTCACCGTTCATGATCCGATTGTGTGAGGGCAGCGACATGTCTCAAGCAAGTAACTCTTCAAACGCAACCAACACATCAAAATCGGCGTTCACCCCGGGTGAAATTCGAGCGAAAAGCGGTGACATTGAGATCAATGTTGGCAGGCCGCGAGTTTCAATCGATGTCGCCAATATTGGAGACCGTCCTATTCAGGTGGGCTCTCACTATCACTTTTTCGAAGTGAATGACGCGTTAACGTTCGACCGAGCGGCGGCACGTGGGTTTCGACTCAACATCCCTTCTGGTACAGCTGTTCGTTTTGAGCCTGGGCAAAGCCGCACAGTGGAACTGGTAGCTTATGCTGGAAGCCGCACTGTTTATGGGTTTCAGGGCAAAGTTATGGGGCCGTTAGATGGCGCTGTAAACACGAATAAGGACGACTGACATGGCACGAATTTCACGTAGGGCGTATGCCGAAATGTTTGGGCCAACCACCGGCGATTGCGTGCGGTTGGCGGATACCGATCTTTGGCTCGAAGTGGAAAAAGACTTCACTGTGTACGGCGATGAAGTGAAGTTTGGCGGCGGTAAAACGATTCGCGATGGCATGGGGCAGAGTCAGTGCCCGAGCTATGAAACGCCGGATCTAGTGATCACCAATGTCGTCGTGCTTGATTACTGGGGTATTGTCAAAGCTGATGTCGCTGTAAAAGGCGGTCGCATTGCGGGTATCGGCAAAGCCGGTAATCCTGACATTCAGGACAATGTCGATATTATCATTGGTCCCGGAACAGAAGTGATCGCAGGTGAAGGCCAGATCTTAACCGCTGGTGGTGTTGATTCGCACATCCACTACATCTGCCCACAGCAGATAGACGAAGCGCTGACCTCAGGCGTGACAACCATGATTGGCGGCGGCACAGGCCCAGCAACGGGCACGAATGCGACAACGTGCACGCCCGGGCCATGGAATATTCATCGCATGCTTGAATCGCTGGATGCCTTTCCGATGAACTTTGGCATATTGGGCAAGGGTAATGCGAGTTTACCTGAATCATTAGAAGAGCAAATCGCGGCTGGCGCATGTGGGTTGAAACTCCATGAAGACTGGGGCTCAACACCTGCCGCCATCGATAACTGTTTAAATGTTGCCGATTTAACGGACGTTCAAGTCGCTATTCACACAGATACGCTCAACGAGTGTGGTTTTGTGGAAGCAACCTTGGGTGCGATTGGCGATAGGGTGATACACACTTATCACACTGAAGGGGCGGGGGGCGGTCATGCGCCGGATATCATGAAAGCGGCAGGGCTGCCAAATGTCCTTCCTTCATCGACTAACCCGACACGCCCATATACCGTCAATACGGTAGACGAACATTTAGACATGCTGATGGTGTGTCACCACTTGTCGCCGTCCATCGCTGAAGACATTGCCTTTGCGGAATCTCGCATACGCCGTGAAACCATTGCCGCCGAAGACATGCTCCATGACATGGGCGCGTTTTCGATGATCTCGTCAGATTCTCAAGCTATGGGGCGAGTCGGTGAAGTGATTATTCGTACTTGGCAGACCGCGCACAAAATGAAAGTGCAGTTTGGCGCACTAGGACCAGACCCTAGCCACAGCGACAATTTTCGTATTAAACGCTACGTGGCGAAATACACGATCAATCCCGCAGTTACCCATGGTATGGCACACGAAATTGGCTCAATCGAGGTGGGTAAATTAGCCGATTTGGTACTGTGGAAACCCGCGTTCTTTGGCGTGAAACCCGCACTCGTGATCAAAGGTGGCTTGATTGTTACCGCGCCGATGGGTGACCCCAATGGATCAATTCCTACGCCACAACCTGTGCACTATCGCCCGATGTTTGGCGCTTACGGTGCGGGGCCAGCTCAAAGCTCCTTACTGTTTATGTCCCAGATGGCCGTTAATAATGGTGTCGCGGATATGTTGCAGCTAAAAAGTGGAGTCAGTGCGGTGAAAAATTGCCGAAAAATTAGCAAGATCGACATGAAGTTGAATGACTGGCAGCCGAATATCGAGGTGGATCCTCAAACCTATGAAGTGCGTGCCGATGGGCAATTATTGGTGTGTCAGCCTGCCGATGTACTGCCAATGGCACAACGCTATTTTCTGTTCTGAGCCGTTTTTCGGCTTTTGACAAACTGTTTATTTAAGGGAAAAGGGATGATCGAATTCACACAAGTTATCAATGTTCCTGTGGATGCTGAAAGCCTGCCAACGGTGCATCTCGGCATCGATGCTCGCATCAAGAGTCGAATCAAAATCACGCTAGATGATGGTACCGACGCGGGATTGTTTTTGCCGAGAGGCATCACGCTTCGTGACGGTGATGTATTGGTTTCTACTGACGGTACGAAAGTACGAATCGTGGCAGCCGACGAAAAAGTATCCACGGCGCATGCAGACAACGAACATTTGCTGGCACGTTTGAGTTATCACCTTGGTAATCGCCATGTGCCTTTGCAAGTGGGCGATGGCTGGGTGCGTTATCAGCATGATCATGTATTAGACGAAATGGTGGGATTGCTCGGCGGCAAAGTTATCGTTGAAATGGCGCCGTTTGAACCCGAAGCCGGCGCTTATGGCGGTCAATCTTCAGGCCATCACCATCATCACTAAGTGAAAATACACGACGTTTAGCCATACGAATAACAATGAAACAGAGGAGTAAGAACATGGAAAAGCAAACCTCATCTGCCGCCTTATTCGCGGTCTTGATCGCATCAATGGCGATGCCAGTCAATGCGCATCCACATAAAGAATCCGCCAGTGGCGATACCATTGTCAACACGGTCACGCATGATCATGCGGGAGGTGTGGACACATTGAAGACATGTGTTGGAAAAGAGGATGAAAAAGAGACATCAGCTGATGACTGCAACGTATCGCCTGTTTCAACTCATTAGTCCGTCCCTGCCTGTGGGTGCATTCAGCTACTCACAAGGGCTGGAATGGGCTATTGAATGTGGCTGGGTCGCCGATGAGAAGGCATTGTCTGATTGGCTACAAAGTCTGGCTTATGACAGCTTGCCGCAGTTGGAACTGCCTATCTTGCGTCGTTTGTATAAGGCGTTTGAGTCTTCTGACAAAGAGGCGATCGAGTACTGGTGCAATTGGCTTTATGCCAGTCGCGAAACGTTGGAATTGCGTCAAGAAGAGATCCAACGGGGACGAACCATGGAAAAATTGCTGATCAGGCTCGAACTGATCAGTGAAAAGCATGAGTTAGTGCCGTTGATCACCAAAAGCCAATTGGCGGGCTTTGCCTATGCAGGTGTGAAATGGGGCATTGATGAAGACAGCCTTTGTCATGGCTATGCATGGAGTTGGCTCGAAAACACCGTTGTGGCAGGGGTGAAGATGATCCCGCTGGGGCAAACATCCGGCCAAAAAGTGTTGATGGCATCAACACCGAGTTTAGAACGTGCGGTAGATGAATCAAAAAAAATCAGTGATGACAACGTGGGCAGTTTTGCGATTGCGCAGGCGATAGCTTCAAGTTGTCACGAAACGCAGTATTCACGACTTTTCCGCTCATAAGGAGATGAACAATGAACGATAAACAGCCTTTGCGTGTTGGTGTAGGTGGTCCGGTAGGCTCAGGAAAAACCGCGTTGCTTGAGGTACTTTGTAAAGCCATGCGTGATGATTATTCGTTAGCAGTGGTGACCAATGACATCTATACCCGTGAAGATCAGCGTATTTTGACAGAGGCGAAAGCGCTCGAAGCTGACAGGATAGTGGGCGTGGAAACAGGAGGCTGCCCGCATACCGCCATTCGTGAAGATGCGTCGATGAATCTTGAAGCGGTGGAATCATTGGCGAAGTTACACAAAAACTTGGATTTGGTGTTTATTGAGAGCGGCGGAGACAACCTGAGTGCTACATTTAGCCCTGAGCTTGCAGACCTCACCATCTATGTGATTGATGTGGCTGAAGGCGAAAAAATCCCACGTAAAGGTGGCCCGGGAATTACGCGATCTGACCTGCTGGTGATCAATAAGATTGACCTAGCACCTTATGTTGGCGCGGATCTGGATGTGATGGATTCAGACACCAGGCGGATGCGACCGAATAAGCCTTATGTGTTTACGAACCTGAAGAAAGGGATAGGTCTTCCTGAAATCATTCATTTTTTAGAAACGGAAGGGATGTTAAAAAAAGCGGGTTAATCCCGCTTTTCTCTTGTTGTGATATTGTTGCCAAGCCAAGCCAAGCCAAGCCAAGCCAAGCCAAGCCAAGCCAAGCCAAGCCAAGCCAAGCCAAGCCAAGCCAAGCCAAGCCTATCGGCCAAATCCATAATGGCGAATGTAGCCAAAGCTGACCCAGCTCACTAGCAGTGTAGCGACGGTAAGCTCTATCAAGCCTAAACGTTCAAGCCAAGACCAATGGGGAAAATCGGTTCCCAACCACATGGTTAGACGCTCCATCGCCACCGCACTGATCACGGAAGGGAATGTTAAGGCGGCGAGAGTGGGCTGAAATGGTTCTCTGAGCAGGTCGAAATAACACAAATAGACGAACAGCGTCATCATGATGCCCACGCCGGCTAGCGCACCAGCCAGAACAGGGTCAGGGTTCGATAGATTCACCAAATAGGCCGTCAGCGCGAGATTGACGGGGGCGGCCATGATTGCCAATACAGGGCGAGAGTTTCTTGGCAGGCTATCCAAAAAGACAAGCCGATACAGCACAAATGGCAACATAAAGAAGTAAGCCCCAATGCAGACATGTGCAAGCAGCGCAGATTCGTCGCCAAAGCCCAATTTCGGGCCGGCCAAGGTACTGCTTATCAAACCAACGGGGTATAAAAACCAGCTTGGGTAGATGTTGGACTTATCAAACGACTTAAATTGATAAAAAAAGAAATAACACATCATAAAAACGTGCATCGCCATGGCGGGATACCAGACAAACACGGCGGCTTTCACACTCATCTCACTCAGGAAGTCTGCCATGAGCAGCAACGACATGGTCATTGGCGCCATTAGGCTGCCATAAAGTGGGTCGCGAAGGTCTTGAAAGAAACGCTTTGGTTCAAACATATATTTGAGCCAAACAGGGGCGATCAATAAAATGCCGATGATAGAAAGAAGCGGTCGAGAGATATCGCCTGTAATGGGATGGTATAGCGACCAAGCTACACCCAATCCAAAGAATGCCATTGCCAATGATGCTTGAGCAGTAGGAATAAATCGAAATGGGGAATGAAAAACTGTCAATCTGGCATCCATGGAGTTTTGCTAGCGCGGGTGAATAGAAAAACATTATACCTAGTCATGTCTCGCATGCGATGGGGGCATCAAGATTTCTTCGTGATTTTAAATAGCTATGTGAAGAATGGCCGTTTTTGGGAACACGAACTTTAGCGAAACCCGCAGCCCGTCTGGACTGCAAAGCATAATCCTTGCCGAGAATTGACGAAAAAATCATCAAAAACTGATTTCTGAAACCTGATCACATTCATGAAAGTGTGACATGGCGCGTTTGGGAAGTTTTCTTATAATCAAATTGCACCCAAACATGACTGACGAATGAGGATGAGCTCCAAGCTCGGCGATGCCAGAAAGCAACAAACTGGCGCTGATACTGGGTTGCACAACAATTTGGAATGTTACACTGGCGTATAAATACGCATCGTAAGTGAACGAAGACCTTACTGTCCGATAGAACCCATGCAATGAAAAGCACGAGGTAAGGAAGCTCAACGTAGTGAGCATGTAAGGCAAGTTATGTTTCGTACAAGTTAAGTAAAGTAAAACCACACAGTATTTGATTTTTAACTTTTAGAGCTAATCAAAAAGCCACCTTTTCAGGTGGCTTTTTCTATTGTGAATTCTCTGATTCAGTGCAGCGGCTCTTTTAGTGCGTAAACCTCACGCAGTATGGACTTTAAAAAGAAATAGACGATCGCCCAGTCGTAGCATCATTTTGCGGTTTATCTTCCGCAGGCTTGTCCGATTTCACTTTTTTGGCACTAGCACTTAGTGACAGGTTGGCGCTTTTGTTCAATTTGCTCGCCGCTTTCTTATCTGTTTTCTTAGGGCTGGCTTTTTTAGCTGGCGCACTTTTGGCCTGTTTCTGAGTCTGCTTCTGCTTTGGCGACTGAGGCTTTGATTGCACCTGCGGCTTTTTCTCTCTTGGCTCCACTAGTGTTGGTGGCGCATCGCACAGCAAGACGTAGAACTCTTCATTGAACTCGATAACATCGCCATCATGAATCTTGCGGCGCTTACGGGTCTCCACTTCACCATTAACGGCGACATATCCTTCAACGATGGCCATCTTCGCTTCACCACCACCGCTAACGGCATTGGCGATCTTTAATACTTTGTAGAGCTCAACCGGATGTGCTGACACTTCAATGCCAATCGCTTCTACTTCAATTTCTTCTTGCGACATGTTTGTCACTCTCTTACAGGCAGATGTGCGGAGTGTAGCTGAACTCGCGTCAAGATAGCAGCAGGAAATGAAGGTTTGGGGCATTTGTGCCTATGCGTGTTCAATGCGGTTTGATAGGTCATTTGCCTAATGCTGTTCAATTTGGTCAAAGGCGAATAAAGATTGCACCGAATTGTGACAAGTACAGCTTCGCTTGCGTCAGATTCACTTGAAACTTGCAATTTTATGTAATAGATATAGATGTATCGTGATGGTGTTTGGAATTTTATCTATTTTTCACTGTCATACAATAAGCTGCATTATGCATATCTGAGTATACACACCACTCTAAGAGTAGCGCTCCTTCAGAATAAATGAGGGGAATACGTCATACATTGACACTATGCATACGTGAAGTGTTTTTACTATCCATCAGTCAGTTAACGGTATGCGCTGCGCAAGCAGCATTGGTGTTGTGTCATCCGTTATAGCCTGAGCTAATAATAAGAGGTGTTTATTATGACTAATAAAGCCCGACGCCTGTGGTTCTACCATCAGAGTAAATCACAAAATACGCGTCCTTTGAAAATGCGCTAAGCGCAGAGATACCAGAAACGTCAGCTAGGCGTTTCTGGTTCAATACCTACCTCTACTTATTTTCAATACCTCTACGTACTTTTCATTACCCGTCTTCCTTCATCGCTTCCATTCTTTCTGATCGATGTTCTCTTAACGATTTGGAAATTTTTTTGGGGCAACTGTCAGAAAATCATACTTAAATTCAGTTTGTCACTTAGCTTGTGGCTACACTTGAACCATCGTTTATTGCGATTGGTATGACTCGTCGAAATTTTGTGGACCATGAAACAGTTCAATGTGAGCGTCAGTATGATGAATGTGCCAACATGGATGTCGGGAGAAAAAGAATGAATGTGTTGTCTTGGGAGAATATCTCCAAGTTAACTGGAGAAACGGTTCAGTTAATTGACGGTGCAGAAAACGAATATGACGTATTGGTTGAATCGGTACGTGAAGAAAATGGAAATGGCACTGAGAAAAATGGACGCTTGGTTGAACATTTCACCATGGTGCTTGTTGGCCCTGACGATGCAGAGTTTCCGCAAGGTAACTACTTAGTCTCTCACCCTTCAATGGGGCAGCAAATCCTTTATATGCTAGTCGCGGGTGATAACCGATATACGATTGTCATCAATACAGAAGCGTAACCTGAAACATCTTGCCTGGTTGCTTTACCAGCAGACAGGTCCGTGCATCATGTATTGAATACCTGTCTCGCTTAAATAGTTGTTATCATATCGCCTTTCTGTCGTGTACACGTTAGGGATCGTATGCAACATTTTTTGCTGTTAATACTCACCGTATTCTCTCTGTTTACAAACTCAGTGGCTGCAAGCGACAACAGGGTGTTGGTATTTGCGGCTTCCTCCACGACCACGGCGTTGAACCTCATCGCACACGAGTATAAGCGGGAAACCCATCATGAAATCACCATTTCTTATGCTTCCTCATCAGCACTAGCGCGTCAATTAGCGTTTGGCGCACCTGCTGATATCTATATTTCGGCGAATGAGAAGTGGATGAACTATGCGCTCTCTGAGGGAGCAATCAAAACAGATTCTGTATCACCTTGGGTAGAAAATGCATTGGTGCTAATTGCTCATCAGGACGATATGGCTTCGATCAGCCTGACACCTGAAGCACTTCTTCACACCATTGGAAGCAGCCGCATTGCTATTTCTGATCCAAGTCATGTGCCTGCGGGTATCTATGCCAAAGAAGCGCTGCAATCCCTTGGTCTTTGGAATGCACTACAAAACAAAATGGCTTTTTCCAATAGTGTCCGTGCCACCTTGGCATTGGTCGAGCGTGGCGAAGCGCCTCTTGGCATCGTCTATCGCTCTGATGCCATGGCTTCACCTTCAGTCAGGGTAGTCGCAGACATTCCCAATGACACGCATACTCCTATCGTCTTCCCTAAAGCGCTGACTCGTGAAGCGACCGCTTCGGCACAACCTTTTTTTGCGTATTTAGATTCGACGCAAGCAAGAGCCATTCTGCGTGACAATGGGTTCATCGTGATTAACTCCCCACAAGAGCAAAAATAAGACATGGTTCTGACCCCAGTTGAATGGGAAGCACTCTTCCTTAGTTTGAAAATCTCCTCGGTTGCCGTGGTGGCAAGTTTGCCGCTAGGCATTGCGATGGCGTGGATTCTTGCCAGAAAGCAGTTTGCAGGGAAGTCGCTATTGGATGGTTTCATTCATCTTCCACTCGTTCTACCTCCTGTTGTTATAGGCTACTTGTTGTTGGTTGTGATGGGGCGACGTGGCGTGGTTGGCCAATGGCTTTATGAAACGTTTGGCGTTTCGTTTTCGTTTAGTTGGAAGGGGGCGGCGTTAGCATCAGCCGTTGTGGCTTTTCCCTTGTTGGTCAGGGCGATTAGGTTGTCGATAGAATTGGTCGATCAACGGCTTGAAGAAGCCGCCCGTACATTAGGCGCATCGCGATGGCGCGTGTTTTATTCAGTCACGTTACCGCTCATTGCGCCCGGTATTCTATCGGGCTTTGTCCTCGCATTTGCACGCAGTTTGGGTGAGTTTGGCGCTACCATTACGTTCGTTTCGAACATTCCTGGAGAAACACAAACCATTCCATTGGCCATGTTTGCTTTCTTGGAAACGCCGGGAGCAGAGCAAAGCGTGGCACGATTGTGTGTTATTTCTATTGTGATTGCGCTGGTGTCTTTGTTTGGGTCGGAATGGTTGAGCCGTAGAATGAAGCGAAGGATGGGTGTTAAATGATCACCTTAGATGTGTCACTGGTGCGCGAGAACTTTTCTCTTTCTTTAACCGCTTCAATTCCATCTGCCGGAATAACGGCAGTTTTTGGGCGTTCCGGCGCGGGAAAAACGTCGTTGATTAACGCGATCAGCGGTTTGGTCACGCCAGATTCAGGCAGTATACGTATTGGAAGCAAAGTGCTGTTCGATGGTGACACAGGTGTGAATTTGCGACCAGAGCAGCGCCGGATCGGTTATGTGTTTCAAGATGCCAGATTGTTCCCTCATATGTCCGTGGCTAAGAACTTGAAATATGGGTGTAAGTGGTCTGATATCGACAAATTTAACGAGGTGGTTTCTTTGCTTGATATCGGCGCGTTGCTTTCGCGCTATCCCAATGACCTTTCTGGTGGCGAGAAGCAGCGAGTCGCTATTGGTCGGGCACTTTTGTCAGATCCCGAACTTTTGATCATGGATGAGCCGACAGCCTCATTGGATGCACCGCGTCGACAAGAACTCATTTCTTACCTGTTACGCTTGGCGCAGTCACTCAAGATCCCAGTGATTTATGTCAGTCATAGTTTGGATGAAATCTTGCAGCTTGCTGATCATATGTTGCTGCTTGATAAAGGCGAGGTGATTGCCAACGGAGCATTGCATGATGTTTGGGGATCGCCGCCCATGCGTCCTTGGTTGTCGGCAAAAGAGCAGAGTGCGCTGGTGACAGCAACGGTTGTTGGTGCACACCCCGTTTATGCGATGACACAACTAGACCTCGAAGGGCAACCGCTGTGGGTGACAAAAGTCGATGAAAATGCAGGTGCTTCGGTCAGGCTAAGGATTTATGCCAATGATATTTCCATTGCAAAAACGCGTCCAAATGACACCAGTATTCGAAATGTCATCCCGTCGGTTATTCAATCAATTGTTCGTGCCGCCTCCTTATCGTCAGACGGCGGCTATTGTCAGATTGTGTTGCAAGTAGGTAATGAATCATTGCTGGCAAATATTACTCAGTGGGCGTTAGATGAGCTCGGCTTGATGGAAGGTCAAGAAGTGTTCGCTCAGTTAAAAGGGGTGAGCATAGCCCGTGGCGATTTAGCTTACGATCATCGTACAAACTAACAATTTACTGGCGCACTTTGATTCAATTGTCAGTAGAATAAGTGTTTCCGTACAGCGTGTGCTTTGTGCCGCAAAACGGAGGGCTAAGACACCGTAATAAAGCGATATCTCGTCCGGATTGGATACTCTCAGAGTAGCGATTCGAGATGAGCAAGTAGGAGATATAAATGTTTGCATGGCTAACCGGCTTGTTTAAGAAAGAAACGATCAAGTCGACAGAGTGGGTTAAGAAGCTCATGCAAGCAAACCGTTCGGGTAGTTACAGCAAATACAAAGAATACTACGACAAGCATGTCTTTCGAATTCATAGCTCCTATCACAAGGACTTCTTAAGATTCGAGCGATTCGCTACCCAAAGCTACAAGAAAAATGACCAACGTGCCTTTATGGCGATTAAAACAGCGATGTATGCACTGAAGCTGGGTCAAGTTAAAGTAGCAGCGTGTTTGACTGCATCGGTGATAAACCTAAATAAGACACTGGTGGAAAGCCAGCAGGTTCAGTTACATCCGAGATTGCAAAGGGCAGCACTGGCACTGCATAAGCAGATTGTTGAAACTCATTCGAAATCAAAGAAGCGAAAAACAGAAAAAGCCTGAATATTCAGGCTTTTTTATTGGGAAGTTTAAGGCTAAGTGATGAACGCCCACCTAACTCATTATGTTATTTGGTGCTCTCAGAAAGCAGTCGGTCAATGGCCGTTGTGACTTGAATACTGCCATCTTCCATTCTTCTAAGATGATCAACCATGGTATGAAAATCACCACGTTTACCTGCATCAAGGGCTTGACGGCCTGATTCATGAACTTGTTTGTGTGGCGAATCGATAGCAAGGAAAGAGGGGAGTGATTTAAAGTGCTTCTCGCCTTCGCCTTCAAAGTACCATTTTCCTAGACGACACTCCGTATGACGGTTTACCTGCTGAGAATAGTCGCTATTACTGACAAACTTGTACACTGAGCTTTTCCAAACGGCATGATCCAGCTTCACGGTATTCAGAAAGGAGGAAACTGCGGCGTTTTGGATGACGCGTTGCATGTTTTTTGATTTATCAATGACTTGATAAACAACAGTTTCAATTTGTGCCGAAGAGGTCGCAACATCTTCAGCGCCATGCTGGCTTTCTTCGACCAATGATTGAATATCACGGTTTTGAATGATCACCTTCTTTACTAGCGCTTCGATCTGGCTGCTTGCTTCGCCGGCTTTTCCCGCCAGTTGTCTGACTTCATCTGCAACAACCGCAAAACCACGGCCTGCCGAACCTGCGCGCGCAGCTTCGATGGCAGCATTGAGGGCGAGCAGGTTGGTTTGTTCTGAGATCTCTTTTACCGCTGCAACAAATCGATTAATCGAGGTGGTGGTTTCTGTCAGTTCAGCCACCGCTGATTGGTTCCGTTGTGCTTCTTGGGTGATGCGATTTGCTCGTGTAGAAAGATTGGATATCGCAGAGAGGGTTTGCACGAACATGTCATCAAGAGCGGCTAACTCGTTTTTTTCAGCAACCAGGGTGTCGGCACTGCTGAGTAGGCCTTCACGAATTCTCTCCAACATTTGCGTACCCTGCTGTTGGCATTGGCTGGTTTTTAGGAGATCGTTGATACGATCTTCTAGTGTGGAAACTTGTGCATTTTTTTCTTCGAGCTGTTGTTCCAACGCGGTTAGCTTTTCTTGATAATTGGTCTCAAGCTGATCGATCTTGGCGGTAAGCGCCATTTCACGCTCTTTGTTATTCCAAAAAGCCATTTTTATTTCCTTTGAGTAGAAATTTTCGTGTCAATGATTTCGTAATTGTATTGCTGTTCTGGTCGCAAAACACGATAAATAACGGAATTATTCCATTTTAAATAGTCGTTGACTCGGTTGGTTGCTGCTAAGTGAAATTGGTGAATTTGTGACAGGGAAGATGTTGATTTTAATCATAATTGCCGCGCTGATATTGTATTGATAGTGTTGGTTGGTTGTGGTTAATTATGTTGTAGTTTTGTTCTGTGGTGGTGGATTATGGATTATCTCGTCAAGCTTTACCAAAACCCGTTTTTAGAAAAGAATTCAAATGAACAAACGGTGACGGTGAGAAAACCAATAGGGCCAGAAAAACACATAGTGCTGAGTTGGATTGAAACGCATTTTAACCAAAAGTGGAGAAGCGAAGCGGATACTGCCTATTCGCGCAATAACAGTCTTTTTGTCGCCGTTGAAAATAACAAGATACTGGGATTTTGTTGCTTTGATGGCACAGCAAAAGGCTTCTTCGGGCCTCTGGGGGTGGTAGACAGTTAGTGTATACAACGCTCGTTGCGATGAAAGATGCTGGCTACGGGTATGCGGTGATCCCCACCACAAGCGTGGATTATTACCGTAAATACTTAGATCTCATTGAAATCAGCGGCTCTGAAAAAAGTGTTTACCATGACATGCTGATGAATTAGTCTTTTAAAACAGTGTGTTGTGTTTGTTTTTTGTGTTTTTAGTGGTCTTTTGTGTAACGAAAATTCATTAGTACACGAATAAAGTGATGGAGATCACTCAATTGTGCTGGTAGAGTTCCATCCCTCACGCCCATAGTGAGAGCAGCATGACTTTTAAATCTCTAATTTCTAGCGATAAACTCGTATCAACATTGACCATTGGTTTCTTTTCCCTATTTCTATTGGCAGCGACGATGGATATCTCGCGCTTTTCTGAAATCATCAACACACTGTTCGCAAAATCCGCGCATTTCTTTGGCCCATTTTGGCAGTGGCTGATGGTTGGTAATTTTTTATTGGCGCTTTTCATTGCCATCTCGCCGGCAGGTCGTTTGACATTGGGGAACAAGAAAAAACCTGACATCAGCACATTTCGTTGGCTATCGATGATCATGTGTACCTTGCTCGCAGGTGGCGGTGTTTTTTGGTCTGCGGCCGAGCCCGTCTACCACTACATCTCTGCACCGCCAGCATTTTCAGAACTAAGCAAGACCACTGATGGTGCAGTGTCTAGCGCATTAGGACAGAGCTTTTTCCATTGGGGCTTTCTGGCTTGGGCAGTACTCGGTACCTTATCGACCATTATTTTGATGCATGCTCACCACAAGAAAGGGTTGAAACTCCGCCCAAGAGCCCTGCTTTATCCCTTGTTTGGCAACAAATTAGAAAACCATTGGTTTGGTGCCGTGGTAGACACCTTTTCCATTGTGGGTGTGGCAGCCGGTACGATTGGACCTATCGGTTTTCTAGCCAGTCAATTGGGTTACAGCATAGATTCTTTGTTTGGCGTAGATAACACGCTAACGCTTCAGATTGGCATCTTGTTCGCCGTTGTCGCTGTCTATTCCATATCCGCTTTTACAGGTATGGACAAAGGGTTGCAGTGGCTGTCAAAAATGAATGTGATTGGTGCTGTTGCGCTCTTGGTTGCGGTGCTTGTTTTAGGGCCCACAATATTCATCTTTAAGCATTTCGGTTCTGCATTCGCTAGCTACATTGTGAGTTTCCCAGCGTTAAGCTTGGGCGATCACGGAACAGGTTGGATGACGGGATGGACCTGGTTCTTCTGGGGATGGTTTATTGGCTTTGCGCCGATGATGGCGATTTTCATTGCTAAAATTTCTGACGGAAGAAGCATTCGAAATCTGGTGTTTGCTGTGGCTATCTGCGCGCCGATTGCAACGAATTTTTGGTTTAGCGCATTGGGTGGTACGGGGATTTTCTTCGAGCTAACACAGCCGGGCACTATTTCGGGGCCTCTTGCTGAAGCGGGATTACCAGCAGTGCTGATTGCCATGCTCCAACAACTGCCGCTTCAAGCGATCTTGGTGCCAGCATTCTTGTTGCTGACAACCACATTTGTCGCAACAACAGGCGACTCAATGGCCTATTCGATTGCGGTGGTTACGTCGCAAGATTCGACGCCATCGAAATATCACCGTTTGTTTTGGGCTGTCATGTTGGGGGTTGTCGCGGCGGTATTGTTGCTGGCAGGTGAGGGGGGCTTAGGTGCACTTCAGTCATTCATTGTTATCACCGCCGTGCCCGTTTCCTTCTTGGTAGCGTCTACATTGATCTGTGCGCCGATCACTATTCGACAGATGATGCTTCAAAAGAAACGTGCAGAGACGCGCAGTCTGACCTCGGCAACCTCTTACTCTTAACGTTGTCATATCCGCACCCTATTAGCGGGCTTACACCTAAAGTAAGCGGTAATGCTCGTTAATAGGAACAAAAAGCCATCCGCTTAGGATGGTTTTTTTTGTTGTCTAGTCATCCCGCTAGCGCGAATTCAAATCACCAATACGATGACATGTTGTTGAGGTAGTGAACGTAGTTATCGAGATCTTCTTGTGTGTCGATATCAATGTTGCATTGGTCTAGCACCAGCTTATCAATTAAGTGCGCTTTATCCATGAGCAATGCCTTTGCGCCTAGGTCACCTTTCAGTGCTTTCAGTTCACTAAACACAGTAGCGCTAATAATAGCGGGCACGCCAATGGTATCTGGATATTGGCAGCAAGCTGCATCAGAGCTATGGCGTTCATAGACCTGACAAAGCAATGCAAGGTTGTCGCCTGTAATAGCGGGCTGATCGGCAAGAAGAAAAAGTAGCGCTTCGTAATCCTCTCCCAGCGTATTTGTCACGCTGGCTATCACGTCACCGATGCCATTTTTCCATTGCTTAATGTAGAGAAGTTGAGCATTCCAGTTGTTGTGTTCGGCGGCCTGAGCGATCTCGTTATGCCAATAACCAGTTGCAACGTAAACGTCTGTTGTGGCTGCGTTCGCTGCTTTGATAGCTGACTCGATTAGGGGGCGTTCGTTAATGAGGGCAAGGGCTTTACAACTGCCAAACCTCGACGCACTCCCCGCAGCAAGAATGACGGCTGCGATTTTTTTCATTCTGATACGGCACCACTGAACGACAAAGCGTTCGCGTTATTAATGATTGCGATACATTCTGAAAGCATAGAGATTGCAATACCTTCTGGCAATGCTGCACCCAGTTGCAATCCTGCTGGGCCATGAAGTTTGCAGGGAAACTGTGACAAAGATAACTTGGCCACAGTAAGGACTTCATCTCGACGATGAGCAGGGCCAAGCATTGCTAGGTAGCGAATGGTTGAGTCTTTTAACGCGTTCAGAGCCCTGGCATCAAGCGTCACACTGTGTGTCATGACTATCGCCGCATCGACATTGTGTTTGTGGCAGTAGGTTCCAAGTGATTCGGCAGGTGAACGCAGAATCGTTTCGACCTGTTTGAAATGTTCTCGACGAGCGTTAGCAGGCCGAGGATCCCATAATGTGATGTTCCAGCCGAGTTGATGGGCGAGGTTTGCCAGTGGTATGGCGTCAAACCCCCCGCCTGCAATCATCAGATGAACGGGCGGTTGAACGAAGGTTTTCAGCCATGTTTGCTCGCCTTCTTTTACCCATTCACCAATGGTGTCTTTATCGCTGCGAAGACGGTGAGTGGCAGCAGAGGGGACAAATGAGGCGTCAATTTCATCACCGTGTCGCGGAATCCTCTGCAAATAATGCCCTGATTTTCTTGTGGAGAGCTGTTGATATAGTGTGTCTAAAGCAAGGTAGTCGTTATCGGCTGCGATTGGCTGAAGCATGATGTGGACAGTTCCACCGCACCCAATACCGAGTTGAAAAGAAAGATCATCTTCGTCCTGACTGTCGTAAACCGTTGTCATGGCTTGACCTGTTGCCATTACCTTTTTTGCATGGCGCTGAATATCAGATTCCAGGCATCCGCCACTCAGCATACCCAATTGCTGTCCATAGCGGTTGAACAACATCATGGCCCCTGCTTTTCGATAGCAAGGGCCTTCTGTTTTGAAGACAGTGCCGAGTACCCACTCGGTATTGTCTTTTTCGGGGTACCACTGACTCAGTAAAGAAAGAAGGTGGTTTGACATGTCTTATGCTTCCGTACGTTGGACGACGATGATCTGTGTTTACACTTTTTCTGCGTTACCGCTGTGGGGAACGGCCTACGACAGTTTCATTGGTAAGTCATAGAGACGTTTACCTGTTGCGGCAAACACGGCATTGGCAACTGCAGGTGCAATTGGCGGCGTTCCCGGCTCCCCGACACCTGTGGGTGCTTCCGCAGAAGGCACAATATGCACTTCAATTTCTGGCATTTGCGGTTCTCTTAGCACCAAATAGTCGTGGAAGTTGGATTGCACCACCGCACCGTCTTGCAAGGTGATTTCACTCATAAGCGCGGGTGATAAACCGAAGCCAATACCACCCTGCATTTGGGTTTTGATGATGTCAGGGTTAATGGCCACCCCACAGTCAACGGCGCAGACCACGCGATCGACTTGAATCTTCCCATTCTCAACGGTGACTTCAACCACTTGCGCGACGTAACTGTTGAACGACTCATGGACAGCCACACCACGTCCACGACCTGTCGGAAGTGGCGTTCCCCAACCCGCTTTTTCTGCTGCGAGTTTGAGCACACCGAGATGGCGAGGATGATTTTTCAATAATCCCATTCTCAGTTCGACAGGGTCTTTGCCGGCCGCGTGGGCGAGTTCATCAAAAAATGTTTCGGTGGAGTAGGCGGTATGAGTATGGCCAACTGAACGCCACCACAATACGGGCACAGGTAATTCAACCGTATGAAGCTGAACAGAAAGGTTAGGAATGGTGTAAGGCAGTGTGGATGCACCCTCAACCGATGTCGAGTCTACGCCATCTTTGACCATAAAGGCTTCGAACGCTGTACCTGCGGCAATGGATTGTCCAACGATGCGTTGTTCCCACGCTTCAATATTGCCATTTTCATCCAGCGATCCGCGAATCTTGTGCACATACATGGGGCGATAGTAGCCCGCTGTCATGTCGTCTTCTCGTGTCCAAACCAGTTTGATGGGCACGCCTTTGTGCGATTTAGCAATATGCGCGGCTTCTTTGACATAGTCTGATTGTGAACAGGCTCTGCGTCCGAAACTTCCGCCAGCAAACAGAGTGTTAATGCTAATGTTTTGCGGTTTTAACCCAAGAACTGTTGCTACGGCAACTTGGTCGATGGTTTGGATCTGCGCACCATACCAAAGCTCTGCTTTTTCGCTATCTGCAAGGATCACGCAGTTCATGGGCTCCATCGGCGCATGGGCGAGGTACGGAAAATAGTAGGTTGCTTCAACGACATTTTTGGCCTTGGACAGCACATCAGGGGCATCGCCATCATTGCGCGCAGGCAAACCGGGTTTGTTGGCTAAAGCGGCATATTCTGTTTTCATTTCGGTGGTGTTTTTCTTGAACGCCGAACGATCCCATTCGATCTTCAATTTGTCACGGCCAACCTTAGCACTCCAGAAATCTTTGGCGATCACGGCGACGCCCGAAGGAATTTGTAACACATCAACAACGCCGGGTGATTGCTTGGCAGCCGTTGAGTCAAATGAAACCACTGTGGCGCCGAATGCTGGCGGGTGGGCAACCAAGGCAGTTAGCATACCTTCAAGCTGGACATCTAGGGTGTAAACCGCGGTGCCGTTGCTTTTTCCTTTGTCTTTTCGCGGCGTGCCTGTTTTTCCAATGAGCGTAAATTGGCCGGGCGTTTTCAGTGTTATCTGCTCATCTGTGGGCACGGTTTGCAGTGCAGCGAGTTCAGCCATTTGACCAAAGGTCGCCGATTGACCTGATGCTGCATGGGAAATGACACCTTGGCTGACAACGATTTCATTGGCAGGGACTTCCCATACTTTCGATGCTGCGTTGACTAACATGGCTCGTGCTTTCGCACCTGCATATCGCATCTGCATGAAAGAGTTTGCGATGGCAGTACTGCCACCTGTGCCTTGAACCGGTCCAAATAAGAGGTTGTTGTATTCCTGTGCATTGGCTGGCGCTGCTTCGGTGGCTACTCTTGCCCAGTCTGCATCCAGCTCATCTGCTGCGATGGTCGCTAAACCAGTCGTGACACCTTGTCCCATATCGAGGTGTTTGATGACAATGGTGACGGTATCATCAGCGCCAATGCGCACGAAGGCGTTCGGCGAGAAAGATGTTCCCGTTGTTTCTTTGCCTATTTCTGCGCTGATAGAGGGTAAATGAATGCCTAGCGTTAATCCCGCACCTGCGGTTGAGAGCAGTTTTATAAAGCCTCTGCGGCTAGCCCCGCCTGCGCGATTGTTTTCCGTCTGCAGCGGGTCATATCCATTAAAAAAATCTCTCATGTTATGCGACCCCTTTTAGTTCGTTAGCAGCATCTTTAATTGCTTGGCGAATGCGAACATACGTCGCGCAGCGGCAGATATTTCCTGACATGGCGGCATCGATGTCGGCATCGGAAGGGGACGCATTATTGGCGATCAATGCACTTGCCGCCATGATTTGCCCGGATTGGCAATAACCGCACTGTGGCACTTCCATTTTTTCCCAAGCAGTTTGAATCAGTTCAGCGGCTTTGGACTCAATGCCTTCAATGGTGGTGATTTTTTGCCCAGCCACTGCCGACACTGGCGTGACGCATGACCGTATGGGTTGGCCTGCCATGTGCACGGTACAAGCGCCACATTGCGCCAGACCACAGCCAAATTTAGTTCCTGTGAGTTTTAGGTTGTCGCGGATGGCCCACAGCAGCGGCGTATCGGCGGGAACATCGAGATCGTAATCTTGTCCGTTAATATTGACGGAAACGGCCATGTTTATCTCCTTCCTGAAGTCGGCGGCGTTGATTTTGTCCTGTTACGAAACAGGGTGGTATTGCTGCAAGTTTTCACTATGGTTGTTATTTCTTGTTTTTGTTATCAAGATGTTCCAAAGTTCTTGCCTAAAACTACGGATGTTCGCGTTAGTTTCACATTAGATGCTCGTTGGATGTCATAATTGTCCGACTATAACCAAACAACCTCACAATACTTGTTCAACGAAAATGTGTTGGTGATGAATCCGATTATTGAGGTTGCTTTGGTATATGAGGAGCAGTAGTACTTATGGAATTTACATCTTCACTTGCCAATCACGTCGTTGAAAGAATGAGCTGCGAAGGCAGTCATCCCACTTCGATTGAAGGGATGAAACTGTATTCATGTTCGTCGAATATCCCGTTGATCCCGCTTGTCCTTCAGCCAACAATTTGTTTTGTGCTTCAAGGGGAAAAGCGTGTCGCGACGGGTAAATCTGTTTATGTTTACGATGCAAACACGTATTTGATCAACTCTGTTACCCGTCCGGTTGAAGCGACCCTCTCCAACGTAAGTAAAGAAAAACCTTATGTGGGGCTGAGTTTGGCAATTGACCAGCATTTGGTGGGGCGATTGATGATGGAGATGGCACCCTGGCAGCGTGATTCGAGCAATGAACAACAAATGGCATTAACCCAATCAACCGAGCTAACCGCACCCATTGCCGATTTGATTAGTCGTTTGGTAGATACATTGGATAGTCCGATGGATCAGAAAATCCTGGCAGATTCACTTCGTCGTGAATTGTATTACCAAGTTCTGAAGGGGCCTTGTGGTGGCTTGCTGAGAAATAGTGTGAGTAATCATGCCGGTGCTAACCGTATTGCCCCTGTCGTGCATTACTTGGAAGAGAATTTTGAACGGAGCTTGGATATTGATGAGATTGCCAGTGTGGCGGGTATGAGTTCGTCGACCTTGCATGAACATTTTAGGAAGGTGACCTCTGTATCACCGATTCAGTATGTGAAATCACTAAGATTGCATAAAGCCCGTTCCATGCTGTCATCGGGGTTTCAAGTCGCGGAAGTATGTTATGGGGTAGGGTACAGCAGTCCTTCACAGTTCAGCCGAGAGTTTAAACGCTATTTTGGATTTACACCGAGCGAAGCGCGTTCGTCTGTCAGCACGTTAAGTTGATTTAAAAAAGGCGGTGTTTACCAACCCGCCGCTTCTGTTTTTTATGAATGTGTTGCTATCACCCTTCGGCTTTGGGCCCGTTTGGATGATGCTATATTGCTTAAAACTCGAATCTTACATTAAAGTAAAACTGCTCTTTGTATAAGCCATTTGCGCGATAGGTTGCACCAACTGATAAGGCTTCTGTTGAATGAAAACGCCCACCTATTTCAACAATACTTCGAGTATCATCAGAATCAAATGCGACCTGCCCAACTGAAGCATTTGCCTCAATTTGCGGCAATATCCAAGCCCTTACACCCACGTTCACGCCGTACGCGAGTTCACCGAAATCGTGTTTGTCATCTTGTGGGAATTTCACTGTATAGATACGAGCGTCCCCATGAATATCGACAAAACCGTTGATTGGCGCATGAAAACCCGCTCCACCTGAAGCGATCCAATCACCTTCGAATTGACTACTTCCGTTCACCACAAAATGGGCGCCATCCATAAAGACCACCCTGCCTGTCGCCGACAAGCCGGACGGATTGCCGGTAAAGCCAATTTCTAAATTGGTGTAGTTAAAGTTAGTCGCCATTGTTGATGCAGAAAAAAGGCTGATCAACATCGCTGCCCAATGTAGGTTTCTTATTTTCTTGATTATTTTCACAGCAATCCTTGCCTTGTTTACAATATTTACACTTTTGAGAGTGTATGAGTTGCGGGTCTAAAAATTTAGTGACGATTCAAATAACTTTGACAGTGATTGCAAACAATTTCTTAGCAACGGATTGC
Organism: Enterovibrio litoreus; assembly: GCF_045679545.1. NCBI lineage: Bacteria > Pseudomonadati > Pseudomonadota > Gammaproteobacteria > Vibrionales > Vibrionaceae > Enterovibrio > Enterovibrio litoreus. The sequence continues at coordinate 1,335,475 of NZ_CP166195.1, forward strand.
GCTAGCATTTTTTTGCAAACAGTGTGATATCTTTGCATTTCTCGTCGGTGACTCGCGTGCCGAAAAATTAAATAGGTCTTTCCATGCTTTCAACTTCAAAAGCGCTCATGGTCCAGGGCACGACATCCGATGCCGGAAAAAGTGTCCTTGTCGCTGGTCTCGGTCGTGTACTCGCGCGTCGTGGTATTTCTGTTGCTCCTTTTAAATCTCAAAACATGGCGCTGAATAGCGCAGTCACGTCCGATGGTGGAGAAATTGGGCGTGCACAGGCATTCCAAGCATTTGCGTGTGGTGTTGAACCCACGGTGCACATGAATCCTATCCTGCTTAAGCCGAATTCCGACTGTGGTGCTCAAATCATCGTGCAGGGTAAAGCGGGCGAATCCATGAATGCGATTGGCTTTAAATCTTACAAGCAATTCGCCATGAAACCCGTTATGGAATCTTTTTCCATACTTCAACGGCAATTTGAGTGTGTGTTGATTGAGGGGGCGGGTAGCCCTGCTGAAGTGAATCTTCGGGAAAATGACATTGCCAATATGGGGTTTGCAGAAGAAGCCGATGTGCCTGTGATCATTGTCGCTGACATCGACAGAGGCGGTGTGTTCGCTCACCTTATCGGAACGTTGGACTGCCTGTCTCAATCTGAGCGTGATCGCGTCATTGGGTTCGTCATCAATCGCTTCCGCGGTGATATTTCATTGCTTGAGCCGGGTCTTGATTGGCTGGAAGAAAGAACAGGCAAACCTGTAATTGGCGTTGTGCCTTATCTTCAAGGGTTAATGCTTGATGCGGAAGATGCGATAGATGTGAGTCAGGTTGCGTTGGAATCAGGCAAACCATTGAATGTTGTTGTTCCTGTGGTGCCTCGTATTAGTAACCACACGGATTTCGACGTGCTTCGAATGCATCCGCAGGTAAACCTTCAATTTGCTGCTCCGGGAAAGCCACTCCCCGCGTGTGATCTTATCATTCTGCCCGGTAGTAAGAGTGTCATTTCAGATTTGGCCTCGCTGCGCGAATATGGCTGGGATCAACAGATTGAGAAGCACTTGCGATATGGTGGGAAGGTGATGGGGATTTGTGGCGGTTATCAGATGCTAGGGCGTGTGATTGAAGATCCGCATGGCATCGAAGGTACATGCTTACGTGCTGAAGGACTTGGCTATTTAGACACGCATACCATTATTGAGTGTGAAAAAGTGCTGACACACAGCGAAGGGCAATTGCACCTTGGGGGGAAAGTTGCGCCTATTTTTGGCTACGAAATCCATATGGGTGTCACTGAAGCGGTTGGGGATCACCTCATTTCATCAGTAACAGGCTTTGATGGCTTGGTAAATCAGGACAAAAATGTGATTGGTTCATACTGGCATGGGTTATTTGATTCTACTGAAGCGTGTTCATTGCTCCTGGAGTGGGCAGGGCTAGATGGTGCCAAACAGATTGACCTCGTTAAAGAAAGAGAAAGAAGTATCAATGTGTTAGCAGACGCACTAGAAGCCTCCCTAGATCTTGAAAAGCTGTGGCCACTTAACTGACTTGATAGGAATCGCACTTTCATTAGCACATATATTTACTGAGTCAATATAGCATGCGCATAAAATTTTCATTATATCTGTAAAAATAGGTTTGCACTCTGTGTGGAATGGCGATAAGTTAACAACCAACGTGTAGGGAAACACATTGCTCAGCCTCTGGTAGGAGCAATGGTTAGCGAGTAGCAAGGTGAAAAAATGAGCATTTATCAAACAGACGACGTAAGAATTAGCAACATTAAAGAACTCCTGCCACCAGTGGCAATTTTGGAGAAGTTTTCGGCCACTGAAAAAGCGTCTGAAACGGTTTTTAATGCTCGTCAGGCTATCCACAATATTCTAAACGACAATGATGATCGTCTTTTGGTCATCATTGGTCCATGTTCTATCCATGATCCAGAAGCGGCAGTCGAATACGCTAAGAAGCTCAAAGCACTTCGTGATCAACATGCAGACAAACTTGAAGTGGTTATGCGTGTTTATTTCGAAAAACCACGTACAACGGTTGGCTGGAAAGGCTTAATCAACGACCCGTATATGGACAACAGCTTTAAACTGAACGACGGTTTGCGCATTGGACGTAAATTGCTGCTCGATATCACCGATATGGGTCTACCTACTGCAGGTGAGTTTCTTGACATGATCACACCTCAGTACATGGGGGATTTGATCAGTTGGGGTGCTATTGGGGCACGTACGACGGAGTCACAAGTACACCGCGAACTTTCATCTGGTTTGTCATGTCCTGTCGGTTTCAAAAATGGCACGGATGGCAACATCAAGATTGCGACGGATGCTATTCGTTCAGCAGAATCGCCACACCATTTCTTGTCAGTCACCAAGTATGGTCACTCTGCGATTGTTGAAACGGCAGGCAATGAAGATTGCCACATCATTCTTCGTGGCGGTAAAGAGCCGAATTACTCAGCAGAGCACGTTGCAGCCATCACGGAGCAACTCAATTCGGCAAAACTTCGCAATAAGTTGATGATTGATTTCAGTCATGCCAACAGCAGTAAAGACTTCAAACGCCAAGTTGTGGTTGCTGACGATGTCGCCAATCAAGTCGCTGCGGGTAACGATGCTATCTTTGGTGTGATGATTGAAAGTCATCTTGTTGAAGGCCGCCAAGATTTGGTCGATGGCAAAGCACCAGTCTACGGCCAGAGCATCACCGATGCATGTATTGGGTGGAGCGATACTGAGCAAGTGCTCCAGCGTCTTGCCGATGCTGTTCAAGAGCGTCGCGCGTCAAAGTAAGTACATCACTAAATACGACGTAATCTCAAAGCCAGTGGGACATCCTCTGGCTTTTTCTTTGTCTATTGTTCTTGGGTAAAATTAGGGACTTAGTGATAGGTCATCGTGAGAAAATGAAGCCCAAATATTCGCACTACTATGTTGCAGTCATGCACAATATCGAATCACTTATGAAAGCGCTTTCGTTACATTTCTCGGACTGTTCCTAATGACTGCGTTTTTCATGGTTTGATGTAAAATATTGAAATAAAAATAATTTAATAGAATTCTAAAAACATGAATTGCGATGCACAAATCTGTCTTCATATTGATACTCATTGCATTTTCACTCAAATATCTGTTGGTCACATCACTTCTGAGAAACTTACCGTATTGACCTATCAATTTAGTGGATAATCATGTTAAGCGCCCGAAAATCGCGGCTTTGGTGGTGGATGTTCTCATGGGTGGTATATAAAACCAAAGAAAGCGCTTTCAAAATGATTTTTTATGGTCGAGTGTTCTTCGCTGGCAATTTGATGTGTATCGCAACACCTAGTTAATATTGCAATACCAAATTCACAATCGGTTAACAAGTGGAACGATGTCACAGATAGAAGCTACAGAAAGTCCAAAAATGGAAGCGAAAATCAGCGTCCCCACGCCCCAAAAAGGGGCATATGGTGCCGGTACGCTTGTACTCAACCTGCTACCCGGAGCATTGGGTGTTTTCTCGTTCTTCCTCATTACGGCATTTGGTATTGATCCTTTTCTAGCAGGTTTGCTAGGCGGACTCCCAAGGCTGTTTGATGCCCTAACGGATCCCATCATGGGGTTCATTACCGATAACACAAAATCACGTTGGGGCAGAAGACGGCCATACATCGTGGTCGGTGCAATACTAAGTGGTGTGTTTTTTGCCTTACTTTGGCAACTCGATCCTGAAGCATCTCAAGCGTATAACTTTTGGTATTTCCTCATTTTCTCGCTGATCTTCACTATCGGTAACACCATGTTTGCGACACCTTTCGTTGCACTTGGCTATGAAATGACCTCAGACTATAACGAGCGTACTCGGCTGATGGCGTTTGCACAGACAATGGGACAGATAGCATGGATGATCGTACCGTGGTTTTGGGTCCTCATTGCTGACCCCGATCTTTTTCCATCACAAGCTGATGGCGTTCGAGAGCTTTCACTGTATGTGGCAGGTGCATGTATTGTTTTGGGCATCTTACCCGGTTTATTTTGTAAGGGTATCGATGACAGCAAAATGGAAAACCGAGCTGAGATTTCATTCGCAACGCTTTGGACGAATTTGATTGCCGTGTTTGCAGGCATAAGAAAGGTATCTAAGAATAAGCCTTTTGTGAAGTTGTGCGGCGCGACCTTCCTAGTATTCAATGGCTTCCAACTTGTTGCTTCATTTAGCTTCTTTATCATTGTTTTCCATATGTTTGATGGCAACTACGGTGCGACGGGCAGTTGGCCTGCTTGGTTTGCGACGGTTAGTGCTATGACTACGGCATTTTTGGTTATTCCAATTATTAGTTGGATGGCGAGAAAGTTTGGTAAGCGCAATGCTTTCATCATTTCTACCATGATTTCAATCGTCGGTTATTGTTTGAAATGGTGGAGCTTTGATCCGTCTAACCCATGGCTCATCTTTATGCCAATCCCGCTTATGTCGTTTGGTATTGGTGGTTTGTTTACTCTGATGATGAGCATGACTGCTGATGTGTGTGACATGGACGAATTAGACAATGGTATGCCGCGTCGAGAAGGTACGTTTGGTGCTATCTATTGGCTGATGGTTAAGCTAGGTCAGGCATTGGCACTTATTTTGGGTGGCTTAGTGATTAAAATGGTCGGTTTTGACCCTGGCGCAGCAAGCCAGTCCGCTGAAACACTGATTCAATTGCGTCTTGCCGATATTCTTATTCCTGCGTCTACCGCCGCACTCGCTATTTTGGTGATGTGGAAATATGACTTGTCAGAAGAAAAAGCGCGTGCAATCAAAGCGAAGTTGGTTGAACTTCGTGGTGAATTGTAAGTGCTAGATCTTATCTAGATTTAACGTATGACCACGTGAAAGGGATGAACATCTATGTTCATCCCTTTTCTTTATTACTGAGTTGTCAGAGAAGAAAAAGCTATATTGCCTGTCAGTGGTTATTTGAGCCCATTCATATCACGAATGATCTGTTCGAAGATTTTACTTGAGATGTCGATCAGCGTGTCAGGGAAGTCATAACGAGGATCATGAAGAGGCGGATGCTCAGCCCCACTGCCAATGCCAAAAAATGCCGATGGCCATGTTTTAGCGTATTCAGCAAAATCTTCAGACCATCGCATTGGCTGATCAAGGTCGAGAAAATCAAACCCGAGATCTTTACATGCTTGTTTCAACAACATGTTGGCTTCGCTATGGTTGATGGTGGCGCTAAATGAATCAATCCATTCAATGCCTAATGTGAGCCCATCTCGCTTTGCGTAATACTCAGCACGTTCTTTTACCTGCGAACAAAGTATTGAAAAGCTTTTATTGCTATCGCTCCTCAACGTTGCCATTAATTCGCCTGACTCTGGTGTCGTACCAAACGTCGCTTTCCCTAAATTGATGTGAACAATGGTTGACATGGCAAACCCTTGGTTTATTTCGGTAGGGAGCGTTTCAATGTCTCGCATCAGTTGTCTAATTGCTCGAGAGGGATTAACCGCTGTTTCAGGGTAGGCCGCATGTGCCGTCGTGCCCTTGAATGAGATAGACACGCCCGTTGATGCACACGAGAAAGTGTTGTCGCGACACAGTATTTGTCCGAGTGGATAGCCGGGTATATTGTGATAACCAAATGCGTAATCAATGGGCGCTTTCTCCCACGCGTTATCGTTTAGCATCGCCAGTGCACCGAGTCCATTTTCTTCAGAGGGTTGGAAAATGAGCGTGACGGAGCCTCGCTGTAATTGCTGCGAAGACAGACGATGTGCAAGTGCCATTAAGCTTGCTGAGTGACCATCATGTCCACAGGCATGCATGGCACCGTAGCGTCGAGAAGCATGACCATGTTTTGCGAACTCATTAATTGGCAGGGCGTCTGTGTCTGCTCTAAATAGGAGATGGGGGCCTGCCAAACCGGTTGTGATTTTTACAACAACACCATGCCCTCCAACACCTTCTATGGGGGTGAAACCAAATGAACGTAGCTTTTCAGCAATGACGGCTTGCGTTTTGTGCTCAAAACCAGATAGTTCTGGCATTTGATGCAATTGGTGACGAAACAGTATTGGGTTGAACATTGTACCGCCAAGTTTGCAGAAATAAGCCCCACACTGTACGCGCACCCAAGGACGTGTTTTGTGATATATATCTTTTTTTGTGGGGTTGCAGATCAGAGTTGTTATTCCGTAGATTTGTGTATATTGAGATGTAAAAAAACGGGCAAACTTAATGTCTGCCCGTTTGATAGGGGGAATTTTTTCTGAAGTTAGTTAAGGATCTACTTACGAATACCTTCGACATGAAGTTCTAGGTCTACATAGCTAGATGCACCCATGACAGCGATACCATAGTCTTTCAACTCAAGACGTGTTGCACCTTCAAACCCTGCACGGTAACCACCCCATGGGTCTTCACCTGCGCCGATGAAATTCGCTTGAATAGCAATTGGGTTTGTCTTGCCATGCAATGTGAGATCACCATTTACCGTCAAAGTACCATCAGCGTTTTCTTCAACTGATGTGCTCTTAAAAGTCGCGGTAGAGAACTTAGATGCATTGATAAAATCATCGCTTCGTAAGTGTTTATCGCGTTCAGCGTGGTTGGAATCAAGACTGGTGGTATCAATGTTTACAACGACAACAGAGTCGGTGACATTTGCTGGGTCGTAAGAAAATTCACCACCAAAATCGTTGAAACGACCTTTGATAAAGCTATAACCCAAATGTGGCACTTTGAAGTTGATTGACGCGTGCGCACCATTGGTATCAATGACGTAGTCATCTGCTAACGTTGCAGTAGAAAATACTGTCGCTGCACCGAGTCCTAGAGCTAGAAGTGTCTTTTTCATTACGATTTGCCTCCAATCATTTTGCGTAACGTATCGTCTTTGTCGATAAAGTGGTGCTTGAGTGCGGCGGCGGCATGTAAAACAGCCAAGCCGATCAGTACAAAAGCAGCATAGTAGTGAATGGCTCCAGCAATATCCGACTGATCAGGGAAGAGTTCTCCCAATGCCGGCACTGCAAACCAGTTAAAAACGTCGATGGGGCGTCCATCTGATGTGGAAATTAAGTAGCCTGACGCGAATATCACGAACAAGAGAAGGTACAGAGTATGGTGTGCGGCATGCGCTGCAGTTCTTTCGAAACGACTGCCTTCAATGTTTGGCGTACCTTTAACAGCGCGCCAGATAAGGCGAAACACAGTCAGTGCGGCAATACAAATTCCCACTGATTTGTGCCAATGAGGCGCAGTTTTATACCAGCTGCTGTAGTAAGTAAGGTCAACCATCCATAAACCTGCAGCAAACATGCCAATGACAAGCACAGCACTGAGCCAGTGGATAAGGCGGAGTGTAAGACCATACTTAGCGGTTCTTTCCATTTCAGCGACGCGTCCAGTTGATTAGTGTTAATGAGAATTATAATCAATAAAATGCGCAGGTTAAGCACTGACAACTGAACAACTTGTTCGAAAAAATAGAAGGAACCTTACTATTTATGCATGAAGATTCATTCTTCCTGCTGCCAACTTAGGCTCAATGAGACTGAATCAGCAAATCGTAGTGCGTGAGGTTTATCAATAGTTACACGGGCAAACGTGACCCAATGGTGCCCTTTCGCAATATCTAAAACACTAGACACTAATTTTTCGAGCAATAAGAAGCGACCATTTTCGACGTGATCAATAATAGATTTCGTGATCACTTTATAGTTCAGAGCTTCATCAACCACATCACTTGAACAGGCTTTATCGCCGGGATAATGAATTTCAATGTTCAATACCACATCCTGCTTCTTTTCTTGCTCGTCAGGATTAAAGCCAATGTATGTGCGTAGGCGAAGATTGGTAATAGTGATAATCGCATTTTGCATAGCTATGGTTCCGTTTGGTTATTTTAATGCTCGGCCACCATCAAGGTTGACGCTTTGGCCCGTCATGTAATTGCTATTCAGGATGAATTCTACGGCGTTCAATACTTCTGTTTCACCGGGGGCGAGGCACATTAATGATTTTGCCAATGCTTTCCGCTTGTAGTCGTCATCATCGCGCTCGTTAAACATGATCAGTGCTGGAGCAATGCTGTTTACTTTAACATGTGGTGCAAGTTTCTGCGCGAAGGAGAGGGTGAGGTTATCCAGCGCGGCTTTACTGGCAGCATAGGCGATGTGCTTCGCGCTTCCTTTTTTTACAACGTAATCGGTAAAGTGAATGATGTCACTGCCCGCGTTCTTGTCATTGCGCATAAACGGCGCCAGCGCTTGATTTAGCAGGTATGGCGCTTTCACGTGCACTTGCATCATTTGGTCAAGCAGGGCTGCATAATCGTCTGTGTGCTTTTCAGCGTTCCAATCTGACGCATTGTGAATGAGAGCGCGAATCGTTAGATTTTTTTCAGCCAGTGAACGGGCAAATTGATGAATCCCGCCGTCTGTAGCAAAATCTGCTTGAATGCACTCTACACCCAGCTCTCGTAAGAGTGATATCCCCTTTCTTTCCGTACGATAGGACACAATCACAAGATTCCCGCTTTTAACGAAATGCTTCGCGAGCGAAAAACCTATTCTTTGTGCAGCACCAGTGATCACAATGGTGTCTTGAGTCATATAAATTTATTCCAAGGTCAGTACTTTTGTTCGCACCGAACGCAATACGTTTAAATGAGTGAAAAGATCACGATAATCATCAAATCAGAGATTTACATGATATTAGCAGAACAAATTAAGGAGAGATGATGCAGAGGACGGTATTGGTGGCTGGCTCACATGGAACGATTGGCTGCTCACTCACAAAGGTATTGAGTCAAAAAGGGTATGACGTCATCACGATCAGTCGTTCTGACTCTCATGATGGTTTACCGTCGAAGGCTCACTTGATTTGCGATATTACACAACCGCATAGCGTGAATACGATTCGAGAGTGGGTGACACCATTCTGGCCTGAACTTGCTGGTATTGTTCAATGCACTGGCATATTGCACGATGAACAGCACTCGCCAGAAAAGCATGTGGGCCAAGTGTCTGCGCATTGGCTTGATAAATCGATGTCGGTAAACGTCTTACCGCATGTCCATTTGGCGCAGGCTGTCTCTCCTCTGCTTAACTCTCATTCGTTCCTAAAATGGATTTCGCTGAGCGCCAAAGTGGGCAGTATTGAAGACAACCAACTGGGGGGCTGGTATAGCTACCGTATGTCGAAGGCAGCGTTAAACATGTTTATCAAAACGCTTTCGATTGAATGGGGTAGAAGGGCAAAAAATTGTTCGGTGATTGCGATGCATCCTGGAACGACACCAAGTATTCTTTCTGAGCCTTTTACCCAGAATTGGCCTGCTGAAAAGCTCTATTCGCCTTCGGTAACAGCTAATCGGATACTGGCACAGTTTGAACGGATGACAGCGGAAGAATCAGGGCATCTTTTTCATCATGATGGGACGATTGTTCCTTGGTAAAAACGTAAAAGCAATTAGCGCTGATCTGGCAAATAGCTGCGGACCTGCCAAACACGCGCAGACCAATAGGGATTATCTAACGTTGATATGATGACACCTTTAGACGAAGAAGCATGCATGAACTGCTTATCGCCGATATAGATACCTACGTGATAGCGACGGGAGCCCGTTTTGAAAAAGACTAAATCGCCAAAGTTCGCAGCATGAAGAGGGGTTTCCTTTCCCCTGGTGACTTGCTGTCTCGTGGTGCGGGGCAGTGGGTGTTGGAACACGGCTTGATAGGCCTGCTGAGTAAAAGCAGAGCAGTCTATCCCCTTTTTAGACGCCCCGCCCCAACGATAGGGCGTACCTTTCCACTCTTCAAAGTAGGTCACAAGTGCGTCACTGAAAGGTTCGTCTGCTTGAACGTTCGGAGCGAGTGAGTTTGGTCTCTCGGTTTTATAATACGCGTTAGTGGCATTTAGCGATTCTGCCGTCTGACTGGATTCACACCCCGTGAGGATCAGGGTGGCAACAGAGATCGCTTTTAATGTGATGATGTCGCGCATCGGTAGAGAAAACACCTAATTAGCCGTAAACATTTCGAGTCTAAGTGCCAGCCTACTTCCGCGCAATATATAGCCAATCATAGTGTTTAATCATTCTCACAAATCAGTCAGTTTGTCTGTTCCCTTTATGGGCTTTTAGGCGACATTTCTATTTCGGTGACCGTACCATTCAGTAATGTAATCAGCCAATGCCAAAATTGCTGGCTCGCTCGCTCCGGGTTTCAGGCTTAGCCCACTGGCAATGGACGTTTCTACCAAATTGGTGTTTAACCATCCGAGCAAGTCCATATTCTCTGTCACTGAACAAGCGGCGATCAGTGAAACCGCCATTCCAGATTCAATCGCTGCGTTTAAACCATGGAAGTCCGCAGCAGAAAGCACGACTTGATAAGGGATACTCGCTCGGTCAAGGATCTCCATAGCAAGTCGTCCCCAACGGCAATCTACTTCAATAGCAAGCGGTAATGGTCTGTCTTTGCAATAGGTAACATTTTTGGCTTTTGCCCAAACCAGTTTTTCAGTGAAAAGGTGCGTCGCAGGGTAACTTTGGTCGTGAATATTGATCAATGCAAGATCTAAGCGTCCGTCCAATACTTGCTTGAGCAGTCGTTGGCTGCTGTTACTTTGGACCGAAAGTTGTAGATTGGGATACCGCTCAGAAAAACCGGTCAATATTCGACGAAACACGAGATTCACATAATCGTCGCATACGCCGAGTTTGACCATGCCATTCATTTCTGGGCTATGAAAATGCGCCATGGCTTCGTCGTTGAGTATCAACATTTGCCGGGCATAACTGACCAGTGTCATGCCGTGTGATGTCAATACATGACGGCGTCCTTGTTTCTGAAAAAGGGCAACGCCTGCAACTTCTTCAAGCTTTTTCATTTGCATACTCACAGCAGATTGCGTTCTGTGAACGCTATTCGCTGCCGCAGCAAAGTTCCCACAGTCAACGATCGCAACGAGTGTTCTGAGCTGGTCGATATCGAAGTTAGTCATACTTCAACTCCTTTGAAGTTTAGCCTAAGAAATATTGGCTTTTCTTAACAATTAAATTGTTTAAATATTGAACTGTCAAGTGGGATGGCAAAAGAGACACAAATAAAGGGGAAACGTCATGAGAAGTAAAGTGAGCAGAACAACAAACTCTCGGTATGGCATCGACATCGATCAAATGCCAACCAAGCTTCATGGCGGTTTCATTGCAAATCTGGTCAACAAAATTTGGAGCTTATGGCGGCGTTATCAGTTACGAAGTGAACTTGAAATGAAGCTTGAAGACGAGAGCTTTCTGAATGACGTGGGTATATCTCGCGCTGAAGTTGAGAAAGAAATTGAGTCACTGAAGAAGCCATAAACTCAGTAAGGAACGAGTCCTTTGGCAATATGCTCTGCATATCCAGCCGCATCTCCTGATGAAGATGCGGTTTTTTTTTGCTCATCGATTGAGTATCTATTGCCAATTTGACGAATGAGTTGGTGCAAATCGATAATATTTCTGTCATCGAAATATGTTTTGATCAGCCTTATCCGTGAAAGAGATGTTTGTAGACATTTTTCGTATAAAAACTTAGACGAAGAGTTGGCAAGTTTTCGTAGTGCGGTCTACGCTTTAACTAACTCAATGAGTAATAAGGTTATTTTACATCCGGCATGTGATTCCAATTTTCACATGAAGTTTACATCACGCCTTGTTTTTTGCGAGTATTATCACTATATTAGTGCATCGCTTTAGATGAATTGCACTCTGTTTAGACAGGCTGCGTTCAGAATGAGGTTTGAAACACGTTGATCGATGAGCGTTGGAGAAGAGAGTGTTTCTCCTTTAGGTTTCAGTCAGCGTAGCAACATAAAACATCGTTTTGATTTATACATTGAATAACAATAAGGTTTGCAAAGAGCAAACTGGTTTGGACAATAAACAATCATAAGGATTTGGTTTGGCCGCCGACAACCTAATGATTGGTCCAATTTTGGCGTTACTGCATAGCTGGACTTTACGTTGCTTCGGCATTGAAAAGTTAAAAAGGTAACCTGACCCGGCTCCATGGACCGGGTTTTTTATTGCCCGCATTTTACTCAATCCGATGAAGCGAAACGCATACGATCAAAAAACGCCAGACACTTCACAGTGTCTGGCGTTTTTAGTTTTTTGTCGCTTTTCGGCGTTTAGCTGTAACTACGTGATTAGCAGTAACTACTTGATTACCGACAGCTATTAGAACAGAAATAATGCAGTAGATTATTCGCTTTTTGCAGCGACTTGTTCTGCTTCTGCTACTACTTCAGCTTTTGTTTCTGTTTCAATTTTTTCTGCAACCACCGCAAACTCTCTTGTGGGTCTGCCAACAATTGAGCGGGTAGGCTCTTTGATATCCGTGATAATCACTTCTATTTGGTCGCCTAGCTGAAACTCTTTATTGCCGTCGACAGAGATGATGCCCATGTCAGCGTTGCACTCTACACGCTTTTTGTTTTCACAAATCAATGAGCCAGGAATGAAGGTCATTGCGCCATTTTCAAGAAGACGAACACGCATGCCCGCACGGTTGATGTCGAAAATTTCTGCCAAGAACGTTTTCTTCTCACTGACGGCGTTCTTAAGAAGACGAACATACAGCCAATCGGAAACATCGCGCTCAGCCATACGATGATGCTTACGGTGCAGCGCGAGCTCTTCACCAATGAGATCATCCGGTGTTTGTGCGGCTGTTTCGCCGCGCACAATCGCTTTAAGTAGACGATGGTTCACCATGTCCCCATATTTGCGGATCGGAGAAGTCCATGTCGCATAAACGTCGAGGCCCATGGCGAAGTGTGGGGCTGGCGTGTTGCCAATCTCGCTGTATGCCTGGTATTTACGAATCCGGTTGTCCAAGAACGTCGTTTCTTGCGTGTTCAACCAGCGGCGTAGTGCACTGAAACCTTCAATCGTTGCCAGTGTTTCGGCGTTTACTTCACCACCATGTTGGTTGATCAGCTCAACCACATCGGCCATTTTCTCTGGCGAAAAACCTGCATGGGTATTGAATACACCAAAGCCAAAATGTTCGCGTAGGGCACGGCCTGCACAAATGTTCGCTGTGATCATCGCTTCTTCAACCATGCGGTTTGCGATGCGGCGAGGTTCTACGTGGATAGCGACAACGTCGTTGTCTTCGCTGAGTTCAAAGCGGTAATCAGGACGGTCAGGGAAGGTCACAGCATTGGTTTCGCGCCAGTTAACGCGTGCTTTAGCAAGGTGATGAAGTGTATTCACCTGCTCAGCAATCACATCTGATGGCTGCCAGCCTTCACAATGTCCGTTTTCAATCCAATCTGACACATTGTCGTAGGCCAAACGCGCTTGCGACTTAATAGTGGCTGAAAAGAAGGTTGCATCATCGGAGATAGTACCGTCTGCTTGAATGGTGACACGACAGCAAAGTGCAGGGCGAATTTCGCCTTCACGTAGTGAGCAAAGGTCGTCGCTCAACTCACGTGGCAACATTGGAATGTTGCGACCCGGCAGATAAATAGTGAAGCCACGCTCGCGCGCTTGCTTATCTAGTTCTGTCCCTTCTGCAACGTAGGCTGTTGGGTCAGCAATCGCAATGGTTAAGGTAAATGTGCCGTCTTCATTTGCAACAGTGTGCAGCGCATCATCCATATCTTTGGTTGATGCGTTGTCGATAGTAATAAATGGCACATCAGTCAGGTCTTCGCGGACAAGCGACTCATCCAGCATTTCCCAGTTTTCCTGAGGAGCTGGCTCCTGGTTTGGTAAGTCATGTTTTGCCAACGTTACCCACCAAGGGGCGATCTTGTCATTTGCATCAGTGATTTTTTCACTGATCTCACAGAAGAAGCCGTTTTCACCGTTTAAAGGGTGGCGGATAAGCTTGGCGACAACCCAATCACCTTCAGACAAAGCGTCATGGCTAAGTCCTTTACGTGTTTTTGCGCGAATAGCGTCTTTGAGTTGAGGACTATCTGGCACCACATTAAGGTTGCCACGAACTAGCTTTACACGACCAATAAATCGCGTAATGGATTGTTCAACCAGTTCATCGGGTTCCGCTACTTCTTTCTCTTTTTCCGTACGGATCAGTGCGATAACCTTGTCACCATGCATGACTTTCTTCATGTAGACAGGTGGAATGAAGTAGCTGGTTTTGCTATCAACTTCAAGAAAGCCGAAGCCTTTTTCGGTGGCCTTAACGGTACCTTCTTTCTTGGGGATGTTTTCTTTAATTTGCTGTTTTAGCTGTGCAAGTAGCGGATTGTCTTGAAACATTAGCCTGATCTCAGAATGTGAACCGCAACACTATACGTATTCGACGCGTCAAAACCAAGGAATGCGTCGGCACAACTGCAAACAATTCACTCAGTAATGCAGACTAAAAGTTCGTGGCGCATCTCAAAGTTGATGTAACAGCAATGCGTAAATTTATTCGGATGACAGAATAAGCGCTGTTGATATTGTGTGAGCGGATGTGCACATGGAAAGTGCTGAATTAGAGCGTCAGATTGAAAAGACCATTGAAACCGATGACACCCTTGAATCTTGGTGTGAAAGTGTTTTCGATCGACTAATAAAACACAATGGCATTAAGAATATCGCGTTATTCCTTTATGAAAATAATGTGCTTCGTCTTGCTGCTAGTCAGACTCAACATGTGTTCAAGTTTTACCCCGATTTTAAGCCCGTCGAAGCGTACAGCGGCTACTTCATTGATTTACCATTTCTGACCAAAAAGCATCATCACGATTTCTCATTCATCTCTGATTTGTCACTAAATGCGGGCTGGCAAAAAAATGATGTCAAATGGGAGCACGCGGTGATCCCTTTAACGAAAAGTAGGGCATCGCTTGGCTATGTGCTGGTAGAGACAGACATCACTGGCCACACTAGAAAGCTTCGCTCTGAGCAGTTTGACTGGCTGAGACAAGATGCTGCGTTTCAATTGAAATGTAAGGTGCTCACGCATCAAATCACTCAGTTCCAACTTTCTAGAAAACAAAACGAATTGGACTTAGCGTTAAACAATCGCACGTTATCTTCTCAACTCACTTACCTTAAAAGCCTTCACGAAATATCACTTCGATTTACGAAAGCCACGTCTATCCATTCTCTGTGTCGCATTGCCATTGAGCTTGGAAGAGATCGCTTACAGATCGATAGGATGGGTATTTTCCTTTGTGATATGGAAACGTCAAAAATGTGGGGGACTTGGGGAACAGATCCTCATGGCAATGTGGTCGACCGTTCAGATTTTTGTCAGGAAATGCCCAATACCATTTTTATGGAAGAAGCCTTTTCACGAAAAAATGAGCTGATCGTTAAAGAGAATGTTCCGCTCTATTTCGGGCTTGAAGAAGTTGGGATCGGCTGGAACATCATGATGGCGATGTGGGACCAAGATGAATGTATCGGTTGGTTTGCGGCAGACAACCTGCTTTATGCTTCGGTATTAGATGAACCAAAGAAAGAAGCGATAAAGCTGCTTGCTGCATCTGTTTGTCAGAAAATCATAAAATTGCGTGAGACGGAGTCTGCGAATTCTAAATTGTCTCAACTGCAGATTGCGCACAAGCAACAAGCGCAAGAGTTAATATTGTTAAGACGAAAATTGGCCGAAAGTAAAAGACAGGGTATGTGGGCCAATGTCATCGATAGTGTCACTGGCTTACCTAATGCAAAGCACCTTTCGCTCAGTTTTGCTGGGGTGGTTTCTCATGCTCGAAAGCAAAAAGCATCTTTAGCGGTAATATCTATAGCGATTGATTTTTTCCATGGGTATCAGAAAAAATATGGTGCAGATTCTGCCAAGCATATCTTGCGTTCAATCACTTCATCGATTGAAGACAATTTGGCGGGAATCGATGCTTACTCTTTAGTGACAACGTCACCTGGAGAGTTTGTACTTTTGTTGCAATATGACGATGAAATTCAGTTGCGCGAGCGGGCTGAAACTCTCGTTAATTCTGTGTACCACCTTAATATTCGAAATTGCGCATCAACGGTTTATCAGAGGATAACCCTAAGTATCGGTGTCAATCTTAACGGTATTTCTCTTTTTACCAAGCAAAGTTCACTGCTTAAAAAAGCGGAAAAACAACGAATGATGGCGGAAAGATTGGGGCAGAATCGGGTGTGCGTAGACTAAAAAGGCAGACGAGTTCTGCAGTGTCGTGTCTAAAATAACGACAATTTGCTAGCGAATTAGGCTATTGCAGTCAAAATGTCATCAGTCGTAGAAAAAATTGTGAACTTGTTCAATTTTTTCTGGCTTTTTTTAGTTTAATAGCGCAGAATTCTGACCCTTATTTGTCGAGGCCCGTAGCGTTAGTTACTGTTGCAGAGAGTAGGACGTCATTGTCGTAAACAATAATGACCCTGCATCAGTAAAATATAACAGTACGAAACCGCTAGCAGGGGCCCCGTTACTTTAGTCTATATATTGGGATCCCAATGCAAGATACCGTTACTGAATTTCGTCAGTTAGATCTGTCTGAAAACCTTCTTTCCGCTTTAGATTCAATCGGCTTTGTTTCACCAACGCCAATCCAAGCGGCTTCGATTCCTCTTCTATTGACTGGTGCTGATGCACTGGGCAAGGCACAAACCGGTACGGGTAAAACCGCAGCGTTCTCACTGCCAGTTCTGAATAAAATCGATCTGAACCAACACAAGCCACAAGCTATTGTTATGGCGCCTACTCGTGAATTGGCCATTCAGGTTGCTGCAGAAGTTAAACTTCTGGGTAAAAACATCGCTGGTCTGAAAGTGCTAGAGATCTACGGTGGAGCTTCTATCGTTGATCAAATGCGTGCACTTCGTTCAGGTGCTCACGTTGTTGTTGGTACGCCTGGTCGTGTTAAAGACCTTATCAACCGTGAGCGTCTACAACTGGACGAAGTGAAAACTTTCGTTCTAGATGAAGCTGACGAAATGTTGAAGATGGGTTTCGTTGACGACGTAACTTGGATCATGGAACAAGCGCCAGAAAGTGCACAACGTGTATTGTTCTCTGCAACCATGCCTCCAATCGTTAAAGAAATCGTTGACCGTTTCCTACGTAACCCTGCACGCATTGACGTTGCTGGTAGCAACCGTACTGTTGAGAAAGTAGAGCAACAATACTGGGTTGTTAAAGGCGTAGAAAAAGACGAAGCAATGTCACGTCTTCTGGAAACTGAAGAAACTGACGCATCAATCGTATTCGTTCGTACCCGTCAGGATACTGAGCGTCTGGCTGATTGGTTGCAAGCGCGTGGCTTTAAAGCTGCTGCCTTGCACGGTGATATCCCTCAGTCACTGCGTGAGCGTACTGTTGATCACATCAAACGTGGTGTTATCGATATTCTGGTTGCAACTGACGTTGTTGCTCGTGGTCTTGATGTTCCACGTATCACGCACGTTTTCAACTACGATATCCCATTCGACGTTGAATCATACATTCACCGTATCGGCCGTACAGGTCGTGCTGGTCGTGCTGGTAAAGCGATTCTGTTGGTTCGTACCAACCAAATCCGCATGCTGCGCACCATTGAGCGTGTCACTTCTACTCGTATGGAAGAAATCCAACTTCCAATGCGTGACAAAGTGGCAGAAGCGCGTCTTGCTGCACTGGCTGCTGACCTGCTTGAGCAGAAAGAGTCTGAAAGCCTAGAAGCGTTTGTTGGTCTTATCGAGAAGCTTCAAGAACAGATCGAAGTTGATACTGTGACGCTTGCTGCGATGCTGCTTCAGCGTCAACAAGGTAAGCGCCCGTTGTTCTACACCGGTCCTGACCCAATGATCTCTGCGATTGAGCGTGAGAACAAACGCCGTGAATCACGTCGTGATGAGCGTCCTCGTGACGGTAGCCGTCCTGAGCGTGGTGCTGATCGTGGTGAGCGTCGTAGCTACAACGCTGCTGATTGGGATACTTACCAATTGCAAGTTGGCCGTGACCAAGGTGTTCAGGTTAAAGATATCGTTGGTGCTATCGCAAACGAACTTGGCCTAGAGAAGCAATTCATCGGTTCTATCAAGTTGGCTACTGGCCACACTTACGTTCAATTGCCGAAGAAAATGCCTAACGAAATCATGGCTCAACTGAAGCAATTGCGTATTCGTCAGAAAGCGACAGATGCACAATTGGTTGAAGGTCACGTGAACATGGAGCCACCACGTCGTCGTACTGGCGGTGATCGCAACGGTGGCGCTAATGCTGGTGGTGCACGTCGTTTTGATGAGCGCGGACCTCGCGGTGGTAACGGTGGCAAACCTTCTGGTGAGCGTCGTTTCAACCGTGACCGTGGTGGTAACGGTCGTCCAGCTGCAGCTCGCACTGACCGTCGTCCAGCAGACGCATAATCTGTTGTGAAATGACCATAGAAAAAGCCGACGAAAGTCGGCTTTTTTGTGCCTGTTATTTTTTAGAATAATAATATACCCGGCAAGACTTTTGAGGTTACATGGGTATCCGCATTAATCAATGAGTTCCAACGATTGGGACGGCTAGTCTCTGACGGTATGACTATATTATTGAAACAGCAAGCCTAAATTGGGAGGGACAAGTGTTTCCCTGCTTGAGGAATGTCTTATGCTGAACATGCAGTATGATAAACGGGTAGTGATCAACACCAATGAACTCAATTGGCAGCCTTCACCCGCACAAGGTGTACTTCGGAAACCTCTGGCACGCGAAGAGGCAGAACGAGGACACGCGACAAGTATCGTAAAATATGCACCTAAGAGTGTTTTCAAGCGCCATGAGCACCCGCTTGGCGAAGAAATACTGGTTCTCGATGGTGTCTTCTCAGATGAATTTGGCGATTATCCTGCCGGAACCTACATACGAAACCCTCCTGGAAGTGCTCACGCGCCATTTAGCGAAGTTGGCTGCACCTTGTTAGTGAAACTGCATCAGTTTTCTGCAAACGACCACCATCAGATACGTATAGACACGGGCGACGAAAAGAAATGGATTGATGGGCAGGGGCGCTTAAAAATGTTGCCACTTCATGAATTCAACGGCGAGCAGGTTGCCATGATACGTTGGCCTGCGGGTCAGCACTTTTTCTCGATCTCTCACTTTTGTGGAGAGGAGATCTTGGTACTAAGTGGAGAGTATCGAGATGAATATGGGAAGTACCCGGCAGGAACCTGGATTCGTAATCCGCACATGTTTGAATACAACCCGTTCGCTGAAGAAGACACTTTGTTGTGGGTGAAAGTTGGCCATCTTCCTTATCCGGGTGCATTGTAGTTTATTACACTTCGAAAGCGCTTTCTTTATGTCTGGCTTGAAAGTGATACAAATGTCTGTCCACCATACCGCTAGTATATTGCTTGAGTGCTTAGCTCTATAGTTCGAGCGCTTTCTTGATTGTGCCTCGGCAACACTAGGATATGACGGACTCGGATGTTTCAGACTCAAAATAAATCGCAGATGCTCTATTTTGATATTGCACCTGTCCCCATGCTGATACTTGATGAGCAGGGCGATATTGTCCATATCAATCGCGAATGCCAAAAACTATTGCGGTTGCCACAAACTCGTCATCACATCGATGACTTTACGTCTTCGGCTGTTTGGCAGGAAATTAAGCAGCACTTTTCGACAACGATCGCTTTCACATCTCCTGAGCCTTTTAGCAAGGTCATCACATTTGGCGCTTCCTCCTGCACTTATACATTGAACGTGAGCGCAGAAATATCTTCGCCTTCACTGACATACATTGCTGCGTTTTCGTTGAATCAAGAAGCCGTTAATATCGGGGGTTTTTCAATAGATAGACTGCCGTGCGGAATGGCTGTTGTTGACGCCGATGGTTATTTTCTCGATGTTAATAGCGCGTTTTACTCATTGCTTGGTTACGACACAGAAGAATTAAAAACGAAGACAGACTTCGAACTGACTTATTCCTCAGATGCCAACTGCGAGCACCCCCTAAGACAGCGCTTAGCGTTGCATGGGGCGGGGGGAGGCCACTATCACGTCGATAAAAGATACATTCATAAGCATGGACATCAACTGTGGGTAAGAACGTTTGTTTCTGCTGTAGAAGATGATCATACCGGCAGCGTTTGTTTTATTATCTCTGTGTTTGATATTCATGAAGAGAAACAACTTCAAGACGTGATTGCGACTTCTGAACGACGATTCCGCGTAATTGCAGAAAATGTCAGCTCTGTTGTTTGGATATCGGGTGCTGATCCGATGCGGCTTTTCTACGTGAACAAATGCTACGAAACGGTGTGGGAAGAACCCTCAGAGTCACTTTATGGAGATCCTCGCGCGTTCTTGAACAAAATTCATCCATCGGAAAGAGAGATTGCTGCGGAGACCAGATTTTCTTCGTCTACGGACTCGTGGTTTATGAACTACCGTTTATTGTTCCCAGATGGCCGAATCAAGCACATCCGTGATAGCGGACATTGTGTATTCGATGGCAATGATGAGCTGATCTATCGTGTTGGCACGCTAACCGATATTACGGCGGAAATTGTCCAACGGGACACCGTGGTAAACATGGCTCAGAAGCTGCGTCAATTGGTGGAGTATGACTCCCTGACGGGGATTAAATCACGCCATGCGATCATGAATGACATTCGAGAAACGTATGAGACCTTCTCGATGACGGGAGATCCCTCTCTGCTTGTCTATATTGATGCGGATGGATTCAAAGGGATCAACGATACGTTTGGCCATGACGTGGGTGATCAAGTATTGGTTAAGATTGCCGAGCATCTAACCCGTAATATCCGTGATTCAGATGTGGCCGGACGAATAGGCGGCGATGAATTTGTTGTACTTTTTCGCCATACCGCCAAATCAGAAGTGCCTCAAATATTAGAAAGGCTTTGTCAGGATATCAATAGTGAAGGATTACCTAACAACATTACGGTGACCTTGAGCTTAGGTGAGAAAGAACTCACTCCAGATGTATTGTCTGCAGAACAATGGCTTAGTGATGCAGACCAAACTATGTATCAAAATAAACGTAGAAAGAAGCAAGCACAAAGCCATCAAATCAGTACTTTGTGACAAGTCAAGTACTAGCACTTTAAGCTGATACAGTTCAGTTGTTGTTAAAATGAGACACATCTCTGTATTGCATCGGCGTATTCTCTTAGTTGAATAACAGGGGGATTGGTCATGCAGAGCGTTGTTGAAGTATTTGGTACCGCATTAGCCAGCTATTACAACGGCAATAAATCAGGGAAACTCATTGTAAGGGAAAGCAATGGAACGTCAGTGATACCGACGTCCGACTTTTTCCGTCGCCCTGAGGATGTTGCTACAGATAGGATTGCACTTTCGTATTGTCGACGAAGTGTTTTAAACATTGGGGCGAGTGGTGGTGAGCATTCACTGTTTCTGGTCGCGAAAGGAATCAAAGTCATTTCTGTCGACAGCTCTCCGATTGCGTGTGCCATCATGCATCAGCGTGGGGTGCCGTCAGTTATCTGTGGTCATTTGTTTGATCAGCACCCGATGTTTGACCGCACTTTTACGTGGTTGGCGCTGCGTGGCGTGATAGGGCAACTGGGTAATATTAGAAACTTTTTCCACTTCCTTGATTTGGCGCATCGGAATCTCTATCCCGGTGGGCGCTTAATCCTCAGTTCTGAAAACCTCAAATATGAAGGCTATCGAACACGTCATTTAACCTTTGAGTTCGATGGTAGAGTGAGTGAAGAAGTGCCGTGGTTTGACGTCGGCATGTCGACGTTGCGACGCGTTGCGGAAAGTAAGAACTTCAATTGTCGCGTTGTCTATTGTGATGACAGCAATAAGTACGTGGCGTTACTGACCAAGAAATAGAAACGCGGCATCGTCATTTCTATGGTTGTACGAACAACAATTTGCATGAGAAAAATGACAGGTATTAGACAGAAAAATGGGGCTGTTTACAGCCCCATTATTTTTGAATATTTTTCTACGCAATCAACGAAATGTGCGCGCTCGTTTTCATCGCTCAATGCTTGTGCTTGCTGCGCAAAGGTACTTCTCTCTGCTAACGCATTTTTCACCTGCCAAACCGCGAAAGATGCCTGTTTGTCTAATTCGATTTTTTGTTTTTCATCTGCTGGGAGCAGGGCTAGGTTATAGCTCATGGTAAATCTCGTAGTCTGATTAACGGCGCTACCATATCGAAGAGTGTGGAGTGAGACAAGTGCTTACGCAGCCCTTACGATTAACTGACAAAGAAAATGCCTGATTCCTTACTATAACGCTATCGATTTGGTAGGTAGCAGAGGGGAATAATGGAATTTACCTATCACGACAGGCAAACACTTTACGATGCGTGGATGTCTTATAAAGCAAAATTGCGTATCACGCAGATTGATATGGCGAAGCGATTGGGCGTCAGTCAACTTGAGTTATCGAAAGCACTGCGTGGTGATGTTCCAATGGAACAGAGTTTCGTTTTTCGTTTGTGTAAAGAGATTGGCTTAGATCCTCATCAGGCATTGCCCAGCTTGAGAAGTCGCAGTGAAAACATGTCTGGAGGAAGTGTGACAGTGAGAACATCTTTAACCGTGGATGGTAAAGTCACCAAGGTTGAATATTCAGACAATCAGGTATTCATTGAGTTTCTGAAAGAGACATAAGAAAAGCCATCCCGTGAAATGATTCATTGAGGATGGCTTTTTTGATCATGCTTTTTAAAGCCGACATGTATACCCAAGCATCTTGAGCTTGTTTAGGTATAAGCGTCATCAATTCCGTTTTTATCGGCGTGACTTACCTAAGTGTCATCAAGATGCTTGTACCGCAATAAATGCAGGGCGTTTACTTAATTTCTGCTGCCAAGCGAGAATGGAAGGCAGTGATTCATCAATATGAATGTCCATATTTTTAATGAAACCACACATCACATATGCGGTAATATCGGCCACTGAAAAACGATCGCCTGCCAGGTAAGGGGATTGTGCTAAGCGATTTTCCATTAGCGGTAAAAACTCGATAACGCGTTGTTTTGATTCCTCTCCCCATGCATCGACACAGCGCTCTCTGTCGTTGTAGATACCAGTAAGGTTGCGAAATGCTTGAAACGCAGTAAATAGCCCTTGCAGCTCAGCAATACGATTCCACATTTCGACTTGACCAATAGTCACTGCACTATCTCCAAAAAGGGCGTGATCAGTGGGAAATGCCACGTCGAGATACCTGCAGATCGCGATGGATTCACACAGGGTTGTGCCATCATCAAGTTCAAGCGCGGGGATCCTGCCAGTTACGCTGATCGCTTTGAACGCATCGGAGATGTTTTCTCCGCCACGAATGTCGACGTCAACTCTTGGGATCTCGATGCCCTTTTCTGCCATAAACAGGCTAACGCGTCGTGCACTCGGTGCAGGACCTTTTTCATATAATTTCATAACAACTCCATGTTTTTGGGCTGACACTAAGTTTAAGCTAAAGGCAGCCAAACGGTAACAACAACACCATCGCCGCTTGCACGGTTGGCAATAGCAAGTTCACCGCCGTGAAACTCTGCCACTAAGCGAGCAATATACAATCCTAGCCCCAAGTGGGGTTTGTCGGATTTTTGCTTTTCATCCCGTACAGAGACCATGGAAGCCAATAATTGATTTCCCATATTTTCTGGTAATTTAGGGCCAAGGTTTGAAACCGTGATCTGAGCCTGCTTATCATCTTGTGTCAGTTGAATATCAATAGCAGTTTCGGGTGTGTGAAATTCCACGGCGTTTGCGATTAATTTATCGAGCAACTGCGCAATGTATTCGGGTACACCGACCATGTCATAGTGTCCATTATTCATGATCAGTGTGAAGGATTGCGTAGAATACGCGTATTCGTATCCTTGGACGCAACCTGAGACCACTTTGTCGAGTGGGAAATGGGTTTTCTCTGCATGTTCAAAACTCTGTTCAAGCCTCGTGGCTTCGGTCATGCTAGTTAAAATAGTCGCAAGTCGAGCAACGCCTTCTTGAGCGCGATCGATGTAACGATGCTGGTCGGCATCTGCGGTAACAAATGCAAGATTCTCTAACGATGAACGAACAACAGCGACAGGCGTTCTCAATTCGTGAGAGAGGCTTGAAGACATTTTCTCCAAGTAGCTGTTGTAGTCAGACAGGCGCGTCACCATGGTAGACATGGTGCGAGAGAGATCGCCGATTTCGTCTCTGCTTTCAGCGGGTTCGAGCTGGTGTCTCACTCGGCCTTGTGGGTCAATAGCGCTTTCCGCATCATCACGTAATTTGCGCACACGCTTTGATATGTGCGAACCAAATAAGAGAAGCACCACCACGCCAATAATAATCACCGCAAGCAGCACATTGAACAGTTGCTCAAGCGCTTTGTTTCGCAATGTTGTAATACCATTCGTTGTTTCTTCAACCACCACAGCACCCACAATATCGCCATTGACTTTAATGGGGTAGGCGGCAGACAAAATCATCGCCCCTTGATCGGGGGTGATACGCCAATTGGCATAGGGTCTACCAATCAAGGCTTGCTGAACTTCGACCCCTCTTACGACGGCGGCGTGCTGCATGGCATCGACAATCTTTTCGGGTGGCCGATCAAGTAATTGATAGTAAAAAGGGTTGAGGATGTTGGTTTGTATCCAGCCCATGATGCCGGAGGGCGGGTCTTGGTATTTGATCGTCGTTTCCCACACCCCGTTGGCGGATTGCAAATCACCGGTTTTGGCCAGAACGCGCCCGTGTTTATCAACCACCCAAACTCTTGAGTTACCGTCGTTGATCTTGGTTAATACACGCTCAAGATCAGGCGAAGGCACAAGCAGCGTGCCGAGCGTCTCTGCGTTGCGAGAATTCGAAGTAGTGAGGATCGTTTCGACGTCACGGTTAAATGGGTCTTTAACGTTGTAGTAAGTTATACCGAGTTTTTCGCCCACGAGCCAATCAGGTATGGCGAGCTCGATGACATAGCCTTGCGCCGTTTCTTGCCACCAGCCACGAATGACTTCTGAGGGAAAGTTGTGCCCAGTGTCTGAAATTGTGGTTTCGATTAGAGACACATCAGCAGGCCCGCTTTTAGTGGCGAAGATCGCATAGCGTTTGAGTTCACCATTCGGTGTGGTTAACGAGAGAACAATATGGTCATTTCGGTCGATGCGATGAGTGTTATCACGTTTTAATATTGGGGATTTGTCGATGACATCGATCATGGCAAAGATCTCATCACCATCGCTGGCAAGAATAAGATCGAAATTGAGATCTTCTGACTGATAAGGAGATCGGCTAAAGATAACATCGCTATCGCTGTAGCGTGTCCGATGGGAATTGTATCGCTCCCAGTCAAGCGTTGAGCCATCAATGTCTATCGGGGTCTGTAACGCGACGGCGTACAGGTCTTTGCCTTTTTCCAAGCGGGGCTTAGTGGCTAACTGGCGTTCAAAAAGCTCAGGCTGCTGATTGAGTGACATAGAAAACGCACGCGCAGAGCCCATGAGCGTTTGTTCTTGCCCTTGTCGTAAAACGTTTTCCAATTCCCACACATAGTTGTAACCAATAAAGGGAAGCAGTAAAAGCAAACCTGACAGCAGTACAACTTTGGTGCGAATACCCGCTACCCAGCGCCAGACTGGCTCAAAAACGCGTTTCATTTGCTGCTATCCCAGCGATAGCCCATGCCATAAACCGTATCGATATAATCAAATTCAGCATCAAGAGCGATAAACTTCTTTCTAATACGCTTGATGTGGGAAGTAATGGTGCTGTCATCCACCACCACATGCGCCTCGTGCATCAGATCTTGGCGACTGCGCACATGCCCCGGACGTTTTGCCATGGCATGAACTAGCCAAAACTCGGTCACGGTGAGGTCTACCGTCTGTTCGCCCCACTTGACCTGCATACGATTGAGATCAAGCGTTAGCTGTCCCCGCTCAAGCAAAGACTCTGTGTCAGTCGCTGCGAGGCTTAAAAGTTCACTGCGGCGAAAAAGCGCGGCAATGCGTGCCATGAGGTGGGGCAAACTAATGTCTTTGGTTAAGTAGTCATCCGCGCCCATCCGAAGACCAACGACAGTATCAATATCACTGTCACGTGCGGTCAGAAAAATCACGGGTAAGGTGGCTGACATAGCACGAACAGTCTGGCATAGCTGAAAACCGCCATCAATTTCATGGGCAAGACCAATATCAATGATCGCCAGATCGGGCAAACGTTGTTTAAAGCCATCTTCGGCATCTTGGCGATTGGCATAGGTTGAGACGGCATATCCTTGCTTTCTCAACACATCAGCATAGTTTTCACGGATGGCGGGTTCGTCTTCTACGATGGCAATACGTTTCATTTTTACTCAGATAATCAACCACAAGATGATTTGACTATACCCGAAAATACACGGGGTAAAAGGGCAGAAAAGCGATTCGAGGCAAAAGCCATATTTTTGCCACATTTGCTCGTTACATTGCCATTTTTGCTCCCAGTCAGTGCCATTTTGCCTTGTTTTAATGACCTCATCGAAACAACAAACGGGTTTATACCCAATCCCTACTTAGGATGAGGAAAACACAATGAAAAAATTCAACAAGACACTGGTAACGATTTCTCTGGTTATTCCAATGGCGGTTTCTACTGTTTATGCAGGCGAGCAAGCGGTGAATGCTGAACGTGACACCACGGTAGAAATGATGGGTTTTGGTGGTGGAGCTGCATTTGGCGCGGTGATTGGTGGGCCAGTCGGTGCAGTTGCTGGTGCACTGGTGGGTGGGTTGATTGGTCAAATTGCCAGTTCCGATAAGCAAAATGCTGCGCAGGAGCAAATCATCGCAGATATTCAAGACGAAAACGTGCAGCTCACCACGTACCGAGATAGGTATGTGCAAAATGAACTCGAGTTGGCGAACCTAAAAGCGGCAATAAAAGACAAAGAGGTCAATCTAGATCTGGCGATGGATATTCAATTTCGAACCAACTCGGCCGAGATCGAGCCGCATTTCAAACAACAGCTAAATGAAGTGGCTGAATGGATGCGCAGTCAACCAGGCGTACGTTGGGATTTGGAAGGGCACGCTGATGTCCGTGGTAATTCAGAATACAATTTGCAGCTTTCACAACAGCGTTCTCAAGCCGTATTTGACTACTTGATTGAGCAAGGTGTCACCCCTGAGCAATTGCTTCAAACCGCTTACGGAAATCAGCTGGCCATTGAAACCGAAGGCGATCGTGAAGGCTATTTTTTCGACCGTCGTGTGAGCTTACGCTCGGTGTCCGCCAGTCAAGCAACAGCAAACAATTAAAGGCGCAGTTATGATTATTCGTCCTGCCACCTTGGAAGACGCGGAGCGCATTAATGCGCTCTGCCGATCTCTCGGATATCACGCTGATCTCGACCAAACAGCAGTACAGCTTGAACGGATCATGAAGCAAGAAAGAGATACATTGTTTGTCGCAGAGATATGCGATTTAGTGGTTGGTTTTATCACCTTACATACAGTAGATGTCGTCCATGATGATATGCCATGGGGAAGAATTTCCGCCATCGTGGTGGATGATAACTTCCGTGACATGAGCATAGGCAAACAATTGCTCGATCATGCGGAGCAATACCTCAAGCATCGGCGTTGTATGCGCATTGAAGTCACCAGTCATATCAGTAGAGAAGAAGCACATGGTTTTTATCTGCATCTTGGTTATCGTATAACACCAATGCGCTTTATAAAGCTATTGGCTCATCGTGTACTGGTGGCTGCATCTTGAGGTTCTTTGGGTATATTCGCCGCCATCGCTTGTTCGTGGTTGAGCAACCAAGCTTTGGCGTCGAGCCCTCCCGCATATCCCGTGAGTTTACCGCTTTTTCCAATCACACGATGGCAAGGCACGATGATCGCAATGGGGTTTTGACCATTGGCGGCCCCTACGGCCCGAGAAGCTGAAGGCTTACCAATGTCAGCCGCGAGATCCCCATAGCAACGCGTTTCACCTGCCGGAATGGTTTGTAACGCCGCCCAGACTTGCTGTTGAAATACTGTTCCTAATAAATCTAACGACACTGAAAACTCAACATGTTCTCCCGCAAAGTAACGGTCCAATTGTTCAATCACATCATTGAAAGGCACACGTGTCGTTATCTCGTGTTCAGAAACTGGAATGTCATATTTGTAGGTGGGTAAAGATAACGACGTCAGACCTTTTTCTGATGCGGTCAGCGTGATGACACCCAGCGGTGAATCGTAGTGGTAGCGATACTGTTTCATCATAAGTCCTTATGTTCTTCATGCCTGCGAAAGGGGACGATTGAATGCGGGGTCTGCTGCTCATAGGTTTGACGCAATGCAACATAACTTCGCCAAGGAGCACCTTGGTGTGAATCGGCAATTAATCCTTCCGACGTATTGAGTAGGCCTGCAAGATCAGGTGAACCCGCACCGCGGAGACAGGCGTAGTCAAACTGTGTCGTGCTGAGTGGAGGCGTTCTGTTATCTCGAGTATTAATATTATTTGTGTTGTGATCGCCATGGTCTTGTGTAGTTTGTCCTAAGAGACAAAATTTAGCCCATGCTGACAACATCTGCTTCATGACATCCGGTAGTGTTGATGATTCAACATCCGATAGCCATGCTTCAGCGTTTGGAAAATAGGCGGTATGGGTAGTTACATCACGGATCAACAACCGTTCAATCGATGGCTTTAGCACCTCTGAGCTTTGTATTAATTCATCACACTTCGATTTACCCAGCATCGACTCAGCAAGCATCGATTCGCCAAAGATCGCGCGCACACCTGCTTCGAACATATCCCATGTGCCAGGAATGCGTGTTCCACTCAACAAAGCGTGGTTGGGATCTTCACCCATCGCTTGAGTCATTCCATCTGGGTTAGCATCGAGATCTAAGAGTTTGCGGATTCGATTGAGAATCGGATACAAATGCTTGGGCTCAGCCAATTGGATCTCAACCCGAAATCGGTTTCTGTCTGGTTCACACGTTGCCGTAAATTGGCCTTTCTCAATCCCATGAAGGAAGGTTCTCCCATAACTTATTTCACTCAGCCATTCGACATTGGGAATGAGTCTTGCTTCCACAAACGCATGAAATTGCAGCCAATCATAAGGCGGGCGATAACTGAGGGTGACGAAGAGTGAATTGGACGGTGATGTTCTCTTTCCTCGCACTTGGCTAGGAGACAGAGCGAGTTGTCGCTGAAAGCAATCGTTAAAGCGCCGCACACTGTTAAAGCCAGAAGCAAAAGCAATGTCAGCGATAGATAAGGTGGTTTCATGGAGCAGTTTCTTAGCGAATAGAATTTGCTGATACTGTGCAAATTGCTTTGGGGAGCAGCCTAAAGATTCAGTGAATAACTTTCTTACGTAACGATCCGTAACGCCTAATCTTTCTGCCAAATCGGGAATGCTATTTTCCTGTAAATAGCCATCCTGAATGAGTTCAAGCGCACGTTTTAAGGTGGTTTTCTTGCCTAGCCATGCGGGTGAGCCTGGTGCGCTATCGGGTCGACAACGTAAACAAGGACGAAACCCCTGGGAGGCCGCTTCATATGCGCTTGAAAAGTAACGTACGTTCTCTTCTTTTGGTGGCGGAGCAGGGCAAATGGAACGGCAATAGATACCCGTAGTCAGCACTGCGGTGTAAAACAGCCCATCAAAACGCGCATCACGCGAAAGCCGTGCTTGTTGGAAGAGTGAAGGGTTTGTATCCATGACGTTCTACACCGTTAGTCTATCTGATGTCACTTTAGCATTTGTTGGGGGCTTGATTCGCCAGAATCGGAACTGAATAGTAAAAGGTAAAATATGAAGCGCATGCCCAAGCATCTTGAGTTTGTTTAGGTATATAGCGAAGCGAGGAAATGAAAGCGCGAGAAACTGGAAGCAGTCGAGCAGTGGAGGGGGAAGTGAAACAGAAAAGAAAACAGGCTGCTTGATTGCAGCCTGTTATCGTCGTTACTTGTTCAAGTACGCACACGCAGTGGTAAACGCCAGTTCTTGGAACTGCTTTAGGCCCACTTCTTTTAGTGAAACCATTACTGGGCTGCGTTTTAGTGATTCTTTCATGGCTGAAGATGAAAACACCTCACAGTCCATGCCTTGAATAAGCTGAAGCGCCGCTTCTAACTTGAAGCCAATTGCACTACCCGCAAATTTGCCTTTCATTGGGCGTTCACGGATAACAATCTTGTCTACTTTGTAGTCAGTCATCAGCTGCGCGAATTGCTTTTGGAAGTGACGGATTTGTTCAGTGCTTGATCCATCAGTGATGGTAAATTTACGTGCACGACAATCAGGCACATCGAACAGTCCTTCTTTAAGTTCCAACAGACAGATGTTCGCCTCATTGCTTTTAAAATCGACAGCACAAATTCGCATTTTTCTTATTCCACGAGTTAATGAACCAAGCATTATAGGCAATAGTGGGTCACGGGTCATGGAGAAAGATGGTAACTCTGGCTGAATGCTGCTGTTTAAGGCAAAAAAATGTGAGTTTTCGTATTCTCAGAAGAAAATTTAGGAGGGATTATCGAAATTCGCTGAAATTGGTTTTGAGTTTTGCTTCCGTCAAACCCCGAACGATCTTCAAATCAGGGCGCTTTCTCATGTCAATGTACTCAACTTCGCGAAAAGCATCTGTGCGTGCAGAGTAGAAAAGCTTTACGGTCGGCGTCATGAGATCTTCTGGATTTTCTTTGCACACTAAACCGACACGACCATTACTTAGTTCAACGACAGAGCCGACAGGGTAAAACCCAATACATCGGATAAATTTCTTGAGCAAATCGGCGTCAAGATGAAAGGGCGTTAAACCTATCATGATTTTAAACGCTTCAGAGGGAGAAAGTGCGGGTTTATAGCAGCGCTCAGCAGTCAGTGCATCGTAGATATCAACAATACAAGACATCCGGCCAATGAGGGGAAGCTCATCACCTTTCAGGCCATTTGGATAACCATTCCCGTCGATCTTCTCGTGATGCATTAAACTCACGTTTTTACTGATTGTCGGCAGGTCTGTCATGTTATCGAGCACGGGTTGAGAAAGCGTTTGATGTTCTTTCATGTGCACAAACTCTTCGTCAGTAAGCTTACCCGGTTTGTTTAGCACTTCATCTCGAACCAAAATCTTGCCGATGTCATGAACCAAGCCACCCACAGCTAAATCTTCGAGGGTTGCTCGGTCTAGTTCCAAAAAGCGCCCAAAATTCACCAAATGAAAAGCAACGTTCATGGAGTGTTCAAGCAGATATGCGCTTTTCTCACGAATACCACTTATCCAAAGCACAGCTTCTCGGCGCTCAAAAATATTTTCCACGATGTCGGCGCTGATTTCTTTTACTGGCTCGATATCGACTGGCTTATTTTCGTAGACATCCCTAAGCAATTTGCTGAGCTGTTTTTTAGATTTATCGACGAGCTCTTTGGCTATTGCAAACTCATCGTTGCCAGTTATTGAGGAGTGTTTGCCGACTTTGGTTTCTTTGTAACGAATATCTTCGTCCGATGTAATCTGATCGGCATCGATGTAAACGAACATCACGCCCTTTGCGCGCAGGTTATCGATGGTGTCCTGTCTTCGGATAAAGCCCGGTTTTTTCATTTTGGTACGTGCACTTTGAGATTCGATCTGCTCGACATACATTCCAATCTCAACGTTATCAATGTCGACTTTTTGCAGCATTGATGTGGGCTCCGTATCAATGTTCTAATCGTTGTTGTTCAAAGGTGAAAAAGACCAATGTTTAAAGCGTGGCAGATGATGATGAACAAAAATTGCTTCTAATGATGAGTATAACTATATACAAAATACGAGAATTTGGTTCAATTAAGAGACAAAATGCTCTTTTTTGCAGGGTATTAGCAGTACAGCATTCTGAAAAACGGTGTTTCAATGGTCTAATACACACTCGATAGGTTCATGATAACAAGTGGCTTTTGAACAAAACACGGCTATGTCGCGAATGCCAGCACAATGAAGATTCATGACGCCTTTCTAAAGGGTCACCGTATTCTAAGTGAAGTGATTCAAAAGCAAAGTACGAGTTGATATGACACGACAAATTAATGTGAGCAATCTCACGTATTTGGTTTGATTCGTGTTCATAGTCTCTATAGAGTGCGTGTTCGATTTGGCGCAGTGGTCGCCTTTTTTTGATTTTTGGGCTTAATCAATGCGAACACTTAAAACCGCAACTCACCCAGACGTGCACACGCTTGAAGACAAATCTGTGTTTCATCGACTCGCCTCAAGAGCGATTGTCGTTCGTGGCACTGACATTTTGTTGCTGTTTACTGAGCGATACCACGATTATTCTTTGCCGGGGGGTGGCGTTGACTCAGGCGAGAATGAAGTTGATGGTCTAATCCGTGAATTGAAAGAAGAAACAGGCGCTCAGAACGTTCGCAATATTCGTCCTTTTGGTGCTTATGAAGAATTTCGACCATGGCACAAACCGGATTACGACGTCATGCACATGGTGTCTAAGTGCTTTTGGTGTGATATTGATGAAGAGCTTGGTGAGGTGTCGCTAGAGGACTATGAAGTTAAAAACGGCATGCGTCCTGTTTGGGTGAATATTCATGAAGCGATAACCCATAACAAGGAAACGATGGCGAAAAGCGATAAGCAGGGGCTGTCGGTTGAACGTGAAACATTTTTGCTAGAACGTATTGCTCGCGAGATTGCGTGCTAACACGATCAAAAAGGCTGGGAGACCCAGCCTAAATCGTTACCACATGCGTGGGCAACTAGTAGCGATAGAAAAGCGTAAAGCTACCATAGCCATGCACATCAAGACGCGATGTCTCAAACTGCTTGCTATATCCAGTCACAGAAGCCACTGCTCCCCATTGTTGCGAATACCAAGAAAAACCGCCCGAGATAGCAGCCTGATTGGTCTCAATACTCAATTCATCATTTTCTGGCGGCTTATCACCTTCAATGGTGATATCGCTAAAGCGATAGCGAGCCTCAACCGTTGTGAAGAAGAAAAAGCCATTGTTACTGTGGCTCAGCATGCCGATATCTACTGCGTTTTGTGCGATGACAGAGGTCGATCCAAAAGTATTCCCAAGGTCCAAACCGATGCGATAGGTGCCACCCACTGCAACCTCGCTTTGAAAGTTACCGCCTTGACCTCGGCCAAACACACTGAATTCACCAATATGGCTGCGCGAAACCAATTGGTGTGCTTCAACGGCGACTTGATAGACGAATTCGTCTTCAATTTGGTACTCCCAACCTTGAGGGTCGGTCGAGCCGACTGTTTTGTGCACAAATGATTGAGCGGAGTCTGCTGCAGAGCTAGGGCCAACAGTGCCTAGCATCAAGCTGCTTTTGTAGGCCGTCCTGTCAGTTTGGTGATACGCCCGACCTTGCGCATAGAGTAAACCAGCGTATGGACGTTCATTTGGTTGTGGCGTTTTGAACTCAATGTCCGTTGGCGTCCACATCTGGGACGCGATTTCGACACTATAGCCGATTGTTGCCGGATCTGATGACCAACGCAGTCCGAGGCCACTGGTGTAGTCTCTGTCCGTGCCCAGTGCGCCATCGTTATCAAAAGTTAAAGAAATGCTGGCCGCATGAACTGAAAAGCTAAGCAAAGGGGCTGCTACGATCGCAGCACCTAAAATTCGGCGTGATAACATAAAATCCTTATTGTCGTGTTGGCGGAAGTAATACCGTCAATTTAGCGACTTATACTCGTTTTACCTCTTATGCTATATCATTCAGCGTATTCTGACGATGCTGGTTTCCAAGGAGAGTGATTTGCTACAGATAAATGATGTACTCATTAATGCCGAGTGGTTGCGGAATAACCTAGGCGCACCGAACCTTAGAGTGATAGATGCCAGTACCTTTATGCCGGGCAGTCCGAGAAACGGAGAGCAAGAATGGGCAACAAAGCGTATTCCTGGCGCGGTTTACTTCGATTTTGATAAAAAAATCGTCGATAAAAGTTCGTCAGTTCCTCACACATTGCCAACGCCAGCTCACTTTGAGGCATGCGTGAGCGAGCTCGGCATCAAAAACACTGATGCGTTAGTGGTGTATGACAGTGCAGGGATCTTCTCTGCGCCACGTGTGTGGTGGATGTTTAAAATCATGGGGCATCAGTCAGTGGCGGTGCTTGATGGTGGGCTTCCTGCTTGGGAATCAATTGGCGGTTCACTCGACACGAAAGCACCGGCGGTGCCAGAATCAACCGTTTACAAAGCCAACTTTCAACCCGAACGTGTGATAGACAAAACAGCGCTTCTGGCGGGTATTGAGTCGTCGTCGCTCAATGTCATTGATGTTCGACCAAGCGATCGCTTTAGTGGGCGTGTGACCGAGCCTAGAGCTGGTGTTCGAAGTGGTCATATGCCTAACGCAAAGAATCTGCCATTTGGTGCGTTACTTGAAAATGGCAAATACAAAAACAAGGCGCAGCTACAAACGATCTTGAATTCGGTGCTTTCTTCAGACTTACCTAACGTATCATCCTGTGGTTCTGGTGTGACGGCATGCATACTGACTTTAGCGAGTGAATTCGCGTTAAATGTGCCCGTGATTGTTTATGACGGTTCATGGACGGAATGGGGCAGTGATGCATCGCTTCCGATTGTGTCAGATAGCCACTAGATATTTGCTTAGTGCGTGTTAACCGTATTTAAAACCTCCTAATCAGGAGGTTTTTTTGTTTGCATTCATGCAAGAAGCAGCAAGAAAAATTGGCAATTTCTTGTGCTACAAAACTGAAAACTTAGTTTTTAGGGTGGATTAGATCAAAGATGAAGTGGTATACAGTTTGTAAGCAAGTATTAATGGTTACAATGCATTAACAATATGTTATGACTGGACTCATGTTGTTGATTAATCAAAATGGAGCAGCAACTTGACGAATCAAATCGCGATGACAACAAACAATGTTTTACTCCCTGAGCGAATTCAAAAGCTTGTTCAAGCGTTATCGAGTGGCGTTTATGAACGAGAGAACACCATTCGTCTGTGTCTGCTCGCTGCGCTAAGTGGTGAAAGTGTCTTTTTGCTAGGCCCGCCGGGAATAGCCAAAAGCTACATCGCTAAAAGGTTGATTCAAGCCTTTGATGACAGCACTTTCTTTGAGTACCTGATGACCCGCTTCTCCACGCCGGAAGAAGTGTTTGGGCCGCTTTCGATTCAAGAGCTAAAAGACAACGGGAAGTATGTCCGCTTAACGGAAGGCTATTTGCCATCGGCAGACGTGGTGTTTCTGGATGAGATCTGGAAAGCCGGCCCAGCGATCTTGAACACCTTATTGACCGTTGTAAATGAAAGGGTGTTTAGAAATGGTAGCGAAGTGCTACCTGTCCCTATGCGTTTACTCGTTACCGCATCGAATGAACTGCCAGAACCCGATAGTGGCCTTGATGCGCT
Organism: Enterovibrio litoreus; assembly: GCF_045679545.1. Classification (NCBI taxonomy): domain Bacteria; kingdom Pseudomonadati; phylum Pseudomonadota; class Gammaproteobacteria; order Vibrionales; family Vibrionaceae; genus Enterovibrio; species Enterovibrio litoreus. The sequence goes on from NZ_CP166195.1 coordinate 1,370,803, forward strand.
ATACGATCGCATGCTGGTGCGTATTTTTGTCAACCGAATTCAAGAGAAAAGCAATTTCAAACGCCTTTTGACCGGCGACACTGGCGAGGCGGCTATTGAGATTGGGGCGGACATCTCCATCAAAGCGCATGAATACATGCAATGGCAGCGTCAAATCGATCAGATTTCACTTTCTGATGACGTATTCGAAAAAATCTACGCATTGAAAATGTTGCTGGAAACAGAAGCTGAGGATGCCACCCATTCCTTCCCTGTAGAAGAGCTCTATATTTCTGACAGACGCTGGAAAAAGGCCGTGCGCTTGCTCAAAGCCAGTGCGTTCTTTAATGGGCGTAAGGATGTTAATCCTGTTGATCTATTGCTGCTGCAGGAGTGCTTATGGCATAGCCCCGAATCTCGTATTGTTGTCGGCAAAGTGATGCGTCAGTTCGCCGAACAAATCTGTTTAAACCAACAGGAATCGTTGGCGATAGCAATGGAAGCGAGTGAAGACGTGAAAATATTGGCTGAAGAAATCGTCGAAACGATTGGTCATGCGGTCGACACAGAACTCTCCATGCGCAAAGAGAAATACAAAGTTGACCTGAGTAAAGCGCGTCGTTATTCCGTCAATACGGCCAATGATTTAATCAAACTGGTGATGTTGGACAGTAACCCTTCAGTCTCTGAGAAAGAGAAGGGGGACAGTCGGTGGGTGTATGTTGACGCGACAGAGTTTGAGAAGAAGATTAAGAACGGTCCTTGTGACGTTTACGGGTACGTAAATAAAAACCCAAATCTGTGTATGCTAAAATTTGATGTAGATGGTGAACACAGCTTGATGATTAAAGACATCGCTAATCGCCCTGTCCCTGTGGCGATTGCGGGTGTAGATGATAACGATCAGCAAGCTTTTGCTGAATGGCAGAGCAAAAATGAAGCGGCAATCAAAAAGATTGAGAATGCGAAACACCTGATCCGTATTGCACGGGTTCAGCTAAACGCCGCGTTACCGCATCATTTCGCTAATTCTGAGCTTTTAGAGCTTCTCGCAAGCAGCATTACCGATGCGGAAGAGTCGTTGCAGCGCCAGACGACAAAATTCGATAAGAGTGCATTTCGAGTTCGAATGCTTGCCGAATACTTCGCTTAAGGAGGCATGATGATCAGTCCAGAAAGTTTGCAGTTGGGGATGATGCTCGCCGAAACAGGTATGTTGGAGCATGCTGTCACTGAGGTGATGGCTAAGCCACAACTCCTACTTATGACCGAGGCCAGCCCTTCAGCGAAAACAGCGGTTCGTCGCCACATTCGTAAGTGGCGACATTCTGTAAAACGTCGACTAAGTAACGATTGTATTACGGAAGAACTCAAGCAGGAGATCGCGCTATACCAAGAGGCGGTTCAGCTCACGCAGCATGAGTTCACGCAAAATTCCAAAGGCATTATCAAGCAGCTTGAGGGGAAGTCTGAATTTTATCTGCAAGCGCGCCGGATGCTGGAAAAAAACATTTCTCAAGAAACGCCCATGTTTCAGTCGTACTTCTGCAATAAATGGTATGAGCATCTCGCTGCGTCGATTAAAAACGCACAGCATAAAGAACTTGAAGCGCATACCGATAAATTGCTGAATGAGCTTTATCAGCGGATTGAAACCTACAAAACGTTAGAGAACGTTGAAGAGCGTGGCACATTAGAAAAAGTGGGCCGACTGTGGGACTTGGCATCATCAAAGGTCACTCAGTCTGATGTCGAATTGCTAAAGCAATTTGTCGCTTTCCTCAAAGACAATCAAGATTTACAAGAGATAGCACAAACACTCGGTCGAATGGCCAATGACGTGGATGATCCTTCACTGCATCGATCGCCTGCTGAAGAGCTGAAAATGGTGGAAGAGCCTGCAGACAACGTCGCAGACGACATTGTGGGTATTCACCAAAGTGACAATCTGGAAAAGTTGGTTCCCAATGAAATTATCTATTTGGCGGAACCAGCACTCGAAATTCTGTTTTACAAACATTTCGCCGATAAGCGATTACTGACCTACCGTATGCAAGGCATGCAGCGATCGCTTCGCAAGATCAAAGCATTCAAGCCAGAAAGCAAAAAGGTTGAGATCGAAAAAGGGCCCTTTTTGATTTGTGTCGATGCATCTGGCTCGATGAGCGGTTTTCCGGAGCAGTGCGCCAAAGCCATGGCTTATGCATTGATGCAGATTGCCGTGAAAGAAGATCGTGATTGCACCGTGATGATTTTCTCTACTGATCACATTTGCTATGAATTGACGGGTGAGGGCGGCTTGAAAGAAGCCCTCAATTTTCTCTCTTACAGTTTTCATGGTGGGACGGATCTAGCGCCAGTATTGACGCATTCTATTGACCTTATGGGTACTGACAAATACCGTAATGCTGATCTGGTTGTGATTTCAGACTTTATAGCACCTGAGCAGCCTAGAGAAGTGCAAAAGCAAGTCAGCGCACTGAAGCAGCAGCACAATCGCTTTCATGCGGTTAACTTGTCTAAATACGGCAACCCAAAACTGATGAGCATGTTTGATCATGTATGGGATTATCATCCGTCACTGATGGGACGTTTGTTGAAGCGCTTCTAAGTTCGAACACAAAATGTAATCGATAAAGCCCCATGATTAGCACATGGGGCTTTTTTACTGCCCTCTCTTCCTTGCTCTTTACGATTTCCCCTGTGCAAATTTATGGCCGCTTACGTCATCCGATTGGCATTACTGCTTATCTGACAGAGCCAATTTCAGACCAAGTGCCGCAAAGCTACCCGCAAAAATGCGTTGCAGAAATGTAGAGACGCGTTTTGAATGGATAACAATATCCCTAACACTTACCGCCAGTGCACCATATAGGATGAATACAAAAAAGGTCATGGCCATAAAAATGCTGCCCAAAAGCAGCATGTGGTCGGTTGGGTCTGCGACATTTTGGGGAACAAATTGTGGCAAGAATGCCATGAAAAACACCGTTAGCTTTGGGTTAAGAATGTTCATCAAGCAGCCTTTTAAGGCAATGTTGTACATGCTTTTCTTTTCGGCGCTTTCATCTATTGTGAGTGCACCACTGGCGCGCCACATAGAGATCGCCAAATACAATAAGTAGGCAACACCCGCATACTTCACGATTTGAAAAGCCAATGCACTAGTGTGGAGAATGATCGCAAGGCCAGTGATACTCGCTATGAGTGATGGGATAATACCAAATGTGCATCCTACTGACGCCCAGATACTTGCGCGTAAGCCCAAGAGTAGACCAGTAGAAACGGTATATAAGACACCGGTACCTGGTATCAGGACAACGACTAAAGATGTTATAAGAAATTCGAGACTGACCATCATCATGCCTTTGTTAATCTTGTTTAATTCAGACTATCGTCTTTGCATGCCCGAAGACACGTCCTGAGCCGCGTATTGACACCATTATCAAAAATGCGTCATTGAGAATGCGTAAAACGAAAAAAGCGGCCTAAGCCGCTTTGGTGTTCGCTGGTTCAAAAAACAAGTCGTTGTTAGCTGAGAAGCAAGCTGTCATCGGCCAGTTCTTCACCACGCACTTTACTGAACATTTCCAGTAGATCTGGCACACCCATGTTAGCGCGTTTGCTTCCTGCAACATCAAGCACGATTTCACCTTGGTGAAGCATGACAGTGCGATCGCCACAGGCAAGGGCATCTTTCATTGAGTGAGTAACCATTAAGGCTGTCAACCCGAACTCGGTGATGACCTTCTTGGTTAAGTCGATGACAAATGCAGCCATGCGTGGATCGAGCGCAGCAGTGTGTTCATCAAGCAACAACAGCTTACTGTCAGACAGTGTTGCCATGACGAGGCTCACTGCTTGACGTTGACCGCCAGAAAGTAAACCGATGCTGTCGCCAAGGCGATCTTCGAGTCCCAATCCAAGAATGGAAATACGATCTCTAAAGATCTCGCGTCGACTTTTCGTCAGCGCTTTATGCCATCCGCGATAAGCGCCTCGCTTAAATGCAAGCGCGAGATTTTCCTCAATCGTTAAAGACGCACATGTTCCCGCTAACGGATCCTGAAAAACGCGAGCCGCTAAACTGGCACGCTGGTGGACGTGTTGCTTAGTGACATCAATACCATCAATGATGACGTGACCACCAACCATCGGTGTTTCACCGCTGACAGCGCCAAGTAACGTCGATTTACCTGCACCATTTGAACCAATAATGGTAAGAAACTGATTTTTAGGGACGGTGAGTGACACGCTACGAAGCGCACGGTTTTCCAGCACAGTTCCAGGATTAAAAGTGACTTGAATGTCTTTTAGTTCAATCATTTCGCCACCCCAGCGTCTTTCATTTTCTTATTTTTTTGGTATTGCTGACGCGCTTTTGGCGCAATCAATGCCAGTGCAACTAACAACGCAGTCACCAGATTAAGATCAGACGCTTTCAAACCAAACATGCCAGAGCTTAAGGCGAAAGCAACAGCAAGACGGTAGAGCACTGAACCCAATATAACTGCCACAACTGCCACCCACACTTTGCGCCCTGGGATCAGGGTTTGACCCAAGATGACAGAGGCGAGGCCAACAACAATGGTACCGACGCCTGAAGTGACATCAGCAAAGCTGTTCGTTTGCGCAAATAGCGCACCGGAAAAGCCGACAAAACCATTAGAGATGGCGAGACCAAAATAGGTGTAAAAAGCAGTGCTACCGCCTTGTGCCATTACCATGCGCGCATTAACACCTGTCGCTCGCAGACCCAAGCCGAAGTCACTCGCCAGTAAGCGAATGACGAACAGGGCACTGAGGAGAACAAGAATGAAAACCACCAGTGGACGGGCATAGACTGGGTCGATGCCCATATTCTCAAACGGCGTTAGAATCGTATCGACACCGAGAAGTGCAATATTGGGGCGGCCCATGATGCGGATGTTGATAGAAAACGCCGCGATCATGGTAAGAATACTGGCGAGCAGGTTCAGAATGCCGCATTTCACGGTAAGAAACGCCGTGATAAGCCCTGTTGCTGCACCAGCCAGAATGGCCGCGAATGTCGCGATCCAAGGGTCAATTCCGGAAATGATAAGCGTGGCTGCAACAGCAGCTCCCATAGGGAAGCTGCCATCTACAGTCAGATCCGGAAAATCGAGAACCCGAAAGGTAAGATATACGCCTAGAGCGACTAGGCCATAAACCAGACCTACTTCCAGCGTGCCAAAAAAGGCAATAGAGGTCATGTACTACTCCTACCTAATTACTTTTCTATCGTCGTTGCGCGATCAAGCAGAGCCTGAGGTACGGTAATACCAAGCTTTTCTGCCGCTTTCAGATTGATCACTAGATCAGAACCAACGGCCACTTTCGCTGGCAATGCTGCGATTTCTTTGCCATCAAGCAGAGCGGCAACATAGTCAGCGGTTTGAACGCCTATTTGGTAGTAGTCAAAACCAAGTGCAGCCACTGCGCCATTGGGGATGTAAGACGTCGCGCCGCCAATGACGGGCTTTTTGGCTTGGTTTGCTGCGCCTACAAGGCCATCAATAGCGCTTGCCACTGTGTTATCCGTCGGTGCATAGATAACATCTGCTTTTGAAGCCACAATTTGTGCCGCTGATTGAACGTCAGCACTTCTCAAAGCCGTACCTTCAACCACAGTTAGGCCTTCTTTGTCTGCGGCTTCACGCAGCAATTCAACCAATGCCACAGCGTTTGATTCGCCAGGGTTATACACCACACCAATGGTGGTCATGTTGGGAAGTAACTCTTTTGCCAAAGCCACATGCTGTGCAACTGGAGAAAGATCAGACAAACCGGTGACGTTTGCGCTAGGTTTCGCCATATCTTTAATTAGCTTCGCGCCAACTGGGTCAGTCACAGCGGTGAATACAACCGGAATAGATTTGGTGGCAGCAACCAATGCTTGAGCGGAAGGCGTTGCGATACCGACAAGCACATCAGGGCTTTCACCAACATACTGACGAGCGATTTGCACGGCAATAGCAGGGTTGCCTTGTGCGGTTTGATAAGAGAACTCCAGGTTTTCGCCATCGACATAACCTTTCGCTTTGAGGCCATCAAGCAGCCCTTGACGGGTAGCATCAAGCGCAGGGTGTTCCACAATTTGTGAAACGGCAACTTTGGCTGTTTCTGCTGAAACCACAAGAGGTGCAGTTAAAAGTGAAGTGGCACAGCAAGCCGATAAAAGTAGTTTGGAAATGTTCATCTCGTTCTCCCTGATAAGTGACAATTGGTGGTGCACCAATCTAGCTGTCACGTGTTAATCCATTGTTATATCCAAAATTTCGCGTTAAATCAGTCACTAAAGTTGCAATCTAAGAGCAAGAGTGACGGTGGTGAAATGCGCTGCAATGCATATTTCCCGTTAACCTTATGAATAAAATAAGGATTTCAATATTGGTCAAACTATACCCAAATAGATGCAATGTCGAGTTTTTAACCGGTTTCAAATGGAATTGTAGGCATATAAATATATAAAAAGTTAAAAAATAGTGAATAATTTGTCAGGGCTCGTGATTATAGGATGAGTATTCTTTTTATGAAAAAGTTTGATCTTTGCATGATAGGAGCGCAATTTTTACACTGTAAACCGAGGCTGATTTTGCGTCGCTTTCATGAATCGTCTTTCGGCTGGTATCACCTTTTGGATTTGAAATGGAAGATCCTGCTCTCATTTAGCAACACGCTCTACGTCATTGGCGGAATTATAAGCAGGTTTGTGGGGCAAGCCAAAAAGCAAGAAATTTACCCTGCAATTATCTCATTCTGCATATATTATTTTTCGCGATAGCCTGTCTCTGCACTTAGCTCTCACCCGTTAGGTGACATTACTACACTTCAATAAAATTGAGATTTGGCCGAAGGGGATAATGCGCTGATGAGAATGAGATACGAGCTCGTACGCATGTCATTTCCCCCTGCATTGGAATAATTCTGGTTCGCTCGGAGGCACAAGGATGAAGCTTTTACTCGCGTTAACATTGCTATTTTCTAGCAATGTGTTCGCCACTGGCAGTGATGCTAACTATCTTGATTTAACACACTCATCGGTGGGTTATATTTCTCTTTTCATATTCGCAGCCGCATACACGTTAGTCATGTTGGAAGAACGGTTGCACCTACGAAAATCCAAGCCAGTTCTACTCGCTGCTGGCCTGATATGGCTTCTTATCGGTTTTGCTTATACCCAATCTGGGGACATTGAGGTTGCCAAGGCCGCCATTGAACACAATCTGTTGGAATATGCAGAACTGATGCTCTTTTTGTTGGTGGCGATGACCTACATATCTGCGATGGAAGAGAGGCGATTATTTGATGGGCTAAAATCGTGGATCCTTGGTAAAGGCTACGATCTTCGTCAGTTGTTTTGGATTACCGGCATTCTCTCATTCTTTATTTCCCCTATTGCCGATAATTTAACCACGGCGCTTCTTATGTGTACTGTGGTCATGAAAATAGGGGCTGACAATCCTCGCTTTATTAACCTTGCATGTATCAACATTGTCATCGCTGCTAATGCTGGTGGGGCATTTAGCCCCTTTGGCGACATTACGACCTTGATGGTATGGCAGGCTGGCATCGTTAAGTTCAGTGCTTTTGGTAGTTTGTTTGTTCCTTCAGTGGTCAATTATGTATTGCCTGCATTTATCATGTCACTGTTCATTCCGAAAGAGCAGCCAAATGTTGTGCAGGAGTTTGTAGAGGTAAAGCGCGGTGCCAAACGTATTGTCGTGTTGTTTCTATTTACGATTGTGACTGCTGTTGGTTTCCATGGTCTTGTTCATTTTCCACCTGTCATCGGTATGATGATGGGATTGGCCTATTTACAATTTTTTGGCTTCTACCTTCGCAAAACACTACCGCGTTCATTGGCAAGAAAACGAGCAGAGGCGCAAGCCAAGCATGATGAAGCTGCACTGAAACGTTTGGGGTCAGTGGTTCCGTTTGATGTATTTAGAAGAGTGTCCCATGCAGAGTGGGATACCTTACTGTTTTTTTACGGTGTTGTTATGTGTGTCGGTGGTTTAAGTCTGATTGGTTACTTGAGTTTGGTATCCAACGTTATGTACCTGCAATGGGATCCAATTTGGGCCAACACCATCGTAGGCTTGCTTTCTGCCGTTGTAGATAATATTCCTGTCATGTTTGCCGTGCTCACCATGCAACCCGATATGTCACTTGGTAACTGGCTATTGGTTACCTTAACAGCGGGTGTGGGTGGCAGTTTATTGTCACTGGGTTCGGCAGCAGGCGTTGCGTTGATGGGGCAAGCGAGAGGTATGTATACCTTCTTCGGCCACCTGAAATGGTCGCCTGTCATCTTGCTTGGGTATGTTGCTTCTATCCTTACGCACCTAGTGATAAACAGCGCGTATTTCTAGAAATACGCGAATTAATCAAATAGCGACCGAATAAGGTCGCTTTTTTGTGTTGAGCTATTGCCAGCAGTTTTGCAGAATAGACCCATCACGAATGGGTAACATATTGGAAATACAATGATCTCGAAGTGGGCTGTACGTTTCTATCAAATGGCGGAACTTGTTGGTTCATGGAGTAAAGATCCATCAACGCAAGTCGGCGCAGTAATTACCAAGGGCAATCGCATCGTTTCAGTGGGCTTCAATGGCTACCCTCATGGGATTTCTGACAGTGCTGATACTGATGATCGTGAAATGAAGCTGTTAAAAACACTCCATGCCGAAGAGAACGCTATCTTGTTCGCCAAACGTGACCTGTTTGAATGCGAAATATGGGTGACCCATTTTCCCTGTCCAAATTGCGCAGCGAAAATAATCCAAACGGGGATGACCAAAGTTTTTTGCCCAGAGCAAAGTGAAGATTTTCTATCGCGATGGGGAGAGAAAATTAAAGTCAGCGCTGAGATGTTCGAACAAGCAGGGGTTGAAGTGAACTGGTTACCGTTAGCCGAGCTTCCACCAACACGCGACGTGTGACAGCGAGCGGGATATCGGTATAATCAGCGCCCATATCGAAACAGCAGTAGAATAGGGGTGCGTTATGGCCAGCACTGCACATGCACTTCACATTTTGGTGAAGCACAAAGAACAAGCTGATGACATCATAGCCCAGCTTAAAAAAGGCGCAAAATTTCAAACGCTTGCGAAGAAATACTCAACATGTCCATCCGGCAAAAAAGGGGGCGATTTAGGTGAGTTTCGCAAAGGCCAAATGGTGCCACAGTTTGATAAAATTTGCTTTACGGGTGAGGTGCTGACACCTCACTTAGTGAAAACCAAGTTTGGTTGGCATGTTGTGAAGGTACTTTTTAGAACATAGTATTTTTAAAACATGGTATTTTTAAAACAACGCATTTTTAAAAGCATGGCATTTTTAAACGTAGCATTCGGTGTTAGCTGATTCGCTGACGTTGGATAGAAAAAGAGGTGACAGCGTCACCTCTTTTTTGTATGCAATTCGTACTGTTTATTTAAAAGCTGAATTACTTCGTGAAGATTTCGCGGAATTCACGCTTCATTGCTGGTTTCAAGCGCGCTTGCTTAAGCTGTTTTGCTAAATCTTTCACGCAGTTGTGAAGAAGTTTGTCTAGCAAGCCAGCTTTGTAATCTTGCGTTTGCTCGTCAGTCATGTCATCAAACTTCATGTCCTGAGCTTCGGTCAAGAAATCAATACCAGCGTAGCTTTGGCTCAGGCTAACTAGGGCATGGAATTGCTCAAAGTTATCAAGAATGTTTTGTGCACTTGCTGGTAGGGTGTTCCACGTTTCGCGAACAACGTCTTCTGATGCTTCATGAACAGACGCTAGCATGGTGAACAGTTCAACTGGCACTTTTTCATATTTAATGACTTGCTGCAGCTCTGCAGACAGATCTTCCAGTTTTACAGTTTCTAGAGTTGGGTTAGCTTGTTCTGACATCTTTAAAATTCCCGATAATGCACAAAACTGCGCATCCTATCTCGCTTGTGGGTTAAGTCAACAGAAGATAGCCGAATCGACCATCGTTTGTCGACGATGTAGCCTACTAGGCAGAAGCTTGCGCTTTTTTAGACTCAGATGATGGCTTAGCCTTTGTCGAGCTCTCTTCATTGACAACTTTCAGTGACGGCTCATCTTTGAGCTTGTTTTCGCCCATCAGGCAGCCACCTTTTTCGATGGTGAGCTGTTCACTTTCGATTCGGCCTTTCATTTTGCCATTGCCGAGAATATTCACTTCACGCGCAACACATGTACCTTCAACATACCCATTAATCGTGAGGTGTTCAGCGTAAATGTCGCCTTTGAAATGACCCGTTGAGGAGATGACAACATTGCGGGCACGGATGATCGTGCCTTCACCTTGTCCGTCAAATTGAATATCACCATCCAAATCAAACTCGCCAAAAACTCGGCATTGTTTGGCGACCAATGACATTGACGGCATAGACGCAGTGCTTTTACCAAAAAGCCCCATTTTCATCTCCTTAAATCGCTTCCACAACGGTTTGTGGGATGCGACTACTACTGAATTAGAATATTGGTCGGATTTTATATGAATTTTGGTAAACGGCGTGACAAAAATATTCTCCATTGAGGCTAAATCACATCGTTGCGACAAACTTACAGAGGTGTGTTCGGTATATGTGACGATTTCGCCACGTCTTTAGGCGGATTGATAACGTTTATCTTTCACGCCATTCACAATAATACTCTCTCGCTAAAACATGGGATCTCGCAAATAAACACTGGGTGCAGGGCGTTTTCTTTTACCCAGATAAGGGGGCTGGATTCATATAAATTCCTCACAAAGAGTGGCTTACAAGGCCGATTGGTGAAAGATCTATCAGTCGTTTGTGTCTTTTACGCGTTTATCGACATAAGTGATTGATGGCCACCCGGTTGATTGCTATAACCTGCAGCTATAAGGATTTATTCAGAGGCATTACCATGGCGATTGAACTTACTCCCTACGAAGCGCGTGTTATCGGTTGCTTACTTGAGAAAGAAGTAACGACACCCGAACTTTATCCACTCACGCTGAATAGCTTAACCACAGCGGCGAATCAGAAAAGTAATCGTGACCCTGTTTATTCGCTCACTGATGCAGAAGTGATGGATACGGTTGAGCAGTTGAAAACCAAACGTATGGTCAGTGATGTGGAAGGCTTTGGAAGCCGAGTTACCAAGTATCAACATCGATTCTGCAATACAGAATTTGGCACCCTGCAATTTACAGATCAGCAGAAGGGCATCATTTGTGTCCTTTTGCTTCGAGGTCCACAAACGCCTGGTGAGCTGCGCACTCGTACTAATCGATTGTGTGAATTCTCTGATATGAAAGACGTTGAATCAGCGCTGGTAAGCTTGATTGAAAAAGGGTACGTTGCGCAGCTTCCGCGCGAACCGGGTAAACGTGAAAGCCGCTATACCCATCTTTTCGGGTCTGACACTCCAGAGACAACTACGTTTGTTGCCCCTAGTGACGCAGCCGTAGACTCGTCACTTACTGCTCGTGTTGATGAGTTGGAGCGTGAAGTGGCGGAGTTGAAAGCACTGGTTAATGAACTGCTTCAATAGCTGCCAAAAGATGGCGAACAGCGAACTCATTTAATCTGATGGAATCATCACTGACAGATCAAACGCCGGACACTCTGCCTACTTGGTCTGTTTACCTCATCCGCACTCGAGATAATGCGCTCTACTGTGGGGTAACCACTGATGTAGAGCGTCGATTCAACGAGCACCAAAAAAACGGCACGAAAACTGCTAAGTATTTAAGAGGTAAACAACCTCTCACGCTTGCTTGGTCTTACGAAGTAGGGGACAAACAAAAGGCCATGTCGCTTGAGTGGAAGATAAAGCGGCTGACCAAGCGAGAGAAGGAGCGCCTTTGCAAAGAAAGCGACCTTATCACGGTCTTATTTAACGACAGCATTTAATAATCTAGGAAATACCATGGCACTTAAAGCAACGGTGTATAAAGCGTCAATTAACGTAGCAGATATGTCGAGAGGGGTTTACCTCGACCACGCTGTTACCTTGGCGCAGCACCCGTCCGAAACGGATAAGCGTATGATGCTTCGTCTTCTAGCGTGGACCTTATATGCGGATGAGCGTTTGCAGTTCACCAAAGGCCTGTGTGACGAATCAGAACCCGAGCTGTGGATTAAAAACTACAGCGATGAGATTGAACTTTGGGTTGAACTCGGTTTGCCTGATGAAAAGCGCTTGAAGAAAGCCTGTTCTTTGGCGAAAGAAGTGGTGTTGTTCACCTATGATGATCACGCTGCGAGAGTTTGGAAAACACAAATGCTCAACAAGTTACATCCATTTAAGAACTTAACCATTATTAATGTCATGGATGAAGTGTTGGATGCGGCGGCAGCGAGTTTGTCTCGAACTATGTCTATTCAAGCGACGATCGAAGATGGCCAGGTATGGTTTTCTATTGGTGACACGGTAGTGGCAATCCAGCCTGAAATTTGGAAAACCGCATCAAAATAACCAGAATGCTTTGCATTTTGCGACTAAATAATCAGACAGCCAATTAAGAAGCCGGGTAGAGGCGCCCGGCTCTCTGTTTTTTGAGCAACACCATCAAATCATCTGTGCTCATTGGCTCATAGTAAAAATGGCCTTGGGCAAAATTACAGCCAATATTTCTCAGCAATTCTTGCTGATCTATTGTTTCCACTCCCTCCGCCACCACTTTCAGTTGAAGTAGATTCGCCATGCTAACTACTGCCTGGCATATGACCAAGTCATCTTTTGACTGAGGCAGATCTTTGATGAATCCGCGGTCTATCTTAACGGTGTTGACTGGGAAGTGTTTTAGGTAGGCCAAGGAAGAATACCCTGTACCAAAATCATCAATGGCGAGACTGATACCAGACGCTGTGAGTCTATTCAGAATATGCTGATTGCGTTCAAGGTTTTCGATAAATACCTGTTCGGTGAGTTCGATTTGCACCCGTGAGGCAGGAATGTCATAGCGATTAACCGAACGTATGACGTAGTCTGCCAGATACCCATCTTGAAACTCATGACCAGACACATTGATGGCGATGCATTTTGGTGCGCAACGTTCATCTAGCATGCGAGAGAATTCCTTGAGTGCGGTATCAACCACCCAATGGCCAAGCCGCTGCATTAATCCCGTTTCTTCAGCGGTTTTGATGATGATGTCAGGGCTAATTGCAATCCCATTTTTAGATTCCCAACGCACTAAGGCTTCAGCACCGACAATTTGCCGTGTTCGGAGATCCACTTGAGGTTGGAAATGTAGCTTTAACTCATCGTTATTGATCGCTTGTCGAATAGCGCGCTCAAGCTCTTTCTTTTGATTGAGTTGCTCTTGCATGGTTCGGTTGTAAGCAACGACCTTTCGGCTGCCCAATGCTTTTGCTTTGTTGGCTGCGGTGTCAGCGTGGCGTAGCATGTCATCGGCCCGCAGGTCATTGCTGTATCGGTAAGCGATACCGATAGCGCATGACGTGAGAATGTCGTTGTCTTCAATGTAGAATTCTTCCTCAAGACACATTCTCAGCTGGTTGGCTTGCATTTCCGCTTCCAACTGCGACATGCCGGCACAGGCAACCATGAATTGGTCATTGGTGATCCGAGCAAGGATGGCATGTGGCGGCAATACGGACTTAAAACGCTTAGCGGCACCGAACAAAAGTTGATCCGCGACCAAATGGCCATACATGTCATTAATTTCTTGGAATTTATCTAGAGAAACACACATCAATACCATGTCGTGGTCTGAACGAAGGTTTCTATCTAAATACTGCTCCATGGCAAAGCGGTTTGGCAGATGCGTTTGTGGGTCGTGATTGGCGGTAAATTTGAGCTGTGCCTCGGCTTCTCTGCGCTGTGTGATTTCCTCTTTAAGCATCGACACCATGCTCGATTCAGCACGTCTTCCTATGATATTGACTTCAAGTAAATAAAGAGCCATCGCAACTAACGTCGTGACGACTATACCCGCAATGAAAATCAACATGGGCAGAGTAAAGTAACTGTGTTCTGTGTCGTTGCGCTGCCAAACAGTCAGTTGCCACTGGCCATCGAGGGCATTGAGTTCAACGGTGTTTACCATTGCATCAACACCATTGGGAAGCTCGCCAATAAAGGGTTTGGTTTCATCACTTAGCACTAAGTGTTGCCCAGGGCGAAGGAACTCAGTTGCGATGGCTTCAACCATCATCTTGATGTTGTAACTGGCACCGAGATGACCTGCGATTTCACCATTAAATATAACCGGATGAAGCATTTCAATCGCCAATCTATCGTTCGGGGCAGGATGAACATTAGAAATCGATAGCTTTGAGAGAACAGGCATGGCACTGAGTTTTGCAGCGTTCGACGATTCCCAATTCGCATTTTTTGGATAAGGGGTAAAGTCGGTTGGCGTTGCCCATCGGACGGTGTCTTCAGCATCAAGCCAATACACGCCGGAGAAAAACGGAAACGTTGATTGGATGCCCGCTGTGGTTCGTCTCCACACACTGTCATCAACCTTTCCCTTATTTTGTAAGGTATTGGCCAGCCAAACTAGAAAGTAGGCTTCTTTTTGTAGATTGACTTCAATAGCACGTTGCACACGATTTATTTCAACGTTGAGCATTTGATTTTGAAGTTCATATTGTCGCGTTTGTGCGCTGTTAAATAGTGTGAAAGTTGATATCAATATGAGCACGCAAACCAACGAAATTGCCGCTAAGGAGGATAAGCGAGGAGAGTAAGGGGATTGCTCGGAGGCTTGCTCAGTATGGCGCATTGCTGTTTGCAAAAGTCATAACCTTAATTAGGAGTCAATGGTCTCATTAATAAGTCTATGTCAAAACAGTCAAACCGCAACGTAGATAGCCGAAAAGTCCTTTATTTTGAAGATGTTTATCTGTGTAGTGACTCAAATAATGACGGGACGAAAATGAACCACCTTTATCTTGCTCATTTACTCCCTAAAATGTTGCAAGGGCCCATGGCCTTTACCTAGTTTGAGCTGGCTTGCATCCGCGATTGCACGCGTGACATAGTCTTTTCCAAGCTCTACCGCTTTTGGCATTGGTGCCCCTTTGGCGAGAAAGGTGGCAATCGCTGAAGATAGCGTGCAACCCGTACCGTGTGTGTTGCGTGATTGGATGCGTGGCGTGGAGAAGCAATGAGTGCTGTTATGTCCGATCAGTTTATCGGTTGATTGTGCAGCGTCGACGCTGTGTCCACCCTTTATCAGCAACCATTCACAGCCCAAATGCGCTCTGGCTATTTCGAATGCATGGTGATTATCGGGTGTACCTTGCCCTTCAACGCCATTGCCGTAACCCGTTAGAGCCTCGAACTCGGGCAGGTTGGGAGTCAGCAGGGTCGTCAGAGGGTACAAGTGCGCTTTGCAATAGGATACTGCTTGTTCGCACAGTAATCTCTTGCCACTGGTGGAAAGCATAACAGGGTCGACAATGATATTGTTTGGCTGGTAGTGCAGCAGTTTTTCAACGACAACTTTCACTATGTCTATGTTCGCTAGCATGCCAATTTTGACCGCCGCAATATCAAAATCATCAAAAATAGCATCGATCTGCGCTGAAACGATGGTAGGTGAAAGCGGGAGCACATCTTTAACACCTTGTGTATTTTGCGCCGTAATTGCCGTAATTACAGTACATGCGTAGCCGCCAATTGCAGAAATGGTTTTGAGGTCAGCTTGAATACCTGCGCCTGCAGAGCTGTCTGATCCGGCAATGGAAAGAACAATGGGTGGAGAATGTCGGTTATGGCTCATGGTCGCTATTCATCTTATTTGTTGAGCATATGTATGTGAAAAATGAAGGCATATAAACAGATTTGATATTACCACACGCTCGCCGGTTAAATATCACCTAAAAATGGGCTGTCAGATGGGAAACTTATCCGTTAGTCTCGATTATTTGCATATTCAGTTGTGTCAATTGTCCTATTCTTAGAGTCAACGCATAGGGATTAAACGGTAGCCTCAGTGGATTGGCTTAAAAAACACAGCAAAGCGCTAACTATAATATTTGTATCGATACTTTTTGCATACTTTTCGCAAGCTGCGGTTTCCAACTGGCTTGTGCAAAAAAAAATACGAGAAGATGTTTCTGTTCTTTCGCAGCTATACACAGAGCTATATCGACAAAGCTTCGAACAAATGCGCACGTTATCTGACCAATTGCTTTTTCGTTGTGATAATGACGATATTGAGTTGATGAGTCAGGTGAAAACGAGCAATATTTTTATCGAATATGTCGATCTGCACCTGAAAAATGGACGATCCTGCTCAATTTACAACAATGAAAAAGCAGGGCGCGCCTTAATGGATTTTTCACCGGAAAATCAAATCGCCTTCGAAAAAGTCTCCCTTATTTTACGTGACAGCCAATTTGAAGAAATGCGCATGCAGAATGAGAAGGGGGTGTTGAGGTTTGTTTTCCAACAGCCCAGAAACTTCTTGTCAAATTGTGATAAGTGCCTGTTTATGGTCACTAATGTCAATGGTCGTGACATTACACTTTATGAACGAAATTCGTTGCCGTATAGAGAGATATTTGAAGGGGATCTAGGCAATAACGTTGGCGTGAAGCTTTTTATTAATAAAGATGGCGTGGAGTATCTAGTTGGTCATCTCGTTGACTTGTTTTCCATTCTTGTCGTTTTGATCGGTGCTTTGATTGCCATTGGTGTGGAGCTTAATCAATCAGACAGGAAAGGGCTGAGTGGTTTGCTTAACGAGGCCATTGAATCTAATGCGTTGATCCCGTTTTACCAACCTATAGTACGCCCCGTCGATGGTGGCTATCGTATTGTGGGGGCAGAAGTGCTGGTGCGCTGGCGATCGAGCAATGGTGAATACATACCTCCAGATACCTTTATTCCGCTGGCTGAACAGAATGGTTCGATTGATAAAATCACGGATCAGCTGGTAGACAATGTTTTGCATCATATTAAGACATTGAAATTGCCAAAATCCTTTTTCGTCAGTGTTAATGTGTCACCCAGTTATCTTGAAAAAACGGACACGGCCGCCAAGCTACTAGACAAAATGGCGGAAAATGGATTGGACCCACATTTACTATCGCTTGAAATCACGGAACGAACTAAATTTGGTGATCTTAGCAAAGCCGCTATTTGTATCGAAACGCTGACTGAAAAAGGTATTTCGATTAAGTTAGATGATTGTGGCACGGGTTATGGTGCTTTTTCGTATTTGCATATTCTGAATATCGACACCATCAAAATTGATCGAATGTTTGTTGATGGTATTGGGTTAGAAGAGTTTAAAAATACCATTTTGGATTCGATATTAGCCTTTGCTCGAGAGTCAAAATTGCATGTGGTCGCTGAAGGCATTGAAACCAAAGTGCAGGCAGATTACTTGATTCGTGCTGGTGTTGAAATGCTACAAGGCTCTTATTTCGGTGACCCAGTGCCGTTTGATGTGTTTAAGAAACGCCTTACTGAAGAATCATTAGATGATGATTTTCCTTTCAGCACTAACGCTTCTATATCTTAAGTACCATCCAAGAGACTGACTCTAATCTGTGTCCTTTCCTGCCACTACCAGTGCGGTAAATTACTTGCATTTGATAGTTTAATCAATAAAATCAATTCGTTATCTTTCAGTAAAATTCTGTTTATGTGACTAGACTTAAAACACCTTAGTACAACGCGGATGTATAAATAAACTCTTTTTGGATTGAGCACTCAAAGAGCTGTATGAACAAAATCTTGAGGATATGTTTTCATGTTTAAATCTTTTTTTCTAGATAGACGTTGGCTACCCTGGTCTATCTTGGGGACCGCTTTGATCCTTTACGTCACTTGGTACAAAGTTCAAATTGATGTTCAAGTGAATGAGTGGTTTGGTTCTTTCTATAACCTTGTTCAGAAGGCGCTAGCTACGCCTAATGCGGTTCAGTTTGACGAGTTTCTCGCGGGTTGTATCGAATTTTTCAACATCGTTTCCATCTATATCATTATCGCTGTTGCGCTGGAATTCTTTGTTCGTCACTACGTCTTTCGCTGGCGCACCGCGATGAACAACTACTACATGTCTCACTGGAGCAAGATCCACCACATAGAGGGTGCGTCACAACGTGTTCAAGAAGACACGATGCGCTTTGCTCGCATCGTTGAAGGCTTGGGTGTCAGTTTTATGCGCTCCCTCATGACGTTAGTTGCATTTCTACCCATTCTTTGGACTTTGAGCGAGAATGTTACTGAACTCCCTTGGATTGGGGCGGTGGATCACTCTTTGGTGTATCTTGCTCTTATGTCGGCCATTTTTGGTACTGTGCTATTGGCCGTCGTTGGAATTAAGCTTCCGGGTTTAGAGTTTAAAAACCAAAAAGTTGAAGCAGCCTACCGAAAAGAACTCGTGCTCGGTGAAGACCACGAATCTCGCGCTGAGCCTGAAACGGTCAAAGAACTTTTTATCAACGTACGTCGAAACTACTTCAATCTTTATCGTCACTACCTTTATTTCGACGTCGCCAAATGGTCATACATTCAGTACACGGTGATTATGCCGTATATCTTTATGGGCCCAACTATCGTCTCCGGCGCAATCACGTTGGGTGTGTTGCAGCAGATTCTGCGTGCGTTCGGCAAGGTGGAAGAATCCTTTCAGTTCTTGGTCCATTCGTGGAGCACCATTGTTGAGTTGTTGTCGATTTACAAACGCCTTAAAGGTTTTGAAGTGCAAATCGAAGTGGCGATTGCCGCAGAGAAAGCCGCGGTGACCGATCAATAAACTACTGAATTATCAATAAACACATGGCGCACCGTCAATTTCATGATGGTGCGCCTTTTTTTTAACTTGTACGTAAAAAAATATTTGTACAACTGTGATCCTTTCTTATAGTTAGGTTGTACAAACAATAAAGAATGTACAACAGGGAGAAAGCCATGAGCATAAAATTGGGTGTTAGTGCGTGTGTCATTGGAGACAATGTCCGTTTCGATAGCGGTCATAAGCGCAATCATTTCATTTGTGAAGAATTGTCACCGTTCATCGAATTTGTACCTGTTTGTCCTGAAGTAGGTATCGGCCTGCCAGTTCCTCGTCCTACGATTCGGTTGTTGGATCGTGGTGAAGAAATTGGAGTGCGTTTGGTTGAAACCAAAAACGCCGATGTCGATTACACCGAGAAAATGGACGCATTTAGCCGCAAGAAAGTCGATCACCTTGCCACGATGGATCTTTGTGGATATGTGGTTTGTGCAAAATCGCCAACTTGTGGCATGGAGCGTGTGAAGGTTTATCGCGAAAATGGCTACGTGTCGGCAGAAAAGATTGGCGTTGGTTTGTACACCAAACACTTGATGGAACGAATGCCATGGTTGCCGATTGAAGAGGATGGCAGACTTCATGATCCTGTTTTACGTGAAAATTTCGTATTCCGAATCTTTGCTTTAAGAGATTTGTACGATTCGATGGCAGAAGGCATTACTCGCCGTGCCATTGTTGAATTCCATTCGCGCTACAAACTTGTGCTTATGGCACACAGTCCGTTGGATTATAAAGCTCTCGGCAAGTTTGTCGCCGGTATTGCCGACCATGACATCGAGGAGTTTTACCTCGAATATCGCACCCGCTTTATGCAGGCCATCGCAAACCGCGCTAGCCGAAAAAACAACACCAATGTGCTTATGCATTTACAAGGCTATTTCAAGCGTGATTTGGATAAAAAAGAAAAGGAAGAGCTGTCGGATCTTATCCACTCCTACCGCCAAGGCATCATGCCATTGCTTGTGCCCTTAACCCTAATAAATCACCATCTTCAACAACACCCGGATGACTACTTGCTACAACAAAGCTATTTGAATCCGTACCCGAAAACATTGAGGTTGCGTTATGGCCTCTGACGAAGCGCTATTGGCGATCGGTGAGGTTTCAGATCGTACAGGCGTGAACACTGTAACACTGCGCGCTTGGCAAAGACGTTACGGGCTACTTAAGCCTCAGAGAACGCCGAAAGGGCATCGTTTATACAGCGAGCAGGATGTCCAGCGCATTAAAGAAATCTTGTCTTGGCTGGACAAAGGCGTTGCTGTTAGCCAAGTGAAGCAATTGCTTGGGCAGGGTGATGTGGTTGATGCGGCAAGCGTACAAAATCTGCCGGAAGTGGCAGCGCTAAAAGATGCCGTGATGCGTTTTGATGCCCGAGCGGTGAAAAGTCGCCTAGCTGAGTTAACGAAAAACTACCCAATATCGACGCTTGAAATGACCGTCATTAACCCGTTAAGTGATTGGTTTCGTAGCCAGAATACGGATGTGATGAAAGTGTGCGATAGCTTTTGGCATACCACGTTGGCACACGAGTTGGTGCATCGTTTGCATAACAACTCAAAAGTCCCCTCGAAAAAGCAGTGCTGGTTAGTCGCAATGCAAGGTGACCAACCACACCGTGCGTACTTACAAGCGTTGTTGCTTCAATCTGAAGGTTACAACGTCACGATTATTGAAGGGCTAGATTCAGGTTTGGGCATTCTCCATAAAGCGCTAACGGATCAGCACGTAGAGAAGCTTGTTATTTATTCTGACTCGTCATTCTCCGCATCCGTAAAACGTGAAGTCGAAAACTTGTTATCAAAGACAGAGCTGAACACTGACTTATTGGGACAGTGTAGATTGATCCACCCTGAATTGGTGAACTCAGCAACACCATCAGTCAATGCAAATCTGGAGCGTCAACAATGAAACTAGTTTGGTTCAGAAGAGACCTTCGAGTGAAGGACAATATTGCACTTTCTGAAGCGTGCAAAAGTGGTGAGCCTGTTATGGCAATCTACTATGAAACGCCCATTCAGTGGAAAGCTCATGGTATGGCACCTATTCAGGCGGATTTAATCCGACGTCGACTACAGGTGCTGCAACAGGAGTTGGAGGCGCTCAATATTCCGCTGCTGTTTCGTACCGTGAATACTTTTAGTGATATTAATCCGTCATTGGCACAGCTTTGTCAGCAATATCAAATCGCAGATATTTATTGCATCCGTGATCATGAACTCGATGAAGTTAACCGAGATAACTCGATTTCAGGTTTGCTTAGTTTGACCAGCACTAAGCTGAATGTCTTTGACTATAAATGCGTTTTCTCGCCAGGGTCAATCACCAATGGTGCGGGTAATATCTATCGTGTATTCACACCGTTCAAGAAGGCTTGGTTAGCGAGACTGCAGCGTGAGAATGTATCACCAATAGGCACTCCCCAGCCTGTGCAAATTAATGCCACAGTGCAAGCTTTGTTAAGGCAACCAAGTACCATCGAATTTCATTATCCCCAAGACGATTCTGTTGGTTGGCCCATCGATGACAGTGCCATTATTCAGCGAATGCGAGATTTCTGTCGCTATCGTGTAGAGCAGTACGAAGCCTCACGAGATTTTCCGGCTATTCCAGCAACAAGTCAGCTTTCTCCCTACTTGGCAATCGGCGCGATATCACCTCGTCAGTGTCTAGCTAGGCTAATTACCGAAAGCGAAAACTGCCTCGACAAAAGCGGTGGTGGTGCGCATGTGTGGTTATCAGAGCTTATTTGGCGCGAGTTCTACCAACATATTACGGCTTCGTATCCAGAGCTCAGTAAAGGGAAAAGTTTCCTCAGCTGGACAGACTCCATCACATGGAATGGCGACGAGTTGCAGTTTGAACGTTGGAAGCAAGGGCGCACAGGGTTTCCTATCGTTGATGCGGCTATGCGCCAGCTGAACGAAACAGGCTGGATGCACAATCGACTAAGGATGATTGTGGCGAGTTTCCTCGTGAAAGATTTACACATCGACTGGCGCTGGGGTGAAAAATACTTCATGTCCAAGCTCATTGATGGGGATTTTGCCGCGAACAATGGTGGTTGGCAGTGGTCTGCATCAGTAGGCACGGATGCCCAACCTTATTTTCGTGTTTTTAATCCCACTGCGCAGAGCAAAAAGTTTGATCCTAACGTGCGATTTATTCGTAGATGGTTGAAAGAATTAGAATCAGTTCCTGATGAAGCATTGCATGAGCCTTATCGTTGGGCAGAGAAACAGGGAATTGATTTAGCGTACCCGCGCCCGATTGTTGATCATAAGGCCGCACGAGAGACTGCCATCTCTATGTTTGAAATGGCGAAGTCGCAACAGAATACCCAAAGGGCCGAATCATGATGCACACTGCAGAGACCCCACAGCAACACACCCTTGAGCGATTTATTTCGATATATACGTCGTTACGAAAAGACAATTTGCACTCGTTAAACACAATTTACAGCCCTGATGTCGTTTTTGAAGACCCTGCGCACCGTATCGAAGGGTATGACAACTTGGCGCGTTACTTTGAATCTATGTACACCAATGTGACAGATTGTCGCTTTGAGATTCACCAACACGCAGTGAATGGCGATGCTGCTTTCATCAGTTGGACCATGACCCTGTCTCACCCAAAGCTCTCTGGTGGTGCAGAGAGATCGGTAGAGGGCTGTTCAAGGTTAATTCTGAAAGAAGGCCGAGTTGCGCTACACAGAGATTATTTTGACCTTGGTGAAATGCTGTATGAAGCGCTGCCTGTATTGGGCGCCGCTGTGAAAATGATCAAAAAGAGATTAGGGCAATGAAGCGCGTATTGATTACTGGTGCCTCGTCAGGTATTGGATTTCAGCTTGCAAAAGACTACGCGGATGATGGCTGGCATGTGGTGGCGTGTGGACGCAATGTCGAACAGCTAAAAAGCTGGTCAAAAGGTCGTGACACTGTCACAATACTGAGCTTTGATGCAACGAATGATTCTGAAACTAAAGAAGTTTTAGGAAAAATCGAATCCCCTTGTGATTTGATCATTCTCAATGCAGGAACGTGTGAATACATAGACAATGGCCATATCGATGTGGCGCTGTTCAAGCGTGTATTTGATATCAACTTTTTTGGTCTTCTTAATTGTATTCAAGCATTACAGGACACTTTTTCAGCGCAAACGCATTTGGCATTAATGGGTTCAACGGCGGCGTATTTGGGCTTACCTCGCGCCGAAGCCTATGGGGCATCTAAGGCCGCGGTTGCTTATCTAGCTAAGTCTCTGACGGTTGATCTTGAGTATAAGGGTGTGACAGTGTCACTTGTTTCACCTGGTTTCGTAAAAACACCGCTCACAGACAAGAACGATTTCCCGATGCCGATGCTTATCACACCTGAAGAGGCGTCGTTGGCTATTCGTCAGGGGTTAGAAAAGAAGAAAGCTGAAGTTCATTTCCCTAAGAAGTTCACCTATTTCCTCAAGCTAATCGCATCGTTGCCAATGGCATTTCAACTTGCGCTGGTAAGAAAAATAACAAGGAAAGCACAATGAAAATTGCAATTATAGGTTCTGGAATTTCGGGCCTGACGTGTGCGCATTATTTGCACAAAGAGCATGACATCACGTTATTTGAAGCTAATGACTACATAGGCGGTCATACCGCGACGGTTGATGTGGAAGTTGCCAGCGGCAAATATGCGATTGATACGGGTTTTATCGTCTTCAACGACCGTACCTATCCAAACTTCCGAAATCTGATGGCAGACATAGGCATGGGCGCGCAGGAATCAGAAATGAGCTTTAGCGTGCGCAATGAAGACAATGGCCTTGAGTATAATGGCCACAGTGTAGGTTCTTTGTTCGCTCAAAAGCGAAATCTGCTGAATCCAAAGTTCTATAAATTCATTTCAGAAATCCTGCGATTCAACAAAGAAGCGCGCGAGGCATATACCATTGCCACGCATGGCGATCCCTTGATTGAGCAAACGCTGGGTGATTTTCTGTCACGTCGCCAATTCAGCGAATATTTTTGCCAAAACTATATATTACCAATGGGCGCAGCGATTTGGTCATCGACCTTGTCTGACATGCGCGCATTCCCGTTGAAGTTCTTTCTCCGTTTCTTCCAAAACCACGGACTGCTGGACGTCACAAATCGCCCGCAGTGGTATGTGATTCCAGGTGGCTCACGTGAATACGTACGTAAGATGGTTCCTGCTTTTGAAGATCGTATCAAACTCAATGCTGGCATCAAACATGTTGAACGCTACTCGAACCATGTCGTGGTCGTCACTGAAGATGGCGATTACACCTTTGATCAGGTGATTTTTGCATGCCACAGTGATCAAGCCTTGGCCCTGTTGAATAACCCGACCAAAGACGAGCAGGCTGTCTTAGGCAGTATTGATTATCAAGACAATGATGTGGTTCTTCATACTGATATCAGTGTGTTACCGCGTCGAAAAGCGGCGTGGGCGAGTTGGAACTATCACCTTGGTGAAAGCACAGGTCGAGAAGAGCGACCAGCAGCTCTGAGCTATAACATGAACATTTTGCAAGGTATTGATGCGCCAGAAACCTTCTGCGTGACCTTGAACCAGTCGGACCATATTGACCCTTCAAAGATCTTGCGCAAATTCGTTTATGCCCATCCCGTGTTTGACCAAAAATGCATTGATGCTCAGAAGCAACGTGAGCTTATTTCGGGCGACAACTTGAGCTGGTTCTGTGGTGCTTACTGGTACAACGGCTTCCATGAAGACGGCGTGCGAAGTGCATTGGATGTAGTGAAGGGTATCCACGCGATGCCGATTCCGCTGCGGAGCGCTTCATGAGTCCCGAATCACTCAGTGGCTTGTATGTGGGCAGTGTTCGCCACCGTCGATTCACGCCGGTAAAACATGGGTTTACGTATCCTATGTTCATGCCTTTGATTGATTTGGATGAAATTGAAGAACTGTCTCAGACAGTGAGAGGCTTTTCCCTAAAGAAATGGGGGGTCGCGAGCTTCCATCGTCCTGACTATATGGAAGGGCGAACAGACACACAAAAAGCGGTGCAGGACAAAGTGTTCGCACTGACGGGTAGTAGGTATACCGGAAAAGTATTGGCCTTGTGCCACTTACGTTATTTCGGATTGTATTTCAGTCCCGTCAATTTCTATTACTTGTACGACGAAGACGGCAACTGGTGTTACATGCTGGCGGAAGTCAGCAACACACCTTGGAATCAGCGCCATTACTATGCGATTCCTGCCGGTAAACATTGGGAGAATGATAAGGCATTCCACGTTTCTCCCTTTAACCCTATTGAACAGAAATATGTTTGGAAACTGCGTCCGATTAATAAAGTCGCGTTTATTCATCTCGAAACGCATCGAGATGACCGCGAATTTGACGCCACGCTCGCGATGTCGAAGAAGCCTTTTTCTTCCTCAGAGCTTGCCAAACTTATCGTGAAAACGCCCGTGATGACGGTAAAAGTTGTCGCCTCAATCTATTGGCAAGCTTTAAAGCTATGGATCAAAGGCACGCCATTATATACCCATCCCGCGCAAGCAAAGGAGTGACTATGTATTCCAGCGAAATCGAATCGACAACGTGGCCTGTAACGAAAAAAGACACGTTCGCCCGCAGTATGCTTTTGTCCACGTTTGGGCACATAGAAGGCGTGGCCCTGACATTGGTTGATTATGATGGGCAAACACAGCAGCTTGGCGACATGAATGCTGAGCTGCATGCAGAGATCATAGTGCGCCACCCAGGATTTTACCGTCGTGTGTTGAGCGGCGGAAGCATTGCAGCCTCTGAGGCTTATGTTGATGGCTGGTGGGACTCTCCAGATCTCACCAATGTGATTCGTGCCGTGTGCCGTAACTTGCCTGCACTAGATCGTCTAGAGAGCAAAGTGGGCTGGATAGCGAATATTGCGCAAAAGTTTGGCCATTGGAAAAACAGAAACACGAAAGAAAATTCTCGCAATAACATTTCCGCGCATTACGACCTTGGTAACGATCTATACGAACGCTTCCTTGATAAAGAGATGCTCTATTCCGCTGCTATCTATGAAAACGATTCAGATACGCTGGAAAGTGCGCAGTTTGAAAAAATGGACAGACTGTGTCGTGAGCTCAGGTTGCAGCCAAGCGATCATCTTGTCGAAATCGGCACGGGTTGGGGTGGCATGGCCATTCATGCTGCTAAGCATTACGGATGTAAAGTGACGACGACGACGATCTCTAATGAGCAATACGAATGGGCAAAGAGTCGTGTTGAGCAGGAAGGGTTATCTGATCAAATCACGCTGCTTAAAGAAGATTATCGTGACCTCGAAGGGCAGTACGACAAACTGGTGTCCATTGAGATGATTGAAGCGGTGGGGAAAGCCTACCTGACGACGTATATCAAAAAGTGTCAGTCCTTGTTAAAGCCGAATGGCTTGATGGCGATTCAGGCCATTACCATTGCTGATCAACGCTATGACTACTACAGCAGCAATGTGGATTTTATCCAGAAGCATATTTTCCCCGGTGGCTTTCTTCCGTCCGTCAATGTACTTCTCGATCACTTTACCCGTGAGAGCGATTTGGTCGCGCGTGATCTAAAAGACATTGGCTTGGATTACGCACGCACGCTGCAGGATTGGCACGAGAGATTTAACGACAAGCAGGCCGAGCTTGCAGAACTTGGCTATGACGAGCGTTTCTCTCGGCTTTGGCGTTACTACTTCTGTTATTGCGAAGGTGGTTTTCGTGAGCGCACCATCAGTACGGTACAGCTTGTATTGAGCCGTCCTGACTGGCGAGATTAGTTCAACAAAGTTAATTCAACAACACGGGGCGGGACGAGGTAGAAAGTATGCGAATTATTCTGATTTCACTGGCATTCAACCTGTATTGGTTCGCTGCTGTCGTAGGGCAAAACAGCTTTCTTCCCCTCCTTGTGTTGGCTTTGATTGCATCGATGTTTATCGACCGTGGCGTGATCATTGCCATTCCTCTGTTTGCATTGATCGGCATCTCGGGCGACGCAGTATTGATGTCTAACCAAATATTGATGTTCAACACGCCCTTCTTGCCATTGTGGCTTTGTTTACTGTGGGCAGGTTTTGGTGCGTATCTATGGCTGATCAAAGATTGGGTATTGGAAAAGAACATTGGCTTACTGATTGTGGCTGGTGCTTTCGGTGGCGCAATGAGTTATCTCGGCGGTGAACGTTTAGGCGCTGTGTCATTTGGACAGCCCTATTGGGTCACGGCTGCCGTGTTAGCGGTGGGTTGGGCAATGTACAGCGTGGTGTTTCTGGCATTGTTGAAGTACTTTCAGTCTAAGGGGGGAGCATGGCTACCTACGCGTTCGGTTTCAGTAAAAAAATGACGATTCAACGCTTCGCTGGCGCTGTGGCATTGCTGACATCGTTGTCGTCTTTTGCCTTCACTGGTGCTAGCACTGGTCAGCCTGTCAGCGTCGCTGCGCCTGTTGCGGGAGCCGTGACGAATGCCTTATCGCAAGAATCTTCGGAAAAACTGTCAGAAACAAAAGACCAGTGGATGTGGTGGAAGCCTGTTGGATCGGCATCACTCACGTGGGGGTTTTGGAAAATTTACGACAGCGAATTGCGCACCCCAAGCGGTGTATACAACGCCGATTCCCCGTTGCCTTTAGCCCTGGTGATAACCTACGACCGAGACATTGATGCGGATGATCTCCTCGATGCAACCGTTGAGCAATGGGAGCATTTAGGGTTCAGTGCCGACATCATAGCGAGCTGGAAGCCTCAGATGAAAAATGCTTGGCCGGATGTCAAAGAAGGGGATCGACTGATTTATGTGTTGGACAGAAAAGATGGGGCTTTCTTTTACCAACCTAAACAAGGTCAGCTCACCGCTTATGCAGCGTTGACCAATATGCCTTTGGCTACAGCGTTTGCTGATATATGGCTCTCACCAAAAACCGCTTACCCGTCGCTTCGTTTAGCTCTCATTGGAGGAAAATAAGTGTGAGAAAACTTGCCATTATAGGAGCATTTTTACTGGCTCTCGTCGGCTGCTCAAGTTCAATTGACGATTACAAAAATACCACCCCGACTTTTAATCTCTTTGAGTATTTTGAAGGAGACGTAAAAGCATGGGGTATGGTGCAAGACTACACCGGTAAGCAAACGCGCCGATTTGATGTGGATATCAAAGGCACGGTTGAAGGCAACGTGATCACCCTTGATGAAGACTTTTTGTTTGATGATGGTGAGATCCAAAAGCGTATTTGGAGCATTACTCGGTTAGAGGATGGCACGTATCAAGGGGCTGCGGGTGATGTGGTTGGCATGGCCTCTGGGCGTGAAGAAGGGAATGCACTCAACTGGGTGTATGATCTTAGCGTGGAAGTGGGCGACAGCACCTATGTACTGACACTCGATGATTGGCTATTCCGCCAAGATGAGAAAAGGGCATTTAACCTGACATCAATGAAGAAATTTGGTGTAGAAGTAGGGCGACTTTCGATATTTTTTGAAAAGCAGGACTAAGTTTTAGGTTTTGTTGATAGGTTTCACAACGAAAAAGCAGGATTAGTCCTGCTTTTTTGGTTCTTCTATCCGTCTTCCAGTGCCAGTGGTCAGCCTGCACCTCTCGCCATGCCGATCACGCGTTGCAGTATCCGACGTAATAGCAGAGGAATATCATCGTCATGATGCTGCTCGGTGTAAGCAATGATAGCGAGGGCTGCATCTGGTTTTGCATACTTTTTCAGCGCCTTTGTGATGATTTTCTTCGGCGATATATGGTGTGTCGCCTCATCAATGTTCGCCATCTCTCTAAACAAGGGCTCGTAGCCATGATGGAATAGGTAATGCTCAATGTCGCGATCAGGTAACATGGTTAATCGGTGACTCTCTTGGTCGCCTTTGAGCATTTTTCGTGCGGCATAGGCATACTTTTGTCCGGCCATATCGCCATCGGCAATTAAGTGCCATTCAATGCCCAATATGGTGGCGAGTTTTATTAGGGGTTTAAGGCCACTTTGCGCAAATTCAATCAGCTGAACCCCTTCAGCCGACAAATCGTAACCTTGGATACGAGCCAACTCACTGAATAGCCATATCTCGGTTTCACCTTCTACCAAAAGCCAGCAGCGGGCAAACAGCGCGCTGGGGCGATGAAAGCGAACATGAAAAGAGACCCTACGCTCTTCGTCTTTGCTCAAACATCCTTTAGGGACTTGGAATGTTTCTGTATGTGCGGAACCACGCTCCAAACGCCGAATACTTGTCAAAGGCACGGCTGACAGTAAATCACCGCTGTTAGTTGTTATGATTTTCTGCATCGGCATTAATGCAATGAGACGCCATGCTTGATTGAGTAAAGTAGGGTGCAACCGACTTTCTGGATCTTCAAATATCACAATGGGTCGCGCATTCGGCTTGAGTTGTTTTGGCCCGCGAGCGCGGACAAAGGTGCTGAGTAATCCCATGAGTAGCAAACGACTTTGATTGGACGTGTTACGAGCAACAAGCTCTAGTGGGTGGATATAGTTAGTTCGCATGTTGAGGTGACGAGCAGGCTCAATGTTGAATGGGGAGCGATTATGGCTATCGAAAGCGAAGTAGTGGTCTAGCAAAGTTCGCATCGCTTTAATGCCGCTGCGCACTTCACCCTTGTTAACGTGACCAGGCATTTGCTGCAATCGCTTAACGGTGTTTTCTAGCCGCTTCTCAAGTCGCGTTTTGTTGCCATTCACCGCGAGTTCGACATCGCGTAAACGGCGGGCGTCCTGCATTCGGATAATGGGGTGAAGCAGCGCGAGCTGTTTAGCGAGATGTTCTTGGTTTTCCAGTTCAATGACATTGCCGCATTCGTCTAGAAAATCTCGCGTGACGGTTATTTTCCCGTCGTCATGCAGGGCGTTGATATGGAAATCGAGCTGTCGAAGGCCTTCTTCGTTTGTTTTGTTCCACACCTGACTGAATTGGCGATAACGCCGGGCGCGATGTTCACCAGAGAAGCTTTCAGACCAGCGTAGGATGATCTGGATTTGGTTGGTTTGCGCGTTGCCTAGGGTATGGTCAATATGGAAATCTGTTCGCTCGAATTCGTAGGTTTCACCCGAGGAGGGCAAACTGAGCGATAGTGCATCCAGCAAGGAGCTTTTGCCCCATGCATTTTCGCCAATAAGTACCGTTACCTTGTCAAGACTGAGCGAAAGGCGTCGAATACCGCGAAAACCTGATATTTCAATACGATCTAACTTCATAGCCACCTCATTCCTAAGCGTAAGACAGATGAGGACACAGTGGCGATGTATTCATCACGATTTTGCGGATCAGCGAAAAATTTCTGTTCTCTTTCAGTGGATTGTGCAAGATTGAGAGACGATCAATATTGACACGCTATGTTAAGACGAATACGTAGTGAAAGAAGTTAGGTCATGTACTTATGGCTGCAAGGAGCTTATCTGCAATAAATCTAGTCGAGTATTGATTGTGTTTTCGTTGTTATTCTAAGAGCAAGATGAATCACTGTTTGCCACTGACACTGACTCTATAAAAGGAACGAGTACCCTTATGTTATCTTTCGAAGCATTGCAGGTTTTAGATGCTATTGACCGTAAAGGAAGTTTTGCTGCTGCCGCTGATTCGCTCAATCGTGCGCCATCATCCTTGAGTTATCAGGTTCAAAAACTAGAACAAGAATTGGATTTGGTGATCTTTGATCGTTCTGGACATAAAGCCGTGTTTACTGATGCAGGGAAACTGTTGTTAGAGCGAGGCCGCATACTGATCAATGCTGCAGATGAAATGGTGGCAGATGCCAAATCCCTTGCCCACGGTTGGGAGCTAGATATCACCATTGCGTTTGATGGTTTGTTAACCGCTCGACAATTCTTTCCGCTGGTGGAGCAACTGGGGCATGAATCCAATACACGTGTGCGGCTTCAAGAAGAAATACTCGCTGGGGCGTGGGAAGCATTACATGAAGATCGTGCTGACATCCTTATTAGCCCTAAACCACCCACCATCCCGTTAGGGGTTAAGGTGAAAGAGCTGGGCTATTCTGAAGGCTACTGGATAGCAGCCTCTGATCACCCTATCCATAAGCACAAAAACCCGTATGACCCTGAAACGCGACGTTTATATCGCAGTATTTCTGTGGCGGATACCGCAAGGAGTGCTAAGACTTTCACCTTCAATATTTTAGATGAGCAGCCAAGATTGACGGTGAGTTCTATGACAGAGAAGTATCACGCGATTCTTGATGGCTATGGTATTGGCACTATGCCTTTATCGTGGATAGAAAAAGACATTGAGGAAGGCCGCTTAAAAGTCATTGAAGGGAGTGAGATCTACCAGCTTCATTGGGTAATGGCATGGAAGAGAAATCGAATGGGAAATGCGAAAGGCTGGTTGGTCAGGCATCTGCCGAAAGTACTAAAAATGATTCAACCTGTAGTTCAAGAAAACGTAGATTAGACTCTTAGTGAGAATTGATGGAGTAACAACACAATGATCAGACACATCCTGCTGGTAAAGTTTAAGCCCGAGTCTAATGAAGCTGACTTTGGCGAGATCCGTGAAGAGTTCGCATCAATGACAGATCGTGTTGAAGGTGTGGAATCTGTCGAATGGGGTGAGAACGACAGCCCTGAGGGAAAGAATCAAGGATTCACGCATGTGATTCTCATGACCTTGAAAGATGAAGCCGCCCGCCAGCGTTACTTGGTTGACCCAGAGCATGAAGCACTTAAAGCAGTGTTTGGCCCACACATAGAAGATATTATTGTGGTGGACTACACCCTCACGTCCGAATTAAGAGATTAGTCTCAAAGGTTTCAGTATGTTCCGAAGTTTCTACCGCCGTTTTTGGGTGCTTTTCTCTATTGGTTTGATGCTTCTAAATGTCGCGACAGTGCTGAACGCAAAGGTGTATGATTTAATGCATGGTGCATTCTCTTCGCTGCCTTTCAGCAGCATTGTGTCCAAAAGTAAGGCCACACAGCTAGCCAGTTTAAAGAAAGAAAACATCAAATTAGCGCGTAATAATTCTGAATATGAATTACTTAAAAAGTCCAGAAAGAGTCGTGCTCTTAAGGCGAAGACAATATCGAAGCGAATATCGCGTCGAGTGGTAAGGAACATAACCTTAAACACATCTTCAGTTGTTGGACAATCCATCCCTTACTTGGGCGTTGCAGCAATATTATCTGTAACTGCGGCCGATATCTACGATGGTTGCCAGACAGTAAAAGATACGAATGAATTACTTCAGCTTTTTGATGAAGTACCTGATGTCGAGAAAGAAGATGAGATCTGCGGTGTTACACTGCCGACGATTGAAGAGATTCAATATAGCTTTTCGAACTATCAAGAAGATACCTTGTCAACGTTAAGTGAATATTTTCAATAAAGGTCAAGTCAACCGGAATCAAAATTGGCGCACAATAATGCGCGCCAAAACGCTAAAGCATCATATCCATATCAACGATCCCATCTTGTATTTGGACATCAATACTGAACCCGACTTTTTGTGCCAGTGCAATCATCCCTGAGTTAGAAGGCATGGTCATACCGTTGATACGTTTTAAGCCGCTTTGGCGTCCGTATTCAATGACCTTGTCCATTAAAATCCTGCCTAATCCCATGCCTTTCAGATCCGAGCGTACCAATACCGCAAACTCAGCATCTGTATGTGATGGATTTGCTAGCGCACGAACTACGCCAAGAATCTCATCTTCGCCATTGGGTGCGCGGAATACCGCTACGAAGGCCATTTCACGGTCGTAATCAATCTGTGTGAGATTGGCTAGTGCTTCATGGTTGAGTTCTCCGACATCAGAGAAAAATCGCTTATACAGGTCTTCCACAGATACCCGTTCCACAAAGGATTTATGGTTAGGCTCGTCTTCAGGAAGAATAGGGCGCAGTAGTATTTTTCGCCCGTCCTTGAGGGTTGCGGTTTGTTCCAACTCTTTAGGATAAGGCCGAATCGCGAGACGGGTATTGGCGTCTCCTTCAAACGGAGAAAGCTTTATGGAGGCATCCAGAACGGTAAAGCTGTCACCAGTAACAAGCAAAGGATGGATGTCCAACTCGGTGATTTCGGGGTAATCAATCACGACTTGTGACAGTGTCACTAAAAAGTGACAAAGTGAATTCACATCAATGTTATAGGGATGACCACGTTGGCGTAATTTGCCGGTTTTGAGCGCACCAATAACAAGATAACGTGCCAATGCCATGTTTAGCGGTGGAATTGCCACTGCAGCATCGCGATTCACATTCCATTCACTGCCGCCTTCACCCAGTAAAATCACAGGGCCAAACACAGGATCGTGTCGTACACACACTCTGAGTTCTTGTGAGCCAGCGCGGTTTGCCATGGCTTGAATTTGTAACCCTTCGATACGTGCTGTTGGATAAGAAAGTGACACGCGGTTAAGCATCAGCTGGGCGGCATTGGCCACCTCTGTGGCATTGTTTAGATCTAGCATCACGCCGTTAACATCAGATTTATGTGCGATGTCAGGGGAGCGGAGTTTAACAGCAACTGGATAACCCACTTGTTCCGTAATTTGTGCCGCTTCTGCAGCGTCTGCTGCTAGCCATGTCGACATGACATTGATGCCGTATTTTGAGAGAAACGGCCTCGCTTCATGAGTGGTCAGGGAAGTTAATTGGTTGTCCAGCGCTTGTTGAATGAATGCACGGCCACCTTCTATGTCGTATTCGATCTGACCAATCGAGGTCGGTGTCTCCATAAGTTGTTTCTGGTTTCGACGGTATTCGACCAAGTGCATGAAGGCGGTTACGGCGCTTTCTGGTGTGCGATAAGCAGGGAAGCCAGCATGTGCAAATGCCAAACGCGCAACGGTTGCGTCATCACTTTCGCCTTGCCAGTTGGTCAAAATGTTAAAACGTTTGGCGCGGGGGTTTTTCTTCAGCATTTCTGCCAACGCTTTAGCGGTTTTTAACCCTGGAGCAGTGACAGACGGTGAATGGAGTATTAACAGTGCATCGGCTTCATCACTTTCTAGTAAGATCTCCGTGGCTTTTTTATAGCGCTCGATATCCGCGTCCCCAACAATATCGAGTGGATTACCTTGTGACCAACTAACAGGAAGCACTTTGCTTAGTTTGTCTATGGTTTCTTCGCTTAACACGGCCAATTTACCGCCCATTTCCATCAATGTATCCACCGCCATGACGGCTGGGCCACCGCCGTTAGAAATGATCGCCAATCGCTCACCGCGGAGTGGCACAGAGTGGGAAAGTGTTTCTACTGCGGCGAACAGTTCGTGAGTTGTATTTACGCGAAGCATACCTGAGCGTCTAATTGCCGCATCGTAAGCGCCATCAAGTCCCGGCAAGGTTTCTGACAAGTGGGGTAGTGCAGCTGCACCTTCCGGCGTTCGGCCACTCTTTAGCACCAGTACACGGCGGTTACGAGACGCAGCTCGGGCAGCTGAAATGAATGCCCTCGCGTCTTGAATATTGTCGATATAAAGCAAGATCGCATCGGTTTTACTTTCACGACTCAGGTAATCCAGTAATTCAGGGAAATCAATATCACTTGCTTCACCTAAAGAGATAAAGGTAGAAAAACCAATACGTCTGTTTCTTGCCCAGTCCAAAATTGTGGTACACACAGCGGCTGATTGAGAAACGAATGCAATGTTGCCACGGTTAGCAGGGATGGGAGAGAACGACGCATTTAAGTTCAACCAAGGTAGGATTAAACCAAGGCTGTTTGGTCCAATCACACGCATGTCATACTGCGATGCAATATCACGCATGATGTCGAATTCAGTGCGCCCGTCTTGGTTAATGCATTTTTTCATGCCAGCCGCCAAAATGATCGCGACTTTCACGCCTTTTTCCCCGAGTTGACGGATAAGCTCACTGTTTTTATCGGCTTGAGTACAGAGCACTGCCATGTCAGGAACAAGCGGCAAGGCGTCTATGGTTGGATAGGCGAGAATACCGGCGACGGCTTGGTACTTCGGCGTAACAGGCATGATTGGGCCTTGAAAACCACCCGATTGTAGGTTGCGGATAATCACATTGCCAGCGCGGCCAGGTGTATCTGAAGCGCCGACGACAGCGATGGATTTTGGTTTAAAAAGCATATCTAGGCCAAGCATTTGCGTCTCCCGAGGCATCAAGCAAGTAGAAATATATTACCGTGTTTCTGTTCGCGCATCTTGACCCATTAAGTCTGGCTGTGATCCGTAGCGAAAAGACATGCACGAAAAGCGAAACCCTTGTCACCTCGATCATTTTTGTAAAATGATGTGTGACACGTGGCAGATACTTATTAGCGTGCGCATCGTTTAAGTTGAATGAATGGTTAGGTGCGTTCAGAATAGAAGACAGTGGCTCCTAAAAGTAGAATAATCATGAAGAAAATCCTTTCTATCGCGTTTACCTTTGTGCTTGCTGGTTGTGCTGGTGGAACCAGTACAACACAAATTTTGACGCAGTCTGTCGAAGAAGAAGTCTTTCCGGCTACACAGTCAGCATCTATTCCTGCGCCTGCAAAAAAAGCAGAGGTGAGTGCTGTAAAACCAATGCCGAAACCAGCGCCTAAACTGGCAATGACAGAAAAGTCGATGAAAGTGGCTGCGGCGAAACCGGCCGCCAAAAAGCAACCGACAAAAAAATCGGCCGCAACCAGCGGGCATCAATACACGATTCAGGTCATCGCACTCAGCCACAACAAAGGCTTTAGCGAATACATGAATAAGCTACCGTCAGATAAGCCTGTTTGGTCGAACAAGAAAATGGTCGATGGTTTGCCTTGGTATACCTTGTTGTATGGTGATTTTACTTCAAAAACTGACGCGCAGAAGGCACTAAGCGCCTTACCAAAAGACATCAAACAATATGGGCCTTTCATACGTTCGCTTGCATCGATCAAATCATCAGCAAATCCCGAGATGAAACCCCTTAACTAGCGTGTCCAAGCAACGGAAAAGAGAGCAAAGGCTCTCTTTTTTCTTATAAAATTCGCGTAACGAAGAGCAGATATGCCTTTACCTGCATGAATGCGATGAGTTTTTGCGCGATCACACAAAAATAGGCTGATATTTGCTTTTCATTGGATGAAAGGCGTTAGGTGATTGTCTACTATAGGTGTCTCACCTTCCATGCGATGCACCGGATTGTGCAATTGAATTATGTTATCCCTGAGCAACGCATCAGGGCGAAGTAGGAATGGTCATGAACCCAACACAAGTATTGCTACTTTGTGGCGGCGGCAGCGCTGAACATGAAGTGTCTCTGGTATCTGCGAATTATCTGGAATCTCAACTCAAATCACTGCCATCAGTGTTAGTTGTTCGCGTCGAAATCACAAAAGATGATGGCTGGAAAGACAGCGAAGGCCGAGACTGCAGGCTGAACTTAGACAAAACACTCAAGGTTGGCGATGAACTGATTGCCATCGATTACGTGGTTCCTTGCATTCACGGCTACCCTGGTGAAACGGGGGATATTCAATCACTATTAGAATTGGCTGGTTTGCCTTACATGGGTTGTGACCCATCAGCAAGCATTGTTTGCTTCAACAAAATCACGTCAAAACTTTGGTTTGACGCGATTGGTATTCCCAACACGCCGTACGTATTTTTAACCGAGAATAACGCTGACAGCGTATTGAAAGCGGAAGAGGCATTTGACCGCTGGGGCGCAATCTTCGTTAAAGCCGCCTGTCAGGGTTCGTCAGTGGGTTGCTTTAAGGTGTCAGATAAAAATGCAATCAAAGATGCCATCGAGGAAGCATTTAGGTTTTCTAATCAGGTATTGGTTGAGAAGGCGGTTCGTCCTCGCGAATTAGAAATTGCGGCTTATCATTTTAACGGTGAAGTCGTCGTTACCAATCCTGGCGAGATTCGCTGCCCTGAAGACACTTTCTACACCTATGATGAAAAATACAGCACAACAAGCCACAGCTTAACGACGCTAGAACCGGACAATTTAACAGAAGAACAGATCGCTAAGATGCGTGACTACGCAGAAAAAGCATTTGTGCACTTAAAGTTGAAAGACCTATCACGCATCGATTTTTTTCTGACGGCTGATGGTGAAGTGCTATTGAATGAAATCAATACGTTTCCGGGAATGACGCCAATTTCAATGTTTCCGAAATTGGTTGAGCACAATGGACACACCTTCTCAGATTATCTGGAAAGCTGCATCCAAACGGGTGTTAATGCCAATTAGTCTTTGTCTATTTTACGTTTAAACTGATCCATCGCCTCGTTCATTGCCTGCTTATTTCCCACATACTGTGCAGGCATGGCGGGGCTTTTCCATCTGCCTTGCTGTTGAATTTCCTTAATCGACTTTCCCGAATCTGACAAATCCACACTCGCCCCAACGCGTGGTGATTGCCCCGAAAATGTTAGCGTATTATCTAACCCAAGCTCAGTGGCGGCTCGTCGAAAAACGCGGTAAATAGAAGAATGATCCATGGGTAAATCCCCCAGTTGTTCATGCTTGTTAATTCGCCGCAGCAAAGGGCCATCGATAATGCAGGAGACGAATAGCCATTGGTCAATCAGCTCGCCAGCTTGTGGGCTTAGTTCGATGCGCTGATCATCAACCACCAGTAAATATCTCTCCGATTCTTTCTGTACTGAGGCACAAGTTAGTGACGCGAGTTCACTTCTTTTTAGCATACCTTCAAAACAGAGTGTCCAAATCAGAAGGTCGCGGATATCTTTGAGGCGATCACTGCTTCCCAGTTTTTGATGTAACGCATTTAAATGTGAAAGGTGAAATGCATTGGCCTGCGCGGAATCATCCGATTTTTCTGAATACAGACGATTAAGGGTAAATCGTACTTCGCGGTGGCGAGTAGG
Source organism: Enterovibrio litoreus (assembly GCF_045679545.1). Classification (NCBI taxonomy): domain Bacteria; kingdom Pseudomonadati; phylum Pseudomonadota; class Gammaproteobacteria; order Vibrionales; family Vibrionaceae; genus Enterovibrio; species Enterovibrio litoreus. Next base: position 1,408,397 of record NZ_CP166195.1, read on the forward strand.
ATCTGGCTGGCTATGAACACGGTGCAGCAGAGATATGGTGATCACGTAGCGCTTAATGCTCGATATCTTGCGCGTCTTTGATGTGTGCTCAATAAAGCGACGAACTGCAGTGACGGCAGAAGGCAGGGGCGAAACATTGACCTGTTTGCAATAGTCGACAAAGGTTTGCCAGTCATTTTGGAAACTTAGTAGGGAGTTATGACTGTACAGATTCATTGTCAGCGATTTCCAGCTCTCTAAATCTACCTGACCAAGCTTGAACAACGCCATGCTGCGTTTAATCATGTCTGGATCTGCAATGGGTTCAATCTTTTTCATTACTTAATGCACTATAACTTATAGTTGTTGCCCATGATTATTCCACTAAATAGAGGAATAAAGAAGAGGAAAGATCACATAAGCCACTAATGCTATGTCAATTTTTCTAGTTATCCAAAGGTCGGAAATTTGGCACTTGCTGTTAATCTGGTCTAATTTACATAGTGAAACTCATTTTTGTTGCAGTTGTTTCTATTTAATATCAACGAACAGAGGTATCGCTAGTGAAAAAGCGCCTATACCATCGTGGTTATAACGTCGAATTGAACGACGAGAGCATCGAAGAGTACAGCGCCCGAGTCGGAGGGAAGCGAATACTCGGCACACTTTTAGGCGTCAAACAATCGATTGATTGGTGGTGCGATACCAATATTTTGCGGATGCCTGATGAATTTGATAAGCAAGACTTCGTTGATGCCAAAGAGAAAAAAATCGAAGAGTACAAAGGCATCCAAATCATGAATGACTCGGAAGATGACGACAAAGCCTGGTACATGATCATCAAAGGAAATCTGTTAAAAGGCTCACTTCCGGCGCTCAAGCAGTTTGTGGATAAGAAAGTCGTTACTAAGACTTAACCAACTCGCTATCAAGGCGTTAGCGTTTCGTGTAAAAATTAAAATTTTGGGTCGAACTCACAATTATTGTCGTCAAATTCTTCTGTATTTATTATTATCCCCTCCATAAGAAAAGTATTGATAGATACAGGAAGCCAATGAAAAAGCGGTATTCACATCGTGGACATTCTATTGAATGTAAAGGTGAAGTTTATACATCTCTTGTAGGTGGCCGAACCGTTTCGGGAAGCATGCTCGGTATTAGGCAGTGCATTGATTGGTGGTGCGATACGCGCATTTTTCGTCGCCCAGAAGAGTTTGAGCGTCAGTCTTTCAACTCCGCGCAATCACGGTCAGCGGAAACGTATCGCGGCATACAAATCATGAGTGATGAAAAGCAACCTGGCCTTTGGTATATCCTTGTACGTGGTCAACTTCTTAAAGGCCCATTACCTAAAATTAAGCAATACATCGACACTAACGCACTATCTCGTTGATTGCGAAATCACTTACGTGTTCAATCCCACCACTTTTGATACCATACGCGCATTGTGACGCGTCAAAGAGTGAAATATGAAAAACGATAATAGCCGTTTGGTGTATTCGACAGAAACCGGACGAATTAAGGAAGAAGAACAAGCGCCACAGCGCGAAAAAGGTGACGGTATTGTACGTATTCAGCGTCAAACTAAAGGCCGAAAAGGAAAGGGGGTTTGTTTGATCACTGGGTTAGACATGGATGATGCCCAATTGAAGTTAGTAGCGGCGGATTTGAAAAAAGTGTGCGGCTGCGGTGGATCAGTAAAAGATGGCATCATCGAAATTCAAGGTGACAAGCGCGATCAAATCAAAGCTTACCTTGAGAAAAAAGGCCACACAGTAAAACTTGCTGGCGGTTAAATTGTGATTGCTTAGCTGCTTAGCGAGCGACGAGAGTCAGTAACATATACCGAACAAAAGAAAAGAGATGCCAATTGGCATCTCTTTTTACGTTGTAGCGTGTCGTTATTGTGACATTACTAAGCCATATAACGACAAACGGAAAACGAATTATGCTTTGTGACGAACGATTGCACCGCTTTGCAGGCGAGCAAGGTAATCGTTCATGTCTGTTTTGATTTCAGGAACCAAACGGTACAGACCGATGATATTTACCAGTGCCATCGCGAAGATCATTGCATCAGAGAAGTCGATAACTGGACCGAGGTTCATAGAAGCACCAATCACAACGAATGCACAGAACATCACTTTGAAGATCATTTCCGCGCGCTTGCTTTCACCAAACAGGTAAGTCCAAGCTTTCAGACCGTAGTAAGACCAAGAAATCATGGTAGAGAAAGCGAACAGAATAACGGCAATAGCAAGAACATATGGGAACCAAGAAATGGCACTTTCAAATGCTGCTGAAGTCAGTGCAACGCCTGTCAAGCTCTGTCCTTCATGCAGTTGACCAGTGATGATAATCACTAGGGCAGTCATGGTACAGATAACAACGGTATCGATGAACGGTTCAAGCAGGGATACGAAACCCTCTGACATATGTTCATTGGTTTTTACCGCTGAGTGAGCAATTGCTGCAGAACCAACACCCGCTTCGTTCGAAAACGCCGCACGTTTAAAGCCCTGAATCATCGCACCGATAACACCGCCGGCAACACCTTCACCAGTAAATGCGCCGTTGAAGATTGCTGCAAATGCATCACCAACATGGTTGAAGTTGAGTAGAATGATAACCAGAGCAGCACCCACATAGACAACAGCCATTAGTGGAACGACTTTCTCAGTCACTTTCGCAATTGACTTGATACCACCGATGATGACCACACCGACGATAATTGCCATGATTAAGCCAAACAACCAGCCTTTATCTGCGAAGAATGACATGTCGCCGCCAGTGACACCAACCACTTGTTTGAATGCTTGGTTTGCTTGGAACATGTTACCGCCACCCAAAGCACCGCCGACCGCACAAACTGAGAACAAAACGGCGAGGGTACGACCTAGTGCTGGGTTGCCACGGTTAGCTAGACCCTTACTCAGGTAGTACATTGGACCACCGGATACAGAGCCATCAGGGTTTGTATTACGGTATTTTACACCGAGCGCACATTCCACAAACTTGGTTGACATGCCGAGTAAACCAGCAAGAATCATCCAGAATGTCGCGCCTGCACCACCAATGGAAATGGCCACTGCCACACCGGCGATGTTACCTAGACCAACAGTACCCGACAGGGCGGTGGTAAGTGCCTGGAAGTGGGATACCTCACCTGGTTCATTAGGGTTGGTGTAATCACCTTTGACAAGGCGGACGGCGTGAGCGAAGCCTCGAAAGTTGATGAAGCCAAGATAGAGGGTGAATACGATTGCAGCTACTACAAGCCAAAGAACAATCCATGGCGCTTCTGCATCTAAAAATGGGAGGGGAATGGTGGAGAAAATCATACCCACGAATGGGTTTACAATTGGCGCAACTATTTCATTGATTGCTTCGTCGATCCCTGCCGCAGAGGCTGAGCTCGCAAACAACGAAAGTCCAGCAGTCGTCATTATACGTTTCATTACCGAGTCCTTTTCTTATTTTATATTGCTTTCAGTATTACCTGTCAGCAAGTGTGTTGCATACTTGTTAAAAAGTATTACGCTGCGGATTATTTCACGTATAAACATATTTGCAATATATTTCGGGTCCCACTTTTTGGCTTTTGTAATTGGTTTTATAGGGCTCACACTTTTCTACTTTTATAATTATCAAATATTTTTTGGCGCGAATTTTGTTGCTGTGCATCTTATTGGGCAAAATATGCACCACAATGTATGCATGCCTATTTTCTCATTTTCATGAACTTCCTTAATGCCTTGCTGTGTATGGGATTAAAGAGTTTTACTGTGAAAGTGTAAAATTGTACGAGAGGTCTTCTATTTTATATTTGAAATATAAGGACTAATTTCTCGCACCATTACTGTGCATCATGTATTGATATTGAGACCGATCGTAAATGATAAGAAATTAGCACTGTAATTAGAAAAGTACCACGAGGTTATTAATTATTTATTTCTCATAAATGAGTCAAATGAAGCGTGGGGTTTTAGTCTGACGCAAGTAAACTAATATTCACTACAGTGTGTTTGATATAGGCATGTTCGCTCGGCTTATAGATATACATGACAATAAGAATATAAATCTAACATTAAGCTCACTCTAAGCATATTTAGTCAGTCGGTGGCATTCCTTTAATCATGACATTAATTGAAAAACTGAACTCGACATCCACACTATCAAAAGCGGCAATTGTGCTGGCTTTTATCGTTGCTGCGCTTGCTATTCGCGATAACACGGCCTCCAATGACGACCAACTCCATAAGTATCTGCAAATGCTTCCCTCTGTGGCGCTCGCAATGGTTAAAACACAAAGCTCGTTAGAAGCCTCTGATGGAAAAGTGTTGCTTGAGACTCAAATAACGATGCTTGAAAATTCATTTTCTAAGCTTCTTGCAAGACAATCATCCAGTTTTGAACAACGCCGATTAGCAATGAAAATAGAGATTATCCGGAAAAGGACTCTCGTCGATGGTGCATTCGATAGCGAGCTACATCGTTTTGGCTACATTGAATGCGAGCCCGACGTCGTTTTGGGTTCGCCGATGATGGCTCTGATGGAAACAAACCTTTCGATCCCGAATCACTACCCAAAATACCAAGTCACACTTTGTTATCTAAATCGTGACGGCTCAATTCTTAAAACCAGTGCATCATCAGCAGTGAAACAATAGCGCCGACTCTGTATGTAATATGTATGGCTATGGGCGGATCGCAGAGATAGGCAAAGGTACGACATCTAAATATCTACAAGTTGCTGAGCGACAAATGACGCTTTACAATACGAAAAATGGCGCACATACTTTAACCATTGTCGATGGAGGTGTTTATGTACGCACAACAGTTGATGTCGCTCGGCCTTGTAAAAAAAGGGCAGGTGGTTAACCAAGACACTGAGTTGGAAATAATCCGACACGGTTTAACAGTGAAGCAAGCGCGTAAAGTCATGACTGAAATGGCGATGACCAGCGGTGAGTGGGTATCATTAATTGGTTTAAGTCCTCGTAGTCTTCAGCGTAAAAGTGACACCGATTTATTGACTCCCTCTCAATCTGAAAAGACCCTGGCCATTAGACGTGTTGTTGATCTTGCTATCGACTATTACGGCGACAAGCAAACCGCACTGGATTGGCTCAAAACACCTCAAGTCGCATTTGGTGGTAATGCCGCAGTTGATTATTTGGATACCAACACGGGTATTCAATATGTAGAAACCATACTAAATCGACTCATGCATGGCATGACGGCGTAATGGAAGTCTATCGATTATCGGTCAAGAAATTTGCTGATTTGAGTGGGATGGGGGGCATGTTTGGTTCTGGTCGCTGGCATCATAAAGGTCAGCCAATCCTCTATACAGCAGGTTCACGATCATTGTCAGCACTCGAGCGTTTTGTGCATGAAAGTCCAGTACAAATGCCAAACCTTGTCATGATGACTATCTATATTCCCGATGACATGGCCATTAAACGCGTCAGCGAACAAGAGCTACCAACCGGTTGGGATGCCGTTCCCGATGCGGATATCTCTCGAAACTACGGAACAGAATGGCTGCGCGAAGGTGACACTGGTGTCATTCAACTTCCGTCAGCCATCATTGCCAGCGAATACAACTTCCTCATCAATCCCACACATCCAGATTGCACCAAAATCAAGGTTATCGACCAGCGTGATTTTTACTACGACAGTAGACTCAAGCGAATGATGCGATAAACAATGGTCACATAAATTTCAATGCTAAGCGATTGAATTTATTTGGTTAGTACGAAGAAGCAAGAGCAGAATGTCGAGTCATGAATTCAACGGATTCTGCCCTTAAACCTGACTGCTTATCTGTTGTAAAACCCAGTGAAGTGCATGAATGTTACTTCTTCAACATATCCTTTAAATTGGCAAAAGGGTTATGAGTCGCCACTTGGTGGTCGTCTTGTCCCGCTTTTATCTCTGTGCCGAATTGGTCATGATCGGTGTACTTTGAATGCTCGTGATCATGACAAAATAGGCACAACAACTCCCAGTTACTGCCGTCTGGTGGGTTGTTCGTATGGTCGTGGTCAATGTGATGAACCGTGAGTTCACGCAAATTTGAATAAACAAACTCACGCGCACAATGCCCACAAACCCATGGGTAAAGCTTTAGCGCTTTTTCACGATAGCCACTTTCTTGACGAGCGTAACTGGCGCTGGTTCCGTAATAATCTGATGACATCTTGATATCTTCTTATCTGTTTTAAAGCTTGCGCTCAATATACCAAACCGGCATCAAGTTACCAATTTCGAAATCTAGGTTTTGTATGCAATACATCACAGCATCAAAACACAGAAGGTTACGCAAGACGCTTGGCGCAGAGCATCGCGCAATAATTCACAGAGTAAGAAGAAGCACCAGGAAATCCATTTCGTGGGAGGCTTCTTAATACGCTAGTAATTATATACTTTATGGTAAATAGACAATTACGTTCAATAGACTGAATCTAATGAGAAAAGAGAGGACTTGGTGGCATGAGAGGACAACATTTCAATCTCACGCATACCTTATTTAACATAAGATAGATAATGCGCACTGAGTGTGCGGGCGCAAAGTTGTCATGTCCTCTCGCACTGTGATGAGTTATTGAGCGAACATTCGAATCTACTTACTCGGACGCATCATCTCAAGAATTTTGGTGGCCTTCTCAAAGTGATCGAGTTTGTGATCCTGTATCCACCAGGTGGCGGCTTCCATCAGTAGTTCTGGGTTTTCATTTTTGTTGGCAAAGAATGCGTAGAAAGAAACGTTGACGTTCTCACCTTTGGTTTGAATTTTCTTGTTGCACACGTCAATGACTTTTTGGCGTAGTGAATCTCTCATGGTGTCTCCCGTGATACATGGCTAATGATTAGCGTGACAAAGGATAAAAACTGTATATAAACACAGTGCCATGTAAAAGACCATTGTGTAAAGTTCGCTAGTGCGTGGTTAAGAGCAATAACCTTGTGCTTTTACACTTTAGTGCCATGTAAAAGCACGCTTTTGAAATGATTAATGGTTATTGAGGATCATAATGATGTCATCCAACATTTCTTTTTCGCCACGCTTGCTCTGTGGGTAATCCAGATCAACATCAATATCTTTGGCAAATTTTCGATAGTATTTGGGGAGATGAGATCGTATGTAATCAGAACACTCTGGGTGTTTATTGTGGATGAAGTTGCTAATAATACGCTCGTAGCCGCCATCAACATCACTGCCTACAACATTCTGAACAAAGTATTCATTTTTGCTTTCTTCGAGAAAACGAACATACCGGTTTTCCGTTAGATACTTGTCAAGAAGCGCTTGTCGAAGACAGGACAGCACGATCTTTGATGCACGCTTGGGTTTAATATCCCCACTGTCGCGCAACGAATCTAGAATTCTGGGCTCTAAGTAGTTGTGATACTTCTCGTTATTAAAGAAATCACTCTCAACACGATCGAAGAATTTCTCGTACTTTTTTTTCTGAATCCAGCTCGTTAGAATCCATTTCATAGTCTTATCAACGTAGTTATCAACCGTCGCTAACCTATCATTAATCTGATTTATTGCATCACTTCGATAGAAAAAATTGCGTTTTACACAGCATTTTTTTGATGATGCGAACTATGAGTGTACACATCATCACCAAAACATGTGCGATTCAATTTTTCGCTCCATTTCCAGTAGTCAACAGGATATGTGCCTAATTGAGTATATTTGCGATCGCTATCATGTGAATGGAGAAGGTTTTACTGTCTAATAGTTCTGACATATTTCTGAAACATTCGTGAAATTTGGCAGTAAGGAGAAACTATGAGTACATTCACTCTCGCTCGCAGAACGATCATCAATGAGTCCTCACTAGAATATAATTGGGTGCGTCAGCAAGTGGCAGAAGGCACAACAAAGGTTCAGGTTGTATCAGCGATACAACACTGTTTTGGCGGCGATGAAGAAACAGCGAGATTGTTCTTTGATATTGCGATCGGGGAAAGCTCGCCTGGGATATTACTGGCTCACCTCTGCATTACGGATTGGACGTCGCGTGTTGAATATGACGCTTATGGAGAACTACGTGATGGTTATCCAGCATAATTGATAGAAGAATTAACGGCAGCAATCAGTTTTTTGGTGTTGATGCTTAAAAGGAATTGTGGACAGCACATTGCGCCCTGCCCACAGATTTTTAGTTTCAATGGATGATCGTGTGGTCTCAATTACTGCTTGAACAGTGCCATCACCATAGGCACAACTTCGATCCACACAAATGCACCTATACCTACCCAAACAGCCAACCAGAACAAGCGGACTAACCATGTGTTACGTGAATGGTAACGAGCGGGATCTGGCTCTCCACATCCTGTACAAGCGAGTGCGCGCTTCGATACTTGTTTCTCACAGACAGGGCAAGCGATTAATGGCATGGTAACTCTCTTCCTTTGGTAGTTATTTTATTTTCTGCAATGGTATTACGTCGTGGTCGTTCGCTCTAGCGCTTTTAGCATTAAATATTGTGGCAAACTAACCATGGTGGAATGAAAATTTAATATGTTGCACGCATGAGATAGAAAGGGAGCACAAAGATCACCCTGTTCGTTATCGTACGTTAACGCTAATCGAAAGTGCTGTTTACTGATGGACTCATAGATTTTGGTACGTGCTAGCTAAAAATGAGTGTTTAGACCTGTATTTATCCGTCGTAACTGTTGTTTTTTCTGCCTCTTATGTAGAGATTAATAGAATGATTGACTATAAGTTATAGTGCGTTATGTGCTATAAAAAAGAGCAGTACACTGCTCTCTTGATGTAGGCTTGTGATATTAATCTCCAAAATCATGGACGCCTAATTTAAGAACGTCAGAAGCGTCAACCCACGCAACTTGTCCGCAAACAGTGCAGGTGCACTCCGATGCCTCAGCAAAGCGCTCATCCATCGGAGGGGCTGTTAAGGCACGAATAGTTGGATCATGGTGTGCTTGCTCACGCACTTCATGCCCTGTCTCCGCTTCACAATTTTCGCAATACCACATATGTACACTCATCGCTTTCTCCTTGGGTGTTATCTCCTTTATGGCGGTGAGTGTAATTTCATATTGGTTCTGATTTTTGAAGCATTTTTGAGACAAATGAAAATTCGTTTTTTACGTGACAATTCCAACGCACTCTCACTTTCAAAGTGAGCGAATACATTGATACTTACATTGGAAAAGAACAATAGAGAGCGGCATTAGTGACGAAATGTTTTTGGGCCTTTTACTTGGGATGAGGGGCAACTTACCGAGCCATACGCACAGAACACGCAGCAGCAAGCATCTTGCGCGACCAATGACTCGTGACAGTTTTCACACTCATAAAGCTTCTTAGGAGCGTCAATTGGCATCATTTCGGTTTTCACATGCCCACAAAAAGGGCATGTGACATCTGACTTTAGAATGACTTTCATCTTATGTGTCTATCCTTTACCTCAATGCACTCGTCATTGTTTAAGCGTGGAACACGCATCCAATGATTGCCAGCCAATATGGCAATATTCAGGCGATTAATTGGCAGATTACCGCCTGAATAAGAAAAAGCCCCGCGAGTGCGAGGCTTTAGAAACATCATCCGACCTGTAAATTTCCGTAGAGAGTTTGATAAACGCCCTCTTCTTTGACCAGGTCTTGGTGATTACCACTTTGTGCGACTTTACCATCTTCTAGCACGTAAATCAGATCAGCCTGTTTCACTGCAGATAAGCGGTGAGCCACAATCAAGGTCGTGCGACCTTGCAGGAAGTTATTCAAAGCATCATGCAATGCTGCTTCTGTTGCGGTATCCAATGCTGATGTGGCTTCATCCAGAATCACGAGCTTTGGATTGGTGAGTATCATTCGAGCGATAGCCAAACGCTGACGTTGACCGCCAGACAATTTCAGCCCTTGTCGTCCAAGTTGAGACGATAGCCCATCATCTAATCGTTCGACCACATCGCTTAGTTGCGCAATTTCTAGTGACTTCCATAGCTGCTCATCGGAGAAATCTGTACGTCCTAACGTCAGGTTCTCTCGTAACGTATCATTGAATATCACCGGCTGCTGCAGCACCACTGCCGTATGTTGACGCAAGGTTTCGTAACCCACGTCTTCGACGCGCAGACCATTGATCATAATGTCGCCGTCGGTTTTTCGGTAGAGACCGAGCAACAGCTGTATTAACGTGGATTTACCGCCGCCTGACGCGCCCACTAATGCAACACGTTTACCAGCAGGAATCGCCAACGACAATCCATTCAGAACGGTTTTTTCACTGTTGTAACCGAACGTCAGATCACGACATTCCACACCAAAAGTGTCAAGACCGACCAAAGGGTCCTTCTCTGATGCGCTTTTGGGTTCTTCTTCCAGCGCTAGCAAGCCATTGAGTCGCTTCATTGCGGCTGATGCACTAAACCACGCGTACTGAATGCCTAACAGTTCTTGAATCGGACCCAGCATAAACCACAGGTAACCGAATACTGCGAAGATTTGACCAATAGACAGATCACTAAACAGCACCATGAGCATGGCAGCTGCTCGAAACAGCTCAAAGCCAATCAAGAACATCAGGAAAGACACACGGCTCGCCGCTTCTGATTGCCACGCATATTTATCGGCGTCATGACGAATAGACTCAGCATCGCCTTTCAGTACATCCAGATACGCTCGCTCACGGTTAGCGGCGCGAAGCTGATAGATGCCATCCAATGTTTCCACTAGGCGTGACTGAAAACGCTCAAAAGATTGGTTTTCGGCTTTTTTAAGATGCTTAACGCGCTGACCCATTTTGCGTGACAAGAAAATAACCAACGGATTCACAAGAAGAATGAAAAGGCCCAGCGCCCAATCAAGCCACAATAGAATCACAGCCGTGCCGAATACCGTCAGTACGCCAACCACAAATCGACTCAAGCTGTTTCCAATGAAGGAATCGATGGTTTCGATATCCGTGACCAGGTGCGAACTTACCCCGCCGCTGCCACGTTCTTCGAACTCTTTCATGCTGACCCGACCGAGCTTATCGAGTAGCTGCTGTCGAATGAAACAAGTGATGGATTTGGACACCAAAGTAAACTGACGACTTTGCCAGATGTTCAACGCTTGGCTCACCACTCGCATGACAATGACCAATAGCAACACCATGACGATATAGCTAGCGGGCTGCTGCAAAGACTCAGGCAATAAGTTGTTGAAAAATGCGACACCTTGAGCGGGCTTGTTAAGCAGAACTTCATCAACCATCAGTGGCATAAACAGCGGAATAGGCACACTGATCAATGTGGCGCATACCGCGATCAAATTGGCTGCAATAAGTTGCTTCTTATGCTGTTTCGCTTGGTCAATTAACCATTGCGTCGACAGCGTTGTTAAAACTCCATTACTCACTGTATCTCCAAACTTTTCATTTTTGTTGTTCTTTTGTGGTTTCTGTTTGAGTGTAACCGAAAACACCCCGTCAATGGCGGGGTGTTTTATCTTTGAATACTTACCAGTGTTGTTAGAAAACGTATTCGGCTTCTAACCCCCAATTACGTCCTGGTTGGCTACGGCGATCAATTCCTGACTCATCTTTATCGAAGCCTGCAAGATCTTCATAGTCCCAATACTCTTTATCAAAGACGTTAAAGATACCGGCACGTACCGTTAAATCAGACATAGGACGATAAAACGCCGTGACATCCGTGACACCGTAACCTGCAGCATTGACGTTATCTACGTTGTTGGCATTACTCCAATCTGAGCCAGATTTGCCCGCTACCGTTTTAAGTGAAACCTTACCACCATAAGTGTCTTCAGGGTTCGAATAACCCAACGCAATGTACGCGGTTAAAGGTGCGACCGTGTCTATTGCTTCGCCATTGGATTTGTTTTCACCCTTAGCGTAAGCAATGCTCATGTCTGAATACATCCCCATAGGTGCGCCCACTAAGTAGTCCAACGCAAGTTGCGCTTTGAACTCAGCACCGTAGATTTCAGCACGACCAATATTTTCAGTCGTCCACACTTCTTTTCCGTCTGGCCCGTTGGCGTCAACCAATCGGTTTTCAATAAAGTTCTTGTAGTCATTGAAGAACACAGCAGCATCGAAGCGTCCATAAGGCTGTTTCAGGCGCAGACCAGTTTCGTATGAAATACTTTTTTCTGCTTCAAGATCCTGATTAGGAATGAAGGTGGCACCTGTGTCGTAGAAGTAATAGAGATCTTGTAGCGTTGGCGCTTTGAATCCCTGACTGATTTGCGCAAAGGTGCTGAACGACTCCGTCCAGTGGTAAACCGTACCTAGACGTCCCGTAAATGCGTGGTTATCCGCGTCGGCATAGGTGCTGTTACCTTTCGGACTCGCGCTGAAACTGTCATAACGAAGGCCAGCATTAAGAACCAGAGCCTCATTCATCAGGAACATCTGATCTTGCACAAACACACCCCATTTACGAGATTCAGCATTCGGCACTTCTGGTGTGGCATCCGTGACCAAACCGGTATCAAGATCGATGTTGTTGTAGTTCAGGTTAAATTCATTGGCGACATAATTCGCGCCGTATACGACTTCGTGATAGCTGCTTTCAAGTTCAAAGGCTTTATTAAACTGAATATCTGCCTGCCATGCCTCGTCTTCACCGATACGTTGACGATTTCGGTTTGAAACCGTGGTGCCAAATGGTGTGGTTTTAGTCAAGGTATCGGTATTATCGTGCTGAGATTCTGATTTTAGATACGCAACTCGCCATTCCAATGAATCAAAGCCTTGGTTATTCGCTTGCCACTGGTGCTCAACGCTATAACGCTGGCGTGAATCTTCATCAGAGGCGCGGGTATTCGAGTAAGCGTAGATATAGGGCCCAAACGCGATCACATCACCTTCATCTGAAAGTCGGTCAACGTCTTGCTCTCGGTTAAAATGCTCAACCGTCACACCAATACGGTGCGCGTCATTAAGTTGGTAATATGCTTTAGCTAACACGTTATCTGAGTTGAAATCCACCGGATCTGCCGACCCACGATCAGGACCATTAATATCTGGGCCGCCGTAAGTTTGGGTTTCATGACCATCTCGATGGGTGAATATCAGCAAGGTTTCCAGATCGCCAGTACGGTTCGCCAATGTCGCTGTGGCTTTGTAGCTTTCATCAGCACTGAAATAGCCGCCTTTGACGGAAGCATAAGAGTCATCGCCCTCACCTTCCAGTAAGTCGTCTGGATTTTTGGTACGAATGATGACGGCACCAGCCAATGCATCACTGCCATATAGGCTGGAAACTGGGCCTTTGTTGATTTCAACGCGCTGGAGGGTATCGGTTTCTAACGTGTTGTTGTATTTGCGCATGACATCTGCACCTGGGTTATAGGTACCCGGTAATTCAACGCCATCCACAATGGTTTTGACGTAGTTTTCGTCGCGACCACGAATATTGAAGCCTGTTAAACCGAATCGACCATTGCCGGCCATTGACACACCCGGTTCAGCATCAACCGCTTGCTTCATATTTTGTGACAAGCTTTCTTCGAGATCTTCGTTGGTTACCACATCGACTGAAGCAGCAATATCACCGATTTTTTGCTCACTTCGGGTTGCAGATACAACCACTTCGTCAAAGGTATACACATCCTGTGCTGATGCACTTCCGGCGCAGAATATCCCCACCAAAAGCGCCAGCTTGTTTTTCTTGATTGTCATGATATTTACTCTAAAAAAAGGCAATAGGAAGCCGCTCACACTGGCCTCAGCGCAAAATTATTATTTTTATGTGAAATTTGGCTCTATGCCCGAATAACTCAGAGCGTTAAGGTTATTCGGGTATTTACGGTCACAGAGCCTTTATCGGGAAGGCGTTACACGTTCTCTTTCATTGATTTAACGTGTCCTTCATCGAGATGGACGACAGAGAGAAGATCTTCGCCTGTCACGTCGAATGCTTGGCCGAACCCTTTTACATACCGCCCAATAACAGGGTTCAAACGGTAAAGGCGGAAATCACCCAATTGGCTGAGGTTATCGATCATCTCACCAAGACGCGTTTGCATGACATCAACGCCTTGCTTCCAATGATCAGATTCACGTTCGATCAGTTCTGCGTTAGTATCGAAAGATAAGCGACGACGGGCGAAAATAGAGCGCGCTTCACCTTCGTCTTCAATCATCATGATCGACACCGCTTTGCTGTTTTTCAGGTTCTGACCGTGAGTCGCCAAATCACTAACAAGGATGTAATAGCCTTTTTCTGAAAAGGCAAAAGGGGCATAGCTTGTGTGTGGCTTGCCATCTTTGTCTACCGTGCCCAGTTGTAACGTTTTGCGGGCATCTCGGAACGCTTGAATTTCTGGTCCCAAACGGTTTTGTAGACGTTCTGCTTTATCAATCATTTTGCCAACTCCTGCTTCATGGCGTTAAACAGTTCAATTTGCTCAGGAAATAGCTGACGCTTCTTGTCGCGTCCCAAGTAAATTTTAAATACACAGTGGCCAGTGCTATCAAAGAAACCAATGTAATGGCTTTCAGAACCACGAAATGGTTTGCTGACGAAGACGATGTCAGACACGAGATCTAGTCGAAGGTGACCGTGTAACTGACCTTCCTTGCCCATCAAGTTGTAATAGCCGTGGGCAAATTTACCTTTAGGAAACGGCGCCTTGAATTCAAAAACCGAACCGCCAGAGTGAACAATGGTGGTCACTTTTCCCCATTTAGGCATGACTTCTAAAATGCCCTGACTCAACTCACCCTCTGCGCGCGCAATCATTTCTTGTGGCAGCGCCAGGGTGATCTCGCCTTCCGTCAGTTTCAGGCTTTCGACCATATTTGAAACAGGGGTATGCACATCTTCAGCAAGATAGTCTGCGACGCGTTGTTTGGTTTCTGACGTGACGATAATCGCTTGTTGCATGGTAAATACTGCTCCTATGCCGCGACGTGTGTCGCTTCGTTCTTAATAACGTTTGAATTGCCCGTAAGCGTATTACTTTGTAAGACTTCAATCAGGTTTTGAGCCAAGGTAACTGCCCAGAACTGACCGGCTAATGTCAGGCTGACATACCCGCCACCAGCGACTGATACAACATCAACTCCCGTATCCGACGCAGATTCATCACCTCTTTCAAGGTAGACCAAGCCGTTTCGCTCCCATGCATTAAACAAAGGAATTAGCGCCTCAAAGGTACCGATGCCGGCAACACGATCAAGCCTGCTTTGTGCAAGCACACCCGCATCAAATCCGGATTTCACTTCTGCCGCGACTGCGCGATTTGAAGGTGCCATTGTCAACATAGTGACAGGGTAACGCCTCTCTGCTATTGCTGACTTATACGTGTCCATATCGCGAGTTTGCATCATTTGGCAGCCATTGACGTTGCCGCCAGCACCAGCGCCAAGCGGCATAATTTCCGCGGTGGTTTTAGCCAATGAGTTATAGATGCTTCGTTCTCGGTTATCCGACGCCCAATGGTTTACGCTAAGACGTTTTTGATGATGACGGGCCATAAATTTCACGCCCATGTCGAACATGGTCGCTTTCATTTGCGTGTCAGCGGGATGAGGTAATTTGCCTTGCTCAACCATTTTGGCCATTGGTAGACCTTGCATCTCAATCAACTGATACAAATCAACACCGTGAGCACCGGACTCCATATAGTCCTGCAAATCTTGCTGCCAAACGTCGAGTGTTTGATACGGGAGGCCGTAAAGCAGGTCCAGAACAATGGGAGCGGCGTTATAGGACACCAAGGTTTGAATGGTTTTCAGCACGTCTTCACGATCATCAAGACGTTTTGCGCTTCTGCGAACATGAGAATTAAAACTCTGAACGCCAAAAGAAAAGCGATTCACCCCTGCGTCCAATGCTGCTTCAAATTTGTCGAGACCAAACCGGTTAACGCGCCCTTCAAGAGTGATTTCACAATCAGGCGTCAGTGGAAATCGGCTGCGAATATCAGAAACGATCGTGTGAATCTGCTTAGCGGATAAATCGGTTGGTGTTCCACCACCAATATATACCGCCTGAAACGGAGCTGCTTGTGTCCACGTTTGCGATGCTTTCCATCGAATTTCTTCGCGCAGCGCAGCAACGTAGCCTTCAATCAATGACGAACTGGAAGCATATTGGAAGAAATTGCAGTACGTGCAACGTACACGACAAAATGGAATATGGATATACAGGCAACGTGGTGCAAAGGTATTGGCTGGCGCTAAGGCGTGCGCCCCTTCAAGGGAAATTTGAATGTCTTCCCCTTTCACTGAGTTCATCATGCCACCAGCATGAGGACTTTTTTTGCGTGAGAATGCAAAACGGAGCGGATCTGGGGTTTGTTGCCCAACCAGTTCTACATTGTGTAAATCAAAATTCATCGCCAGAAACGACCTTCTAAAGACAACAGCACCACACAACGGCCTGTTTTCAATTCGAATACATCATATTCATATCAAATGATAATGCAACTGATAATTGATCTCATTGGTATTTCATGCATAATGCACTCAGATTTAGTCGTTTTCACGAATCAGGAGAAAAGTGTGAACGTTCGACGGTACGTTGTGTGTGGTGTCGTTTCAGTTGCGCTGCATAGTTTGGCCCTTTCGGCTCAGCAACCTCCACCACCCCAGTTTGCAATTAGCGATGCCCATGCAGGTAATCGTGTCGCTATCCAACTTGTTGCTGCCCACGTGCCACCGCCAGAGCCTATCGCGGAAAAAAGCACTGATGAGAAAGCAGAAAAGGTAACCGAACCGAAAACAGAGAAATCTCCCACAGAGAAACCCTCTATCGAGGAGAAGCCGAGGATTGAAAAGCCAAAGATTGAAAAACCAGTTCTCGATAAGCCGATCGCTAAAAAGACCAAGACGAAAGAGCACAAGCCGGTTCAAAAGAAAACACCGAAGCCTACCGAAAAAGCTAATCCCTTGGAGAAAACTCATCCTCAGGAGAAAGCCAAACCATTGGATAAGGCTAAGCCAATAGAGAAGCCAGTAGACACTGTCTCGAATTCAGCGATGAATCAAGCCAAAGACAGTGCGCCAGTGATGGTTGAACGCCCGCAGTTTAAAGTGCGCCCTTCTCAGCCTACCTATCCACGTATGGCTATGCGAAAAGGCATGCAAGGTAATGTATTAATTGAAGTATGGCTCGATGAGAGCGGCAATCAAATCAAACAAGCACTGGTGAAAAGCTCGGGCTTTGACCTGCTTGATAGTGCCGCCATAAGCGCGGTGAAAAAGTGGCGATTTCAAAGCCACACAGTTAACGGTGTTGCATTAGCACACCGAGTCAGAATTCCTGTTCGTTTTAATTTGGATTAACCATGTTGGATTTACACTTTTTCTCATCCATTCACGCTCAGCTAGGCATCATGACTTGGCCGTTGACCATTCTCTCCACGCTGATGCTGATGTTGATTGTCGAGCGCTTAATTTTCGTCGCGCTCAACACAAAAACCCACAGTCGAACTCTTCAAAAAGAGATCTACACCCTTTCACTGACAAACGACGACGAGCTGAATCGCTACGTCGATAACCATCAACAAGAGAAAAGCACGTTATCACAAGGGCTTTGTATGTTGATTAGCCATCGTCAATTCACTAAATCGCTTCGCGAAGAAGCCGTTAGCATTTGGCTTCAGAAAAAGCGCCGGCAATTTACCTCGGGCCTCAAATTACTGAACGTGATTGGCGTACTTAGCCCTTTGATTGGCCTTTTGGGTACCGTTATCGGTTTGATTGAGATGTTCAAAGGCCTTTCCGCTACGCAAGGCGGCATATCTCCCGCAGAGCTTGCAGATGGTCTAGGTTTGGCCATGTCCACCACAGCGGCTGGTCTCCTGATCGCCCTTCCTGCCATAGCGGCATCTCAGTTATTTAGCCTGTGGGCAGACCGCACTTTAGCGAAAATCGAATACGTACTAAACCACTTCAATTTACACCTAGCAGGCGTGTCTTTTGATGAAAGTGACACCTGCTGTGTGAAGGCAACGCAGTGTCCACCGTGCACGAATCAAGTCGCGCCTTGTCAATCGGCACAAGGCGGAGAAGCATGATCCAATCACGTCCTGACAACGAAATCAGCACCTTTACGCCCGACCTTACGCCGCTGCTCGACATCATTTTTATTGTGATGGTGTTTCTATTGCTGACCGCCAACGTGGAATTCAAAAGCATGGAAATTGCTATTCCACAAACCAACGACAGCGCCGTGTTGGATTCCCCTAACCAAAATGTCATTGCCATCAATATATTAGCGGGATCTCCCGCGTGGGCAATTCAAGGCATACCAATGGATAACTGGGAAGCGTTCACGAGCGCCTTATTAGACGCAATAAAGGCAAATCCAGATAAAACCGTGGTCATAGCCGCAGATAAAACGGCAGATGTCCAAAGCATGCTCAAAGTGCTGGCCTTTATGCAAAACAACAAAATCACTGCCACTAACATTGTGATGGAAGAAGAATGAAAACGAATAAATCAATTAAAGCGCTCTCATTAACTCTTTGTATGTTGATCAGCCCGCTCTCTATGGCAGCAGACACAGAGACGCGCATTATTAGCGCAGGTTCAACCGTGACAGAATTGCTCTTCGCACTCGGTGCTGACAATAAAGTGATCGCTGTCGATTTAACCAGTCGCCACTATCTCGATCAACGAGACATTCCAGTGTTGGGCTATCACAGACAACTCGCCGCGGAAGGTCTTCTTGCTCTCAGCCCTACTCACTTACTCGGTTCACCAGACATGGGACCTGATTCAACATTGCAACTGCTTAAGCAAGCAGGTGTCACCGTTGAAGCCTTGCCAACAGGCAATTCCATTGACGCATTTCATGACCGTGTCGATACCATTGCGCAAATCACCGATACAGAGCAACAAGGTGAGCTTATTAAAAAGCAGGTTGAAGAAAGAATCGGCGCGTTGAATGCACAACAACCCGTTAACGCACCTTCGGTTCTATTCATGATGCTCTCGGATGGGAGGCCAATGACAGTGGCTGGCGATCAAACCACCGTCAATACCGTGATTAAACTGGCTGGCGGCAACAATCCAGCAGCAAAAGAGAGCACCAGCTACAAGCCCCTTTCAGCGGAAGCCATTGTGACGCTGCAACCCGACTACATATTGGTGTCAGATCGCACATTGGAACAAGTTGGTGGCATGGACGGCATGCTAAGGCAACAACCTCTGCTTGCCGCTACCCCGGCGTTTCAAAACAACAAGGTGATACCTATCCGTGGTCACTCGATTTTAGGCGGGTTTGGATTAGCAAGCCTTGAGTTGGCAACGTCGCTTAATACCCGTTTTAACAACGATAACTAACACGCAGCGGAAATAACGGAATACAGAATGAACGAGTTAATGACGCGTCGCGTACCTGTTCGATGGATGCTGCTATTTGCGACCATCTTGCTATACACCGCCATGGTGAGTTCCATCACACTGGGCCCAATGGACATCAGTATCACAGATAGCCTAAAAGCCTTACTCCCAATAAAAGCAGACCTGCCAAATTATGTCAGCGTTATCATTCAGCAAGTGCGATTACCTAGAACCCTGTTAGCCATTGCCATTGGTGGCATTTTGGCTATCTGTGGCGCTGTGATGCAGGGGCTTTTCAGAAACCCACTGGCTGACCCAGGTATTATTGGCGTGTCCGCCGGTGCTTCATTGGGCGCAGCGATTGCCATCGTGTTGTTTGGTGGAGTCATTGGACACACCGCCTTTCTAACGTTGGGGACGGTTCCTCTGTTTGCTTTTCTCGGCGGCGCGGCGGCCACTTTCGCCATTTACTACTTAGGCACAAACAGCAACGGCACATCTGTCACTATCATGTTGTTAGCTGGCGTAGCGCTTGGCGCAATTGCTGGTGCGGGAATGGGGCTGCTTAACTATTTTGCTGATGATCAGGCGCTGCGTGATTTATCACTATGGACCATGGGATCATTAGCAGGCGCATCGTGGGATGCGATAGTTCTGGCCTATGTTTCGTTATTTGTACTGGCATTTTTCTATCAACGAAACGCCAAAAAACTCAACGCTTTATTACTCGGTGAAGCAGAAGCGCGTCACATGGGCATCAATGTACAGGCATTAAAGCGCCAGCTGATCCTACTAACCGCTGCTGGCGTCGGTATCACCGTCGCGCTGTCAGGGATGATTGGTTTTATCGGCCTCGTCGTGCCGCATATCGCACGCATGCTCACAGGGCCCGACCATCGAACCTTGCTGCCTGTTTCGCTTGTGCTTGGTGGGCTTATATTGCTGGTCTCAGACATGATCGCACGAACCATTGTGGCACCTTTAGAAATCCCCGTGGGGATTATCACAGCAGCCATCGGGGCACCTTTCTTCTTGGCGCTATTGATAAAACAACGGGGACGATTAGCATAATGAGTATTGAGATCAAACACGCTTCGCTTTCCATGGGCAACAAAGTCCTACTTAATGATGTTAGCGTTCGGTTTAACAGCGGCGAACTGACCATCATTCTAGGTCCCAATGGCACCGGCAAAAGCAGCTTACTGAAACTGCTCAGTCGAGAGTGGCCGTGCCATGGCGAGCTCAATTTCTATGACAAACCCGCGCCTGAATGGAAACCCGAAACACTGGCGCAGTCTGTCGGCATCTTGCCGCAATCGAGCAGCTTAACGTTTGGGTTTACCGTAAGAGAAGTCGTTGAACTCGGTGGGTTAGCATTGAGCGTATCGCAGCGAGAGATAAATGACATTGCGACTACCAACATGACGCAAACCGATGTGATTCATCTAGCAGAGAGGCTTTATCCAAGCCTCTCTGGCGGTGAAAAGCAACGGGTGCATCTTGCGCGGGTGCTCACTCAAGTATCCAGAGCAACGAGAAACACAGTGCTGATGTTAGATGAGCCAACTTCTGCGTTGGACATTGGCCACCAACACAAGACGTTGCGTCTGGCTAAGCAACTAGCCAGCGAGGGATCTACCGTGATCGCCGTGATCCACGACCTTAATCTGGCATCACAGTACGCTGACCGGGTCATCATGCTAAATAATGGCAAAATAGTGGCGGACGGAGCGCCTGAATCGGTTCTAACATCTGAAAACATTGAAGCGGTTTATGGTTGGCCTGTACAGGTGATCTCCCACCCTGCTAAGTGCTATCCCGTCATCTTGGCGTAAACAAGGAATTTCACGCTAACACCAAGCATCGCCAGGCTTTGCCACACATAGCCTCGACTACCAGAAACGCTCGTTTAAAGAGCGTTTTTGTTTCCTACGCACGCTGGCTCACAAAGACAGGCAAAACATATCTAATATTTTGGTATGGCGCAGTTTTGCTACGACATCACTGTTTAACGATACTAGGCTGTAGAAAAATCGGTAGAACACTTAGAGTGATTCTATCTAAAATTGTTTAATCAGCTTGGCTAAAACAGTCTTACACTCTGAGCATCAACGAAAACAAGGATCTCATAATGATTCGTACGGGTATTGTTGGCTTTGGCTTTTCTGCACAAACCTTTCATCTGCCGTTTCTCTCTGTCCTGCCCGATTTCGAGCCTGTCGCGGTTGTGTCTTCTCAACGTGATCTCGTCGGTCAAAAACTCCCAAACGCGAGCTATTATTCGAACATTGAAGAAATGCTGCGAGACGCCGAGATAGACCTCGTTGTGATTACCACACCGAATGACACCCACTATGATTTTGCCAAACAAGCACTTGAAGCAGATTGCCACGTGTTGTTGGAAAAACCTTTCGTGGTTAACAGCGGGCAAGGGCTTGATCTTCTTCACCTCGCAAATAAGCGCGGAAAAATATTGTGTCCCTACCAGAATCGTCGCTGGGACGGAGATTTTTTAACCACCAAATCACTTATAGAATCAGGGGAACTGGGTAACGTTCGTGTGTTTGAATCAAATTTTGACCGATTTCGCCCTGAAGTTAAGCAACGCTGGCGCGAACAGCCTGGTGATGGTGCGGGTATTTTGTATGATTTAGGTTCACACCTCGTTGATCAGGCGCTTTTTCTATTTGGTGAGCCTTTGGCTATTACTGCTCATTGCAAAGCGATGCGCAATCAATCCAAAGCCACTGATTACTTTCACATGACTCTTCACTATTCAGACAAAGAAGTCATTCTTAATTCCAGCCCATTCCGATCAGGCAAAGGCGCGCGATTTGTTGTGCAAGGTGACAAAGCCACCTTCTCTTGCAACGGTTTAGACGTACAAGAACAGCAATTACGTGACGGTGTCACAGTGACATATTCTGAATTTGGTCGTCAGCAGCACCAAGGCAAGCTAGAAATTGGTGACAACGTCACTGAAAAAGATATCGAACTAGAATATGGCTGCTATTCGGATCTCTTTGCTCAACTCGCAAGCGCAATTCTAAACGGCACACCTCCGCCTGTTGATACCTATGATGCAGTGAAGGTCATATACGCCTTGGAGCTTGCACAGCACTCATCTCAGGCTGGCAGAACAGAGCGCTGGGAGTTCTAACCCGCTTCATTGTCTTACTAATCTTCATTAATGCCAGTATGTTAACTGGCATTAATGAATCAATAAATCCCTAACCACTCCCCCACATTCCGGATGTCGATTTCTTGTCTTACTGATTTATTTAGTACTAAAACTCAGGCTTTCTTCTTTCTTCTTTCTTCTTTCTTCTTTCTTCTTTCTCTTTTAGCCTTTCTCGCACCATATAAAGCTATAAAGCTATAAAGCTATAAAGCTATAAAGCTATAAAGCTATAAAGATTAGAGGCAATACGGCGGGTGATTCAAACACTCAAAGAATCAGAACAACCAGTGTAAACTCATCAATCGTGAACAGAACACTAAAGTTATAGTGCGTTTAAGTGACAGACATTTAACAGATCAGAAAAATGCATCAGATACAAAAAAGCCTGCACAAGGCAGGCTCTTCAGCACTCAATCAAACATGTCTCAACAGAAGTTTACATCACGCTCTTTGCAATGACGTAAACGAGCATGCCCGCGAGCAGCCAGAACACAGACAGGTTAAACTTACGTAATACAACAAAGCCAACCACCACTGCCACTATGTCTGCAATGCCATGAACCGCTGACACCCAAACGGGCTGATAGAAAGCAGCAACAAGCAAGCCGACCACTGCGGCATTGATCAATACCACCGACCCTGCGAACTTATTGTGATTCATGACTTTTTGCCAAACTGGGATGGCGGCAAACAGGAGCAACGCACCCGGCAAGAAAATGGCAACTGTTGCAATGACACTGCCGATAACAGGGTGAATACCCTCCATCGATGCGCCAACGTAACTCGCAATCGTAAACATGGGCCCTGGAACGAGCTGAGCAGCTGCATAGCCTTCGACAAGTGCATCACCTGTTACGGCATCACCAATAAGGGGCTGCAGCAATGGCAACACGACATGGCCACCACCAAACACAAAACTTCCCGCTTGATAGAAATGGCTAAACATACTCACTAAGGGCGCACTACTTAGGGTCGGCAATATTAGAAGCGCTGCAAAGAATCCAAATAGAACCCATGTTTGCGTGAGACTCGTATCTTTGTTCGCTTTAGCCTCAGTAGGCACTGGTTTGCGGATAAACAACCAACCGAGTAAACCAGCAACAGCGATGGGCAGTAACTGTGCGATCAACCCTGACTGCCACAGAATCCAACACGCAGAACCAGTGCACACAACAAACGTGACAGCGTCACTGATAAACTTACGGGCCATTGTCCATATAGCATCAGCCACAACGACGACGGCTAACAATTTTGCCGCAGCAATGAGTATGGTCAACCACGTTGCATCACCAAGGCTAGCGCTGTATATGGCCGCGACCGTTAGCAATAAGAAAGAAGGAAACGTAAAACCAACGAATGCGGCAATCGCACCCAGATACCCTGCTCGGTGATAACCAATGAACATACCTAACTGACTGCTCGCTGGACCAGGTAAAAACTGGCACAAGCTCAGCGCCATTGAGAACTTCTCTTCTTCAATCCATTTACGCTTATCCACGAATTCACGTTGGAAATAGCCAATGTGCGCGACAGGGCCACCAAAACTCATACAACCAAGAACTAAGAAACGAATAAAAACGTCAAGCATTACAGATGTACCTCCATGATTGAAGGCGATTTTATCGAATTTTTCTGCATTTGTAGAAGCAATTCAGGCCAATGATCACTATTACCAGTATCTATTCTATCTGTCACGCTCATGCCCATTCGCTGATTTTCTGTCATATAGATCAGCGAGATCTGTTCTTTTTCTACATTTGTATGTAAGCACCCACTAACTTAGTCTCTGATTGTTTCCTAAAGAAAACAATCTGGAGTTTAACGATTAAAAACAGTGAGTTGAAATAGATACACGTATCGAAACCCCTCCCTGTAAGTAGGTGAAAGCAAATTACAAATGGCGATCTTAGGTCATTTTCTTGGTCTATACGGATCTGTGAGCCCTACTAAGGATGACGCCATGTTGTGAGGCCGGATCATTAGTCAAAGTAATGATGTGAGTTAATCGATATGGGGGTTGTTTATGGGTTTGCGCCAAGTGACCATAGAGAGATTTGTTCACGTTTTACCGTTATTGAAGCATCCAGATTTATCGGTCACCCTCGAGCGTCAGATTCAATCAATTCTTGACGCTATCTACATTAACAACCTAAACATCATCCTGTGACACTGTCACTCGTTCAGTTCTTGTCAGTTGTGATACGCTATACCCTTCTTCTCACTGATGAAATTTCACATGTTAGATAATCTCCAACAAATGGTTATCCTCGCTACCGTTGCGCATGAACAACATTTCACGCGTGCGGCTGAATTTTTGGGTATCTCAAAGTCTCAAGTCAGCAAACAGATCCGTTATCTTGAGGAGCGTCTCGGCGTTCAACTTGTGCAACGGAATACACGTTCGGTCGCGCTGACAGAAGCAGGCAAACAATACGCAGCATTTGGACGACAGATTGTCGAAACCATGCAAGATGCGGAAGCCATGGTGGCAGGCTATCGAAACGAGATATCAGGCCGTTTAAAGATTGGCATTGCGCAGTCTTTCGGTAATGCGCAGATCACCCGCCTGCTCTCTGCATTTCAAGAGAAGTATCCCGCATTGGAGTTGGAAGTCCATTTGTTCGATCATCGCCCAAACCTGGTTGAAGATGGTTTCGATTGCTGGCTGGCTATTCATGAACATCCACCTGAAGGGATGGTGGCTCGAAAGCTTGGAGATTGTCAGTTTAAGATCGTCGCCGCTTCCTCGTATTTGAATGAACATGGCGAACCCAAAAACCCTGCCGATCTGAGAGAACACAACTGCATTACTTATCAGAGCGTGCAGCGAACTTATGATCAGTGGCTATTCCAAAAGGATGGCAGTGAACAATCGGTCACTATTCGCGGTAGCTATCGAATTAATAACGCTCCTGCTGTTTTAGAAGCAGCAAAGTCAGGTGTCGGAATCGCCTATATCGCGACGTATCTGCTGAGTGACGAGATTGAATCTGGCCAACTCAAAGTCTTGATGCCAAGCTGGAAGCCGACACTGAAATTGCCCGTTTATGTGGTATACCCGCGACGTGAGTTTTTAGCGCCCAAAGTCAGACACTTTGTTGATTTTCTTGCAGAGAACATCGACGTAGCGAATCGCTACCAACCCGCCGTTGAATCCATGTAGTCATCTGACACGAGCAGCTCATTGGTTCTCATATCCAATTGGGCCCAAACGTTGCATTTTAATGTTGGACAAACAAAAAAGGGAGTGACAACGTCACTCCCTTTTTTTACGCCAATTAATCGAGTGGCCACAATAGCCTACTGTTTTATCGGGAAATCTGATTTCTTTGCGGTTGGCATCGCGTACATAGATTTCACTATCTGCGCTACGCCCTCTGGTAAAGAAGAGATCTTACTGTCAAAGAGCACGCGATCAGTATCAGTGATCGATGCATGATCTTCCCCTGCCGCGATATAGTTCGATGGGAATAAGTGATAGTTTTTATATATCTGGCGATCAATTTCAACAGCTAGTGCATCTGGCGTTTCAAATTCGTTGCCAATCACATCACCAAACGCGACATGAATTCTGCGTTTTTGTCCGACAATGCCTTGAACAATACTCTCGATATCTTCAAATTCACCTTTCTCATAAGCACCATCTTCTTGTTTGCGGTAAAGCTCGTTGGCTTTTGCTGCATCACAAGGATCGTTTTCATATGAAATAGTGACGGGAACAATGCGAAGTGAAGCAATGTACTCAGCAAAAGGAATTTTTTCACGACGCCCTTCTACATAAAACATTTTCAGAATCGCTGGATCGGTTTTATCGTTACCGTCTTTGGCGCGCCCTTCTTTTTGCGCAATCCACACTGATTGTTTTTCATCTATAGAATGCTTTATGTAAGCAGACAGCTGACCCAAAGCCTTCATCATTTCGCGCGGCCCTTTGACTGAGCGCTTAACGATAAAGCTCTTATTTAACTTCATCAGTTCAGTCGCACAGGGCTTTTTGAGCAGGTTATCGCCAATTGCAATTCTGACGGTGTCAAAGCCATGGGTATGAAGGCACCAATTCACCATGGCCGGGTCCATTGCAATGTCACGATGGTTTGAGACGAATAGATAGCTTTGGTTTGGATCAAGTTTTTCCAAACCGCTCGTAGTAAAACCTTCCGACGTATTTTTGATCATGGATTGCATATAGCTTGCTACATTCATCTGAACGTCACGCACTGTTTTAATTTTGCTCCATTTCGCACGAAGGTATTGTTTCAAAAGCGGTTTAAACAACCAGCGGAAAGAACCTGATAATTTTGGGAAGCGATATTTTAGGATAGCCGATATGAATTCGTCATCACTAACCAGACGCTCAATAGCAGCTGGGACTTCTTCATCATGGTAAGGACGAATTTCTAAGAACGGATCATTAGTTTGAGGCACGAGAATCTACTTACTCCGATAAAAACTGCGACATTTTACGCGCTTATAAGATTTCTAACATTGTTTTGATCGTCATTCATGACAGGTTGGAGGTCTTACCTCACTATCAATTGCTTAAATCGTAACAAATTGACTATTTCTCGCTCGATAAGATTTGCACCGCTTGATCTAGTTAACAAAACAAAAGAGTATGTGCGCGTCAGAACAAGAGAAATCACTATGAAACAAGCCGTCGAGTTTAATCACCATCACGCAGACACCATGATTATTGGTGCGCGCAAGAAGCAACACTATGCCAGCTATCTGCATGTACATAAAGGTGCTGCATTAATACGCCTTGGAAAAGTCGAATTACCCGTATGCGCAAACCAAGGATTCTGGCTGCCGATTGAATGCCTGAATGCCGTGACTGTCATGAAAGGCTCTCAGGTTTCTACGCTAAATTTCTCTGTGCGCACAATCGCTTTGCTTCCAAACAAAGCGGGTTACATTGAAAGTTCTCCAATTATGACTGGCATTATCGAACAGTTGCACATGCGCAAACAAAATGACGGTGTGCAGTGGGACGGTGCATATGGACGATTACTCCGCTGTGCTCGTGACTATTTAACGACAGTGTCACCTCATGATTCGAACAATGATCAATTTCGTCAATTAGTGGCTTCCATTGAGGCTTTGGCGAAAGGTCATGCCTTGCCAGAGGGAATAGGTCGAGCATTGGAAAGCGCGCTTGGCTTCTCTACCGAAGATATTGCGATTCAATTGCGTGTGCGCGAGTGGGTTCGTCTGTATAAATCAGGACGTTCAGCTAAGAAAATCGCGCTAGCGGTGTCCCTTTCAGAGTCTGAGGTTGAGCAATTGCTTAGCCAAGTGGCGGGTATTAATTAAACGGCAACTGCATTTGAAGTAAAAACTCGGTATCGCTATCTTCATGCCAACGCATATCAAAACGATACCGAGCATCACTAACATTTGATTGAGTGCTAAAACTGAAGTTTAAACCATGGTTCATAATCCAATCTTCGGTTGAGCTTTCTTTGAATGAGATTCCTTGATATTCCTCTGGCTTCCATACACCAAAACCATAGAAAGTGTTCCCTTTAGAGGTGGTTAGGTATTGTGGTACATTCAAGTCATACTTCCAACCATCCCATATTGATGGCAAAGCTGTATCTTCTACGGTCCATTCCAGTACGCTTCTTTCATATGATTGGGTGAATTTGATTTTGTATGCCCCGCCGTCTTCCAGCGTATCGGGTTTTGGCGCTTGCTGTTCAAGAAATGCCGCATGCAAAAGTGACGGCGTCACCATAAATCCTATTGCGACACTTATCTGTTTTATTCTCTGAGTCACAGTCAACACATAATCCTACAAGCTAAATAGTCCGGAGATTAACGACAATCCTCTCCAAATCAGAACGTCTTTGTTATTTCTTTATAGCCAGCGACAACAATTGGCTATCTGGTCATCATCTTACATCACACTAAAATCAGTGTTAGACAGACTAGCAGCAACACTTGGGGTTGTGAGATCTGAAATATCCAACCCTTTCTCGAGTCGCTTTCTTATCTCAGTACTTCTCACTGGAATAGTTTCAGGGCATGCCAGCACATTCCAGCGGTTTAAAATATCCTGAGCGCGATAGAACTTACTGAAGCTTAAAAAATTATCTGGCCCCAGTACGAACGTGAGTTCAGATTTGGGATATTGGTTCTGAATATGACACAGCAATGCCCAGGTCGTTACAGCACCGTCTTCTCCCAACATTTCTTCATCCAAACAGATTGCTAAGTTTGTGCAATTCGCGTCATTAATGAACCCTTTGACCCATTGGCAACGTTTTGTGAAATCGGCCATTTTCTTTCCCCAAGCATGCGAATAGCTTGGAACGAGTAGCACGCTGTCGAAATGGGCTAAGCGTTGAACCACACTAAGATGACCAAGACTGGGGGGGTTAAATGCACTACCAAAAATGGCGATTTTTTGAGGAAGTTTGACGTTGCTCATTTTTATTCGTTTTTCGACAAGGGTTTACATATAGATACTTAATCGCGGTTCAAGGTTCAATCTATTTCTTACAAATCCAATACCAAATGAGCAATAAAGCGACTTCAACACCCAATGGCTCTATCTTTCCCATTCAGTTGGCGTCATCTCACGGCGAAAATGTGTGAATTTCACGCAATAGATCGTCATATCAATGAATGATCATGATTTTAGTATCGAGATATTGCAGAATAGAAAAAAAGAAACAACGAGGAATCCCACGCAATGGAACAAGCTATCCGCGCAGAAATGCGAGTACTTCCAACTATCGATGCTGAATTCGAAGTACAACGTCGTATTAACTTCATCAAGAAGCGTCTGATCGACGCAAGAACCCAATCTTTGGTCCTTGGGATCAGCGGCGGTGTTGATTCTTCTACCTGTGGGCGTTTGGCACAACTTGCTGTCGATCAGCTAAATGAGGAAACAGGCACAACTAACTATCAGTTTATTGCTGTTCGTCTGCCGTACGGGATCCAAAAAGATGAAGATGAAGCCCAACTTGCGCTGAGTTTCATTCGCCCCACTCATTCTGTCAGCGTGAATATCAAGGATGGCGTAGATGGCATGCATGGTGCCACATTAGCAGCATTAGAAGGAACGGGGCTCATCCCCGCTGATGATGCAAAAATCGACTTCGTCAAAGGCAATGTGAAAGCCCGCGCCCGCATGGTTGCACAATATGAAATAGCCGGTATGGTTGGTGGACTCGTATTGGGTACTGACCATTCAGCAGAAAACATCACGGGTTTTTATACCAAATTCGGTGACGGTGCCTGCGATCTCGCTCCGCTGTTTGGCTTGAGCAAACGCCAAGTTCGTCAACTCGCTGCACATCTTGGTGCACCTGATTTATTGGTGCTGAAAACACCAACAGCCGATTTAGAAGAGTTGGCCCCCCAAAAAGCTGACGAAGATGCGCTTGAACTTACTTACGATGAGATCGATGATTTCCTTGAAGGCAAAGACGTATCCAATCGCGTCAAAGAAAGGCTTGTTCATATCTATACGGTGACGCAACACAAACGTAAGCCTATCCCAACGATTTACGACGACGAGTAATTTGTCGTTTTTCTGTGATAAAAAACGCGCCTATCTTGGGCGCGTTTCTGTTTTTACAGATAGAAACCAAAAAACGAAATTCGGTATAACGTGTTTTTAGTACCTTCCTATTTTGTCTCCAACTTCAATCAACATATCCAGCTCCCACCAGATCATTTCGCACAGCCCATGACGATATGTCGCTTTACGAAATTCAGAATGCTCAGATTGATACATTTTGTACTTTTCGTGATGAAAGAGTCGACACGCCTTGACGTTTGAAAGCCTGTCACATGCTTTTACAATAAGAGCATGACGCCCGGCTTCTTCAGACTCATCCAACTGAACGAGCCGTTGATGGAGTAAACGCTTTTTTGTTTTGCGATCGCCACCGATGGGATCGGTGACATAGCTGACCGACAGTGCAATCAGTTCTCCAAAATCCAAGACCAGTTCATCGAAACTCGTGGTGGTGTCTTCGAGTACATCATGCAACTGGGCAATGATCATGGCATTGATACCGAAAGGCTGCGCCAGCTTTTCAACATCGTCCAAGTGGACATAGTAAGGAAATTCACCGTACCTTTGGCCTTCATGACGTGCCCTGGCGAATGTTCTTGCTAGCAGTAAACGGTCGTTCAAAGCGATACCTAATACGTTTTCTCAAACCTCTTATAGATTACCGCCAGAGAACAAAAAGAAAACGGCCAATTATTGGCCGCTTTCACATTAATCATCTTTTTTTGCAGCTTCTTTTGCAGCTTCGCGCTCTCTGATCTCATTCGCCACAATCATTATGGCTTCTCCGCTGCTCATGCCTTGCGCCATCAGTGCGTGGATACGATCAGCAGCAACTTGCTGCTCTGCGTGCGTTAGTGTTGGCGAAATGTTCATGCGCGACCTCAAATTCTTACGATCAGAAGTCGCGTATTCTACTGCCCCACTGAACTAATGTCACCTTAGAAGGTGAAAGCAAGCTGTGCCGATGCGCCATAACTGTTGGCATCAATAATTTGTGCGGCAATATCGAAGTGAACAGTATTAAATGGTGATAAACCCAAACCTAAGGTCACCGTGCCATCTAGGGTATCTTCGAGGTCTTGAATGTAACCCGCACGCAACTGAGCCCAGCCCCACGCATTGAATTCTGTACCTAGGCGAACCAACTGCGTGTTATCTTTAATTTCAGGCCCACTCGGTGCAGAAAAGCGTTTTTGTTCATTCAAATCAACATCGATGGCAAGGGTAAGAAGATCCGTCACAAATGCCCCACCTAGCGTATAAAGTGGTGCAACTTCGTAGGTATATTCTCGGGTATACAGCACGGTTTTAATATCTTGTGAAATCAGGTTCTTTGCTGCAAAACCCAAACGAAAAGGCCCTGTTTGCCATGCTGCCCCTAAATCAACGTTAAACGCACTTTCCTCAGTTTGGTTCGCATCTGAGTCCCAATCGTCCGCGTCAAAATCATCGATAGAGACTTGGTAATGATACGTATAATATTTCTGTGATTTAGGTGTAATGCCTAACGCGATACGTTGACCTGCAAATTCAATGTTGCCCGCTAGCGCAAGGCCTACATCAACCACCGCAAATGCCAAAACGCGCGCTTTAGACGTCAGTGTGGGTGCAGGCCCTAAACCCACATTCTCTATGGCCGTGATATCAGCATCTTCCACTTCTGGCATTATCACCGCTTCGGTGTAGCCTTTCACATAGAAGTTACCTGAAATGGTCGATGTGGGTACCGCTATTGCGCCCCCAAAACCACCGCTCACATAAGCCACTTTATTTTGTAGGTTTTCAAGGGCATTAGCCGTTGCGGTTACATTGTCTGGATTTTGAGGATCGTTTGAAAAGCTATCAAATACACCACCAAAGTTTTCCAACGCATCGACTAAATCATCAGGATCACGATACTGAATACCTATAACGGGAAACAGCACACCAAATCTATGATCGGGCTCTAATGCCACCAGCGCGGGATTATGGAAACCCGCAGTGAGGTAACTTGCTGCTGCGGTGCCTGCGCCCCCCATTGCATCAATGCGTGTATCAATGCTGTAATTTGCGGCAAGTGAAGGTAAAGAAACCATGGCCAAACTTGCTGCGACTAAGCTCTTCTTCATAACGTGAATTCCATCTCTATTTATCAAAGGACGGGAGATTCAAACTCGTGTTGTTAACACGCTATCTCTCTGTTTGTTTACAACAATGATATTAGTAGACGAAATGTATCAACACAGATACGTGCCTTTAAGGTGTGACATTACTCATACGCATGAGCATAAACCGATATGAAATAGAGGAATGAAAGAAAAATAAACGTGAGAAAGGGCTACTTATCTTCACTCTTCAATGAAAGAGCCTTTAAATCAACGTCTGGTAAATCAATTGACCTTGCTATGCGCTGAACATCTTCAAACAAAATCGCCCCCTGCCAGCGTCTTTCAATTAACGCTACTGAAAACCAATATTGTCCGTTTGGTACGTCAATCACGGGTAAAGAAGTGGGCAAGTTTTTGTCTTTGTCTTCCGACCAAATGGGAGCATCTTCTACTCCCGTTTGCTGGTAGAGATTCATAGACAAAAATGGACGAGGGCAAGTGCTCTTGAGATCTGTTGTTGGAGCAATTCGCCAGCTTCTGCTGTCTTTCCAACTGATTTTTTGAATAGGTTCAGGCTGTGCAATCAGGACCCAAGAAGACCAATCCTCCCCTTCTAGCGACT
Organism: Enterovibrio litoreus; assembly: GCF_045679545.1. Lineage (NCBI taxonomy): Bacteria > Pseudomonadati > Pseudomonadota > Gammaproteobacteria > Vibrionales > Vibrionaceae > Enterovibrio > Enterovibrio litoreus. The sequence continues at coordinate 1,441,100 of NZ_CP166195.1, forward strand.
TAACATCAAGCTTGTAGAGTCCCGCCGGAACAGCACCCGAAATGGCGTCAAATTCAAGTTTGAATTGATTGGCATTGTCCAAGCCTAACTCGGAGGCTATTAATGTTCTATCAGGCCACTTGGCGAAAGAGAGTTTGTCGATGCCCTCCTTTGAATTGCCATAGATTGAGAATTGATAATAAACACGGTTAGGGGTTTGGACCGTCTCACGACGAATCACAACACTTTGCAGCCAACTGGGTAACGACAAAGTGCTTAGGCTTCTACCACAATCTTCACTGATCGCTAGAGCAAGCAACTCAGTAAGATGGCGATATTCCGTCTCTGTTTTTTCTTGCTGCCAAGCTTCAACCATGGCATCAAAACTGTCGGCGGTATTTCCTTCCAATAGGCGTTGATGCGCCGAAGTCAGCGCATCAGAACCACTAAACCAAGCGCTCATCCCTTTGAGGGGCAGCAGTGCTACTAGGAGGATAAATACCGCACGAACCATTATTGCACTTTCATCCTATATCCTACGCCTCTTAGCGTTTCGATATCAATTTCCGGTAACTTTTGACGAAGTTGCAGAACATGCGTGTCAACCGTGCGGGTTGTTGGGTAGTGGTTGTATCCCCACACCTGATCCAACAATTCGTCACGCGTAAATACTCTCCCTGCATTTCGAGCTAGAAACGCCAAAAGATCGAATTCCGTTCTCGTTAGAATCACTTCACTTTGAGAGCAAATTACGCCGCGCGTCGACAGGTTGATTCTGAGTGTACCAACAACGATATCGTCAGAATCTACATCTTCTTCCGATACTGGCTTTCGCAAATGAACACGAATGCGTGCCAATAGTTCAGCCTCAGCAAATGGCTTGGTCATATAATCCGTGGCACCAGAATCCAATCCACCCACTCTATCTCTAACTGACACCATCGCGGTTAACATGATCACAGGAACGTCTTTGATTTTCTTCCAAGTAGGAAGCCAATCCATTGAATCGCCTTCTGGCAATTGGCGGTCTAATACGACCAGATCGGCATCTGCCCACAATGCTTCGACTTTGCCTGCACAATCAGCGTACAAACATTTATATCCGTTCTGCTCAAGACTAGCCAACAAGCCATCTGCTAGGTTTGCGTCATCCTCAACGAGCAACAGAGTCGTTTGGGTCACAAGGTATCTCCAAAATAAACGTCGTTGGAGGGCCAACAAGTGTTAACTTGCCCCCCATTCTTTCAATCATAGATTCAACAATCGTCAGCCCTAGCCCTAGGCCTTTTTCACTGACGAAAGGTTTACGTATTGTTTTCCAGTCCTTCGCGGTTAACTGCCCCTGATCCTGCACTTGGATCTTCAGTAAACCGTGATTGACCCCGGCTAACACCTTAACAGGTGCGACACCATATTTCTGAGCGTTGCTTATAAGGTTGTCTAGCGATGTCGTCAACCAATAAATGTTAACCGCAACCACTCCATCTTCTTCGACAAGCAATTCCACATCACGTTCTTCGCAAATGTACCCCAGCCATTCTGAAAGCGACGGGATCTCTTCTCGAACCAACTGCTGCTGATTCGACTGCAGGTAATCTTTACTCGCTTCTGCCAATTGCTTTAAGCGCATTGAGTCTTCACACAACCGACGAAATTCGTCATAAAGTGGTTCCGGCAGGCTATCAAATTTACGCCTAAAGCCTTCTACCGTCATGGACAAGCTTGCTATTGGGGTGCGAAGTTCATGAGTCAGTATCTGCAGTACTAACATACGCTCTTCCATCAAGCGCCTTCGCACCGCCCAACGGTTAAATACCCAACCTGCCATCCACAGTAAGTTAATAATGGCCAGCGCGATGACAAGATTCGACCAATATGATGGCACCTGCTCTTGGTTCCAACACACATTCCCGATCCGCGACAAGCAGTAGGCGTCGTCGTCCGTTGGTGATGCCAACAAATCGCGCTTCTCAAGCATTGGAAGCCATACGTCTGAGCTATAAACCTTGTACTCGCCACCTTGACGAAGCCAAAGGTCTGAACCAGACAAAATGGATTCAGCCCCATCATTTAGGGCGCTAACGCCACTTTCTGGCATACGTTGCAGACGGCCCAACAGGGTATCTGGCGGTGCAAGAAGACGCTCTTTTATGTGAAAAAAGCGAAGAAGTTCGTCTTTGCGCTCAGGAAATTTCTCAACATACTTGGCCGCATAACTCCCACCGCCTGGATGAATAAGATTCGAACGCGAAAACCAAACAGGGGGTAACCGCGTGTTAAAACACAGCGCGCGCGTGAAAACTAAAGGATCAGTCACCAATGGACTCACTGGCCAAGCGCCTTTGCATTTCTCGGAAGCTTGGTACAACCGCTTTAAATCTTTCAAGGGATAGTTTGCAGACTGAGGCAACAAACTCTCGGCAATCAAAAGCGGCTTCGGATATTCGCTATGAATGGCATTTAACGCATACGTAGCCGCCGGTCGCTCCAGTAATAGTAACGACCTGAAAGCACTGAGTTGCTCAGGGAAAGAGATGTCGGCCAGTGTGTATGGGCTGACCAAGGTTAAAATGATAAGTAGAAACGTACGCATTTCGAAAGAGTATCACCAAAATATTACTAATTGTCAGTACTTTGTCAGAGTAAGCATCGGCAACGCGTTTCGTGACCAAACAAAAAAGGCCAGCTTTCGCTGACCTTTCCATTAAAACGGCAACTTACATATGTAACCTGAAATTAAAGTGCTTTAGCTATCGCTTCTACGCTTTCTTTCGCATCGCCAAACAGCATTGCCGTGTTCTCTTTGAAGAACAGTGGGTTTTGAACACCCGCATAACCTGTATTCATTGAGCGCTTGAACACGATAACATTTTTCGCATTCCACACTTCAAGAACCGGCATACCCGCGATTGGACTATTCGGATCTTCCATCGCTGCTGGGTTAACTGTGTCATTCGCACCGATAACCAGCACCGTGTCCGTCTCTGGGAAATCATCATTGATCTCATCCATTTCCAACACGATGTCATACGGTACTTTCGCTTCAGCAAGCAAAACGTTCATGTGACCCGGCAGACGACCCGCGACAGGGTGAATACCGAAGCGAACATTGATGCCCTTTGCACGAAGCTTATCAGTGATGTCCTGAACAGGATATTGCGCCTGAGCAACCGCCATACCATATCCAGGTGTGATGATAACTGAACGCGAGTCTTTCAACATTTCCGCCACTTCTTCAGCAGAGATTTCGCGGTGCTCACCGTACTCAACATCACTTGCGACTGAAACTTCTTGACCAAAACCACCCGCGATGACGCTAATGAAAGAGCGGTTCATGGCCTTACACATGATGTAAGAAAGAATCGCACCTGACGAACCAACCAGCGCGCCGGTCACGATCAACAGGTCGTTTGCCAGCATGAAACCCGCAGCCGCTGCTGCCCAACCCGAGTACGAGTTCAGCATTGAAACCACAACTGGCATATCCGCGCCGCCAATCGACGCCACCAAGTGGTAACCGAACGCGAACGCGATCAACGTCATGATGATCAACGCGAAAAGACTGCCGTCAGCTTTCACGAAATAAACCATCAAAAGTGCTGATGCGACGATCGCCGCCAAGTTAAGCTTGTGCTTGTGTGGAAGGTTCAGCGCAGAAGAAGAAATCACACCACGAAGCTTACCAAAGGCAACAATAGAACCGGTAAAGGTAACTGCACCAATGAATACGCCAAGGAACACTTCCACCATGTGGATTACGTGCTCTGTGTGCGCAAACTCGCCGCTGTATTCTGGTGGTGCTAAGAAGCTGTTAAAGCCAACCAATACCGCTGCCATACCCACAAAGCTGTGAAGCACGGCAACCAGTTCCGGCATTTCAGTCATTTCAACTTTCTTGGCGTAGTAAATACCAATCGCGCCACCGATGATCATTGCAAGAATGATCCAAGTAATACCTTGTGAGTATGGGCCGAAGATGGTTGCAATCAATGCAATCGCCATACCGGCGATACCGTAATAGTTACCGGCTCTCGCTGACTCTTGCTTTGACAACCCCGCCAAACTCAGGATAAAAAATAGTGCAGCAACAATATATGCCGCTTGTGCTAGTCCTGCAGACATTCCTTGCTACTCCTACTAATCTTTACGGAACATTTCAAGCATGCGCTTGGTAACGGTAAAACCGCCAAAAATGTTAATGCTTGCAATAAGAACCGCAATGAATGCGAGGAAGGAAACCACACCATTACCTTGTCCAATTTGCAGCAATGCACCAACAACGATAATGCCTGAGATGGCATTTGTTACTGACATTAGCGGCGTATGCAGCGCATGGGTAACGTTCCAAACCACGTAGTAGCCCACAACACACGCCAAAACGAACACCGTAAAGTGAGACAAAAACGCAGGTGGCGCGACAGAAGCGATCCAACCAAAGCCACCCAAAGCAACAGCCAGACCCGCTAGTTTCTTCTTCGTTGAAACCGGCTCGTCAACTTTCTTCTTGGCAACAGGTTGAGCGTCTACTTTGGCTTGTGGTTGAGCAGAAACTTGAATGGGTGGCGCAGGCCAAGTGATTTCGCCGTCTTTGACCACGGTTACACCGCGAAGGACAACATCATCGAAATCAATGTTGATATTGCCGTCTTTTTCTTTGCAAAGAAGCTTCATCAAGTTAACAAGGTTAGTACCGTATAGCTGAGAAGATTGCGTAGGAAGACGGCTTACCATATCGGTATAACCGATCACTTTCACGCCGTTTTCAGTCACAATGACTTTATCAGCTTCTGTGTATTCGCAGTTACCGCCATTAGCCGCTGCAAGGTCGACAATCACGCTACCCGCACTCATCGAATCAACCATTTCTTTGGTGATAAGTGTTGGCGCAGGACGACCAGGAATAAGCGCGGTCGTGATAATGATATCTACGTCTTTCGCTTGTTCTGCATAAAGCTCAGCCGCTTTGCGATTAAAATCATCAGACATTTCTTTCGCATAACCATCGCCACTGCCCGCTTGTTCTTCGAAAGCGACTTCGAGGAACTGCGCACCCATACTTTCGACCTGCTCTTTTACTTCAGGACGAACGTCAAAGGCACGAACAATTGCGCCAAGGCTACCCGCAGCACCAATCGCAGCGAGACCTGCAACGCCAGCACCCGCGACAAAGACTTTCGCTGGCGGCACTTTACCCGCAGCGGTGATTTGACCCGTAAAGAAACGACCGAATTCGTGGGCAGCTTCAACCACGGCACGATAGCCCGCGATGTTCGCCATAGAGCTCAACGCATCTAGCGCCTGTGCACGTGAAATACGTGGAACCGCATCCATTGCCAGTACGTTGATTTTTTTAGAGGTAAGTTGCTGCATCAATTCTTCGTTCTGGGCAGGCCAGATGAAGCTTACAAGGGTTGCACCCTCTTTGATTCGTGCAATTTCGTCAACGCCAGTCTCTGCGCTTTTCACAGGTGCGTTAACTTTAAAGATGATATCTGACTGCCATACGGAATCGGCATCAGCGATTTTTGCTCCAGCCTGCTCGAAAGCAGCATTGTCGAAACTTGCTAGTAATCCAGCATTGCTTTCAACAACAACTTCGAAGCCCATTTTAATCAGCTGCTCAACCGTTTTAGGCGTAGCAGCCACTCGCGCTTCATGCGCAAGTATTTCTTTTGGAACACCAATTTGCATAGTTAGTCCCTGACTATTGGCAGTATGAGTAATTTGTTTGTAGCGAACTGAAAAGGCTTAATCAAGCATTTTTGTAGTAAAAACACCAAAATAATCAATGACCAGCTTAAAAACGAGTAAATCTTAATGACTTTTAGTAATAAAATAACGCCATTTGTTTGTGGACAGAGGTCTTACCTCCAAACACTCACAGCGATTAAATTATTGATTAAATGCTAATTTAGCCATCAAACTCACTAGGCCACTTTTCGATTCCGCATCCATTTGAATCCTTGGTGTACTATTTGACCTAAAACACAAACATTTGCGTTGATCTCGGTCACCTAGCTAAACATTCTTTCACCCATTTGATCGATAAAAAGTTGAGACTTTTTCATCATAAGGTCTGTTGCACCCGCTGCACTCGGAAGCAGATCCGACCGAATAAATTGATGTGTGCGGATTTCGCCATCGATCTCTTTGCAAATGCGACCACTGATGCGAAATTGACCGCCTTCAGCCTTCGGCTCTGGATAAATGAGAAAACCTTTGTATTCGGTTGGCTCTACCTCTTTGCTAGGCTTATCTTTATCGCCAAACAACCAGTTAAACAATCCCACGCAATCTCACCTTCTATGGTTCTTCAATACTAATCAATCATACTGACGAACTGCGTCTGGCTTGTCTATACCCAAGCAACACACAGTAAACACCGCGAAAAAACAAAATAACAACGCGAACTAAAACTTGCGCTTATGGAGAGAAAATCAATGGTGATGAGGCTGAGTGTATCGATGAGTAAATTTGATGTTCAGAAGGGAAAAACAAAAAACGCCGGTTCGTCACCAGCGTTTTGTCTATTTCTTTTCAAGTGGTCATGAAAAAATTAGCGGATCAGCCCGATATCGCGCTTGATGTGTTCAGGCAAATCATTCGTTGAATGAAAGGCTTTGTTCGCATCGTTGTTGCGCAGTACGTCCATCACATGGGCAATCAATCCTTTGAAAGAAACCGCATAGTTTTTTTGCACTTTATCTACAGAAGTCATGGCTGGGCCAAGGTTTACTAGCTGTGTCATGTTTGCCTCACTATGTGATTGTCTTTACTGCACAAATTCTATTCGCATTCCCATACTTTATGAAATGACATTATTTTCTCTTTCAAATTAGTTTTTCTAATATCAAAAATAGAAATTGTCACCTTCAATTGTCAAAAATACGCATAATACTGGGATTCTACGATTGGTTACCTAAAAATCACGCATTATTAGATTTTATTTATCAATGTATTTTCATTCTGATAACATCTCGCTTTAACAATGAAGGTCGAGACTCTCTTGCTGACATTTCTTAGTAAACACTCATCAATACTTCTTATTGTCGCCGCACTTTTAGGTTTTACCTTTCCTACTGTGTCAGCGGCCAGTATTCCTTACCTGCCGTATATACTGTTTACACTCATGCTGTTTACTCTGATTGGGATTAATCAACGTGCGTTAGTTCAGGCTATCTTTAATCGCGCAGCATGGCTCTATGCACTCGCCCACGGCGGCGTAACTACCCTGTTTGTTTCCAGTATTGCTTTGCTGTTTGGTGCCAGCACTGAATTACTGATGGCAGCAACTGCCGTGTGTGCAACCGGGAGTCTTTTTGCCACCCCTGCCATCGTAAGGTCAGTGGGATTTGATCCATTAGTAGCGATGGCATATACCATTTCCAGTACCCTGATGATGCCCGTCATTTTATACATCAACCTTGCTGTGTTTAGCGGGGATGAATTCTCTCTCGATCTACAAAGTTATTGTTTAAGACTGATTATTTTCATCCTCGGCCCCATGGTGATTGCCTCCCTCATTCATAAATATGCTCCCCAAAAACACCTGTCTCGCATCCACGGTAAATTGGCCCAGTTCACCATATTGCTGGTGTTCAGCTTTCCGTTTGGTTTAACCGGCCAATACCGAATGCTTTGGAACGACGACAGATCCTTTGCTATTTCTATGTTTTTCATGGCTTTCGCAATTTGCGTTTTATTTTTCATGATTGGATTGGCATTGTATTGGAGAAAGGGGCGTGAAGCGGCTTATGTCGCAGCGATTACATCGGGAAATCGAAATGTTCTCTTGACCTACTCGGTGGCAGGCGCATTTTTGGGGCCGCTATATTTGCCGCTGGTCGGGGCATTGCAGTTTCCCATTTTCTTGCAGCCTATTATGGTGAAGTTTCTATTGAGAAGACGAAATATAAAGGGGCAAAGAGTAGAGGTGAATAAACGAAAAACTGAGTGATAAGATAAACGACAAACACCAACACGACGAACGTGCTGTCTATATTTTTCTTTTAAAACAAAATTTTAGTCTGATGGGCCCCTGCCTCAGACTCCCTTTCGCTACGCTTTGGCTATTTGTGGTTAACCACCAGCGCCTGGCACGAAATACACCAACGATAGCCATGCCGCCACCCAAAAAGCTATTAATCCGAAGTCAAACCAATCGCGTTTTTCTACCATGATTTATTCCTCTCTTAAATACATCACTCACTATATCGACACGGTATCCGGCTTCTTTAGGCCTTTCGGATATACCTAATTCATAGACGGCAAAAGTTCGCCTTGTTTCCAAAGGCTTGCAAGTTTTGGGCACAAATGTGAAGGAGAACGATAAATAATTAACTTATTGAAAAATAGCGGCATAAATTACCGCTATTTCAATGTATTACCGCACAGTTTCGAAGCAGAGTTACATGGGGGAATCAAACATTCATTTGTGAGTCACATGACGGACAAGGGATATAATTTGCCATCACGATAGATGGTGCAATCAGCGCTTCCTTGGTTCGCGCATACTCAATAAAGCTTTCTGAAAGCGTCACGTCAATAGAACGAGGAGGCTCTTTGAGATGCTTCAGTGAGTCATACCCTTCTTTACCTTGCGACGTATAAGCGGAGGAAACCGCAGTATAAGTTTTATCCAGTTCAATGTTCAGCCACTCGCCATTAAGGCTTTGGTACTCAAGCGTTGTAATACGATCACCTTTCGGCTTTTGGCATTCATACACATATTTGAGCCCAGCAGCATAAGGAAAACTGCCGTCGCCTGTACCTTCCCTGCCATTGTTGATTGCGTTGTCTATGGCTCCTTCAAGCGCTTGCTTAATTTGCAGCCCCGTGGGTTTGTATAGCATCAAATCAATAGCAAACGGCAAAAGCCTGCCTGCAATTTCTGCTGCGGTCAGCTTGCCTTGTTCAAGGCTGACGCGAACACCACCAGCGTTATGAATAGCAAAATCTACCTGATGACCTCTTTGACGAGCCGCATACAGAAAGCCTTCACAAACGAGGGGGGCAATGTCGCTTCCCCCTTTTTGATCCGGCACACGCAGATGCCGCAATTTTGCGGGCAAGCGCGTGACAACGTCACTTCTTAGCTTTTCAACCGCTGGCTTATAACGCGCATTCAGAACCTCTTTGATGGATTCATCACCGCGACAATGCAGCACATTGGGTTGTTGTTCGAGATATTCTTTCGCTGTCTTAAATGCTTCTTCAGGAAGGCTTTGATCCCAAGATGCATCCATAGCAAGGCTTCTACCCAACATGAGATAGTTACTGCCACTGTATTCGCTGACTTGACCCTGCTCATCAAGCGTCACGACTAACTGACCCAACGCGAAAGAATGGCAACCCGCCTGCACCACCAGCGTATTATTGATCAATCGACCATATGGGCCCATATCGCCTAGGCCAAGATTACTGAAGTCGCCCTGTAACACATGGCTGTGCCCACCCACGATGACAGAAACACCCTCCACTTCTTCCGCCACTTTTAAGTCCGGCTCATAGCCCAAGTGACTCAGTAAAATGATGTGGTGAATTCCGAGATCGCGTTTGATGTAAGAGACAGTATTGATGATCGTCTGTTTGGCATTCACAAACGGCGTATCGGCATCCGGCATGGCAATATCGGCCATCTTATCCAACGCCACACTAAAGATGGCGACCTTCTGATCACCAAATACTTTTACTAGTACGTTCGCTATTTTTTTGTCTGGGTCATACGGCAGCAACTGCTTTTTACCCTTAACCGGGCAGCGCTTAAGATCTGACTCATTACTCACGTCCCAATTACCAGCAAGCAAAGGAAATTCTATTTGATCAAGAAAGCGCGAAACCGCGCTATTACCGAGGTCAAGTTCATGATTCCCCAAAGCCATGGCATCGGGTTTGAGCAAATTGAGCAAGGTGGCATTCGCTTCGCCTTTAAACAAACTGTAATAAAGCGTGCCTTGGAAGCAATCACCCGCATGAAGAAACAGGAAACCGTCTGTATTGGCCTGTGTTTTCTCTTTAAAAGATTTAACAACGGAAGATATGCGAGCAAACCCACCTACATTGGCATAAATACGCTCTTCAAGTCCTTTCACAGCCAGTGACATCGGTGTTGGTTCGAAGTGAGAGTGGGTATCGTTGATATGCGCGATGGCGAGCGTTATTGGCGTGACGGTAGGCATGATTTCCTTTTACGCGTTTCACAAAATCTGAGTGTATCAAACTATAAGTCTAGTTCACATATATCACAGTTTTGTTGCAAGGAAATTCATGGCTTCATTTTGATGGGGGCACTAAGTCACAATCGTTCAAGGTGTTATCAGTGCGATAAAGGACAAAAGCTTTATTGAAGCGCCAAGGCTTAGGCTAATCATAGCGGCATACCACCACTTCATTTCGTCCGAAGAAAGGCTTTGAATATTAAACAGTACCACATTGAGTCTATGCCACTTTTCCGTTCGATAAGCATATTGGAAAGCACAACGCACCAGCATCACCACTCCGGTAACTAAGAAAACCGTTTCAATCGCGTGTGCAATCACTGGCAGCAAACCATTCACTCCATGTTTTTTGTCAACAGACAAAATAATACAAATGCGCAATCAAGATTCAATGTTTTATTTACATAGAGGTAAGAGTTCGTGAAGTGGGAAGTAAAAGGCAAAGTCTCTTAAGCGGTTCAAGGCTATGTATTCGAAGCTATGTCTTCCAAGCTATGTATTCGAGGCTCAGCTCAATCTGTCATTAGCGCCCAGAATCAAACAGGAAGAGAGCATGGCTCCCTTCTGGTTAAGTTAGTCGGTTAAAACACCATTCTGATAATCTTGAATCGCTTGGTTAATTTCATCCATTGAGTTCATGACGAATGGTCCGTAATGCACGACAGGCTCATCGATGGGCAATCCCGCCAAGATCAACACACCGGAATCGTCAAGCGCAGTCATAGAGAGCTGCTCACCCACTGAAAGCTGAACCAAATGGCCCTGCGCGGTCTGCTTACCCGCAATCTCAATCGCGCCTTTATACACATACAGGTTTACTTGATAGTCCGGCGAAATTTCAATGTCTCGCGTCTCACCTGACTGGGCCTGCCAGTCGGCAACCAGTGTTTCTATGCCCGTTTTTTGTAAAGGTCCAGTGATAGCCTCACCGTTTTCGGTCGCATTACCTGCGATCATTCTAAGTAGGTTTTGCGCTGACCCAAACTCGTTGATCTCGGGGGCTTGGAAATCATGATATTGCGCCGGAAGCATTTTCTTGGCCGCGGGCAAATTAATCCAGATTTGAAAACCGTGCAATTCCCCATCGCTCATAATCGGCATTTCGCTGTGAATCACTCCTTTCCCTGCTGACATCCACTGTGCACCACCGCTACGCAACTCACCTACATTACCCATATGGTCGCGATGTTGGAAATGCCCTTTCAGCATATAAGTCAAGGTTTCAATCCCGCGGTGCGGATGCGGTGGAAAGCCACCAATGTAGTCATTCGGATTATCGCTTTTTAGCTCATCAACCATCAAAAACGGACTTAGCTTCGTGTCATTGAAACCATGAACGCGATTAATTTTTACGCCATCGCCATCTTTAGAAGGGTGAGACTGAATAACACGAGTGACAGTTCTTAATTTCATAACAAGCTCCTTTGTTGTAAACAGTCTAAGCCAGAGTGGCTAGAGGAAAAACCGATCAAACAGGAACAAGTTGTTCTATTTATTCGAACAATCGATTTTGGTGATCACGAGCAAAAAGATTTTCTGTTACAGCGCGTGCATCTCTGATATTTATACCCAAGTTCTACTCATTCACGGATGAATTTCAATGATCGAATGGCAGGCAAACCACCTTTGGCACCACAGCGAAACGTATCGCTGTTTTGGGGTCGATATCGGTCAACGAATGACGATTATTCGGCTAGATGATGAAAGTTTGTTAGTTCACAACCCGTGTGAACTCACTGAAGAGATAAGAACGCAGATTGCCACACTTGGCAAAGTGAGCTGCGTGACCACGGTTAACCAGAGATTGCACCATCCTCTTTCTGACTGGTGGCTTGTTTATCCTAATGCCTATTTCTATTCAGCACCGGGACTTGCAACAAAGCGAACCGATATCGGTTTTGATGGCGAGCTCACGTCCACAAGCTCGCCTAGATGGCGCAACCAGCTTTACCAAACCGTGCTGCGTGGCAATGACCAACATGAAGAAGTGATTTTTTGTGACCCCGCCAGTCGCACACTTGTCGTGGGAGAAAGCCTGATCTTATTGAATGACGGTTCAATGTTGCGCCGTACAGCAGGCAAGGCGAGTGGATGCAGCAAACACGCGCTAGTTCCTTTCAACCAACGCTTTCGCATCAAAGAACCCAAATTGCTCCGGCGATCGTTACAAGAAATACTCACTTGGCCGTTTGATCACATACTGCCTGTGCATGGTGATCCTATCTATGATGACGGAAAGAAGAAACTTGCCGCCGCCTACAACTGGATGTTGCACAATTAAGGACTGTGTCGTGTCTTACGACGAATTGATAGCCCTTTACATTCAAGTCGCTATAATTGGCCGATAATTTTTCCTCGTCCCCACAGAAGCAGTTCATGAAACAAAATATTTTGACCTTTTTGAAAGGAATGGCGATGGGCGCGGCTGATGTCGTACCCGGCGTTTCCGGTGGCACTATCGCATTTATCACCGGCATCTATGACACCCTTTTGGAAAGTATCCGTCGCGTCAATCCTTCGATATTTTCTCGTTGGCGTAAAGAGGGTTTCACCGCTGTATGGACACATGTCAATGGCACCTTCCTCTGCGCTTTGCTAGCCGGCATACTCACGGCAATTTTAACGCTGGCAAAAGCCGTGTCTTATGCCCTAACTGAACACCCGGTCGTCATTTGGTCGTTTTTCTTCGGCCTTATCGTGGCGTCGGCAATTCACATGATTAAGCAAGTGGAACGCTGGTCGATGGGTGAAATTGTTCTCGCCATTGCAGGTGCCGTGTTTGCTTATGGCATTACCGTGGCGAATCCTATTTCACTAGAGTTCAACATGCTAACCGTTTTCATTGCGGGTTCAATTGCCATCTGCGCCATGATCTTACCGGGTATTTCAGGCAGTTTTATTCTTCTACTACTTGGTATGTATGGGCCAGTATTGGACGCAGTAAAAGGCCTAAATATCCCTATTCTTGCCTTATTCGCTTTAGGCTGTTTAGCTGGGTTGTTGACCTTCTCGCATGTCCTATCTTGGTTGCTTCGAAGCTATCGCAGCCTCACCATCGCTTTTCTAACTGGCCTGCTGATTGGCGCATTAGGAAAAGTGTGGCCTTGGAAAGAAGCGATAAGTTTCCGCATTAATTCTTCTGGCGAGCAAGTGCCGTTGATGGAGAAAGCCTTGTCTCCTTCTGCCTTCGAAGCAGCAACGGGACAGCCTTCTCAACTTGCGATTGCACTAGTCATGATGATCGTCGGGTTTGGGTTGGTACTCGGTCTAGAGAAAGTCTCACAAAAGCTGGCTGACTAATCCCCCCATCACGTCCACATTAGTACATCAAATGAAAGGGTTGCTTCGTGGCAGCCCTTTTCATTTGCACTATTTCAAGACCTTACTCACATAGCCCCTCGCGAAAAAGTGATACGCTTCCCGTGTCTAATCCTTACTATTCCTCTTTATGAAAAACAGCCGTAATCCACTTCGTCGTCTGGTTGACGTTTTATTCATTATTGTATTTTTGTGCGCCGGTTACTGGCTTGCTGATCGTTTTCTCTTTGCAAACACTGAGGAAACGAGCGATCGCGCTCCCGACTGCACGCTTAGCACATCACCTTGCGTGTTTTCGTCAGCAACCGCATCACTTGTCAGCGATACCGTTGCCCCCTTGAACCCTACAACATTGAATGTCACAGTCACAGATGCCGATGCTCCCTATTTGCTTTTGGAGCTTGAAGGCGTAGAAATGAACATGGGTATTTACAAGTTAAAGCTAACAAGAACCCAGGCCAATCAATATCGTGGTGATGTTATGCTACCCATTTGTATGGATGCTGAAATGACATGGCGCGGCGCAATTAGCAGCCCTGAAAAAGATATTTTGCTGCCTGTAGACATAAGGATGATGAGATGAAAACAAAGATCATCGTGTTAGCTCTGGCTTTGCTTGCCGGGCTAGGCGCGAGATACATGGTTCAGCAAAGTGAACCCACCTCGCCCAGCGTTCAACTTGGCCAATTACACAGTGGCAAACAAACGGTTGATCTTTTTGACAATAAAGACGAACGATTACGCGTGGTCTATTTTGGCTATACGCACTGCCCTGATGTGTGCCCAACCTCATTGGCCATTCTTTCCGCCGCGCTCAAATCGCTCCCTGAAGACACATTAGCCAATGTGCGGCCGATGTTCGTTACGCTCGATCCCAAAAGAGACAATGCAGACGCGGCGAAAGAATATGCGGGATATTTTCACCCGATGATTGAAGGTGCAAGTGGCAGTGAACAAGAAATTGCAGCATTAGCGCGCAAATATGGTGTGCTTTATCAGTTTACCGAACTCGAAAACTCTGCCATGGAATACGCGGTTGACCACAGCTCCTATTTTTATTTTTTACAACCTGATGGCACCTTGGTTGAAAAAGTCCCGCATACGCTGAATCCAAACATGGTGTCTGATGCCATCTTGCGACTTACTACCGTCACGCGGTAACTTGCAGCCGTAGAATATCAACCGTTATATCAACGCGCTCATTGCGCGTTGTACTCACAATTAGTCAATATCTACAAATAAAGGAACTTTTGATGAAAGCCCCGTCTTGCCTATGCGCTGCACTCTTTGGTTTACTCACGTTTTCTGCACAAGCAGCGATTGATGTTCATGACCCCTACGCACGTGCAACGCCGCCAAGAGCACCTAATAGCGCCGCATTTATGGTTCTCACTAACTCAGGTAACGAAGCCATCAACCTCATCAGCGCCGCCTCGCCCGCAGCAGGAAAAGTCGAACTACACAATCATGTCATGGCTGATGGCATGATGAAGATGCGACAAGTCGAAACCATCGTTATTCCTAGCCAAGGTAAAGCAACGTTAGAGCCCGGTGGTTTTCACATTATGCTTCTCGATCTGACGGCGCCATTGAAAGAAGGTGAGGCACTTTCACTCACACTTCGCTTCTCAGACGGTACAGAAATCACACAATCACTACCTATAAGAAAGACAATGGTTGAATCAAAAATGAAACACAGTCACGATAACGGCTAGAAATCTGCCAAAGTTCTAAACATTTATGCTGACGTGTGACTTAGATTTTTAGGCTGTATCAACATTGAGGCGGATATCAAAGGGCAACAGGCGGCAGAATAGACAATGGCAGTCTATGGTTATAATGCAGCCAGTTATTCAACAGGTAAAAGCAGTAAAGTAATGCAACCCAACAAAAACAATGAGGTTTTAACTATGAAAATTCGTCTTCTAGCGTTAGCAGCAGTTGCATCCAGCGCACTACTTGCTGGTTGTTCTGGTAATTCAGCGCTTGAGCAAAGTGTTGCAGATATGTCATCTAAAGTAGATTCTCTTTCAAACCAAGTTTCAGCTCTACAAGGTGATGTTGCTGACGTAGCAGCTGCATCAGCATTGGCTTATGACGAAGCTGCTCGTGCAAATGAGCGTATCGACAACATGGCGCAGTCTTACACCAAGTAAGTTTACTGCACCATATATATCCTATAATTCTGCGGCATCTTCGGATGCCGCATCATTTCCTAGCTCTATCGGCAATCCAGATTGCACCGCTAACGCCGCTCTGTAACGATTCACATTCATTCTGTTATTTTCTAGCCATTGAGCGGTACGTGCGTCAGGATGTGTCAAAATTCGAGAACCTGCTTCGGTTTCATCTTGTGAAAGCGGACGGTGAACTTCAACATACACCGCACCATCAGGTTCGTAGCTGGTTTTTACCGGCTCATTGATTACACGCACTTTCTCACCAACCGCCACTTCATTAAACAACCAGTTAATATCCTCCGGACGCATACGAATACAGCCTGAGCTGACACGCAATCCAATGCCGAAGTCTTTATTCGTACCATGAATCAGATAGCTACCTGAGCCATACGCAAGCCTTAACGCATGAGTGCCCAATGGGTTCTCAGGCCCTGCTGGTACCACTTCGGGCAACACAATATTACGTTCTTCAAGGTATTCTTTTCGAATACTGGCTGGTGGAGTCCATGTTGGATTTTCGCGTTTTTGGCTGATTTTGGTTTTCATAATCGGCGTGTCACGGCCAATACGACCGATACCAATCGGGAAAACATTTACTTTGCCGATTTCTGGCTCAAAGTAGTAAAGGCGAAGCTCGGCTAGGTTTATCACGATGCCATCGTAATCGACTTCGGGCAGGATAAGTTGCTGAGGAATGGTTACGAATGTGCCAGGTTCTGGGAGATAAGGGTCAACACCAGGGTTAGCGGAAAGCAGTGCAAGAAAGCCTACGTTGTATTCTTTTGCAATCAATTCAAGGTGTTCACCAGATTTAACGACATGCACGGTGTTTTCACCAATCAGACGCGTGTCCTTCTCTGGCCATTCGTATTGATTTGCCTGAAGTGCAAAAGGTGTCAGAAGAGCACACAGAATTGATAGTCGCTTTAGCGTTAAACTCATTGATGAAATTTCTCGTCGATATTTTATCTAGAACCGTCTTCAGTTTTTTATCCCAGCTCAAACACACTCGCTAAACGTGAGGTGCTTTGAAACGGTTAATAGACCTTAGCCCCATAGAGTATAAGATATCACGTCACGACGCCCATTCTCGAAGCCAACCGCATCTATTAACCAAGCAATTAATCCATTTTTCTCGCGGCTGAAACAAAACGTAAAAAGCGCCCAACGGCGCTTTTCAAACTGTTCATTTCGTCTAGCGCTTGCTTGGTGTTCACCTTCTGGACTCAGTGCTCAGTGTTAGAAGAACATGCGCAACCCAAACGAGCCTTCAAATTTGAAAGCGGCGTCCTCTTGCCAATACCAAGCGGTTCCTGCCTCGCCATAGAGCTCAACATTGCCATGCCCCATAGGCAATGCAACACCTAAGCCTGCTCTTGGTCCCCACTTGTGTTTAGGATCATCCACCCATTGCATTCCCGCATAGCTATACAACGGTGCGTATTCTGGCCTTGCGAGCCACTCCCCCAAATTCCATAAACCATCAACCGCAGCGCCTTTCTCTTGAATACCCAAAGAAACACGGACAATATCTTGTGACACTGTCACGCCAGACATGGGCGAACCAAAGAATACCCCAGCAGACAATCCTTGCGCGGATACAGAGACTGAAGGCAGTGCCAAAGCAAACAAAAAGAGAATACGTTTCATCTTAACTTCCATTTTAATTCAACTGAAAGAGTGCATCTTTCAGGTACACAACTATGCACTAAATGTGGTCGGGCATATCGAGATAGTGGGCTTACTGAAAAGTGGGGCGAGTCATGGCTCAAAATCCATACTGCTTATAAAACAAACACTTCACCATATGCATCGACAACATCTCCACTCTACATGCCAATGATCACATCTACCATCATCCAAGACGTATTTTTCTACGTAAGACATAAACTAGTGAAAGAAATTTGTCGTTATAAAGGTCTATTAGAATCAATACATAGGCTTTTGATTAAAATCTGACTTAACGTCACAGCCGGAGAGCATCAATGCTGATTCGTGTACCTAAGAAATCCGAAATAAAAGAGAATGAACTCACACCTGAATCCGTGTATCACTCACGCAGGGAGGTTTTGAAAAAGCTGGGCATCGTGACAGCAACCCTGCCTTTTGCGGCTCAGAGTCATGCTAACCTCTTTGACATATTTAGCAGCGGAGAAGATAAGGCTGAACCGGCAGCCCTTTTCCAACGATCCCCACTTACAACCACAAAAAGCCCTTATGGGAGCGGTCTGGCGTTGACGCCTGAATCTAAAGTGCTTACCTACAATAACTTCTATGAGTTTGGTACGGGCAAAGGCGATCCTGTCGAGAACAGCCAGTCTTTTCGTGTTGACCCATGGAAACTTGAAGTCACAGGATTGGTTAATAACCCCATCTCGTTGAGTTATGACGATTTGCTCAAGCGCTTTCCATTGGAAGAACGTCTTTACCGTATGCGCTGTGTGGAAGCATGGTCGATGAACATTCCTTGGATTGGTTTTTCGCTCGCCGCTCTGTTAAAAGCTGCCGACCCTCTTGGCAGTGCCAAATACGTCGCGTTTGAAACCTTACACGATCCTAAACAGATGCCAGGGCAAGCTTCTCAATTTGTCGGTGGCGGTATTGATTACCCGTATGTCGAAGGCTTGCGTCTTGACGAGGCGATGAATCCATTAACACTATTAAGCGTTGGCCTGTATGGCCAAACTCTCGCGCCTCAAAACGGTGCACCAGTACGTTTGGTGGTGCCATGGAAATATGGCTTCAAGAGCATCAAATCGATCGTTAAGATTCATCTGTTAGAGTCGCAGCCAGCAACCACGTGGAATCTACTCGCTCGTCACGAATACGGTTTCTATGCCAATGTGAACCCACAAGTGGATCACCCTCGTTGGAGCCAAGGCTCTGAACGCTTCATTGGTGAAGGGTCAATTTTTAGCTCTCGACGCCAGCCTACTCTTATGTTCAACGGCTATGAAGATGAAGTTGCAAGCTTGTACAAAGGGATGGATTTGAGGTCTAGTTTTTGATGCCATTAACTGCAAATCGTATTGTTTGGCTGAAAACGCTGATTCATTTGGTCAGTCTCGGCTTCGCGGCAAATATGGTTTGGTTAGTACTGAGTAACAAGTTTGGTGCCGACCCCGTAGATGGCATTACCCACTACACTGGCCTCGCAGCCCTCAATACCTTGATTGTGACCATGCTGGTCAGCCCCATAGCAAAATATACACGTCAGGGATTGTTGATCCGCTGCCGAAGAGTGCTCGGGCTATATAGCTTTTTCTGGGCAAGCTTGCATCTACTTACCTATCTTGCGCTGGATTTGACGTTCAACTTTTCACTATTGGGCACAGAGATCCTCAGTCGCCCATACCTTACCGTGGGCGCAGTTTGTTGGTTGCTACTGTTTGCATTAAGCGTGACCTCGTTTGCGCGCATCCAGCGAAAAATGGGGGCAAAATGGCAGAAACTGCATAATTGGGTATATTTGGTGCTGGTTCTGGCTCCGATTCATTTTTATTGGTCATCAAAGTCCGAATTGCTTGAGCCTTCCCTCTATTTTTTACTGGCAATATCACTTCTACTAATTCGCTGGAAAACCCTAAAAAGAATCGTATTAAACCCGATACTTAAACGCGGATAGCCTCACTTTTGAACGCTTCACCACATTTAGCTCCCTGAGTTAGTGCAAATTTTTATTTTTTGCCATACTTTAGGAACCTTCTGTCGTGAAGCTTCTTTTTGGAGTAGGCATTTTTGCTGGATGAACTTATTTCACAAAGCTTACGAGATTTCCAATCGGACTGTCTCAATTTCTGTGAACGCCATTATCCGACGATTCATAATCGCGGCATGAACGAAAGCCATCTGGGTAAAGCCATGGCTCGCCGTATCGTGCACTCTTACGACAAACTCGATATCGATGCGTACCTCTATCAACTGGATGAGTCACCGGCGCTCAAGCAACCCGTGTTCCGCGTCGAGACAGACAAACATCAAATCTACATCGTGGCGCATCGCCTCATAAGTGCAAATGTTGCTTGTCGTAAAGGCATTGTAAAAGACATGCAATGGACGCTCGACCACCTTGATACCACCAGCGAAAAAGAGAAACGTGTGATTTTGGTTGCAGATCACTGGATCGATAGATCTTCAGCCAGTAAATCTATACCCAGCTGGTGGTTAGGGCATCAACCCATTCATCAAACAGATTTTGCCGCACAAGGTGTCAGACTTCTTGAAGCTGAACACTCTCTTGCCGGCGATATTGAACTAGAATGCTCGATATCAGGCGGGTTGCACCGGATATTCCATCCTTTCCATCGTCAGCGTGACGGGCTCCCTCTTTATAAGTATCTGCTGTTAACGGCCACATACCCGTTATAGCTCTGCGCTCATAAATCAAGGCTCGAGCCACTTAAGGAGCATGGATGCTCGAAAAAGTTATTAGTATTCTCTTTCCCGTTTTCGCCGTGGTCGCGGCCGGTTTTTTTGTTGGGAAGAGTTTTCGCCCAGATATGCGGCACGTTAATCGAATCAATATCGATTTGATGGTGCCTTGCTTAGTCTTTACCACACTGTCCGTGATGCCGATGGGCGGCGAACAAAACGCCCTGTTTATTGCAGCGGTCATTGCAGTATTGCTGCCCGGCGTATTGATGCTCCCTATCTGTAAAGCACTTTCCCTGCCTTATAAAACATGGGCACCGCCGCAAATGTTTCGAAACAGCGGCAACCTCGCGATTCCCTTGTTTGGCTATGCGTTTGGTGTGATCGGGGAAGCACCCGCCATATTGCTGTTTGTGGTTTCAATGATGCTTCACATCACGGTGGGCTTGGCCATGCTAAGCAACCATGAATATCGATTTCGGCAAATATTCAAAATGCCGATATTGATCGCTTCCATCCTCGCCCTGATTTTTAATTTCGGTGGAATCACTGTATGGGAACCGTTAAACGAAGGGATGATACTGATTGGCAATGCAGCCGTGCCCGTGATGCTGATTTCTCTTGGGGTGCAATTGACCGCGATCAAATGGTCAGGATTGGGTGTTGGCTTTCTGAGTACCTTTTTGAGCCTAGCAACGGGCGCAGTGAGTTTCGCTGTGATTTACTTTTTCGTGCCCCTGCCACCCGAGCATCTTCGCATGATGTTATTATTTGCCATGCTGCCACCCGCCGTGATGAATTACTTGTTTGCCGAGCGCTTCAATGTCGGCCCAGATAAGGTCGCGTCCATGGTGTTGTTTGGTAATTTCCTCACCATCGTGACCTTACCTGCGTTGCTCGTGGCAGCGTTTGCGCTGTTTTAAGCAAGATTTAAACGACGTTTGATCAAGTGAGATGAAGTTTGAACCTGCTAGATCACAGGCTTTTTCCACACAGATTTAAAGTCAAACCAACCTACTTTGTTAGAAGAGACATCTTCTAGTTCACGCCCATCCACCACGCCTAGCCAAATGTGAAACAACGGAATAATCTGCGTCGATCCCACCAGCATTTTGCCGATGGTTTCCGCATCAAAATGTGCTTGTTCCTTTTGACGCCACGTCGCCATCTTTTCAACGACAATGTTAAATTCGTCTTTAGGCATGGCGGCGGAAAGATGCTCATAGTTCAAGAGCCAAGGCAGGATTGCGTCGCTGCGCTTGTTCCCTAAGCTCATGCCACAAAGCCAAATATCCACTTTCTTCGCTTGTTTAGGCTCCATCATGTCTTCATATGACACGACATCGATATCTAACATCACCCCTTCTTTAGCCAGCAACGCCTTCAGGGCTTTAGCCATCAAAGGAAACAACGGATTGTCCGATTGATGCGCTAGTCTCAGTGTTGTTTTTGAAGATGGAACAGCAATGTCAGAATGGGACACATTGGTATGGATCCAGCCCGGCAACAAACCATACGCATTGGTCAGGCGGTATTCCCCAATGCCACTTTCCGCCAAGTACGGCAACAAACGCAATGACGACAGCCTATCGCTTAGATATGCTGCCCAACGCGGATCTTTCGCCACGCCACTGTGGCGATTCAGCATCAGATAATTACAGCCTTCATCCAGGGCCAATCGCTGCTTGGAGCCGCTTTGTAAAATACCCTGACGTGAATCCAACGCCGTCGGATCCAATGTTGCCGTAGGCTGCAAATAACACATCGCCGCACTGTCTAAGACCCAAATTTCGATTTCGTCCGTCAAGGCACGAAAGCCAAAGTACTGATCATGTGCTTTCAACACGAGTTGATGGCTATTGTTCTCGACGACACGATACGGCCCTGTACCAACTGGAAACTGCTCGACGTTTTTAGACATGGCCGCTTTCTTAGATTGAATCGACGCCATAGGCACCGCCAAGGTATCGGGCAAACGGCGATCGGGACGATTCAAATAGAAATCAATAACATTATCTTCGGGCGCTTCAATGTGATCGATATGAGAAAAATAGACATGGTCGCTCAGGGCTTGAAGTGACCAAATCACATCCTCCGCCTGCAACGAGCTCCCATCATGAAAGCGGACTGCGGGGCGAAGATAGAATCGCCAATGCTTATCAGACAAGGCTTCCCAGTGATGGGCAAGATCGGCTTCAACTTCTTCAGTCGATTCGTTGAATCGAGTGAGTCCATTGAAGATTTGCGTAATCAGATGCTGCTCAGAACGTCGAAGGGGTTTAGCCGGATTCAAACACGGAAAAGCGCGATAATAAGGAAGACGAATGATCTGCTTACCTTCTTGCGTTGATACCCCGAGTTGCTCTTGAATCAAATGCGCCAATTTAGCCGCGTCGTTACCCAATTCTTCCAGTGCTGCATCAAGCTTGCCTTCTTGCACCCGCTTTCTCACACGCTTCATCTGCAGATCAGAGTCAGTACGGTGGAAGGTCAGTCTGCTTTGCTTACCTCGCCCTACCGCAGGATCCCAGGTCAGCCAGCCGTTCTCCGCCATTTTACCCAGTACCATGCGTGCATTGCGGCGTGTACAACTGAAAATCTCAGCCATGTCTTGCAGGTTTGTATCACTGTCTTTACCACCAAAATGGGAGAAGACCTTTGAAAATTGAGTTTGGAGACGCTGTCCGGACATAAAAGAGGAACCTAATTTCAAAGCACGCGGCATCATAATTTCCTATTTTAACCAATATTTTGGAAATGCCTACCGTTAGTCGATTTTTATCAATTGGTTAAGATGCGCGCAGTTACCAAAATAGTTTCCTCATTCTTTGGATTGAGCATTGTTATTTAACGCCATGGAGCTATTATCGAAGCTCAACTGCAAGATGCCTAGCCGGCACAGGAGCCACCATGAGCGACGCCGCTGTTCTTTCTCACTTCCGCAAAAAGCATTTTTGGATGGCAAGCCATGTTGAAAACGCTCAATACCCAACGCCTGAGAGCCTGCAAGGCCTGAAGTGCTATCAAGCAGCAGAAACAGAACCTAAGCAAGTCGAACGAACGGCTGTTTCAGCGCGAGTTGAAGGATATTCGTTTTATGCGGTAGATTGCCATCCATTGATGGTTCGCTACGCACGCACCTTAGCGCAAAAGTGGCCAGAAGCTGAACGTGCTGCACTGCTTGAATACTTGACGCAATTATCGCTTACAGACATCCCAACACCTGATGGCATCAATGTGTCATTGTATGTGGCAATGCAAGAAGGCAAGCCCGTTGCGACAGGTATGATTTTCAGCACCCTTGAAGACAATGGCACTTCTGTGGTTGGCATCTATGATGTTTACGGTTTGACAGAAGAAGCAGAAAAAGCCATGCGTGGGCATTTGGCGACACTGACAGAGTGCGAGATCCTCGTCAGCGAGTAACACTTAACCACCAACGCCTTATTGCAGTTGATGCTCATCCTCAGATTCTTTCGATTCAGAGCATTTCGACATCAGAATATGTCAGATTGAAACAAATAAAAAAGCAGAGCCAAGTGGCTCTGCTTTTTTATTTGTTTCTCGCATATCTACCGAACGCTAAGCTATTGAAATAAAGCGTTGGTTTAGTTCACGCTGACAAAATTGGAAGTAAAAAGTGTACTTACTCAGCGTGTTCCAAATTTATGCACGTGATGCGCGTTCTTTCTTCACAATCACGAATGCTGCACAGATGAATGCGATGACCAAGATAGTTTCCACGGGGTTCTCCAAAATGATTTATGCGCAGCATTAAGCCACAGTGCTAAAGGGTTGCAACCTACTGGTTGTTTTTTCGGCTGCGAGTATAACCAAAACTCGTAACCAAATCTCGCCAAATGTTAAAAATTATCCATCTTATTTTAATGTCGAGTTGAGGTTGATTATTTAGCTCAATTCAACCAATCAGAGTCTATAGGGACATTGGATTTGAAATCCTTGATTTACCGCAGATATAACAAAAAACCACCTCATCTAGAGGTGGCCAAAATTGATTTTTGCGTGTTGGATTAATGTTTTGTAACAGCACTACTGAATGGCAGCACCCGAAGCCGCCCATTGCCCGATCAATTCTCGCTCTTCTTGCGTCATCTTCGTTAAGTTACCCAAAGGCATGATATTTGTGGAAACCGATTGTGCGACTATTCTCGTCACTTCGAGCTGTATTTGCTCAGGCGTATCTAACATCACACCAGCAGGAGCAACCGCAAATGCGGGATGTGTCGGCGCTTGGGAGTGGCATACCGTGCAACGTTCCGAAATAATGGTTTTCACTTCAACAAACGCAAGCGAATTTTCAAATTGGGCTGACGTATCTGCCGCTTGTGGCGTTTCAGCTGAAGGAGCAACCGGTGAAGAAGCGGGTGCAGACACATACGCTAAACAAATCATTCCCAGCGCAGCTGCTGGTAGTGTCCATGCATATTTTTGGCTCGCATGTCGTGTGTTGAAATAGTGGCGAACCAAAACACTGAGCAACGAAACACCCGCCAATACCGCCCAATTGAACTCATGGCCATAAGTGCTGGGGAAATGGTTGCTGATCATGATAAACAACACTGGCAAAGTCAGATAGTTATTGTGTCGCGAACGCAGTAACGCTTTGGCTGGCAGGCTTGGATCAGGCGCTCTCTGTTCCTCAATCGCTTTCACCAAAGCGCGCTGCCCTGGCATGATCACACGGAACACGTTACCCACCATGATGGTACCGATAATGGCACCGACATGAATGTATGCACCACGACCGCTAAACACTAAGCTTAGGGCCCACGCTGCGAACACCAAACCAACGAACAGCGCCACACCCAATAGCATGGGCTTTTTGCCCAGTGCCGAATCACAGAGAAAGTCATAAACAAACCATCCTGCAACGAGTGAAGCGATACCGATCATGACTGTCGTGCTTGCGCTAAATTCTGACCCCGGTTTTACCAAGTAAATGTCGGCATTTGCGTAGAACACGATGAAAAGCAATGTCATGCCCGTGATCCACGTGAAATACGCTTCCCATTTAAACCAATGTAAGGTTTCAGGCATTTTGTCTGGGGCGAGTTTGTATTTTTCTAAGTGATAAATTCCGCCACCATGAATGGCCCACAAATCACCCGACAAACCATCGCGCGGGTTTTGTCGATTTAAGTTATTTTCCAACCATACAAAGTAAAACGACGCACCAATCCATGCCACGCCAGTGATCATGTGCATCCAGCGAACCGCTATATTGAGCCATTCCGTGATATAAGGATCCATTACACTCTCCTTTTTGGAGGCCGTAGCTCGTACCCATTCAATACGCACTCAATGCTCACTGAGATAGCGCATCTTGGCATTGCTTGGGTAAATTATCGGCTACGTCATCCCTTTCAATTTTTCTCAGATATTGGCTATTGCATTAAGCCAAGCATGGATCGCTTGGCTTTGATAAGCTCAATTCACAAATCAGGTGCCAATATCACACGTGTTTGTTCTGAAAAGAAAAACTCGTCACAGTTATTCCCCGCACCTTCTCGGTCAACCACCAAAAACTTATCGTTTGGTGTCAACGCCAGTACAGGGTGATGCCACACGCTGCGGTGATAGTTCACCCCTTGCGTGCCTTTGGCATAGAAAGCGCGGATCGAGAGAAGATCCGGCTCATCCCCCACAGGCGCGACTAACACTAAATAGTCGTTACCCAACAGCGGCATAAATGCCTGTGAGCCTTTCGGATGACGCTCCATCATCTTGACGGAAAGTGGATAGGAAAGCGGTGTTGCCTCAAAAATGTTGATGATTACACCACTTCCTTCATCTACCTGTGTGGTAGCTAGTTTGTGGTAACGCCGAGTAGAGCCGTTGTTGATCATGAAGAACTCTCGGTCTTCCGCTTCAATCACATCACCAAATGGCGCAAAGCTATATTGCGTCAGAGGTTCCGGTTTCAGCGTAATGATATTGTCGAAGGCAATCTGTTTTTCCATATCCTTTGTCATCCTTGGACGGTCTGCAACGAGTCAGCTTCTCAGCCAGATTTACGACCAAATAAGCGCACACGGCTAATGCCGCCATCGGGAAAGATATTCACCCTGACGTGAGAAATCATACCCAATGGGTTTAGTTGATCGGCAAACTCATGAATGTTGTCCGCAGACAACTTCTGACTTGGCAGCAGTTCACGCCAGAATAAGCTTTGCGTGGCGATTTGATCGTCCGTACCGCCTTCAACAAATGCGGCTTGAATAGACATGCTATCAGGGTAGTTACCTTTAAAGTGCGCGGTATCAACAACAATACGATCAACCAAACCTGCATGGCCCAACGACAAGATAACCCAATCGTTACCGGGTACACGTCGACGCGCCGTCTCCCAGCCGTCACCCATATTTACGCCACGACCCGGCATGATGAGATTACTCATATGACCAAAGTGTTGATCGTTACACGTCAGCGCCCTGCCGCCATTTTCGACAGCAAGCAGATCCAATTCTTGTTCAGGACTAACGCGATCCCAGTCCATTTCGGGATGACCATACACACGTAGTCGAGCGACCCCCCCATCGGGATAAATGTGGAATCTAACGTGGGTACAAGGCTTCTGAGAGGAGATGTCAGCAAAATGATGGCTATCGCCATTGAGGCTTAAAGCGGGTAACAGTGCATCCCATTTTTGATCTGAGGCTGGATCGCCATCCGGGCAATAACACCCTTCTAATGACGCGGACGGCGGGTAGTTTCCCGTGAAGTGAGACGTATCAATATCCACACCAATCACTTTGCCCGGCAGACCTAATTTGACGACACAGTAATCATGGCCTTCTTCACGCTTACGGCGTGATTCCCAGCCATCCATCCATTTGCCGTTATCGTCATAAACATCTGCTTTCCATTGCGCAGGGGCGTCGTCAACAAGACGTTGCTTATCCGCGAAGAAGTCGTCCGTTGCATAAATGACCTGCGTGCCTAGCCTGCTGCTGGCGAGATTGACGAGTTTGGTGAAATCAGGACGATTATCCATTTTCGTTGCTTCCTTCAAGAGTAAGAAGCGTCTTTTTCCCTTTCACTTTAGCAAGAAACCAATAACCGATTTCCAGCGAGCTTCAATTTGCGAGACGCTGTATTCGCCGTCAACATGGATCGTTAATAGACGGCGGCCAGAGAGCTACAAATCACGTAGCCTAAACAAAGCGATTTTGTTGATTTCCGCAATCGCTGTGTTGAATTCAGTGATAACGTCATTTTCCAAACGACGTTCAAACGCTTCCAAGATCAAATGCCGATTGGCCCCCTTCACCGCCATGATAAAAGGGAATTGAAACTTGTTTTTGTAGCGTTGGTTAAAATCCGTAAAACGCACAAATTCCTCGGTCGAGCATTGATCGATTCCCGCACTGGCCTGCTCAGTCGTGGACTCGGCAGTCAGTTCACCTGCTTGCGCAGCGCGTCCGGCTAAATCAGGGTGAGCCAGAATCACCTGCAATTTCGACGCATCATCGGCATTGTTCAGAACATGTGCCATTCGAGCATGAAGAACATCCTGATCATTGAAGGCTTGATCCAGCCCATCGCCATAAGCTTGCTCGGCGACCCAAGGGCTGTGTTCATAGACACCGCCAAAGGTTTGAACAAACTGATCTTTCGTTTGTTCACTCGGGCGACAAGACGAAAATAATCCCATTGTGCTACCTACTCCTTGGTCATGGTTGGATGTGGGTGGTTTTTGTGCCAGTGCTTAGCGATATCAACACGACGCGTTATCCATACACTGTCATGCTGTTTCACATATTCAATGAAGCGCTTCAACGACGCGAGTCGACCGGGCCGACCAATCAAACGGCAATGTAACCCGATAGACAGCATCTTTGGGGCGTCTTGCCCTTCTTCATATAAGACATCGAAACTGTCTTTCAAATACTGGAAAAACTGCTCACCCGAGTTAAAGCCTTGTACCGTTGAAAAACGCATATCATTGGCATCTAACGAATAAGGAATCACCAGCTGAGGCTTGCCCGGCGGCGTACCCTCTTCATGCCAGTAAGGTAAGTCATCGTCATAAGCATCTGAATCATAAAGAAAGCCGCCTTCCTCAGCCACCAGCCTACGCGTATTCGGGCTGGTTCTGCCTGTGTACCAACCCACTGGGCGCTCACCTGCCACTTTCTCAATCGCGTCGATAGCTTTTGTCATGTCTGCGCGTTCGTCTTCCTCGCGCACATATTGGTAATCAATCCAACGATATCCATGGCTACAAATTTCATGGCCTTCGCTCACCATGGATTTAATCACCTCAGGATTTCGCTCAGCCGCCATGCCCACAGCAAAAATAGTCAGTGGAATTTCATGTTGTCGGAACAAGCGAAGCACGCGCCACACACCTGCACGCGAGCCGTACTCATACATAGATTCCATGCTGATGTGACGAACGCCGGCAAGAGGTTGCGCGGAGGGGATTTCAGACAAAAACGCTTCTGATTCCCTGTCGCCATGTAGAACGCAGCGCTCACCGCCTTCTTCAAAATTGAGTACAAATGAAACCGCAATTCGCGCCTCTCCTGGCCATCTAGGATGAGGAGGATGGGCACCATAGCCTTTCAAATCTCGAGGATAGTCACTACTCATCGCGCCATTCCTATCATTTATATGGGCCAAACTATTAGTCTCTCAGTCAAAGTCTTATTGGCTTTGCCACTGCGCTTTATCTATTTGTCATGCCAATGCAAGTAAAGCTCATTCAAAGCGCACTTATCTTTCGAGCGACGATTGCAATTTTAGTATTGCATTTTGTATACAATTTACAAGAACAAGTTAACTAAATGTTGCCGCGTTCATGTTTTCGCAAATTCAATTCTGAACGAATTACAGGCTATTTCTTCCTCTTCACCCTGTCACCGTATGGTTTCTTTGCTGATTCTCAAAATTAGCACTGCGTATTTTTTGACCTTTACAAGACTTAACTATTGTGTACATTTTAGTTTCTAGATGTGCACACAAGGTGGAATATTTGACACTGAGAATGCGTAGATCTTGGCAGCGAACCCTTCAAAACTTGGGCTTGCTAGGATTCATGTCACGAGTAAGCAAGCCCGTGCACAAGGGAATATCGATTCATAAAAGGACTAGGTGAAAATGGGAAAACTGACAACACATGTGTTGGATACCAGCAAAGGCAAACCCGGTTCAGAAATAGAAGTCACGCTATTTAGAGTCACGGGCAATAGCTTGGTGCATGTTGTGACTACAACGACAAACCATGATGGAAGAACCGATGAACCTCTGCTCCAAGGCGAGGATTTCCTAAAGGGAAAATATCAGTTGCAGTTCAATACGGCAGGATATTTTTACAAAACAGGCGTCACGTTAAGTGATGTGCCTTTTCTTGATGACGTGGTAATAAGGTTTGGCATTGACGACCCGAGCGCGCACTTCCACGTCCCTCTGCTGGTTTCGCCATACAGCTTTTCGACTTACCGAGGAAGCTAACACACGCTTCTCGAAATGACTCTCTGAACTCCAGCGACGCAAGACAAAGAAATACTACCAAGCAATCGCCCACGTTCTTAGTGTAAATGGACAGATAAAGTGCAAATGGACAGACGTAACAGGATGGAAATGATGGACAAAAATAGCACGGCTGAACAAACATCAGTGAAAAGTGGCTTTCTAGAGCGGTACTTTAAACTCAGTCAGCACGGTACATCAGTAAAGAATGAGTTTATCGGCGGGATCACCACCTTTGCCACCATGGCATACATCATTTTCGTGAACCCCAATATCATGGCAGCGTCTGGCATGGATCCCGGTGCACTTTTTGTTGCCACCTGCATCGGTGCGGCTATAGGCACGTTAATGATGGGGCTGTTTGCGAATTGGCCTGTTGGTCTTGCGCCAGGGATGGGGCTGAATGCATTTTTTGCCTTCACCGTTGTTGGCGAAATGGGTTACAGCTGGCAAGTCGCGCTCGGTGCAGTGTTTATTTCTGGTGTCATTTTTGTGGGTCTCAGCGTGTCACGCGTCCGTGAGTGGGTTATCGAAAGTATTCCCACCAGTTTGCGTTATGGCATGACAGCGGGTGTCGGTCTTTTCCTCGGGATTATCGGGTTAAAAAGCGCAGGCATCGTGGTTGGCAGCAATGCCACTCTTGTCACCTTAGGCGATTTCACTCAGCCCCCTGCCATTCTTGCCGCCGTCTGCTTCTTCATTATTTCCGTATTGTCCGTCAAAAAAGTATTTGGCTCCGTGCTCATCGGCATATTCAGCGTGACGCTCATTGGCCTTGGGCTCGGTCTTTTCGAGTACAACGGTATTTTTTCCGCACCACCAAGCATTGCACCCACCTTTATGGCCATGGATATCGCAGGCGCGTTAAATGTCGGGATGATCAGTATCATTCTCGCTTTCCTTTTCGTGAACATGTTCGATACCGCGGGTACGCTAATGGGCGTGGCTGAGCGCGCAAAGTTAGTCAACAAAGAAACAGGCAAAATAGATGGGCTACCAAAGGCGCTCAAAGCAGACAGTCTGTCGAGCGTCATCGGCGCTTGCTTTGGTTGTCCTCCTGTCACCAGTTATGTTGAAAGTGCGGCAGGTGTTTCTGCTGGTGCACGTACTGGCTTATCTGCGGTTGTGGTTAGCTTGTTGTTTCTGGCCGCTATTTTCCTCGCACCGCTGGCAGGAATGATCCCGGCCTACGCCACGGCCGGTGCACTGATTTATGTCGCATTTCTCATGATGAGCAGCATCAAAAACGTCAACTGGGACGACTTTACCGATTCCGTCCCCGCTGCTGTCACCGCACTCATGATGCCACTGACTTTTTCAATCTCAAACGGCATCGCATTGGGTTTCATCACTTACACCGTACTCAAGGCAGGCACCGGAAAGTTCTCAGATATTTCCATTGCTATGTATGCATTGAGCATTCTTTTTGTATTCAAACTCATCATTCTTGGATAACAAAAACATAGGGACCCGCAGAGGTCCCTTTTTCAATTTTAGACTTTTCAATCGGCATCAAGGGTAAACGGAATTTCACTATCATCGCTGTCAAAGGGAACCGAGACAGCAAGAGGAAAAAACTATGAAGTTGCTTTACGAATTAAACGACAGGCCCTCAGCAGGCTCAACATTCCTGCTAGCTCTGCAACATATGCTTGCTTCCATCGGCGGCATTATTGCTGTTCCTCTCATCGTCGGCGGCGCCATTGGATTGCCCGCAGGTGATATCGTCACGCTCATCAATGCTGCATTATTCGTTTCTGGCGCATTTACCATCGTGCAATGCCTTGGCGTCGGCCCTGTGGGTATTCGATTGCCCGTGGTCATGGGGTCAAGCTTCGCCTTCTTGGGGATAGCGATCGGCATAGGTAAAGCGGACGGCGTATCAGGCATTATGGGGGCAGCCCTCGTGGGTGCGTGTATGGTTATCGTTTCCGCTTTCTTCATGGAACAGATTAGAAAGCTATTTCCTCCCGTTGTCAGTGGTGTCGTGGTTACCTTGATTGGTTTAACCATTTTACCTGTCGCCATGAACTGGATTGGCGATGCCCCCGCTGGAAGTGACCAATTCGCCACACTGCCCAAGCTGTTTCTTGCTGCCATTTCTCTGTTGGTTGTTCTTTTAGTGTCTACCTATGCCAAAGGTGGCGTCGCAGCATCAGCCATTGTGATTGGCTTAGCAGGCGGCTACCTTGTCGCGCTTAGCATGGGCATGGTCAATCTCGAACAACTCCATAAATCCAGCTGGTTTGCCGCACCAGAGCCGTTCAAATTTGGGCTCAGTTTCTCGTGGCCCGCCATCATAGGGATGTGTCTCGCTTACATCGTGGTGATTGCCGAAGCAACAGGGGATTTCCTCGCGCTCGCCAATAACTGCCATCGCACCATTTCCGGCAAAGACCTCAAACGTGGCCTATTAGGTGATGGCATCGGCAGTGCCGTTGGTTCCTTCTTTGGTGCCATGCCTTTGGCGTCATTTAGTCAGAACGTCGGCATTGTTGGCATTACTGGCGTCGCAAGTCGGTTCGTTGTCGGTACAACGGGCGCTCTGCTGATCCTTGCTGGTTTATTCCCTAAATTCGGTGCGTTGGCCGTTTCCGTGCCCAAACCGGTACTAGGCGGCGTCGGTTTCATCATGTTCGGAATGATCGCTTACGCCGGTATTCGTATGTTAGTAAAAGCTGCCGACACACGCCGAAATGCCTTGGTGATTTGCGTCTCGTTAGCAGCAGGTTTAGCCGTCACCATTAAGCCTTCACTGCTTCAACACTTACATCACGACATTGCTCAGCTTCTGCACTCAGGCATCACCACGGGCACGATTGTTGCCGTGATGTTGAACCTTGTATTGCCGAAATCGAAAGAAGACGTGACTGCTGAACGTGAGGCCGAAGAGGAAGAAATGAACAGCGAACACACTCAGCCATTGAACGAAGACACTGCTGATCCCGTGATAGTTCGCGCTGCTCCGCCAAAAGACGCGCCATTGGATGAAGATTCCAAGCCGACGCCCTAATCCTCACCTAGCACGTTATCGCCCCGTTCATTCGGGGCGATTGTCTTCCAAAACGCTGTTCGCAATCACACTGAATTCAACGTCAAAGGATCTTCACTCATGGCGACAATCTGGCTTAAAACACCTCTCGCAATTTGGACGGGCACTAACGAAGACGCTTCCGGTGGTGTGGTGATTGATGGTAATACCATCATTGAACTGGTCGCGAAGAACGCCCTACCATCCGTCAATATCGATCAGATTGTGGATGCCTCAGAACATGTGGTGTTACCGGGCTTGATTAACGCGCACCACCACTTCTACCAAACCCTTACTCGCGCCTATCCTGATGCACTGGACAAAGAGCTGTTTCATTGGCTCAAAGCGCTGTATCCAGTGTGGGCAGGGTTGGATGAAGACATGATGCGTTTAGGCACAGAACTCGCATCAGCAGAGCTATTACTTTCAGGGTGTACAACCGCTTCCGATCACCATTATTTGATACCGGTTGGCCTCGAACACGCGATCGACATTCAGGTGGAAGCGACCCGAGCTCTAGGACTAAGAACGGTGCTAACCCGGGGTTCGATGAGCCTTGGTGAAGATCAAGGCGGCCTACCACCAAGGCACACCATTCAAACCGAACAATCCATTATTGATGACAGCCTTCGTTTGATCCGCGATTACCATCAAGCGGAATATGGCGGAATGACACACATTGCCCTCGCCCCGTGTTCGCCATTTTCAGTCACCACAGAGTTGATGAAAGAAACCGCTCACGTCGCCAAGCAGCACAATGTCATGCTTCACACGCACCTCTGTGAAACCATCGACGAAGAAGCCTTTTGCTTAGAAAAATTCGGTCTGCGACCCGTCGATTACCTCGAAGATGTCGGCTGGCTTCACAACCGAACATGGCTCGCACACGGAATCCACTTTAATGATGAAGAGATCAAACGATTGGGTCAGGCCGGTATTGGCATTTGCCATTGCCCGAGCTCAAACATGATGCTGGCTTCAGGTATTTGTCGGAATTTGGAGCTCGAAGCAGCAGGCGCGTCTGTCGGGTTAGGCGTGGATGGTTCCGCCTCCAACGACGGTTCAAACCTCGTCAATGAACTTCGAATGGCCACCTATATTCAGCGTCTACGATACGGTTCCGCCAAGGTTAGTCATCTCGATGCGTTCCGCTGGGCAACCCAAGGCTCTGCTAAAAACATCGGGCGCAGTGACATCGGGACTCTGTCCAAAGGCATGCTGGCAGACATCGCGATGTTCAAACTCGATGAAATCCAATTCTCCGGCAGTCACGATCCACTTGCCGCTCTCGTGCTGTGTGGCGCACACCGTGCAGACAACGTCATGGTGAATGGAGAATGGCGCGTGAAAGATGGTGAACTTATTGATGTCGATACACAAGAGTTGATGGTGAAGCATCGCGCCGCAGCGCGGAGATTGGCGGAAAAGGCACAACAGTTAACACGCTGAGTGTGGCTTTCTAAGTAGCTTCAAATCACATGATGATTTGATAAACCGCCTTATTCGAATCATCTGGTGATTAGAATAAAACGTTAGTCACCTTAAAACGTGGCAATGAAAACACGCTACCACGTGCAGCATTTCACTTGGTAGAACCACGGCTCTCTGGCATCATGCGCCCAAGACCGCCGTGGTCAGTGACGGCGCAGTAAATGTGAAGGTAATCAGTGTTAGAAAACAGCCAACAATTAAGCAACCGTTACGATGAACACGGTTACTTTGTTCTGAGAAATTATTTCGATGAAGCTCAAATTGCTTCACTAAGAAAAGTCATACTCAAATTCCACGAACTGTGGAAAGACGACAACAGAAGATTTTATCGAGAAGAAGCATTTAACTCATCGCTGATCACTGGCAGTGAATATCTGCCCGATGAAGACAGAGCCCAACTTTTTGAGTTCATCAGTTCCAAGAAAATCATGAATGTGGTGGATGCGGTGATACCGGAAAATCCCACGTTCATGAACACGCAATTGTTCTTCAACCCCGTGAATCCCGAACAAAAAGATTTCTGGCATCGCGACTGTCAATACGACTATGACATAGAAGATCAAATGAGAGTGATACAGGAAACCCAAGTGTTGCATCTTCGTGTGCCATTGTTTGATGAACTCGGCATGGAGATCATCCCTGGTACGCACAAGCGCTGGGACAATGAAGAAGAATACAACGTTCGCCAAGAAGTGAACGGTAAAGTCAGCAATGACCCCATCTCTGGAGGCATAAAAATCCCATTAGCGGCGGGTGATTTGTTGGTGTTTTCAGCAGATATGATCCACCGTGGCCTATACGGGCTGGATCGCTTGGCATTGGATATCTTGATTTTTGATTCAGCGGCAGATTATATCGATTACATTGATGACGACTGCTTGCCCACCCCATCGATACTGAACAAACTCGCCGACCCAAGGTTGTTTATTAACACGATGAACCTGAAATCATTGGCGTGTGCATAGAAAATATCCAGTCACGGCCCGCAGACGACTCCCCTTGTTAGGACAGTCAGTATTAACGCAGCCTCTACGATGTTCGTAGGAATGTTGTGCATGTTCGTCGTAGCCACAGAGAAAGGAGCGACGAACAAAGCGCGAAACGCAGTGATAATAAGATCTGGCGTCGACACTGATGAGAGAAGTGCGGGCTTTTGTCATTAACAGTAAAGTTGCTATCAATTAAACGATACAGAAATAATAACGTTCAACAGTTAACCATCCATCTTTTAGCATGGCCTCTGAACCTGAAAGCACAAAGCCATGAAACTGACAAATCTTTGCCTTTCTAGATGCGCCTGTCCCTCCTTATTTGCCCTTATTTTGCTCCTCCCTGCGGTTTTTAGTCATTTATTCCCAGATTCATATAACAAAAAGCGCCAACTATTCAAGTTGCGTCAGACTAGTGTTCAAGGACAAGAGATTGGCAATCAAAGACTACTTTATAAATTAATTTTTCGACAACAATTCAAAACATTGAAAAAGAGCTCAAGCACAAAAACAACACACCACACTTTGGAGAAAGATTAATGAACAAAAGGATTTTGCTCGTCGTTTATATCTCATTGCTGCTTCCATTTTTCGGACAAGCCGATGTTCAGTTTCCACAACCGCCTTCGCCACCACCACCGGAAAGTGAAATTCCAACGCCGGAAATTACGCTACAAACAGGTCGCCCAAATGTAGAGTGGGTCTCTGGCGCGTTTAAACCGTATGTCGACTTTCAAACAGCTCGAGAAAGGGCCGAGGCACTTGTTCAACAAATGACAGTTGATGAAAAGATTGAGCTTGTTGGTGGGTACACCTACTTTGGAACCGTCCCTATTCCTCGGCTCGGTATCCCAATGATCACCATGTCAGATGCAACCGCTGGAATAAGTCAAGCCAACTGGATGCAAGGCAATGAGTCATCGTATTTACATAACAAGGTTACGCAATTCCCTGCTCCTATTATGTGGGCTTCTACATTTGATGAACGCATTGCAGGTTTAGTTGGAAAAGCTGTTGCAAAGGAAATGAAACAAGTCGGTATTGATGTTCTCCTTGGCCCGGGCATGAATATGTATCGCGTAGCGGAAAATGGCCGAAATTTCGAATATTTTGGCGAAGATCCTTTTCTTGTATCTCGGTTAGTTGAAAATTATGTTCCCGCCGCACAAAATCAAGGCCTAATGACGACACTCAAGCACTTTGTTGGTAATGAGTCTGATTTTTATAGAAAAACACATAACTCTATTATTGATGAACGCACACTACATGAAATTTATTTCCCTCCGTTTAAAGCAGGTATAGATGCGGGCGCATTAGGCGTCATGATGGCATACAATTTGTTAAACGATCACTACACTGCTGAGAGTTCTGAAGTCTTTGATTACTTGTTAAGTGACCTAAATTTTAAAGGCTTTACCGTCAGTGATTGGTGGTCTGTTTGGAATGGCAAAAAAGCTTTTGAAGCAGGTCTTAATCTAGAGATGCCTTGGGGCGGCCAGGTTCAAAACTATCTCCGCAGCCTCAAGGATGATCTAGACACCTTCCCCATGAAAGAATTGGAGAGAACCATCCTGCCGCTCCTAACCTCAATGATCCAAATGGGCTTTCTTGATGGCAAAGACAAACCCTCAGGTCTTGACCAAAGCATGATGAACGAACATGCAGAGATCGTAAGAACCATTGCAGCTGAAGGCACCGTTTTATTGAGAAATAACAACAATGTTTTGCCTTTGAAAACCAATGAAAGCATTTTGGTCGTCGGTAAGTTCGCAAATGTCGTCCCTAAAGGTATAGGTTCAGCAGGCGTCGGTGGCTTCGGACACATTCCGTTGATCCGTTCATTGGAGAAGCGCCTCCTTCGAAATGTCTCATATGTACAAGATCCAACAGACGAGCAACTGCGTAATGCCGACAAAGTGGTTGTCGCGACAGGACGGGAAGTGGGTGAAGCTCTCGATTACTCATTTGAATTACCCACAGAAGACGAAAGCTTCATCCAACGCGTCATTAATGCTAACAGCAATACCGTGGTACTCGTTACTTCAGGTAATGGCGTTGACATGAGTCACTGGGATCGCGCAGCGGCAATCATGTGGTCTTCATATCCTGGCTTTGTGGGGTCCGATGCAATCGCCGATCTTCTCGTCGGAAACCTCAATCCTTCTGGTAAACTCCCATTTACTATTGCTAAAGATATCACTCGCTCACCTGGGTATGGATATCGTGACGATTTCGACTCATCTTTATCAATTGCTTCATCGGCTTTCGAGCAGCTACTCGATACTATTTGCGGTCCCAATTGCAGAAAGATCTCTAACAATGAATATAAAGAAGGGATCTATACGGGTTATCGCTGGTATGACAAATACAATGAAAAACCACAATTTCCTTTTGGGTTTGGCCTCTCCTACTCAACGTTTGAGTTAAGTAACCTGAGAATAACCCCTGGAAATGAACATGGTAGCTACTCAATACGCGTGGATGTGAGTAACGTCAAGGGAAATGGCGGTTCCGAAGTTGTCCAGCTTTATATTGGACAAAATAACCCAAGTGTTCACCGTCCATCAAAGGAACTGAAAGGGTTTAAGAAAATCTTTGTAGAAGCAGGAAAAACAGAAACTGTAACCATAGAGATTAACAAGGAAGACTTTTCTTTCTGGCATCCATCGAAGAAAAAATGGGTAACTGAAAGTGATGTCTTTACTATTATGGTCGGCAACGCTTCTGACAACCTAGATTTGGTGCAAACGCTTTCCTTGTAACGTAATAGAGGGTATAGCAATAAGAGCTGGTTAAGCCAGCTCTTATCGTTTTTCAACTAACCATTTCCCTCCTCTCGCGCCATTCGGTATTTCATTCTCCTGACATACCAAATACGGTTGACACTTATCTTGATAACAATAGGGATAACAATCGGACAGTCACATTAAAAATCGTCACTTTGGAAAAGAAGAATACATCTCTCATGTCTGTGTTCTGTTGTTCAAAAGGGTGTTTTTGGAGATGGATAAAAGGGATTCAAACTAGATTTCAAAGGAGATCTACATATAACAGGTATGCGAAAATCACCAATGTGGTGATTGTTAGAGCTTGCAGGAAGTGTGATAACAATAGGACAGTTGTGATAACAATAGGACAGTCACATTAAAAATCGTCACTTTGGAAAAGAAGAATACATCTCTCATGTCTGTGTTCTGTTGTTCAAAAGGGTGTTTTTGGAGATGGATAAAAGGGGTTCAAACTAGATTTCAAAGGAGATCTACATATAACAGGTATGCGAAAATCACCAATGTGGTGATTGTTAGAGCTTGCAGGAAGTGTTGCCGACGCTAGCTCGTCGCGATGCGAAACCCGCAAAGTCGTTTTCGTCCAAGCAAGGGCAGCGCTGTTTTGATGGATGATTCAGAGCCAATCAAGGTTCCCCTTTCAACTTGCGCGTAGGTACTAAGCCACTCATCTGAATCAAACCCTAGGCGGTTGAGTATCTCAGGTTCATGATGATCAATATGACCGCGCTTATCCTCTCGGCATTGACGCCCTGTCCAATCAACCAACTCTAAATAATCCATCAAGCGAAAAGGTATACCATCAGGCATATTTTTTCTGGGGTTTCCCGCAAAAGGCAGCAACCCAACAGCGCCCGGTTTATCAGTCTCTACCGCTTCAATTCTCGCTTTCACACTCGTGAAATCAGACGTTTCCGGCGTGTCGGCAATCGCAGCACGTACTGGATTTAAATCCACATAAGCCATCGCTGCCGCTAAAGCTTTTTCATCTAACAGCGCCTGACTTTTAAACCGTCCTTCCCAGAAGTGGCCGGTACATTTATCTTCTTTGTTGGCCTCTGACGCAATATGTTGATTGAGTAACCGCATGAACCAGCTAATCGAAGCAAGCCTCTCCCGCCACACTTCAATGATCTCACTGCATCGTTCAGCTTCCGCCTCTGACAGCTTATCGCCTTGAATAAAACGTTGGATAAGTGAAGGCCCTCGATGAAACGCCAACCAGCGCTCAACAACATCACTTTGAGCCAGCTCTTTGGCCTTTTCCATATTGATATGAAGAACCACATGGTAATGATTGCTCATAATGGCGTAAGCACAAATATCGACACAGAATGCATTTGCCAACGCTAACAACCGTTTTTCAATCCAGCCTCTACGATGTTCGTAGGATTGCTGTGCGTGTTCGTCGTAGCCACAGAGAAAGGAGCGACGAACACAGCGCGAAACGCAGTGATAATAAGGAGTGGCGTCGACACTGATGAGAGAGGCGCGGGCTTTTGTCATTGGCAGTAAAGTGGCTATCAATTAAACGATACAGAGATAATATCGTTCGTCAGTTAACCATTCATCTTTGAGCATTGCCTTTGAGTCTGAAAGCACAAAGCCATGAAACTGATAAATCTATGCCTTTCTAAATGTGCCTGTCCCGTTTTATTTAACCATTCATCATTGAGCATTGTCTTTGAGCCTGAAGCACAAAGCCATGAAACTGATAAATCTATGCCTTTCTAAATGTGCCTGTCCCCTTTATTTCCCTCTGTCCCACTTTATTCTTTAAATGTGCCTGTCCCGCTTTATTCAACGTGCCTGTCCCGCTTTATTTTGAGGTATTGATGTGGTGGAACGGTCTCATTGCGACAAAAGCTAAATGGCAATACGACTTTCAAGCCAACACCATTAAGCATCGGCGTGTTCTCTCTATTCCACGCTTGGGACGAGAGGTAAGAAAGCATCGACGGTATTGCATCAATGAACAGCAATATCAATGGGCTATGCTCGAATACCAGAGGCTGACTCATTCATCAGGGTTGGGCGAATTATGAGGGGATCCTTCAGCGCCGCATTAAGCGGACAAAAATAGTGGGTTAAAATGTGTAACGAAGCGAAACGTAACCCACTGTTTTTTGTCCGCTTAATGCCTTGTTATAGCGCGTTCATATCACTGTAATGCTTCAAAAGACCTACATAAGTCGACACCGTCATTTTAGTGCCCAATCCACTGTAACCTGATTGGGGCCAATGTATACCAGAGTGTTTTAAAGACCACTCTTTAAATGCAGAGTCACTGGATAATTTAGTTAACGCTTCGAACTCAGAGTGACTAATATCAAATTCAGAGAGAGTTAATTCAATTTTCGCCATTAGTCGCTTTAAATAACTCTGCTTCGCCATCCACTGAAACATAATGTCAGGAATGGTAGTATTAGGAGCCAAGTCATGACATTCCTTACACATTAAAACTAAATTTTTTGGGTGATCTTCACCACCTAATGACTTTGGAACTATGTGACAAATTTGAAGTGGAGCCTTACGCCATCCTCTTTTATATGAGCCTCTAATAACATCATGGCGACCTTCCCAGCCCTGCCCACAAGCCCAACAAGTAGGTTCATTTACATCAATATACATAGAGAATGAGTTTTCTTCACTCGCCCAGTAATCAACGACTTCAATAATATCAATGAGTTTACGATTCATAATTTCTCAGCGCTATAACAGTATATTCAAACCCAAACGGGGCATTTAAACACCACACTTTTTCCGATAACAACAGCACGCCAAAAGGTAAATTCTTTTAACATAAAAATTTTTTGATAATTTTAATCACATCTAAAAATAAATACTCGGATAAACACCCACCTAGCCCAACATCACTGCCTACTTTACCAGCCCAAAACTACCACAAAGTGCATAAATCTCGGCATGATTTAGGTCGCAGTTGAGCGCGGGTGATGAGTTTTCAATCAATAAATCGAGTAGGTTGTGAAGTGAGGCTATCTTTGCAGCTATTTCAAAGAGTTAAAGGGATATCAGCAACATCAATCCGCATGCTTCACACCACACCCTTTCAGTACCAGATTGACCAAAAACTCTGCGGCTTGTTCGAAGTCTTCGTCGTCGAGTTCATATTGCCCGCTCACTTGGCAAATCTGCCAGTTGAAGTCAGCGTAGGTTTGGGTGGAAGACCAAAGCATAAACATCAGATGCTTGGCGGGAACAGGGTCCATCCAACCTTGGGCAATCCAATAGTCGAACTTGTTGAGGATCATTCTGGACTGATCCATCAAGGCTTCTGCAATGTCTTTTGGCAAATGTGGCGCACCCGCCATCACTTCTGCGGCAAAGGTTTTTGATGCGGAGGCGTGGTCACGGGAAATTCGGAGTTTGGTGCGAATGTATTGAGTCAGCGCTTCTCTTGGGTCATCCAGCTGCTCAATCGGCAATGAGGCTTCGATCAACGGTAAGGTGACACTCTCCAATACCGCGCGGTAGAGGTTATCTTTGGTGTTGAAGTAGTAATAGAGGTTGGGCTTGGGGATTTCTGCGCGTTGTGCAATTTCGGCGGTTGTTGTGGCGGCATAGCCTTTTTCAGCAAACAGTTGGCTGGCAACGTCGATGATCTTTTCCTGATTTTTCGCCCTGATGCGTGACATTACCCGTCCATAGATTCATTAAGTGCTTAGCTCAACTCTAATGAATCAACGGCAAATCATCCAGTCGCACTGGCGGAATTCACGATAAATGAAACAAAAAAAAGCCCGTCGTGAAAGAA